>NZ_JBHTZS010000014.1:0-213567 GCF_042790125.1 Streptomyces scopuliridis
CAGCGCTTTCCGGCGGGGGGCCGTCGTCGTACCGCTGTGACGCGATGGCGCGTGATCAGCCGCGCTGTATGCCGGAGGTGTCCTGGAGGACTCCGCGGCGGCCGTCCTGCGTCTGGGCCACCAGACCGGGACCGCGCTGCTCGACCGCGAGGTACCAGGTGCCGGGGGCCAGCTCGGCGATCGGGGACGGCGAACCGTCCTCCCCGAACAGCGGGCGGGCCACCGGCACCGCGAACCAGAACGGGGAGAAGTCACCGGCGGGGGCGCCGCCCGTCGCCGGGCCGCCCTGCTGGGCCGGGGCGGGCTGGCCCGCCTGCGAGCCGTACGGCTGCGGCTGGCCCTGCGCACCGTACGGCTGCTGGCCGGCCGGGTAGCCGTAGCCCTGGCCGGGGATGCCCGGCTGGCCGCCGTACGGCTGCGGGGTCTGCGGCTTCGGGGCGCCGACGAGGGCGACCTTCAGGGCCGGGACGAGCGGCGTGGCGATCGCGCCGCCCGCGAGGATCGCGGCGCCGAGGAAGGTGAGGATCAGAGCGGCCCCGGCGCTGCCGGCGTCGAGCAGGTACCAGAGAGTCGTCCACAACGAGAAGACCGACAGGGCGGTGCCGAACTGGCCCAGTTCCAGCCCCGCGATCTTCTTCGGCTGGGGCAGCGAGCGGGAGGTGACGATCAGTGCGGCGGCGACGACCCCGGCCACGTGGACGCTCATCACGAAGCCCAGGAGGTCCCAGGCGTTGGAGCTGTAATTGCCGATGGTGCTCGTATTGATGAACGAGGCGACGAACAGCAACACCGCTGCTCCGATCACCACGCCGTCGCCTCGAGTGAGGGAGCGGATGTTCACGTGAGAAGTCCTTCGTCAGTCGTCTAAGTCGGGGCGGTCGTCGCTGCCGCCGGTCTGGCGGTACACGGTGCGAAGCTCGGGGGCGGCTCCCTGTCGTAGGGATGAATGTATCGTCTCGCCGTTCCGGGCGTCTGCCGGGTATCGGGGCCGGTATACGCCCGTTACGCGGGTACGTGGCCCGAGTTCACCACTTCCGTCTCCCGTTCCCCACCCGGTTCACGGCTCCCCTTCTCATCCCCTTCTCACCCTCTTCTCACTTCTTCAGGAATCCGCGGATCCCGTCCGCCAGACCCCGCGCCGCCTTCTGCCGCCATTCCGGATCGGTGAGCAGCCGGGCATCCGACGAATCGCGCATATTGCCGCATTCGATAAAAACCTTGGGCACGGTCGACAGATTCAGTCCGCCGAGGTCCGCGCGTACGTCGAGACCCGTGCCCTCGCCGAGATAGTTGGCGGGGGCGCTGCCGGTCTCGCGCACGAAATTGCCCACGATGTGTTCGCCGAGCCGGCGCGAGGGGCCGACGATGGCCGTGGTGTCCGCGCCTCCGCCCTTGACCCGGGCGGGGAGGATGACATGGAATCCGCGATTTCCGGGAGCCGATCCGTCCGCGTGGACGGAGATCGCGGCATCGGCCTCCGCCTTGTTCCCGATTCGGGCGCGCTCATCGACGCACGGCCCGTAAGGGCGCTCGTCGTCGTGGGTGAAGACGACCGTCGCGCCCTCTTTCCTGAGCAGATCGCGCAGCCGGTGGGAGACATCGAGGGTGAACTCGGCTTCGGGGTAACCGGCGCTGGTGGAGGTGCCGGTGGTGTCACATTCCTTGGTGGTTGTTCCGATATCCACCGGCTGATTGATCTCGGCGGTGTGGTCGCGATTGCGTGGATTATGGCCGGGGTCGATGACCACGACCTTGCCCGCGAGCGGTCCGGCCGGAGCGGAGGGTTCGGCCGGGGCGGTGCCGCCGGGAACGTCGTCGTCCCGCGTGCCGCCGGAGGGCGAAGGGGCGGGCGTGGTGGCCGGCGGGGCGGAGGACGCGACTCCGGCCGCCGACGCGGCGGACGGACCGCCGTCCGGGCCGCTCATCCCCTGCCGGACGAGCCATACCGCCACGGCGGTCAGCACGACAGCGGCGATCGCGACGGTGAGATTGCTCCGGCCGGAACGGCGGCGGGTGGGCTGCTGGCTCTCGTCGTACGACACCGTCGCGATGGTAGACGGTCCGGCGATCGGGACGCGGCGGAAGACACGGGACGTCGGACCGACTCGTCCGGGCAGCGGTCCCCCCGGCCGCGCGGCCGTACTTCGGCGGCGGTCAGATCCCCGGTGCCGTACGCCGCAGGACGCGCAGCGAATCGGTCACCGACACCTCGGTGAAGGCGCCCGAGGCCAGCGCCCGCAGATAGACGCGGTACGGGGCCTGCCCGCCGGCCGCCGGGTCGGGGAACACATCGTGGATGACGAGCAGCCCGCCCTCGGCGAGACGCGGGGCCCAGCCCTCGTAGTCCCCGTTGGCGTGCTCGTCGGTATGGCCGCCGTCGATGAAGACGAGCCCGAGCGCGCCGCCCCAGACCTCCGCGACCCGCGGCGAACGGCCGACGACCGCGATCACCGAGTCCTCCAGGTCCGCCGCGCGGAGCGTGCGGCGGAAGGCCGGGAGCGTGTCCATCAGGCCGCTGTCCGGATCGACCAGGGACGGGTCGTGGTACTCCCAGCCGACCTGCTGCTCCTCGCTGCCGCGATGGTGGTCGACGGTGACGGCGACCGTACCGGCCTCCCGTGCTGCGGCGGCCAGCAGGAGGGTGGAGCGCCCGCAGTACGTGCCGATCTCCAGCAGCGGCAGCCCGAGCGCGCCCGCCTCGGCCGCCGCCGCGTACAGCGCGAGCCCTTCATGGACGGGCATGAACCCCTTGGCGGCCTCGAAGGCGGCGAGGATCTTCGGCGCGGGTGCCGGGGGCATCGGCTCTCCTCGTGCTGGTGCGGTGGACGGCACGGACCGTGGTGGGGCGGTACGGACCGTGGTACGAAGCGTGATCGCCCATGCTGCCGTACAGCCCCGGCCCGCCGGCCGCCGGGGGTGAGAGGGCGGGTCAGGAGGCGACGGTGGTACGGCGCTCCCGCGCGCCCTGTACGAGGACCAGATCGACATCGACCGGCACGCCGCCGCCGGGATACTCGGCGGGGAGCGCGTGCGGCGCGTACCCCGTGGCCGTGCCCGCCAGTACGTACGATCCGCCCGACGGCGGCAGCAGCGCGTAGCGGCCGTCCTCGTCGGCGGTGGTGCGGCCCGCCTGCCGGCCCCGGGGGTCGATCAGCGTGACGTTCGCCCGCGCGACCGGCGTACCGTCCGTGTCCACCACCTGTCCGCGGAACCCGCCCGACCCGGCGACCAGCGTCGGCCGGCGCACCTGCTCGGCGTCGCCCGCCGGGGACGTACGCCGCCGCGCCGACCGCTGCGACGGCAGGAACGCGGCCAGCACCAGCCCGACGATCACCGCGCCCGTCGCGATGAGGAACGAGATACGGAATCCGTCCATGCTGGGGACGCTGACGCCGCCCGTCCGGATCGAGGTGTGCGCCAGCACCATGCCGATCACCGCGCTCGACACCGAGGTGCCGATGGAACGCATCAGGGTGTTCAGACCGTTGGCCGCGCCGGTCTCCGACGGGTCGACGGCGCCGATGATCAGGGCGGGGAGCGAGGAGTACGCGAGGCCGATACCGGCGCCCACGACGACCGAGATGACGATGGTCTGCCAGGCCGCGTTCATCAGGCCGAGACCCGCGCCGTACCCGATCCCGATGATCAGCATGCCGAGCAGCAGCGTGACCTTGGGGCCGCGCCGGGCGGAGATCCGGGCGTAGACCGGCGCCGTGAACATCATCGTCAGACCGAGCGGCGCCACGCACAGACCCGCCACCACCATCGACTGGCCCAGACCGTAGCCGGTGGCGGCGGGCAGCTGGAGCAGCTGGGGGAGGACGAGCGAGATCGCGTAGAAGGCGACACCGACCATGATCGAGGCGAGGTTGGTGAGCAGCACCTCACGCCGGGCGGTGGTGCGCAGATCGACCAGCGGGGCGGCGCTCCGCAGCTCCATCACGCCCCACAGCAGCAGAATGGCCACCGCCAGACCGAACAGCCCGAGCGTGGTCGGCGAACCCCAGCCCCAGTCGCCGCCCTTGGTGATCGGCAGCAGGAGGGAGACCAGTCCGGCGGACAGTCCGAGCGCGCCGAGCCAGTCGAAGGTGCCCTCGGCCCGTACCGAGGACTCCGGTACGTACCGGGCGGTCAGCAGTATCGACAGCACGCCGAGCCCGGCCGCGCCGAAGAACAGCGCGTGCCAGTCGGCGTTCTGGGCGATCAGGGCCGCGGCGGGCAGCGCGAGCCCGCCGCCGACGCCGATGGACGAGCTCATCAGCGCCATCGCCGAGCCGAGCTTCTCGCGCGGCAGCTCGTCGCGCATGATGCCGATGCCGAGGGGTATCGCGCCCATCGCGAAGCCCTGGAGCGCCCTGCCGACGATCATGATGACCAGGTCGTCGGTGAATCCGCAGATCAGCGAGCCGACCACCATCACGGCGAGGCTGGCGAGCAGCATCCGCCGCTTGCCGAAGAGATCGCCGAGCCGTCCCATGATCGGCGTGGAGACGGCGCCGGCGAGCAGGGTCGCGGTCATGACCCAGGTGGCGTCGGCGGGTGCCGTGTCGAGCAGGACGGGCAGGTCCTTGATGACGGGAACGAGCAGGGTCTGCATCACCGCGACGGTGATGCCCGCGAAGGCGAGGACGGGAACGATCCCGCCGGCTCCGCGGGTCGACGGATCCGGGAGCTCCCCGGCGTACTGATCGGTCGTCGTTTGTGGCATACGTGCGTCCTCCGGGCAGGAAGTGAGGGCAGCCGAGGGTGCGTCTACGGCAAGTGGATGCAGGATGAAACCTTCTACCCGGCCGTGATATTCCGGCGAACGCGACGCGGAACGCGATGCGAACGGCACCGGAAGAGGCCGCCGGTCCGTTCCCGCGTTTTCCTGACGCCCCATCAGAAGTGGGACGCGCGCCCCCCGGCATCTGCCGTCGGCGAATCTGCCACGGGCCGAGAACCCTTGGGCGGACACCCGGCCGGACCGAGAGTGGGATGACCGCGGCCACCACGCCCGGCCGCGCCACCCGACGACTCCCGGAGGACCGATGACCGCACTCCTCACCGGTGGGACCCCCGCCCCCGACCCGCGGGCCACCGCCGACGACACACCTCCGACCCGGTTCGACGACCAGCTGGCGGCTCAGCTGCTCATGCAGCGGATCGTCTTCCTCGGCACCCAGGTGGACGAGGTCTCCGCGAACCGGGTCTGCGCCCAGCTGCTCCTGCTGTCGGCGGAGGACCCGCGTACCGACATCAGCCTCTGCATCAACAGTCCGGGCGGCTCCGTGACGGCGGGGCTGGCGATCTACGACACGATGCGGCTGATCCCCAACGACGTCTCGACACTCGCCATGGGGTTCGCCGCGAGCATGGGGCAGTTCCTGCTCAGCGTCGGCGAGCGGGGCAAGCGCTACGCGCTGCCGAACGCGCGGATCATGATGCACCAGCCGTCGGCCGGCATCGGCGGGACCACCGCCGATATCGCCATCCAGGCCGAGAACCTCGAATTCACGAAGAAGGCCATCGAGCGGATCACCGCGGAGCACACCGGCCAGAGCGAGGAGACGATCTCCCGCGACGGCGACCGCGACCGGTGGTTCACGGCCGAGCAGGCGAGGGAGTACGGGATGGTCGACCGCGTGGTCGAGTCGCTCGACGATGTCCGCCCGGCCGGTACGCGGCGACGGATCGGACTCTGAGATGAGCCAGTACACGATCCCGACCGTCGTGGAGCGCACCCCGCAGGGGGAGCGGGCGTACGACATCTACAGCCGGCTGCTGGCCGAGCGGGTCATCTTCCTCGGCACCGAGATCGACGACGGCGTCGCCAACGTGGTCATCGCGCAGCTCCTCCATCTGGAGTCGTCGGGCCCGGAGCGCGAGATCGCGATCTACATCAACTCGCCCGGCGGCTCGGTCACCTCACTCATGGCGATCTACGACACGATGACCTTCGTCGGCGCGCCGATCTCGACGTTCTGCGTCGGGCAGGCGGCCTCGACCGCGGCGGTGCTGCTGGCGGGCGGGGACCCCGGGCGGCGGTTCGTCCTGGAACACGCCCGGGTGCTGCTGGGACAGCCGGCGAGCGGCGGCCGGCAGGGGACCGTCTCGGACCTCAGCCTCCAGGCGAAGGAGATGCTCAGGATCCGCGCGGAGATCGAGGACGTGCTGTCCCGGCACACGCACCACGACCTCGCGACCCTCCGCGCCGACATGGACCGCGACAAGGTCTTCACCGCGCACGAGGCGGTGGCGTACGGGCTGGCCGACGAGGTCCTGAGCAGGCGGTCCCCGGCTGTCCGGGGAACGTAGGGGGTTGTCGGGTCAGGCGGCGAGGAGACGTGCCTCGTACGACCCGGAGCCGCCGCGTCCCGGGCCCGGCCTCTCCTGACCGATGGGGGCCCGGCGGGTGTGCGTCCGGCCGGGACGGGTGAGTTCGCCGTGGCTCAGGGCGAGCAGATCGGCCAGCCCGAGGCCGAGCGCGCGGGCGGCGGCCGCGAGGACTTCGGACGAAGCCTCCTTGCGGCCGCGCTCCAGCTCGGAGAGGTACGGCATCGAGATCCTGGCCGCCTCGGCGACATCCTTGAGCGTGCGCTCCTGGGCGAGGCGCTCGCGCCGCAGGACATCGCCCACGAGGTGCCGCCACAGCGGCTCGCGCGGTTCCCCGGCGCCCGAGGGCGGCGAGGCGGCGGCGTCCGGGGACGGCGCGGCAGCCGCCGCCACCGGGCGCAGGGGAATGACGCGGGCTTGGTCGGTCGCGTGGCTGCTCACCTCCCCAGAGTAGGAGCGTCGCGCCGGACGGGAAGGGAACAGCGTTCTGCCTTCGGCGAATTCGCCGATCCGTGCGAGAGGCCGCCACAGACTCGCTGTGGCGGCCTCTCCTCATATGCGCGGTCGTGTTCCGGCCGGACGGTGCGTCAGATCGTCAGGCCGCGTAGCCGCTCTGCTCCGGGCGGCGGTGACGGCCGTGGACGGGGGACGCCGAGTCCTCCGTCGCCGCCGCACCTCCCCGGTGCTTTCCGTGCGTTCCGATACCGCCGCTGTCGTCCCGGTCGGCAGTTGCCGCTCCCCGCGGGCGCTCCTGGGTCGTGTCGGTTCGGGCTTCAGACATGTGGGAAGTCACCCCGTCGTGATCGCTTCTTGTGGTGGCGCAGGGGCTCCGGCCGCCCCGTACCGCCACGAGAGCGTGACGGTCACGCGTCCGCGTCACCGTCACCGACACATCCGGTCGGTACGGCCGCGAAGCCCCGGCCGAAAGTCTATCCAGGTGCCACACGGCCGGTGAGGGGAGCCTGCTGGAGCGGCACCGGCCTGCACATCACAGGAGTCCGGGGAGCGTTGGGCGGTTCCCCGTCCGCCGATTCCGCTTGTGCCGGTTCCGTGATCAGTCCGGGATCCGGGTCCTGGGGGCCGTCCGGTACGGGAAGCAGCACATCGGCGGGGGCGTCGAGGCGCGCCACCCCGCACGGCACCGCCCTTGTGGCGTACGGCAGTTGGAGCACGGCGTCCTTGGTCCACACACCGGATCCGGCCAGCCACCCCTCGGGCGCCCGGCGTTGATGCAGCCGCCGGCCCGCGGGACGCCACACCCCGAGCCGGCTGCCCGCCGCCCCGTCGATCCGCAGCGCCACCGCGCAGCTCTCCGGCATCAGCACCTGCCCCGGCTGTACGGCGAACGGCGTCACCGCGCAGTCCGCCAGCCGCAGGCACTCCGGGAACCGCACCGGCCGCAAACTACCCAGGACGCCCCACCCCAGCCGGTCGTGGCCCGGCGCGTCCGAGCGGATCAGCAGCAGTCCGCTGTCGGCGTCCGCCAGCAGCAGCCGGTCGTTGCTCTCCTCGGTGATCTGGAGCAGCGGGGTCACCTCGCCGCCCCGTCCCAGATCGACGGCGACGGCCTTCACCACGCCGTCCGTCTCCCGGTCGAGGGCCAGCATCCGGCCCGTACGGTCCAGCCAGACGCCGCCCGAGCAGCGGCCGCGCACCTCGGCGACCCGCTCGGGGCCGGACGCGCCGCCCGCCACCAGCCAGACCGTGGTGGCGCGCGGACCGGCGGACAGGGCGTACGCGCGGCGGCCGTCCGGCGACGGCGGCAGCAGCGTCAGCTCGGCGTGCTCGTCCGCGCGGCCCACCGCGCCCACCGGCAGCTGCCCCGTACCGGGGCCGGTGGGGTAGAGCAGCGAGAAGTCGTGCCGGTCCGCGACCAGCCGGCGGATGAGCACCCTGCCGTCCGACAGCGGCAGCACGTCGGTGTCGGGCTCCTCGGGCTGGTCGAGGGGGAGGGGCACGGCGTAGGGCTCGGGCCCGTCGAGGGTCCACCGCTCCGGGAACCACGCGTCGCCGCGACCGGCCGGAACGCCCTGGCGGGGCGCGCCGAGCGTCAGCCGCGCCGCGTACGCGCCGTCCGCCGTGATCGCGAACTCCGGATGCCGTACCGCCCGGCGAGGACCGCCCGGCTCGCCCCCTCCTCCCGGGCCACCCGGACCGTCCGGGCCGTTCGGCCCCGTTCCGTCCGCCCCGTCCGCACTGTCCGCCCCGTCCGGTCCGCTCCCGTCCTCAGCAGCCGTCGTAGCCGTAGTAGCCGTCTCGATAGCACAGGCCGTCATCGGTCTGTCACCTCCGGCGACGAAGCTAGTTTTCGTACTTCCTGCCGAACAACACGAGACCTCGCACTTCACACATAAGGGTGGCCATCGCGCGATTCCACAGATAGCGCGGGGGTGGGTGTGCTGGCCGGGACGGCGGTGGATAAAGTAAGGCACGCCTTACCAACCGCCGAGTACCGCCTCCCAGGAGCACCGACATGTCCATAAGACGCCGTGGCACAGCCGCCGCCGTCGCCCTCGCCGCCGCGCTCTCCCTCGCGGCCTGCGGCGGCGGCGACCCCTCCGACAGCGGTTCCGCCGCGTCGGACGGAGGCGACAAGAAGGCCGCCGTCGCCACGGGCGGCAAGGACTTCGCCGAAGCGGCCGAGAAGACGGCCGCCTACGGGACCGACGCGCGGCCGGGGCAGTTCCCGCGCACGATCACCCACGCCATGGGCACGACCGAGCTGAAGAAGCGCCCCGAGCGGGTCGTCGTGCTGGACGTCGGCGAGTTCGACAACGTCGTCTCCCTCGGCGTGGAACCGGTCGGATACGCGCCGACCGAGGGCGACGAGGGCATCCCCAGCTACCTGCGGAAGGGCGCGGGCAGCCCCAAGAGCGTCGGCACGATCAACAACCTCAACCTGGAGGCGATCGCCGGACTCAAGCCCGACCTCATCCTCGGCAGCCAGCTGCGCGCGGCCGACAAGTACAAGGCGCTCGCGGAGATCGCCCCGACGGTCTTCTCCATCCGCCCCGGCTTCACCTGGAAGGAGAACTACCTCCTCAACGCCCAGGCGCTGGACCGTACCGCGGAGGCGAAGGCCGAACTCGCCGCGTACGACAAGAAGGCGGCGGCCCTCGGCACGGAGATCGGCCCCGACAAGCCGACCGTCTCGATGGTCCGCTACATGCCGGACCGGCTGCGGCTGTACGCGAAGGCGTCCTTCATCGGCACGATCCTCGACGACGTCGGTCTGCCGCGGCCCGAGAACCAGCGGATCAACGACCTGGCCGTGGAGATCAGCCCGGAGAAGATCGACGACGCGGACGCGGACTGGATCTTCACGGGCGTGTACGGCGACCCGGCAAAGACCCAGCGGGACACGGCGCGCTCCAACCCGCTCTGGAAGAACCTGAAGGCGGTCGAGGCGGGGCAGGCGAAGGACGTCAAGGACGAGACCTGGTACCTGGGCCTGGGCGTGACGGCGGCGGACCAGGTCCTCGACGACCTGCGCGGCTACCTCGTCAAGTAGCGGGCGCCGTCGGGGTGACCGGCGCGCGCGCCGGGCGGGAACGTCCCCGCCCGGCCCCGCCCGGCCCCCGCCCGGCCCCGCCCGGCCCCCGCCCCATCCCGCCCGGCGTTATCCACAGGCATGGTGGGCGCGAGAGTGAGGACAGGTAGCCTTTGCACCGTGCCCCCTGTCCCCCCAGCCGTCCCCGCCGACGCCCCCTCCGCCCCCCGTCTGGCGGACGTCCTCGCCGCGCTCGACGCCCTCTGGCCGCCCGAGCGGGCCGAGCAGTGGGACGCCGTCGGCACGGTCTGCGGTGACCCCGGCGCCACGGTCACCCGGGTCCTGTTCGCGGTCGACCCCGTCCAGGAGATCGCCGACGAAGCCGTACGGCTCGGCGCCGAACTGATCGTCACCCATCACCCGCTCTATCTGCGCGGTACGACGACGGTCGCGGCCTCCACGTTCAAGGGGCGCGTCGTGCACACCCTCATCAAGCACGACATCGCGCTGCACGTCGCGCACACCAACGCGGACACCGCCGACCCCGGTGTCTCCGACGCCCTCGCCGGCGCGCTCGACCTGCGGGTCGTACGGCCCCTCGTACCCGATCCCACGGACCCCGCCGGACGGCGCGGCCTCGGCAGGATCTGCGAGCTGGACCGCCCCGCGACCCTCCGCGACTTCGCCGCACGCGTCGCGCACCGGCTGCCCGGCACCGCCCAGGGCATCCGGATCGCGGGCGACCCGGACGCGCCCGTCCGTACGGTCGCCGTCAGCGGCGGCTCGGGCGACGGCCTCTTCGACCAGGTCAGAGCGGCCGGTGTGGACGCGTTCGTCACCGCCGACCTGCGCCACCACCCGGTCTCCGAGGCCACCCAGCAGACCGCGCTCGGGCTGGTCGACGCCGCGCACTGGGCCACCGAGTGGCCCTGGTGCGAGCAGGCCGCCGCCCAGCTCGACGAGATTTCCGACCGCCATGGCTGGGACCTGCGGGTCCATGTCTCGAAGACGGTCACCGACCCCTGGTCAGCCCATCACTCCTCCGACTCCTCAGGAGCCCCCAACTGAACGCCGCGCCCGCCGACCAGATCCGACTCCTCGACGTCCAGGCCCTCGACGTACGACTGTCGCAGCTCGCCCACAAGCGCACCGCGCTGCCCGAGCACGCCGAGATCGAGTCGCTCGCCAAGGACCTCGCCCAGCTGCGCGACCTGCTCGTCGCCGCGACGACCGAGGAGAGCGACACCGCCCGCGAGCAGACCAAGGCCGAGCAGGACGTCGACCAGGTGCGCCAGCGCGCCGTACGGGACCAGCAGCGCCTGGACTCCGGCGCGGTCACCTCGCCCAAGGACCTGGAGAACCTCCAGCGCGAGATCGTCTCCCTCGCCAAGCGGCAGGGCGACTTGGAGGACGTCGTCCTCGAAGTCATGGAGCGCCGCGAGTCCGCGCAGGAGCGGGTCGCCGAGCTGACGGAGCGTGTCTCCGCCGTCCAGGCCAAGGCCGACGACGCCGCCGCGCGCCGGGACGCCGCCGTCGCGGAGTTCGACCGTGAGGCCGCGACGGTGACGAAGGAGCGCGAGGTCGTCGCCGCCTCCGTACCGGCCGACCTGCTCAAGCTGTACGAGAAGCTGCGTGTCCAGCAGGGCGGGGTGGGCGCGGCGCGGCTGTTCCGGCGCCGCTGCGAGGGCTGCCAGCTGGAGCTGAACATCACGGAGGTCAACGAGGTCAAGGCGGCCCCCGCCGACGCCGTGCTGCGGTGCGAGAACTGCCGCCGCATCCTGGTGCGGACCGCCGATTCGGGTCTGTGATGCGGCAGTTCATCGTCGAGGCGGACGGCGGCTCCCGGGGCAACCCGGGGCCCGCCGGATACGGCGCGGTCGTCCTGGACGGCCGCACCGGTGAGCCGCTCGCCGAGGCCGCCGAGTACATCGGTATCGCCACCAACAACGTCGCCGAGTACAAGGGCCTGATCGCCGGGCTGAACGCCGCCAAGGCGCTGGACCCGGCCGCCGAGGTCAGGGTCCGGATGGACTCCAAGCTGGTCGTCGAGCAGATGTCGGGGCGCTGGAAGATCAAGCACCCGGACATGAAGCCGCTGGCCGCCGAGGCGGCGCGGATCCTCCCCGCCGGGCAGGTGACCTTCGAGTGGATCCCGCGCGAGCGCAACAAACACGCGGACCGGCTGGCCAACGAGGCGATGGACGCGGGCAAGAACGGCGGCCAGTGGGATCCGTCGGCGTCGACGGCCGCGCTGGACGCGAGCGCGGCGCGGGCGGCGATGACGGAGGCGGAGGCGAGCGAGGCCGTGGGGCGGGCGGCACAGAAGGAGCGGACGGAGCGGACGGTGGCGGCGTCTTCCGACACAGCGTCCTCCGACACAGCGTCTTCCGACACCGCGTCATCCGTTTCGGCGCCCGCGAGTTCCCCGTCCGTGGGCTGGGGATCCTCCGCCGATCTCGGCGTTCCCGCCACCTTCGTCCTGCTGCGGCACGGCGAGACCGCGCTCACGCCCGAGAAGCGCTTCTCCGGCAGCGGTGGCAGCGACCCGGAGCTGTCCGCGGCCGGCCGCCGGCAGGCCGAGGCCGTCGCCGCGTCGCTGGCCGCGCGCGGCACCATCCAGGAGATCGTCTCCTCGCCGCTCAGGCGCTGCCGCGAGACGGCGGCGACCGTGGCGGCCCGGCTCGGTCTGGACGTCACCGTCGAAGAGGGCCTGCGCGAGACGGACTTCGGCGCCTGGGAGGGGCTGACGTTCGCGGAGGTAGGGGAGTGGTACGCCGACGATCTGAGCGCCTGGCTCGCCTCACCGGATGTCGCGCCGACCGGCGGCGGCGAGAGTTTCACGGCCGTGGAGCGACGCGTCGCGGCCGTCCGTGACCGGCTGCTGGAGCGCTACCGGGGCCGGACGGTGCTGGTGGTCACGCATGTCACCCCGGTGAAGACTCTGGTGCGGCTGGCCCTCGGCGCACCGCCGGAGTCCCTGTTCCGGATGGAGCTGTCGGCCGCCTCGCTGTCGGCGGTGGCGTATTACGCGGACGGCAACGCGTCGGTGCGGCTGCTGAACGACACCTCGCATCTGCGCTGACGCTCTCGCGGGTGCGGGTGCGGGTGCGGGTGCGGGTGCGGGTGCGGCTCGTGCCGTCCGGCGGCCCACGGCCTTACGGGCGGCGCGGCTCCCGCAGGGCCGACGCCTCGCGGGCCAGCGACTCGACCCGGTCCCAGTCCTTCGCCGCCAGCGCGTCCGCCGGGAGCATCCATGTCCCGCCGACGCAGCCGACGTTCGGGAGGGCGAGATACGACGGTGCCTTCCCCGCCGTGATGCCGCCCGTAGGGCAGAACCGGGCCCCCGGGAGCGGACCCGCCAGGGACGTGAGATAGGCCGTGCCGCCCGCGGCCTCCGCCGGGAAGAACTTCATCTCCGTCACCCCGCGCTCCAGCAGCGCCACGACCTCGGAGGTGGTCGACACCCCCGGCAGGAACGGCACGCCCGAGTCCCGCATCGCGGTCAGCAGCGCCTCCGTCCACCCCGGGCTGACCAGGAAGCGCGCGCCCGCCTTCACCGAGCCGGCCACGGCCTCGGCCGTGATGACCGTGCCCGCGCCGACCACCGCGTCCGGCACCTCCGCCGCGATCGCGCGGATCGCCTCCATCGCGGCCGGGGTCCGCAGCGTCACCTCGATCGCGGGCAGTCCGCCGGCGACGAGGGCGCGGGCGAGAGGCACGGCGTCGGCGGCATCGTCGAGGACGACGACAGGGATGACGGGGGCGAGGTCCAGCACGGAAGCCACGGGCGCGGAGGTCATGGCGACATCCTGCCGCGCCCGTGCCATTCCACGCAATGACCGTTGCGCAGGATGCAACGTCGCGTCAGAGGCCGCATCAGAGACAGTTCCGGGCTCAGTGGATCTCCGTGACCACCACATCCAGCGCCCAGGTACGCCCCGCCCGCTCCGGAGCGGTCGCCTCCACCACGTACCCCAGCTCCCGCAGTGTCTCCACCAGCTCGGCCGGGCCCTTCGGCCGCGCGCCCGCCGTCAGCAGATCCCGTACCAGCCGGCCCTTCGTCGCCTTGTTGAAGTGGCTGACCACGGACCGCTTCTCCGCGCCGGTCAGCGGATCGATCTGCGCGTGCAGCACCCGTACCGTCGCCGTGCGCCCCGCCAGTTCGCCCTTCGGCTTCCACGCGGCGGCATACGCCGACGAACGCAGATCGAGCACGGTCCCGCCGCCCGCCACCTCCGGCAGGACGGACTCCATCGGCCCGCGCCAGTACGCGCCCAGCGCGCCGAGCCCCGGCAGTTTGACCCCCATCGAGCAGCGGTACGAGGGGATGCGGTCCCCCATCCGAACCGCGCCCCACAGCCCGGAGAAGACCAGCAGCGTCTTCGCCGCCCGCCGTCGCGCCGAGGTGTCGAGCGTGGCCAGATCCAGCGCGTCGTACAGCACACCGGTGTAGATCTCGCCGGCCGGGCGCGTGCCCGCCGTCCGCAGCTCCACGTTCTTCGCGATCTCGCCGCGCAGCCCCTCGCTGAGCCCGAGCACCTGACGCGCCTTCTCCTCGTCGGCGGCGCACAGCTCGACGAGCTCGTCCAGCACGGCGGCCCTGGCCGCGGTCAGCCCCGGCAGGGAGAGGGACTCCGGCCTCAGCGGAGCGCCGCGCCCGGAAGCGGCCTTTCCTTCCGACGGCGGCAACAGCACGAGCACGGTGGTTCTCCTCGGACGACCTGGGCGGACAGGGGGCGTGGCCCCCGCGCCAGCGTAGGCGACGAACATCCCGCGCCGAGCCGCCGTGGGCGGGTCGTGCGCGTTCACGGGCGGCCCGCGCCGAGCCGCTCGTCGGCGGGGTGCGTTCGCTCGCCGCGCCGCCCGCTTCCGTCCGCCATACGCTCGGACCATGCCCCGCCGTCATCTGCACACGACCGGCGCAGCCGGGACTCCGCTGCGGGCCGCCCTGGACGAGCTGCGTACGGCGCTCGACGTGCCCGGGGCCTTCTCGGCCGCCGTCCGCGCCGAGACCGGGCGGGCCGTACGCGCCCCACGGCCGCCGGACGACGGCTGGCGGCCGGACCACGACGCCACCGCCGTCGAGCTGTTCACCCTCGCCCCGCCCGCCGCCGCCGACCTCGACCGGGCGCTGCGACTGGCCCGGCGGCCGGGCGGCGGCTTCCGGGTCCATTACGCGATCGCCGACGTCACCGCGTTCGTCACCCCGGCCGGCGCGCTCGACGCCGAGGCGCACCGTCGCGTACAGACCCTCTGCTTCCCCGACGCCAGGGTGCCGCTGTACCCCACCGTGCTCTCCGAGGACGCGGCCAGTCTGCTGCCGGACCGGACCAGGCCGGCCCTGCTCTGGCAGATCGACCTGGACGCGGAGGGCCGGACCGTCTCCACCGAGGTCCGCAGGGCGCTCGTACGGAGCAGGGCCAGGCTCGACTACGCGGACGCGCAGCGGGAGATCGACGCGGGGACGGCCCCGGAGTCCCTCGCCCTGCTGAAGGAGATCGGGGTGCTGCGCGAGCGGCTGGAACGGGAGCGCGGCGGCGTCTCCCTCGTCGTCCCCGAGCAGGAGATCGTGGCGCGCCCGTCCAGAGCGGACAGTGAACGCCCGTCCGAAGCGGCAGACAGCGTCTCCGGAGACAGCGTCTCCGGCGTTTCGTACGCCGTCACATACCGCGCCCCGCTCCCCGTCGAGGGCTGGAACGCCCAGCTCTCCCTGCTCACCGGCATGGCCGCCGCCCAGCTGATGCTGACGGCCGGCACCGGCATCCTCCGTACCCTCCCCAGCGCCCCGGGCGGCGAGGTCGGCCGGCTCCGTCGCTCGGCGGAGGCGCTGGGCATCGACTGGCCGCACCATGTCGCGTACGCCGAGACCGTCCGCTCCCTCGACCCCCACAACGCCCGCCACGCCGCCTTCCTCCAGGAGTGCACGGCGCTGCTCCGCGGCGCGGGCTACACCGTGTTCACCGGCGGCCGGATCCCGCGGCCCGCCGTCCACGCGGCGGTGGCCGCCCCGTACACCCACTGCACGGCCCCGCTGCGGCGGCTCGTCGACCGGTACGCGGGGGAGATCTGTCTGAGCGCGGTGGCGGGCCAGGGCCCGCCGGAGTGGGTGCTCGCGGCCCTGGACGGGCTGCCGAAGGAGATGGCCGAGGGCGCGGAACGGGCCGATGCGGTGGAGCGCGAGTGCGTCGACATCGTGCAGACGGCGCTGCTCAGGGACAGGGTCGGGGAGATCTTCGACGGGTATGTGATCGATGTGCGGGAGCACGACCCGGCCGTCGGCACGGTCCATCTGACGGACCCGGCGGTGATCGCCCGTATCGAGGGCGGCACCGCACCACTCCCGCTGGGGGAGCGGCTGCGGGTACGGCTCACCCGTGCCGGTCCGGGGTCGGCGAAGGCACTGTTCGCGCCCGCGTGAGCGCCTGGGTGAGGGCCTTGACCAGCTCGGCGGACCCGTCCGCGTGGAAGCGGACCACCCGGGCCCGCCCGCGCCGCCCGAGAGGCCGTACGAACGTGACGGGCGCGGTCAGTTCCACGCGTACGGTCGTCTGGCCGCCCACCGCGAGATCGAGGACCCCGTCGTCCGCCGGATCGAAGCCGATCAGGCCGCCGCTCGCCGGGTAGCGCCGGTCGACGTGTACGGAGGCGATCCGCGCCGCCTCGACGGACAGGTCGAAGAGCGAGCCGTACCGGATCCTCAACGACCCGTCCGCGCCCACCACATGGGGCCGGGTCACACAGCCCGCGTGCAACGCCAGCACCATCAGCACCGTATAGACGTCCAGCAGCAGCGTGATCCGGTGCACCACCGGCCAGGGGATCAGCACGGCCAGCGCCACCGTCTCGACGACGGCGACGAAGAGCAGGCCGTACATCATCGCGGTCTGCGGGCCGGTGTACGGAGCGGCGTGATCGCCCTCCCGCACGCCGTGCGTACGGCGCGTGACCCACCGCCCGAGGCTGCCGAGAGCCCGTATCTCGTGCGCGAGCAGCCGCCGTACGGGCTCGGGCACGCCGGTACGGACCGCCGAGGCGAACGCGTCCCGGCGGGCGGCACCGGTCCGCCGGGCCCGCGCGTAGTGCCGGCGCAGGACCACGGCCTCCAGCGCGACGAGCGCGAGCACGACGGCCTCGGCGCCCAGAAGCACGGGGGCGGGGACCGGCACCCCCGCCAACAGACAGCCGACGAGCACGAGTTCACCGGCGATGACGAGCGGTACGGCCCACTTCACGACGGCTCCCCTTCCCCTGTCGGCGCCTTCGTCGCCAGCGCCTCCATCACCAGCCGGGCGACCTCGGCCTGGGCCGGGGCGAAGTCGGCGATCAGGGCCTCCCCGAACCCGCCGACGACGGGCCGCTCCGGCGCCCGCGGAATCGCGGCCAGCACCTCGTCCGGGATGGCGGCGACGAGAGCGTCGGCGAGGGGCCCGATCCGGGGGTCGCCGGGCGCCGCGTCGGCGAGCTCGTCCAGCCGCCGGTAGAGACCGTGGAGCCGCGCGCTCTCCGCGAGGGGGCGCAGCGCCTCGTAGAACCGTTCACCGCCCCCGGCGGTGTCGAACAGGACCAGCAGTTCGCGGTCCTTGGCCCCCATGGGGGAGTCGATCGGCGGGACGGCGCTGAGCAGCCGCGCGAGCGCGGGGGACACCGGCCCCTCGGCGGACGGCGGGTCCTCCATCAGCTCGGCGAGCCTGGCGCGCCGAGCCCGGATCCCGGCCTCCTGCCGCGCCAGATCGGCGTCCAGCTCACCGAGCACCTCGGTGAACTCGCGCCCGGCGTCATCGGCGATCACATCCCGCACCTCGTCCAGGGCGAGCCCCAGCTCGGTCAGCCGCCTGATCCGGGCGAGCAGGACGGCGTCCCGTACCGAGTAGTCGCGGTAGCCATTGGCCCGCCGGGCAGGCTCGGGCAGCAGGCCCAGGTGGTGGTAGTGCCGTACCGCCCGCGTGGTGACCCCGACGAGGGCGGCGATCTCCGCTATCCGCATGGAGCCAGTACAAACCATGACGTCGCGGCAAGGTCAAGCCACCCGCCACCCGCCACCCGCCACCCGACACCCGCCATCCGTCACCCGCCACCCCGCCCAGGCCCCCCACCGGCGCCGATGCGCTGGGCCCCCCTCCCGCCGGGTAACATGGCCGACACGGCAGACGAGCCGGGCGGACGGCCGCGTGGAGCCCCCTGGGGCTTCCCGAGGAACGTCCGGACTCCACAGGGCAGGGTGGTGGCTAACGGCCACCCGGGGTGACCCGCGGGACAGTGCCACAGAAAACAGACCGCCGGGGACCGTATCCGTACGGGCCTCGGTAAGGGTGAAACGGTGGTGTAAGAGACCACCAGTGCCCAGGGTGACCTGGGCAGCTAGGTAAACCCCACCTGGAGCAAGGTCAAAAGGGAGCGCTCGTAGGAATACGAGCCGCTCCTGCGCGGACGACCGAGGGCTGCCCGCCCGAGTCCGCGGGTAGACCGCACGAGACCGACGGCAACGCCGGTCCTAGATGGATGGCCGTCTCCCGGCCGGCCGCGAGGCCGACCGGCGACAAAATCCGGCGTACAGCCCGACTCGTCTGCCTCCAAGGGACCCTGACCATGAGAAACGAAGGTCAGAGGCTTTTTCCAGGTACAGGCGGGCCTTGCTGGAACCTGGTTCGCACCGGTTCGCACGGGGCCGTGCGACTACGTACGTAGCCACGAAGGTAGCCATGCCTCGTGGCGTCGGCGAGTCCCGGCCTCGGTGGGTGGCGGTTCAGGTGAGCCGGTGTTCCAGGCGCAGCGACGGGCAGTCGTCGATCCAGTACACGTGGGACTGGTCGGTGACGCGGAGTCGCACCGCATCGATATCCGGAGCCCCGGCGTCCTGCCAGGCGACAAGGGAGCGTTCGATGTCGTCCCACAGTGCCACGGGGCCGCCTTGGCGGACGATCCAGCCCTCGCCGTCAGAGATGAACTCGGCGAACGATTCCCGCTCCGGATCGAACAGGTACCGCAAGAGCGAGCCGTCGCCGCGGGCGGCGCGGACGAACTGCGCGCCGGGTGCGGCGAGCTGTGCGAGGAACGCGGGCATCCACTCCTCCAGGACGAGGGGCGACACCAGCGCGGGCCGCTTACTGTCCGCGTGCGCGGTGCGGGCAGAGAGGTCGCCGGCCAAGGGCGTCACTGTCTGGGACCGCGCCTGCATGAAGGCGGAGCGTCCGGTGATCGCACCCTCGGCGGCGCCGTTATCGCCAACGGTGACCTTCGCGAGACCGGTTCCCCAGGGCCAGGAGCCGATCGTGCTGAGGACGACGCCACCGGGCCTCGTCTGCCGGATCCATGCGTACGGGATGCGACGCACCGCGCAGGTGGCGATGACCCGGTCGTACGGTGCCCGGTACGGGTGGCCTAGAAGCCCGTCGCCCGTCACCGTCCACGTTGAGTAGCCGACGGTTTCCAGGGCGGCATCCGCCCGTGACGCCACCTGCGGGTCGACCTCGACCGTGGTGACGTTGTCCTCGCCGAGGTAGTGGCACATCAGGGCCGTGGAGTAACCGGTGCCCGTGCCGATCTCCAGGACACGATGACCTTCTGTGAGGCCCAGGACCTCGATCATGCTGACGACGGTGGTCGGATCGGTCGAGGACGATGTGGGTACGCCCGCGACTGGTTCGCCGGTCTGGTCGGCGGTGAGGTGGCCGTCGAGCTGGGTGGTGAGGGTGTCGACGCTGTACGCGATCCTCAGCCACTCGTCCGGGCCCGTACCGACGGCGGTGACGGGCCGCCAGGTCCGCCCCTCGTCCAGGAAGACTCCGGGGTGGAGGAACTGCTCGCGGGGGACGGATTCGACGGCCCCGCGCAGCCAAGGGGACTTCAGAACACCCTTGTTCGCGAGAACGGCCGCCATGCGGCGCCGCTCGGATGCCGGGTCGGTCATCGGCGGTCTCCTTGCATGAGTAGGTCGGCGAACGCGGCGGACATCGGGAGGCCGGTCTCCGTCTCCAGCCACCCCCACTGCCCGTTGGGATTCAGCTCCAGCCACCAGTAGTCTCCGGCCCGATCCACCGCGAGATCGAAGCTCCCTGATACCAGCTCCAGTCGGTCCAGGTAGGCGCGCAGTGCCTTGTCCATCCGGTAGGGCAGGTGCTCCACGGTGTAGGTCAGGGCGCTGTAGTCCTTGCGCCAGTCCAGCAGTTCGGAGTCGATGCGCACGGCGAACGCGCGCCGCCCCACGATCAGGACGCGGAGGTCGGCGACCTTGTCCACACGAGCCTGGAACAGGTGGGGTGCGACGCGAACACTGTCGTCGATCTCGTCGGCGGTGACGGGGTCGGCCCATCCGGTCACCGGCACGCCATCCCGCGTATAGGGAGTCCAGCGCAGCGTCTTGAAGATCGCGTCCCCTTGGATACGGATGAACTCGCGCGCCTCGGCCGGATTGTTGGTGACGAGCGTGGGCGGGACGGCGAAGCCGAGCTGCTGGGCGAGAGCGAGCTGGGCGGGTTTGTAGCTGGCCGCCGCAATGTGTAACGGGTGGTTGATCCAGAGCGGGCCGTCCAACGCGTAGAGCGTGCCCCCAAGTCCGTAGCGGACCTGCGCCGCCGCGAAACGGGAGTCGTCCGGCGGCAGGTGGGGAAACGACGGCCACTTCGGGCGGCGCCAGTACACCGATCGGACGCTGGTCAGGTCGGCGGTTCTCGACGGGGTGCGTACCTGCCCGACCACAGGGGCCGGGCAGGTGCCGAACCGAGCCGAGACCGTGAGGCCATCGCCGATGTCGCCGGGGTTGAAACGGAGCACGGGTACATCGCGCCGGTTGAGTTCGGTGATCACCATGTCGGCGGTGATGTCGTCCGCCTCGGTGGCCACCAGTACCGGCCTCTTCTCGGCCATGGTCATCAGTCCTGGTTGCTGTCCTGGTCGTGACCCTGGTCGTTCCGCGAGTCCGAGTTCGTCGTCGTGGAGGTCTCGGTGCCCGAACTGGTGCCGTGCTTGCCCATCTCGACCACGTGACCGGCACGGTCGCGGAACACCCCGAGCTGAGTCGTGGGGTCGACGACGACCGTGGCGTGGAGCCGTCGGATGACGGTCGGGTAGGGCGCGAGGCGCCCCGCACCCCACGGGCGCATGGGGGTGAGAAGTACGACGGAGGTGGTCATGAGACTCCTTGGGTCGGGAGAGGCTCCGGCGGCGCGTACGTACGGCCACTGGCGCCAAGGTTCCTGCGGGGCAGTTCGGAGAGTCCTTCAGCCTTCGAGCGGCGTGTGACCAGTGAACGACGATCCGTTACCGTCTCCCAGAGCGGACCTAGCGAGGTTCCCAGGCGTTTTCCGGGCATCGCGCGGTGCGAGCTGGGCAGGTGCTCTTTCCGAGAGGGAGACCAATGGCGTCGAGGCGTAGGCGTTTTGCCGAACGGCGGGCGATACAGGGTTACTCTCAGGAGGTATTCGCCGAAGCACTCGCGGTGGCCGTGTCCACCGTGATCCGCTGGGAGGGCGGCCGTGCCACACCACAGCCGCACCAACGACCCAGGATCGCCTGTCTGTTAGGAGTCACCCTCTCCGAGCTGGAAGGGCTTCTCGTCGAAGAGCCGCCGGTCGAAACGGCCGTGCCTCCTGATACCCCACCCCTCCTCTACGGTGAAGATGACGACATGAAGCGCCGCGATGTTCTGGGCCTGCTCGCTGTCACGGGAGCGATGGTCACCCTGCCTGGTTCGGACGAGGCTCCCCGAGGACACACGGGGACGGCACTCCTTGAGACAGGGGAGGAACTGCACCGCGGCCTGTGGCAGGTCTTCACCCTCTCGGACTCCAAGCCGACCGTCTTCCCGGCCGTACGCAGGCAACTCGACGTCCTGGCGAAGGGCCTGATCGAGGCGCGCACCGAAGCGGAGCGGGCTCGACTGTGCACGATGACGGGCGACCTCTATCAGCTCGCCGGCGAACTCTTCTTCGACGCCAACCGGTACACCGACGCAGCCCAGTGCTACACGCTGGCCGCCAACGCTGCTCATGCTGGTGGTGACCACGACCTCTGGGCCTGCGCCATGACCCGCCACGCCTACGTCGAGTTATACGCACATCGCGCGCCCGCCGCCCAGCCGCTGTTGGCGGCGGCCTCGCTGATTGCCCGCCGGGGCGACAGCGCACTGTCCACCCGCCACTGGGTCGCCGCCGTCCAGGCCCAGGCGTACGCCGCCATGGGTGACGTCGACGCCTGCACCAGAGCCCTCGACGAAGCCGAGGAGGTGCACTCTCTTGGTAACCGCTCGCACAACGGCGGCTGGCTCCGCTTCGACGGCTCCCGTCTCCCGGAGGAACGAGGAGCCTGCTACCTCCAGCTCGAACGCCCCGACCTCGCGGAAGACGCCCTCACCGCAGCCCTCGCACAGCCCCTGTCGCTGCGCCGTCGCGCCGCCGTACTGAGCGACCTGGCCGTCCTCGGGGTCCATCGGCGCGACGCCGGCCAGGTCGTGCACTACGCGGAGACAGTGATCAGCCTGGCCGACCAGTCGAACTCCGGATTCATCGCCAAGAAGCTGGACGGACTCCGAGGGCGTCTTGCCCCGCTCATGTCCGATGATCGAGTCTCGGATCTGGATCACCGAATCGCGGCGCTCTCGCGCACCGCATGACGAGAGGGACATGTGCATGAGTGACGGTCGGATCTTCCGCGAGGCATGGATCGCCGGTGTGACCGCGCATTACCCCGGTGAACCGAAGCCCGGCTACGTCACGCCGTGGGACGAGACCCCGGAGTGGGAGCGCGAGGCTGCCGCGGCCGTCTACGGACAGGTTCGCGACTTCATCAAGGTCAGCGAAGGGCACGCCGCACGGCTCACCCGAGAGCAGAAGGGCCGCTTCGTCGCGCTCTGCTGGACCGCCCAGATATTCAAGCACTTCAAGGATCCGAAGCCCGGATATGTCGCCGACTGGGCAGACTTGCCGGCCTGGCAGCAGGAGACGGACTCGGACATCTTCGAGCGCATCGAGCAGACCGTCTGAACCCGGTGGACGACGGCCCTCGTCCGGACCACCGGGGGCCCTCCTCCGACGTCAGGGCTCCCGGCCGACGAAGGACAGGAACGCTGTCTGGGGGTCGGCGTCGGGAGGGGCGGGAACGCTCGGCCGGAACGCCCCGGTCCCGATCGCTCAGCATCGCGTGCATGTCGTCGCGGCACCGCGTGAAGGCGAGGGCGACGGCTTCCATCCGGGCGGCGCGCCGGCCCGGCCGCCCGTCGGCTCCCTCGCAGGCTGCCCCGGGGAAGCCGGCCAGGGGCCCGGATGCCTCCCGGTGGGCGGGAATGCGCCGGACCGTTGTGGCTGTTGGCCCGAGCATGAGCCCGCACTCCGCACCCGCAGCCAGTTCCAGAGAAGTCCTCCGGTACACCGCGTTCTCGACCGATCCCGGGGGCGGCAATCCGGCTGGTGTCGTCCTGGACGCGGCCGGGCTCGGTGATGACGCGATGCTCGCGATCGCGGCCGAGCTGGGGTACAGCGAGAGCGCCTTCCTGACCGCGCCGCCGGAGGGGCTCGGCGAGCCGGGCCGGGCTTTCACCGTGCGGTACTTCAGCCCGAAGGCCGAGGTCCCCTTCTGCGGACACGCCACGGTCGCCACCGCCGTCGCGCTCGCCGAGCGGACCGGTCCCGGCGATCTCGTCTTCGCGACCCGTGCCGGGACCGTCCCGGTGAGGGTCGCCGAGCGGGACGGCGCGCTGCGGGCCACGCTCACCAGCGTCGAGCCGTATGTCACCGAGGTGGGCAGCCAGGACGTACGGGAAGCGCTCGCCGCGCTCCGCTGGCCGGCGACCGATCTCGACCCGGCGCTGCCGTCCCGTATCGCCTTCGCCGGAGCCCGCCACCTTGTGCTGGCCGCCGCGACCCGGGCCCGGCTGGCGGATCTCTCGTACGACTTCGAGCGCCTCGAAAAGCTCATGCTGCGGCTGGATCTGACGACCGTTCAGCTCGTCTGGAGGGAGTCCGCGACCGTCTTCCATGTCCGTGACCCCTTCCCGGTGGGCGGCGTCGTCGAGGATCCGGCGACGGGGGCCGCGGCGGCGGCGTTCGGTGCGTACGCGCGTGAACTCGGCGTCGTACCGGGCGAGTCGGTGCTCACCCTGCACCAGGGCACGGACATGGGCCGCCCGGGTGTGCTGACCGTGGAGCTGCGGCCGGGCGACCCGCGCGTCCGGGTGTCGGGCGCGGGCGCCCGGATCCCGGACATGCCGTAGGCGAGCACGTCCGAAGTCCCGTCCGCCCGGGGGCGGACGACGCCACTTCGGACCTGCTCGTCCAGCGGTGGCGCTACGCGGCCAGCAGGTCGCGGATCTCCTTCATCTGACTGTCGCGCAGCGGCCCGTACGCGAGGGCGCCCGCGTTCTCCTCAACCTGGGCGACCGAGCGGAAGCCCGGGATCGGCACCGTATGCGGGCTGCGCGCCCACAGCCAGGCCAGCGCGCCCTGCGCGAGGGTGCGGCCGTCGCTGGTGAGGACGTCCCGTACGGACTCGACGCGCGCCGCCCACTCGGGCGACGGCACCCCGCCCGCCCCGAACCACCGCAGCCAGGCCGGGGGTACGGTCCGGATGTCCCCCGCGCCCGCGGCCTGGGCGCCGCCCCCGGACCGCCTGGCCAGCAGCCCCATCGCGAGCGGGCTGCGGTTGACGCTCGCGAGGTCGCGCTCCGCGCACAACGCGAGCATTTCCGGCGCGTCCTGGAGCACATTGCAGGCGTGCTGCACGGCCGCGCAGTGCGCCCCTTCGGCGAAGAGCGCGGCGCGCTCCGGGTCGTCGGTGCTCCAGGCGTACGCGCGGATCAGCCCCTCGCGTACGAACTCCTCGCAGAGGTCGCGGAGTTCGGCCGCCCGGTCGAGGGCCGCATCGGACAGATGCAGCTGGTAGAGGTCGATGTGATCGGTGTCGAGCCGGCGCAGCGACGCGGTGAGCGCGCGCCGCGCGTACGCGGGCGTGTCATCGGCACCCGTCCGGGTCCTGGTCGCCTCGTCGCACACGTTCCCCCACTTGGTGGCGATGACGACCTCGTCCCGCCGCCCCCGCACCGCGCGCCCGAGCACGCGCTCGCTGTGGCCCGTCCCGTACGCGTCGGCCGTGTCGAAGAAGGTGACCCCCAGCTCGATCGCCCGCCGGATCGCGGCCACGGACTCCTCGTCGTCGACCGCGCCCCAGCCGAGCGGATTTCCGGCGGTGTCCTGCCACTCACCGCCGATCGCCCAGCACCCGAAGCCGAGCGCGCCGACGGTGATCCCGCTGTGTCCCAGTGTTCTGCTCTCCATGGATTCCATGGAGAGAACGCTAGGAGTTGAAGCGCACGCGAAGACAAGAACCCGGACCAGGATCAGCGGCGGCAACGGAAAAAGCCCACCGCCTGAGGGGGTCCGTCACGCCTGCCCCGTCTCGAACCGCTCGACCTTCCCGTCCCCGACCGTGAACCGCCACGCGGTCCGCATCTCGCCCCAGGTGTCATTGCTGTAGCGCGCGACCAGCGCCAGCCCGCTGTCCGACTGCGACTCGACGTCCATGCGCCCGCGCGAGGTGAAGATCTCCCGGTCGGTCCACTCGTCGAGGTCCCGCTCGGACCCGTCGTCCGACATGGTCGCCCCGGGCGCGAGCGCGTCCCGGAACGCCTCACGGTCACCCTTGTTGACCGCACGCACGAACGCGCGGACCGCGGGGTCGCTGAGCTTGTCCACGGAGATGGTCACGGGTCCTCCTCGATGCGTCGATCTGTCGATGTGCCGAAGTACCGAAGTGCCGAAGTGCGGCGAAGCGCCGAGTGTGCCGAAGTGCCGATGCGCCGCAGCCTGGATGCCGGAAGCGCTGTGGAGTCCCCTCCATCCCTACACCGTCCGGCGCCGCCGCGCCCCTCGGACGTCACTCCCTTGGCCGCACCCCCGGCGTCATCCGAAGAACCGGCGCAGCAGCCAGTCCGGCATCACATCCGCCTCCCGGATGGGCGGCCCGAACTCGAATCCGTGCCGTCCCGCGTGCCCCTCCGGAAGACAGCAGCTCTCCTCCGACACATTCCCGGCCAGGAACTTCTCCGGACACGACTCCAGCCGGAGCAGCTCCCGCTCCGGTCCGTACTCCCCGGTATCCGGCCACCGCGCCCACATCACCCACGGAGCCGCCGTCTCCGACCCGCGTACACACTGCGCGATCACATGATGCAACCCCTCGTGCCCCGCCTCCAGCGCACACCACAACACCCGCTCGGACCGGAATCCGCCCTCCAGTCTGTCGAGCGCGGCCATCTCCTCGTCGAGAAAGAGAATCCGCCCCGGACACGACACCTGATGAATCGACACGGCCGACCACCTCCGGTCCGCCAGTGTGCCCCCACCCCCCGCGCCCGTCAGTGAATCGCCCCCACGTCACCCGTGAGCGCGTTCCCTCGACCATGCATCCGTGCCGCTGTGTTCCGCCCCCACGGACGGCCCGCCGGACAACCCCGGCGGGCCGTCCACGCGTGCGTCCCGCCTCGCGAACAACGTGCCCACCGCGGCGATTCGCCCCTTGGTGTTGATCTTCCGCACGGCGATCACGGGCAGGCAGGGTACGTGCGTCACGTGGGGTACAACTTGGCGCAGCACGCGGTCCTCATCCGGTCGCCATGCGTATGTTGTGCGCACGACAACGGGGCGCCTTCGCCTCCGACTGCAATGCGAGTGACAGCCGCCGTCAGGGGAGGGGCACATGACACCTGTACTTCGCCACGCACCGGCCAGCCGTACACCCGACAGCCAGGTACCGGGCAGCCGCACACCGGCCGGCCGTTCCCCCGGCAGTGCCCATTCCGCCGAGCTCAGAGCCGCCGCCGCGCATCTCGGCCGCCGTCGCTTCCTCACCGGCACCGCTGCCGCCGCCGCGCTCGCCTTCGCCGTCGATCTGCCGCGGGCAGGCGTCGCGAGCGCCGCCGAGCTGGACGTCAGGAGGATCGCCGAGGACCCGTTCACCCTCGGCGTCGCCTCCGGGGACCCGAGCCCCGGCAGCGCGCTGCTCTGGACCCGGCTCGCGCCCCGCCCGTACGAGGCCGACGGCGGTCTGCCCGCCAACCGGGTCTCCGTACGGTGGGAGCTGGCCCACGACGCGGCCTTCAGCCGGATCGTCAAGCGCGGTGAGACCGACGCGCACCCGGAGTTCAACCACAGCGTGCATGTCGAGGTCCCCGGGCTGGAGTCCGGCCGGGTGTACTACTACCGCTTCCGCACCGGCAGTTGGATCAGCCCGGTCGGCCGCACCCGAACCGCGCCCGCCGCGGGCGCCAGGACGAGCGCGCTGGCGTTCGCCGCCGTCTCCTGCCAGGCGTACCACGACGGCTACTTCACCGCGTACAAGCACCTCGCGGCCGAGGATCTCGATGTGGTCTTCCACCTCGGCGACTACCTCTACGAGTACGCCGTCAACTCCGCCGGCGGCGCCCGTAACTACCAGGACCGCGTGCTGCCCGCGCACTTCAACCGCGAGACGGTCACGCTGGACGACTACCGGATGCGGTACGGGCTCTACAAGTCCGACCCGGACCTGCGGGCCGCGCACGCCGCGCACCCCTTCGTCGTCACCTGGGACGACCACGAGACCGAGAACAACTACGCGGGAGACGTCCCCGAGAACGACGTACCGCCGGAGGAGTTCCTGCTGCGCAGGGCCTCCGCCTACCGCGCGTACTGGGAGAACCAGCCACTGCGCGCCCCGCAGCGGCCCAACGGCCCCGACATGCGCCTCTACCGCAGGCTGCGCTTCGGACGGCTCGCGCAGTTCGACATCCTCGACACCCGCCAGTACCGCGACGACCAGGCGTACGGCGACGGCTGGCAGCTGCCGGGCCCGGAGTCCGAGGACCCGGGACGCACGATGACAGGACCGAACCAGGAGCGGTGGCTGCTGGACGGCTGGAAGAAGTCCACGGCGACCTGGAACGTCGTACCCCAGCAGGTGACCTTCGCCCGGCGCCGCAATCTGCCGACGGACGGGTACAAGCTGTCGATGGACTCGTGGGACGGCTATCCCGCCTCCCGGCAGCGGCTGCTGAACGGCGTCGAGGCGGCCGGTCTCAAGAACTTCATGGTGCTGACCGGCGATGTGCACACGGCCTACGCGTACGACCTGAAGAAGGACTGGGACAACCCGGGGTCGCGCACGCTGGGCACCGAGATCGTGGCGACCTCCATCTCCAGCGGCAAGGACGGCACGGACCGGCCGTCCAACTGGGCCACGTTCATGGAGGCCAACCCGCACATGCGGTTCTACAACGGGCGGCGCGGTTACGTCACGGTGGCGCTCGGCGAGCGGCAGGCGCGGGCGGACTTCAAGACGGTCCAGGTCATCACGACGCCCGGGGCCCCGGTCACGACGGCGGCGTCCTTCGTGACCGAGGTGGGCGACCCGGGGCTCAAGCCGGCCTGACGGAGTTCAAGCCGGTCCGACGGGCCTCGGGCCGGTCGTCCGACCCGGCCTCGGGCCGGACCGGCACGGCTCAGGCCGCTCCGCCGTCGTCCGCGGGGAAGCGGACGCCGATACGGTCCCGTACCGCGTCGAGCGTCCGCATCACCGCGAGCGTGCCGTCCAGCGGCACCAGCGGGGATTCGGTCGCGCCGGCCCGCAGACAGCGCATCACCTCGGCCGCCTCGTACTGGAGGCCGTGGAGCGCGCCGTCGCCGGTGAACTCCTCGGGCTCCGTGCCGTCCCGGTGCAGTACGAACCGCTCCGTCCCGAAGAAACCGGACGGCACCTCGATCCGGCCCGCCGTGCCCGTCACCGTCGCCGTTACGGGGGTCCTGGCCGTCACCGAGCAGGTCAGCAGCGCCGTCGCCCCGGAGTCCCAGCCCAGCAGCATCCCCGTGTTGAGATCGACGCCCTCGGGCGAGAGCAGCGCGTCGGCCTGGACGCGGTCGGGCTCACCCAGCAGCAACTGCGCGAAGGAGACCGGATAGACGCCGAGATCGAGCAGCGCGCCGCCGCCGAGCGCGGGGTCGCGCAGCCGGTGGGTGGCGTCGAACGGGCCCTGGAGGCCGAAGTCGGCCTGGACGGTACGGATCTCGCCGATCGCGCCGTCCCGGACCAGTTCCACCAGCCGCAGGATGACGGGGTTGCAGTACATCCACATGGCTCACATCAGGAAGAGACCGCGCTCCCGGGCGAGCGACACCAGCTCCCCGGCCTCGCGCGCGTTGAGCGTGAACGCCTTCTCGCAGAGGACCGGCTTTCCGGCGGCCAGGGCCAGTCCGGCGGCGGACCGGTGCGCGGAGTGCGGGGTCGCCACATAGACGACGTCCACCTCCTCGTCGGCGAGGAGCCCGGCCCAGTCGCCGTACGCCCGGGGGATCCCGAACCGGCCCGCGAACGCCTTCGCGGACGCGTCGCTGCGCGAGGCCACCGCCACCACCTCGGCGTCCGGCAGTTCCCGTACGTCGGTGGTGAACCGCGCGGCGATCCCGCCCGTCGCCAGCACGCCCCACCGAACGGCTCCCTCCCGCGACACCTGCTGTGACATCTGTCCTGTTGTCATGGCTGCCCCACATAAAGGTCTCGACCGCTCCCGCTGAGCTGAGAGCATAGGTAAGGATTCAACGACATGGAGAGACGATGCCGGACGGCGGCCGAACCACCGAAGGACGTAAAGGACATATAACGCCCGAGCAGCGTCGCTCGGCACCGATTCCGGAACAGCGGCAGGCACCCCCGCAGGACCACACGGCGGGCGCGCGCCGCGCCGGGCTGCTGGTCACCCTCGTACTCGGCGGGCTCACCGCGCTGCCCCCGCTGTCCATGGACATGTACCTCCCTGCCCTGCCGGAGGTCACCCGCTCGCTGAACTCACCCGCGGCGACGGTTCAGATCACCCTCACCGCCTGTCTGGCGGGCATGGCGCTCGGCCAGATCGTGGTCGGGCCGATGAGCGACAAGTGGGGGCGGCGCCGGCCGCTGCTGCTCGGCATGATCGTGTACGTACTCGCCACCGCGATCTGCGCGCTGGCGCCCACCACCGAACTCCTCATCGGCTTCCGCCTCTTGCAGGGGCTGGCGGGCGCGGCGGGCATCGTGATCGCCCGCGCGGTGGTGCGTGATCTCTACGACGGTGTGGAGATGGCGCGCTTCTTCTCCACCCTCATGCTGATCTCCGGGGTCGCGCCGGTCATCGCGCCCGTGATCGGCGGACAGGTGCTGCGCCTCACCGACTGGCGCGGCATCTTCGCCGTCCTCACGGTGGTCGGCGTCGTCCTCACGTTCGTCGTCTGGAAGTGGCTGCACGAGACGCTGCCGCCGGAGAAGCGGCACAGCGGCGGCACCGTCGCGGCGCTGCGTACGATGCGCGGGCTGATCGCGGACCGGATCTTCACCGGCTACATGCTCGCGGGCGGTCTGGCCTTCGCCGCGCTGTTCGCGTACGTCGCGGCCTCGCCGTTCGTGGTGCAGGAGATCTACGGCGCCTCGCCGCAGACCTTCAGCCTGCTTTTCGGCGTCAACTCCATCGGGCTGATCACCGTCGGCCAGATCAACGGCAAGGTGCTCGTCGGCCGGGTCAGCATGGACCGGGTGCTGGGCTTCGGGCTCACGGTCATCACCGTCGCCGCGCTGGCCCTGCTGCTGATGACCTCCGGGGTGTTCGGTCCCGTGGGGCTCTTCCCGGTCGCGGCGGCGCTGTTCGTGCTGATGTCCGCGATGGGGCTCGCGATGCCCAACACCAACGCGTCGGCGCTGATGCGGACCCCGCACGCCGCGGGCTCGGCGTCCGCGCTGATCGGTACGTCGTCGTTCCTGATCGGCGCCATCGCCTCGCCGCTGGTGGGGATCGCGGGCGAGGAGACGGCCGTTCCGATGGCGGTCGTGCAACTGGTGTGCGCGGTCGGCTCGCTCGGCTGCTTCCTCGGTTTCGTACGGCCGTGGCGGCACCAGCAGCCGATGGAGCGCCCGGCCGCCCGACCCTGAACCCTTGATGTCGCGGTCTGTCCGCTGACGTCGCAGTATGTCCGCTGATGTCGCGGTCGGTCTGTTGACGTCGCGGTCAGTCCGCGCCGGGGCTCGGAGCCTCAGCCCTGGCGCGGGTAGCCGATCAGATGCGGGCGGTCCTTCGAGTCCGTCCAGCGGAAGAGCCCGACTCCCGACGCCTCCGCGCTGGGCAGCCGGAGATTGGTGGCCAGGGCCTCGGGCGTCGCGGTCGTGAGGTCCACCATGACCGGGTTGCCGCCGCCCGCCAGCGCGTCCTGCGTGTTGCGGGCGCTCACCGCGCCGTACGCCGTGCCGTCGTCCGACACGGTGGTCAGGGTCAGCGGCTGGGTGCCGTCCGCCTCCTCGAAGCAGTACGCCTTCTTCTCGTCCAGGTCGAAGGCGAGCCGCCCGGCGATCAGGAAACGGCCGTCGGGGGAGGCGATGAGGCGCGGGTCCTCGGCCGGGTTGATCGCCGGCTTACGGCATCGCACCTGCGTCACGACCTTGCCGTTCGCCGCGTCGTGCACCGCCCAGACCTCGTGCGTACGGGCGTCCTTGGCGCCCTTCTTCTGCTGCCACTTGGCGAGGATGTAGCCGCTCGCCATCGAGGCGGGCACACCCGAGGCGGCGTCGGTGTCCTTCGGCGCGCTCTGCCGGCTGAACCAGCCGCCGCGTACCCAGAACTCCTTGGCCCCGCCGACGAGCAGCCCCTTCGCGGTGACCCCGTGCACCTCGGTCAGCTTGCGGCACTCCTTGCAGCCCTTGGGGTAGCCGAGCGAGCCGGGCGGGACCTTGACCACATCGCCGGTCTCCGGGTCGATGACCGCGCTGGTGGCCTTGCCGTCGCTGATCAGAATGGCGGGTCCCGCCGCGCTCACCTTCGGCGCGTCCGCCCAGGGGGTTTCGACCCGCAGGCGGGAGCCGTCTGCCGCGTTGTAGATGTCGAGGGAGACGATGGAGTCGGCGGGGCGCAGCTCGTCCTGATCGAGTTTCCCGTACGACCAGGTGACGAAGTACTCCTGGTCGTCCTTGGTGACGGACAGCAGCCGGGGGAACCGGTCGGGGCTGAACAACGGCCGCCAGGGCTCCCCGTCCCAGCCGCGCTCCCCGGTCTCGGGATCGAGCGTCCGCAGCCGGAACCGGTACGCTCCGGCCCGCTCCAGATAGGCGAGCCGGTTCGTCTCATGGGCGAGGGCGAAGTCGGGGGAGCCGTCCACGATCTCCCAGCCGCGCGCGGCGTCGTACCTGTCCGGCACGCTGAGCCGCGGCGCCCGCTCCGCGACATTCGTCACGGGCTTCTTGGCCGCGCCGTCGTCCTTCGGCTTGGCGGGCTTGTTCCCGCCGCAGGTACTGAGCAGGAGCAGCAGCGCCAGCACGATCACCCCGACGACCAGGATCAGGCGTACGATCCGCTGCCGTACGGTTCCCTCACCGCCCCCGCGGAAGCGACCGCCTCCAGGGAAGCGACTACCCCCAGGGAAACGACTACCTCCAGGGAAGCGACTGCCCCCGGGCGAGAAGCCGCCTCCGCGCGAGAAACGGCCCCCGCGAGAGAATCCGGTCCCACGGGAGAAGCGGCCTTCGCGGGAGAAGCGTCGTCCGCTGGGTACGTCGGCCTGTCGGGGCCGGCGCACGAACCTCTGTTTCATGGTTCCCCTGCTGTCTCACGGCTGTCTCACGAGCCGGCTCAAGTGTCCCCCCGTGAGCGCGGCTGCCGGACAAGGAGCGCCAGCGTAGCAACTGCGCCTGTGCCCACCGCAGTTTGCCTGACCGTTATGACGGCCCGATTCGGCGGGTGAGGCTGCCCGTTTCGGCGGGCACGCCCGGGAGCGGGCCGCGTGTCAGAATTCGACGGTGAATCCCGCCGAGTCCGAATCCGCCGCCGAGTCCGCCACCGGGGCCGCTGCCGAGTCCGCCACTCGGTCCGCCACCGGCGGTTCCACCGGGGCCGCCGCCCTCCCCGCCGCCGAAGCGCTGCGCGCCGCGCTCGCCGGGGTGCTCGACGGGCTGCCGCCCAGGCAGGCGGCCGGGGCCGTCGAGCGGCTGATCGCCAACTACCGGGGTACCACTCCCACCGACGCGCCCGTACTCCGTGACCGCTCCGACGTCGCCGCGTACGCCGCGTACCGGATGCCGGCCACCTTCGAGGCGGTACGGGCCGCGCTGGAGGCCCTGGCCGACGCGGCGCCCGGCTGGGCGCCCGGGAGCCATGTCGACGTGGGCGGCGGTACGGGGGCGGCGGTCTGGGCGGCGGAAGCGACATGGGCCGAGGACGCGATGTGGTCGGCAGACGCGACATGGGCCGAGGACGCGACATGGGCGGAGCACCGGCGGCCCGGCGGCGAGGAGCCCCGTAAGGAGGCCCGCAAGGAGGCCCGTGCCACCACCGTCCTGGACTGGGCTGAGCCGGCGCTCGCCCTGGGGCGTGAGCTGGCGGCCTCGGGAGCGCCCGCGCTCCGTGCGACGGACTGGCGCCGGGCCAGGATCGGCGGGGAGTTGACGCTGCCCGAGAGCGATCTCGTGACGGTCTCGTACGTACTGAAGGAACTGACCGAACGCGACCGCACCGCACTCGTCGCCGAGGCCGCGCGGGCCGGGCAGGCCGTGGTGATCGTCGAACCCGGTACGCCCGACGGCTATCTGCGGATCATCGAGGCGCGTGATCAGCTCATCGCGGCGGGCTTCCGTATCGCCGCCCCCTGCCCGCACGACGGCACCTGCCCGATCGAACGGGGCACGGACTGGTGCCACTTCGCGGCCCGGGTCAGCCGCTCCTCGCTGCACCGCCAGGTCAAGGGCGGCTCGCTGCCGTACGAGGACGAGAAGTTCAGCTATGTCGCGGCCGTACGGTTCGAGGCGCGCCCGGCGGAGGCCCGGGTGACGCGGAAGCCGCAGATCCGCAAGGGACAGGTGCTGCTGGACCTGTGCACGAGGGATGACGGGCTGCGCCGGGAGACGGTCACCAAGCGCCACGGTCCGCTCTACAAGGAGGCCAGGGACACGGCGTGGGGCGACGCCTGGCCGTCGGCGGGTGGCTGAGCGGGGCTCGGGTTGCCTCGCAGTGTCCTCCAATGGAACGCCGGGAGGCCCTGAGATGACATGTTCGCCCCGGCCAACCGAAGTGACTTCTCGACACAACCGGCGCTCCCGAAGCCCTGTCTAAGCGGGTGTTCGGAGACGGCAACCGACCACCTCCGGCCCGCCGGCGCCGCTGCGCCAGGTGCTTGACCACCACCAGTTCCGAGAAGGGGCACTTCTGCATGCGTAAGCATGGAATCATCGCCGCCGCCACCCTCGCCCTCGCGTTCAGCGGGGCCATGTTCACCGCGCCCGCCGCCCAGGCGGACACATCGGCCGCGACCGGCCCGGCCACTCTCGTCCACGACGACGGCGCGCTCTGGTACAAGGCCGCTGACGGACAGGCGAACCGACTGAAAGTCTCCGTGAAGGACATCGATGTCGACCCCTCCGACTTCGGGTCCGATTACCAAATCACCTTCCGCGACCGGTTCAAGATGACCATCGACGCGTCCGCGAAGAAGTGGGCCGCCTGCACGTACCCCTCGGCGACCGACCGCACCGTCGTCCAGTGCACGATCGCCGCGCCCCTGGGCTCCGACGACTCGACCACCTACGAGGTCGACCTCGGCGACGGCGACGACACGGCGACGATCACCTCCGACAGCAGCGCGATCGCCGCGATCCACGGCGGTCCGGGCGACGACGTCCTCAAGGGCACCGGACAGAACCAGTTCAACGGCGGCGACGGCGACGACCGTGTCGACGGCGGCAACGGCCTCGGCGCCGACGGCGGCAACGGCGACGACATCCTCACCGGCGCCTGCCAGTACATATGCCGAGGCGGCGCCGGAAACGACTCCGTCACCGGAACCGGCGACATCAACACCCTGTACGGCGACGACGGCAACGACATCCTGCGCGCCGGCGGCGACAACGACGAGGTCTACGGCGGCAGGGGCAACGACAAGCTCTACGGCGAGAAGGGCAACGACACGATGTACGGCAACAGCGGCGACGACGTGCTGTACGGCGGCCCGGGCAACGACAAGCTCTCCGGCGGCCCGGGGAAGAACAAGGTCTACCAGGACTGACGGCCGCTCAGTCACCCGTGGGGGAGCACCGCCCCCTCACGGGTGCGCCCGGCGAAGGCGACGAAGTCGTTCCAGGCGGTGGGGGTGAGCAGGAGGACGGGCCCGGTGGAGGTCTTGGTGTCGCGTACGGGGACGATGCCGAAGGGGACGAGGTTGCGGGCGAACTCGACGCACTGCCCCTCTTGCTGACTGCTGTAGCTGGACTTCTCCCACTGCGCGTCGGAGAGGTCGAATGTGTTCATCGTGTCCAGTCCTCCATCACTTCGCGCATCATTTTGAGCGTCGCCGTTGGGGAGAGCGCGTCGGCGCGTAGCCGATCGTAGAGCACGCTGGCATCCGCCACGACCTTCCGGGAGTCGGTCACATGACCCGCGCCCAGAGTCTCCTGGTAGAGCATGTCCGGCTCGTCGTCGTCGAACTTCAGCAGCGTGAACCCCAGAGACCACGCGGGAGTCCCGGCGCTGAACGGCAGCAGCTGAATCGTGAAGCGAGGTGACTCCGCCTCCTCGATAAGGTGCGCCACCTGCTCGGCCATGACAGAGCGACTGCCGATCTCGCGCCGCAGACACGACTCGTCGAGAACGACCCAAACCAACGGAGGATTCTCGCGCTCCAGCACTTCACGCCTCTTGAACCGGCGTGCGACCCTCTCGGCGGTCACGTCCAGGGGATCGGTGGGACGCCACTTCCGGTAGAGGTCGTGCGCGTACGCCTCGGTCTGCAACAGGCCCATGATCAGGCTGTTGCTGTAGTCCAGGATGGCGGAAGCCTGCTGTTCGAGCAGGACGTACGGCTCGAACCAGTCCGGGTACCCACCCTTCTCGGCACACCGATCCCGTAGCCGCGCGAACATCCCCGGCGTACCAAACACCTGGTCGCAGCCTGCGGCGAATTCCGGACTGGCCATCCGGTCCCCGGCCTCCACCTTCGCTACGTACTGCTGCCCGTACCGCGCGGGAGCGCCCACCTCGCGCTGGCTCAGCCCCTTGCCCAGCCGCCACTCGCGCACCTCGGCACCGAAGTAAGCGGCCCCGCTGACCGGCCCCGTCGCCCTCTTCAGACCGTCCGACATGTGTCGTCCCTCCTCCACCCCAGACCCGGTGTTGTGCTCTCAACTCTGGTCAGCGTACGCGCGAATGCCGATTGTTGTGCACAGACAGTAGTTGCCCGACGACGTAGGGGTGCGTAGATGATTGACCGGAAACCACCGACCACGGACATGGCCGCACACACCGACGAGGAGGACGGCTTCCACCGCCTCGTCCCCGAGTGGGTGCCCCGCACATTCGCCGAGCCGACACCGGAGTTGACGGAGCGTGTGGCGTGCGGACTGCGGAGGCTGGCCGATGACGCGAAGTGAAGCGCGCAGGCGTCTGTCGCTGATGATCGCCGCGTACGGTGTGGACGGTTCGCTCGTCGTACCGAGATACGCGTCCGACCCCGATCCCGACCTGGGCGCCGAAGGCGCGGACCTCGCCCCCGGGGACGCGCTCAGGTGGCCGCCGTGCGCATGCGGCAACTCATCGTGCCCCGACTCCGCACCCCGCGCCGGTGACCGCGAGGGCGAGCAATGACCCTATCGCTACCGGAACTTGAACCCGCCCCCGCAACCGACTGCGACGTGTGCGCGGCGCTCTGCCGCCAACGCGAGGAAGCACGGGCCGTTGGCAACACCCGCATGGTCCGTGACTGGAACAACGAACTCCGCAATCACCCGCACCGCCGCGCGGGAGACTGGAAGTGACCCGTCTCGCCCGACCGCTCCCGGTACCGCGGCCGGGGTTGGGCGAACTCCGCCCCGCCATGCTGAGCTGGTGCGACGATTCGTAGCGTGCTGAGCGCACAGATAGGAAGACGTCTGAAGGAGGCGGCCCGTGCCCGTGGATGGCTCTAGTCCCGTGCTGCTGGACGGCGACGAGTGGCAGGCCCACTTCCGCGACTTCAAGCGCTCCGCGTTCCGCCTGGAAGTCCACCAGACGTACACCATGCCGACAGAGGAGGCCACCGTCCGCGACTTCCCGGCCGGAGCCCCGAAGCCGGATGGCTTCAACGCGCAGTGGCACCAGACTATCCGGGACCATGCGGCAGCCGGACGCACGATGACCCGCGCCAAGATCGTCCGTCGGCCGCTCACGCCCTACAGTCGCTACCTGTTCGAGTGGTGCATCCCGGGGAATGTGGCAGCCGGGGAGAGCTACCGCATAGTCGATGTGACGGACCAGCCGAACCCCGGACTGCCAGAGCAGGACTTCTGGCTGTTCGACGAGGTGACCGTCGTTCATCTGAACTATCGCCCCGACGGGACGCAGATCAATCGGGAACTGATCCAAGACCCGGACATCGACAGGTATCTCGCGTGGCGGGATCTCGCCCTGGAATGCGCAGTACCGTTCAGCGCCCCCTGACGAGCCCGACCACGCGGTGGGCTGGTCTATGCAGGAACGCGGGTAGCTCTTGCTCCTCAACGATCACCGCTCTAGCGTCCGAGGCATGTATCCGCAGAGAAGCGAGGGGGAACAATCATGAAGCTGACGCGGATCTCCGGCGGAGACCCCGATTGCCGGACAGATGACTGCCCCACGGTCTACCGCACGGACAAGCCCAAGACGCTTGCGATTCAGGGCTACATCGTCGAGCACGCGACTCCCGAGGGCGAAGCGGTGGTCTCCATCCCCGAAGACGTGCTGAGGGAGGCTGTGCGTGCACTTGGATGGTGATCAGTGGACCGCCTTCTTCGGTTCGTTCGAGCGGGAAGCGTTCCGGCTCGAAACCCTCCCTGTTTATGCCATGAAGGGTGAAGAGGAGGAGTTCGAGGCGTTCCAGACCACGGGAAAACTGGAACTCCCCCAGGATGACCCGTGGCTGGTGAAGGTTCGGAGCTTCCGTGATTCGGGGCGCCGGATTCGGCGAGTACACGTCGTCACCAGGCCACTCACGGATTACCTCCGGTACGAATTCGCCGCGTATCGCTACAACGTCGAGGCCGGAGAGGATGTGCGCATCCTTGATCTCACCGACCGCGAGAACCCTGGACTGCCTGACCAAGACTTCTGGCTGTTCGACAGTTCCCAGGTCGTCGCCATGAACTATCGGTCTGATGGCACACAGATCAGCCGAGACCTTCTTGAGGTTCCGGACCTCAACCAGTACCGGAAATGGCAGGAACTGGCTCTCTCGCTGTCGGTTCCGTTCTCGGAGTACGGCGCAGATTGAAGATAGACCCGCAAAAGGCCGGGCAGGATCGCCTCGATCTCGCAACAGCGCTCAAGGAGCTACGCCGTGCATCCGGCCTCTCGGGCGAGCGGTTGGCCGTGCGTTGTGGAATGTCCCAGAGCAAGGTCTCTCGAATAGAGACGGGGCGATTCCTGCCGTCTGTTGTGGACGTACAGCAGATTCTTCGCGCACTGGGCGTGGACGATGCCACGGCGGCGGACCTGCTGAGCCTGGCCCAGGTCGCGAATGCCGCGTACGAGGACGTCAGAACGTCCGTGAGACGCGGCCTGCACCATCGTCAGCGGGAGCTCGCCACGCTGGAGTCGGGTGCTCGCCATATGCGGCATTTCTTGCCCGCCATGGTCACCGGTCTGCTCCAAACCCCGAACTATATGCGCCAAGCCATGTCCCCCGCCGTGGAGCCCGCAGGAGGTGACATCTCCCGAGCCATGGCCCTGAAGCTGGAGCGGCAAGGCGTGCTTCACGACCCGTCCAAGCGTTTCGAGTTCCTGCTGACGGAATCAGCAGTTCGGTGGCAGCTGTGCGATGCCTCGGTCATGGCCACGCAGATTGATCACCTCGTGTCGGTTTCGAGGTTTCCCAACGTGCGTCTATCAGTGCTGCCTTTGGCGCGCCGAGTAACGGACGCGCCATTTCATACGTTCGTCACCTACGACGACCGACTCGTGACGGCTGAACTGTTCAGTGGTCAAGTCGTTCTGCGTGACCCCAAGGATGTCGACTATTACCGAGAGTTGTTCGACTTCTTTGCTGAGCACTCGGCGGGTGAGGAGGACACTCGGGCCATCTTGGAGTCCTGGGCCGATAGTTACAGGACCCAATCCATGCGGGAACGCGACTGACAGTACCGAGCGAGTGCTTTCGGTACAACAATGGGTTCCACGCCGATGGCGTACATGGAGCGACGAAAGGTGAGGCAGCAATGGGAAAGAATGGCGGAGACCACTCCGGTAAGCCCGACACCTCCAGCAGTGACGGCCACCGCGACAAACCACCGGGTCCCACCAAGCCGTACCAGCCTCCGAAGAAGTGAGATCGGATGACGACACAACAAGGACTCGTTCAGGCTCTTGAAGGCAAGGGGGTGCTGCTGCCCGAATGGCGGGAGGCGGTGGCCTCGGTGGACCGGGGGCTGTTCATTCCCGACGTATTCGAGGGTGGCGACTTCACCGCGGATCCCGAGGGATGGTCGCGAGCGGTCTACTCGGACGCGCCGGTCGTGACGCAGGTCAATGACGGGAAGCCCACGGCCGATGGGGAGTTCAGGCTCTTCACATCGTCTTCTTCGATGCCGTCGGTCATGATTGAGATGCTCGGCCTGCTCGATGTGCGGGAAGGGCATCGCATGCTGGAGATCGGCACGGGAGTGGGTTACAACGCCGCTTTGCTGTGTCACCGGCTGGGTGAACCCGCCGTGACCAGTGTGGAGTTGGACGAGGCGGTCTTGACCACCGCAAGGCGGAACCTGAAACGGGCCGGGTTCCAGCCGGCCACCGTCCTCGGGGACGGGCGCGATGGGTACCCCAGCGGTGCTCCTTACGACCGCATCCTCAGTACGTGCACTATGCGGGATGTTCCGAACGCGTGGTTGGAGCAGTGTCCCGAGGGGCGGATCGTCACTCCGTGGGGCAGCAGTTTCTTCAGCGGTTCGTACGCCACGCTGGATGTGGTGGGCGGGAAGGCCAGGGGCACGTTCTCCGGATATCCGGCTTTTATGTGGGACCGGACGCGGCGGGGCGGAGCAGGGCGTGTTACGGACATCTACCACGAGGAGAAGGGCGAGACGAGCACGACCGATATCGCGCCGCAGAACGTTATCCAGGACGATCCCGCGTTCTTCACCGGCCTGAGCGTCACCGATGCGTGGTACCGCTGGTGCGAGGCGGACGACGGCGGCGGCGAAGCGACGCTCTGGCTCTTCGCTGACGACCGGAAGTCGTGGGCAACGGTGGAGTACGTCCCGCACGCGGAGACGTATGAAGTGGAGCAGTACGGTCCCCGTGCGCTGTGGGCCGAGGTGAGGAAGGCGTTCCTGCGGTGGCACGACCTGGGGCAGCCGGAACGTTCGCGCTTCGGGCTGTCGGTCGATGGCGACGGTCAGCGGGTCTGGCTGGACGACCCGCACAACGTTGTCGGCCGGCCGTAGGCCCTGAACAGAGACCGTGAGCCCCGCGCCCCGTTCAGTCCGAGCGCCGCCGCGTAGCGGGGGTCGACCAGATCCAGGCCGATCACGGGGCGGCCGAAGAACTCCTGTGCCTCGCCGTGTGAGAGCGGGCCGGCCCGGAAGCCGCGCCCGGCCAGCGGATACGTGGCGGTGACGGCGGAATCGCCCTCGCCGCCCTCCGCCGAACCCGCGGCCTGTTCTTTCGAGCAGATGACGGGCGTGCATGGTCTCGTGAGCCGTTCATCCACCGGCGTGGCGGGCGCCGGCCCTGGTGCCTTCCGGCGCGCGGCCGGCCGTTCCGCCTCCGTCCGGTCGATCAACTCGGTCAGTCTCGACGGGCGGTCCGGCCCTGATGTCTCATCCCCGAATCCACGCACGTCCCAGAGGCTGTCACGGGCGCGTTCCCGCGAGCAAGGAGCCACTGTCACCCGCGGTTCGGCCGGCGGCGGCCCGCCGCTTTTCCACCGTCCATGCCCATCAGACCCGCAGCTCCTGCGTGCAGCACTTGACGCTGCCACCGCCCTTGAGTAGTTCCCCGAGGTCGATGCCCAGCGGCTCGAACCCCCGGTCGCGCAGTGGGGCGAAGAGGCCGGCCGCGCTCTGCGGGAGCAGGACATGGCGGCCGTCGCTCACCGCGTTCAGTCCGAGCGCCGCCGCGTCCGGCTCCTCGGCGATGAGGGCGTCGGGGAAGAGCCGGGCGAGTACGGTGCGGCTGCCGGGGGAGAAGGCGTCGGGGTAGTACATGATCTCGTCGGCCGCGTCGTCCAGCACACACAGGGCCGTGTCCAGGTGGTAGTAGAGCGGGTCGACCAGATCCAGGCCGATCACCGGACGGCCGAAGAACTCCTGTGCCTCGCCGTGCGAGAGCGGGCTGGCCCGGAAGCCGCGCCCGGCCAGCAGATATGTGGCGGTGACGGCGAAATCGCCCTCGCCCTCGTTGATGTGCACCGGCTCGCGGAGGTCGCTCCAGCCATGGGTGCGGAACCAGTCCAGATGCGCCTGCGCCTCGCCGTGCCGCTCCTGGTGGGCGAAGCGGGCGCCGAGCACGCGGCCGTCGATGACCGTGGCGCCGTTCGCCGCGAAGACCATGTCCGGCAGTTCCGGGTCGGGGTCCAGCAGCGAGACGGTGTGGCCGAGGGCTGTGTAGCGGTCGCGAAGCTCCTCCCACTGGGCCAGGGCCAGCGGCAGGTCCACGGGTTTCGCCGGGTTCATCCAGGGGTTGATCGAGTACGTCACCGCGAAGTGGTGCGGCGGGCACATGAGATAGCGGCGGGGCGAGGCGTCACGAGGCAAGGGGGGCTCCTCACGAGCTGCGGGCGCACATGGTGTCTGTGGGGGAAGCGTGTTGTGCGTGAAGCGTGGTGCGCGTGAAGCCATGGTCCGCTCCGCGGGGCCCGCGCGCTGTCAACCGTTCGGGTGGTTCCTTACGCGGCGTACGAGACGGTACGTGCCGATGCGGACGGGGCGGACGGGGCGGACGGGGCGTTACGGGCGAGACGATACGTCCCGCCTCCCCGGCTGTAGATTGAGGCCATGGCTGACAGCAGGGCACCCGACTCCACCCGGCGCAGTGAGCGTTCACGCCGGGCGATCTATGACGCGGCCCTCGCGCTGGTGAGTGAGGTCGGCTACGGCAGGACGACGATCGAGGGCATCGCGGCCCGCGCCGGGGTCGGCAAGCAGACGATCTACCGCTGGTGGCCCTCCAAGGGTGCCGTGCTGCTGGAGGCGTTCCTCGACCTCGGCGAGCAGGCGGCGCGCGAGGCGGACGGCGGGGAGGGCATCCACGAGATCCCCGACACGGGCGATCTGGAGGCCGATCTCAAGCTGGTCCTGCGCGCCACGGTCGACGAGATGAACGACCCGAAATACGACGTCCCCTCCCGCGCGCTCGCCGCCGAGGGGATCGTCGACGCCGAACTGGGCGTCGAATTCGCCAGGAAGATGCTCGAACCACAGCTCCAGCTCTATGTGAAGCGGCTGCGCGCCGCCCAGGAGGCCGGGCAGGTGCGGCAGGACCTCGATCCCCGGATCGCCCTGGAGCTGCTGGTCGGCCCCGTCGCCCATCGCTGGCTGCTGCGGACGCTGCCGCTGACACACGCGTACGCGGACACCATCGTCGAGTACGCGCTCCACGGACTGGCCCCGCGCCCGCCCTCGCGGCACTGAGTGCCAGGAGGGAAGCCGCGGCGCCAAGGTCCCCTGGACCCCCCGGACGCCGGGGGGCGCGCGGGGGCGCGTCGATGCATACGGGGCGGGTGTGGTGAATGCCACCGGCCCCGGAACCCCGTAACGGGGGCCGTATAACGCCGCATAAGCCGCGATCCACCCCGTGAAGGCCGACGGCTCCCCATACCCCGGTGGGGGCTCGCGGCCACCCGGGGAGCAGGATGGTGGGACCATGGGGAGAGTCCGCAGGGACGAGCATGAGGTGTGAGGGGATCGATGGGCGACGATTTCGGCCGCTACCGCGGCACGGAGAGCAGGATTCCCCAGTGGCTGCGCAGGCGCCCCAAGAAGAGCGCCGGCGGTTCCGCGTTCGACGGGGACGTGGCCGGCCGCGAGGCGCTGCTGCTCGCTGTCGCGGAGGCCGGTATGCCCGTCTCGCCCGCCGCGCACCCCGTCGGCTACCGATGTTCCTGTGAACGCATCGGCTGTCCCACCCCGGCCAGACACCCCCTCTCCTTCGCCTGGCAGACCCAGTCCACGACCGATCGCGCGCAGATCGAGCGCTGGGCGCGCAATCAGCCCGAGGCCAACTTCATCACCGCGACGGGCATGATCCACGACGTCCTGGACGTGCCGCTCGAAGCGGGCAGCCGGGCGCTGGAACGGCTGCTCGAACAGGGCATCGACGTCGGTCCCGTGGCGGACTCCGGCGGCGACCGGATGCTCTTCTTCACCGCGACCCGGGGCACGCCCGAGGACGAGGACGAGTGGTGGCCCTGTGAGCTGGACTGCCATCCCGAGACGATGGACGAGCACCCGGGACTGCGCTGGCACTGCCGGGGCAGCTATGTGCTCGTACCCCCGGCCCAGTTGCCCGGCGAGCTGTCGGTGCGGTGGCTGCGCGGCCCCGAGCATCCGCTGCCGGATCCGCTGACGCTGCTGGAGACGCTGACCGACGCGTGTGCCCGGTACGCGGGCGAGAACGGTGAGCTGGACCCGCACGCGGTGGCCTGGCCGCTGGGCCGCTGACTACGGCGGGGCCGGGCCCAGCCGCCGCCACCGAGCCCAGCCACCGCTACCGAATCGGGCCCAGCGGCTGCCACCGAGCCCAGCCGAACCCTCCTACGAGCCCTTCGCGCCCGTGACCCCCTGAAGGCGGCTCGCCACCTCCACCGTCGGTGTGTCCGCCCCCGCGCGCGGGACCAGCGCCACCTGGCTGGAGACCCACTCCTTGGTGACCGTGTTCCGTATCTCGCCCGTCAGCAGCGCCTTGACATCCGCGTTCACCCGCGGCGTGACACCCCGCGCGCCCGTCTGCCGCTCGAAGTGCCGCGTGGCGAAGAAGACCAGCGCCCCGCCGTCCTTCGTCGCCAGCCCCAGCGGGGCGAAGTCGCCCTCGGCCAGCGGCTGGTCGACATACTGCGTGACCAGACCGGGCAGCCGCGCGTTCTTCTCGCGGGCCTCCCGCCATCCGTCCGTGTGCGGCCCGTTCGCGAAGGTCTTCGCCTTGCCGTCGCGCAGATACGAGGCGTACGCCTCGCTCAGCTTCCCCGGCGCCAGCGACAGCGCCTCGCTGTCCGGCGCCACCGGTTCGCCCCAGCCGTCCTTGTCGGTCGCGAAGTCGGGGACCTCGTTCGCGGCCAGGATCGTCAGATACGGCACCTTCCACCGCTCGTCGGGCCCGTTGCGTACGAAGACCAGCACCCAGCGCGTGTCCTGCGGGCCGCCGTCGTCCGTGTCGCGGTTGCTGTCGGTGTCCGCGACGAACCAGCGCGGCCAGCCCGCCTTCTTGGGGATGGTGAACTTGGCGTCGGTCAGCTCCAGCGGCTGATGCGCCGGGTTGCCGTCCGGGTTCGTGATGCTGCGCGCCTTGAGACCCGCCTGGTTGATCGCGCCCAGCGCGCCGGTCACCCGGTCCGCGTCGAGCGCCGGATCGTACGCCTTGTCCGCCGCGTTGTACGCGTCGGTGAAATCCTTCAGCGCCCGCGCGGCCTCACTCCGGTCCGCCGACGGCAGAACCGCCAGCTCCCCGTGCACGGTCACGCACCCGCTCGCCGTCAGCGACAGCACCGTCACCGTCGCGAGCCCCGCCGCTGCCCGAATCGGCCTTCCCAGCCTGCTCATCGGCCGCCTCTGCTCCTTGACCCCCACTGACCGGCCCCAACCCTACCGGCGCCAGGAACAGCGCGAGCGTCGGGACCAGATACAGGCACCAGACAATGACCTGAAGGACCGTCGGGTCCGGCTGGAAGTTGAACACGCCCTTGAGGAGCGTGCCGTACCAGCTGTCCGGCGGGATCGTCGTGCTGATGTCGAACGCCTTGGTGGACAGGCCGCCCAGGAAGCGCGCCTCCTGGAGATCATGGACGCCGTACGCGAGCACACCGGCCGCGACGATCACGAGCATCCCGCCGGTCCAGGTGAAGAACTTGGCCAGATTGATGCGCAGCGCGCCCCGGTAGAAGAGCCAGCCGAGCACCACCGCGCTGGCGATACCGAGCAGCACCCCGATCAGCGGCGCGTGGCTGCCGTCCGAGGAGGCCCGTACCGACGCCCAGACGAACAGCGCGGTCTCCAGCCCCTCCCGGCCCACGGCCAGGAACGCCGTCGCGACCAGCGCACCCGTACCCATCTGGAGCGCCGCGTCCAGCCGGCCGTGCAGCTCCGTCTTCAGATGCCGCGCCGTACGCCGCATCCAGAAGACCATCCAGGTCACCAGCGCCACCGCGAGGACCGACAGCGAGCCGCCGAGCGCCTCCTTCGCCTCGAACGTCAGCTCCTGCGAGCCGAATTCGAGCCCGAAGCCGAAACCGAGCGCGATGACGACGGCGGCCCCGATCCCGAGCCAGATGGGGCGCAGCGCGTCACGCCGCTCCGTCTTGACCAGATACGCGACCAGGATGCAGACCACGAGGCTGGCCTCAAGGCCCTCGCGCAGACCGATCAGATAGTTTCCGAACACGTCGGAACTCCCTTTCCGATATCAGGAGATCAGGGCCCGGCCCCACCAGTCGTCCTTGTCCCGGACGCCCGGCGGGATCGCGAAGACCGCTGAACCCACGTGCTGGATGTATTCGTTGAGCGCGTCGGAGCGCGCCAGGGACCGCTGTACGGGGATGAACGCGTCCCGTACGTCGCGCTGGTACGCCAGGAAGAACAGCCCCGCGTCGAGCCGTCCGAGGCCGTCCGTACCGTCCGTGAAGGAGTAGCCGCGGCGCAGCATCCGCACCCCGTGGTGGGAGTCCGGATGAGCCAGCCGTACATGCGAAGTCGGCAGCATCGCCTTCAGGTTGGGCGTGTCGTGCTCGCGCGCCTTGCCGACCGCCGCGCCCTCGCCCTTGTCCCGGCCGAAGACGTCCTCCTGCTCCTGGAGGGAGGTACGGTCCCAGGTCTCGATCCGCATCGAGATCCGGCGGGCGACCAGATACGAGCCGCCCGCCAGCCAGCCGGGGCCGTCCGCGTCCGACACCCAGACGTGCTTGTCCAGGGCGGCGGTGTCCGTGCCCGCGATATTGCTGGTGCCGTCCTTGAAGCCGAAGAGATTACGGGGGGTCTGGGCGCCGGGCGTGGTCGACGACGTCTTGCCGAAGCCGAGCTGCGACCAGCGCACCGCGACCTTCCCGAAGCCGATCCTGGCCAGATTGCGGATCGCGTGCACGGCGACCTGCGGATCGTCCGCGCACGCCTGGACACAGAGATCGCCGCCGCCGCGCGCCGGATCGAGGTTGTCACCGGGGAACCTGGGCAGCTCGACGAGCGCGGCCGGGCGCCGCTCCGCCAGCCCGAACCGGTCCTTGGCGAAGAGGCCGGGACCGAAGCCGACGGTGAGCGTGAGCCGGGACGGCTTGAGGCCGAGCGCCTCGCCGGTGTCGTCGGGCGGGGCCTCGGGGAGACCGCCGTACGCGCCCTCGCCGACCGCGTGTCCCGTCGTCATCCGCTCGGCGGCCCGCGTCCAGTCCTTGAGCAGCTGGACCAGTTCCGCGCGGTCCTCGGTCGTCACATCGAACGCGGCGAAGTGCAGCCGGTCCTGGACGTCGGTGGCGATCCCGGCCTGGTGACGGCCGTGGAAGGGGACCGCCGCGCCGGACTCGGCGGCGGGCGCGGCGGTGTCACCGTCCCGTACGGCCGCCATGGCGCCCCCGGCCGCGGCGGCGCCGAGCGCGAGCCCGGCACCGCCCCAGCCGAGCAGCGCGCGGCGGGACGGCGGTGTCGTGGCCGGTGCCGGTGCCGCCTTCGCACCGCCGGGTTTCTCGTCCGGCGTGCTGTCGTCCGTGCTGTTGTGGGAAGACATGGTGCGCGGCCCTACTTGACGACGGCGGCGGCGAGCTTGGAGAGCGGCTCGGCCAGTGCGTTCACACCGTCCGAGAGCTCCTTGCGCTCCGCCTTGCCGACCTTCTCGTACGAGGTGAACTCATACGAGTCCGGGCTGTCGCGGTATGTGTCGAGCAGCTTGTTGAGCGCGGCGAACCGCTTGTCCAGCTCCGTCACCAGCGCCGGGTCGTTCTGCACGGCGACCGGCTTGAGCAGCTCGTACGAGCGCTGCGCGCCCTCGACGTTGCCCTTGAAGTCGACCAGGTCGGTGTGGCTGTAGCGCTCCTCCTCGCCGGTCACCTTGCCGGCGGCGACCTCGTCGAGGAGTTCCTTGGCGCCGTTGGCCATCGAGGTCGGGGTGATCTCGGCCTTGCCGACCCGCTGCTGCCAGTCGGCGAGGTCCTTGTCGAGCGCGTCCGCGAGCGCCTTGGCGTCCGGGCCGAGCTTCTTGTCCTGCCAGAGTTCCTTCTCCAGCCGGTGCCAGCCCGTCCACTTCTGGCCGGTCTCCAGACCGTCGGCGCGTACGTCGACCTTCGGGTCGATGTCGCCGAAGGACTCGGCGACCGGCTCGGTGCGCTCCCAGCCGATACGGGAGGGCGCGTACGCCTTCTTCGCGGCTTCCAGGTCACCGGCGCGCACGGCGTCGGTGAAGACCTTGGCCTTCGGCAGAGTCTCGTCGGCCTGCGTCTGGACGTACGTGCGGTACGCGGCGACGGCGGCGTCCATCTCCGGGCTGCGCCTGGCGGTGGCGGTGCCGCCCGTGACCGTGACCTGCTGGCGGATGCCGTCGCCCTTCATCCCGGGCTTGCAGGCGATCTCGTACGAACCGGCCTTCACCTCGGCGGTGATCTTGGCCTTCGTACCCGGGCCGATGTTCTCGCGCTCGGTGACGATCCGGTCGTCGGGGAAGAGCAGATAGACCTCGGTGATCTTCGTGCCCTTGTTCTCGACGGCCAGCTCCACATGGCCCGCCGGGAACTCCTTCGTGGAGACCTCGCAGGAGTCGTCCGTGGCGGTGACCTGGACGGCGCCGTCGCCGGCCTTCGCGTCGCTCTTCTCGGCGCAGCCCGTCACGGCGGTCAGGGCGGCCACCGCCGCGGTGGCGGTGACGACGGAGAGGCGGACAGGTCGCATGCGGGGCTCCACGATGGCTGGAATCGGACGGGAAAGAGGGGCGGGAAAGAGGCGGGATACAGCTGACATACGGAGGTGAGGCCGCCCTAACTTAACTGAGCCTTACCTGTGCCGTGACCGTTCGTGCAGTGATTCGGCTCTCACTGCCCCGCCCCGGATACGGGCAGGTCACAGTGGTCCCCAGGGCGCCCCAAGGCCGGGTCAAGCGCGGGTCAAGAGGTGCGCTTCGGGACCACCAGCGGAACGCCGGTGCGGGGGTGCGGGAAGACCTCGACGGGCTGGCGGTAGACCCGGCTCAGCAACTCGTCGCGGAAGATCCGGGCCGGCGGTCCCACGGCGGCGACGGCTCCGTCGTGCAGTACGGCGGTACGGTCCGCGTGGGCGGCGGCGAGCCCCAGATCGTGCAGGACGACCACCACGGCGTCGCCCGCCGCCGCACGCTCCCGGCAGACCCGCAGGACCAGCTCCTGATGGCGCAGATCGAGCGCGGCGGTCGGCTCGTCGAGGAGGAGCAGCGCGGCGCGCTGGGCGAGGACGCGGGCGAGCGCGACGCGGGCCCGCTCGCCGCCGGAGAGCGCGGAGAAGGGGCGCGGCGCGAACTCGGTCGTCTCGGTGGCCGCCATCGCCCCGGCGACGGCTGCCTCGTCCTCGTCCTCCAGCGCCGTCCCTGCCCAGGGCGCGCGGCCCATCCGTACGACCTGCGCCACCGGGAAGGGGAACGAGAGCGTGGCGGCCTGGGGGAGTACGGAGCGGCGCAGGGCCAGTTCGGGCGCGGACCAGTCGTGTGCGGGGCGCCCGGCGACGCGTACCTCACCGCGGTCGGGCCGCAGATCGCCGGCGAGCGCGGCGAGGAGGGTCGACTTCCCGGCCCCGTTGGGCCCGACGAGCGCGAGCACCTCACCGGCGCGGGCGTCGAGAGCGATCCCGCGGAGCACCTCGCGCTGTCCGAGCCGGACATGGAGGCCGTGGGCCTCGGCGAGGGGGGTGCCGGGGGCGACGGGGGCGGGGAGCGCGCGACGGCGCGCGGCGAACAGACTCTTCAGACTCATGCCCAACCGCCTTGTCCGGGAAGGGACGGGGCACTCATGCCCAACCCCCTTGCTTGCGGCGTGTTCTGCGCAGCAGCCAGAAGAAGAACGGGCTGCCGAAGAGCGCGGTCAGTACCCCCAGCGGGAGTTCCGCCGGGGCCGCGACCGTACGGGCCGCCAGATCACCCGCGACCAGGACCAGCGCGCCGCCGAGCGCGCTGCCCGGGACCAGGAAGCGGTGGCCGGGCCCGTGCGCCATCCGCAGCAGATGCGGCACCAGCAGCCCCACGAACGTGATGATCCCGGCCACCGCGACCGCCGCCGCCGTGAGCAGCGCGACCACCAGCACCAGCACCATGCGGAGCCGTTCCACGTCCACCCCCAGATGACGGGCCGGCCGCTCGCCCAGCGCGAGGAGATCCAGCCGCCGTGCGTAGAAGGGCGCCAGGACCAGACCGGCCAGCGCGCACGGCAGCACCGCGAGCACCTTCGGCCAGGTCGCCTGGGCCAGCGAACCGAGCTGCCAGAAGGTGATCTGGGTGATCTGCGCGTTGTCCGCGAAGAAGGGGAAGAGCCCGATCAGCGCCCCGGCGAACGCGTTCACCGCGATGCCGGTCAGGATGAGCGTGACCACTTCCGTACGGCCGCCCGAGCGGGACAGCGCGTACACCAGCAGCACCGTCGCGAGCCCGGCCATGAACGCGCAGACCGTCACCGTCCAGTTGCCGAAGAAGCTCAGCCCCAGCGCGATGGAGGCGACCGCGCCGACCGCCGCGCCCGACGAGATGCCGATGACCCCGGGCTCGGCGAGCGGATTGCCGAACACGCCCTGCATCAGCGCGCCCGCGCAGCCGAGCGAGGCGCCGACGAGGAGCGCGAGGACGACACGGGGCAGCCGTACGTTCCACAGGACGCTCTCGCCGACCCGGTCGAGCGCCGCGCCGCCGAGCCCGGTCCGGTGCTGCACGGAGGCGAGGACGTCCCCGAGAGGGATGTGGTACGCGCCGATCCCCGCGGAGAGCAGACAGAGGACGACGAGCGCACCGAGCAGCCCGGCGGTCAGCAGGGTGGTGCTCCCGGGCGGGCGTCGGCGTACTTTCGCGGCTGCCCCGGCGTTGGACGGATCGCCCGGATCCATGTCTCCGGGTGACGGCTGGCGCGCGATCGACGCTGACGTCATGTCAGCGTCCGTCCGCGTAGAGCTGCTTGACGATCGATCTCAGCACCTCGTCCGTGCGCGGGCCGTAGTTCAGCAGCACCCCGTCGTCGACCGAGACGACCCTGCGGTCCATTCCCGCCGGTGTCTCGGCGACTCCGGGGATCTTCACCAGGCCGTCCACCCCGCCCACCGAGTCGAGCCCCTTGGTCATCACCAGGATCGCGTCGGGCGCGGCCTTCGCCAGTGCCTCGCTCGTGATCGCGGTGAAGTCCTTGGCCGGCCCGGATTCCTTGCCCGCGTCGACCGCGCCGGCCGCCTCCAGCAGTGAACTCGCCCCGGAATCACGGCCGCCGAGCAGATAGACGGAGGCGGAGCCGCGCAGATAGAGGAAGGCGACGCGCGGTTTCCCCCGGCCCTTCCCGTCCGTCCCGTCCCTTGTGTCGCCCTTCCCGTCCCGCTCGCCCGCCGGGATCTCCTTGCGTACGGCGTCGATCCGGTCCTCCGTACGCTCCTTCAGCTCCGCGCCCGCCGTCGGCACGCCCAGTGCCCCGGCCACCGCGTCGATCCGTGTCCCGACATCGGCGAGGCTCTTCGCCGGGTCGACCACGACCAGCGGAATGCCCGCCTCCCGGATCTGGCCGATGGCCTCGGCGGGGCCCGTGGTGGTGTCGGCGAGGACGAGCGTCGGCCTGAGCGACAGCACGCCCTCCGCCGAGACATCGTGCGCCCTGGTCACCACCGGCAGTTTCGCGGCCTGTTCGAAGGTGGCGGTGACATCGCGGGCGACGACCCGGCCGCCGAGACCGAGGGTGAAGACGATCTCGCTCAGCGACCCGGTGAGCGGCACGATCCGGTCGGCCGAGGCGACCGTGACCTTCCTGCCGTCGGCTGAGTCGACGGTGACGGGCAGCCTGGGCGCGGGCGTGGCGGAAAGCGGCTCCACCCGGTCGGCGGTGGGTGTGGGCGACGGATTCCGCGGCGCGTCGGCCGCGTTCGTACGGTCGCCGCCGCAGCCGGTGACGGTCAGAGCGAGGGCGAGTACGGAGAGAAGAGCGCCCGTGAGGTGTGATCTGCGCACCGAGCGCACCATCCTGTTCGTTGTGCCGAGTCGTCCGGCTCGTTCAGCCGGGGCCGCTGCGGGGAAGGGGTTCCAGTACAGACCGAAGGTAGCTTAGGTTAGCCTTACCTTGCTTTCCAGGTCCCGGGTGGTGATGCGTCCGGGCCGGCCGTCCCTGCTCGTCAGACGTGGGAGTGACTCCGATGCTGTCCTTCAGACCCGTGCGCGCCTTCGTCGTCGCGCTGCTCATGGCGCTGCCGGTGGCCCTGCTGCCGGCCGCAGGGGCGCAGGCGGCCGACCGTACGGTGCAGGGCGGCCGGCTCGACTGGGGTATCAAGTCGTCGTTCCTCGGCTATGTCACCGGGCCCGTCGCGCAAGGCAGTTGGGCCCTCAACGGGGGCGCGGCCACAGTGGGCAGCCAGTTCCGGTTCCACTCGGCCACCGGCTCGTACGACCCGGCCACCGGCGCCTTGAGGGCCGGTTTCTCCGGCGGGGTCCGGTTCGTCGGACACCTCAAGGCCGACGGCACCCATGAACTCGATCTCACGATCAGCCGCCCCACCGTCCGGATCTCCGGCGGCCGCGGCACGCTCCACGCGGACATGGCGAGCAAGGCGAAGGGGAGCGGCAAGGTCACCTCCGCCTCCCAGGTCCCGCTGGCCACGCTCGATCTCTCCGGGATCGGGATGAAGGGCGGCGCCAGCCCCGTCGTCCTCACCCGTGTCCCGGCGACGCTCACCGCACAGGGCGCCACCGCCTTCGCCGGCTACTACACGGCCGGTACACCGCTCGACCCGATCAGTCTGTCCGTGGACGTGAAGGCGTCGGGCGAGGCGCCGGAGAAGTCCCCGCCGGCGTCCGCCACCGGGCCCGGCGACGGCGAGAAGGCGACCGACGCCATCCAGGACGCGGCCGTCGACTGGGGTGTGCGCCGCACCTACCGCGAGTACGTCACCGGTCCCATCGCCAAGGGGACATGGACACTGAGCGGCGGGGCGCAGGACGGAGGCGCGCTGTTCCGCTTCCCGCGAGGCAAGGGGACGTACGACGCCGGGAAGGGCACCCTCGACGCCGCCTTCGCGGGCAGCGTCCGCTTCACCGGGACCGGGCTGGATCTGACGCTCAGCAAGGTCGTCGTACGGGTGAAGGACGGCAAGGGCACGCTCTCGGCGGATGTCACCGACGCGGCCGAGGGCAGTCCGCCCCGTAAGGCCGTGCCGCTCGTCACCTTCGCGGCGAAGGACTTCACGCCCAAGGACGGTCTCGCCTCGCTCACCGAGGTCCCCGCGACCCTCACCTCACCAGGTGCCGAGACCTTCGGCTCCCTCTACGCGGCCGGGACGGCGATGGACCCCGTGTCGCTCGCCGTCGCCGTCGACAAGACGGCCGAACTGCCCGCGCTGCCCGACCTGGGCAGCGACGCCTCGCCCTCCGCGACGCCGGAGGACAGGGCATCCGCCGCCCCCTCCACCGGGCCGGCCACGGGCGCCGCGTCGTCCTCTTCGTCCTCGTCGTCCGCCGGTACGGGGACGTATGTCGCGCTCGGCGCGGGCGCGCTCGTCGTCGCGGGACTGGCGGGCCTCACGGTCGTCGCCCTGCGCAGGCGGCGCGGCGCCCACACGCCGTAACCCCCCCAATTTCCGTGCGGAAACCCGCATTTCGCCGGGGTCCCGTGCCTTCTACCCGTGCGCTCGCACGCCACACGATCGAGGAGTACACCCACCCATGCCTGCCACCCGCCGCCCCATAGCACTCGCCGCCGCCATCGCGACGGCGGCAGCCCTCGGAGCCACCGCCTTCACCCTCCCGGCGCTCGCGTCCGGCGCCCCGGCCGCCGCGCCCGGGGGACCGCTCGCCGCGCCCGGCGCCGCCCCGACGCTCGACCTGAAGGACGGCACCCTGGACTGGGGCCTCAAGGAGTCCTTCCGTACGTATGTGACCGGCATCGCCGCGGGCACGATCACTCCCGCCGACGGCGCCACCCAGGCCACCGGCAACGGCCCCTTCACCTTCACCGACGGCACCGGCTCGTACGATCCCGCCACACACGACGTGGCCACGGACTTCGACGGCAGTGTGCTGTTCTCCTCGAAGGCGCACGGCTTCGAGATCAAGGTCGCGGACGTGAGGCTGGTCACGGAGGGGACGGGCGGCGCCATCGAGGCGGACGTCACCCTCAACGGCGCGACCCAGCCGGACATCGAGCTGGCCGCGATCGATCTGACGGGCATCCGTCCGGAGAGCACGGGCACGAAGATGGTCTTCAAGGACATCCCGGCCACGCTGACCGCCGACGGCGCGAAGGCGTTCAATGGGATGTACGCGGAGGGCACGGAGCTGGACAAGGCGACGCTCGCCGTCAGTTACGAGACGGGCGGCGGCACGTCCTCACCGCCGCCCTCGCCGACGCCGACCCCGACGTCGTCGCCTACCGAGTCCGGGCCGACGACTGCCCCCACGTCGGACGCGCCCAGCGCCACGCCCACCCCGTCCACCACGACTCCGTCCACCACGACCCCGTCCACCGCCGTCTCCGAGGCGCCTGCGGTGGCCGAGGACGGCGCGATCGTCGACGGAAATCTCGACTGGGGCGTCAAGGAGTCCTTCCGCTCGTACGTCGTCGGCCCGATCGCCCAGGGCAAGGTCGAACTCACCGACGGCGCCACGAAGTCGGGCGCGGCGGCCTACCGCTTCCCGAAGGGCACGGGCGACTTCGACGCGACCGCCCGGACCCTCTCGGTGTCCTTCGGCGGTACGGTCCGCTTCCTCGGCCACCAGGAGGCCGGCGAGTACGTTCTCGACCTGCGGCTGAGCGGCCTCCAGGTCGTGGTGAAGGACGGCAAGGGCACGCTCGTCGCCGACGTCAGCAGCAAGGACCGCGAGACGGGCAAGGTCTCCGCGTACCAGGATCTGACCTTCGCCACGCTGGACGTCCCGGCCGCCGGTCCGGTCGCCAAGGACGGCGTCGTCACGCTGAACGCCGTACCCGCGACCCTCACCGCCGACGGTACGAGGGCCTTCGGCGGGATGTACCCGGAGGGTACGGAACTGGACACGCTGACCCTCGCGGTCGCGCTGGACGAGGACGCCAACCTCCCTGGCGGCGCGGGCGGTTCTGGCGGTTCTGGCGGCTCAGGCGATTCGGCCGGCTCCGGTACGGCGGGCGGCGGCACGGCGGGCGGCACCGTCGGCGGTACGGGGGGCGGGTCCCTCGCCTCCACCGGTTCCGAGGTCCCGGCGGGCGCGCTGATGGGCGCGGCCGGAGCGATCGCCGCCGCCGGCGCGGCCGTCGTCCACGCGGCCGGGCGGCGCCGTACCGGCCGGCCGGAGACGGCGTAATCCGCGCCGCTCAAGGGCGGTGCTTAAATGCCTGCGTGACTGACATCGACGTACTCAGCGTCTTCTGCGGGGCCGACGGCCGGCACGGCAATACGCTCGGTGTCGTCCGCGAGGGGCGTCACCACCCCGACCGGGCGGCCCGGCAGGCCATCGCGGCCGAACTCGGCTACAGCGAGACCGTGTTCGTCGACGATCCCGAGCGCGGTGTGGTCGACATCTATACGCCGGGGCTGCGGCTGCCCTTCGCCGGGCATCCGCTCGTCGGCGCCGCCTGGCTGCTCGATCTGGAGACCGTGAACCCGCCGGCGGGCGAGGTGTGGGTGCGTCAGGACGGCGAGTTCACCTGGATCACCGCCCGCCCCGAATGGGCCCCGCCGCGCACGCTCCGGCAGTACGCCACCGCCGCCGAGGTCGACGCGCTGCCCGCCCCGCCGCCGGGCGAGGGCTGGCTCTACGCCTGGGCCTGGGAGGACGAGGCCGCCGGCCGGGTCAGGGCCCGCGCCTTCCCGCGCCGTGACGACGGGATCGCCGAGGACGAGGCGACCGGCGCGGCGGCGCTGCTGCTCACGGCGGAGCTGGGCCGCGCCCTGAACATCCGTCAGGGCCGCGGGTCGCAGTTGATCACGGCCCCCGGCCCTGACGGATCGATCGAGATCGGCGGCCGTGTGCGGCTGCTCACGGCCCACTGACGGCACGCGGCTCTGACCCTTACTCAGGACCCGTAATCAGCCTGCCCCGCGCCCGGACAGGCGGTCAGGCGCTCACGCGGACCGGCGGTCAGGCGCTGACGCGCTGACGCGGTCACGCGGTCAACGGGAACCGCGCGCCCAGCTCCCGGAACACCGCCCCGTTGAAGTCGAACGCGCGCTTGCACTCGTCGATGATCCGCTGCTTCTCCAGATCGTCCGCCGCGACCCGGTCGAGCAGCTCGCGGTAACTCCGCTTGAACGCGGCCGGGTTGGCGATCCCTTCGAAGACATAGAAGCGGACGCCGTCGCCCTTGCGGGCGAAGCCCCAGGTCTTCTCCGCCTTGTCACGGATGATCTGGCCGCCGGACAGGTCCCCGAGATAGCGCGTGTAGTGGTGCGCCACGAAGCCGCCCGGCCACGAGCGCGCGCACTCCTCGACCCGCGCGGCGTACGCGGCGGTCGCGGGCAGCGGCTCCAGGCCCCTACGCCAGCCCGCCCCGCGCAGATGCTTCAGATCGCGCTCCAGCTCGGGCGTGCGCTCCAGCTCGCGCTGGATGAAGGGCCCGGCGACCGGGTCCTCCCGCAGCACCTCCGAAGCGCCCTCCAGCGCGCGGTACACGAACCACAGCTGCTCGGTGTAGCGCGTGTACGCGTCCACCCCGAGCCGGCCACCCAGCAGATCGCTCATGAATGTCGAGGCCTCCGCCTCCGTGTGCTGTGCGTGCGAGGCGACGCGGATGAGCGTGGAGAACGGGGTGGCGGTGGCGGGTGCGTCCAAGGCGGGCCTCCGGGGACCGAGGGGGACGGGAGCAGGCGGATGCCGGCGCCGGCGGCACGGGCGACCGCCATGACCGATACTCTTACTTAGGCTTACCTAAGTCAACCAGTTCCCGACGTCCTGTCGGTAAAAACGCTACCCCGCCCGAGCGGGTCGGCAACCTCAGGGCAGGGTGAGAATCTCGGTCCCCGTCTCCGTCACCACCAGCGTGTGCTCGAACTGCGCGGTCCGCTTGCGGTCCTTGGTCACGACGGTCCAGCCGTCGTCCCACATGTCGTGCTCGTACGTACCGAGCGTGAGCATCGGCTCGATGGTGAAGGTCATGCCCCGCTGGATGACGGTGGTGGCGTGCGGGCTGTCGTAGTGCGGGATGATCAGCCCGGAGTGGAAGGACGAATTGATCCCGTGCCCGGTGAAGTCCCTGACGACGCCGTAGCCGAACCGCTTGGCGTACGACTCGATGACCCGCCCGATCACATTGATCTGCCGGCCGGGCCGGACCGCCTTGATGGCGCGGTTCAGCGCCTCACGGGTCCGCTCCACCAGGAGCTTCGACTCCTCGTCGACATCCCCGCAGAAGTAGGTGGCGTTGTTGTCGCCGTGCACCCCGTTGAGATACGCGGTCACGTCCAGGTTCACGATGTCGCCGTCGCGGAGCACCGTGGAGTCCGGGATTCCGTGGCAGATGACCTCGTTGACGGACGTACAGAGGGACTTGGGGAAGCCCCGGTAGCCGAGCGTCGACGGATAGGCGCCGTGGTCGCACATGAACTCGTGCGCGACCCGGTCCAGCTCGTCCGTGGTGACGCCGGGCGCGATGTGCTTCGCGGCCTCCTCCATCGCCTGCGCGGCGACGCGGCCCGCGATCCGCATCAGCTCGATGGTTTCCGCGGTCTGCACTTCCGGCCCGGTGTACGGGGTGGGAGCGGGCTTCCCGACGTATTCGGGGCGCCGGATGTTTCCGGGAACGGAACGGACGGGAGAGAGCTCGCCTGGTACGAGCAGTGACTGGCCAGACATGCCAGCGAGTCTAACGAGCGGCGGTGGGGCAGCATGGCGTCAGAGGAAGGAGCCGATGATGGCCCTGTTCAAGAAGCGCACGGTCGGCAAGCCCGGCGAGTGGTACTACTGCCTGAAGCACCAGAAGGTCGAGGAGGGGCCCGAATGCCCCGCCAAGGACCGCTTCGGGCCGTACGCGAGCCGCCAGGAGGCGGAGCACGCGATGGAGACGGCCCGGGAGCGCAATCTGGAGTGGGAGACGGATCCGCGCTGGCACGACGCGTCCAAGGGTGAGGCCGCGGCCGGGGAGGACACGAACCCGCCCGCCTGACGGGATACGAACCGCGAGGTCAGGCCGTCGTCGCCGCTTCCTTCTGGGCGCGGCGGCGCAGGGCGTCCTCGTCCGTCTCCGCGTCGTACGTCACCAGCCTCGGCAGCACGGCCGCGAGCAGCCCCACCGAGGCCAGACAGGCCAGCCCGCCGCCCCATATCGCGGGGCGGGTGCCCGTCCAGCCCGCCATCGCGCCCGCGCGGATCTGGCCGAGCTGTGGTCCGACGCTGTACGAGAGCACCTCGATGCCCGCGAGCCGGCCGCGCAGCTCCTCCGGGATCGTCTGGTTCCAGATGGTCGAGCGACCCAGACCGCTGAGCATGTCGCCCGCGCCCGCGAAGCCCAGACAGACCAGCACCACCCAGATGTTCGAGAACCACCCGGCGGCCGTGATCGCCAGCCCCCAGCCCGCCGCGCCGAACACCACGAAGAGGCCGTGTCTGCGGACCCGGGAGGTCCAGCCGCTGGTCAGACTGAGCGCCACCGAGCCGACCGAGCCCGCCGCGTACATCAGACCGAGCGCCCACTCCGCGTCCAGATCGTCCGCGAGGAACGGGAAGACCGTGTTCGGGAAGGCGAAGAACATGGCGGCCAGATCGATCGCGTACGTCCCCAGCAGCACCGGTCTGCTCCAGGCGTAGCGGGCGCCCTCCACGATGCCGCGCAGGGACGGCGCCTCCGCGTCGTGCGCGGCGGGCGCGGGCGAGAGCCGCAGACAGAGCAGGACGGAGACGGCGAAGCCCAGGATCGTCACCCCGTACGCCGTGCCGTGACCGGCGTACGCGACGACCAGCCCGGCCAGCGCGGGCCCCGCGATCGCGCCGAGCTGCCAGCGCACGGCGTTGAGCGCGGCGGCGGCGGTGAGCTGGTCGTGCGGGACGATCCGCGCCATCAGCGAGTCCAGGGCGGGCCGTTGCAGCCCCGCCAGCGCGGAGACCCCGGCCGCCACCACGTACAGCGGCCACAGCAGTGGTTCGGGAAGCAGCGAGTTCACCAGCAGGACGGCGGCGAGCACCCCGAGCCCCGCCTCGGTGAGCAGGATGACCTTGCGCCGGTCGACGGCGTCGGCGAGCGCCCCGCCGTACAGCCCGAAGATCACCAGGGGCACCAGCTCCACCGCGCCCATCGCGCCGACGGCCAGCGGTGATCCGGTGAGGTCCTTGATCTGGAGCGGCAGCGCGATCATCGCCATGAAGCTGCCGAAGTTCGTCACCAGCCCCTGCACCCAGAGCAGCCGGAATTCCCGGGAGGAACGCAGCGGGGAGAGATCCGGCAGTATCGCGCCGAGCTTCTTGGTCACGAGGGGCCATGTTCGGTGCGGACGCGTGGATCGGGCAACCGAATTAGGTGCGGCTGGGCCTCATGGGTGGGTGGGGACCGGCGGCGTGGGTGGAGCCCGGCGGCGTGGGGGCCCGGCGGGTGTGGGCGGGGCCTCACGAGTCGGTGGGCCGGGCGGCGTGGGCGGGGCCTGGTGGCGGGCGCGGACGTGGCTTACCAGCGGGCCGGCGGTGGCGCCGTCAGCTGGTCGGCCAGCCGGGACAGCCGGTCACGGAACCGCCGCCGCCCGCGCGGCCCCGGCAGGCTGTTCTCCCCGGCCGCCGCGCTCACCAGATGCTGCACGGTGTCCAGATCCACGCCGTGCGCCGCCCGCGCCGCGTCCACCGACAGCGCGTCGTGCGCCAGCCCGCGCACCTCCTCGTCCCCGCCGTCCAGCGACAGCACCGTCGCCCCGGCCCGGCGCGCGCCGTGCACCCGTTCGAGCAGCGCGGAGTCCGGCCGCTCCGGCGCCACGACGAGCAGCGTCTCGCCCCGGCCGGCCGCTTCGAGACGGCCCAGACCGAAGGCCAGATGCGCCGGGTCCCCGGAGCGCACCCGGTGCCGTACCAGCGTGGGCGTCAGCTCCGGCTGCCCCGACCACGCCGCCTCGTCCACGAGATGTGCGGTGAGGTGCCACGGCTCGTACTCCGCCGTCCCGACGAGCAGCAGCCCGCCGCCCTGGGACACGGCGGAGGTGCGCAGCGCCCCCGCGAACCGGCGGGTCGCGGACGGCCATTCCGTCTCGGCGAGTACTTCACGCAGCAGTGCGACGCGTACGGCATCCATGGGCCCGCATCCTGCCGCAGCCGGGTGCGCGGCGCGGGCGGTCGGGGGCGGCTCACCCGAACGTGACCTTCTACCGGCGAGTAGGGTCGTGCCCATGACTTCAACGGACAGTGGCAGTACCCCCAAGCCCCCCGCCAAGGATCCCTGGGACCTCCCGGATGTCTCCGGTCTTGTCATCGGTGTACTCGGCGGCACCGGCGACCAGGGGCGCGGCCTCGCCTACCGGCTGGCGAGGGCCGGACAGAAAGTGATCATCGGATCCCGGGTCGCCGAGCGTGCCGAGACGGCGGCGGCCGAACTGGGCAACGACGTCGAGGGCTTCGTCAACGCCGAGTGCGCGCGCCGCAGCGACGTGGTCATCGTCGCCGTCCCATGGGAGGGGCACGGCAAGACCCTGGAGTCCCTCCGGGAGGAACTGGCGGGCAAGCTCGTCATCGACTGCGTCAACCCGATCGGCTTCGACAAGCGGGGCGCGTACGCGCTGAAGCCGGAGGAGGGCAGCGCCGCCGAGCAGGCCGCCGCCCTGCTGCCGGAGTCCCGGGTGACCGCCGCGTTCCACCATCTCTCGGCGGTGCTGCTCCAGGACCCGGAGGTCGAGCGGATCGACACGGATGTGATGGTGCTGGGCGAGGCGCGCGACGACACCGATCTCGTCCAGGCGCTTGCGGCCCGTATCCCGGGCATGCGCGGGGTCTTCGCGGGCCGGCTGCGCAATGCCCACCAGGTGGAGTCGCTGGTGGCCAACCTGATCTCGGTGAACCGCCGTTACAAGGCGCACGCGGGCCTGCGCGTGACGGACGTATAGAGGCGTACGTGTAGGGACGTACGTACAGGGACGTACGTACGGGGAGAGGCGCGGGCCGCCCGGCCGGCCCGCGCCGTCAGCCCGCGGCCGTCGCCGTACGGGCCTCGCGCTCGGCCCTCGCCTTGCGTACGTAGTACCAGGCCATGTTGGACGACAGCCCGGCCAGCAGCACCCACACGATGCCGAGCCAGTTCCCCTGGACGAAGGAGACCACGGCCGCGGCGACGGTGAGGACGCAGACGGCGAGGGCGTACAGAGCGAGGCGGGGCATGGGGGTTGGCTCCTGTCGGGGCGTCGTGGGCTGTCGTCGTTCGCGCTCCAGTGTCCCCCACACCCGCAAACGCCCCACGGCCGCCCGGCCCCACACCCGGGCGGCGTCATCGGCACTGTCACACCGCCGACCGCCCCACGTCGGCCACCGACCCGCTCGGGGCGCGGGCGCTCTTCGGTTATGACCCGGCGGGGCAGCCGGCCAAGGTCACCGGCCGGGCGGGCCAGGTCGCCACCGCGGAGTACGACCTGCTGGGCCGGGCCAAGAACGCCAAGTACGGCGTGGCCGCGGCGGGTCAGGCGCAGTCGACGGTGACGTACGCCTACGACGGCGTCGACCTGCCCAGGACCGTCACCGACACGGTGTCGGGCACGCGGTCCTTCACCTACGACGCCTACGACCGGACCACGACCGTCACCGGTCCGACCGGCACCGTCGGCTACGACTACGACGGTGCGGACCGCCGCAAGGAGATGACGGCGGCCGGGACGACCACGACCTACGGCTACGACACCTCGGGTGTCCTCGCGAGCGTCGCCCTCCCGGCGGCCGAGACGGGCGCGGTCTTCGGCAAGGACAACCGGCTCACCACCTTCAACGGCCGCTCCTTCACGTACGACGCCGAGGGGCAGCTCACGTCCGACGGCAAGCGGACGTACGACTGGAACGCCCGGGGCGAGCTGACCGGCCTGACCGAGACGGGCGGCCGGAGCAGCACCTTCGCGTACGACCCGCTCGGCACGCGTTCGGCCAGGACGCTCGATGGCACGACGCAGAGATTCCTCACCGACGGCTCCAACCCCCTCGTGGAACAGTCGGGTTCGGGCGAGACGGCGGCGACGTTGGCCACCTCGCCTAGACGAGTATCTGACCCGCACGGAGAGCGGCCGGACCCAGATCTATCTGACCGACGCCCTCGGTACGGTCGTCGGCCTCGCCGACCAGGACGGCACGATCGCCACCCGCTACACGTACGACCCGTACGGTCAGCCCACGGCGTCGGGCGCGGACTCGGGCAACCCGTACACCTTCACCGGCCGCGAGAGCGATGGCACGGGCCTGCTCTACTACCGCAGCCGTTACTACGACCCCGAGACCGGGCGCTTCATCTCCCAGGACCCCATCGGGTTCGCGGGCGGCGCCAACCTCTACCAGTACGCGCTGAGTTCACCCACGACGTACACCGACCCCTCGGGCAACAACCCCCTCCTGATCGGCTGCGCCGGCGGCGCCCTCTTCGACGGCGGCCTGGACTGGCTCACCCAGCGCCTCTCGGGCCGCAAGGTCAACTGGGGCCAGGTCGCCTCCTCGGCGGCCCTGGGCTGCCTGAGCGGAATGCTCGGCACGGCGGGCGGCGGCAAGCTCGCGAGCCGCATCGGCTGCAAGAACAGCTTCACCGGCGACACCCCGGTCCTGATGGGCGGACGGCACCCGCAAACCCATCAAGGACGTACGGGTCGGGGACAAGGTCCTCGCGACGGACCCCGAATCCGACGAGACGGGCCCCCGCGAGGTCACCACCCTGATCCAGGGATGGGGCGACAAGTCCCTGACGGACATCACAGTCGAGAGCTCTGACGGCACCGGAAAGATCACCGCGACCGACGGCCACCCCTTCTGGCTCCCTGACCTCAAGGAATGGACCGACGCCGGGGACCTCCAGCCGGGCCAGTGGCTCCGCACGAGCTCCGGCACCTGGATCCAGATCACGGCGATCAGCCACCGCACGCAAAGGATCACCTTGACAGTGGGCGGTTGAGGCACCTCGATGATGTCAAGTGCACGCACGTCTGTGGCGCGGAAGATGACGTTTTCATCGCCGAGCACCTCCGCATGGAAGAGTTGAAGCGCCAGGGGGTTCAGTTGGGTAACGACATCACTTCGCCCGGCAAGAAGAAGCTGCGGCAAAGAGGGTTTCAGCAATTGGGGCTCTGGTGAGGGTGGATCGCGTGATTGATTTCTGGCGCATTATTGGATCGAATCCCGCGCAATCGGGAGAAGATGTGCGGTTGGCTCTTGATCGGCTCTCCGGGCGACTTGAAGAGTTGGATCCAGTCGATTTGGTCAAGTTTTCTGAAAAGTTGCGCGAGGCTCTTTACGGGATCGACAGGCGGGAACTTGCGGAGATCCCGGTGGTACTTGCGGGCGGTTTGGAGCTGTCGCAAACGGGCGACCATTTCTTGTATGCGCGTTGCGCGTGCATCTTGGCCGGCAGGGATGCATACGATGCCACTTTGAGGGCGAGCTCTGACTTTGCGCGTTTCGTCGCTCCATTTTCGCAGGCTGCCGAGGGGCTTCTCTACATCACTTCCAGTGTTTACGAGAAGAAAGTCGGCAGTGAAATGGTGATGAGTGGTGGGTTTGCCATTGAATCGATGTCGAATGTGCAGGGATGGGCTGAATCAACGTGATGGCGCTGGGCCTCGGTTGAGCCGTATGTGCGATGCAAGGATGAGTTGACACCGATGGTCAGACGGAGATCTTTGCTGCTCGCCTCTTCGGCGGCCGGGCTTGCGGTGGGGGGCGCTGCCGTTTATGGCGTGCGGGCCGCGGGCGGGAGTGGTGATGCCGGGGGCGAGAGCCGGGGCGGGGGCGGCCGTCCGCGGCAGTTGGCCGAGATGCCCGCGTTCGCCGGGGATCTGCTGGATCCGGCGGGGTCGCACGGCGATGTGCTCGTACAGGTCGCGGGGGACCGGGCCGGCGAGGTGCGGACGGCGGTCGAGCGGTTGTTGCCCGCCGTTCCCGGGTGGCGGGAGCGGTGGCGGATCGAGGGGTTCCGGGCCGGGAACCGGGAAGAGGGTGGCCGGGGGCTGGCCCGTAATCCCTTCCACTTCACCGAGGGGTTCGGGAATCCGGCCGGTGACCGGGAGACCGCGGACCGCGCTCTCGTACGGGCCGGTCAGGGCGAGCCGGAGTGGGCTGTGGGCGGGAGTTATCAGGTCGTGCGGGTCATCCGGTTGGCGACCGAGTTGTGGGACAGGGACTCCGTTTCCGAGCAGGAGCGGATCATCGGGCGTCGGCGTGACGGGCGGTGGCTCGACGGGGCGCCCACGGACGAGGAGCCGAACTTCGCGGCCGATCCCAAGGGCCGGTTCACCCCGCTCGACTCGCATGTACGGCTCGCCGTGCCCGACCGCCGTGATCCGCCGCCGCTCGTTCGGCGCAGCTACAGCTATGACCGGGGGGATGGCGACACCGGGCTTGTCTTCTCGTGCTTCCAGCGCGATCTGGCGAAGGGGTTCGAGGCCGTGCAGAAGCGGCTGGAGGGTGAGGCGATGGCCAAGTATCTGCTGACCACCGGCGGTGGGTACTACTTCGTGCCGCCCCCGGGCGACCACTGGATCGACGCGTTCCGTTAGGTGGCCGACGGGCCGATCGCGAGGGACGCTACTGCCCGACCGCGCCGCAGACGAATTCGTTCCTCGTGGTCCAGAAGCTGAAGAGATCGCGTCCGCAGTAACTGTCCAGCTCCGAGACGCCCAGCCCGCGCAGGATCGTGTGGATCAGGTCGAAGAAGGCCGCGTTCACCTGGGGGATGAAGAAGAGCAGGACGAAGACGGCGAGCAGTCCGTACGGGGCGATCGGCTCCACCTGGCGGCGGATCTTGTAGGAGAGCCAGGGCTCCACCACTCCGTAGCCGTCGAGGCCCGGGACCGGCAGGAAGTTGAGGATCGCCGCGGTGATCTGGAGCAGCGCGAGGAAGCCCAGGGCGTAGCGGAAGCCCGTCGGGACGCCGGAGAGGGCGTTCAGCCAGAAGGGGGCGGTGCAGACGAGGGCGAACAGTACGTTCGTCAGCGGGCCGGCCGCGGAGATCAGGCTGTGCCGCCAGCGGCCACGGATGCGGTGGCGCTCGATGAAGACCGCGCCGCCCGGCAGACCGATACCGCCCAGGATCACGAAGATCACCGGCAGCACGATGGACAGCAGTGCGTGCGTGTACTTGAGGGGGTTGAGCGTCAGATAGCCCTTCGCCCCGACCGAGATGTCCCCGCTGTGCAGTGCGGTACGGGCGTGCGCGTACTCGTGCAGACAGAGCGAGACGATCCAGGCGCCGGTGACGAACAGGAAGACGGCGATCCGGATGTTCGCCGCGAAGTCCGTCCACACGGCCCAGCCCGCGACCGCGGTGACAGCGGCGATCCCCAGGAAGACGGGGGAGATCCGCCGGTCGCCGCGGCGGGAGGAGGCGGTGGTCATGGAGGGGGCTCCTCGGGGGGCGTGGGACGGCGGGCACGGGACGTCGGTCGGACCGGTCCTACCGTAGGCGGCACGGACGGCGGCCGGATGCCCGGCCCAGAACGGCGCGGGACGGCGTGGACGGCGCGGGACGGCGGTCGTCGTCGCCCGACCGTACAGCGGGCAGAACGGAAGCGTTCGGCCACGCCGATAACGTCTGGGCAACGGGTCCCGGTTCCGGGAAGGGCCGGCTCGGATGGCGATGTGGAAGATCAGGTACGACAGCCGGCGGCCGGCGGCAGCCGGAATGCTGTGGCGAGCCTTCTCCGTCGGCGACGAGGTGTCCTGACCCCTGCTGATGCTGCCCTCGGGCGCCCGCGACGCCTGGACCTGGCAGGACTGCCCCGAGTGGTTCACCACGCTCGCCCAGCCGCCCGCGCCCCGGGGAGAGAGCCACCGGCGCGACGCGACCGGCGTGCTGGTCGGATTCGCGACGGAATAAATCGGGTCGGCCTTCCTGGCGGCATTCACGGACAATGGGCGGATGCGCTACCGGCTCCTCGGCACCACACGGGCACTGCACGACGACGGCACCCCCGTCGCCCTCGGCGGTGCGCGGCTGCGTGCCCTGCTGACGGTGCTCGCCCTGCGGCCCGGCCGTACGGTTCCGGTCGCCCAGCTCGTCGACGAGGTCTGGGATGGTGATCCGCCCGCCGACGCGGTGGGGGCGCTCCAGGCGCTGGTCGGGCGGCTGCGCCGGGCGCTCGGGCCTGCTGCGGTCTCCTCCGTGGAGGGCGGCTACCTGCTCCGCGCCGACGAGGAGGACGTCGATCTCCACCGCTTCGGCCGGCTCGCCGGGGAGGGTGCGCGGGCCCTGGCGGACGGTGACGCGACCAAGGCGGCGAGCCTTCTGGACGAGGCGCTGGCGCTCTGGCGCGGTCCCGCGCTGGCCGACCTCCCCGACCGTACGACCGAGGCGGCCCGCTGGGAGAGCCGCCGGCTGGAGGCCCGCAGGGCGTGGCTCACGGCCGCGCTCGCCCTCGGCCGCGCCGAGGACACGCTGCCCGAACTGGCGGCGCTCTGCGAGGAGTTCCCGCTCGACGAGCCGCTCCAGGCGCTGCGTATCCGCGCCCTGCGCGACGCGGCACGACCGGCCGAGGCCCTGGCCGCGTACGACCGCGTACGCCGGGTGCTGGCGGCCCGCCTCGGCACCGACCCCGGCCCGGAACTGCGGTCCCTGCACGAGGAGTTGCTCCAGGGCGCTGACGGGACAGGCAGCTCAGGCAGGGCAGGCGGGACCGGTGGAATCGGCGGGTCGAGTGGGATCGGCGGGTCCGGTGGGATTGGCGGGTCCGGTGGGTCCGGCTCGTCCGACGGGCGGGCCGCGAGCGGCGGGCGGTCCGGCCGTACGACCGCCACGTCCCCCGGTCGTACCCACCCACCGGTCCGGGCTACGCTCCCCGCCGCACCGCCCGGCAACCTCCGCGCGCGGCTGACCAGCTTCGTCGGGCGCGAAGGCGACATCGAAGCCATCCGCGGCGATCTGGGCCGCGCCAGGCTCGTCACCCTGCTCGGCCCCGGCGGCGCGGGAAAGACCCGGCTCTCGCAGGAGGCCGCCGAGCTGATGGCCGAGGGGTGGCCCGACGGCGTATGGCTTGCCGAACTGGCGCCCGTGAACGATCCCGAGACCGTGCCCGAGGCCGTACTGACCGCGCTCGGAGCACGGGAGACCGTACTGCGGGGCGCCGGGGCCGAGGAGCTGCGGGCCGCCGACCGGCACGCCGGTGAGCCGCTCGTACGGCTGGCCGAGCACTGCGCGCGCCGGCGCATGCTGCTCCTCCTCGACAACTGCGAGCATGTGATCGGCGCCGCCGCGGCCCTCGCCGAGGAACTGCTCGCCCGCTGTCCGGAGCTGACCATTCTGGCGACGAGTCGGGAGCCGTTGGGGGTGCCGGGGGAGTCGGTGCGGCCGGTGGAGCCGTTGCCGCCGGATCCGGCGCATCGGTTGTTCGCGGAGCGTGCGCGGGCGGTGCGGCCGGGGTTCGACGCGGCGGGGGATGCGGAGGCGGTGGCGGAGATCTGTCGTCGTCTTGACGGTCTGCCGCTGGCGATCGAGCTGGCGGCGGCGCGGCTACGGATGTTGACGCCGCGTCAGATCGCGGATCGTCTCGATGACCGTTTCCGGCTGCTGAGCAGCGGGAGCCGGACGGTCCTGCCGCGGCAGCAGACGCTGCGCGCCGTCGTCGACTGGTCCTGGGACCTGCTCGACGCGTCCGAACGCGCCGTGCTGCGGCGGCTGTCGGTCTTCGCGGGCGGCTGTGGACTGACGGCCGCCGAGTCGGTCTGCGCGGATGGGCCGACGGGCCCGGACGCCGCGCGCGGCGCGTCCGGCGCGTATGGACCGGGCGGCGCGTACGGACCGGGGAGCGCGTACGGCACGAGCGGTACGCGAGCCCCGCACCGCCCGGACGGACCGCACCGCTCGGCCGCCCCCGCCGCCACGGACGGTCCGTCCGCCGTGCACGCCACGGCCGCCTCCGCCGTCCCGGATGGCCGGCACGCTCCGGACGCCTCCGCTGCCCCGCACCGCCCGGAGGGCCCGCACGCCCCGCACCGCCGGCCCGTCCCGGAGGGCCCGCACCGCCCGGCCGCTCAGGCCGCCTCCGCCGCCCCGGATGTCCCGTCCGCCATGCACGCTCCGGACGCCTCCGCTGCCCCGGATGGCCCCCACCGCCCGGCCGTCCCGGACGCCCCCGCCGCCCCGCACCCCCCATCGCACCCCGTCCCCTCCCAGGACGTCGCCCGGCTTCTCGGTTCGCTCATCGACAAGTCCCTCGTCGTCGCCACCCCCGCGCCGGACGGCGACATGCGTTACCGGCTGCTGGAAACCGTCGCCGAGTACACCGCCGAGCGGCTCGACCAGGCCGGTGACCGGGCCGCCGCCGAGCAGCGGCATCTCGTGTACTACCGGGAGCTGGCCCGTACCACCGATCCCGCGCTGCGCGGCCCCGGCCAGCACGCCGCGATCGCCCGCTTCCAGCTGGAGTACGAGAATCTGCGCACCGCGCTGCGCCGCGCCGTCGCCGCCCGCGACGAGCAGGAGGTGCTCTGTTTCGTACTCTCCCTCGGCTGGCTCTGGCAGATGCTCGATCTGCGCGCCGACGCCCGTCACTGGGCGGGCGCCGCCGCGGATCTGGGACCCGATCCGTTCGCCCCGCCCGTGGAGCCCGCTCCCGCCATCTCGCGACGGTGCACGGACGCGCCACCGCCCATGGCCCCCGACGTGCTCCAGGAGGCCCGGCGCCAGGTGCGGCTGATCGGGATCGTCAGCATGAATCACGAGGCGGAGGACTGGACCACACCCGAGCGGCACGCGTGGCTGCGCGAGGTCGCCGGTGCCTACCGGCCCGGACTTCCGCAGACCTGCCGGTTCCCCGGCACGCTATGGGTCTTCGCGTACATGCTCACCGGGGACTCCGAGGGGCTGAGACGGGTCGTGGACGAGACCGTACGGGCCTGCGAGGGGCTCGGTTACGAGTGGGAGCTGGCCGGCGCGCTGCACGTACGCGCCAATATCTTCGCGAATCACCGCGATTGGGCCGGGGACGCGAGCCGGGACGCCGACCGCAGTCTGGGGATCTTCCAGCGGCTCGGCGACACCTGGGGCGCCGCCGAGGCGCTGTCCTCGCGGGGCGAGGCCAGGGAGAGGGCGGGGGAGTACCTCCTCGCCGCCGACGACTACCGGGCCGCCATCGCCTACGCCGAGGGGCTCGGCGCGCAGAGCCAGGCCGCGCTGTTGCGCTCCCGGCTGGCGGCGACCATGTTCGAGACCGGGCCGGGCGACGAGGGCGAGCGCATCCTCCGTGAGGTGCTGGCCGAAGGGCGCGACACCTGGCACGAGGCGCGGCCCGCGGCCCGGCTCTTTCTCGCGCTGTGGCTGGGTTATACCGGGCGCGGGGACGAGGCGCGTGAACAGCTCAACCTGCTGCTCGATGTGTTCCGCTCCGAGACGCTGGCCATCTTCGAGGGTTTCGTCCAGGGCGTCTTCGCCTGGCTGGACTGCGCGGACGGCCATTACGCCACCGCGCTGGACGCGTCCCGCCTGGCCCTGGAGGCGGCGCTGTCGCCGCTCTCGCTCCTGGTCGCCCCCGATATGGTCGCGGTCCATCTGACGACGGTCGCCTGGGCGCTGGGCGGTCTGGCCGCCGAGGCGGGCGACCGGGAGCGTGGCCGGGACGCGGCCCGGCTGATCGGCGCGTACGAGAAGCTGGCGTCCGCCGGGCACCACCCCACGTTCACGGAGCGGCATATCGAGAAGCGCGCGCGAGAGACCGTGGCGGCCCTGCTCGGCGACGCCACGTTCGAGCAGGCCCTCGCCGAGGGCGGCGGCCTCACACTGGAGGAGGCCACCGCCCTCGCCGGATGCTGAATCCGCCGGGGTCCGGGATCCGCCGGGGTCCTGAACCCGCCGGATCCGGACCCGCCGGATCCGGACCCGACCCCGGGCCCGCCGGATCCCGGCTTCGGAACGTCAGGACTTCTTCCGGAACTTGGCCACCGCGAGCGGCGCCGTCACCAGCGTGATCGCCGCCGCCCACCCCAGCGTCATCCACATCGAGTGCGCGACAGGGCCGCCGTTTATCAGACTCCGCGCCGCGTCCGCGAGATTGGACAGCGGGTTGTAGTCGGTGAACGCCTGGAGCCAGCCGGGCATCGTGGACGGCGGGGCGAAGATCGACGAGCCGAACTGGAGGGGCATCAGTACGAGCATCGCCACCCCCTGGACGGCCTGCGCCGTCTTCATGGTGAGCCCGAGCAATATGAAGATCCACATCAGCGAGGCGCCGAACACCAGGGAGAGACCGACGGCTCCGAGCAGATCGAGCACCGACGTCTTGATCTCCATGCCGAGCAGGAAACCCATGCCGAGCAGGATGGCGGTGGCGACCAGCATCCGGCCGATCTCGACGACGATCTTGGCGATCAGCACCGACGACCGGGCGATCGGCATCGTACGGAACCGGTCCATGACCCCCTTGCGGAAGTCGTCGTTCACGCCCGTGCCGACCGCCATCGCGATATTCATGCCCATCATCGCCATCAGACCGGGGATCACATAGTTCACATACTCCTCACGGCTGCCGCCGAGGCTCGCGCCCACGGAGCCGCCGAAGACGTACACGAACAGCAGCGTGAAGATGATCGGCATCAGCAGGACGTCGAACATCGACTCCGGGTCCTGCTTGATCTGGAGGGCGTTGCGGCGGACCAGCGCGCCGATGTGCCGCAGATTGGCGCGCAGTCCGATCCGGCCCTCGTCGGCGACGGTGGCGTGCGACGGCGCGGGTGCCTTCTCGGGCGCGGACGTGGGCAGTGTGGTCGTGCTCATGCCGCGACCTCCTCGGGTGTGGTGTCGGACACGGAGGCCGTCTTCTGGCCGGTGATGGCCAGGAACACTTCGTCCAGGCTCGGGAGGTGGGTGCCGATATGGGCGATCCCGAAGCCGCGCTCGCCCAGCAGGCCGACGACCGCGGTCAGTTGCTCATCGCTCAGGATCGGTACGTACAGCAGGCCCTCGTCCGGGACGGCCTGCGCGCCGGCCAGACCGTCGAGCCCGGTCTCGGCGATCGCCCGCGCCATCGCCGGGAGCTGCGCCGGATCCGCGGGCCGGATCTGGAGCGTACGGCCGCCGACCTTGGCCTTCAGCTCGTCCACCTTGCCGTTGGCGATGACCCGGCCGCGGTCGATGACCGTCAGCTCGCTGGCCAGCTGCTCGGCCTCTTCCATGTACTGCGTGGTGAGCAGGACGGTGGCACCCTCCGCGACCATCCGCTGCACCTCGTCCCAGACCTCGTTGCGGGTACGCGGGTCGAGCCCGGTGGTCGGCTCGTCCAGATACAGCACCGACGGCTGTCCGATCATCGACGCCGCCAGGTCGAGCCGCCGCCGCATACCGCCGGAGTACTGCATCGCGGGCTTCTTCGCCGCCTCGGTGAGGGAGAAGCGCTCCAGCAGCTCGTCGGCACGGCGGCGGGCGTCCTTGCGGGACAGATCGAGCAGCCGGCCGATCATGTACAGGTTCTCCCAGCCGGAGAGCTTCTCGTCGACCGAGGCGTACTGGCCGGTGAGACCGATCCTGCGGCGCAGCTGGCGCGGCTGGCGCAGTACGTCGTAACCGGCGACCATCGCGGTCCCGGCGTCCGGCTGGACGAGCGTGGAGAGAATACGGACGAGCGTTGTCTTGCCGGCGCCGTTGGGCCCGAGCACACCGAGGACGGTGCCCTCGCGCACATCGAGGTCCACTCCGTCGAGAGCCCGGGTGCCCTGTGGTCCGCCGTAGTGCTTGACCAGCCCCCGTACCTCGACGGCGTTGCCCGTGCGGCTGCCGTTGGGGTTCTTGTCGATTCGAGTCATGACACCAGTGGACCAGCCGCCACCGACAATCCACCGACAAGCCGCCGACAAGCCGCTGTCGAGAGGCTGTCGGACAGCCGACAGCCCGCCGACGGGGGAAGATCGGCGGGCTGTCGTCCGTGCGGGCAGTGGCTTCGTGGGCGCCCCCGGGAGGCGCGCGGCCGGACAGGAACCGGCGCGGGTCCCGGATGAGGCCCAGGCTCTAGTGGAACGTGTGTTCCTCCTGAGGGAACGTTCCTCCAATGACCTCGTCCGCAAACTCCCTCGCCGCGTCCCCGAGCGTCTGCCGGAGATTCGCGTACTGCTTCGTGAAGCGCGGCACCTTCCCTCCGGTCAGCCCGACCATGTCCGTATAGACGAGGACCTGCGCGTCCGTCTCCGGCCCCGCGCCGATCCCGATGGTCGGGATGTGCAGGATGCGCGTGACCTCGGCGGCCAGCTCGGCGGGGACCAGTTCGAGCACGACCGCGAACGCCCCCGCGTCCTGTACCGCCTTGGCGTCGCGCAGCAGTTGCTGCGCGGCTTCCTCGCCGCGGCCCTGCACCCGGTAGCCGAGGGTGTTGACGGACTGCGGGGTGAGCCCGATGTGTCCCATCACCGGGATGCCGGCCCGCACCAGCAGCTCGATCTGGGTGTGCGAACGCTCGCCGCCCTCCAGCTTGACCGCGCCCACGCCCGCGTCCTTCACCAGCCGTGTGGCGCTGCGCAGGGCCTGGACCGGCCCTTCCTGGTACGAGCCGAACGGCAGGTCGCCGACGATCAGGGCGCGCTTCGTGCCCCGTACGACGGCCGCCGAGAGCATCGTCATCTCGTCCAGCGTGACGGGCACGGTCGTCTCGTACCCCAGATGACAGTTGCCCATCGAGTCGCCGACGAGCATGACCGGGATCCCGGCCTCGTCGAACACGGAGGCTGTCATCGCGTCATAGGCGGTGAGCATGGGCCACTTCTCGCCGCGCTCCTTGGCGGCGGCGATGTCATGGACGCTGACGCGCCGCGAACTCTTGCCGCCGTACAGCGCCTTGGAGGCGGCTTCGGGGCGTCCCGCGGGCGGCTTCTGAGCAGCCTCGGTCTGAACAGTCATGGCCAAAGGCCCTTTCGTCATCTCGAGGCACCCTGACGGTGTCCCCGGACCGGTTCCATGGTGGCATCCCGGGACCCGTCCCGGGAAGTGGGGGCCGTGTGCAAAGACTTTCCAATACGAGACGGTCTCGTATTGAAAACGGCCTAGGGTGTACGCCATGTCCACACCGTCCGGCGCCGCTGGCGCCGCACCCCGCATACCCGAGTCCCGGGTCCCGGAGGCGGTTCACCGCCGTCGCTGGGCCATACTCGGTGTCCTGATGTTCAGCCTGCTCATCGTCGTGCTGGACAACTCGATCCTGAACGTGGCGGTCAAGACGATCGCCGCCCCCGAGCCCACCGGCATCGGCGCCACCCAGAGCGAGCTGGAGTGGGCGATCAACTCCTACACGCTCGTCTTCGCCGGACTGCTCTTCACCTCCGGACTGCTCGGTGACCGCGTCGGCCGCAAGAAGGTGCTCCTCTTCGGCACGGCCGTCTTCGGTCTCGGCTCGGCGCTCGCCGCCCTGTCGGGATCGCCCGCCGAACTCATCGGCTACCGCGCCCTCATGGGCTTCGGCGCCGCCTTCGTGATGCCCGCCACCCTCGCCGTCCTGATGAATGTCTTCGAGCGCGAGGAGCAGCCCAAGGCCATCGGCATATGGGCGGGCAGCGTGGGCCTCGGCATCGCCATCGGCCCGATCACCGGCGGTCTGCTGCTCGAACACTTCTGGTGGGGCTCGATCTTCCTGGTCAACGTTCCCGTCGCCGTGGTCGCGCTGATCGCGATGGTGCTGCTGGTCCCGGACTCCAAGGACCCCAGGCCGGGCCGGCTCGACCCGCTGGGCGTCGCGCTCTCCATCGTCGGACTCGTCCTGCTGGTGTACGGGATCATCCGCGGCGGCGAGCTGGCGGACTTCACCGGCCTGACCGTGCTCGGCCCGCTGCTCGGCGGGGTGGCCGTACTCGCCCTCTTCGTCTGGCACGAGAAGCGCAGCAGCCATCCGGCCATCGACATCTCGTACTTCAGGAAGCCGGCCTTCGCCGCCGCCGTCGCCGCCATCGCGCTGGTCTTCTTCGCGCTGATGGGCGTGACCTTCTTCTCGGCCTTCTACCTCCAGAGCGTGCGCGGCTACAGCGCGCTCCAGTCCGGACTGCTGATCCTGCCGCTCGCCGCGGCGCAGATGATCTTCGCGCCCCGGGCCCGGCTGGTGGTGGACCGGTTCGGCGCCCGCGCGGTCTGCACGGCCGGCATGCTGCTGGTCGCGGCCGGGCTCGCGGCGTTCGCGCTCTTCGGCGCGGACACCCCGGTCTGGGTGCTGTGCCTCGTCTTCTTCGTCCAGGGCACCGGAATGGCGCACATCATGCCGCCGGTCACCGTCGCGGTCATGCAGGCGCTGCCCCGGGAGAAGGCCGGTTCCGGCTCGGCCGTCAACAACACCTTCCGCCAGGTCGGCGGCGCCCTCGGGATCGCCGTACTCGGCTCGGTGCTCTCCGCGACGTACCGGGGCGGGATCGAGGGGCACCTCGGCGCGGTCCCGGCCGGCGCGCGGGACGCGGCGGGGGAGTCGATCGAGGCGACGCTCGCTGTCGCGGAGAAGATGGGTCCGGCGGGCCGGCCGCTGATCAGCTCGGCCTACGACGCGTTCCTCGACGCCATGCATGTCACGGCCCTCGGCTCGGCGGCCGTCGCGCTGATCGGCGCCGTGGTGGTCGCGCTCTTCCTGCCGGGCCTGCCGGAGCCCCGGAAGCTCGCGGGGAGCGAGGAGGCGCCGGAATCCGCGCCCGCCGCCCGCGGCTGAGAGCGAGGCCCCGCTCACCGCGTACGCCGCATACGCCGTGTGCGGGTCGCCGGGTACGAGAGAATTCGCGCGGCGGAGAACGCGGCGCGGCGTACGCGGCCTAAGCGGCGCACGCGGTGGCCGGGGTCGGCGAGAGGGGAGACAGGTGCGGGAGCAGGGTCACGAGAAGGAACACCGGCGCGGCAGGCCACGCAGTGAGGCCGTCGAGCGGGCGATCCTGGAAGCCGTCGTGACCCTGCTGGAGGACGGCGTGCCGCTCGGCGCGCTCTCCGTCGAACGCATCGCCCGTACGGCGGGTGTCGGCAAGGCGACCATCTACCGGCGCTGGCAGGGCAAGGAGGAGCTGTTCCTCGACGTCCTGCGCGAGATCGAGCCGCCGGAGCCCGAACTGCCCGGCACCTCGGCGCTCGACGATCTCAGGGTCGTGCTGGAGTCGATGCGCCGGCGCGGCCTCGCCCAGCGCTCCTCGGTCCTGCTGCACAACGTCGTCGTCGGGATGAAGAGCCAGCCCAAACTCTGGGCGGAATACCACAGAACGGTCATCGACCCCCGGCGCGCGCTGACCATGGACCTGATCCGGCGCGGGGTCGCCTCCGGTGAGCTACGGGACGACCTGAGCGTGGAGTTGATGCACGAACTGCTGGTCGGCCCCATGCTCATGCGCACCCTGCACCGGCCCGGCGCGCCGCTGGACGAGGATCTCCCCGACCAGATCATCAGCGCTGTGCTCCAGGGACTGCGCGCACGCGCGTAAGCGGGACGGCGGGTGACGGACGCGGCGGGTGACGGGACGCGGCGGGTGACGGGACGCGCGAGTCACGGACACGAGGCTGACTGTCGTCGTGTGCGGGTTCTGTCACACCTGGCGCTCTTTCGTCCTTGATCGGAACCCCCGAACCCGCCCTCTTCGTCTCCAGTGCCAGTACGGCTGTCCCCGGATGGCGGAGAAAGTACCCGTGCGATCGCCTAGGGTCGGGGGCGGGCGTGCACGGCAAGGCAGTGAGGGCGGCGCATATGACGCAGGAGTACACGGCGCAATCGGTGGCGGACGGCGGGGAGGACCCCCGCACCGGCTCCCGCGTCAGAGTCCTCCTCGACCGATGGCGGAGCGATCCGGGCATCTGGCGGCGCGGCATCGTGCTCGCGGCGCTCGCCGTGGTGGTCGCGCTGCTGATGATCTTCCATGCGCAGATCCCCAACAAGATCGGCAACCTGGGCAGTCTCATCGAGACCTTCCTGCCGTGGTTCGGGGTGTTCGTTCCGCTGATCCTCGTGCTGGCGCTGGTACGGCGCTCCGCCACCGCGCTGATCGCCGTCCTGCTGCCCGCCGTGGTCTGGGTCAATCTCTTCGGCGGACTCCTCACCGACAAGTCCGGCGGCGGCGACGGTGGCCTCATGGTCGCCACCCACAACGTCAACGCGGACAACCCCGACCCGGAGGGCACCGCGCGCGAGCTGGCGGAGTCCGGAGCCGATGTGGTGGCGCTGGAGGAGCTGAAGGCCAGTGTCGTCCAGACGTATGTCGAGGCGCTGGCCGGCACGTACAAGTACCACTCGGTGCAGGGCACGGTCGGTCTGTGGAGCAAGTACCCGATGACCGGGACCGAGCCCGTCGACATCCGGCTGGGCTGGGTCCGCGCCATGCGCTCCACCGTCAACACCCCGGAGGGCCGGGTCGCCGTCTATGTGGCGCATCTCCCGTCCGTACGGGTCAAGCTGCACGCGGGCTTCACCGCCAGCCAGCGTGACAAGAGCGCCGACGCGCTGGGCGAGGCCATCGCCGACGAGTCGCTGAGCCGGGTGATCCTGCTCGGCGATCTGAACGGCACCATGAACGACCGCGCGCTCAACGCCGTGACCTCCCAGATGCGCTCGACCCAGGGCGCGGCCGGGGACGGTTACGGCTTCAGCTGGCCGACGTCGTTCCCGCTGGCCCGGATCGACCAGATCCTGGTGAAGGGCGTCGAGCCGACCTCGTCCTGGACCCTTCCCGCGACGGACAGCGACCATCTGCCGATCGCGGCGCGCGTGCGGCTGGGCTGAGGCCGCTGGGCCGAGCCCGGGGGTTCCGCCGGCCGGTGTGCTGGGCGCAATCCGGTGTTCATCCGCCGGAATAGAAAGCCTGAGAGACTTTGTTCCGTGGGGGTACTTAACCTGCCCCCGAACCCCACCACGGAAGGTCTCTTGATGCCCCTCGCCCTGTTCGCCCTGGCCGTCAGTGCTTTCGGCATCGGGACGACAGAGTTCGTGATGATGGGCCTGCTGCCCAATGTCGCGGACGATCTGGGTACGTCCGTGCCGACCGCCGGATATCTGGTCTCGGCCTACGCGATCGGTGTCGTCGTCGGCGCCCCCCTGCTCACCGCCCTCGGCTCCCGTATCCCGCGCAAGCGGATGCTGCTCCTGCTCATGGGGCTCTTCGTCATCGGAAACCTCGGCTCGGCGCTCGCCCCCGGCTTCGGCTGGCTGCTGGCGGGCCGGTTCCTCGCAGGGCTCCCGCACGGCGCGTTCTTCGGCGTCGGCGCGGTCGTCGCCGCCCGGCTGGTGCGCGAGGGCCGGCAGGCGCGGGCCGTCGCGACCATGTTCCTGGGCCTGACCGTGGCCAATATCGTCGGCGTCCCGGCGGCCACCCTGCTCGGCCAGCACCTCGGCTGGCGCGCCACCTTCCTGGTGGTGACCGTGATCGGCCTGATCGCGCTCGCGGCGCTCGCCCGGCTCATCCCGTACGTACCGGTCGAGGCGCACCAGAGCGTGCGCCGCGAGATACGCGCCCTCGGCGACCGTCAGGTGCTGCTCGGCCTCGCGACCGCCGTCTTCGGCTTCGCCGGGGTCTTCGCCGTCTACTCGTATCTGGCCTCGATCACGACCGAGGTGATGGGCTTCGGCGAGTCCTCCGTCACACTGGTCCTCGCGCTCTTCGGCATCGGTATGACGCTGGGCGCGCTGGCGGCCGGGCCGCTGACCGACCGGGCGCTGCGGCCCACCCTGTACGCCTCGCTCGGCACGCTCGCCGTCGTCCTGCTCGCCTTCCGGTTCACCGCGCACATCCAGTGGGCGGCGCTGGTGACGGTCGTGGTGCTGGGCGCGGTCGGGTTCATGACGACCACTCCGCTCCAGATGCTCGTCATGCAGAAGGCCAGGCACGCCCCCACGATCGCCTCCGCCTCCAACCACTCGGCCTTCAACCTGGCCAACGCGGGCGGCGCCTGGCTCGGCGGCGTCGCGATCGCGGCGGGCTGGGGCTGGCTGTCCCCGACCCTGGTCGGCGCGGTGCTCGCGGTCGTCGGCCTGGCGATCGCGGTGACGGCGGGGCTGCTGGACCGGGGTGGCCGGGGCGACCGGGTGCCGGAGGCGTCGCGGGTCGTCGCCTCGGCCACGACGAAGGCCGAGGCGGCGGCCGGGACGACGGAACGGGTGTAGGCCGGACAGGACCTGGCCCCGGCGGCTCCCCCCCCCCGCGTCGGCTACGAACGCCGGCTACGAACTCAGTTCGCGCCAGCGGTTCGTGATCGGGAGCCGCCGGTCCTTGCCGAAGCCCTTCGCCGAGATCTTGGTGCCCGGCGGGTACTGGCGCCGCTTGTACTCCGCCGTGTCCACCATCCGCAGCGTCCTGGCGACCAGTTCCGCGTCGAAGCCGGCCGCGACGATCGCGTCCATGCCCTGGTCACGGTCGACGTACAGCTCAAGGATCCGGTCCAGTACGTCGTAGTCGGGCAGCGAGTCCGTGTCGACCTGGCCGGGGCGCAGCTCGGCGCTCGGCGGCTTGGAGATCGAGGTCTCCGGGATCGGCGGGGTCTGGCCGCGCTCCTCGGCGGCGCGGTTGCGCCACCGGGCGAGCCGGAACACGGACGTCTTGTAGACGTCCTTGATCGGTCCGTACGCGCCGACGGAGTCGCCGTAGAGCGTCGAATAGCCCACGGCCAGCTCGGACTTGTTGCCCGGGGCGAGAACGATGTGCCCCTCCTGGTTGGAGAGCGCCATCAGCATCGTGCCGCGCAGCCGCGACTGGAGGTTCTCCTCCGCGAGCCCGGTCAGCCCGAGTTCGCCCATGTACGCGCCGAACATCGGCTCGATCGCGTGCGTACGGAAGTTGAGCCCGGTGCGGCGGGCCAGCTCGGCCGCGTCGTCCCTGGAGTGGTCCGAGGAGTACCTCGACGGCATGGACACGCCGTACACGTTCTGCGCGCCGACCGCGTCGCAGGCGATGGCGGCGACGAGCGCGGAGTCGATACCGCCGGAGAGCCCGATCAGCACGGACCGGAAGCCGTTCTTCGCGGCGTACGCGCGCAGGCCCACCACCAGCGCCGAGTACACCTCCTCGTCGTCGTCCAGGCGCTCGGCGTAGCCGCCGGTCAGCTCCGGCTCGTAGGCGGGCAGCGGGTCCTCGGAGAGGACGACCCGGTCGATGCGCAGCCCGTCGTCCACCACGCCCGTCGGCGCCTGCGGCGAGGCGGCGGGCAGATCGAGGTCGAGGACCACACAGCCCTCGGCGAACTGCGGCGCGCGCGCCACGACTTCGCCGTCCTTGTCCACGACGATCGAGTCGCCGTCGAAGACCAGCTCGTCCTGGCCGCCGATCATCGCCAGATACGCGGTGGTGCAGCCGGCCTCCTGCGCGCGCTTGCGCACCAGGTCGAGGCGGGTGTCGTCCTTCTCGCGCTCGTACGGCGAGGCGTTGACCGAGAGCAGCAGCCCCGCCTCCGCGGACCGGGCCGCCGGGACCCGGCCGCCGTCCTGCCAGAGGTCCTCGCAGATCGCGAGCGCGACATCGACGCCATGGACCCGGATGACGGGCATGGTGTCGCCGGGTACGAAATACCGGAACTCGTCGAAGACGCCGTAGTTCGGCAGATGGTGCTTGGCGAAGTTGAGGACGACCGCGCCGCGGTGCAGTACGGCGGCGGCGTTGCGCGGGGCGCCCGCGGGCTGGCCGTAGCGCGGCTGGGCCGACTCGGAGCGGTCCAGATAGCCGACGACGACGGGCAGCTCGCCGAAGCCCTCCTCGTCGAGGCGCCGCGCGAGCGCGCGCACGGCGGCCCGGGACGCCTCGACGAAGGACGACCGCAGGGCGAGGTCCTCGACGGGGTAGCCGGTCAGCACCATCTCGGGGAACGCGACGAGATGCGCTCCCTGTTCGGCGGCGTGCCGGGTCCAGTGCACGATCGCCTCGGCGTTCGCGGCGAGATCGCCGACGGTCGAGTCGATCTGATTCAGAGCGAGACGTAGTTGAGGCACGGGGCCCAGTGTAATCGTCTGATTGACGCGATGTCCCGGGGTGGGCGTGTGGGGCAGCCCACTCGGTTCCGGTACGGACGATGCGGGGCGCGCCGCGGCTCAGCCGTGCGCGTAGACCTGCTCCATCCAGGAGGCGCGCTGTCCTTCGGTGAGGTGCTGGGCCAGATCGGCCTCGCTGATCATTCCGACGAGACGCTTGTCCTCGATCACCGGCAGCCGGCGTATCTGGTGGCTCTGCATCTCGTACAGCACCTGGTCCACGTCCGCGTTCGCGTCGATCCAGCGAGGGGTGCCGTGCGCCATCTCACCGGCCGTCGTCTCCGCCGGATCATGGCCCATCGCCACACACCCGACGACGATGTCGCGGTCCGTGAGTATGCCGGCCAGCCGCTCCTTCGCGTCGGCGATGGGGAGCGCGCCCACATCCCGCTCACGCATCAGCTGGGCGGCGCGGTCCAGGGTCTCGTGGGCCGGGATCCACTGGGCCCCGGGGTGCATGATGTCTTTGGCGGTAGTCATCGTTTTCTGCCTCCTGAGTGCCGTCCACCCCGAGCCAGATCCATCATCGTGCACCCGTTCGGGTGAGGCGACCGCAAGCACCCGAACGGGTGACGGTGAGGCGGGCGGAGGAGTGCCGGCGGGCGGGGGCGGGAAGGCGGACGGAGCGCATGGCACGACTGACCCTGCGGATCACCGGGCGCGAGCTGCCCGGCCGTGCGTGCGGCTGTTTCCGGGACGTCCATGTGGCCCCTCAGCGCGGCGGCGGCCCGGACCCGGACCAGCTGGTACGCGGCGACGCGGCCGAGGCGTCCTTCGAGATCCCCGTCGACACGACCACGGCCCCCGACGGCAGCCCCGATTTCCGCGGCCCCCATGTCCAGGGCCGGCGCGGGGCGCGGTTCGTCTATCTGACCTGGGGCGAGCTGCCGCCCGGTGAGGACATCGCGGCGTTCCGGATGTTCCGCCGCGCGAAGCTCTTCCTCGCGGACCTGCCGCCGGAGCTGCGTGCCGGGGGCGACGCCGGGACGACGCTGTCGCTGACGGACGCGAAGGGCCTGCCCCGGTGCGCGGGGATCCGCCCGCCGGAGCTGGTGTGGCGGGCGGGCGGATCCCCGGCGCCCGGGACGCGGGAGGGCTGAGACCGCGCACGCGCCCCACGGCCGGGCCGGGCCGCCGGGTCCCCGCGGAGCCGGCGGCCCCGCGCGTCAGCCGGTACGCGGCTTCGCGCCGCGTGCCTGGAGCAGCTCCGCCATCAGCTTCATCTCGGACTGCTGCGCCGCGACCATCCCCTCGGCGAGATTCTTCTCCGTACCGGGCGCGCACAGCTCCACGCAGCCCTGCGCCATGGCGACCCCGCCCTGGTGGTGGTCGGTCATCAGCTGGAGATAGAGGATCTCGGCCGCCTTGCCCCGGGCCTTGGTGAGCTGGTCCAGCTCCGCCTTCGTGGCCATGCCCGGCATCAGCGAGCCGTCCTGGGCCTGGTGGCCCGCGCCACCGTGGTCCATCGAGCCCATGTCCATGCCGCCGTCGCCGTGGTCCATGTTCTTGTCCATGGACATCCAGGCCATCGGCTCACGGCCCGACTCGACCTTCGGCAGTCCCCACATGTCCAGCCAGCCCAGCAGCATCCCGCGCTGGTTCGCCTGGGTGTTGGCGATGTCGTACGCCAGCCGGCGCACCTCCTCGTCGTCCGTGCTGTCCCGCACGATGAACGACATCTCCACCGCCTGCTGGTGGTGGACCGCCATGTCACGGGCGAAGCCCGCGTCCGCCGAATCCGCCGTCGGGGTACGGGGCGCGGCGGGGCCGCCGTCACGCCCGGCCGAGGCCACCGCCGCCGTACCGGCGAAGACCAGCGCCAGGACGACAGCGGTGATCGCCGCCCACTGGGTACGCGTCACCTTGCGCGCCGGACGAGCCGTATCAGCCGTATCAGCCGCATCAGCCGTATCGGCGGCGGCCGTCGGCTCGGGCGCGCTCTGCGCCGTCACTGTGCGCCCATTCCGCCCGTGCAGGCGGCGCCCGGCTCAGGCGTCTGCTCGCCCTGCACGTACTTCGTGAAGAACTGGTCCACGCGCGGGTCGGCGGCGCTGTCCACCGTGACCTGCTTGCCCCACGCGCTCAGCATGATGCCGCCCGCCTGGTCCTTCACCGGGCTCATGAACGAGTAGGGGGTCTTCTCCACCTTCTCGCCGAGCGCCTTCACATCGGCGTCGGAGGCCTTGTCGTTGTATGTGACCCAGACCGCGCCGTGCTCCAGTGAGTGCACCGCGTTCACATTCTCGATCGGGTCCTTGTAGACGTCGCCCTGGCAGTTCATCCAGACCTGGTGGTGGTCACCGCCCACGGGCGGGGTCATCGGGTACGAGACCGCCTCGGTGACATGGTTACGGCCGAGCTTCTTGGCGTCCCAGGACTTCTCGTCCTTCACGGGCGCCTTGGCCGCCGCCTGCTCCTGCTCCTTCTTGTCCGACTCCTTGTTGAGGAGATAGGCGCCACCGGCGACGAGGGCGGCCACCACGACGGCGCTCGCCGTGATCGTGATGATGCGGCTGCGCCGCTCACGGGCCCGCTCGACGCGGCGCATCTCCTCTATTCGGGCCTTGCGCTCGGCGGACTGGGACTTGGAAGCCATGGTGTGTGTCCTTCTGCGATAACTGCGGAACGCGGATAACTGCGTGACCACGGAACGTGGTTCGGGATATTCGGGAACCCGGTGCGGAGAAAGGCCCGGCTGCGGACAGGGGTGGGGCCCGGCCACGGGTGTGGGGCCCGGCTACGTCCGCAGTACTTGAAGGACGTGGAGATCCGGCGCGCGGGCGAGCGCTCCGGAGCGGGGCACCTGGCCGGTGGGGTACGGCGGTTCGAGGTGCGAGGGCTGGACATCGCCGGCGAGCGGGGTGGCCGGCGGCGGGACGGTGAGCACGGCCGGGCTCTGACGCGGGAAGAGCCCGCAGTCGCCCTTGTCGTACGGACAGGTGTAACGGGCCTCCGCCGGGGCCTTGGCCCGGAACGCGGGCCCGGCGGCCGGACCGTACGCGGTGCCGCTCGCCGCCGTCACCGGACCGTCCGGGTGGTGGTCCCTCGTCCCGCCCGGGTCAGTGCCCAGACAGAGGAAGAGCGCGGCGAACAGCGTCGCCACGGCACTCAGCAGTGCCGCGGGACGCGAGACGCGTATGTGGCCGGGCCGCGATCCCCCCATGGGCGCAGATCGTAGTGCGTATACCCCCGCCGCAGCAGTGAGGAGCCGGTTCCGGTTCCCCTCCGGCACCCCAGACGGTACGAACCGGACGCGGCCGGGGTACAAAGAGGCATGGCCGAGGATCCGCAGCCGCACCGACAGCCGCACCCGCAGCCGGAGCCGCCCGCGCGGGATCCGCGGGGCCCGGCGGATGCCGACGCGGTGACGCACGCCATGCTGACCGCGTCCCGGCTGCTGGTGAAGGTGTCGGCGCGGTCCCTCGCGGCCGTCGCGGAACGGGTCACCCTGCCGCAGTTCCGGCTGCTCGCGGTCCTCGCCGCCCACGGCGACGCCAAACTGGTCGACATCGCCGAGCGGCTCGGGGTGAATCCGTCGACCGCCATGCGGATGCTCGATCGGCTGATCGTCGCGGGCCTGGCGACCCGGCAGAGCAACCCGTGCAACCGCCGCGAGACGATGCTGCGGCTGACCCCGGAGGGCCGCACGCTCGTCGACCGGGTCACCGCCGTACGCCACCGCGAGATCTCCGCGATCGTCGAGCGGCTCACCCCCGAGCAGCGCACCGCCCTGGTCGGCGCGCTCACCGCGTTCACCGAGGCGGGCGGGGAGCCGGCGGTCCCGGGCGAGGACACCGAGCCGTACCCCCTGGGCTGGTCGGACACCCCCGTCCGGCACACCGGTGGCTGACCGGCGCCGGAGTCGATCTTCCGCACCGATCTCGCGCACAATGGATTGCGGCCGCCTGTTTCATGGGCATCGGACGAACAGGCACTATGGGCGGCAGGCCCGTACACACGCACGACGCGGAGCGTTGGACGGGGGTTCGCAACGCGCCGGAAATCGTGTGGTGGGATGCTCGGGTGCCCCCGGGGTGCCCCGCGGCATGGGAGCAGGTGGCCTGACCAGCAAGGATGGGTAGGACGGCTAATATGGATAAGCAGCAGGAATTCGTGCTCCGTACGCTCGAAGAGCGCGACATCCGCTTCGTACGCCTGTGGTTCACCGACGTGCTCGGCTTCCTGAAGTCGGTCGCCGTCGCGCCCGCCGAGCTGGAGCAGGCCTTCGACGAGGGCATGGGCTTCGACGGGTCGGCGATCGAGGGCTTCGCCCGGGTGTACGAGTCCGACATGATCGCCAAGCCCGACCCGGGCACGTTCCAGATACTGCCCTGGCGCGCGGAGGCCCCCGGCACGGCCCGGATGTTCTGCGACATCCTGATGCCCGACGGCTCGCCGTCCTTCGCGGACCCGCGCTATGTGCTCAAGCGGATGCTCGCGAAGACCTCGGATCTGGGCTTCACCTTCTACACCCACCCCGAGATCGAGTTCTTCCTGCTGAAGAACAAGCCGGTCGACGGCTCACGCCCCACGCCCGCCGACAGCTCCGGCTATTTCGACCACACCCCGCAGAACGTCGGCATGGACTTCCGGCGCCAGGCGATCACGATGCTCGAATCCATGGGCATCTCGGTGGAGTTCAGCCACCACGAGGGCGCCCCGGGCCAGCAGGAGATCGATCTGCGGTACGCGGACGCGCTCTCCACCGCGGACAACATCATGACGTTCCGCCTGGTCATGAAGCAGGTCGCGCTGGAGCAGGGCGTGCAGGCGACCTTCATGCCGAAGCCGTTCTCCGAATACCCGGGCTCGGGCATGCACACCCATCTCTCCCTCTTCGAGGGGGACCGCAACGCCTTCTACGAGTCGGGCGCCGAGTACCAGCTGTCGAAGGTCGGCCGCTCCTTCATCGCCGGGCTGCTCAAGCACGCGGCGGAGATCTCGGCCGTCACCAACCAGTGGGTCAACTCGTACAAGCGCATCTGGGGCGGCTCCAGCCGTACCGCGGGCTCGGGCGGCGAGGCCCCCTCGTACATCTGCTGGGGCCACAACAACCGCTCCGCGCTGATCCGCGTCCCGATGTACAAGCCGGGCAAGACCGGCTCCGCGCGGGTCGAGGTCCGCTCCATCGACTCGGGCGCCAACCCCTATCTGGCGTACGCGGTACTGCTCGCCGCCGGCCTCAAGGGCATCGAGGAGGGCTACGAACTCCCGGCGGGCGCCGACGACGACGTATGGGCCCTCTCGGACGCGGAGCGCCGCGCGATGGGCATCGAGCCGCTGCCGCAGAACCTGGGCGAGGCGATCTCCCTGATGGAGCGCAGCGAGCTGGTCGCGGAGACGCTCGGCGAGCATGTCTTCGACTTCTTCCTGCGCAACAAGAAGCAGGAGTGGGAGGAGTACCGCTCCGAGGTGACGGCCTTCGAGCTGAAGAAGAACCTGCCGGTGCTGTAGGGCGCCGGGTGTGATCCGATCCGGGCCGGCGGGGCTTCGTACCGCCGGCCCGGAGTCCGTTCCCGCGCGACCGCCGCCGTCAGAACCGCCAGCGCGTCTGGCTGTACGGGGCCTTGCCGAAGCCGAAGGCCGTGCGGGGCGCGACCTCGAAGACCAGGGCCACGCCGTGCCCGCCCGCGAACCCGCCGTCCCGCACGTCGAAGTGCCACTCCGCGCCGTATTTCGCCTCCCACAGCGTGGCGAGCGCGGTCAGCCGGGGCTCGTCGGTCACCCGGACCGCCGTGCCCTCGATCACCAGGTCGCAGCCGCCGTGGAGGGCGTTCACGCCGGTCGTGAGCACCACCTCCGGGTTCCGGGCCAGATTCAGGGCCTTCCGCTCGGCCTCGCCGGTGCAGAAGTACAGCGCGCCGTCCGCCCAGACGGCCAGCAGCGGGGTGACATGCGGGCGGCCTTCGGGCCGTACGGTCGACAGCCAGAACAGCTCGGCCTCGGCGAGCAGGCCCTCGGCCTCCGCCCAGGGGGTGGCGACGGCCTGCGGCTCGCCGTAACGGGTGTCCAGTTCGGTGCGGGGTTCCTTGAGCGCCATGGTGCGGTCCTCTCGCGACGCCATGCGTCGGCCGTATCTCCGGGGCTGCGTATATCTCTGCTGTCTCTGCCGTATCTCTGCCGTACATAAGGACCGACGGCACGGCCGGGACTCATCGCTCCTCGGCTTCGACCTGGGACTAGTCTCACTTCTGGAGCTTGGCGGGACGGGATCGTGGTGGACAGGAGACGGTGAATATGGCACTGCCGGGACGCAGGAGCAGTACGTTCACCCGCCTGCTGCGGCACGGCTTCACCGATCCCTCCGCCGCCGAGCGGCTGCTCGACGCCCCCGCGATGTCACTCGTACAGTCCGATCCGATACTCCTCGACGCGCTCGGCGCCACCGCGGACCCCGATCTCGCGCTGCGCGGGCTCGTCAGGCTGGCCGAGGCGCAGCGGCCCGAGGAGCTACGGGTGCTGCTGGACACCCTGGTCGCGGCGAAGCCGCTGCGGGACCGGCTGCTCGGGGTGCTCGGCGCGTCGGAGGCGCTCGGGGACCATCTGGCCAGACATCCCGGGGACTGGCAGGTGCTGGTCACCTACGAGCTGTCCGATCTGCACCCGGGGGTCGAGGAGTTCGAGCACGGACTCGCCGAGGCGACCGACCCGGAATCGCTGCGGGTCGCCTACCGCCGCTGTCTGCTGGCCATAGCCGCCAGGGATGTCTGCGGGACGGCGGACTACGCGCAGACCGCCGCCGAGCTGGCCGATCTGGCGACCGCGACCCTGCGCGCCGCCCTCGCGATCGCGAAGGCGGCCGCGCCCGAGGACGCCGCGCTGTGCCGGCTCGCGGTGATCGCGATGGGCAAGTGCGGCGGCCATGAGCTGAACTACGTCTCGGACGTGGACGTGATCTTCGTCGGCGAGCCGGCCGACGGGGTGGGCGGCGCGGCCGAGGGGATCGACGAGGGCAAGGCCATCCAGGCGGCGACCCGGCTGGCGTCCCATCTGATGCGGATCTGCTCCGAGTCGACCATCGAGGGCTCCATCTGGCCGGTCGACGCCAATCTGCGCCCCGAGGGCCGTAACGGGCCGCTCGTACGGACCCTGAGCAGCCATCGCGCGTACTACCAGCGCTGGGCCAAGACCTGGGAGTTCCAGGCGCTGCTGAAGGCCCGTGCCGTCGCGGGCGATCCGATGCTCGGCGCCCAGTACATCGAGGCGGTGTCCCCGCTGGTGTGGCAGGCCTCCGAGCGTGAGCACTTCGTCTCCGACGTGCAGAAGATGCGCCGTCGCGTCGTCGACAACATCCCCCCGGGGCAGGTGGACCGTGAGCTGAAGCTCGGTCCCGGCGGGCTGCGGGACGTCGAGTTCGCCGTACAGCTCCTCCAGCTGGTCCACGGCCGCAGCGACGCCACGCTGCACAGCGGCTCGACCCTCGAAGCGCTGGCCGCGCTGGCCGCGGGCGGCTATGTGGGCCGGGCGGACGCGGCGAAGCTGGACGAGGCGTACCGCTTTCTGCGCGCCATGGAGCACCGCATCCAGCTCTACCGGCTGCGCCGTACTCATCTGGTGCCCGAGGACGAGGCGGATCTGCGCCGCCTCGGGCGCTCGCTCGGGCTGCGCGGCGATCCCGTCGCCGAGCTGAACCGGACCTGGCGGCGGCACTCCTCGGTCGTACGGCGGCTGCACGAGAAGCTGTTCTACCGGCCGCTGCTGGACGCGGTCGCCCAGCTCGCGCCCGGCGAGATCCGGCTCAGTCCGCGGGCGGCCCGGCAGCGGCTCGAAGCGCTCGGTTACGCGGACCCGGCCGCCGCGCTGCGGCATCTGGAGGCGCTGTCGTCCGGGGTGAGCCGCAAGGCGGCGATCCAGCGGACGCTGCTGCCGGTGCTGCTCGGCTGGTTCGCGGACTCCGCCGACCCCGACGCCGGGCTGCTCGGCTTCCGCAAGGTGTCGGACGCGCTCGGTAAGACGCCCTGGTATCTGCGGCTGCTGCGCGACGAGGGGGCCGCGGCGGAGAATCTCGCGCGGGTGCTCTCGGCCGGCCGGCTCGCCCCCGACCTGCTGCTCCGGGCGCCCGAGGCGGTCGCCATCCTCGGCGACCCGCAGGGGCTCGCGCCGCGCGGCCGTGAGCCGCTGGAGCAGGAGGTCCTGGCGGCGGTCGGGCGCGCGGAGACGGCGGAGGGCGCGGTCGCGGCGGCCCGCGGGATGCGCAGGCGCGAGCTGTTCCGTACGACCGCGGCGGACATCATCGGCTCGTACGGTACGGAGGACAGCCCGGCCGAGGAGGATCCGGGGGAGCTGGTCGACCGGGTCGGCAACGCGCTCACCGATCTGAACGCGGCGACTCTCGCGGGCGCCCTGCGGGCCGTCGTACGCGAGCAGTGGGGCGACACGCTGCCCACCCGCTTCGCGGTCATCGGCATGGGCCGGTTCGGCGGCCATGAGCTGGGTTACGGCTCCGACGCGGATGTGCTCTTCGTCCATGAGCCGCGCGAGGGCGTCAGCGAGCACGAGGCGGCGCGCGCCGCGAACGAGGTGGTCGCCGAGATGCGGCGGCTGCTCCAAGTCCCCAGCTCCGACCCGCCGCTGCTGATCGACGCGGATCTGCGGCCGGAGGGCAAGAGCGGCCCGATGGTCCGTACGCTCGCCTCCTACGCGGCGTACTACCGGCGCTGGTCGCTGGTCTGGGAGAGCCAGGCGCTGCTGCGCGCGGAGCCGATGGCGGGGAACGCCGAACTCGGCCGCCGCTTCATCGAACTGGTCGATCCGCTGCGGTATCCGGCGGAGGGCCTGGGCGAGGACGCGGTACGGGAGATCCGCCGGCTCAAGGCGCGGATGGAGACGGAACGGCTGCCGCGCGGCGCCGATCCGACCCTCCACACCAAACTGGGCCGGGGCGGTCTCTCCGATGTCGAGTGGACGGTCCAGCTGCTCCAGATGCGGCACGGCTGGGCGGAACCGGGTCTGCGCACCACCCGCACCCGGGAGGCCCTGGCGGCGGCCCGCGCGGCGGAACTGATCTCCACGGAGGACGCCCAGATCCTGGACGAGGCGTGGGTGCTGGCGACCCGGGTCCGTAACGGTGTGATGCTGGTCAGGGGCCGGCCGGGCGACACCTTCCCGTCGGACGGGCGCGAACTGGGCGCGATGGGACGCTATCTGGGGTACGGGCCGGGCCGTGTGGGCGCCATGCTGGACGATTACCGGCGTACGACGCGCAGGGCGCGGGCGGTGGTGGAGGAGCTGTTCTACGGGGCGGCGACCTGAGCCCGGGGGTCCGCGTCAGCCCGCCTCGCGTACCGCCTCGTACCCCCGCGTACCGCCTCGTACCGTCAGGCGGTCTGCGGGCGGCGTGGCCGGTCGTCGTCGACATGGCGGGGCAGCCGGTACGGAGGCGAGCCGTACCAGGCGTACGAGACCGCGATGCCGAACGCCAGACAGAGCAAGCCGCCCACCGCGTCCAGCCAGAAGTGGTTCGCGGTGGCGACGATCACCAGCAGTGTTATCGCCGGGTAGAGCAGGCCGAGTATCTTCGCCCAGGGCGCCGAGGCGATCGCGAAGATGGTCAGCCCGCACCAGAGCGACCAGCCGATATGCATCGACGGCATCGCCGCGTACTGGTTCGACATGTGCTTGAGGTCGCCGGAGGCCATCGAGCCCCAGGTCTCGTGGCGCAGCACGGTGTCGATGAAGTGCTGCCCGTTCATCAGCCGCGGCGGCGCGAGGGGGTACAGGTAGTAACCGAGCAGCGCGACCGCCGTGGTGGCGAAGAGCACCAGCCGGGCGGCGGCGTACCGGCCGGGGTGGCGGCGGAAGAGCCAGATCAGCACCCCGATCGTGACGATGAAGTGCAGCGTCGCGTAGTAGTAGTTCATGCCGACGATCAGCCACGTCACCGAATTCATCGCGTGGTTGATGGTCTGCTCGACCGCGATGCCGAGCGTCTTCTCCGCCTCCCAGATCCAGTCCGCGTTCCGCAGGGCCTTGGCCTTCTGCTCCGGGACCGCGTTGCGGATGAGGGAGTACGTCCAGTAACTCACCGCGATCAGCAGGATTTCGAACCAGATGCGCGGACGGCGGGGCGCCCTGAGACGCTGGAGCAGGGTACGGTCGCCGGTCGCCTCGGTGCTCGCGTCCGCCGCCGTGGCCGCGCCCCCGGCCGCCTCCTCTTCAGGGATGGGTGACGGGGTCGCCGTACGGCCGCGCAGGCCTTCCTGTGTCTTCACGGTCGATTCACCCATAGCGTGAGAGTCTGCCAGATTCCCGTTCCCGACCGATCATCCCCTGGACGGGTTCGGGCCGCATTCGCTACACCCTACGGACGACTTCGTGACCCTGATATTCCCTGGGGTCCCGGGACAGGACCCGAGGCGGTCGAACCGCGTACCACCAGCTCCGGCATGAAGACGAACTCGCTGTGCGGGGCGGGCGTACCGCCGATCTCCTCCAGGAGCGTACGGACCGCTGCCTGGCCCATCGAGGGCACCGGCTTGCGGATCGTCGTCAGCGGCGGATCCGTGAAGGCTATGAGGGGCGAGTCGTCGAAACCGACGACCGACAGGTCCCGGGGTACATCGAGACCGAGCCGGCGTGCGGCCCTGATCGCGCCGAGGGCCATCATGTCGCTCGCGCACACCACCGCCGTACAGCCGCGTTCGATCAGCGCGGAGGCCGCCGCCTGGCCGCCCTCCAGAGTGAACAGCGACTGCTGGATCAGTTCGTCCGTCTCCTCGGAGGAGAGCCCCAGCAACTCCTGGACCGTGGCGCTGAAACCCTCGATCTTGCGGAGGACCGGCACGAAGCGCCGGGGGCCGACGGCGAGTCCGATCCGCTGGTGGCCCAGCGAGACGAGATGGGTCACCGCGAGCCGCATGGCCGCCCGGTCGTCGGGCGAGATGAAGGGCGCCTGGACCTTCGGCGAGAAACCGTCCACCAGCACGAACGGCACGCCCTGGGCGCGCAGCTTCTCGTAGCGCCGCATATCGGCGGAGGTGTCGGCGTGCAGCCCGGAGACGAAGATGATGCCGGAGACGTCGCGTTCGACGAGCATCTCCGTCAGCTCGTCCTCGGTGGAGCCGCCGGGGGTCTGGGTCGCCAGCACCGGTGTGTAGCCCTGCCGGGTCAGCGCCTGGCCGATGACCTGCGCCAGGGCCGGGAAGATGGGGTTCTCCAGCTCGGGGGTGATCAGCCCGACCAGCCCGGCGCTGCGCCGGCGCAGCCGTACGGGACGTTCGTAACCGAGGACGTCGAGCGCGGCGAGTACGGACTCGCGGGTGGTCGCGGCAACCCCGGGTTTGCCGTTCAGTACGCGGCTGACCGTCGCTTCGCTGACCCCCGCCTGAGTTGCGATATCGGCAAGCCGTGCGGTCATGTCAGTGGACTGTACCGGGCGTATGTCGGATTGCCCACCGTGCCTGGGGCCGGGCAGGCGCGGCAAGCCCTTGCAAGATCTTGCGAAGCCTTCCCGCCGCCCCGCCGCAGAGGGCCCGTGACCGCGCCGGGACCGGCACTGACCTGCGCCGTCCCTCCCTGCCAGGTCCTGTGGGTTCCCGTCAAGAGGGTGGCCGGCAATCGACAGGACACATGCCGGTAACGATCGCCCCGCCTTGCAGAAATATTCCGCAAGGTCTTTCGGCCATCTTGCAAGGCTGTTACGTTCACGTCCGACCCGGCGCCGCGACGGAGCGGTACGGCAGTTGAAGGAGTTCGGATGCGACGTGGCATAACGGCCACCGCCCTGGCCGCGACCCTGGCCCTCGCGGCGACCGCCTGCGGCAGTGACAGCGACGCAGGCAGCGACAAGAGCTCGGGCGGCGAGCTTTCGGGAACGGTCACCTGGTGGGACACCTCGACCGTGGGCAGCGAGGACAAGGTCTTCAAGCAGCTCGCCGAGGACTTCGAGAAGAAGCACCCGAAGGTCGACGTCACATATGTCAACGTGCCCTTCGGTGACGCCCAGAACAAGTTCAAGAACGCCGCGCAGTCCGGCTCCGGGGCTCCCGACGTGATCCGCTCCGAGGTCGCCTGGACCCCCGAGTTCGCCGATCTCGGCTATCTCGCCCCGCTGGACGGCACCCCGGCGCTGAAGGACGAGAAGGACTTCCTCGCGCAGGCCGCCGCCTCCACGAAGTACAACGGCAAGACCTATGCCGCGCCGCAGGTCATCGACTCCATGGGCATCTTCTACAACAAGAAGATCTTCAAGGACGCGGGCGTCGAAGTCCCCACGACCGTCGCCGAGTTGAAGACCGTATCGAAGACGATCAAGGACAAGACCGGCAAGACCGGTCTCTATCTGCGCGGTGACGACGCCTACTGGTTCCTCTCCTTCCTCTACGGCGAGGGCGGCGACATGGTCGACGCGAAGAACAAGACCGTCACCGTCGACAACCCGGCCGGCGTCAAGGCCATGACCGTCGTCAAGGACCTGGTCGACTCCGGCGCCGCCAAGACCGACGCCACCGACGGCTGGGAGAACATGCAGTCGGCCTTCAAGGACGGCGATGTCGCGATGATCATCAACGGCCCCTGGGCCGTCACCGACACCTACGGCGGCGCGCAGTTCAAGGACAAGGCCAATCTGGGCGTCGCCCCCGTACCGGCCGGCTCCGTCGCGCAGGGCGCCCCGCAGGGCGGCCACAACCTCGCCGTCTACGCGGGCTCCAAGAACCTGGACGCCTCCTACGCGTTCACCGAGTACATGACCTCCGCCGAGAGCCAGGCCAAGGTCGCCAAGGAGCTGAGCCTGCTCCCGACCCGTACGTCCGTCTACTCCCAGCCGGGCGTCGCGGACAACGAGATCGTCGGCTTCTTCAAGCCGGTCGTGGACAAGGCCGTCGAGCGCCCCTGGATCCCGGAGACCGGCAGCCTCTTCGCGCCGCTGGTGACCGAGTACACCAAGGTCCTCACCGGCCAGAGCACCCCCGACAAGGGCGCCAAGGCCACCGGTGACTCCTACCGCAAGCTGCTCAAGGGCTGGAAGTAACAGGTAACGGGAAGGAAGGCGGGCCGGCTGATGGCTGTCCACACCAGCCAGTCGGTGGCGCCGGCCGCGGGCGATGACCTCGCCCGCGGCCGCGGCCGCGGCACTGGCAAGGCACCCGACGGACCCCGGGTGTCGACGAGACTCCGGCGCGGTGTCTCGACCCACTGGTACGCCTGGGCCATGGTCGCCCCGGTGGTGGCCGTGATCGGCGTGATCATCGGATATCCGCTGGTCCGCGGCATCTATCTGTCGCTCACCGACGCCAACGAGCGCAATGTCGAGCGCAGCATCGGTGTCAACCACCTGCCCGCCAGCTACGAGTTCGTCGGCCTCGACAACTACACCGACGCGCTGACGGGCGATCAGTTCCTCGGCACCCTCGGCTGGACCCTGGTGTGGACGGTCTCCTGCGTCAGCCTCACCTTCGCGCTGGGCCTCGGCCTCGCCAATATCCTCAACCGCAGGATCGCCGGCCGCTCCTTCTACCGGATGCTGCTGATCCTGCCCTGGGCCGTCCCCGGCTTCGTCTCCGTCTTCGCCTGGCGCTTCCTCTACAACGAGGACCGCGGCTTCCTCAACAAGCTGCTCGCGGGCGGCGGCATCGACGCCGTGCCCTGGCTCAACGACCCGACCATGGCGAAATTCTCGGTCATCGCCGTGAACATCTGGCTCGGCGTGCCCTTCATGATGGTCGCGCTCCTCGGCGGACTCCAGTCCATCCCGGGGGAGATGTACGAGGCCGCCGAGATGGACGGCGCCAACGCCTGGCAGCGGTTCCGCCACATCACCCTGCCGGGGCTGCGCTCGGTCAGTACGACCGTGATCCTGCTCTCCACCATCTGGACCTTCAACATGTTCCCGGTGATCTTCCTGCTGACCCGCGGCGGACCCGGCGAGGCGACCCAGATCCTGGTCACCCAGGCGTACAAGTTCTCCTTCGAGATCAGCCCCCGCGACTACGCGCAGTCCTCCACCTGGGGCGTCCTGATCCTCGTCCTCCTGATGCTCTTCGCCGCCGTCTACCGGCGCGTCCTCCGTAAGCAGGGAGATACGTGGTGACCGCTGCCGCCCCTGAACCGACCGTCAACGTCCGGCGCCGCGGCGACCGTTCACCGCTGGCCTCGGTCGCGCTGCACGTGACCCTGATCGTCGCGTCCGTGATCGCCGTCTTCCCGGTGCTGTGGGTCTTCCTGACCTCGCTCAAGCCCGCGAGCTACGCCACGACCACGGACTTCTTCAAAGAGACGACGTTCGAGAACTACACCAACCTGCTGCGGGACACCCCGTTCCTCACCTGGTTCGGCAACTCCCTGCTCATCGCGGGACTCACCACCCTGCTCGGGGTGTTCGTCGCCGCCACCACCGGCTACGCCGTCAGCCGCTTCCGCTTCCCCGGCAAACGCGGACTGATGTGGACGCTGCTGGTCACTCAGATGTTCCCGGTCGCCGTCCTGATCGTGCCGATCTACAACATCATGGCGGGCCTCGGGCTGCTCAATCAGTCGGCCGGGCTGGTGATCACCTATCTCACCATCGCCGTACCGTTCTGCGCCTGGATGATGAAGGGCTTCTTCGACACCATTCCCCGGGAGATCGACGAGTCCGGCATGGTGGACGGGATGACCCCGTTCGGCACCTTCCGCCGGCTGATCCTGCCGCTCGCCAGGCCGGGGCTCGCGGTGACCGCGTTCTACTCGTTCATCACCGCCTGGGGCGAAGTCGCCTACGCCTCCGCCTTCATGGTCGGCGACGAGAACCTCACGCTCGCGGGCGGCCTCCAGAAGTTCGTCAACCAGTACGGCGCCCAGTGGGGCCCGATGACCGCCGCGTCCGTCCTCATCGCCATCCCGGCCGCGCTGGTCTTCCTCTTCGCACAGCGCCATCTCGTCACCGGCATGTCAGCCGGTGCCGTCAAGGGCTGAACGGCCTTGCCCTTACCACCGAGTCCGTACGACGACGGCGGCGCGCAGGACCCACCAGGCCGCGCGCCGCTCCCACCCCCCAGACACCACAGGGACGACATGACCCAGCACCTCGCTGCCCCTCTGACCGGCACGTCCGACGACGCCCCGGGCCACCGCCACGGCTGGTGGCGGGACGCGGTGATCTACCAGGTCTATCCACGCAGTTTCGCCGACGGCAACGGCGACGGAATGGGCGATCTCGACGGGGTGCGCCGCCGGCTGCCGTACCTCAGGGACCTGGGCGTCGACGCCGTCTGGCTCAGCCCCTTCTACGCCTCCCCCCAGGCCGACGCGGGCTACGACGTCGCCGACTACCGGGCCATCGACCCGATGTTCGGCACCCTGCTGGACGCCGACGCGCTGATCCGCGACGCCCACGAGCTGAATCTGCGCGTCATCGTCGATCTCGTCCCCAACCACTCCTCCGACGCGCACGAGTGGTTCAAGCGCGCCCTGCGCGAGGGCCCCGGCTCCCCGCTGCGCGAGCGCTACCACTTCCGTCCCGGAAAGGGCGCGGACGGCGAACTCCCGCCCAACGACTGGGAGTCCATCTTCGGCGGCCCCGCCTGGACCAGGACCACCGACCCGGACGGCACCCCCGGCGACTGGTATCTGCATCTCTTCGCACCCGAGCAGCCCGACTTCAACTGGGACCACCCGGCCGTCGCCGACGAGTTCCGCTCGATCCTGCGCTTCTGGCTGGACATGGGCGTCGACGGCTTCCGCGTCGATGTCGCCCACGGCCTGGTGAAGGCGGCGGGCCTGCCCGACATCGGCGGCGCCGGCCAGCTCAGGCTGCTCGGCAACGACGCCATGCCGTTCTTCGACCAGGACGGTGTGCACGAGATCTACCGGCAGTGGCGCAGGATCCTCGACGAGTACCCCGGCGACCGGATCGCCGTCGCCGAGGCGTGGACGCCGACCGTCGAGCGCACCGCGAACTACGTACGCCCCGACGAGCTGCACCAGGCGTTCAACTTCCAGTATCTGGGCACCTCATGGGTGGGCTCCGAGCTGCGCGAGGTCATCGATGTCTCGCTCGCCGCGATGCGCCCCGTCGGCGCCCCCGCCACCTGGGTGCTCTCCAACCACGATGTCACCCGGCACGCCACCCGCTTCGCGAGCCCGCCCGGCGGCGGCACCCAGACCCGCGAGGCCGGCGACCGTACGCTCGGACTGCGCCGGGCGCGCGCGGCGACGCTGCTGATGCTGGCCCTGCCCGGCTCCGCCTATGTCTACCAGGGCGAGGAACTCGGGCTGCCCGATGTCACCGACCTGCCCGACGAGGCCAGGCAGGACCCGTCGTACTTCCGCGCGGACGGCCAGGACGGCTTCCGCGACGGCTGCCGCGTGCCCATCCCCTGGACGCGCGAGGGCAGTTCGTACGGCTTCGGCGGCGGGGGCAGCTGGCTGCCGCAGCCGGAGGGCTGGGGCGCGCTCAGCGTCGAGGCGCAGACCGGCGACCCCGGCTCCACCCTGGAGCTGTACCGGGCGGCGCTGGCCGCGCGCAAGGAGCACCCGGGGCTGGGCGCGGGCGACACGGTGGAGTGGCTGGACGCGCCCGAGGGCGTGCTGGCCTTCGCCAGGCCCGGCTTCGTCTGCACGGTCAACACGACCGGCACGGCGGTACGGATCCCCGCACACGGCCGGCTGCTGGTGGCCAGCGGCCCGGTGACCGTGGACGGTACCGGGGCCGAACTGCCCGCCGACACCACGGTGTGGTGGACGGTGTGAACGACCTCCTGCCGCCGGGCGGCGACGGACGTCTCACCGCCGGTACGCCGAGGCTCGCTGACATAGCGGGCCGGGCGTCGGTGAGCGAGGCGACCGTCAGCCGGGTCCTGAACGGCAGGCCGGGCGTCGCGGACACGACGCGTCAGCGGGTGCTCGCGGCGCTCGACACCCTCGGGCACGAGAGGGGCGAGCGGGGCGAGCGCGACGGGCGGGAGTTACGGGACCCACGGCAGGAGCGCTCCGCACGCGGCCCGAAGCACCGCGGCGCCGGGCTGATCGGGCTGGTGACCCCCGAACTCACCAACCCGGTCTTCCCGGCCTTCGCCCAGGCCGTCGAACAGGTCCTGGCCGGGCACGGCCACACCCCGGTGCTCTGCACCCAGCTGCCCGGCGGCGCCACCGAGGACGAGCTGGTCGAACAGCTCGTGGAGCGGGGCGTCGGCGGCATCGTCTTCCTCTCCGGGCTGCACGCCGACACCTCGGCCGACCCGGCGCGCTACGCCGCGCTCGCCGCGCGCGGTGTGCCGTACGTACTGATCAACGGCTACAACGAGCGTGTCAGCGCGCCCTTCGTCTCGGCGGACGACCACGCGGCCGTACGGATGGCCGTCGGCCACCTCGCCGAGCTGGGACACCGCAGGATCGGGCTCGCGACCGGACCGCAGCGGTACGTACCGTCCCGGCGCAAGCGCGAGGGCTTCCTCGACGCGTCCGTCGGGCTGCTGGGACTGGCCTGGGGCGAGGCCGAGGAGCTGGTGTGCTCCACGCTGTTCGGCGTCGAGGGCGGGCAGGTCGCGGCGGACGCGCTGCTCGGGCTCGGCTGCACCGGCATCGTCTGCGCCAGCGATCTGATGGCGCTCGGTGTGGTGCGGGCGGCCAGGGAGCGCGGGCTCGGAGTGCCGTACGACATCTCGGTCGTGGGGTACGACGACTCGCAGCTGATCGCCTTCACCGACCCTCCGCTGACCACGGTCAGACAGCCGGTGCGGGCGATGGCCGCGGCGGCCGTCGCCGCGCTGCTGGAGGAGATGGCGGGCAGCCCCATGCAGCGCACCGAGTATGTCTTCCAGCCCGAGCTGGTGGTACGCGGCTCCACCGCGGGAGCGCGCGTGCCCCGGTACCACTGACCCTTTCCGCACCACTGATGCACAGAGCCGCACCACCGCACCACTCATGCACAGAGCCGCACCACCGCACCACCGCAGAGAGCCGCATCACCGTCACCCGCACCTCCCCCCACCAGTGTTGTTGGAGGAACCGAATGGCTCGCAGAACTCTGGCCGCCTCGCTCGCCCTCGTGGCGGGCGCCGCAGCCGCGCTCACGGTCCCCGCCGGGTCCGCCCAGGCGGCGCCGCCCGGTGGCAAGGACGTCACCGCCGTACTCTTCGAGTGGCGCTTCGACTCCATAGCCAAGGCGTGCACGAGCACCCTCGGCCCGGCCGGCTACGGCTACGTACAGGTCTCGCCGCCCCAGGAGCACATCCAGGGCGGCCAGTGGTGGACCTCGTACCAGCCCGTCAGCTACAAGATCGCCGGGCGGCTCGGTGACCGCGCCGCCTTCTCGAACATGGTGAACACCTGCCACGCGGCCGGCGTCAAGGTCGTCGTCGACTCCGTCATCAACCACATGGCGGCCGGAGACGGCACCGGCACCGGCGGCTCCTCGTACACCAAGTACAACTACCCCGGCATCTACTCGGGCGCCGACATGGACGACTGCCGGGCGCAGATCAGCAACTACGGCGACCGCGGCAACGTACAGAACTGCGAGCTGGTCGGGCTCGCCGATCTGGACACCGGCGAGGAGTACGTACGCGGCCGGATCGCGGCGTACCTCAACGACCTGCTCTCGCTCGGCGTCGACGGCTTCCGGATCGACGCGGCCAAGCACATGCCGGCCGGTGATCTCGCCAACATCAAGAGCAGGCTGAGCAATCCGGGCGTGTACTGGAAGCAGGAGGTCATCTACGGCGCGGGCGAGGCCGTCTCGCCGACCGAGTACCTCGGCAACGGTGACGTCCAGGAGTTCCGGTACGCCCGCGACCTCAAGCGGGTCTTCAACAACGAGAACCTGGCCTATCTGAAGAACTACGGCGAGGGCTGGGCCTACATGGAGTCCGGCAAGTCCGGCGTCTTCGTCGACAACCACGACACCGAGCGCGGCGGCGACACCCTCAGCTACAAGGACGGCGCGAACTACACGCTCGCCAATGTCTTCATGCTGGCCTGGCCGTACGGCGCGCCCGATGTGCACTCCGGTTACGAGTGGAGCGACAAGGACGCCGGTCCGCCCAACGGCGGCACGGTCAACGCCTGCTACAGCGACGGCTGGAAGTGCCAGCACGCCTGGCGCGAGATCTCGTCGATGGTCGCCTTCCGCAACGCCACGCGCGGCCAGGCCGTCACCAACTGGTGGGACAACGGCGGCGACCAGATCGCCTTCGGCCGGGGCTCGGCGGGCTATGTGGCCATCAACCACGAGGGCTCCTCGCTCACCCGTACCTTCCAGACATCGCTGCCGGGCGGCACGTACTGCGATGTGCAGAACGGCAGGACGGTGACGGTGAACGGCTCCGGACAGTTCACGGCGACGCTCGGCTCGAACACGGCGGTCGCGCTGCACACCGGCGCCCGCAGCTGCTGACGCACCCGAAACGGCCGTCCGGCGCTGCCTCCCCGCCGCCGGACGGCCCCTTCCCGTACCCGCGTTCCTCCATGCCCGCATCCGCTGAGATGCCCGCATCCCCTGATCCCGCACATCCGAGGAGATCCGCGTGAAACGCCCGCCCCTGCGAAGAGCGGCGACCGCCGTCCTCGCCGCCGCCCTGTGCGCGGCGCTGGTCCCCGCCCTGCCCGCCGCCGCGTCGGCCGGTGAGCGGCCCGCCGTGTCCGCGCCGCCCGCGCCGCCGTCGGACGCCCGGCTCGCCGCCGAGCCCGCGCGCCACGATCTGACCCGTGAGCAGTTCTACTTCGTCCTGCCCGACCGGTTCGCCAACGGCGACAGGACCAACGACCGGGGCGGGCTGACCGGTTCGCGGACCTCCACCGGCTACGACCCCACCGACAAGGGCTTCTACCAGGGCGGCGACCTCAAGGGCCTCACCGACAGGCTCGACTACATCAAGGGGCTCGGCACCACCGCGATCTGGCTCGCGCCGATCTTCAAGAACAAGCCCGTGCAGGGCGAGGGGAAGGACGCCTCGGCCGGCTACCACGGCTACTGGATCACGGACTTCACCCAGGTCGACCCGCACTTCGGCACCAACGCCGACCTGACGAAGCTGATCGCCAAGGCCCATGACAAGGGCATGAAGGTCTTCTTCGACGTCATCACCAACCACACCGCCGACACCGTCGACTACGCGGAGAAGGAGTACGGCTACCGGCCCAAGGGCGCCTATCCGTATCTCGACAAGGACGGCCGCCCCTTCGACGACCGCGGCGGCGACGGCGACCGCGGCGACGGCGCGCGTACCGACTTCTCGAAGGCCGACGCGGACTCCTTCCCGTACACCCCCGTCGTGCGCACGGGCGAGACGAAGGTCCCCGCCTGGCTCAACGACCCGATGATGTACCACAACCGGGGCGACTCGACCTTCGCGGGCGAGAGCGGTGAGTACGGCGACTTCGCCGGGCTGGACGACCTGTGGACCGAGCGCCCCGAGGTCGTCTCCGGGATGGAGAAGATCTACGAGAAGTGGGTCCGCGACTTCGACATCGACGGCTTCCGTATCGACACCGTCAAACATGTCGACATGGACTTCTGGACCCAGTGGGCCACGGCGCTCGACGCGTACGCGGCCAAGCGCGGCCGGGACGACTTCTTCATGTTCGGCGAGGTCTACTCGTCGGACACCGCCGTCACCTCGCCGTATGTGACCCGGGGCCGGCTGGACGCCACGCTCGACTTCCCCTTCCAGGACGCGGCGCGCGCCTATGCCTCGCAGGGCGCGCCGGCCGAGCGGCTCGCGAAGGTCTTCGCCGACGACTACCGCTACACCACCGACAAGGCCAACGCCTATGAGCAGGTGACCTTCCTCGGCAACCACGACATGGGCCGGATCGGCACCTTCCTCGCCCAGGACAACCCGGGGGCCGGCGACGCCGAGCTGGTGGCGCGGGCCCGGCTCGCCAACGAGCTGATGTTCCTGTCCCGGGGCAACCCGGTGATCTACTACGGCGACGAGCAGGGCTTCACGGGCGCGGGCGGCGACAAGGACGCCCGTCAGACCCTCTTCGCCTCCCGGACCGCCGACTATCTGGACGACGACCAGCTGGGCACGGACCGTACCCACGCCTCGGACGCCTATGACCCGGCGCACCCGCTGTACCGGTCGATCGCCGCGCTCTCGAAGCTCACCAAGGCCCACCCGGCGCTGCGGGACGGAGTCCAGACGGAGCGGTACGCGAAGGATTCCGTCTACGCCTACTCCCGCACCGATTCCCGCACCGATTCCCGTACCGACGCCAAGGCGCGCACCGAGTACGTCGTCGCCGTGAACAACGCCGCCGATGCCAAGACCGTCGAGATCCCGGTCGGCTCGGCCGCGGGCACCGACTTCCGTACGCTGTACGGCGGTTCGGGCGAGGAGGCGGGTACGGTGCGCGCCGGGGCCGGCGGCACCGTCAAGGTGACCGTACCCGCGCTCTCCTCGCTGGTGCTGAAGGCGGCGAAGCCCCTGGCCGCCCCCGCCGCCAAGCCCGCGATCACCCTGAAGGCCCCGGCGCCCGGCGCCACCGGCACCGTCGAACTGGCCGCCGAGGTCACCGGCGGACAGCTCAACCGCGTCGTCTTCGCCGCCCAGACCGGTAACGGTAAGTGGCGGACCCTCGGCACCGCGGACCACGCCCCGTACCGGGTCACCGACCACGTGACCACCGCCGCCGGAACTCCCCTGCGCTACAAGGCCGTTGTGGTCGACAGCGCGGGCCGCACCGCGAGCGCCACCGCCGACTCGACGGCCGGACAGACGCCCGCCCCCGAGAAGCCGGGCGCGGTCGAGCGGGAGTACGCCGTCGTCCACTACCAGCGGCCCGACGGCGACTACGAGGGCTGGCAGCTGAGGTCCGGCTCCACGACCGCCGCGTTCACCGGCCGGGACGCCTACGGCGCCTTCGCCTGGATCAAGGTCCCCGAGGGCGCGGCCGGCCTCCCGTACACCGTGGAGAAGCCCGGCGCCCCGGACGAGGGCCCGCAGCGCACCGTCGATCTCGCGCGCACCGGCGAGGTGTGGATCAGCCAGGGCGCGGACGGCCAGTCCGAGAAGGCTCCGGACGGCGCCCATCCGCCGCAGGACACCACGAAGGCGACCATCCACTACCGCCGCGCGGACGGCGACTACGACGGCTGGGGGCTGCACACCTGGTCGGGCGCGGCCTCGCCCACCGACTGGTCGAAGCCGCTCCAGCCGGTACGGGAGGACGCGTACGGCGTGACCTTCGAGGTTCCGCTCGCGGCCGGTGCCGCCTCGCTCAGCTACATCCTCCACAAGGGCGACGAGAAGGACCTCCCCACCGACCAGTCCCTGGACCTCGCGACCTACGGCAACGAGGTGTGGCTGCTCGCCGGGCAGCCGAAGTACCTGCTGCCGCAGTCCGGTTCGTCCCCGAGCCTCGACCTCACCAAGGCCGAGGCCCAGTGGATCGACACCGACACCGTCGTCTGGAAGGTGAAGGCGACCGCCGCGACCAGCCAGCAGCTGGTGTACGCGCGCGACGGCGGCATCACCGTCGAGGACGGCGCGCTCTCCGACGAGGGGCAGTGGCTGCGGCTCTCGCCGTCCGCCCTCACCGACGCGCAGAAGGCCGCGTACCCGCACCTCAAGGACTATCCGGCCTTCAGCGTGGACGTACGCGACCGGGACAGGATCCGTGAGTCGCTGTCCGGGCAGCTGATCGCCACCCAGCGGGCCGCCAACGGCGCGCTGCTCGCGGCCACCGGCGTCCAGACGCCGGGCATCCTCGACGACCTCTACAGCGCGCGGGCGGTCAAGGCGTCGCTCGGGCCGGTCTTCACCGGCGGGCGCCCCGTCCTCTCCCTCTGGGCACCGACCGCGCAGCGGGTCGCGCTCGAACTCGACGGCCGTACGGTCCCGATGAAGCGCGACGCGGCCTCCGGCGTCTGGTCGGTGACCGGCGAGCGGAGCTGGGCGGGCAGACCGTACCGGTACGCCGTGACGGTCTGGGCGCCGAGCGTCCAGAAGGTCGTCACCAACAAGGTCACCGATCCCTACTCGACCGCGCTCACCACGGACTCGGCCCGCAGCCTCGTGGTGGACCTGGCCGATCCGAAGCTGGCCCCCCGGGGCTGGTCCACGCTGAAGAAGCCCGCCGCCGTCCCGCTGCGCGACGCGCAGATCCAGGAGCTGCACATCCGCGACTTCTCGGTCGCGGACCGCACCTCGGACCACCCGGGCCGGTATCTGGCCTTCACGGACCGCGACTCCGACGGGATGAAACATCTGGCGCGGCTGGCGGATTCGGGCACGTCCTACGTGCATCTGCTGCCGGCCTTCGACATCGGCACGATCCCGGAGCGCGCCTCCGAACAGGTCACCCCTGGCTGTGACTTGAAGGTGTACGCGCCCGACTCGGCCGAACAGCAGGCGTGCGTGGCGCGGACCGCCGCGAAGGACGCGTACAACTGGGGCTACGACCCGCTGCACTACACCGTGCCCGAGGGCTCGTACGCCTCGGACCCGGAGGGGACCCGGCGTACGGTCGAGTTCCGGCAGATGGTGCAGTCGCTGAACGGCACCGGGCTGCGCACGGTCATGGACGTCGTCTACAACCACACCGTCGCGAGCGGACAGGCGGACAAGTCCGTCCTCGACAAGATCGTGCCCGGCTACTACCAGCGGCTGCTGGCGGACGGCTCCGTCGCCACCTCCACCTGCTGCGCCAACACGGCGCCCGAGAACGCCATGATGGGCAAGCTCGTCGTGGACTCGGTCGTCACCTGGGCCCGCGAGTACAAGGTCGACGGCTTCCGCTTCGATCTGATGGGCCACCACCCGAAGGCCAATATCCTCGCCGTACGGAAGGCGCTGGACGCGCTGACCGTGGCGAAGGACGGAGTCGACGGCAAGAAGATCATCCTCTACGGCGAGGGATGGAACTTCGGCGAGATCGCCGACGACGCCCGCTTCGTCCAGGCCACCCAGAAGAACATGGCCGGGACCGGAATCGCGACCTTCTCCGACCGGGCCCGTGACGCGGTGCGCGGCGGCGGACCCTTCGACGAGGACCCGGGCGTCCAGGGCTTCGCCTCCGGTCTCTACACCGACCCCAACTCCTCCACCGCGAACGGCACGCCCGCCGAGCAGAAGGCCCGGCTGCTGCACTACCAGGACCTGATCAAGGTGGGGCTGACCGGCAACCTCGCGGACTACACGTTCACCGACACCTCCGGCCGTACGGTCCGCGGCTCCGAGGTCGACTACAACGGCGCACCGGCCGGCTACGCGGCCGTCCCCGGCGACGCGCTGGCCTACGCCGACGCCCACGACAACGAATCCCTCTACGACACGCTCGCCTTCAAGCTGCCGCCGTCGGTGACGGCCGCCGACCGGGCGAGGGCGCAGGTCCTCGCGATGGCGACCGCCACGCTTTCTCAGGGCCCGGCCCTCTCCCAGGCGGGCACGGACCTGCTTCGGTCCAAGTCGCTGGACCGCAATTCGTACGACAGCGGGGACTGGTTCAACGCGATCCACTGGGACTGCCGCGACGGCAACGGCTTCGGCCGGGGGCTGCCGCCGGCCGCCGACAACGAGGACAAGTGGCCCTATGCCAAGCCCTTGCTGACGGCTCCGACGCTCACGCCCGGCTGCGCGCAGATCGACGGCACCTCGGCCGCGTACCAGGACCTGCTGCGGATCCGCGCCACGGAGCCGGCGTTCAGCCTCACCACCACGGACGCGGTCCGGTCCGCGCTGACCTTCCCGCTCTCCGGGCCCGGTGAGACGCCGGGCGTCATCACCATGCGGCTCGGTGATCTGGTCGTGGTCTTCAACGCGACCCCGGCGGCCCGGGACCAGCGGGTGACGGAGCTGGCCGGGCGGCCGTACGCGCTGCACCGGATCCAGGCCGGGGGAGCGGACCGTACGGTCAAGGAGTCCCGCTACGAACGGAGTTCGGGGACGTTCACCGTGCCCGCGCGGACGGTGGCGGTCTTCGCGGCGCAGGGGGCGTGAGCGCCTGAACCCGGCCGTACGGGCGGGGCGTGAGCGTGTGAACCCGGCCGTACGGGCAATCCGTTAGGTATGACGTCCACCGACGCGCATCCGGAGAAGGCCCGGAGCCGTACGCGGCTGTCCCGGTGGGGCAGCCGCGTACGGGTGCCGCTCGCACTCGTCGTCGTGGCCGCGCTGCTCTTCGCGGGCAGCCGGCTCGATCTGCTGCCCGGGTTCGGTGATCTCTTCGGCGAGGAGACCCACGACCGCACGGGACCGGCCCTGCTCGAATCCATCCAGGACCTGGACCGGTACGAGGCGGCCTCCGGCAACTTCCAGGTCGTGGTCGACCTGGAGAAGGACACCAAGTATCTGCCCGACGCGATCCGTGGCACCCGCACGCTCTACGTGGGCGCGGGCACGGTCTCCTCCTACGTCGACTTCAGCGGCCTCGGCGAGCGGAACGTCCAGGTCGACAAGGACCGCACCACCGCCACGATCCGACTGCCCCACGCGCGCCTCGGCGAGCCCGCGCTCGACCCGGAGCGCTCGTACGCCGTGTCCAAGGAACGCGGTCTGCTCGACCGGCTCGGCGACCTCTTCTCCGACAACCCGGCCGACGAACACGCCGTGAACAGGCTCGCCGCCCGCCATATCGGGGACGCGGCCAAGGAGAGCGAACTCACCGCGCGCGCCGAGAAGAACACTACCGGCATGCTCCAGGGCCTGCTGCGTTCGCTCGGCTTCACGGAGGTGACGGTGGTCTACGCCTGAGAGGGAGCAGTCGAGAGACCGGCTTCAGTCGGTCAATCCCACCCGCTTGGCCATCTCCATCAGGTCCGGCCGAGTCCTCTGGTGCATTACGAAGAGAACCCTGAGCACTTCCCGGCTCATGGGGTGCAACTCGGTCATCTCGGGCGCCACCTTGAAGGCCCTCTTCAAGGACTCTTCCGCGCCTGCCACGTCTCCGACCGCCAATCGGGCGCGCGCCACATCAATGTGAAGTCGCCCTATCCTGCTCGGCTTCAACCCTGCCGGCGGCTTCTTCAGGAGGGGCGCCGCCATGTTGACCGCCCGGTCGGGCTGCTCCAGCTCGATATGCGCTGCCAGTTCGTACAACGCGGTGTTCCCTGCCCCGAAGGTCAGGTTGTGCAAGAGCGCGTCCCCCGCCTGCGGAAGCTTCGCCGTCAGCTCGCGCGCCCGGACGAGGTGGGCCTCGGTTGCGGCTGCGTCCCTGTGCCGGGAGGCGAGTACCACCCCCCGCAGGTGAAGCGAGCCGAGGATGATCGCGCTGGAGGCCGCATCGTTGCCCATGCGCTCGTACTGGACGATGGCTCGGTCCACGATGGCCAGCCCGTCGTCATAGTGCCCGGCGGACTGATAGGTGCCGGCCTCGTTCCACGACGCGGCGGCTTCCGCGTCCGGGTTCCATGTCTGGTGAGCAGCCCATTGCTGACGCGAGACGATCATGTCTGCGAGGTCGGGCTCCCCGAGCCGGTGAGCGACGGCATAGGCGCAGCCGTAGAGGTCGGCGACCTGCCCCCACGCGACAGCGTCACCACCAGCGGCGAACGCCGTCGCCGTCGCCTGACCAAGCAACTTGGGCAGGACATCGAGCAATCCAAGGTACTGAGCCTCCGCCCGTAGCCGAGCTGATTTCTTCAGGTCGCGGGCCAGCACCTTGGGATCCGGCACGTCCTCCCTGGGAAGGGTGTGCCGACGCACTGCCGTCCGCAACGCGTCAAGCCGCTCAGCCTCGGTAAGGGGGCGGTCACGGAAAGGCTGACCATAGATGCGAGCCGTCGTGACGCCCATGGCTTTCGAGCAAGCGGCTCCCACAGGCGGCGTGACCGGCCGAAGCCCGGTCTCGATTTTGCTGAGGTAGGAAACGCTCAGCCCGGCAGCCCGGCCCAGCTGAGCCTGCGACATCCCCCGCGCTTTGCGAAGTACGGCGATGTTCTCGCCGGCGCTCTTGCTGTCCATGTATCCCACCTTCCCATTGCCAGTAGGTGCGATCCCCCAACTGAGCCTACGGGCAGTGCCGTTGTGCAAGTTCTGTGTGAGCTGATCTTGGTCCAGCGCAGTTCACTTGTTACAGAGGGCGATCGAGCGAGTAGCTGGAGTGACCAAGGGGTCGCCGTGAACTGCAAACTCCAGGCAAGGGGTTCAGGGTGAGTATCGAGTCGCAGGCGAGAGTGGACACCGTGACTTCCGAATCCAAGCGCAGCACGGCTATGCGGGAGTCGGAGGAGCTTAGTCCCACGGGAGTGGCGACGACCGAGCCCAACGCCACCAGCAACGCTGGAAGTGCAGGCATCGACGAGTCACCCAGCACCCCGGCGTATGCGGTCGACTTGACGACGATCTCGCACACGGTGAAGCAGGCACTCGAACTCCGTATCTCGCTTCCCGAGCGGGAGTGGACAGACATCACGACACTGAAGCTGCGCGGTCACCTGGCCACGCTGATCGATGACGAAATCTGGGGCATCGAGACTGCCCAGTCGCGGGCGCTGCTCAAAGAGGCCCGGGGACTGCTCCGGGAAGACGTCCGCCCTACGGAGACAACACCCCCTGGTTTCGCGTACGAACACATGCGGAGCTTGGCCCTGGCCACCCGCACGACTGCCGCCGTCTACCGGCTCCGTCACGTGGAACGCGACAGGAAGAGGCGAGCCATGGAAAGCAACCGGTGAGCCCGCGCATGGAGCAGATTGCCTATGTGATGACCGTCAGCGCTCTCGGCTGCGCTCTCGTGCTGGCGGTGTGGCTCGGTTGGTGAGTTACCAGGACTGGGTTCCCGCAACTCGCAGGCCCAGCGACACGTTCGCCATTGATCTGGACCCACAGTCGGTGCGGCTCGCGGAGCGCAAGAAGGACGAAGCCCAAGAACCCCAGTCTCCTCCGGGTTGAAAATACTCACCCTCCCCTGGTGGGGGCAGGTTCACAAGCTCAGTGCACAGTCCAACAAGAAGGGTCATGACAGTGACAACGAGCATCGAAACCACGTCGGTCGAGAAGACCGCTACTCGGCTTTTATGGCTGGACCTGACGCGGAAGTGCCAGCTCAACTGCACTCACTGCTACAACGCATCAGGGCCGGACGGCACCCACGGGACCATGACTCGCGAGGACTGGGTCAGCGTCCTCGACCAAGCCGCCGCCTGTGGAGTGCGCAACATCCAGTTCATCGGCGGCGAGTCGACCATGCATCCGAACTTCACGGACCTGGTCGACCATGCTCTGACCATCGGACTGAACGTCGAGGTCTACAGCAACCTGGTACACGTCTCAGACCAATGCTGGGACGTCTTCCAGCGCAACGGACTCAGTCTCGCCACGTCCTACTACTCGCACCGTGCCGAGGAACATGCGGCGATGACCGGCCGCCGAAGTCACGAACGCACCCGGACCAACATCGAACGGGCCGTTGGCCTGGGCATTCCCCTCCGGGTCGGGATCATCCACAGCGCTGAAGGGCAGCCTGTCACCGAGACACGGCGAGACCTCGAAGCTCTGGGCGTCCGCCGGATCAGCGTTGACGGCGTCCGCCCCTTCGGACGGGGCGCTCAGGGGCGCGCCCCGGATGTGGCGAATCTCTGTGGCCGATGTGGCTCCGGCAGGGCAGCCATCAGTCCCACGGGCGAGGTCTCTCCGTGCGTCTTCTCCGGCTGGATGAACATCGGCAACGTCATGAGCACCCCTCTGGCCACTATCCTCAGCGGCGGCGCCATGAAACGCGCCAACACCGCCATCCGGGCTGAAGCCGGAGGTGACGAAGATGACGACGACAATGACGATGAATGCAGCCCCGGCTTCCCGGGCAGTGAGTGCACCCCGAGGAACTGAAGGTCTCATGAATCGCAATGATCCGGGGGCGGAGTTCTGGAGCCTGCTCCACCCGCACACAGGAGATCTGACTGGTTTTCAGCCCACCGCGCGTGGGTTCAGCTCGGATGTCACAGCCCTGGTCGAGTGTGAGAGGGGCCGGTTCTTCGTCAAGGCCGTACGCAACCGGCCTGGAGGCCGGCGCGACTCGATCATCCGGGAAAGGCTGATCAACCCGGCCGTATGTCCCATCTCCCCGGCAATGCGATGGCACGCGGAGGATGACACCTGGCAAGCGCTCGGCTTCGATTGGGTCGACGGACGCGGTTCTGACTTCGCTCCGGGCTCACCGGATCTCCCCGCGGTCGTTGACATCCTCAACCGGATCGGGGAACTGGATCTGCCCGAGATAGCCCGCGACTGGCCGGAGACTCGCTGGAACCGCTTCGCCGCGGATGAGATCGACCCCTCTCACTTCCAGGGCGAAGCGTTGCTCCACACCGATATCAACCCGAGCAACCTCCTCATCGGAGAGCGGGGCACGTGGGCGGTCGACTGGTCGTGGCCCACTCGCGGCGCGGCGTTCATCGACCCCGCCTGCCTGGTCGTGCAACTGATCTCGGCGGGACACGATGCCGAGAGCGCCGAGTCCTGGGCATCCCGCTGTAGAGCCTGGACGGACGCGGACCCGAAAGCGATCGACGCGTTCGCCGCTGCCACGTTGCGTATGCATCGTGCTTTCGCTGAGCGCAAGCCCGATGCCTCGTGGCTCAGGGCCATGGTCGAGGCGGCCCGGTCATGGGCCTCTTACCGCGGCGTGGCCGTTCGGGCAGCCCCCTGAGTCAGGCGAGAAGCCGCCGGCCATCCGGCCTCGTGGCCTACGCCAGAGCTCGCTGCGCCGGGAGTTCCGTACTCAGCATGGTGAGCCGGCCGAGCAGATCGGCGAACGCGCCGTCGGGCGGCTCGTCGGCGATGATCCGCCGCAGGATCGCCGCCATCTCCTCGTCGTACGCGGCGCTCACGGCGGCCAGCGCGGCGAAGTCGTGCACCAGCTGCGACTCCAGCTCGCCGCGCGGGACGCGGCGGCCGTCCAGCCAGATCAGTGCCGTCGTCTCGGCCAGCGACACCCAGGACCGTACGAGCAACTCCAGCCGCGCGGGCGGGTTCCCGACCCCGAGATGGGCCAGGATCTGTTCGTACGCGGCCTGCCGCACCTCGTCGATCACCGCGTTGGCCGTCGAGGAGCCCACCGCGGGGCCGCCGCGCATCAGCGCGGAGAAACCCGCGCCGTGCTCGTCGACGAAGTCGAAGAAGCGCTCCATGACCCGGAGCAGCCGCGCTCCGAGGGGCCCTTCGCGCGGCTCCAGGAAGCGGGTCGCCAGATCGTCGGCGGCGCGGCGCACGGCGGCCTCGTACAGGCTCTGCTTGCCGGGGAAGTAGTGGTAGACGAGCGGGCGGGAGATACCGGCGGCAGCGGCGATCTCGTCGATCGAGACATCCCCGGGGGAGCGGTGGCTGAACAGCTCCAGCGCCACGCCGATCAGCTGCTGCTTCCGCTCTTCCACGCCCATTCTGCGGCGCACCCCGGTTGTCATATGAACAGCCTAACGGGCGGCTCCTGGCGGGTGTCCGTTACGCTCCGGGACCATGAGCGCATCTGACCAGGACGAGGCCATGGACACGCCGGTACCGGAGCCCTACGAGGGCGGACTGACGCCCCGTCAGGCGCGGGCGGCGCGGATCGCGTTGGCGTCGGTGCTGCTGGTCGGTCTCGCCGTGCTGCTGGCGGTACGGCTCGCGGAACGGACCTCGGTCCTGGTGGTCGGGGTGTACGGGCTCGCGATGATCCTGTGCGGTGTGGTGATCGAACTGAGCCGTCACGGCCGTACACGGCTCGGCACCTGGCTGCTGGGCGTGGGGCTGGTGGCGGCGCTGGGAGCGGACTGGCTGCTGCTGCCCTGAAGGTTGGGGGCGGGCGCGCGCCGGTGCTACGGGACCGGGTGCCAGGGGCCGTCAGCGCAGCGCGTCCACCCGCGTCCCGTCCGGGGCCCTGCCGTACAACGCGGCCTGCGCGCCCTCTTCCGCCCGTACCGCCAGCAGATTTCCGGACGCCCTGCCCCGCACCCCGCCCGACACCTCGACCGAATTCAACTTCCCGCTCGCGGCGGCCAGCACGTACCACGTGCCGCCCCGCGACTTCCACAGCACGCCCGCCAGCACCTGTGAGTCCCGTGCGCCGCAGGCCGGTGAGTGCTCCGCGCGCGCCGCGACGGCCCCGGGCGCCGTGGTCTCCGACGGCGCCTGGAACTGGGCCAGTACCCGGCTTCCCGGGCCCCGCCAGGTCTCCGCGCGGGTGCAGAGCCACGTCGCGGTGCCGTTGGACTCGGGCAGCGGCTGCCGCGCGTACGGCCAGGAGTTCACGGACCGTACGCCGTGGGAGCGCATCGCGGGCAGCAGACAGGCGGTACCGGCCCAGGCGGCACGGTCGGCCGGGGCCGCTACGTCGCCGGGGGCCGACGGCGGTCCCGATGTCAGCCGGGCGGGCGTCAGTTCGCCGAGATCGGTGAGCAGCCGGTCCGTGGCGCCCGCGTCAGCCGTATCCGCGCGGTCGTCGCCGGTGGGCGCGCCGCCGTCGCCGCCGGGGTCCGCGCTGCCGTCCCGCACGGAAAGTGTGTCCCAGGAGCGGCAGTCGCGGGCCATCGCCGGGCTGGCCAGCGGATCGGTCACTCCGTCCGCGTCGCGCCGCAGGGGCCGCGCGGGCCCCGCCGGGTCGAGCAGATCGCGTACCGACGTACCCCGCACCCATGGCGCGGTCAGATAGCGCACATTGCCGTCCGAGCGGCCGACGACCAGCGCCCCCGCGGCGGCGGCGTCCGCGCCGTCGACCCGCGCGAAGTCGAGGGCGGCCACTCCGTCGCCGCCGTCGGCCGCGGGCTCCGCGTACCGCACGACCCGCAGGCCGTCGTGGAAGAGCACCACCCGCGCCGCGTCCACCTTCCCCGCGTACAGCAGCTGCGGCGACCCCATCGGCGGGCCCGAGGGCGTGGCGGGCGTCGCCGAGATCTGTACGGCAGCGCCGGGCGCGGCCCAGGCCCTCAGCGCCCGGCCGAGCAGCGCGCGGTCCCCGGCCAGCGGCCCGCGCGCCGGCCAGACGGAGAAGTCCGTACGGGCGGAGGTCCGCCACGCGGCGGGCGCGATCCGCCGCACCCTGGCCGGATCGAGGGCCGACGCGACTGCGGCGTTCTGGCCGTACGCGGGGTCCGCGTCGTCGTCCTGGCCCCAGCCGCCGCCCGCCGGGCCGAGGAGCGTTCCGCACACCAGCAGGGCCGCGCCGGTGGCGAGGGCAGCCTTGCCGTACTGGCGCCTGCGCATCAGATCGGTGGGCCTGGCCTGGAGCGAGCAGGGGTCGAATTCGGGTGAGCGCAACAGCTCGACGGGATCCGCCGTCCCGATCCGCTGATCCGCGGCGGCGGATGCTTCGCAGAGCGCGGTCTCCGTGTCCTCGGCCCCGGCCGCCTGGAGCAGCCGGCGGACCTCCTCGTCGGTCAGCAGCTCCAGACCGCGCAGCGCGAACGCCGCGCGCGCCGGTCCCGAGAGGCCGGAGAGCCGCTGGTCCAGTGCGAGTTCGTCGGCTCCCCCCGAACGCGGGAACAGCCGCAGACCCCATACGTGCGGCAGCAGAGGCGGCAGTTGGGCGCGCCTGGGCCGGGCGAGGCGGCGCAACGGCCGCCCGGCGTCCAGCGCCTGGCGCAGCACGCGCTCACGTACGTACGCGTACCCCGGGTTCCGCCCCGGCCCGGTCGTGGTCCGGGGTTCGGCTCCCTCCGCGCGGCTCTGCCCGGGAATCGAGGACCGCTCGGCCACCGCCGCCGTACGCCCGCGCGGCAGTGAGCGCTGCACGAGCGCGTGCGCGGTCAGTACGCGCCGGTTGCGGCCGAGCGAGGGCGGCAGCACGAGATACGCGAGGCGCACGAGGCGGGTGTAGTGCTCGACGAGAGCGGCCTCGGCCTGTTCGACACCGACGGCACCGAGGGCGCCTCGGGCACCTCGGGCGGCGGGGGGAACCGCGTCGGATACGGACGTGTCCGCCGCGTCCGCGGGAACGGCTGTGGACGGGGCGGTCGAGACGGTGTCGGCGCTGTCTGGGGGCACGTTGAGCAGAACGAGCGATTGGTCCGATGGTCACCCCGGAATCCGGCCGTTCCGCCGCGCGGCGACGGGCTGTCGGGGACGATGGCGGCATGCGTACCGAACGATCCCTGGTGGTGCTCGCGGCCCTGACCCTGGCGCTGACGGCGGGCTGTGCAGGCAACGGCGGCAACGACGGCAAGGGCGGCAACGGCGGCAACGGCGAAAAGGCTCCCGCGACACCGGACACGGCGACGGGGAGCCTCGAACAGATCGCCGCGAAGGCGGAGTGCGAGCCGAACATCCAGACCGACGCGGACGAGTTGCGGCAGGGCAACTGCACGACGGACGACGGGAAGTACGTACTGGTCACCTTCGCCACCGACCGCGGTCTGCGCGAGTGGATCAACGAGGCCAAGGACTACGGCGGTTCGTATCTCGTCGGCAGGAAGTGGGTCGCGGTCGGTGACGACAAGGTGGTGACGGCGCTGCGCGGCCGGCTCGGCGGGACCGTGGAGGCCGGCTCGTCGCACCACTCGGGGGGAAGTGGCGACGGTGGGGGAGACGAGGGGCACTCCGGTCACCACACGGGCTGACCGCGCAGCGCGACAGGGGGAGACGGGACGGCCGGTGCCTCAGAGGGCCGGCCTCACGCGGCCTCACGCGGCCTCATGCGGCCGGCCTCGTGCTGTCGGCCTTACGCGGCCGGCCTCACCTGCACGTGCGTCCGCCGTTGATGCAGTTCACGACCTTCTTCATCAGGTTGTCGTCGAAGACGTTGATGAAGTCGCCGTGGTCGGTGATGGGCTTGTGCAACTGCTCCGGGAAGGAGTCCACGGCGAAGCCGGGCCCCGGCGGTACGTCGTACACCACGCGCTGCTGAAGCTGCGGGATCGCCTTGAAGCCGTTCTGGCAGCGGCCGTTCTGATCGGCGAACGCCACATGCGTGCGGTGGTTGGCGCTGTCGGCGTTCTGGCCGTCCCAGCAGCTCTGGAACGCGAAGCTGCGGACCACCTGGCTGCCCTCGGGGCAGATCGGGTATTTGTCCTTGAGCTGGCGGTCCTCGAATCCGGTGCAGCTCCATGAGGCATTGGCATTGGCGTCGCCATTGGTGAATGCCTTGGCGTCACCGGTGATGATCCGCAGGAACCGCGGCATGGCGGTGACCTTGGATTTCGGATTGCCGGCGAAGGTCAGGGTCACCTGGGACGGCGTCTGGATCTCACCGACATTGCCTTCCTTGCCGCCGCCGTCCGCATTGGCGTCGGCTTCTTCCTGGCCGTTCTGGAGGCGCAGCACCGGCCAGTAGTACGTGGACTTGTCGCCCTGGTTGCGGCAGCTGGTCTCACCGGCCGCGAGAGAGTCGTCGGTCGCGAACGCGTCATTGGCCTGGTTGCCGACATAGTCATGCATATGGTGAGCGCCATTGCTCACACCGGGGGCGACGATGACATTGTCCGAATTGAACTTTCCGGCCTCGTTGACACCGCAGTCGGTGGTGAAGGTGCCCTTCGAACCACCCCGGGCGGTCCTGGCCTTTCTGACATTGGGCTGGACGGTGGTGATGTCGACGAAGTCGGACGTCTCGGGGCCGTTGCCGGCCTGGCCGCCCCCGTTCTGACCGTCGCCGTCCTGGCCATCGCCCTGGCCGCCGTTCTGGCCGTTACCCTGACCGCCGTCCTGGCCCGGGTCCTGACCGCCGTCCTGGCCCGGGTCCTGGCCGCCGTTCTGGCCGTTACCCTGCCCGTTGCCCTGCCCGTCGCCCTGACCGCCGTTCTGGCCCTGGCCGCCCTCTCCGGGGGAGTTGCCGCCCCGCAGGGTGCAGGGCGCGAGACCCTCCAGCCCCCGCGGCCGCTCCGCCACCCTCCCGATCGACAGGGCGATCCGCTCCAGAGTGGCCGCCCGCTTGTCCTTCAGCGGATTGAGAATGGCATTCTCGGCGAATCGCGGATCCCGCTCGATCTGGGCCTTCTCATCGGCGAATCGTTTGTACGCCTCGGTGATCTGGCTGTCGATCAGCGCGAGATTCCGGTCGACCTCGGAACGTGCCGCGTCCGGCACGTTCGCCAACTGGTCCTGGGTCGCCACATCCGGGCAGTCGATGGTCGACACCGACCGTCCCGCATTCTGGCTCCGAGGGGCGGACCGGTTGGAGTCGCCCTCACCCGCGGATGCGTAGACATTGACCGCTACCAGCCCACCCCCGCCCAGGAGCAAGGCAGCCGAGGCGACGATCGCCCGGTTTGCCAGTGTGGAGCGTTTTCTCGATGTGCGTGGCATGGAACTCCTCAAGCTTCGTCGCCGGTTACGGAAAGCGCGGCAGGGGAGAAGCGAAGCGCTCCGTTCCATACGGACCTCGGCTGAGGGGTGTTCAGCCGCCGGGGGAATTCATAGAAACCTCCAGCGCCAAACCGGGCGGATGCCCGCCAATCACCTGCCGTGGTCCAGATAGGCGAGAACCGCCAGGACCCGGCGGTTGTCGTCGTCCGACACCGGCAGATCCAGCTTGGCGAAGATGTTCGAGGTGTGTTTGGCCACCGCCCGCTCCGTGACGACGAGTTGGGCCGCGATGGCGGCGTTCGAGCGGCCCTGCGCCACCAGCTCCATCACCTCGCGCTCGCGCGGGGTCAGCCCGCCGATCGGCTTGTCCCGCGCCCGCCGGGAGAGCAGTTGCGAGATGACTTGCGGATCCATCGCCGTTCCGCCCGCCGCGACCCGGCGTACCGCGTCGATGAACTGGTCCGCGTCGAAGACCCGGTCCTTCAGCAGATAGCCGATGCCGCCGTTGCCGTCCGCCAGCAGCTCGCGCGCGTACAACTGCTCGACGTGCTGGGACAGTACGAGGACCGGCAGGCCGGGCCGGGCCCGGCGGGCCGCGAGCGCGCACTGAAGGCCCTCGTCCGTGTGGGACGGCGGAAGCCGGACGTCGACCACGGCGACATCCGGCTCCAGCTCCGCCAGGGCCCTGGACAGTTCGGGCCCGCTCTCCACCGCCGCCAGGATCTCGAAGTCGTACGCCTCCAGCATCCGGACCAGACCGTCGCGCAGCAGGAAGAGGTCTTCGGCTAGGACAACTCGCAAGGGATCTCCATGGTGACCATGGTGGGGCCGCCCGCTGGACTGCTGACGGCCAGGACGCCGTCGAATGTACCGAGCCGGCGTTCGAGCCCGCTCAGCCCCGAGCCGGTCCCGATCACCGCGCCCCCGCCGCCGTTGTCCGTGACGGCGATCCGCAGCATCCCTCCGGTGTGCGAGATGTCGACCCACGCACGGTCGGCGCCCGCGTGCTTGACCACATTGGTCAGCGCCTCGCTCACGGCGAAGTACGCGGCCGACTCGACCGGGGCGGGGGCGCGGCCCGTCAGCTCGACCTCCACCTCGGTCTCCACGGGCAGCCGCAGCGTCAGCGCCTTCACGGCGTCCCCGAGACCGCGCTCGGCCAGTACGGGCGGATGGATGCCCCGTACGAGATCGCGCAGCTCGGTGAGCGCCTCGGCGGAGGACTGCCGGGCCTTGCCGATCAGCGCCTTGGCCTTGGCCGGGTCCTTCTCGATGAGCGCCTCGACGGTGCCCAGATCCATGCCCACGGCGACCAGCCTGGCCTGCGCCCCGTCGTGCAGATCGCGCTCGATACGGCGCAGTTCGGCGGCCGAGGTGTCCACCGCGTCGTGCCGGGACTCGGTGAGCCGCGCGATCCGCAGCGCCATCTCCTGGTCGCTGCCGGGCGCGAGGAGCGCCTTGGTCAGCAGGAAGTGGCCGCGCAGCAGATCCGCGTTGTAGCGCACGCCGAGCCCGAGCAGGACCGCGCCGAGGCCGGCCGCGGCGAGAGCGGTCGCCTGGCTGTCGACCGGGATGAACGTGTACCAGTACCGGTCGTCGGCGAACACCCGCCACAGGCCCGCGGCGAGTACGAACCCCTCCACCGCGTAGAGGAGCAGGGCGAACGACAGCAGGGCGGTGATGAAGCCCGCCGTCATGTCGACCACCAGCCACTGGAGATCACGCCAGGTCGCCGGGTCCTTGAGCATCAGGGAACAGCGCTCCACCCGGCCGCTGACGCCGGTGCGCGCGTTCGCCGGGAAGGGGCGGTACGGGACCGGGATCCGTACGCCCGACCACCGCACGGCCAGCAGCCGGCGCTGATTGGCGTGCGCCCTGACCATCGCCAGTACCGCGGGCGTGGTGAAGATCCCGAAGCCCAGCACGATGAAGACCAGAGAGAGCGCCGACAGTACGAAAAGCGTGATCGATCCGGCGAGCGAGACGACCGACAGCATCAGTCCCCGCCCGGCGGACACCAGCGGGCCCGGCCTCTTCGTCCTGCTGTCCATGGCGTTCGTCTCCCCTGCGCGGCCGGACGGCCCGACGGCCCCCGGCGGTCCGACCCCCGGACCTGGCACCAGTCTGACCGGCGCGGTCCGGCGGCGGCAGCCGGTCGTCCCCCGGGCCGGGGTGGTGCTGGATACACCCCGGGACGGCCGCGCGGGCGTCTGGTATCGGGAGTCGGGGATTGTCAGTGGTGCCTGGCACGATCGTCACAGCGGGATGAACGTGATGGGGAACGACCAGGGGGCAGACCATGGGTACGTGGGACACCGGCCACTTCGACAACGACGCCGCGGTGGACTTCTCCGCCGACCTGGATGAAGTGACGGTCGAGCAGCGGACGGAGATCGTACGGGCGGCGCTGCTGCGCGCACTCGCCGGGGATGGCAGGGACGACGGGGGCGCCGGGAACGAGGGGGGCGCCGGCAACGACGGGGACGCCGGGGACGTCACCGCGCGCGGTCCGCTGGACGGTGAGGTGGGGGCAACCGCCGTGGCCGCGGCGGCGCTGGTCGCCTCACAGTGCCCCGGCGGACCGCCCGTGGAGTCGGTGTACGGCCCGGAGGAGCCGCTGCCCCGGCTTCCCGAGGAGCTGAGGGAGCTCGCGCTCCTGGCCCTGGACCGGGTGAGCGTGCCCGGGTCCGAAGTGCGCGACCGCTGGGTCAGGGCGGACGGCGAGAACGGCGCGTGGCACCACGCGATGGCCGAGCTGCGCGCGGCGCTGACGGCGGCCATAACAGGGCCCGGGGGCGACGGCTGACCCGGCGGCTCACGGAGTCGGCGAGCCGCTGAGCCGCTCGGTCCGTCAGACGCGGGCGACGAACTTGACCTCGACCAGCAGCTCGCGGAAGGCCAGCCGAGGGGTGCCGATCATGGTGCTCGCCACCTGGGGGTCCGGCCGGCCGTACGCTTCCTTGCGTACCGGCCCCGCCGCGGCGTCGGCCGCGTCGACATCGACCGCGTAGATGACCTCGTCGACGACGTCGTCCAGCGATGCGCCGAAACGCCGGAGCAACTCCGCCGCGTTGGCATAGCACTGGCGCAGCTGCTCGCCCGTGTTGGCGAAATCGGTGACCAGTCCGGCATCATCGACCGGAGCGGGGGCGACGAGTTCCGTTCCGTCGTGCGCCACCTGACCGGAGAGGTAGATGGTATCGCCGCGCTTGACCGCCTGAACGTACCCGTAACTTTCCTCCCAGGGAACTCCGAAGCTTTCGGCCTGATGTGTGTTGCTCATGGCGTTCCCCTCATCAAAATGCGTTCCGTCGTGACCGCTCAGACGATATGGGGCCGGGCCGGGGCGAACGAGACGTGGTTGTGCCACTTACAGCAAGGATCGTGCCAGAACGTGGCACCGCGGAGACAAGGGAGCGTCATTGCGGTCCGGAGATGACGAATTGGTTGTCGCGATACTCACGGTGCCGCGCGCATACGCGCTGGACGTGAGCATTCCGGAGCATGTGTTTGGTCAGCATCCGGGTTATCGAGTCGTGGTGTGGGGGATTCAAGATGTCGACCCGGCCGCGGATATCGTCGTGGTTCCGGGCTACGAAGATCCGCATCGTCCCGTACCGGACGAGTATCTGAAGGCGCTGCGGGCCGCCGTCGAGCGGGGTGCCCGTGTCATCGCCGTCTGCACAGGCGTATTCGCGCTCGCGGCCGGCGGAGTACTCAACGGGAAGGCGGCGACGACACATTGGCGCCATACCGGGCAGCTTCGGGAGATGTATCCGGGAGTCGACGTCGTCGAGAATCGGCTGTTCGTCGAGGACGGGGCGATTCTCACCTCCGCGGGCGGGGGCGCGGGGATTGACGCGTGTCTCCATGTCGTCCAGACGGATTTCGGGGCCACCGTCGCGGATGGCGTGGCGAAGGACGTCGTTTTCTCCTCCGTCCGTGGTGCGAACGAGCCACAGCACAGAGAGGGGCTCACTCCTTCCCGCGACAGCCTGCGCGCGACGCGGGAATGGGTGATCGAGAATATGGGATCGTCGATCACCGTGCAGCGGATGGCGGACCACAGCCTGCTTTCGCGGAGAACCTTCATTCGGCGTTTCGCGCGTGAGACAGGAATGCCTCCCATGCAATGGGTCGCCGTGCAGAGGATTCTCGGTGCGCGCCGGCTCCTTGAGGCATCGGACTGGTCGGTCGAGAGGATCGCGGGAGCGACGGGTTTCGGCACGGCCGCGAATTTCCGGACGATCTTCCGAAGAGAGGTGGGGGTGACGCCGACCGCCTACCGGAAACTGCATGGCCCGACGGCGGAAGGCCCGCACCCGCGGTGACGTCAGGCGTCGCCCTGTGGGGCCAGCACCCTGGCCTCCAGCTCCGGTGCCAGACCCAGCTGCGGGCGGTCCGGCCGGTGCGGGGCCCGGCCGCCGATCGAGCCGAGCCAGGACCAGGTGTCCGCCACCGTCTCGGCCACCGGGCGGCACCGCAGGCCCGTGGCAAGAGCCTTGGAGACATCGCTGCCGTGGATGGTGTCGTGCAGCTCGCCCGGCGGGAGCCAGACCGGCAGGTCGGTCCAGGGCTCGATCCCCGCCGCGAGGACCGTCTCCGGCTCCGTCCAGCGCAGTTCGGCGTCGGAACCGGTGACCCGTACGCAGGCGTCGAGCAGCTCACCCATGCTGGTGTGCCCGGCCGGGCTCACCAGGTCGTACGGGCCGCCCAGCCCGTCCCGTACGGCGTCCAGCGTCCATTCGGCGAGGTCGCGCGCGTCGATGTACTGCAAGGGGTTGTCGCGCGGCCCCGGCGCCAGTACGGGGCCACCCCGGGCGATCCGCCCCAGCCACCAGGGCAGCCGGCCGGTGTTCTCCCAGGGCCCGAGGATCAGCCCGGCACGGACCAGCAGCGCCCGGTCGCCGAAGACCGCCTCGGCGGCCAGCTCGCCGCCGCGCTTGTCCTGGGCGTACGCGGTCCGGCCGGCCGCCGCGTGCGCGCCCTCCACCAGGGGGCCGTCCTCCGTGAGCCCGGCCGGGGCGGGGTGCGCGTACACCGAGCGGCTGGAGACGTACGCGTACCGGCCGACGCGGTCCGCGAGCAGGCGGGCCGTGGAGAGCACCGCCGACGGCGCGGCGGCCCAGGTGTCGACGACCGCGTCCCAGGTATCGGCTGTGTCCGAGAGGGCCGCGAGACCGCCGGGGGCGGTGCGATCGCCCCGCAGGACGGTGACACCGTCGGGCGCCTCGTGATGGCCGCGGTGGAAGACGGTCACCCGCCAACCGCGCGCGAGCGCCGCCTCCGTGACCGCGCGCCCGACGAATTCCGTACCACCGAGGATCAGGAGTCTCATGGCACCGACTCTGCCCGCGCGCCCGCTCCGGGATGGCCGAATTCGCTGCCAGAAGAATCACGGAACCGGGGGCCTGCCCTACGTGCCCGTGAGGATGGCAGCATGTGGCCACCATGACAGATGCCACGTCACCTATACGCGCTCTCCGGGCCGCCGCCTTCGCTGCGGTATGCGTGACATTGGCGGCGGTGGGGCATTCGTTCACATCCGGGCATGAGATCCCGCTCGGCGCGCTGTGGACGGCGTTCGGGGTGACCGCGGGCGTGGCCTGGCTCGCGGGCGGCCGACGGCGCGGGTTCCGCTCGATCGGGGCCGGGCTGCTCACCGTCCAGGGCGGACTGCATCTGATCTTCGCCGGCACGCCGCCGTTCGGCGGGGCCGCGCCGCCGGACCACACGCCGCACGGCGCCGAGGGCGGCATCGCCACCGGTACGGGTATGGACATGGGGGAGGGCGCCGGGGCCGGCATGCTCCCCGTCGACACCGCCGTCCCCTTCGGCCTGGACGGTTCGGCGGGGATGCTCGTCGCCCATGTCCTCGCCGCGGCCGTCTGCGCGCTCTGGCTGGCCCGGGGCGAGGCCGCGCTCTTCCGGCTCGCGACCGTCCTCGGCGCCCTGGCCTTCTCCCCGCTCCGGCTGCTGCTGACCGCGGCCCGGCCGCGGTTCGCGCCACGGCCGGCGGTGGCGGTACGACACGCCCCCGACGCGCCCGCGGCACACCGCTTCCGTGGCGTCGTACTCGCCCACACCCTGTCGCGGCGGGGCCCGCCCGCGAGCCGTACTTCTCGCGCGACGGCCCCGGCAACGGCCCTCATCACCACTGTCCGATCTGTTCGATCTGTCTGAACTCAGCCGACCAGGCAGTCAGACAGGGCGACAGGCAGGCGAACAGGGCGGGCCCGGGGTCCGCTTTCCCCTGCCTACGCCAACACCTAGGACAGTCATGGCCATTGACGACCCCGTACAGGGGCCCGAGACCAACGCTCCGCGAACCGCTCCGCCAGCCGCCCCGGCCGGCTCCGGCGCCGCCTCCGTCTGGAGTTCCCTGCGCCCCCTCGTGCTGCGGCTCCACTTCTACGCGGGCCTGCTGATCGCCCCGCTGCTGCTGATCGCCGCCACCAGCGGCTTCCTCTACGCGCTCTCCTTCCAGGCGGAGAAGGTCCTCTACCGCGACGAGCTGCGGGTCCCGGTAGGCGACCGGACGCTCCCGCTCGCCGAACAGCTCGACGCCGCCCGCGCCGCCCGCCCGGACGGCACGGTCACCTCCGTAAGCCTGCCGTCCGAGGACGGCGCGACCACCCGGGTCCTGATGAGCACGCCCGACGCCGAGGAGAGCATGTCTCTCGCCGTCTTCGTCGATCCGTACACCGCGGAGGTACGGGGAGAGCTGACCAGCTACGGCAGTTCGGGCGCCCTCCCGCTGCGGACCTGGATATCCGAGCTGCACCGCCATCTGCTGCTCGGCGAGCCGGGGCGCGTCTACAGCGAACTCGCCGCCAGCTGGCTGTGGGTGGTGGCCCTCGGCGGCGCAGTGCTCTGGATCGGGCGCAAACGTGCCTCGAAGCGCGCGCTGCTCACCCCCGAGCGCGGGGCCACGGGCCGGCGCAGAACCCTCTCCCTGCACGGCTCACTCGGACTGTGGGCCGTGACAGGGCTGGTGCTGCTCTCCGCCACGGGGCTGACCTGGTCGAAGTACGCGGGCGAGAACATCGGCTCGATCCAGGACCAGCTGGGCGGTGCCACCCCCGCCGTCTCCGCCGCGCTCGAAGGGGGCACCGGCGGAGCGGGCGGCGGCGGAGGCCACGAAGGCCATGAGTCGATGCCCGGCATGGAGAACATGCCGGGGATGGAGGGCATGGCGGGCGGGGACGTCGGGGTCGATCTGGCGGTCGTCGCCGCCCGTCAGGCCGGTCTCGACGGACCGCTCTCGGTGACCCTGCCGACGGAGGGCACCGGCTATGTGGTCGCGCAGACCGACAAGCAGTTCCCGGTACGGCTCGACTCGGTCGCCATCGATCCCGCCAACGGCATGGTCATGGACGAACTGCGGTTCGCCGACTACCCGTTGCTCGCCAAGCTCACCCGCTTCGGCATCGACGCCCATATGGGCCTCTTCCTCGGGGTCACCAACCAACTGGCACTCGCGGCGCTCGCCCTCTCGCTCATCCTGATCATCTGCTGGGGCTACCGGATGTGGTGGCTGCGCAGGCCCACCAAGGAGCGGAAGCTGAGCGCGGGCAGGGCGATACCGCGCGGTGCCTGGCGCAAGGTACCGCTGGCCGCTCTGCTGCCGCTCGCGGCGGCCGTGGCGCTGATCGGCTGGTTCCTGCCGCTGCTGGGCATCAGCCTGCTGGTCTTCCTCGTACTGGACGGCCTGCTCGCCCTGCGGGCCCGCGCTCGCGCCCGTACGGCGGCCGGTACCTGACGGGACCGAGGTCGCGGGGGAGTCGCGGGGGAGCCCTGCCGGCGCCGGCCGGAATCGGCAGCGCTCGGCGGGGCTCCCCCGACCTCGCCCCTCTCAGGGCGTGTACTTGTACCCGACCCGCCGTACCGTCTGGATGCTGTGGCGGTGGGCGGCCCCCAGCTTGCGGCGCAGCCGGGCGACATGGACATCGACGGTGCGCCCGTCGCCCACATGCCCGTACCCCCAGACCGTGGTCACCAGCTGGTCCCGGGTGTGCACCCGGTGGGGATGGGCCACCAGATGCGCGAGCAGCTCGAATTCGAGATAGGTGAGATCCAGCTGCTGTCCGTCCACGACGGCGGTCCGCTGGACACTGTCGATCGACACGGGGCCGCCGCCGCCCCGCGCCCCGGACCCGGCGCCGTCGGTGCCCGCGCCGGCGCCGCTGCCCGCGGTCTCCGCGGTGGCGACGGACGGCGCCGAGGCCGCCGCCAGCACCGCCGCGTGCTGATCGGCCGGTACGAGGACGAGATAGCCGACCATCGGCGGCTGTCCCGGCAGCGAGGGCAGGGTGTGCTGGGGCGCGGGCAGCCAGGTCGCGCCGGGCGGCAGGAAGTCCACGACCTGTCCGGTGGTGACCCCGGCCGGGAGGGCCGGGAGCGGCACGGGAGCCGGGCGGGCGGCCGGAGCGGTCTCGTCGCGGTCGACGGCCCGGAGCCGGTGCCGGCCCGGCGCGGGCCGTTTCTGGTTCAGTGCGGCGGCGCCGGCGGCCGCGGTGGCGGTCGCCGACGCGGACGCGGAGGAGAAGGGGCGGGGATTCGCCATGGGAGGTCAGCTCTTTCGCGCGGAGGAGTCGTCGATTCGACGGACGGACGGGGGACGTACGTCATGCGCGGCGGCCGAAGGCCGGAAAGAAGGCTTTAGAGGGCCGACGCGTTCCTCGCGCGGCAACACACCCGGTCGAAGTCGTGATGCTGCCGGGACGGCCAGAACGGCTCAAGGTCGGAGCGACCTGTCGCGGGGTGCTGGAAGCTGGCCATGCCCCCATTGAAGCAGATACGGGTCGGGCGCAGCAGGTCCCTTTCAGCTGTCGATACGGCGCGATCCCGTGACTGCCGACACAGTGCGCGGCGGGGAACGCGACGAGGGGGCGGGGCCGCTGTATGGCGGCCCGCCCCCTCGTGGAGTGCGGTGAACTCGGTACGTGGGCCGACTCGGCCGGGTCAGACCTGGCCGGCCTTCTCCAGCGCGGTGCAGCAGGTGTCGACGATCATCCGCGTCACCACGTACGGGTCGACGTTGGCGTTCGGGCGGCGGTCCTCGATGTACCCCTTGCCCTCCTGCTCGACCTGCCACGGGATACGGACCGAGGCGCCGCGGTCGGAGACGCCGTAGCTGTACTCGTTCCACGGGGCGGTCTCGTGCAGGCCGGTCAGCCGGTCGTCGATGCCCGCGCCGTAGTTCTTGACGTGGTCGAGTGGCTTCGAGCCCTCGCCGAGCGACTCGCACGCGGTGATGATCGCGTCGTACCCCTCGCGCATCGCCTTGGTCGAGAAGTTGGTGTGCGCGCCCGCGCCGTTCCAGTCGCCCTTCACCGGCTTGGGGTCGAGCGTCGCGGAGACCTCGAAGTCCTCGGCGGTGCGGTAGAGCAGCCAGCGGGCGACCCACAGCTGGTCCGCCACCTCCAGCGGCGAGAGCGGACCGACCTGGAACTCCCACTGTCCCGGCATGACCTCGGCGTTGATGCCGGAGATGCCCAGACCCGCCTTGAGGCAGTTGTCGAGGTGCGCCTCGACGATGTCACGGCCGAAGATCTCGTCCGAGCCGACACCGCAGTAGTAGCCGCCCTGAGCGGCCGGGAAGCCGCCCTCGGGGAAGCCCAGCGGGCGGGCGCCCTTGAAGAAGGTGTACTCCTGCTCGATGCCGAAGACCGGCTCCTGGGCCGCGAACCTCTCCGCGACCTCGGCCAGCGCCGCCCGCGTGTTGGACGCGTGCGGCGTCATGTCGATGTTCAGGACCTCGCACATGACGAGGACGTCGCCGCCGCCCCGGATCGGGTCGGGGCAGGAGAAGACCGGCTTGAGCACCCGGTCGGAGGCGTGACCCTCGGCCTGGTTGGTGCTCGACCCGTCGAAGCCCCAGATGGGCAGCTCCGCGCCCTCGTTGAGGATCTTCGTCTTCGAGCGCAGCTTGGCGGTCGGCTCGGTGCCGTCGATCCAGATGTACTCAGCCTTGAAGGTCACGGGCCTCATCCTTTGCGGGTTCAGCAGGTATACCCCGAAGCTTCGCAATCCGTGATTTCCCGGCTGTTGCTCTTCTGTGAACCACGCGTTACTCAGGTTTCCCGTGTTTCGGCGGCGTGTCGGATCCGTCGGCGCCCGGCACGGCACACTGGCCGTCATGAGCAAGCCACGCATCGGACTCCTCGGCACCGGCCCCTGGGCGGAGCGCACCCATGCCCCCGCCCTCGCCGCCCATCCCGGACTCGAACTCAGCGGCGTCTGGGGGCGGCGCCCCGAGGCCGCCGCGGCTCTCGCCGCCGCCCACGACACCACGGCCCACTCGGGCGAGGTCGGCCTCGACGCGCTCTTCGCCGAGAGCGACGCCGTCGCGTTCGCCCTGCCGCCCGACGTCCAGGCACCGCTGGCGGCGCGCGCCGCCGCGGCGGGCTGCCATCTCCTCATGGACAAACCGGTCGCGACGACCGTGGCGGGGGCTCGTGAGGTGGCGGACGCGGCGGCGGACGCCGGGGTCGCGTCCGTCGTCTTCTGCACGCTGCGCTTCGCGGCGGGCACCACGGGCTGGCTCGACGAGCAGGCCGCGAAGGGCGGCTGGTTCACCGCCCACGCCTACTGGCTCGGCGCGCTCTACGCGCCGGGCGAGACCAGCCCGTACGCCGCCTCCCCCTGGCGCCGCGAGAAGGGCGGCCTCTGGGATGTCGGCCCGCACGCGCTGTCGGCGCTGATCCCGGTGCTCGGCGAGGTGGCCGACGTGACGGCCGTACGCACCGAGCCGGACCTCACCCATCTCGTGCTGCGGCATGTCTCCGGGGCGGCCGGCTCGGTGGCGCTGAGCCTGAGCGCGCCGAAGGCGGGCGCGGGTTCGAGGATCGAGTTCCGGGGCGAGCACGGTACGGCGGTGCTGCCGGAGAACTGGGGAGATCCGGTCACCTCGTTCGGGGCGGCGATCGACGCGCTGCTGGAGTCGGTCCGTACGGGCCGGCCGCACGCCTGCGACGTACGGTTCGGGCTCCGGCTGACGGAGATCCTGGCGGAGGCGGAGCGACAGCTGAACGCATAGGCCGTGTCCCGCTGTTGACCACTACCGTAAGTCCCGCCGAGGCGCGGCCGGCCGGGCCGTCGGCCAGCCGGTCGGCCGGTCGTCTCAAGGGTGGGAGACAAGCCGTCAAATAGCCTCTGGCCAGGGGCGATTGTCAGTGGGGGACGGTAAAATGGAGGTAGTTCGTGAGGGAACCACCACCGCGCCGGGAGGTCGCCGATGGCCGTTGCCACCATGCCGACGAAACCCTTCGAGAGTCACCCAACCCTCAAGCGCAAGCCCCTGCCCGCGGGTCAGCCCCGTGAGTGGTACGAGACCCATAACCGCCGGCTCAAGGCCATGCGCCTCGCCATCGCCCTGCTCGACTCGGGCGTGTACCACCCGGCGAACGCGAACAACGGCCGGATACGGAGGACGGCGGCCCGGATCGGGATCCACCCGCCGTCGGACACCACCTGCCGCATGGTGCGAGCTCTGATCGGTTAGAGCTGGACGAGTGACGAGTGACGAGTGACGAGTGACGAGTAAGTCCCAAGCCCCAAGTCCCTTCTGTCCGGGGCCGGGTCCTGCGCAGTGCCCCGCCCGGCTCCACTCCCGCCTCCGGGAGAGGAGCCGGGCGGGGCACCGTCGTTCGCGTACGCGGTCGGCTCATGGCCCGACCGCCGGTCGCTGATCAGCGGTCCACCGCCACCGCACCTCGCCGTCGTGCCGCTCGCCGGTCGGCGCCAGCCCAAGGGCCTTGGTGACGGCGGCGGATGCTCCATGATCCGGATGGATATGGGCGACAAGCGTCCGCACGCCCTGCTCCCTCAGCCACCGTACGAGCCCCCGCGCCGCTTCCGTCGCGATACCGCGCCCCTGCCGGTCCGTCCCCACCACCCAGGCGATCTCGGCCGAACGACCGTCACCGTCCGGGCCGATGGTGGCCTGTACGTAGCCGGCCAACGGTCCCGCGAAAGACTCCGCCGGCCGCCGACCGCCGTGTGGCTCCTCCCGGATGCCGATCACCCAGTTGCACCAGACGACCTCCGGGTCGGGTGAGCCCGCGAGCTGACGGGCATAGCGCGAGCGCAACTCCTCGACCGTCGGGGGCGTCCCGCCGGTATACGCGTACAGCGCCGGGTCGGCGAGCACGGCGGCCATCTCCTCGGCGTGCGCGATACGGAGCGGCAGCAGCGCCAGCCGCTCCGTATCGATGACCGCGGCACTGATCGAGGTCATGAGGGCGCGATCGCGTGCAGCCGTCCGTGCCGGATCGCGAAGCGCGGCAAGGAGACCCCGAACACCTCCGCGATGGCGTCGAGACTCTCGTACTCGTCATCGGGGTCCAGCGCCCAACCGCCCTCCCCGCCGGAGTCCGTGTCGTCGTACGAGCCGGGGCCCGCGTCCTCGTCCGAGGCGTCGTACGAGTCCTCCTCGTCCCAGCCGGGGCCCGCGTCCGGGAAGAGATGCCCGGGGTCGAGCGCGTCGGGAATCGCCCCCCACTCCTCGGTCCCGCCGTCGCGCACGGTGAATCCGTACACCCGCTCCCCGTCCTCCGCGTAGGAGAAGTGGAAGGCGCCGGGGGGCGCCGCCGGCCGGCCGCCGCGCTCGCACCACACCGTCACCGACTTCGTGCCCCGCGACACCGCCTCACCTGACGGCTCCGTCCCGTTCCACCCGCTCCCGAACGCGAAACTCCAGCTCCCCTCCCCCGTTCCGCGGCCCCCGCCCCCGCTTCCGGCCTCAGCTCCGTCCCCGCCCGCGACTCCGCACGATCCGATACGTATCGCCTGCCCCGCCTCCGACTCGTCGCACGGCGCCAACAGCGGTCCCTCGCCGATCCGTCCGGCCAGCTCCCACGGCGTGACGCCATGGACGAGGACGAAGCGGTAGGCGTCCGGCGCCGGTGGCCGGGCCTCCTCGGCGAGCCAGCCGAGCCCGTCCACCCGCGCGCGGGGCGCCTCCGTATCACCGTCGTCCGCCGCGCCCTGCCCACCGGCCCGGGGGGTCTCCAGGAGGTACCGCCCGCGCTCCGCCGTGATCACCGGCCCGAGGAGAGGATCCGCGAGCAGCCCGACGGGGGCTATGTCCTCCTCGCCGTACGGCTCCCAGCCGGCCGCGGCCGCCGCCACCGTGCGCCACGCGCCGTCCGTGTCGCCCCACCGGGCCTGCTCACGCGCCGAGGCGACCGCGTCACCGAAGGGCCCCGGAGCCTCGTACCGGAACGTACGCTCGTCGATCTCCCGCAGCAGGGCCAGCGCCTGCTTCCGGTCGTCCCCGTCGTGATCACCTCCGTCGGGGGACCGGAGGAACACGGCCTCGTCATGGCCCGCCCGGATGTGCTCCAGCGCGGCCAGCGGCAGAAGCTCGCGCGCGTACGACGGATCGTCCATCCGCCCGACGACACGAAGATCCGCCGAGCCACCGCCCCCGCGACGGTCTCCGCGACCGCCTCCGCGACCGCCCGCGCCGCCGCTCAGCATCGCCTCCATCTGGACGCGCAGCCCACGAGCGCGGGGTCGGCCGCACTCGTCCGCCTCGGTGAGCAGTTCGAGCGCGCCGTCGATGTCCTCACCGTCCAGACAGGCCAGCCGCGCCTCTTCGATGTCGGCGTCGAGCTCGCGCGTCGTCTCGTTCACGAACCCGGGCGTGTCCCCATGAGCACGGTGGAACTCCCGGAACAGCGCCTGCATGAGGTCCATGAACGACCCGTGGCGCTCCGGCCGCCCGCCGCCCGCCCCGCCCCGGTGGAGATAGGCGGCCCACTCCCCGTTGGCGTCCGGATCGCCGGGATCGAGCAGGACCTCGACCGTGCCCGGAGCGGCCGTGTCCAGGGCGGCCGTGTCCAGGGCGGCCGTGTCCAGGGCGGCGGACAACCGCAGGGCCCTGCCCCACATACCGGCCCTGAGCACCTCCTCCTCGGAGGCATACTCGTCCAACGCGCCCTCGTGGAGGGCCTGAAGACCGTGGGGATCCCCGTACCAGTGGACGCCCTCCGCCGCGCCCACCCGGCCGACGGGCGTCCCCGCGGGCCGCCACCCGTCGGTGGTCGCCAGAAACGACCGGTACGTGGGCGGCAGCGTCACCCCCAACCGCTCCTCCAGCTCGCTGATCCGGCCCTCCCCGGCGGCCGGGAACCCCAGCCACCGGTCCCGGAGGACCGTCTCGTCCACGTCCCCCCGCCCCCGCACGCCGGGCGAGTCGAGCCAGTCCGCACTCCACCGTTCAAGGAAGGGGCGCCAGTTGTAGGTCTTCATGTGGTCATGGTGCCAGCGCCCACTGACAACGGACACCTGTCTTCACAGGTGCACCGGGCGCACCCTCCCGCTTTGCCGAATCCGCAAAGCGGCTTGCCGAAGGGTGAGGCATGGGCGGACTATCTCCGGTGAACGGAGGTAATAGCGCACATGAGTGATCAAGCAAGACAGACAAGGCGAAATGGGGCCACCGCCTCCCGGGCCGGGGAGCCCCGCCATGACGTCGTGGTCGTGGGCGGGGGAGCCGCCGGGCTGAGCGGGGCGCTGGCCCTGGCGCGGGCCAGGCGCTCGGTACTGGTGATCGACAAGGACCGGCCGCGCAACGCCCCGGCGTCCCACGTCCACAACTTTCTGACACGTGACGGCACACCCCCTTCGGAGCTGCTGGCCGCGGGCCGTGCGGAGGTGTCCGGTTACGGCGGAGAGATCATGACGGGCGACGCCGTGGCGGCAGAGCGCCTGGACACCGGCGGCTTCCGTGTCGCTCTGGCGGACGGGGCGACGGTCCTGGCGCGGCGGCTGCTGGTGACCACCGGCCTGGTGGACGAACTGCCCCCGGTGCCCGGCCTGGCCGAGCGGTGGGGACGCGAGGTGCTGCACTGCCCGTACTGCCACGGCTGGGAGGTACGCGACCAGCCGGTCGGCATCCTCGCCACCGGGCCGCTCGCCGCGCACCAGGCACTGATGTGGCGGCAGTGGAGCGATGAGGTCACGCTGTTCCTGCACACCGCGCCCGATCCCGGCGAGGAGGAGTACGAGCAGCTCGCCGCCCGCGACATCGCTGTGGTGGACGGCGAGGTGACCGGCCTGGAGGTGACGGGCGACCGGCTCACCGGCGTCACCCTGGCCGGCGGACGGACGATCCCCATCCGGGCCCTGGTGGTCGCGCCGCGCTTCACCGCCCGCGCGGACCTCCTCATGAGCCTCGGACTGGCACCCGTCGAACAGGAGAGGGGCGGCGAGGTGATCGGTACGTACATCGCCTCCGACCCGGTCGGCGCGACGGCCGTGCCCGGGGTGTGGGTGGCCGGCAATGTCACCGATCTGCTGGAACAGGTCATCGGCGCCGCCGCCGCGGGCCTGCGCGCCGCCGCGGCGATCAACGCCGACCTGATCGCCGAGGACACGCGCCGGGCCGTGGCCGCCCGGCGTGATCCGTTCTCGCCGAGGGGGGAGCGGGAAGCCGCGGAGCACCGCGTGCGCGGCGGCTCCCGGCACGGCCTCTGACCACGGGCTGCCTCGTATGGCCGAGGGCGCCTCGTACGACCGAGGGTGCCTCGTACCCCCCGTATCCGATCCGCCCCCCGTACCCGATCCCCCCGTACCCGATCCCCCCGTATCCGATCCGCCCCACCTCGAAGGAGAACCACACCGATGACGCACGGCAGCACCTCGGACGAGGCGTTCTGGGACACCCGCTACGGCGGGAACGGCCGCGTCTGGAGCGGAAACCCCAACACCGTCCTGGTACGGGAAGTCACCGGCGTGGAGCCGGGCAGCGCTCTGGACCTCGGTTGCGGCGAGGGAGCCGACGCGATCTGGCTCGCCCGGCACGGCTGGCGTGTCACCGCCACGGACATCTCCCAGGTCGCCCTGGACCGCGCGGCCCGGCACGCGGCGTCGGCCGGGGTCGCCGACCGTATCGACTGGCAGCACCACGACCTCGGCGCCTCCTTCCCCGCCGGGACCTTCGACCTCGTCTCCGCCCACTTCCTCTACTTCCGGGGCGACACGTCCCGGGAGGAGGTCCTGCGGACCGCGGCCTCGGCCACCGCGCCCGGCGGCGTGCTCCTGATCGTCGGGCACGCGGGGTTCCCCTCCTGGGAGGAGAACCCCGACCCCACCGTGCGTTTCCCCGGCCCGGACCAGGTCGTGGCGTCACTCGAACTCCCCGACGGCCAGTGGGAGGTGCTGCTGAGCGAAGAACACGAACGGACCCAGACCGCCCCCGACGGCCGGCCGGCGATCCGTACGGACAACGCGGTCAAGATCCGCCGCGTAGGCGCTGATCGCTGAGAAGAAACAGAGGCGCTACTCGAACCGTGAGGTGTCGCCCGCCCCCCGGCGTACGATCTCCAGTTCGCCGCCGGAGAAGTCGATGACCGTGGTCGGCTCGGTGCCGCAGTCGCCCGAGTCGACCACGGCGTCCACCACGTGGTCGAGCCGTTCCTTGATCTCCCAGCCCTGGGTCAACGGCTCGTCCTCGTCGGGCAGGAGCAGCGTGCTGGAGACCAGCGGCTCGCCGAGCTCGGCGAGCAGCGCCTGAGCGACGACATGGTCCGGAATCCGGACTCCGACCGTCTTCTTCTTCGGGTGCAGCAACTGGCGCGGCACTTCCTTCGTGGCGGGAAGGATGAAGGTGTAACTGCCGGGCGTCGCCGCCTTGATCGTGCGGAACACGTCGTTGTCGACATGCACGAACTGACCCAGCTGCGCGAAGGTCTGGCACACCAGGGTGAAGTGATGACGATCGTCGAGGTTCCGGATCGACCGGATCCGGTCGATGCCGTCACGGTTGCCCAGCCGGCATCCCAGCGCGTAACAGGAGTCGGTCGGGTACGCGACAAGCGCGCCGGAACGGATGAGGTCAGCCACACCGCTGATGGTGCGACGCTGAGGATTCTCGGGGTGCACGTCGAAGTACTTCGCCATTCGCCGAGTCTAGGCCGCGTTCGCCGAGTGCAGGCCGTCCCGGGGTCCCGTGCCCGCGCTCAGTGTCCGGAGCCCTTCCCATGGCCCGTGTGTCCGTCGACGATGTCCAGAACGGACATCATGCCCATGTCCTCGTGGTTGAGGATGTGGCAGTGCACCACGGTCCGCCCGGTGAAGTCGTCGAAGCGGATGCGCAGGACGAGCTTCTGCCCGCGAAGGATGTTGACCGTCTCGTGCCAGGAGTAGGCGGGGTCCACGGCCTTCCCGTTCAGGGACATCACCTGGAACTGGTTGGTGTGGACGTGGAAGGAGTGGTCCTCCTGCGTGTCGTTGCGGACCGTCCACTCCTCGACGGTGTTGAGCCGGGAGACGAAGTCGACGCGTTTCGGGTCGAAGTACTTGCCGTTGATGAAGTACTTCTCCGGGCTGGCCTGTTCCGTGTACACCATCGTCTTGCGGCCGGCGACCTTGGCGTGGGTGAGGTCGACGAGGGGACCGAACCGGGACGGGATACGGGCCCGGTCCACGGGGGCGCCGCCGGTGACGACCGATGCCAGGTTCACCTGCGGGAAGGTGTTGCCGGCCGGCCCGGTGTCGAACGGCTGCGTCTCCAGCTGGGCGGTGCCCGCCCGGTCGGCCTGCACCAGTACGTCGTACCGGGCGGCGGCCGGGACGATCAGCGTCTTCGTGGAGTAGACGCGGTGGACGGGATAGCCGTCCTGGGCGATCACATGGAAGGTGAAGCCCTTGAGGTGCAGCTTGTAGTAGATGTTGGCGCCGATATTGGCGAGCCGCCACAGCTGCGTCTCGCCGGGACGGATGCGGATCACCGGATTCTGCTGGCCGTTGACGGTGCGGTTGGTCTTCGCCTGGATGGACAGCGGATTGATCTTGATCGCGTCGCCCTGGATCTGATTGTCCTTCAAGGCGACCACGCGCTCGGTGATATGGCGCAGGGACGGCGGCAGGTACGTCCGCAGACCGTCGATGACGATGAGGCCCGACTCGCCGCCGGCGACCTGCCCGGCCGAGTACATGTCCATGTGCGAGTGGTACCAGTACGTGCCCGGCGTGAGGTCCCGCGGCAGCCGGTACGAGTAGTGGTAGGTCGTACCGGGCTTGATGGAGATGAAGATGTCGTCGGCGGGCTGACGCGGCGAGACATGGAGCCCGTGCACGTGCACGTTGGTGTCCGCCCCGATGCCCTGCCACTTCTCCCCGACGCGGTTCACCAGGGCGAGTTCGATGCGGTCGCCCGGCCGGGCGCGGAGTGTGGGCGGCATATAGCGTCCGTTGTAGGTCAACGCCCACAGCCGGCGGTCGCCCACCCACACTTTGCGCTTCTCCACCACGACGGTGGTCCGCAGCACCCCATGGTGGCTCACCACCTCCGGCGGGTCCTGGAGATCCGCGCCTCTGGTCTGCTGCCCGGCCGACAAGGCGCCGGACACCGCCTGTTCGGACGCTGCCTGTGCCGACGCCGCTTGTGCCGACGCCGCCTGTTCGGACGGCGGCGTGTTACAGCCGGACAGCCAGGTCACCGCGAGTGCCAGGCCGACGAGGAGCCTGGTCACCTTGGAATGGGTGCTCACGCGGGGGGATTCCGTCACCATGGCGGTATCTTCTACCGATTCACCGCTGTCTGGCGTGACTTGTCACGGAGTGTCGAGATGCGGCGGGACGGCGAACGGTCAACGAGGCCGTTGGTTCGCGGGGTTCGAGGAGGTCGCGGGGTTGGCGAGGGGGCGGGGTTCGCGGGGTTCGCTCGTGGGGCCCCGGGTGCTCGGCGCTCAGCGCGCGTACCGCTCCACCACCGCCTGCCGGTCCAGCGCGCCCTTGGCGGTGTGCGGGAGCGCGTGGGCGATCTCCAGCCGGTCGGGCACCTCGTACGGCGCCAGCCGGGCCCGGCAGTACGCCAGGATCCGGCCGGTGTCGGCGCCGTCGCGGGTGACCACGGCCGCGCCGACCCGCTGTCCGTACGTGGCGTCGGGAACGGGGAAGACCGCCGCCTCGGTCACGCCGGGGCAGCCGCTCAGCACGTCCTCGACATGCTCGGGGGAGATCTTCTCGCCGCCGCGGTTGATGAGGTCCTTGATCCGGCCCGTGAGGAAAAGGTCACCGTCCCTGTCCAGGGAGCCGAGATCGCCGGTGTGGAACCACCCGTCGGTGAAGCCGCGTGCCGTCTCCGCCGGATCGCCGAGGTAGCCGCGGGTGACCGTGGGCCCGCGTACCCACACCTCCCCCACCGTGCCGGGGGCGCGGTCCTTCCCGTCCGGGCCGACGATCCTCAGCTCCACCCCGGTGGTCCGCCCGACCGATCCGCGCTTCGGCACCCCGCGCCCCGGCAGCCGCTGGCTGGTCGCCTGATGCGTGGACTCGGTCATCCCGTACGCGGACAGGACCGGCGCCCCGAGCGTGCGCTCCAGTGCCCGGCCGGTCGCGACGGTGAGCGGCGCGCTGCAACTGCGGACGAAGCGCAGCGGCGCCAGCAGAGGTCCGGGGTACTCGCGCGCCGCCCGCTCCAGGAGGATCTCGTGGATGGTCGGGACGGCGGTGAACCAGGTGGCGCCCGCCGCCCGCACGTCGTCCCAGAAGGTGTGCGCCGAGAACCGTCCGCGCGCGGGAAGGAGTACGCACGCCCCGGCCGCCAGTGGTGCCAGCAGCCCCGCGAGCAGGCCGTGACCGTGGAAGAGGGGCATCACGGCGACCGTCGCGTCCGTGGGCTCCAACTCGTAACCGGTGCAGATGCCCCGTACCGAGGCCGCGACATTGGCGTGGGTCAGGGGCACCATCTTGGCCCGGTCGGTGGTGCCGGCGGTGAAGAGCACCAGGGCGTCCTCCGCCGACAGCCCCGGCGCGGCGCCGCGCACGCGGTGCGCCGCGCGGCCCCCGGTGTCAAGGGTGGCGTTCACGCGCCCGGCGCGAGGGGCGTCGATCCGCAGGGTCCAGCCCGGCACCGGCCCCTGCCCGCCGGGTGCGGCTTCCGGCCCCTGCCCAACGGGTGTGGCTTCGGACCCCTGCCCGTCGGGTGCGGCTTCCGTCCCCCGCCCGGCCGGTACGGCTTCCGGCGTCGGAGCGCCGACCACGACGACCCGCGCCCCCAGTGCCCGCAGCCGGGCGGACATCTCGGGCTCGGGCAGCGCGGGGTCCAGCGGCGCGACAACCAGCCCGGCCCGCGCCGAGGCGAGCAGCGTGACGACGAATTCCACGGTGTTGGCGCCCGTCAGGGCGACCGCGTCACCGCTCCGCAGCCCTTCGGCGCCCAGCCGGGTGGCCACCCGCTCCGCCAGGCCGGCCAGGGAGCGGTACGTCAGCGGCACCCGGTCTTCGCCGATGACCAGGGCCCGGTTCTCGGGCCGCTGCCGCAGCCCCTCGTCCAGCAGATCGGCCAGACCGGTCAGCTCCGGGGGCCGGTACGGTTCGGCGCCGGACTCGGACGCCGCGGTCGGTACGGACACGGCCACCACCTCCTCGCACCAGGCGACGTGACGTCGATAGTGGAAGGATAGGTCCAAAAGGAGTAATCCCGACATAGGGGAATTGGATCATGGCAACCGTTTCCGCACCGGGCGGCACGGCGACCGCCGACGCTCTGCCCCTCACCGATGGCTTCCATCTGGTCGTCGACGCGCTCAGACTCAACGACGTCCAGGTCATCTACGGGGTGGTCGGCATCCCGGTCACCGACCTGGCCCGGGTCGCGCAGGCGTCGGGCATCCGCTATATCGGCTTCCGGCACGAGAGCGACGCGGGTCACGCGGCCGCGGCGGCCGGCTTCCTGACCCAACGGCCGGGCATCTGTCTGACGGTGTCCGCCCCCGGCTTCCTCAACGGGCTGGTCGCGCTCGCGGAGGCCACCACGAACTGCTTCCCGGTGGTCCAGATCTCCGGGTCCAGCGAGCGGCACATCGTCGACCTCAAGCAGGGCGACTACGAGGAACTCGACCAGCTGGCCGCGGCCAGGCCGTTCGCCAAGGCCGCCTACCGGGTGGACCGGGTCGAGGACATCGGCCGCGGTGTCGCCCGCGCGATCCGCACCGCGGCGTCCGGCCGCCCCGGCGGGGTGTACCTCGACATCCCCGCCGCGGTGCTCGGCGAAGTCATCGACGCCAAGGCGGGCGCGGCCTCGCTGTGGCGCGTCGTCGACCCGGCGCCGCGCCAGCTGCCGGCGCCCGAGGCGGTGGACCGCGCGATCGAGCTGCTGGCCGCCGCCGAACGGCCGCTGGTCGTGCTCGGCAAGGGCGCCGCGTACGCCCAGGCCGACCAGCGGATCCGGGAGTTCATCGACACCACCGGCCTGCCGTTCCTGCCCATGTCGATGGCCAAGGGCCTGCTGCCCGACGACCACCCGCAGTCGGCCGCCGCCGCCCGGTCGCTGGCGCTGCGCAGGGCCGACGTCGTGATGCTCATCGGCGCACGGCTCAACTGGCTGCTGAGCCACGGCGAACCACCGCACTGGAACCCCGACGCGCGGTTCATCCAGGTCGACATCGAGCCCGTGGAACTGGACAGCAACCAGCCCATCGCCGCCCCGCTGGTCGGAGACATCGGATCGGTGATGGAGGTACTCACCGAGCGGACCAAGCCCGGCCAGGTGAAGGTCGCCGCGCCATGGCGCCAGGAGCTCGCCGAACGCTCGGCGCACAACGCCGCCAAGATGGCGGAGCGCCTTGAGGCGGACCCGCACCCGATGCGGTTCTACGGAGCGCTGCGGGCGATACGTGACGTCCTGCACGAGCATCCCCGCGCCTACGTCGTCAACGAAGGGGCGAACGCGCTCGACTTCGCCCGCAACGTGATCGACATGCAACTGCCGCGCCACCGGCTCGACACCGGCACCTGGGGCGTCATGGGAGTCGGCATGGGGTACGCGATCGCCGCCGCCGTCGAGAGCGGCGATCCCGTCGTGGCGGTCGAGGGCGACAGCGCCTTCGGCTTCGACGGTATGGAGCTGGAGACCATCTGCCGATACCGGCTGCCCATCGTCGTCGTCATCCTCAACAACGGCGGCGTCTACCGCGGCGACGGGACCAACACCGCCTCCGCCGACCCGTCGCCGACCACCTTGATGCTGAACGCCCACCACGACCGTCTGATCGAGGCGTTCGGCGGCAAGGGCTACCGCGCGACCACGCCCGCCCAGCTCACCACCGCCCTCACCGACGCGCTGGCCTCCGGCCGGCCGGCCCTCATCGACTGCGTGATCGACCCCACCGCCGGTACCGAGAGCGGCCACCTCACCGACCTCAACCCGCGGGGAGTCACGGCCCCGGCCTCCGACGCCCCGGCCTCCGACGCCCCGGCGAAGCGGTGAGAGCGCCCGGCGGCGGCCCGTCCAGCGCGCCCGGCGGCGGCCGATCCAGCGCGCCCGGCGGCGGCCGATCCAGCGCGCCCGGCGGCGGACCGCCCATACCGCCCACCATCCGGCATACCACCCACCACCCGGAAGGGGACGCACCATGACTGACCTGCCGCGCACCACCGACCTGCCGCTCGCCGGGATCAAAGTGATCGACTTCTCCGGCGTCCAGGCCGGCCCGGCGTGCTCCCAGCTGCTCGCCTGGTTCGGGGCCGACCTGCTGAAGGTCGAGCGTGTCAACGGCGGCGACGTCACCCGTCACCAACTGCGCGACATCCCCGACGCCGACGCGCTGTACTTCACCATGCTCAACAGCAACAAGCGCTCCCTCGCCATCAACACCAAGACCCCGGAAGGCAAGGAGGTCATGGAGAAACTGATCAGCGAGGCCGACGTCCTGGTCGAGAACTTCGCACCCGGCGCCATGGACCGTATGGGCCTGCCCTGGGAGCACATCCACGAGCTCAACCCGCGCCTGATCTACGGCTCCGTCAAGGGCTTCAACGACGACTCGCCGTGGTCCGACATCAAGGTCTACGAGAACGTGGCACAGGCCGCCGGAGGCGCCGCCTCCACCACCGGATTCTGGGACGGCCCGCCGACCGTCAGCGCCGCGGCCCTCGGCGACAGCAACACCGGGATGCACCTGCTGATCGGCATCCTCACCGCACTGCTCGCCCGCGAGCGGACCGGAGAGGGCCAGAAGGTGTCGGTGTCGATGCAGGACGCGGTGCTCAACCTGTGCCGGGTCAAACTGCGCGACCAGCAGCGCCTTGAGAAGGTCGGCTACCTGGAGGAGTACCCGCAGTACCCGAACGGCACGTTCACCGACGTGGTGCCGCGCGGCGGCAACGCCGGCGGCGGCGGCCAGCCCGGCTGGGTACTCAAGTGCAAGGGCTGGCAGAACGACCCCAACGCCTACGTCTACTTCACCATCCAGGAACAGGACTGGGAGCAGACCTGCCGGGCGCTCGACCGGCCCCAGTGGATCGACGACCCGGCGTACAAGACCGCCGAGGCCCGCCAGCCGCACCTCTTCGACATCTTCGCCGAGATCGAGAAATGGCTGGCCGACAAGACCAAGTACGAGGCGGTCGACATCCTCCGCGGGTTCGGCGTGCCCTGCGCACCGGTACTCAGCATGAAGGAGATCGCCTACGACCCCGCGCTGCGCCGCAGCGGCACCATCGTCGAGGTCGACCAGCCGCAGCGCGGCACGTACCTGACGGTGGGCAGCCCGATCAAGTTCTCCACCTTCACCCCCACGATCACCAGCGCCCCCCTGCTCGGCGAACACACCGACGAAGTCCTCACCGAACTCGGCTACGACGCCGACGACATCGCCAAGATGCACGCCAACCAGGTCGTCGTGTGACGGCCCGCCGCTTCTGACGGCCCGCCGCTGGAGTGTCGGGCCCGGTCAGCCGGTCGCATCGTCGGCGACGCGGTAGCCCACCCCGGGCGTCGTCGTGATCACCGGCGGGCTGCCCAGCTTGCGGCGCAGCCGGCCGACGGTGACGGTCACCGTGTTCGTGAACGGGTCGGCGTTCTCGTCCCACACCTGTTCCAGGAGGTCCTCGGCGCTCAGAAAGCCCGGACCGGCGCGCAGCAGCGCCTCCAGGACGGCGAACTCCTTGACGGACAGCTCCAGTTGACGGCCGTCACGGAGGACAGTCCGGCGTACCGGGTCGAGTTCCAGCCCGGCGGCGCGCAACGTGCGGGCCCGCGCGGCCGGCCTGCGGCGGGCCAGGGATTGAACGCGCAGGATCAACTCCGGGAAGTGGAAGGGCTTGGCGAGGTAGTCGTCGGCGCCGAGGGTGAGACCGCTGACCCGGTCGCCGGGCGCCCCGGCCGCGGTCAGCATCAGCACCATCGCCCGCTCGTCCCGCTCGGTGATCATCCGACAGAGCGTGTCGCCGTGGATGCCGGGCAGATCACGGTCGAGGACCACCACGTCGTACGTGGTCAGGTCGAGCTTGGCGGCGGCGGCCAGACCGTCGTGCGCGACGTCGACGGCCATCCCCTGATCCCGTAGTCCCTCCGCGACGACCTCGGCGAGCGACCGCGCGTCCTCCACGACCAGAACCCTCACTGTGTCACCTTTCACCGTCACCGTGTCCCCGTTCACCCGCACCGTGCCACCCTTCCGAAGCGGTCGCCGACGGCAGCGCCACCGTGACGCACAGACCGCCCTCCGGCCGGGCCAGGAGGGTGAGTCGGCCGCCGTGCGCCGCGACGATCGCCGCGACGATCGACAGCCCCAGGCCGGAACTCCCCTCCGGTCCCGTCCTGTCGGTGCCGAGCCGCTCGAACGGCTGGGTCAGCCGGTCCACCTCGCCCTGGTCGAGCACGCGCCCGCCGGTCTCGACGACGAGGACTGCCCCCGTGCCGTCGTGTGCGGTGGAGATCCGGATCCAGCCGCTGTCCTGGTTGTGCGTGATCGCGTTGTCGACCATGTTCTCCACCATCCGGGACAGCAGCGCCGGACTCCCTCGCGTCCAGGCGTCCGGCCGCACTTCTCCGTCGACGGTCAGCGTCTTCGCGGCGATGTCGGAGGACCGGTCGGCCAGTGCCTCCCGCGCCAGCTCGCCGAGCGACACGGGGGTGCGGTCGGTGAGGGTGCCGTACTGCGCCCGTGCGAGGAGGAGGAAACCGTCCAGCAGGTGATCCACCCGGTCGAGCTCGGTCCGCAACCGGCCGGCGAGCGCGACGGTCTGAGCCGCGGGCTCCGGTTTGGCGACGGCGACGTCCAGCGACGCCCTTATCGTGGCCAGCGGCGTACGCAGTTCGTGCGAAGCGTTGCCGACGAACCGGCGCTGCGCGACGAACGAGGCTTCGAGGCGTTCCAGCAGACCGTCGACCGTGTCGGCGAGCTCCTTGACCTCGTCGACGGGTCCGGCCACGGCGAGCCGCTGGTGCAGGTTCTCCGCGGAGATCCGCCGTGTCGCCGCGGTGATCAGCCGCAGCGGGCGCAGGACCCGGCCGGCGAGGATCCGGCCGAGCAGGAGCGAGAGGCCCGCCATCACCACCAGCGCGATCAGCGAGCCGACCAGCAACTGGTGGTTCTGCTGCGCATGCACGTCCGAGAGTTGCCGCTCCAGATCCCGGATCTGCTGCTCGGCGGCGGCGAGACCCGGCCGGCCGGTCCGGGGCTGTCCGGGAGCGACGCCGCTCACCCGCGTACCGGACATCAGATAGGTCAGCGCGAGCAGTACCGTTCCGGACCCGAGGAAGCCCGCGGCGTACAAGATCGTGAATCGCCGTCCGACGGTCCCGCTCCACAGCGTGTCCATGTTCCTCCTCCGGACTCGGTTCCGCCCGGCCTCAGGATGGACCGCCGCACCTAACAGCGACATGACAGGGGCGGTTCGGACCACGTTATGGCCCCGTCCGTAGAACCGGATCCATGCTCACGACCAACTCGGCAAACGAACCACAGCGGCCGCTCCGGCGGGAGTGGACCCGATTCCGACGTCCGGGCCGGCTGATCGCGATGGTGGCGGCGGCTCTGGCCGTCGTCACCATCGGACTGCTCTACGCGTACGGCAACCACGCGTCCTGCGGCGGCCCGTGCCCGGCCGACCCCACCGGACCGGACGGCTCCGTCGTCGACGACCGGTTCTTCTTCCTGCATCGCGATCTGGGTGAGAACGGCAGCATCACCGTCCGGATGACATCCATGACGGGCACGATCACCTACCCGCCGCCGGACCATGACCGGATCGTTCCGGGCCTGGTGCCATGGGCGAAGGCCGGGATCATCATCAAGGACGGTATCCGCCAGGGATCCTCCTACGCGGCGCTGATGCTCACCGGCAGCCACGGCGTGCGGATGCAGTACGACTACCGCCATGACACGGCGGGCAGCGACGGTGGGGTCTCGGCCACGTCGCCGCGCTGGCTGCGGCTGACGCGCTCGGGCGACACCATCACCGGCTACGAGTCCGCCGACGGCGAGCGCTGGACGGAGGTTGGCACGGCGCGGCTGTCCGGGCTGCCCAGAACCGTACGCGTCGGCCTGTTCGCCACCTCTCCCGGCGACCTGACGCTGCGGCCCGCCGGCCTCGGCGGCGCCACCGAAGAGGTGCGCTTCACACAGGCCGCCGGTGTCTTCGACAACGTCAGCCTCAAGGGAGCGGTCTCCGGCGGGGGTTGGAGGAGAGACGCCGTCGGCGAGATGAACCAGACCGATTGGGAGAAGTACCACAAGGCGTCCGGGGCGGTGGAGGAGAAAGGCACGATCACCGTCACCGGCACCGGCGACATCGGCCCGGGAGGCGCCGAGGGCGGAAGCCGCCCGATGGAACGCACCCTCGGCGGCCTGCTCCCCGGACTGCTCATCGTGCTGGTGGTCGCCGTACGGTTCGTCACCTCCGACCACCACCCCGAGCCCGCGCGCGGCGGCACGCCGCTCACCCGCCGGGCGCTCGCCGCGAAGGCGGTCGTCGTCGGAACCGTCACGTTCGTGACGGGCCTCCTCGCCGTGGGCGCCGTGATCCCCGTCGGCGTGGCGATCCTGCAGGCGAACGGGATCTCCGTCACCGGGGCGTCCCCGCTCACCGGCGCACGGGTCGTCATCGGTACGGCCACCGTGCTCGCCCTCGCAGCCGTCCTCGCCCTCGCGCTGGGCGCCCTGCTCCGGCGCGCCCGGCTCGCGATCCCCGCCGCCATCCTGGCGATCGCGCTCCCGTACGCGGTGACCTCCCTCCCGCTGCTGGCCGACGACATCTCGCAGTGGCTGCTCCGGACCACTCCGGCCGCCGGTTTCGCCGCCCAGCAGACCCTCATCGAATACCCACAGGTCATCGCCCACTACGCACCCTCCGCCGGATACTTCCCGCTCCCGTGGTGGGCCGGGATCGCAGTGCTGTGTGCGTACGCGGCGACGCTCCTGGCACTCGCGCTGAACCGCCTGCCCCACAACGACGAGCGGCCCGAACAACCGGCGGACTGGAGGTAACCACGCCCAGAGACCGCCAAACGGCCCCCCTGACAAGCCGTTCCGGCTGATCAGAGGGGCCGTCGCAGGTCCTGCGGCTCCGATGTCGAAGTACAGCATGGGATCGCTCCTGACCTGTATCGGCGCTTGCTCCCAGAGGTGCTCGGTGCACAATCGGTGCACCCGGAAACACGCAGTCACTGCTCCCCGCCGGGCGCACCATTCCGGACACACGGCAGATCACTCATCGATACTCCGTGCGGATAGCTCTCCTCGTGTTTCACGCCTGTAGGGCGTGCCAGAGAAACGCGCTGCTTCCGGTGCCGGTGGGACTCTTCGTTCGTCACACTCCGACGAGGCCTCCTGGCAGTCGTGATCAGCCCCGTTGCGCAGCTCGTTCCGTACTTGCCGCCAAGCACGGATGATCTGCGGAAGCTTCGACAACACCTCGCCCACCTGCGTCAGCAGGAGCGTGAGGCAACCGAAGGCGGCAAGGATGATCAGGCTGAGGTTGTCCCAACTCACGGGGTGCCCTCCGACTCCTGCTGCATGGGGGCTCGCTGCCCGCCCAAGCGCAAGGTTGCGCTGCCCAACCGGACTTCGAAGTGGTCGCCGGCAGTACGGGCAATGGCGCCGGGGACGCCCACGGGAGAAGCAGTCAGCGACAAGGCCACATCTTCGACGTTGGGGAAGCCATTCCACCGGAACGTCCATTGGTGCCCGGATCCATGCAGTTGCTTCTCGTACCGATCTTCACCTTGGTCGGCGAGCCAGCCGGGACGCGTCAACGGGTCGGAGAACCAATTGCCGATCGCCCATCTGCCTTGAGCGTCTCGTGCGGCGATACGGCACGTGAGGCCCGCCAACAGCCGTTCGGCGTCTTCGCTCATGTCGGGGACTTCTGCGAGCTGTGTCCGTTCAGTGCCCGTGAGGGGCCTGTTGACGCGAAAGAAGCCCCATCGAGGGGACGGGCGCAGTTTCCCGTTCCAGGTCCCGGAACGGTTTCCAGTGATGACGAGTTGAGCACCTGTAGGAAGATGGCGTGCCACGTACGTGCGCCGCCCCCGGAACTCTTCGAGGCGGAGCCCCGGCAAGGAGCTTCCGCCGTCACGGCTGGGCAAGAGATACGGAGCTACGTTGTGCGGCACGTCAGTGATGAGGACGAGCCGGTTGAACTGGGGCGAGGTGATGATGTCGTACGCGACGAGGGTGTGGAGCCCCCAAGCGGCGACGCCGCGATGAGGTTGCCAAGTCCCCGGTCGATTGAACAGCCCCAGGGCTATCAGGGCGCGAAGCCTACGCTGCTCGGGCGAGCAGGTGTCCAGGCCGAGGGAGCCGTCACGCGGTACGGCGTCCAGAGCGGCTGACCTGGGTTCACCCAGGTATTGCATCCGAGTGCGGGCAATCGTCTTGTTGGTGCTTCTGGGCATGCGAGTACCTCGCGCCAACCCGGCTGGCACTTCAGGTCACATACCTAGTGAGCCCACGAATGATTGTCGCGGAGCTGGGCGAACCACGCCCATGTGCAGCGTCCCAGGGGGCCGGGCCCGTAGGAAGATGCCGCCCACCGACTCTCCGCGAGCCGGATGCTTGATGGTATACCCCGTTTGCAAGGGCTTATCTGCCCCGAGCCCGTCAGCTACCGGGCGGGTCCAGATGCTGGAATTAAGCGAGCAGGGACTGGCGGGAAATCCAGTCGAGGGCGTCTGTTCCCAGCCTGTCGGGCGCTTCGAGCAACGCCGCTTCCACTGCCGCGAGGTCTGTCAGAGCCTCGGGTGCGCCCGACCGGTCCAGCACGGCGAGACGCTCCATAGCCGAGGCGACGGCGCCGGGCCAGCCCGGCATTCCGAAATGGGCAGGTGCCTTGAACGCGGCTGAAGTGGCTCGATGCAGCAACCCCGCGCGCCAACCCTGTTCACGCATTACCTCTGAGGTGAACCAGACCCTGTCGTCGACGTGCTGGATGAACTCCTCCACTGATGCAGACACCGTCCGAAGGGCGAAGCGCGAGCCGCCGGCCCACGGAAGGTCCACGTCCGAGGCCACGGCCACGAATGCGAGTAGCACCTCGGGCCCGTCGTCCCGCGCGGCTACCAGCGCTGCGCGGGCCCTGCGGTAGAGATCGACGCTCTGCGCGAAGATATCCCCGTCGCTCGGCCCGCCGTCAGCCGCGTGGATCTCTTCCAATGGGCCCTCGCGCCAGACGTCCGCGACCAGACCTACTGCCGCCGCACTGACCAGGACGTTCGTGTCGTCCGCGTCGATGCCGAAGTGCGCCAAGACCATCGGCGCCCCCTCCTCGATGTCCGGAAGCCGTGAGGGTTTCTCTTCAGCCTCAGTCCTCCCTAAGAGGGCGGGGGCCTGAGGCGACAGGGATTCGGACTCTGGCTGCTCCACCGTGATGCCATACTCCGCCAGATCGTCGAAGACGGCGTCCGGCCCGCAGTCGATGTGCGTGGAGTCGTGGCGTCCCGAGCAACCTTCCGGGCATTCGAACTCCTCGCACATCTCCGGCTCATCAGGCTGCGCCTCGTTGAGAAGGTGATACGCCAGCCGTTCTGCCACCGCCTCCCGCGCCGTGATCATGGCTAAGTTGAGCCGGAAGGCCTCGTCCTTCATCTCCGAGTCCTCACGATCCACAGAACCGGGTGGTTCCGGAGCGTCGGGGAGCCAGGTATGCGCGGACTCCAGCGAGACCAGTAGCCAGGCGACGCGCAGTGCCTCGGTATCTTCGCCCCGCGCCAGCCCGGCCACGGCCTCAGCGGCCTGCCGCACGCTGCAGAGCCGGGCGAGATGGCGTTCACGTACCGGCATCCAGGCCGCGGACTCCGTTCGGGCCCGCTCGGCGTCGTTTGTGAGCGCGGCGTCGCGGGTCCGTCGTGCCTGGGTGACCAACCGGGTCAGACAGGGGCGGCACCCGAACAGCCCGGACATCGGTGTCGGCCCGAGCGGTATGGCAGCGAGGTCCTCGCCGAACGATTTATCGCAGAGGCAGCAGTCCAGACCGCCTACCTGTCGCGACGTGGGCACGCTGGGCAAGTTGGCGCGGATCGTGGCATGAGCGTAGGCAGGGATGTGCATGCGCGGCGACTCCTTAGATGCAGGCGCTCCGTCGGCGCCATCTCCATGCTGGCCTCGCTGGTCGGCCGCGAGTCACGGTTTGGCGGGCGCAACGGCGAACTTGACGAATACTGACTCGGCTCTGGCCTGCGGCTTCTATCGTGTTGACGGAACTTGACACCGTGAGCAAGGAGGAAGCGCCTTGGCCGCGTCCCGCACCACATCTCAGGCAACTGGTTCCCACCGGGAGCTGGTCGCGGCGCTGCAAGAGTTGCACCGTGCTGCGGGCCGGTTGAGTTTCCGGAAAGTAAGCACGCTCATCCGCAGCCGCACTGACCAGTTGTCGGACGCCAGCCATGAGACCGTGCGCTCTGCCGTCAGTGGGATCCGGGTACCGCGCTGGGAAACCGTCCACGACATCGTCGTAGTCCTGGCAGGGCTGTGCAGCCCGCCCCGTGACGAGAAGTCCGAGGCAGCCAGGTTTCTGCCACTGTGGCGCGCGATCGCCGAGGGGGAGTCCGGCGGGCTGAAGTCGTTCCAGGAACTTGTCAACGGCGGCTGGGGCGGTGAGGACGGCAAATGGACGCCGGAGCAGGTCATGGGCATCTTGATCAACCCCTTCAACGCCATCGAGATCCACCCGTCGCTGGCCGTTCCGCACGAGCCGCTACTGGCGGAGGACGATTGGATCCGGCTGATGGTGAAACACATTGAGGCGGAGGGCGCGGAGCACGTGCTGCGGGTCCTGCTCCACATGCTGAAGGGCGACTATGTCGGGGTGGAGGAGGGCGCGCCGTACGGCTACCGCAATCCCGACCGGGAGGCTATGGAGGCCTACGCGGCCTTTCGGTACGGCTGCCAAGAGATTCTCCGGCGGCTGGGCCGCGAGCCGAATCTCCTCCCGGAGTCGATCCGCGCCATGCGCGCCGACGAGACGATGGACCGAGACGACCGGGCGGAGATGCTGGAGAACGAGTCGGACCTGAGCTTGATGCGCGAGGTCATGGTCGTGACTCCGGACACCTGGGATGAGGTGTCTGAGGAGGCGCATCACATGGTCTTCGGCTATCTGATCAAGCAGATCAGTCCGGTAAGCCCACTAGGACTTCCCGACGCCGAGCGGTTCCAGATCACCTGGCGCATCCCTGAGCCGCAAGCGGCGTAGCTTCGCTCGCTTCTCGTACGGGCCCATACGGCGAAGGCCGCCACCTCGGAGCTGGGCGGCGGCCCTCAGACGAAATACTCGACTTGGTTGGCCACAACCTACGGCCAGTGGCACGTCGCCCTAGCCACACGTCGTGGCTCTTCTGACCCCGGGTACGCGTCAGGCTGCTTCGGTTCCGCCCGGAGCAGCGGTCGCACCAGTCCGCACGTCGAGCAGCCGCCCCGCCCACGCCCGGGCCGCGGCCAGGTGTTCAGCCTGGAGCCCGACACGGGGGTCAGGTTGGATCAGGAGAGTCGCCGCGCCACGGGTGGTGCGCTCTGCGGCCCAGGCGTTGTCGAGGCTGGTGAAGTCGTCGTCGATCCACACAGCGGGGGCGTCGCCCAGCCAGGCGTCGACGTGGTCGCGCTTCCACAGGTAGCCGTTGGGGTGGCTGGTGGTGATCTGGGGGCGCGGCAGGTCGATGTGCGGCAGGGGCGGGAGGCCGAGGAGGGGCCCGATCAGGGTGGTGGCGTCCTGGCGCCAGCTGGTGCACCAGACGGAGGTGACCAGGCCGGTACGGATCACGTCCATGAGCAGGCAGCCGTGGGCGGGGTCGAGCCAGACGGTGACTGGGTTGTCGGCGCTGTGCCCGGTGGGGACAACGTCGTGGCGGGCGTGGATGGCCGGGGTCGAGCCGTCCGGGTCGGGGAAGGGGATGAGGACACCGTCGATGTCAAGGAGCAGGTAGGGCGGACGCATCGGTTCCTCCAGGGGAAGCCGGGCGGATGGCTGTCAGAGCTTGAGCGCTGATCAGCAGGGTGGTGGGCCAGTGACCCATGCGGGAGTCGTAGAACTCCTGGGCCGAGGTGAGGCGGAAACTCGCCTGGTTGAGGTGCTTCTCCCACCGGTCGGTGGAGAACTCCCAGCGGGCGATAGGGAGCCGGGTACGGTCGGGAAGGGTGACGTAGTCGCGGCGGGGACGGTCGTCGCCCGAGGGGTTTCGGCCGCCTCGCTGCGGGTGCGGGACGGAGAAGGCGAGCACCCGGCCGGGCGTGAGGCGCTGGGCGATGGCCGGGAGCAGGAGCTCGGGGGCGACGAGGCCGACGGCGCCGAAGACGGAGTAGATCGCGTCGAACTGCTCGTCGGAGGCGTGCAGGTAGTGCAGGGCGTGTCCGGCGATGAAGGTGAGGTTGTTCAGCCGTCCGTAGTGGGAGCGGGCGCGTCGAACCTGGAGGCCAACCAGGTCGACGCCGGTGACGTGAGCCCCGTGGCGGGTGGCGAGCTGAGCGGCGTTGTGGCCGGGGCCGCAGCCAAGTTCGAGAAGTCTCTTGCCGCGCAGGTCAGGACCCAGGATGTCGGCCCCAGGGCCTTGGTCGGGTCGGGTGGTCCACTCCATCCCGGCAGGTACGGGCAGAGGTTCGACGAGTCCGGCGGCGGTGCGCTGGAGGGCGTGGGCGTGCCAAGGGGAAGCCTGGGCGAGCACGTCAGATCTCCAGGAGGTGGAGGACGTCGGTGAGGTGGCGGCGCACGGCCTTGATGTAGGCGGGGTCGGTGGCCGGGTCGTTGATCCAGCGGATGGACTGCTCCATGAACCACTCGACGGCCCACATGCGGTGCCAGCCCAGGGCCCAGTTCTCGGCGGTGAGCCCGCCGCGCGGAGTGAGGGTGTCGGGGGTGCCGCCGGCGGTGACGTACTGCTCCAGGAAGACGCGCAGGCGCACAGGGTGGGGAGGCTTGATGGTGCCGTGCCAGCTGGCGAGGTCGAGCAGGCCGGGGCCGGTGAAGGCGCGGGCGAAGTCGAGCAGCCGCCAGCCGTGCTTACCGATGTGGAGGCTGGTGGGGTGGAACTCGGAGTGCACCCAGCCGAAGGGCGCCATCACCGCTCCGGCCGAGCGGGCGTCGGCGGCCTGGGCGATCCGGTCAAGTGCATTCTCGATGTCCTCGGCGTCCTGCCACCGGTCGGCCTCGCGCAGCCGTTCGAGATGCTCCAGCGCCCGGGCCGGCAGCATGCGTAGCCGCTCCTGGTTGAGGACGGGCAAGGGGGGAGCCGTACGGGTGCCGTGCAGGACCACCGCCGCAGCGACGCCGTCGAGGTCGTCGGCCTCGCGGACGGACGGTCCAAGGTCCTCCATGAGCATGCCGAGCCAGCCATGCAGAACAGCGGAAGCGTGGACCTGGGGGACGGGAACGCCGAGGGTGTGGGCCAGGCGGAGGGCCTGGTCCTCGCTGTCGAACGGCCTCTTGGCGTACTTGAAGATGGCCGTGGTGCCGTCGGGGAACGTCACACGCTCGACTCCGGACATGGACCACACGCGCACCTCCTCCCGTACGGCGGTGGACTGGCCAGCCACGGTGAGCAGGTTGTCGAGGAGTTCGGCGCTGGGATTCGAGCTCATGGGGACTCCGGTCGGTCGGAGGCGTCCAGGGCGGGCGAGAGATGCCGGCCCGCCCCGGAGTCTGATCGGTTGGCGGGTTACGAGGCGGGGTTCACGCGGTGGGCGTAGACCTGCTCGGTCCAGCCCGCCTTGAACGCGGCGAGGTCGTCTCGGAAGTTCGCCATCGAGGCACCGTAGGGCGCGACGACGCCGCCGGACTGGTCCGGCACGGACTGGCAGCCGTGCACGAGCCGCCCTCCGAGCGCAGCGTGGGCCTTGACCGACTCGATGCGGCGATGCTCGTTGAACCAGCCGCCGTGGTAAACGTCGTCGAGCATCCCGCCCATCTCATCGTCCAGGTCGAAGACGACGGAGGTGGCGGCGGGGAAGAACCAGCACGGGCCGACGTTGGAGATGTGCCCGTCCAGCTCGACCTTGTTGAGCGCCATGAGCGTGGCCGCCTCGCGGAGCATCCGCAGGTGGTCGGCGGTGATCTGGGCGAGGGCGAGGCTGGCGAGGTGCTCCTCGCGGAAGAGGTACGCGTACGCCTCGTACGCGGTGGTCAGCACGCGGGCGGCGTCCGAGGTGGACTCGCCGTGGTTCTTGATGAAGTCGAGCGCGAGCTGCTCGACCGCGCTCTCGGTCGTCTCGTCCACACCGAGGAGCTGGGACTTGACCAGCTCCCAGTCGGCGACGAGCCAGGTGTTGGACTCGAAGCGGAAGAAGTACTCGGCCGGGTTGATCGTGATGCGCCGGCCGTCGACCTGGATGCCGGGCAGGCGGCTCCAGCGCGGGTCGAACGCCTCGGGCAGCTCGACCGTGATGGCCGTGATGTCGATGGTGGTCACCGTGTCTCCGTCTCTGATCGGCCGGGTCCGGTCACAGGAATGCCCGAGCCCGGTGTGGGCGTACGAATTTTCGAGGAGCCGCCCGGACCAAGGGGAGCCTGGATCACGGTCGCGCCGTTCCGGGCGGCTACTGTTAAGTGAACAGGCGGTTACGTTCAGTGGGTACGGTGGAAGGCAGTTGAGGCGGTATACGCGGTTTACAGCTCCGGAGTGGAGGCAATCGTGGTGGCGCAGAGAGACCCCAACTCACGTCTGCGCGACGTCATCGACGCGGTCGACTGCACCTACGAAGCCCTCGCCAGGGACGTGCGGCGTATCGCCGCCGAGAACGGCGAGATCCTCCAGACCAACAAGTCGGCCATCTCGCACTGGGTGAACGGCACCCGTGCGCCTTCCGGGCAAGTGGGCCAGTACCTTGCCGAGTCACTGTCCCGCCGAGCGGGACGCACGGTCACCCAGACCGAGATCGGTCTCCGCGCAGCCGACGCCGAAGAGCCGGCGGAATCCGATCCCGTTCTCGCCGTCACCGACCTCGGACGCGCCGACGTCGAGCGCCGTCGCTTCCTCGCCATCGCGGTCTTCACCACGGCTGGCGTCGCGATGCCTCTCGGCTATGACCACGAGGCCACCACTCGCATGCTCCGCGCCCGCACCGGCGCATCCATGATCGGCGTGGAGGACGTGGACGTCGTACGACAGATCACCACGGCCTTCAGCGCCGCCGACGAACGCCTCGGCGGCGGTCATGGCCTGACCACCGTCACCGCCTACCTCGCCGACACCGCCGCACCCATGCTGCGTGGACGCTTCCCCAGCGAAGCCTTACGCCGGGCAGCCTTCGGCGCGGTCGCCGAACTCGCCTACCTCGCAGGGTGGAAGCACCACGACCTGGGTCAAGAGGGTGCCGCCCAGCGCTACTACCAGGTGGGCTACCAGCTCGCCTGCGAAGCCGACCCCCATGGCCACGCCGCCTGGATGATGCGCGCCCTCGCCCACCAAGCCCTCAGCCTCAAGCAGCCCCACCACTGCGTCGACCTCGCCGAAGCCGCCCTCGCCCAAGGCGTCGGCCACATCGACGGCCAGACTGAAGCGCTACTCCACATCACCCACGCCCGCGCTTACGCCGCCATCAACGAGAACCCTCTGGCCGCACGTGCCCTGCTCGCCGCCGAAGACGCGCTCCTACGGGAGGATGGCCCTCAACCCAGCTACTCCCATGTCGGCGGCCCCGCCGCCGGCACCGTAGCCAGCCACACCGCCCGCACCCTGACCGACCTTGCCGACCACGTCGGCACCGAACAGCAACACCGGGACGCCCTCACCCGCTGGGACCCCCAGAAGTACAAACGCGTCCACGCCCTCACCCACGCCGACCTAGGCGACAGCCTCGCCGCCCAGGCCCGCGCCGACGAGGCCGTAGCGGCCTGGTCCCAGGCACTGACCCTCATGGAGGGCATGACCTCCGACCGCACCCGCAAGGCGATCACGTCGATCCGCTCCACCCTCGCGGTCTACCAGCGGCGCAAGGTACCCGGCGCCGCCGATCTCGCCCGCCGCGCCCGCGAAGCCCTCGCCTAACATGCCCAACAACCCGTCCGACGAAGGGAAACCCGTGACCCAGCAGACCGACGACCAGCCGAAGGCTCTCAAGCCAGCGCTCGAATCGATGACCCTGCTGGTAGCCGCGGTCATCGTCCACGACAAGGCCACCAACCGCGTGGTCCTTCTCCAACGCAGCGAGAACGCGAAGTTCGCCCAGGGAATGTGGGACCTCCCTGTCGGCAAGAGCGAGCCGGGCGAGCCAATCACGGAGACGGCCGTCCGCGAGCTGTACGAGGAGACCGGCCTGACGGTGAAGCCCGAGTCCCTCAAGGTCGCTCACGTCATCCACGGAGCTTGGGGTGTCGAAGCCCCCAACGGCTTCCTCACGGTCGTCTTCGCCGCCCACGACTGGACCGGCGAACCCGAGAACCGCGAGCCTCGAAAACACTCCCAGGTCCGCTGGGTCGATGCCGACGCCATCCCCAAGGAATTTGTGGAGACCACCTCCAGTGCCCTCCACCACTACCTGGCTGGTGGCCGCCAGGTATCCCTCGACGGCTGGAAGTAAGCACACCCGCTCGTACTCCACCAGGGTTCCCTTCCTGGCCTGTTAGAGCTCATAACACAATCTTGTGGCGCGGTGGTGTTCGGCCGTAGCCGGTCTGGCGCTGGGGCCGTTCACGTGGGCGTGAACGTGGAGCCGTGGATCGTGGACGACGAGTTGTGGACGGTGGTCAAGTCGGTTTTGCCGTCGTGATAGGAGCGGGTCGCCCGGTCCTCGGCCGGTGCCGGATCGTCTGTGCCTGCCGGGAGTGCTGTTCGTGCTCCACACCGGGATCCCTTGGCAGCAGCTGCCGTTGGAGGTGGGCTTCGGCTTTTGCCAGACCTCCTGGCGACGCCTGGAGCGTCGGCAGGACGCGTGCCTGTTCGAGCAGCTGCACCGGATACTTCTGTCGCGGCTGAACGCGGCTGCTGAACTGGACTGGAGCCGCGTGTGCGTGGACGCCTCCCACGTGCGCGCGAAATAGGGGGCGCCGCGACGGGCCTGTCATGTGTTAACCGCCGCAAGACCGGCGGTAAGCACCACCTGATCAGTGACGGCAACGGAATCCCATTGAAGTTCGTCACCACCGCGGCGAACGTCTACGACGTCACCGAGACCATGTCCCTGGTCGACGGCTTCCCCTGGGTTGCCAACCGTGTTCGCCACCCGTGAACGCACCCCCGAGACCCTCCTCGGCGACAAGGGCTACAACAGCAAACCGGTCCGCCGCAGGCTGCGGCACCGCAGCATCCTGCCAGTCATCTCCCGACGAGGTGCACCCGACATCCACGGCCTGGGCAAGCTCCGCTACGTCGCCGAGCAGACCTTCGCACTCCTGCAAGAATTTAAGCGCCTCGCCGTCCGTTGGGAACGCCGTCTCGGCCTCCATGACGCCCTCGTCTCACAGGGCTGCACACTCATCTAGTGACAACGTACTGACAACGCCTCAAGAAGGCCATCACGTGATCGCGTTACAAGCCCATTGGGGTGACGTGAAAGACTTTGCGCACCATGCAACCATCATCGCGGCAAATGGAATCATCACAGTATCAGTCGAAAATATTATCGACTGACTATTCGCGACTGTCACTTTAAAGGCAAGGAGTATCACTGCTCGAAAGGTGGCGAGATCGTCCTGCGCCGTGCTTCAATACCACACGAAGCGGCGCCATGGAGATTCCGATGATCGTAGCAATGGTAACGGCCTGTGCCAGCATCCTGGTTGCCGTCATGGCCTACTGGCTGAACCATCAAGGAGAGACTCGCAGATCTCTGCGGGAAGCGCGAATCGACCGGGTGAGCAGTCAATTAAAAGACCTCTACGGCCCACTTCTCGTTCTCACGGAAACGAACGAGAAGGCGTGGAGTGAGTACTACAGACGCCACATTCTACCCATTGGTGTGGGCCCGGTCGGGATGTCGCTGTCGGAACTGGAGGAGGAACGTTGGCGCACGTGGGTAGAAGCGGTATTCGCTCCGACGGCCCAGAAGATACGGGAGATTATCACCGCTCGTGGTGACCTGATTATCGAGGGAGAAATGCCGCCCGTGGTCCTGGAGTTTTGCGCGCACGCAGCGACTTATGACGCCCTTTTGGCGGACTGGGACGGAGCCGGCCCAAGCAAATCCACCCTGATTCGCCATCCGGGAAAAAGGTTCCTGTCCTACGTCCGTGATTCGTACGGATCACTCAAGGCGGAACAGGCACTCCTGCTCACGGCGGCACGTGAGGCCGGTCGATCCGGATTCGATCAATCGGCACGCTGACCAAAATTGAAGGAGACCGTCATCAAGGTATTTCTGAGCTGGTCCGGAGAGCGCTCTAAGAAGACCGCTGAAGTCCTGTGGTCCTGGTTGCCGGACGTCCTTCAATACATCAACCCCTGGTTCTCGAGTCTGGACATTTCCGCAGGGAGGAGGGGGGTTCGAGAGATTACCGACGAGCTTTCCGAAACAAATTTTGGGATCATCTGCATAACTCCGGAGAATCAAGCTTCCACTTGGATCAACTTTGAGGCCGGGGCCCTTTCTAAGCAGGTCGAGGGAGGCTATGTCGTCCCGTTCCTGATCGGCATGAAAACTACCGACCTCATCAGTCCTCTCAGTCAGTTCCAGGCCATAATCGGTGATAGTAAAGATGATGTACGGAAGCTTCTTTTCGACATCAATGACGCCTCGGACGGCCTGGCAATCCCACGTGAAAGACTGGAACGCGCCTTCCAGAGAAGTTGGCCGGAGTTCGAGAGTAACATGAGGAGCATCAGTGAAATTTCGTCGAGGGATAACCTCTCGAACACGGTGCAGCGATCCGAGGCCGACATGACGGAGGAGATTCTCCTCATTGCCCGACAGCTCGATCACCGCATGGCAGAGATCGAGAGATACGGGCTACGGGCGGACGGGACACCGAGGCGACCGCCTCGGGAAATTCGCCGGATCAGCGAAGAGAAGTTCATCGCGTCCTCATTCGCAAAGATCGGCTGGGAGGCTGTGCGCTCCTCTTGGGAGGGTGAGAGCGTAGTGATTGTAGCGCAGAGCTCAGATGGGTCCTCGCGGTCAATTTCGCGCGATTTTGTCGAGCGGCTTGCCAAGTCACTGGGCCGGGAGGTGGTCGTGCAGGGGGAGGCCGGAAAGGTGGTTGTTCGCAGCAAGCTCTCCTGAAACTCCCAACGCGTTCCTAGCGCTCGAATTTCACCTCGACCGGCATCGGCATATTCTCCCCCTTCCTCAAACGTCGAAGGCGCAATTCTCCAGCCTTCTCCGGCTCCATCCAGGCGTTCCATGCCTTGATGTAGATTGCCACCTGGTCCCGCATGTCCATCCTGCGCTTGGAACCCCGCTTCTGTGTGTCTTTCGGCACCTCTCGCAGAGCGAGCCTCGCATCGCCAGGATCTAGACTCGCGCCTGACTTGAGACCCAAGATCCACTCGTCGATATTCGCGGCAGGCGCCACCTCATTGGTCACGAAAAACCCCACTGCCGCCGCCGTCGGACTCGCGAAGAGGTGCTTGGAAAGCTCGCGACCGATGGTCACCGCCTCCCCGTACCTGTCTCTATCTTCGTTGTATGCAGCCAGGATTCGGTCGTTCGATACATGAGACCGGGCACCGCTCCAGGGTTCGTTCGGCATTGTCTTGAAAAGAATCACGTGACGGATGGTGGAGGAAAGCAGAGGCAGGTACTTCGCGCCGGTCGACAACAACGTATCCGCCGCACTTCGACGCCTTCCTGTGTCGAGAACCGAGAAAACGTCTTTTGATAGCCCGTCGAAAACGACCATTTCTACAGGGGTGTTGGCCTCGATAATCGCCTGGAGACGATGCTGGCCGTCGAGAAGGGCGCCGGCCTTGTCGAAGGCAATCCCTTGATGAGTCAACTTCCATTCGCCACGGAGAATAGTATCCGCCAGGGCTCTGACGTGGCCCGTGTTCAGGCGCCTATTGACCGAAGCTCGGGACAGAAAAGTTTCGGCAATTTCAGGAGTTACCTTGACGATTCGCCAGACGAGATTCCCCTCTGGCTCCTCAGGCTCTGCAATAGAGATAGTCATCCTCTGATCCTAAGGTCATCGATACCCGAACTTCCCACTTTTGATCATAAGTGATCAACTTTGATCAATGAAGTGCTATTTGAACACCTTCGATGCCTCAAGTCGGCAAGGTGGGGCCTGCTTGGAACTCGTAACACGATCACGGTGCCCGTCGATTGAGGCGTCGCCAGTAGATGAGTCCGCAGGCGAGTGAAACGAAGGCGTTGTGGAGGTTGAGGCATCGTCCCCAGTGGACGGCAAGACGCTTGAACTGGTGGAGTTGGGCGAAGGCCTGCTCGACGACGTAGCGCAGCTTGCCGAGGCCGATGATGTCGGGCTCGTCCCGGCGGGAGATGACCGGCATGATGCGGCGTTTGTGCGGCTACTGAGGGTGTAAGCGTGGTGTCGTCAGTGTGAGTCCAGTCGCGGTGAGGCATCCGTCGATGACGCCGCTGCGGTACTGGATCTGGCGGAGGCTATGTCGTATTCGTCGGATGAGGTGGTCGGGGCCGGTGAAGGCGGTGTTTCCCTGGGTGGTCCGGCGGAGGACCGACGATGTGCCTTCGACGGGGTTGAGATCGGGTGCGTAGGACGGTAGGTGATAGGCGTTGCCCCAGTCGTGCGCGTCGATGAAGGCCCGCATGCGGCGGTCTTTGTGGACCTTCAAGTTGTCCTCTGATGAGGACGATTGGTTCGTTGAGCTGCTGGTGGGCGGCGATGAGGAGGTCTCGGTACTCGATCCAGGCGAAGCTCTTGCGGGCCGCCACTCTTGTGATCGGTATGCCGTTTGGGCCGGTAGATCAGGCGGGATCGTTCGCCGGGCTTGTAGCAGCACAGGGCGGCTATGGAGAAGCGGCGCTGGGAACGGCCGCGGACCCGGATGACCGGGGTGGATCCGCGCCCGCTCCAGGTGCGGGAGGTCGGCGACGTCATCGAGAACCTGGCCGCGTCCTCGAAGAGGATCCAGGCCCCGAGCGCCGCCGCGGTGGTTCAAGGTGCGGCCACACCTCCTTCACCCAGCCGGCCACGGCCGCCTCGTTATGCTCGACGGCCCGACGGGCAGGAACCTGATGACTCCAGCCGTGCCGCCGCAGCATCTGCGAGATGCCCGACAGCGTCATGCTCTTGTGGAACCGCCGACCGATCAGCGTCTTGATGCGGGCCAGGGTCCATCGTTGATCCGGCCAGCCATGAGCGACCGGGCCTTTGGCCAACTCCTCCATGAGCACGGCGAACAGTGCCTCGCTCAGTTTCGGCCGGGACGCCGGGCCATGGAAACGAACCGTGTCCTCGCCGGCCTCCCGCCACCGCTGCACAGACCGGACGCTGGCCCGTAACTCCTTCGCGATCTCCGTACTGCCCCGCCCGGCAGTGGACATCCCGACTGCTTCCATCCGGACCCGCTCGCGGAATGCTTGCCTCTGCGCCGTCAGACCCCCACCTGCGGATACCTCATATAACCGGCATACCGCGACGATCAACAACAGTCAGCCCTTACGACAAGCCGGGTGAGGGTCTGCGTGACGTTGTTGACGTTGGCCGCGGTGGTGATCACGTGGAAGGGAATGCCGCCGCCATCGCTGATCAGGTGGTGCTTGCTGCCTGTCTTGCGGCGGTCGAGTGGCCTCTCCCCCTTTTTCGCGCGCATGTGGGAGGCATCCACTCAGGCGTGCGTCCAGTCGATCTGCCCGGCCGCGCGTTTAACTCGGCCAGGAGTATGCGGTGCGGGGCGATGCCCTAAGGGCAGCGCCGGTCGTCCACAGGGCGCGGGGCCGGTGACTGCCCCGGCCAGGCAGGCAGCAGCGGCTCGATACGAGCCCACAGCTCGTCGTCAACGATCCACGGCTCGTTGCGGACGAATCGTCACATCGGTCATGCCGTATCGGCAACGATGAGCAAGATTGTGTTACAAGCTCTCAGCAGCCCGCGGCAGGAAGGGCTGACCGTAGAGGGGTGGAAGTCCAACTGTCCGAGCAGTCCGCAGGACACCTGATGGAAACCGCCGCCCAAGAGGAAAGGGCCGGGTCACCGTCCCACGGGGAAGATCCCCGCAGGCCACTGACCCGGCCCATTACTGTGAGACGAAGAAGGCTGACGCCGCAGAAAGAGCCTGGACGAGCCGACGAAGGCCGCTAGCCCGGCTATGGGGTAGCGGCCCTAGTCAGAGGATTGATCGGCGGTGCACACTCGGTGCACAAGGGGGCGGAAAGCAAGCGGTGACAGTGAGAACTACTGAGAAGAGTTTTCACAGGTCACAGCCTGTTTACAGGACCTCAGTCCGGGGCGCCCGACCTCGCTCTTTAGATGTCGAAGTACAGCTCGAACTCGTGCGGGTGCGGGCGCAGTTGGATCGGGGCGATTTCCTTCGTGCGCTTGTAGTCGATCCACGTCTCGATCAGGTCCGCGGTGAAGACCCCGCCGGCCTGCAGGTACTCGTTGTCCGCCTCCAGGGCCTCCAGGACCGCGGGGAGGGACGTCGGGACCTGAGGGACGCCCGCGTGCTCCTCGGGGGCGAGTTCGTAGAGGTCCTTGTCGATCGGCTCGGCCGGCTCGATCTTGTTCTTGATGCCGTCCAGGCCCGCGAGGAGGAGGGCCGAGAAGGCCAGGTACGGGTTGGAGGACGGGTCCGGGGCGCGGAATTCGACGCGCTTGGCCTTCGGGTTCGAGCCCGTGATCGGGATGCGCATCGCCGCCGAGCGGTTGCGCTGCGAGTAGACCAGGTTGACCGGGGCCTCGAAGCCGGGGACCAGGCGGTGGTACGAGTTCACCGTCGGGTTGGTGAATGCCAGCAGTGACGGGGCGTGCTTGAGGATGCCGCCGATGTAGTAGCGGGCGGTGTCCGAGAGGCCCGCGTAGCCCTGCTCGTCGTAGAAGAGCGGGGTGCCGCCCTGCCACAGGGACTGGTGGACGTGCATGCCGGAGCCGTTGTCACCGAAGATCGGCTTGGGCATGAAGGTCGCGGTCTTGCCGTTGCGCCAGGCGACGTTCTTCACGATGTACTTGAAGAGCATCAGGTCGTCGGCCGCGGCGAGCAGCGTGTTGAACTTGTAGTTGATCTCCGCCTGGCCGGCCGTGCCGACCTCGTGGTGCTGGCGCTCGACCTGGAGGCCGGACGCCTCCAGCTCCAGGGAGATCTCGGCACGCAGGTCGGCGAAGTGGTCGACCGGCGGGGCCGGGAAGTAGCCGCCCTTGTAGCGGACCTTGTAGCCGCGGTTGTCCTCGATCGCACCGGTGTTCCAGGCGCCGGCCTCGGAGTCGATGTGGTAGAAGCCCTCGTTCGCGGTGGTGTTGAAACGCACGCTGTCGAAGACGTAGAACTCGGCCTCCGGGCCGAAGTACGCGGTGTCCGCGATGCCGGTGGAGGCGAGGTACGCCTCGGCCTTCTTGGCGATGTTGCGCGGGTCGCGGCTGTACTGCTCGCCCGTGATCGGGTCGTGGATGAAGAAGTTGATGTTCAGCGTCTTGTCACGGCGGAAGGGGTCCACCCGGGCCGTCGACAGGTCCGCGCGCAGCGCCATGTCCGACTCGTGGATGGCCTGGAAGCCGCGGATCGACGAGCCGTCGAAGGCCAGCTCCTCGGCCGGGTCGAACGCCTTCGCCGGGATCGTGAAGTGCTGCATCACGCCAGGAAGGTCGCAGAAACGGACGTCGACGAACTTGACGTCCTCGTCCGCGATGAATTTCTTGGCGTCGTCGGCGTTCTGGAACATCCAGCTCCTCCTCCTCCCGTCCCGGGGAGGGGCGGGGGTTATCGGTCGTGCGGCCAGTGCGGTGGCACACGCTGGACCCGACCATAGGTTTCCGGGATTTCTCCAGCATGACCCATTTGTTTCGCCGAAGTTAACCAGCCCGGGTGCGCGCCGGGGCGTACGACGGCTCCGCCGGCGTCCGCGTACCCCCGTCCCCGAGCCCGGAAACGGGTCCCAGTACCGTGGACGGGTGGACAACAGGCAAGCAATCGGATCGTGGCTCTCCGGACCGCGCGCGGCGGCCGAGGACATGGGCGTCGACTTCGGCTACCGGGGTGAGCGGCTCGGTCTGCCGGAGCACGGACCGGGCTCCGTCGCCCCGCTCGGCCGGCGCTTCGGGGCCCTCCTCGTCGACTGGGCCCTCTGCATGCTGATCGCATACGGGCTGCTCGCCGGGCGTGACTGGCAGGCATCGGGCAACTGGGCCCTCGGCGTCCTTCTCGTACTCAGCGTGCTCACCCTCGGTACGGTCGGCTTCACCCCCGGCAAGCGCCTCTTCGGCCTGCGGGTCATCACCGAGAGCGGCGAGCGGATCGGCTTCGGCCGCGCGCTCGTGCGCAGCGTGCTGCTCTGCCTGGCCATCCCCGCGCTGATCTGGGACCGCGACGCACGCGGCCTCCACGACCGCCTCGCCCGCGCCGTGCAGGTGCGGATCTAGGGCCCGGTAAACGAGCAATTCAATAGAGAGGGCGGTCCGGAACTCGCGTTCCGGACCGCCCTCTTGAACGTGTACGTGGCTGAACGTGTACGTGGCGATCAGCGCGGCTTTCCGCCGCCCCGCGGCATCCGCATGCCCTTCGGCATCGGCCCCTTCGGCAGCGGCATGTTGCTCATCAGGTCGCCCATCGCCCGCAGCCGGTCGTTGGCCGCCGTCACCTGCGGGCCCGCCAGCACCCGGGGCAGCTTCAGCATCGTCGTACGGACCTTCTTCAGCGGCACCTGGCCCTCGCCGTCACCGACGATGATGTCGTGCACCGGCACGTCCACCACGATGCGCGCCATCCGCTTCTTCTCGGCCGCCAGCAGCCCCTTCACCCGGTTCGGGTTGCCCTCGCCCACCAGCACGATGCCCGCCTTGCCGACGGCCCGGTGGACGACGTCCTGGTTGCGGTTCATCGCCACCGCGGGCGTGGTGGTCCAGCCGCGTCCGACGTTCTCCAGGACGGCCGCAGCCGCCCCCGGCTGGCCCTCCATCTGTCCGAAGGCGGCGCGCTCGGCGCGGCGGCCGAAGACGATCGCCATCGCGAGGAACGCCAGGATGAAGCCCAGGATGCCCAGATAGATGGGGTGGTTGATCAAGAAGCCGACCGCGAGGAAGACACCGAAGGTGACGATTCCCACACCCGCGACGACAAGACCGACCTTCGAGTCGGCCCGCCGGGTCATCTTGTAGGTAAGGGCGATCTGCTTCAGTCGCCCCGGGTTCGCAGCAGTGTCTGCGTTTTCCTTCCTCGCCATGCCCAGAAGTTTACGTGGCGTGGGAAGTGGCCTCCGACACCGCCTCCAGCACATGCTCCGCCTCGACCCGGTCCTTGGCCCTGCGGCGGTCCTCCAGCACGGCCGTCCAGGCGTTGCGGCGCGCCGTGCGCTGGCCGCCGCTCAGGAGCAGGGACTCCACGGCGCGCAGCGCGGAGGAGACGGAGGGCAGCACCATGCCGGTGCGGGGGGTGGCTGTCGCCACGACTTCGGAGACGGGTCGTACCGGCGCGACCTGCATGGCGGCGGTCCCTTCAGGAACGGTGAAGGTGAACGTGAACGTAGAGGCGAAGACGCGGACACCTGTACGCGGAACGTGCATTCAGGGTCACTCACTGGTGTTACCAGTGCGTGACCGACCGGTCAAACGCGAATGAAACCCTGACGCGCCCCCGGACCGCCTCCGGAAACACCGGCGCGGCCCGTACGCCCCCATGACCTGCGGGGAAGTACGGACCGCGCGCCGCCTCGTCTCTACTGTCGGGTAGCCACTTGTGCTCGGATTCACACAGCCCGGCGGGGGCCGGAATCCCTTATCAGGCCTGGGCGGTGACCGCCGCGCCGCGCCGTTCCATCGCCTGCTGGAACAGCCGGCCCGCGCGGTACGACGACCGCACCAGCGGTCCCGACATCACACCCGAGAAGCCGATCTCCTCGGCCTCGTCCTTCAGCTCCACGAACTCATGCGGCTTTACCCACCGTTCGACCGGATGGTGTCGTACGGACGGCCGCAGATACTGCGTGATCGTGATCAACTCGCAGCCCGCCTCGTGCAGCTGCCGCAGCGCCTCGCTGACCTCGGCGCGCTCCTCGCCCATCCCCAGGATCAGATTGGACTTGGTGATCAGGCCCGCCTCACGGGCACGCGTGATCACTTCGAGGGAGCGCTCGTACCGGAATCCGGGGCGGATCCGCTTGAAGATCCGCGGCACCGTCTCGACATTGTGCGCGAGCACCTCGGGCCGGGAGGAGAAGACCTCGGCCAGCTGCTCCGGTACGGCGTTGAAGTCCGGGACGAGCAGCTCGACCTTGGTGGCGCCGCTCTCGCGCCCCGCCGTCTGCGCGTGGATCTGGCGCACGGTCTCCGCGTACAGCCAGGCGCCGCCGTCCTCCAGGTCGTCGCGCGCGACGCCGGTGATCGTGGCGTAGTTCAGGTCCATCGTGACGACGGACTCACCCACGCGGCGCGGCTCGTCGCGGTCCAGCGCCTCCGGCTTGCCCGTGTCGATCTGACAGAAGTCACAACGCCGGGTGCACTGGTCACCGCCGATGAGGAAGGTCGCCTCGCGGTCCTCCCAGCACTCGAAGATGTTCGGACAGCCCGCCTCCTGGCAGACCGTGTGCAGCCCCTCGCTCTTCACGAGGTTCTGCAGCTGCTTGTACTCGGGACCCATTTTCGCCCGGGTCTTGATCCACTCGGGCTTGCGCTCGATGGGGGTCTGGCTGTTCCGGACCTCCAGGCGCAGCATCTTGCGTCCGTCGGGTGCGACAGCGGACACGTCCGGCACCTCTCTCTGCTGGCGCGGCATTCGATTCTTCGGCGAACACCAGGTTACGCCCGATATTTGCGTGGCATTACGTCTGGCCAACCCGTGGCCAGAGGGTCACATTCCCCCGGTCGGCCCAGGGGCGAGCCCGATCCCCAGGCGCTCGCGGCCTCAGGCGCTCGCGCGCTCGATCTCGCGCGGGCGCGGCTCCGCGTGCTCCAGTACGTCCCGCAGATGTCTCTCCACCACCGGGACGACCTCCTCGACCGTGATGTCCCGGCCCAGCTCGTACGCCAGTGAGGTGACGCCCGCGTCGCGGATCCCGCACGGCACGATCCGGTCGAACCAGGTGTTGTCCGGGTTCACATTGAACGAGAAGCCGTGCATGGTCACGCCCTTGGCGACCCGGATACCGATCGCCGCCAGCTTGCGGTCCTCCCGGCGCTGGCCCGCGTTGGACGGCGCGTACTCCGGTCCGTTCAGCCGCGGGTCGAACTCCTCGTCCGCCACCCGGGGATCGAAGTCCAGCGAGAGCCCGCCCACCGCCGGCCGCTCCGCCACCGGATCCCCGAGCACCCACACCCCGCTGCGGCCCTCGACCCGCGAGGTCTCCAGGCCGAACTCGGCCGCCGTACGGATCAGGGCCTCTTCGAGCCGGCGCACATGCGCCACGACATCCACCGGGCGCGGCAGTTTCAGGATCGGGTAGCCCACCAGCTGTCCGGGGCCGTGCCAGGTGATCTTCCCGCCGCGGTCCACATCGACGACCGGGGTGCCGTCCAGGGGACGTTCACTGTCCGTCGTACGCCGCCCGGCCGTATAGACCGGCGGGTGCTCCAGCAGCAGACAGGTGTCGGGGATCTCGTCCGCGAAGCGGGCCGCGTGTACCCGGCGCTGCTCCTGCCATGCCTCCTGGTACTCGACGGATTCCGCGCCGAACCCCAGGCGGATGTACCGCAGCTCACTCACGGCAGTGCCTCCTTCAGAACCTTCACCGTGCACGTATCGCGCCCTCGCCACTGTACGGCGGGCCCCCGGCGACGAACCGGGCAGGTGGTTCTGGGCATCTCCCGCCGGGCCTCCGCCACACCACCGCCGGCCGCTTGTCAGCAACGCCATCGATCCTCACACGAACGAATGAATATGGGGCGAACGGGCCGGTGAAACCGGTCACTGCTACTAAATTCGCGCCGTTCCATGAGGGCTGCTCCCCGGGCCCGGAAGGCAGGAGACCGTACAGCTGATGTCGGAACGACCTCCGCAGCGCATCCCCAACCGCCAGCTCGCCGCGCTCATCTCAGAAGCCGGTTTCTCCCACGCAGGTCTCGCCCGCCGGGTGGATCAGCTCGGTCTGGAACACGGCCTCGATCTGCGGTACGACAAGACGTCGGTGACGCGCTGGCTGCGCGGACAGCAACCACGCGGCACCACCCCCGCACTGATCGCCGAGGTCTTCACCCGCCGTCTCGGCCGCCGGCTCTCCGCCCAGGATCTCGGCCTGGACGCCTGCGCCCCCGTCTACGCGGGCCTCGAATTCGCCTCCACCCCCGAGGAAGCCGTCGATATCGTCGGCGGACTCTGGCGCAAGGACTCCGGCAGCCACAGCGAACTGCGCAAGATCGCGTTCACCCCGGCCGGGCTGGTCGTCCCCAGCCGCGACTGGCTGATCGGACGCCCCGACGAACGGGTGGCCCACCCCGCCGCCGCCCCGCAGAACGGCTCCCGCGTGCCCACCCAGGGGAAGTCGGCGTCCCCCGCCGTTCCCCGGCAGCGCACCGAACGCGCGGCCGGCCAGCGCGTCACCGCCGGGGACATCGAGGCCCTGCGCTCGGTCGGTGACCTCTTCCGCACCCTCGACCACGCCTACGGCGGCGGCCACGCCCGGCAGGCGCTCGTCCGCTATCTGGAGCACGAGGCCGAGCCGATGCTGCGCGGCCAGTACGGGGAGACCACCGGGCGCAGACTCTTCGCCGCGGCGGCCGACCTGACCCGGCTCGCGGGCTGGACCTCGTACGACATCGCCGCGCACGGCCTGGCCCAGCGCTACTTCGTCCAGGCCCTGCGGCTCTCCCAGGCGGCGGGCGACCGGGTCTACGGCTCGTACGTACTGACCACCATGAGCCGCCAGGCGGTCTACCTCGGCCACGGCAGGGAAGCCGTCCAGCTGGCCCGCGTCGCCCAGCAGGGCATCGGCGCGTCCGCGCCCCCGGTCGTCCAGGCGCTGCTGCACTCCGCCGAGGCCCGGGGACACGGCGTCCTCAATGAGGTACGGGCCTGTACGGCCTCGCTCGTACGGGCCGAACGCGCCCTGGAGACCGCGCGCCCCGGCGACGACGTACCGCACTGGGCGCGCTTCTTCGACGAGGCGCAGCTCGCCGACGAGTTCGGGCACTGCCACCGCGACCTCCAGCAGTACCGCGCCGCCGTGCAGCACGCCGAACGCTCGCTCCAGCTGCGCTCCCCGGCGTTCGCGCGCAGCCGCCTCTTCTGCCGTGTCGTGCTCGCCTGCGGACGTCTGGGCCTCGGCGAGCTGGACCAGGCGTGCCTGCTGGGCGCGGAGGCGGCGCGGCAGGCCACCGAGATGAGGTCGGCGCGGGCGGTGGAGTACGTACGCGACTTCGAACGGCGGCTGGAGCCGTACCGGGACGCGGCGGCCGTACGGAACTACCGCGACCGGGTCGCGGCGCTGGGCTGAACAGGACCGCGTCCGCCTGGAGTTGAGCCGGTCCCGTCCGAGGTGACTCGACGCCCGGACGGGACCGGAGCCTCGCGGTCGGCCCGCGTCACGCCACCGCCGGCAGCCGCGCCGGTTCGTACGCGGGGCGTACGCCCAGGTCGCGCAGGATCGCGTGGGCGGCGCGGCGGCCCGAGAACAGCGCGCCCTGGACCGTGTTCGTATCGCGGTGGTCGCCGCACACGTACAGCCCCGACAACAGCCGTACCGGGCGCCGCGGATCGTGCGGCGGAGGCATCGCGGGCACCGCCTCCGGGTCGTGATGGACGGCCAGCAGCTCCCAGTCACCGGTCGGCGTCCCGTAGAGCCGCGCGAGCTGCGCGCGGACCGTACGGTCGAGCACGGCGGCCGGGGGAGGCGGCCCGAGCACCGTCGACGAGACCAGCACACGGCCCTCCGGCGCGCGCGCGGGATCGACCGCGCTCATCACGGCCGTATGCGCCACCGGTCCGCTCCGGTCGGCGTCCAGCAGCAGGGCCGGATCGGTCAACGGGGCTACCGGCGCGGTGTGGTGCAGCACCGTCACCGGATGGAAGTCCGGCACCCGCAGCCCCGGCAGCAGCTCGGCCGCGGCCCGCGCGCCGGTCGCCACCACGAGCGAGCGGCAGCTGATCTCGCCGTGCTCCTTGGTGGTGACGCCGGATATCGACGCGTCCGTGACACACACATCCGTACGGACCGTGCCCTCCGGCAGCGTCCGCGCCAGCAGTTCGGGCAGTACGGAGGACCCACCCGCGGTGACACACAGCCTGCCCCGGGCGAACGCGCGCAGCGCGAGGTCCGCGCACCGGCTCGACGTGGTCAGGTCCGGGTCGCAGAGCAGCGCGGACAGCAGCGGGCGGACGAAGCCGTTGACCGTACGTACGGGCAGACCGCGGACCGACAGGGCCTCCAGCGCGGTGCGTTCGGGGCGGGCGAGGAGCCGGGCGGTCGGCGTCGCCGCGAGGCGGCCGAGGGCCGCGCCGAGCCGGGCCTGGTCGACCGCGCCGCCGAGCGGCGGGCGGGGGGCGCTCGCCAGGGCGCGTGCCACGGTCAGTGCGCTCCGCGCGCTCCCTACGGCCCCGGTCCGGTAGTTCCGCCCCTCGCTGTGCACGACCACCCCCGGCGAGAACATCCGCAGGGCGGCGCCCTCCAGGCCCGGTGTGCGGAGCAGCTCCGGATACGAGATGGTGAGCAGCCGTCCGCCCCGGTCGAGCCGGAAGCCGTCGACCCGGTCGGTGGCCATGCGACCGCCGACGTGGGGGGCGGCCTCCAGGACGCTGACTCTCACCCCGGCGCTGGTCAGATGATGAGCCGCGGCCAGACCCGCGAGGCCGGCTCCGATGATGACGACGTCTGCGTGGTGCGCGGTGCTGAGTGCGGTGCTGAGCACGTGCCCCTCCCCGAGGTCGGCGCGGTTGGGTCGAGGGTAGGGAGGGAGGGGGCGGGGGGTGTCCGCGCGTGTGGGGGTTCACGGGTGCATGGGGGGCGCTGCGCTGTCCGGCGGGAGGCGTTGCGCGGGGTGCGTTGTGGTTCCGGGGGCCGGGGCCTCCGGAGGTGCGTGTCCGGACTGCGCTGCGATCGATGTGCGACTCCGTCGCGTGGTCACCGCGCTTCGCGCGAGCTGCGACGCTTTACGTCCGGACACGCACCTCCTCCGACCCCGGCCCCCTCCCGCCGGTGGGCCCCCACCAGCGCGCGCCCCGGCCGGGGTTGGGGGCCGGTGCGGGACGGTTCGTACGCCCCGGGCACGGCCGGGTCGCTTGTGCGGGCGGTGAAGGGGGGCGCGCAGGGGTCGTGTCCGGGACACTAAAGCGTGATTTGTGGCGCGCGAACGCCCGTGTCTAGACCTTGGGCAGCTGCGCGCCGTAAATCATGCCGTCCCGGGCGCGAGCCCCGGAGCGCACCCCGGCGACAACCCGCACCGCACCACCGGCCCCGGCCAAAGACGACCGGCCCACGCCCCCCCGGGAGGACCCGCACCGCCTACGCCACACGAATCGCCTCCTCAATCGTCGGGAACGCGAACCTGAAGCCCGACTCCAGCAGCCTCTTCGGCAGCACCCGTTGGCTGCCCAGCACCTCCGCCGACAGCTCGCCCAGCGCCACCCGCAGCGCCACCGCCGGGACCGGGAACGGTGTCGGGCGGTGCAGGACCCGGCCCATCGCCGTCGTGATCTCGCGGTTCGTGACCGGTTCCGGCGCGGTGAGGTTCACCGGGCCCTCCAGGGCTTCCGTGTCGATCAGATGCCGCAGCGCCGCCACCTCGTCGTGCAGGGCGATGAAGCTCCAGTACTGGCGGCCCGAGCCGAGCCGTCCGCCCAGGCCCGCGCGGAACAGTGGGAAGAGCCGGCCCCAGGACCCGCCCGCGCGGGCGACCACGAGGCCCGTGCGCGCGAACACCGTTCGTACGCCCGCCTCTTCCGCCGCCAGGGCCGCCTCCTCCCAGTCGACGCAGAGCGAGGGCAGGAACCCGTCGCCCGGAGGCGCGCTCTCGTCCACCTCGCGGTCGCCGGTGTCGCCGTAGAACCCGATGGCGGATCCGCACACCAGTACCCGGGGCGGCTGGTCGAGCGTGGCGACGGCCTCCGCGATCGCGGCGGTGCCGAGGATCCGGCTGTCGCGGAGTTCCTTCTTGTACGCCTCGGTCCAGCGGCGGTCGCCGATGCCGGCTCCGGCGAGATGGACGACGGCCTCGCAGCCGTTGAGGCGGTGGCCGTCGACCCGTTGCCGCAGCGGGTCCCACTCGACCTCGTCGGCCGTCCGGACGGGGTGCCGCACCAGGCGGACCACCTCGTGGCCGTCGGCGCGCAGGGAGCGGGTGAGTGCCGTACCGATGAGCCCGGTGGAACCGGTGATCGCGATCCTCATGGGCCCCATCCTGCCCCCGGGACGCCCCATGGCACAGTTGCGCCATGTCCGACGCACAGATACGTCCCGCACTCCCCGCCGATGACGGCGTCCTGGGCGAGCTCGACCGGGCGGCCTGGTCGTCGCTGCACGCCGTGTCGCCGAGGCCGGAGCCGCCGTACGCTCCGTTCTTCGACGAGCGGCACCGGCCCGAGGACTTTCTGGTCGCCGAGGTCGATGACGAGCGGATCGCCGGCTACATACGCGTGGTGCGGCCCACGCCGCTCGCCAGCAACGCGCATGTACGGCAGATCCAGGGGCTCGCGGTCCATGAGTGGGCGCGCGGGCGCGGTGTGGGCCGCGCACTGCTGCGCGCGGCGGCGCTGCACGCGCGCAACCAGGGCGCACGCCGGCTGACGCTGCGCGTGCTGGGGCACAACGCGCCGGCCCGCGCGCTGTACGAGGCGGAGGGGTATGTCGTCGAGGGGATTCTGCCCGGGGAGTTCTTGCTCGACGGCGTGTACGTGGACGACGTGCTGATGGGGATCTCGCTGAGGGACTGAGCAAGGCCCTACGCGCCGCCGAAGCGATCCGAGAGCCGGGGGAACCGCTCCGCGAGCGCCGTCTCGTCCTCGAAGTCCAGCGGTGTGCCCTCCGGCTCGGCCGGCTGCGAGGCGATGCCCAGGGCGGGCGCCACCACGCCGGTCAGCTGTTCGTACGCCTCGTCCGCCGCGTATCCCAGCTCCTCGCCGTCCCCGTCGATGTCCGGGTCGAACGCGTCCAGCAGTTCGGCCAGCGCGTCCGGTTCGTGCAGCGCGCCCTCGAAGATCTCGCGGCCCTGGCCGATGAGCCAGCAGCGGAAGTAGTCGAAGGCGTCGTCGCTGACGCCGCCGAGCAGTACGGCGGCGGCGCCCCAAAGGTCCCAGCGGTACGCGCGGTTGTAACGCGACTCGAAGTGGCGCGAGAAGTCCAGTACGGATTCGGGATCGAGCTGGAGCAGCCGCTCGACCAGCTGATCGGCCTGGTCCTCGGGGTCGCCCTCGGCGGCCTCGCGGGTGCTGTCGACGATCTCCCAGAACTCCGTCTCGTCCATCACGGGTCAAGCATCGTGCTTACGGGAGGGCGGCGCACGCGGAGCCACGGATTGTGAGCCGTTTCGTTGCCGGGTGTTCGGGTGGGGCGGCGCGGGGCGGTGGCCCGGTCACTCGTACAGCGTCCGCATCCGGCGCGAAGCCTCGGCGAAGCGGTCGCGCAGGGTGGCCGGCCGCAGGATCTCCACGTCCGGGCCGAGCGTGAGCAGTTGGGAGTACGCCACGTCCTCCGACTCCACCGGCAGCGCGAGCGTGAGCAGACCCTGGTCGTCCGGCGGGTCCGCCGTGGCGAGCGCCTCGCGGGCGGCCGCGCGGTCGACGGTGTACGGCAGCAGGCGGGCGCCGTCCGGCGAGAGCCGGATCACGACCTCCGTACGCAGCAGCGAGCGGGCGAACTCCGCGGCGCGCTCCTCCCAGAACCCGGGGAGATCGAAGGACTCATCCCTGGGAAAACGTTCCTGCAAGGTCTCGGCCGAGGCGAACCGGTCCACCCGGTAGACCCGGAAGGACCCCTGGGAACAGGCACAGACGTACCAGACACCGGCCTTGAGCACGAGCCCGTACGGGGCCAGCTCCCGTTCCACCTCGGCGTCCTGGCGCCGGTAGCGCGCCGCGACCAGCCGGTCGCCCCAGACCGCCTCGGCGAGCACCGGCAGCAGCTCGGGCGTCTCCGGCTCCTGGTACCAGCCCGGCGCGTCCAGATGGAAACGCTGCGCCGCCGAGTCCGAGGCGTCCCGCAGCGACGGCAGCAGCGCCGCCGACACCTTCAGCCGGGCCGCCGACGAGACATCGTCGAGCCCCATCTCCCGCAGCGCGCCCGGCACTCCGGAGAGGAACAGCGCCTCGGCCTCGCCGCGCGCCAGCCCGGTCAGCCGGGTGCGGTAGCCGCCGATCAGCCGGTAGCCGCCGCTTCTGCCCCGGTCCGCGTACACCGGGACCCCGGCCTCGGAGAGCGCCTGGGCGTCCCGGGTGATGGTCCGCTCGGACACTTCGAGCTCCCGGGCCAGTTCGCCCGCGGTCATGGAGGGCCGGGACTGGAGCAGGAGCACCATCTTGATCAGCCGGGCAGCGCGCATGGATCCATGATGCAGGGAGCCCCCGCCACGGCGTGACAGGGGCTCCCGGGGTGCTACCGGCTCAGAGACCGTAGCGCTCGCGGGCCTCCACGACCCGCTCCGGCTTGACCTCGCCACGGCGGGCGAGCTGCGCCAGCGCCGCGACCACGATCGACCGGGCGTCCACACCGAAGTGACGGCGGGCCGCCTCGCGGGTGTCGGAGAGCCCGAAGCCGTCCGTACCGAGCGAGGTGTAGTCCTGCTCGACCCACTGGCTGATCTGGTCGGGGACCTGACGCATCCAGTCGCTGACCGCGAGGACAGGACCCGGCGCGCCGGACAGCGCGCGCGTCACGTACGGCACCCGCTCCTCGCCGCGCAGCAGCGCCTCGTCGGCCTCCATCGCGTCCCGGCGCAGCTCGCCCCAGGACGTGGCGGACCAGACGTCGGCGGTGACGCCCCAGTCGGCGGCGAGCAGTTCCTGCGCCTCCAGGGCCCAGTGGATCGCCGTGCCGGACGCCAGCAGCTGGGTACGGGGGGCGTCGGCCCCGGCCGGGGTGCCCTCCTTGAAGCGGTACAGGCCCTTGAGGATGCCCTCCTCGACGCCTTCCGGCATCGCGGGCTGCGGCATCGGCTCGTTGTAGACCGTCAGGTAGTAGAAGACGTCCTCGGCCTCGGGGCCGTACATCCGCCGCAGGCCCTCCTTGACGATCACGGCGATCTCGTACGCGAAGGCCGGGTCGTAGTTGAGCGCGGCCGGGTTGGTGGACGCGATCAGATGCGAGTGGCCGTCGGCGTGCTGGAGGCCCTCGCCGGTCAGGGTCGTACGGCCCGCGGTGGCACCGACGATGAAGCCCTTGCCCAGCTGGTCGGCGAGCTGCCACATCTGGTCGCCCGTGCGCTGCCAGCCGAACATCGAGTAGAAGATGTAGAAGGGGATCATCGTCTCGCCGTGCGTCGCGTACGACGTCGCCGCGGCGATGAAGTCCGCCATCGAACCGGCCTCGGTGATCCCCTCGTTGAGGATCTGGCCGTCCTTGGCTTCCTTGTAGTACATGATCTGGTCGCGGTCGACCGGGTCGTACGTCTGGCCCAGCGGCGAGTAGATACCGGCCGACGGGAACAGCGCCTCCATACCGAAGGTGCGGGCCTCGTCCGGGACGATCGGGACCCAGCGCTTGCCGGTCTCCTTGTCCCGCATCAGGTCCTTCATCAGCCGGACGAACGCCATGGTGGTCGCCACCGACTGCTTGCCCGAGCCCTTCTGGACCGCCTGGAACGGCTTGTCGGACGGCTCGGGAAGGGCCACGGCGTGCACCCGGCGGGCCGGGGCGGGGCCGCCCAGCTCCGCGCGGCGCTCCTGGAGGTAGCGCACCTCGGGGGAGTCGGCGCCGGGGTGGCCGTACGGTACGAGGCTGTCGTCCAGCTTCGCGTCCGGGATGGGCAGGTCGAGCAGGTCGCGCATGGCGCGGAACTGGTCGCCCGAGAGCTTCTTCATCTGGTGGTTGGCGTTGCGCGACTCGAAGCCGGCGCCGAGCGTGTAGCCCTTCACGGTCTGCGCCAGGATCACGGTCGGGGCGCCCTTGTGCGCCAGGGCCGCGCGGTAGGCCGCGTACACCTTCCGGGCCTCGTGGCCGCCGCGCGAGGTGTAGAAACACTCGGCGATCTTCGCGTCGGGCAGCAGCTTCGCGAGCGCGATGAGGGCCGGGTCGACACCGAAGAAGTGCTCGCGGATGTACGCCACATCGCGGGTCGCGTACGTCTGGAACTGCGCGTCCGGCACCTGGCGCAGCCGGCGTACCAGCGCGCCCGTGGTGTCCAGGGCGAACAGCTCGTCCCAGGCCGAGCCCCACAGCGACTTGATGACATTCCAGCCGGCGCCGCGGAACTGGGCCTCCAGCTCCTGCACGATCTTGAAGTTGGCGCGGACGGGACCGTCGAGCCGCTGGAGGTTGCAGTTGATGACGAAGGTCAGATTGTCCAGCTGCTCACGGGACGCGAGCGCCAGGGCCGCCGTCGACTCGGGCTCGTCCATCTCGCCGTCGCCGAGGAACGCCCAGACGTGCGAGGCGGAGGTGTCCTTGATACCGCGGTTGGTCAGATAGCGGTTGAAACGCGCCTGGTAGATCGCGGAGAGCGGGCCGAGGCCCATCGAGACGGTGGGGAATTCCCAGAGCCAGGGCAGCCGGCGCGGATGCGGGTACGAGGGCAGGCCCTGGCCGCCCGACTCCTGGCGGAAGTTGTCCAGGTGCTGCTCGGTCAGCCGGCCGTCGAGGAAGGCGCGGGCGTATATGCCGGGGGAGGCGTGGCCCTGGATGTAGAGCTGGTCGCCGGAGCCGTCGCCCTCCTTCCCGCGGAAGAAGTGGTTGAAGCCGGTCTCGTAGAGCCAGGCCGCCGACGCGAAGGTGGCGATATGGCCGCCGACGCCGAAGCGGGCGCCGCGGGTGACCATGGCCGCCGCGTTCCAGCGGTTCCAGGCGGTGATCCGGGACTCCATCGCCTCGTCGCCGTCGAAGGCGGGCTCGGAGGCGGTGGGGATGGTGTTCACATAATCGGTCTCCAGCAGGGCGGGCACCGGGACCCCGGCCGTTCCCGCGTGCTGGAGGGTGCGCCGCATCAGATACGCGGCGCGGTGCGGGCCGGCGTGCTCGGTCACGGCATCGAGCGAGGCCGCCCACTCGGCGGTCTCCTCGGCATCACGGTCCGGGAGCTGGTCGAGCTCGCTCGGAAGTTTGCCTACGGGGTCGGGCATGGTCGCCGCCTTCCGGACAGGAGGGGGGTGGAGAAAGCCTTGTCTGGCAGGACAGGGCGCGGGACTGGGTGCAGTCCGTCTAAGACTGTAAGTCGCTGATCGATGATCGATCAAAGGGTTGAAAGGCAAAACTTCTCGATCTGGAGGAATTGGCATTCCGTGCCACAGAAGGGGGCACCGAGTGACGGAGAGTAAGTCACGACAGAAGGGACGTATCAGGCGCGCGGTGCACATCCGAGCACATGGTCCTTCACCAGTGTGCCGATGCCCGGATCCCTTCTGCGGAAGGCATCGACCAGCTCCTCGTGCTCCTCGGCGTACGACTTCTGCACCGTTCCCAGCCAGCGGATCGACAGGGCGGTGAAGACCTCGATGCCCAGCCCCTCCCAGGTGTGCAGCAACACACTGTTACCGGCCGCGCGCACCAGCTCCCGGTGGAAGGCCACGGTGTGCCGCACCTGCGCGGTCCCGTCGGCTCTTCGGTCCGCCTCGTACAGCGCCACGACATGCGGCTCCAGCGCCGAGCAGTCCCGCGCGAGCCGCTCGGCGGCCAGCTCCGCGGCGATCTGCTCAAGCCCCGCCCGTACCGGATAACTCTCCTCCAGATCGGCCGCGGTCAGATTCCGTACTCGTACGCCCTTGTTGGGCGCCGACTCGATCAGCCGCAGACTCTCCAGCTCGCGCAGCGCCTCACGCACGGGTGTCTGGCTGACCCGCAGCTCCGTCGCGATGCGCCGCTCCACGATCCGCTCGCCCGGCTTCCAGCGGCCGCTGACGATCCCCTCCACGATGTGCTCGCGGATCTGTTCGCGCAGCGAGTGGATGACGGGCGGGGTCATGAAGCGCTCCTGGGGGCAGCGGTCGATGGATGAACGATACGGCGGCGTGCACCATACGGCGGCGCCCCCGCCCGGAGAAGTTCCGGGCGGGGGCGCCTTTGCCGTACGTGTGTGTGGTGGTGCCTCGGGCCTACAGGCCCAGCTCGACCTCGAACTCGCCGGCTTCCAGAATCGCCTTGACCGCCGTCAGGTAGCGGGCGGCGTCGGCGCCGTCCACCAGCCGGTGGTCGTAGGAGAGCGCGACGTACGTCATGTCGCGCACCGCGATCGTCTCGCCGAGGTCCGGGTGGTTGATGACCACGGGACGCCGGACGGTGGCACCGATACCCAGGATGGCGACCTGGTTCGGCGGCACGATGATCGTGTCGAAGAGCGCACCGCGCGAACCGGTGTTGCTGACGGTGAAGGTCGCGCCGGCCAGGTCGTCCGGGGTGATCTTGCTCGCCCGGACCGCCGCCGCCAGCTCCGCGGTCTTCTTGGAGATACCGGCGATGTTCAGATCGCCCGCACCCTTGATGACCGGGGTCATCAGACCCTTCTCGGAGTCCACGGCGATGCCGATGTTCTCCGAGTCGAAGTACGTGATCGTGCCCTCGTCCTCGTTGATCCGGGCGTTGATGACCGGGTGGGCCTTCAGCGCCTGGGCCGCCGCCTTGACGAAGAACGGCATCGGGGAGAGCTTGACGCCCTCACGGGCGGCGAAGGCGTCCTTGGCCTGGGCCCGCAGCCGCATCAGCTTGGTGATGTCCACCTCGACCACGGAGGTCAGCTGGGCCTGCGTGTGCAGCGCCTTCCACAGGTTGTCGCCGATGACCTTGCGCATGCGCGGCATCTTGACGGTCTGGCCGCGCAGCGGGGACGCCTCCAGCGTGGGCGCCTTCGACGCGGCGGCGGGAGCGGCGGCCGGGGCCTGGGCGGCAGCCAGCGCGGCGGCCTTGGCGGCCTCCGCGGCGGCGACGACGTCCTGCTTGCGGATACGGCCACCGACGCCGGTGCCCTTGACCGCGGCCAGGTCGACACCGTTCTCGGCGGCGAGCTTGCGCACCAGCGGGGTGACATACGCGCCGTCGTCACCGGTGGTCGCGGCGGGCGCCGGGGTGACCGGGGCCGGGGCCACGGGGGCCGGAGCGGCCGGAGCCGGAGCGGCGGGCGCGGCCTGGGCCGGCACGGGCGCCGGAGCCGGGGCAGCGGCCGGAGCCGGAGCCGGAGCGGCGACGGGTGCCGGGGCGGGGGCCGGAGCCTCCTGGACCGGTGCGGGCGCCGGGGCGGCCGGAGCCGGAGCGGCGGCCGGGGCGGCCCCCGGAGCACCGATCACGGCGAGCTTGGCGCCGACCTCGGCGGTCTCGTCCTCGCCGACCACGATCTCCAGCAGCACACCGGCGACCGGGGCGGGGATCTCGGTGTCGACCTTGTCGGTGGAGACCTCCAGCAGCGGCTCGTCCTCCGCGACCTCCTCGCCGACCTCCTTCAGCCAGCGGGTGACGGTGCCCTCGGTGACCGACTCGCCCAGCGCGGGCAGTGTGACGTCGGTGCCGGAGGCGCCACCGGCCGGGGCGGCGGCGGGCGCGGGCTCGGCGGCCGGAGCCGGAGCGGGGACCGCGGGAGCCTCGGCCACCGGGGCCGGGGCGGGCTCGGCGACGGGCGGAGCGGAGACCGTCTCCACCGGCTGGGCCGCCGCGAGGCCGCCCGTGCCGTCGTCGATGATGGCCAGCTCGGAGCCGACCTCCACGGTCTCGTCCTCGGCCACCTTGATGGAGGCCAGCACACCGCCGGCCGGGGCCGGGATCTCGGTGTCGACCTTGTCGGTGGAGACCTCCAGCAGCGGCTCGTCGGCCTCGACGCGCTCGCCCTCGGCCTTCAGCCAGCGGGTGACAGTGCCCTCGGTGACGCTCTCGCCGAGCGCCGGCAGGGTTACGGAAACCGCCATGGTTTCAGTTGCTCCTAACGGTGGGGTCTCCCCAGCTTGCGCGGAGCGCCGAGCGAGGGGAAGTGCGGTAGTGGTCGTCGCGCCCGGACTGGGGCATCAGTCGTGGGAGTGGAGGGGCTTGCCGGCCAGGGCCAGGTGGGCCTCGCCGAGAGCCTCGTTCTGGGTCGGGTGCGCGTGGATGAGCTGCGCGACCTCGGCCGGCAGGGCCTCCCAGTTGTAGATCAGCTGAGCTTCGCCGACCTGCTCGCCCATACGGTCACCGACCATGTGGACGCCGACCACGGCGCCGTCCTTGACCTGGACGAGCTTGATCTCGCCCGCGGTCTTGAGGATCTTGCTCTTTCCGTTGCCCGCGAGGTTGTACTTGAGAGCGACGACCTTGTCCGCGCCGTAGATCTCCTTGGCCTTGGCCTCGGTGATACCGACGGAGGCGACCTCGGGGTGGCAGTACGTCACCCGCGGCACGCCGTCGTAGTCGATCGGAACGGTCTTCAGACCGGCCAGCCGCTCGGCCACGAGGATGCCCTCGGCGAAGCCGACATGCGCCAGCTGGAGGGTCGGGACGAGGTCACCGACCGCCGAGATGGTCTCCACGTTCGTGCGCATGTACTCGTCGACGAGGACATAGCCGCGGTCGGTCGCGACGCCCTGCTCCTCGTACCCGAGCCCCTCGGAGACCGGACCGCGGCCGATCGCGACGAGCAGTATCTCCGCCTCGAAGGTCTTGCCGTCGGCCAGCGTCACCCGGACACCGTCCGGGGTGTACTCGGCCTTCTCGAAGAACGTACCGAGGTTGAACTTGATGCCGCGCTTGCGGAAGGCGCGCTCCAGCAGCTTGGAGCTGTTCTCGTCCTCGACCGGGACGAGGTGCTTGAGGCCCTCGACGACCGTGACGTCCGTGCCGAAGGACTTCCACGCGGAGGCGAACTCGACGCCGATGACGCCGCCGCCCAGGATGATCGCGGACTGCGGGACCCGGTTCAGCGTCAGCGCGTGGTCCGAGGAGATGATGCGGTCGCCGTCGATCACCAGACCCGGCAGCGACTTCGGTACGGAACCGGTCGCGAGGAGGACATGACGGCCCTGGACGCGCTGCCCGTTCACATCGACGGAGGTGGGGGAGGAGAGCCGGCCCGCGCCCTCGATGTAGGTCACCTTGCGGGAGGCGACCAGACCCTGGAGGCCCTTGTACAGGCCCGAGATGACCTCGTCCTTGTACTTGTGCACACCCTCGATGTCGACACCGTCGAAGGTGGTCCTGATACCGAACTGCGCGCTCTCGCGGGCCTGGTCGGCGATCTCGCCGGCGTGCAGCAGAGCCTTCGTGGGGATGCAGCCGTTGTGCAGGCAGGTGCCGCCCAGCTTGTTCTTCTCGATCAGTGCGACGTCCAGGCCCAGCTGCGCTCCGCGCAGCGCCGCGGCGTAACCGCCGCTACCGCCGCCGAGGATCACTAGGTCGAAAACGGTGCTGGCGTCGTTCGCCACGTCACGTCCTCCATGCATGTGCGCCGGGCGCGGTCCGGTGACCGGGCGGCGGCTGGTCTTCGGCCGCTATGTCGTCGGCCCTGTGGTGGGGGCCCTGTCCTGCCGAGAACCCATCTTCGCACTTGTCGAAGCAAGACGGGACGCGGGGCCCCGGAGGTGAGACGGGCGACATAGTTCCGCCGCCCCCGCCCACCTCCGGAGCCCCGGTCCGCCGGCCTGCCGCGCGCGGACCGTGACTCAGCCCAGGTCGCCCGCGGCGGTGCGCTCCGCCAGCTTCACGAGCGTACGGATCGAGGCGCCCGTACCGCCCTTGGGCGTGTAGCCGTACGGCGCGCCCTCGTGGAACGCCGGGCCCGCGATGTCCAGGTGGGCCCAGGTGATGCCCTCGCCGACGAACTCCTTCAGGAAGAGCCCGGCGACCAGGCCGCCGCCCATCCGCTCGCCCATGTTCGCGATGTCGGCGGTGGGGGAGTCCATGCCCTTGCGCAGGTCCGCGGGGAGCGGCATCGGCCAGGACGCCTCGCCCGCCTCCTCCGCGATCTCGTGGATCGAGGTACGGAACGCCTCGTCGTTCGCCATGATCCCGAACGTCCGGTTGCCCAGCGCCAGCACCATCGCGCCGGTCAGGGTCGCCACGTCGACGATCGCGTCCGGGTTCTCCTCGGAGGCCCGGGTCAGCGCGTCGGCCAGCACGAGCCGGCCCTCGGCGTCGGTGTTGAGGACCTCGACGGTCTTGCCGCTGTACATGCGCAGCACGTCACCCGGGCGGGTGGCGGTGCCGGACGGCATGTTCTCCGCGAGGGCGAGCCAGCCGGTGACGTTGACGGCGAGACCGAGCCGGGCGGCCGAGACGACGGCGGCGAACACCGCGGCGGCGCCGCTCATGTCGCACTTCATGGTCTCGTTGTGACCGGCCGGCTTCAGCGAGATGCCGCCCGAGTCGTACGTGATGCCCTTGCCGACGAGGGCGAGGGTCTTCTCCGCGTCGGGGTGCGTGTAGGCGAGCTTCACCAGCCGCGGCGGGTTGGCCGAGCCCTGGCCGACGCCGAGGATGCCGCCGTAGCCGCCCTTGGCGAGCGCCTTCTCGTCGAGGACCTGCACCTTGATGCCGTTCTCCTTGCCGGCGGCGGTGGCCACGGCGGCGAAGGACTCGGGGGTGAGGTCGTTCGGCGGGGTGTTCACCAGATCGCGGGCGCGGTTGACCTCTTCGGTCAGCGCGATCGCGCGCTCGGCGGCGGCCTTGTGCGCCTTGTCGCGCGGCTTGGCGCCCAGCAGCGCGACCTCACCGAGCGGCTGCTTCGGGCGGTCGCCCTTCTTCGCGTTCTTCTCGCCGCCCTGGTACGCGGTGAAGGCGTACGCGCCGAGCAGGGCGCCCTCGGCGATGGCCTCGACGTCCTCGGACGCCTCGACGGGCAGCGCGAACGCGGCCTTCTTCACGCCGGACAGAGCGCGCGCGGCGACCCCGGCGGCGCGGCGCAGCGGCTCGGTGCCGTACGTCGCGTCCTTCTTGGGGACGGGACCGAGCCCGACCGCGAGGACGACCGGCGCCTTCAGGCCCGACAGCACGGGCAGCTTGGTCACCTCACCCTCGGCACCCGAGGCGCCGAGGGTCTCCAGGACGGAGGCGAGCTTTCCGTCGAACGCCTTGTCCACGGCCTCGGCGCCCGGCGCCACGACCGGCCCCTTGGCGCCCTTCGCGACGCCGACGACAATCGCGTCGGCGCGCAGCGTCGCCGCCCCGGCAGTGCTGAGAGTGAGAGCAGTCACGGTGGTGAAATCTCGCTTCCGTTAGGTTCATTGGCGGTCGAGGGGTGGGCCGACCGACCGTGCCCGCCGCATCGTAAGCGGGCGACAGGCCCTGGGCGCGGCGGGAACGAGCCTACGCTCAGTGATGTGCGTCGCTCACGCGGGCGGCGGTTCCTTCGGCTGTGGGCGGCTTTCCCACCTTTGCGGCGCGCCGGAACGCGGCCGGGACCGCGGGTGTCACAAGCCCAGCGTCAGCGCGACCAGCGCCACGGTCGCGGCCGTCTCCGCGAGGGCGCCGAAGACATCGCCGGTGACTCCGCCGAAGCGCCGTACGCAGTGCCGCAGCAGGAGTTGGGCCGCGGCCAGCCCGGCCACGGCCGCCAGCGTGTGCCGTACGGCGCCGTAGGGACCGAACAGCGCGCCCGCCGCCGCGCACACCGCCATCACGAGCAGCGCGGCGACCGCGGCGGACCGTACCGGCACCACTCCCGCCACCGCCGCGCCCAGACCGTCGGGCCGGGCCGGCGGCACCCCCGTACGGCAGGCCAGGGTGAGCGCGAGCCGCGCCGTCACCCCGGCGACGACCACCGCCACCGCGCCGCGCGCCGCGCTGCCCTCGTACAGTCCGGCCACCGCCGCGACCTGCCCCAGCAGCACCAGCACCAGCGTGACCACCCCGAACGGGCCGATGTCCGACCGCTTCATGATCCGCAGCGCGTCCTCGGCGGGCTTGCCGCTGCCGAGGCCGTCCGCGGTGTCCGCGAGACCGTCGAGATGGAGAGCGCGGGTGAGGACGGCGGGTACGGCCACCGCCGCCACCGCCGCGAGCAGCGGGGGCGCGCCCGCGAGCAGCAGCAGCGCGCCGGCGCCCGCCGCGGTCGCCCCCACGACCAGCCCGGCGGCCGGCGCGCTCAGCATTCCGGTACGGGCGGCGCCGCGGTCCCAGCGCGTCAGCCGGACCGGGAGCACGGTGAGGGTGCCGAAGGCGAACCGGATGCCGTCGGCTATCGGGGCGCGTGCGGCGTCGATGCGGGTCATCGCGTGAGACTAGCCTCCGACGGTCAGCGGCGAGTCCCCAGCCTTCTGCGGTGCAGCCACCCCGGCAGCCCCGGCGCCTCCAGGAAGCCCTCGGCGCGGCCCGCCGCGATTCCGATACGCGGCAGATCGGCGCTCTTCTCGAAGAGCATGAAGCGCGGCTCCCAGATGGGCCGGTACTTGGCGTTGGCGCGGTACAGCGACTCGATCTGCCACCAGCGCGAGAAGAAGCTGAGCAGCGAGCGCCACAGCCGGAGCACGGGCCCCGCGCCCAGCTTCGCGCCCCGCTCGAAGACCGACCGGAACATCGCGAAGTTCAGCGAGACCTGCGTGATCCCGATCTCGCCCGCGCGCCGGAGGAGTTCGATGACCATGAACTCCATCAGTCCGTTCTCGCTGTCCCGGTCACGGCGCATCAGATCGAGCGAGAGCCCCTTGGGCCCCCAGGGCACAAAGCTCAGCACCGCCCGCAGCTCGCCGTTCCCGTCATGGCATTCGAGCATCACGCACCGCCCGTCGCCCGGGTCGCCCAGCCGGCCGAGCGCCATCGAGAAGCCGCGCTCGGTCGCGCCGTCGCGCCAGTCGTCGGCGCGGCGCAGCAGTTCGGCCATCTCGTCGGCGGGGATGTCCTCGTGGCGTCTGACCGTGACCCGGTAGCCGGCCCGCGCGACCCGGTTGTACGCCTGGCGCACGGTCCGCATGGCCCGCCCCTCCAGGGTGAAGTCGACGGTCTCGACCAGCGCCTCGTCACCCAGTTCCAGCGCGTCCAGGCCATGCCGGGCGTAGATCGTGCCGGCCTCCTCGCTCGCGCCCATCACGGCCGGCAGCCAGCCGTGTTCCCGCGCCTCGGCCAGCCAGGGCTCGATCGCCCCGGGCCATGCCTCCGGATCACCGATCGGATCGCCGGAGGCCAGCGACACCCCGCCCACCACGCGGTAGGTGATGGCGGCCTTGCGGGTCGGGGACCACATCACGCTCTTCTCACGGCGCAGCGCGAAGTAGCCGAGCGAATCGCGCTCCCCGTACTTGTCCAGGAGCACCCGCAGCCCCGCCTCGTCGTCCTCGGTGATCGGGTCGACGGCGCGACGCGAGCGGAACGCCGCGTACAGCACGGCGAGCAGCAGCAGCGTGGACAGCACGTTGATGGTGACATTGACCCAGCCGGGCGTCGCGATCCCCGGGAATCGGGAGTCGGCCATCAGCGAGACGAGCCGCGCCGTGCCGTACCGCCAGCGCTCACTGAAGGTCGAGGTCCCCCCGGCGGTGTTGGTGACGGTGACGAGCAGCGCGGCCAGCAGCGAGGCGGCCAGCAGCCCGCCGACCGCCACGGCCGCTGCCAGCTTCGGGTTGGAGCGGTCGCCCTTCGCGTAGAACTCCCGCCGCCCCAGCAGCAGCGCGCCGACGAAGGCACCGGTCAGCCCCAGCGAGACCCAGTTCTGCGGATACCGCCTGATCTCCGGAAAGACCATCACGAACGAGAACAGCAGCAGGAAGGACCCGGCGAGCACGAGATTGAGAATCCAGGCGGCCCGCTTGCGGCGGCGCATGGTGATCGCCAGGAAGAGCGTGAAGACACCGGACGCGAAGCCCGCGGTGAGCAGATACGGGGTGAAGTAATTGTCGACGTTGTGCCGCCGCAGATCCTGGCCGAGCGAGACCCACACGGCGCTCAGGAAGTTCACGAACGTGACGGCGCGCAGATACCAGACCGCGAACGCCGCGCCGCGGCGCGAACGTTCGGTGGCCCGGCTCGACCCGGTCGCCCGGCCCAATGGACAGACAGCCATGCGGACTTCTCCCATAAAACACGATCATATGGGGCATCGTGCTTCATGCAGACTGATACGGCCGCCCGTGGTAGCGACCGCACCGATGCCTCACTCGCTGACGTACTCCGCGGCGTCCTCCGCCGGCTCCGTCCCGGCCCGCTCCGGCAGCTCCGCCGCGAGTGCGGCAGCGGCCCGGACGAGCGGGAGCGCGAGCAGCGCCCCGGATCCCTCCCCTACAGTGACGCCCTGATCCAGCAGCGGGTTGAGCGCCATCCTGTCCAGCGCCTTCGCCTGCGCGGGCTCCCCGCTCAACTGGCCCGCCAGCCACCAGTCGGGAGCGCGGAACGCCGCCCGCTGCCCGACCAGCGCGCAGGCCGCCGAGACCACACCGTCCAGGATCACCGGCATCCGCCGCACCGCGCTCTGCAACAGGAACCCGGTCATCGCGGCCAGATCCGCGCCGCCCACCGCCGCCAGCAGCTCCAGCTGATCCCCGAGCACCGGGCGCGCCCGGCGCAGCGCGTCCCGCACCGCCGCGCACTTGCGCATCCACGCCAGGTCATCGATCCCGGCGCCACCGCGCCCGGTCACCACGGACGCGTCCGTACCGCAGAGCGCGGCGATCAACGTGGCGGCGGGCGTCGTGCCGCCGACGCTCAGATCGCCCAGCACGATGAGATCCGTGCCGGAGTCCGCCTCCTCGTCCGCGATCGCCATCCCGAGCCGTACGGCCCGCTCGGCCTCCTCGACGGTCAGCGCGTCCTCGATGTCGATCCGCCCGCTGCCCCGCCGCACCCGGTGCCGTACGACCTCGTCGGGCAGCAGCGCGGGATCGCAGTCGAGCCCGGCGTCCACGATCCGCACCGGCACCTCCGCGAGCCGGGCCAGCACGGCGACGGGGCTCTCGCCCTCCAGCACCGCGCGCACCAGCAGTTGCGCGCTGCCGGCGGGCCGCCCGGACACGTCGAGCGCGGCGACGCCGTGATCCCCGGCGAACAGCACGACGCGGGGCTGCCGGACGGCCTTGACCGGTACGGACCCCTGTGCGGCGGAGAGCCACTCACCGAGCTCATCCAGGCGCCCCAGCGCCCCACTCGGCACGACCAGCCGCTCCCGCCGCTCCTCGGCGTCCCGCCGCGTACCGCTGTCGGGGCGCTCGATCAGATCGGAGAAGTCATCGAGATTAAGCGAGCTCATCCGCCGACAGTACCGGTGGGGCGGGGTCGTCTTTGGCCCGGGCCGGTGGTTCGGTGCGGGTGCGCGTGGGTGCCGGGGGCCGGGGCCTGCGGAGGTGCGTGTCCGGACACTGAAGCGTGATTTGTGGCGCGCGGACGCCCGCATCCTGACTGTGGCCAGGTGCGCCGTACGGGGGTCCGGGGGTGTCCCCCGGGAAAGCACAGCATGCCGTCCGGGCATGCACCTCCGGAGCCCCCGGCCCCCGGCACCAGCGACGGCCCGCACCACGACCCCCCGCCGGGAGGCGCCCCGCACCCCAACCCCGCCGGCTCAGCGCAGCGTCACCGCCTGGCCCGCCACCACCAGCAGCACCCCCTCACACTCCCCCGCCACCCCCGCGTTCAGCCTCCCCAGCTCGTCCCGGAACCTCCTCCCCGACACCGTCCCCGGCACCACCCCCGCCCCCACCTCGTTCGTCACCGCCACCACCGTCCGCCGCGTCGCCCGCACCGCCGCCACCAGCGCCCCCGTCCGCTCCCGCAGCGCCTTCTCGCCGCCCGCCGCCCACGCCGCGTCGTCCCACGCGTTCACCCGGTCCATCGCGTCCGTCAGCCACAGCGACAGGCAGTCGATCAGCAGCGGCGGCCCCTCCGCCGCGAGCAGCGGGACGAGGTCGCAGGTCTCCTCCGTGTGCCAGGACGCCGGCCGGCGTTCGCGGTGCGCGCGGACGCGGGCGTCCCACTCCGGGTCGTCCTCCCGGCCGCCGCCCGTCGCCACGTACAGCACGCCGGGAAACGACGCGAGCCGCCGCTCCGCCTCCCAGGACTTGCCCGAGCGCGCACCGCCCGTCACCAGCGTGCGCCGTGGCACCTCGGGTACGGGGTGGTACGCGCCGACCGTCAGCGTGGTCCCGTCGGGCACGGCCCGCGCGCCCGCCGCCGCCAGCCGGCGGTCCAGTTCCGCGCCGGGCGGCACGTCGTGGTCGAGGTGGACGGCGACGACATCGGTGTCGGGCCCGATCGCCCCGGCCGCCCGCAGCCGCGCCACCGCGTCGGGCCGTCCCACCACATCGGCGGCGACCATGTCGTACGGGGCCGGGGCCCGGCCGTTCTCGGGTGAGAGACCCGCGGGCGCGCCGCCCGGCGGCAGATACAGCAGCCGCTGGCCGCCGGACGCCGTCACCTCGTACCCCGTACCCGGCGCGTCCATCGGCACCGCCCGTACCCGGTGACCGCTGAGCAGCGTCAGGACCCGGCCGTCCGCCACCCGGCCCGCCGTGGGCAGTCCGGCGGGCAGCTCCATGGCGGGACCGTCGTGCGGATGGCTCAGCAGGACCTGCCGCACGCCCGCGAGGGAGTGCCCGGCGCGGGCCGCGGCGAGCGCGGCCCCGGGGGTGAGGTCGAGCAGCAGGACGCCGTCCACCAGCAGCGCGGTCGCGGCGCGGGCGCGTGCGCCGCGGGCGGTCGCGCAGGCGGCGCAGGGGCAGTGGGGGCGGGGGAGTCCCGCGGGGGCTCCGGTGCCGAGCAGAGTCAGTTCCACGGGGTGATCCTCCCGTGTCACCGCTCACGGTGCGCGCCCGGCTACGCTGCGGGCAGGAAATCGATCAGTTCCGCGGGACTCGGGAGGCGCACATGGCGTGGACGTGGCGGTTCGAGAAGGCCGACGGGACGGAGGTCCCGCCGGCGGTGGAGCCGGAGGAGTTCACGACGCAGGGGGACGCCGAGTCGTGGGTCGGCGAGGCGTGGAAGGAGCTCCTCGCGGGGGGCGCGGAGCAGGTCACGCTGTTCGAGGACGGTGCCAAGATCTACGGTCCGATGAGTCTGCGGGCCGAAGAGAGCTGACCGTACGCGTCGGGCGCCCGCGGACCGCTCCGCGGGCGCCCGCGCTCGTACGGTGCGCCGCCTCGGTCGTACGGCGCGCTACATCTCGCCGAGCGTGACCTCCACCGTCTTCGTCGCGCCGCTCCGCGTGAACGTCACCTTGATCTTCTGCCCCGGCTTGTCCGAGGCGAGTTCCTCGGACAGCGAGGTGATCGTCGGGACGGGGGTGCCGTCGATCTTGGTGATGATGTCCCCGGGCTTGATGCCCGCCTTGGCCGCGGCGCCGCCCCTCGGGGCCGTGACGACCGCGACGCCGGCCGGCTGGAAGTCGGGGCCGAGTACGGTACGGCCGCTGATGCCCAGGGCCGCCCGGCCCGAGTCGATGACCCGGCCGTTCTTGATGATCTGGTCGGCGACTGTCTTCACCATCGACGCCGGGATCGCGAAGCCGATACCGGGCGCCGCGCTGTTGCCCAGTTGCTGGTCGGTCGCGGCCAGCGTCGGGATGCCGATCACCTCGCTGTTCAGATTGACCAGCGCGCCCCCGCTGTTGCCCGGGTTGATCGCGGCGGACGTCTGCACCATGTTGGCGATGGTGGCACCCGTACCGCCGCCCGACGAGGACTCGCTGACGGTCCGTCCGACCGCCGAGACGATCCCCTGGGTGACGCTGCCCGACAGCCCCAGCGGTGACCCCATGGCCAGCACGATCTGACCGACCGCGACCGCCGAGGTCTCGCCGAACTTGGCGGCCTTCAGCCCGGCCGGGACCTTGTCGAGCTTGATGACGGCCAGATCCTGCTGGGGGAAGCTGGAGACGAGCCGGGCCCCGAGGGGCTGTTCGCTGTTGGCCACGGTGACCGAGAACGTCCGCTGTTTGCCGATGACATGGGCGTTGGTGACGATGTGTCCCTGTCCGTCGTAGACGACGCCCGACCCCAGATTCTCCCCGGCCTGGATCTGGACGACCGAGGGCAGCACATTCCTGATCACCGTCTCGTAGGCGGTCTGCAGATCGTTGACGGCGCGTCGCATGGCCGCCGCCTGGGTCGTGGTGTCGGGGTTCGACATACGGGAGCCCGGGGTGCCGGGGCCGGCGCAGCCGCCGGCCAGCGCCGCCGCGCAGATCGCGGCGGTCAGAGACAGCAGCGGCCGGCGGGCGCGACGACGGTGAGGGGAAACATCCATGCCCGGAGTATCCCGTTTGTCCTACCGCTGTGGCCTGCGGTGCACCGCCGATCGTGGCCCGCGGAAACCGTCGCGACACTCAGCGCGCCGCCGCCAGGAACTGGGTGGCCGCCAGCTCCCCGTACAGCGGATCGTTCGCCACCAGCTCGTCGTGCGTGCCCACCGCCCGCACCTTGCCCGCGTCCATCACCACGATGCGGTCCGCGAGTGTCACCGTCGACAGCCGGTGCGCCACCACCAGCACCGTCACCTCCCGGGCCGCCTCCGCCACCGCGTCCCGCAGCGCCAGTTCGTTGACCGCGTCCAACTGGGACGTCGCCTCGTCCAGGAGCAGCAGCCGGGGCCCGCGCAGCAGCGCCCGCGCGATCGCCACGCGCTGGCGCTCACCGCCCGACAGCTTGGAGCCACGATGGCCGACCAGCGTCTCCAGACCGTCCGGCAGCCGCTCCACGAGCCCGTCCAGCCTGGCCCGTACGAGCACCTCGCGGATCCGCTCGTCGGTGGCGCCGGGGGCGGCGAAGACGAGATTCTCGCGCAGCGTCCCGGCCAGCACCGGCGCGTCCTGCTCGACATAGCCGATCGTGGCGCGCAGTTCGGGGAGCGGCCAGTCCCGTACGTCCCTGCCGTCGACCAGGACCCGGCCGCCGGTCGCCTCGTAGAACCGTTCGATCAGCCCGAAGACGGTCGTCTTGCCCGCGCCCGAGGGGCCGACGAAGGCCGTCATCCCGGGGCCGGGGATCTCGAAGGAGACACCGTGATGGACGTACGGCAGCTCCTCGCGGTACCGGAAGGTGACGTCCTCGAAGGCCACGGTGGCCGGACCTCCGTCGTGCCGTCCGGCCGGCTCCGTCTTTCCCGCCGCCGGTTCCAGGACCTCCGTCTCCAGCCGCTCCGCCTCCGCGATCCTGGCGACGGCCGCCGAGCCCACCTGATACTGCGTCACCGCCTGCACCAGCTTCGAGACGGGATCCATCAGATAGAACAGGAACAGCAGAAACGCGATCAGCGTCGAGACGGAGATGGCCCCCGAGGCCACCCGCGCCCCGCCGATCCCCAGCACCGCCAGGAACGACACCTGTACCGCCAGTCCGACCGAGGACCCGGCCAGCGACTGCCACTTGGCGGCCCGTACGCCGTGCCGCCACGCCTCCTTGGCCGCCGCCTCCACCGCGGCGGCCTCGCGCTCCTCCGCGCCCGACGCCTTGACCGTACGGAACGCGCCGAAGGCCCGCTCCAGCACGGTGGATATATGGCCGACCGCCTCCTGCGACCGTCTTGTCGCCCGCGAGATCCTGGGCATGACCAGCGCCACGGCGGAGCCGATCACCACGATCACGCCCAGCGTCACCCCGAGCAGCACCACGTCCATCACGCCCATCAGCGCGATGGTCGCCAGGAACGCGAGCCCGCCGGTGCCCGCCGAGACGATCGACTGGGTCGTCACCGCGCGCAGCAGGGTGGTGTCCGAGGTGACCCGGGACATCAGATCGCCCGGCTGGGTCCGCTCCACCTCGGGCAGCCGCAGCCGCAGCAGCCGCCCGATCAGGGTGCGGCGGGCGGCCAGGACGACGGACTCCGCGGTCCGCTCCAGGAGGTACGAGGCGAGCGCCTCGATCGCCGTGCCGAACACCACCAGCCCGGTGAGCACCAGCAGGATGCCGGTGATCGAGCCGTCCTCACCGAGCCGCTCGACCAGGGCCTTGGCGGCGAGGGGCTGGGCCAGCCCGCTCGCCGCGCCGATCAGCGCCAGGAACGCGCCGAGGGCCACGATCCGGCGGTGCGGCCGGAAGTGCCGGTACAGGGCCCGCCAGGTCTCCCCGGCGGAGAGCCGGGCCGTCTCGGGTGCGCCGGCCGTGCCGCCGCTCTCTCTGCTGCTCACGACCGTGAGGACGCGTCCGGGGGCCCATCACCTGACCGGCTCCCCGTACGGGGCACGTGATCCGGTCTCAGCCGCGTACGCCGCACAGGTGCAGCAGCGCGGCGACCCTGCGGTACGGCTCGGTGCGCCCCGCCCGGTCCTCCAGGGCCAGCAGCCGTTCGAGTTCGTCCCCGGCCGGTGGTTCCGCGTCACCGGCCGCGCCGTCCGTGAAGACGCGTACGCCGTACCAGGCGTGCAGCGGCGCCGCGATCCCCGCCAGCGTGGCGGTCAGCGCCTCCAGCCGGTCCGCGCGTACCCGCAGCCCCAGCCGGTTGACATAGGTGTCCGTGTCGAAGGAGTCCAGCGCCCCCGCCCACTCCCCGGCCAGGCCGGGCCGCAGGGCCAGGGTGTCCCCGTTGCGTACGAGCAGCGACAGCAGTCCGCCCGGCGCCAGCATCCTGGCCAGCCCCGCGAGCAGCGCGTCCCGCTCGTCGGTGTACATCAGCACGCCATGACAGAGGACCACGTCGAAGCTGCCGGGCAGGAAGTGCACCCCGGTCTCCAGGCCGTCGGCCTCGATCAGTCTGACCCGGTCGCGTATGCCCGCGGGCTCGTCGCCGAGCGCCGCACGCGCCGTGGTGAGCAGCGCGGCGTCCGACTCCAGCCCGGTGACCGTGTGCCCGGCCCGTGCCAGCCGCAGGGCCTGGATGCCCTGTCCCATGCCGACATCCAGCACCCGCAGCCGCTGCCCCACCGGGAAGCGGCCCGCGATCTGCTCGTCGAGCTGGCGCGCGACGAGTTCCCGCCGGACGACATGACGCAGCGCGCCACGGGTGGCCGACCGGTCGGCCGGGCCCTCCACGCAGCCGGAGACGTCCGTGCTCAGGGCCGCTCTCCGCGCTTGACCTGCGGCTTCGGCAGCCGCAGTCGGCGCATCTGGAGCGTACGCATCAGGCCGTAGGCCACCGCACCGCGCTTGGGGGTGTCCGGGAAGCGCTCGGCGAGCTGCTTCTTCAGGCGGAACCAGAGCCCGATCGAGTCGATGACGATCAGCACGATCACACCGAGCCAGAGCAGCAGCGCGATGTTCTGGAGGGCGCCGACCCTGATCATGCTCAGTACGAGGATCACCACCGCGAGCGGCAGGAAGAACTCGGCCATGCAGAAGCGCGAGTCGACGAAGTCGCGGACGAAGCGGCGTACCGGCCCCTTGTCACGGGCGGGCAGATAGCGCTCGTCACCACTCGCCAGCGCCTCGCGCTGCTTCGCCAGATCCGCGCGGCGTGCCTCGCGCTGGCGCTTCATGGCCGTCTTGCGGTCGGTCGGCGTCGTGGAGGCGCGACGTCGCTGCGTCTGCGCCTCACTCCGCTTCGGAGTCGGGCGGCCCTTGGGGGCCTGCGGGTCGCGGGGCTGCGTGGAGAGGCCCGGTGTCACCTGGGTGGCGGGGGCCTTCTCTTCCTTGGAACGGCTTCGGAACACAAAACCCAAGGGTACGGGGTGTCGTGGTTGGACCCCACCCCCGGTGGGGAACGATCCCGCAACAGCGACCGTCTGTATGCGGACAGAGGGGGACTTTGTCTCCCCTGTCCCTGACGGCCGTCTACTCCTTGCGCCTGATCGGGGCGCGGAGCAGTCGTCCTTGGGGAGGAGCGCATCCGCGCTCGAACAGTGCGGTAATAGAGGCAGGGCCCGTACTGTGGGTTCTGTTGGAGTGCTGGAGCTGTAGTCCGTCAGAAGGGGGCGCGCGAAGCCCATGAGCGGTGTCATGAAGCGTATGGGGATGATCTTCCGCGCGAAAGCCAACAAGGCCCTTGACCGGGCCGAGGATCCGCGCGAGACCCTTGACTACTCGTATCAGAAGCAGCTTGAGCTGCTGCAGAAGGTACGTCGCGGGGTCGCCGACGTGGCGACGTCCCGCAAGCGGCTGGAGCTGCAGCTGAACCAGCTGCAGGGCCAGTCGTCGAAGCTGGAGGACCAGGGCCGCAAGGCGCTGGCGCTCGGCCGGGAGGACCTGGCGCGCGAGGCGCTCTCCCGCCGTGCCTCGCTCCAGCAGCAGGTCACCGACCTGGAGACGCAGCACCAGACGCTCCAGGGCGAGGAGGAGAAGCTCACGCTGGCCGCGCAGCGTCTCCAGGCCAAGGTCGACGCCTTCCGTACGAAGAAGGAGACCATCAAGGCCACCTACACCGCGGCACAGGCGCAGACCCGGATCGGGGAGGCATTCTCGGGCATTTCCGAGGAGATGGGCGACGTCGGTATGGCGATCCAGCGCGCGGAGGACAAGACCGCGCAGCTGCAGGCGCGCGCCGGCGCGATCGACGAGCTGCTGGCCTCCGGCGCCCTGGACGACCAGTCCGGGATGGCGAAGGACGACATCGCCGCCGAGCTGGACCGGATCTCCGGTGGTACGGATGTCGAGCTGGAGCTCCAGCGCATGAAGGCGGAGCTCGCGGGCGGCTCGGCCCCGAAGCAGGCGATCGAGGGCGGCACCCAGGACGCCCCGCCGGCCTCGAACAAATTCGACAAGCAGTAGGGATTCGTCATGATCGTACGGATCATGGGGGAGGGCCAGGTGAAGCTGGCGGACAGCCACTTCGCCGAACTCGACACGCTGGACGACGAGCTGCTTGCCGAGATCAGGCACGGCGACACGGACGGCTTCCGCCGTACGTTCCACGCCCTCCTGGACAAGGTGCGCGAGCTCGGCGAGCCGCTGCCCGACGACTCCCTGGAGCCGTCCGAACTGATCCTGCCCGCTCCTGGCGCGACCCTCGAAGAGGTCCGCGAGATGCTGAACGACGACGGCCTGATCCCTTCGGCCTGACCGGCGTCTCCCGCACTCCAGCACAGACGCGTGCCCCGCGTCCCCGGCCCTGTCCGGCGGCGCGGGGCACACGTCTGTGTGCGCCTCGCGTCCCCGGTACGGGGCGCCCGCGCCCCGGGGAGGCGGGCGCACGCGCGTGGGCGTCGCCATCCGTACCCCGTACCGTTGCTCCGTGACCCCTTCCGGATGCCCGACGTGACCTCCCTCGGAACCGCGCTCGCCCGTGCGCGGAGCTGGGTGCGCGCGCATCCGCTCGCGTCCGACGGGGTGCTGGCCGCGGCCGTCCTCTTCTGCATGGTGCTCGGATCGTTCGCCGAGCGGCACGTCGGCCCCGGCGGCCCCACCTTCGGCACCCGCACCCCGGACCCGCTCAATGTCCTGCTGATGGTGCTCGGCGCGGGGGCGCTCGTCTTCCGCCGCCGCGCGCCCATGCCCGTACTGCTGTGCACCGGCGGACTGACCCTCCTCGATCTCTTCACCGGCGATCCGCCCGCCCCCGTCGTGTTCAGCGCCGTCATCGCGCTCTACACCGTCGGCGCGCACACCGACCGGCCCACCACCTGGCGGGTCGGCCTCGCGACCATGGGTGTGCTCACCGCCGTCGCGATGCTGCTGAGTCCTGAGCCCTGGTACGCACAGCAGAATCTGTCGATATTCGCCTGGACCGGCATGGCCGCCGCCGCGGGCGACGCCGTACGCAGCCGCCGCGGCTTCATCGACGCCATCCGCGAACGCGCGGAACGCGCCGAACGCACCCGTGAGGAGGAGGCGCGCCGCCGGGTCGCCGAGGAGCGGCTGCGTATCGCCCGCGATCTGCACGATGTGGTCGCCCACCACATCGCCCTGGTCAATGTGCAGGCCGGTGTCGCCTCGCACGTCATGGACAAACGCCCCGACCAGGCCAAGGAAGCCCTCGCCCATGTACGGGAGGCCAGCCGCTCCGCGCTCAACGAACTGCGGGCCACCGTCGGGCTGCTGCGTCAGTCCGGCGACCCGACGGCCCCCACCGAACCCGCCCCCGGCCTCGCCCATATCGACGGGCTCCTCGACACCTTCCGGCACGCGGGCCTGCCTGTGGAGTTCGCCGCGAACGGGGCGGGCGCCACCGGAAACAGCCTCCCCGCCGCCGTCGACCTCGCCGCGTACCGGATCATCCAGGAGGCCCTGACCAACGTACGGAAGCACGCGGGGCAGCCGGCGAAGGCCGAGGTCAGCGTCGTACGCGTGGGCGCCACCATCGAGATCACCGTGCTGGACGACGGAAAGGGCACGGGCGAGCCCGCGGACGGCGGCGGCCACGGCCTCATCGGCATGCGCGAGCGCGTCACCGCCCTCGGCGGCACTCTCACCGCGGGGCCCCGCTACGGCGGCGGCTTCCGCACCCAGGCGATACTGCCGCTCATGAACCGCACGGGGGAGAACGCATGACGATCCGGGTCCTGCTCGCCGACGACCAGACGCTGCTGCGCAGCGCGTTCCGGGTACTCGTGGACTCCGAGCCGGACATGGAGGTCGTCGGGGAGGCCGCCGACGGCGCGCAGGCCGTGGCCCTCGCCCGTACCTTCCGGCCCGATGTCGTCCTGATGGACATCAGGATGCCCGGCACGGACGGCCTCGCCGCCACCCGCATGATCAGCGCGGAGCCGGACCTCGCCGGGGTGCATGTCGTGATGCTGACCACCTTCGAGGTCGACGAGTACGTGGTGCAGTCGCTGCGCGCCGGCGCCTCCGGCTTCCTCGGCAAGGGCGCGGAGCCGGAGGAACTGCTCAACGCCATCCGGATCGCGGCGGCCGGCGACGCGCTGCTGTCGCCCGTCGCGACGAAGGGCCTCATCGCCACCTTCCTCGCGCAGGCCGCGGGTCCGGGCGAGGGTCCGGATCCGGCCGTGAGCCCGGAGCGGCTGGACGCGCTCACGGGGCGCGAGCGCGAGGTGCTGGTGCTGGTCGCGGGCGGCCACTCCAATGACGAGATCGCGGAGCGCCTCCAGGTCAGTCCGCTGACCGTCAAGACCCATGTGAACCGCGCGATGGCCAAACTAGGGGCCCGTGACAGGGCCCAATTGGTGGTAATCGCCTACGAATCGGGCCTGGTACGTCCAAGGGTGGAGTAGCACACCGCTCGTACGTACTCCAGGTGCGGTATGCGCCAGATAAGGAACTCGACCTGCGGTCTACCCATCGGGCCCCGCCGATGGCCGATCGTATAGAGGGGCCGTTGTGCCCATCCGCCGGAGGCGCCGCAGTGTTCCTCCACGGCCGAGCCGCCGCGTCCACCTGCCGCGTACACCACAGAAGAGAGACACCCAATGTCCTGGCTGTCGAAATTCAGCCTCGCGCAACGGGCCCTGATAGGGCTGATGTCGATCATCGCGATCGTCTTCGGAGCCATCGCGATACCGCAGCTCAAGCAGCAGCTCCTGCCCACCATCGAACTCCCCATGGTGTCGGTGCTCGCTCCCTACCAGGGCGCCTCCCCGGATGTGGTCGAGAAGCAGGTCGTCGAACCGCTCGAAAACTCCATCAAGACGGTCGACGGCATCAGCGGCGTCACCTCCACGGCCAGCGAGGGCAACGCCGTCCTCATGGCAAGCTTCGACTTCGGGGACTCGGACACCAAGCAGCTCGTCGCCGACGTCCAGCAGGCCGTCAACCGCGCGCGCTCCCAGCTCCCCACCGAGGTCGACCCGCAGGTCGTGGCCGGCTCGACGGACGACATCCCGACCGTCGTCCTCGCCGTCACCTCCGACAAGGACCAGCAGGCGCTCGCCGATCAGCTGGACCGTACGGTCGTCCCCGCCCTGGAGGACATCTCCGGCGTCGGCCAGGTCTCCGTCGACGGTGTCCGTGACCTCCAGATCGCCGTCACCCCCGACGACAAGAAGCTCGCCGCGGCCGGCCTCAACACCATGGCGCTCTCCGAGGCGCTGAAGGCCGGCGGTGCCACCTTCCCCGCCGGTTCGTTCTCCGAGGACGGCAAGAGCCGTACGGTCCAGGTCGGCGGCGGGTTCACCTCGCTCAAGCAGATCGAGGACCTGCGGGTCGTGCCCCAGGCGCCCGCGGGCGGCTCCGGTGGCGACTCCGCGGGAGCGCCCGCGCCGGTACGCGTCGGTGACATCGCCACCGTCGAGCAGAAGCCGGCCGCCGCGACCTCGCTGACCCGTACGAACGGCAAGCCCAGCCTCGCCGTCATGGCCACCATGGACAACGACGGCAGCGCCGTCGCCATCTCGAACGCGGTCAAGGACAAGCTGCCCGACCTCCGCAAGGACCTCGGCTCCGGCGCCACCCTCACCGTCGTCAGCGACCAGGGCCCGGCCGTCTCCAAGTCGATCTCCGGACTGACCACCGAGGGCGCGCTCGGCCTGGTCTTCGCCGTGGTCGTGATCCTGGTCTTCCTGGCCTCGATCCGCTCCACGATCGTCACCGCCGTCTCCATCCCGCTCTCCGTCGTCCTGGCGCTGATCGTGCTGTGGACGCGTGACCTCTCGCTCAACATGCTCACCCTCGGCGCGCTGACCATCGCGATCGGCCGGGTGGTCGACGACTCGATCGTCGTCCTGGAGAACATCAAGCGGCACCTCGGCTACGGCGAGGAGCGCGAGAGCGCCATCCTCACCGCCGTCAAGGAGGTCGCGGGCGCGGTCACCGCCTCCACCCTCACCACCGTCGCGGTGTTCCTGCCCATCGGTCTGACCGGCGGCATGGTCGGCGAGCTGTTCGGCTCGTTCTCGCTGACGGTCACGGCGGCGCTGCTCGCCTCCCTGCTCGTCTCGCTGACCGTCGTACCGGTGCTCTCGTACTGGTTCCTGCGCCCGCCGAAGGCCGCCATCGGGGTCAGCCCCGACGAGGCCCGCCGCCAGGCCGAGGAGAAGGAGGGCCGCAGCCGGCTCCAGCGGCTGTACGTGCCGGTGCTGCGCTTCGCGACCCGCCGCCGTATCACCAGCGTGGTCATCGCGATCGTCGTCCTGATCGGTACGTTCGGCATGGCGCCGCTGCTCAAGACCAACTTCTTCGACCAGGGCGATCAGGAAGTCCTCTCCATCAAGCAGGAGCTGACCCCGGGCACCAGCCTGGAGTCGGCCGACGCCTCCGCGAAGAAGGTCGAGAAGGTCCTTTCCGGCATCGAGGAGATCAAGGACTACCAGGTCACCGTCGGCTCCTCCGGCTTCATGGCGGCCTTCGGCGGCGGTACGGGCGCCAACCAGGCGTCGTACCAGGTGACCCTGAAGGACTCCGCGTCGTACGAGAAGACGCAGGACCGCATCGAGAAGGAGCTGGCCGGGCTCGACGGCATCGGCCAGACGACCATCGCCGCGGGCGACGGCTTCGGCAGCCAGGACCTGAGCGTCGTGGTCAAGGCCTCCGAGGCGGACACCCTCCGCAAGGCCGCGGACCAGGTCCAGGCCGCCGTCGCGAAGCTCGACGACGTCACGGACGTACAGAGCGACCTGTCGCAGTCCGTCCCGCGCATCTCCGTCAAGGGCAACGCCAAGGCCGCGGAGGCGGGCTTCAACGACACCACGCTCGGTCTCGCCGTCGGCCAGGCGGTGCGCGGCACCTCCTCCGGCAAGGCGATCCTGGACGACACCGAGCGCGATGTCGTCGTCACCTCGGCCAAGCCCGCCAAGACGATCGCCGAGCTGAAGAACCTGCCGCTCGGCCCGGTGAAGCTCGGTCAGATCGCCGACGTGAAGCTGGTGCCCGGTCCGGTCTCGATGACCCGGATCGACGGCTCGCGGGCGGCGACGATCACGGCACGGCCGACCGGTGACAACACCGGCGCGGTCAGCGCCGCGCTCCAGACGGAGATCGACGCCCTGGATCTGCCGGAGGGCGCGACCGCGTCCATCGGCGGTGTCACGCAGGACCAGGACGACGCCTTCGGAAAGCTGGCGCTCGCCATGCTGGCGGCCATCGCGATCGTCTTCATGCTGCTGGTCGCGACGTTCCGCTCGCTGATCCAGCCGCTGATCCTGCTGGTCTCCATCCCGTTCGCGGCCACCGGCGCGATCGGCCTGCTGATCCTGACGGGTACGCCGATGGGCGTCCCCGCGATGATCGGCATGCTGATGCTGATCGGCATCGTGGTGACCAACGCGATCGTGCTGATCGACCTGATCAACCAGTACCGGTCGCAGGGCCTGGGCGTCGTGGAAGCGGTCATCGAGGGTGGCCGCCACCGGCTCCGCCCGATCCTGATGACGGCCCTGGCGACGATCTTCGCGCTGCTCCCGATGGCGCTGGGCATCACCGGCGAGGGCGGCTTCATCGCGCAGCCGCTGGCGGTCGTGGTGATCGGCGGCCTGGTGACATCGACGCTGCTGACGCTGCTGCTCGTGCCGACGCTGTACGCGATGGTGGAGCTGCGCAAGGAACGCCGGGCGAAGAAGAAGGCGGCGAAGCGGGAGGCGAAGGGGAACGACACCCAGGCCTCGGAGTCGCCGCGCGAGCCGGAACCGGCGAACGTCTGAGGTTGTGAACGTCTGACGCAGTGAACGGGGATGCCCCGGAACGGCCGCGAGGATCGGGCCGCTCCGGGGCATCGCTGTGCGCGGGAGTGCCCCGGGGCATCGCTGTGCGCGGGCATGGATTCAGCTCGCCCGCGCCCCCGCCCATCCCGCCGCCGTCACCGCCCCCGCGCCGCACGCCGTCATCACCAGGAACAGCGGCACCGCCGTGTCCGCGCCGCCCAGTCCCGCCAGTGGTGCCACCACCGCCCCCAGCGCGCTCTGCGCCGTGCCGAGCAGTGCCGAGCCCGTGCCCGCAGCGGCCGGGAGCCGGGCGAGTGCCAGGGACGTCGCGTTCGTGAGGACCAGGCCCAGACCGGCGCACACCACCGCCACCGAGACCAGGCAGCCGGCCACCGTCAGTACGTCCGCGACGGCGGCGGCGAGCAGGGACACCGTTCCCGCGAGCACGGTGCGCACCCCCGTACGCAACAGCCGCTCCGGGGTGATCCGGCCCACCAGCCTCGCGCTCACCGCCCCGGCCAGCGCGGTGCAGACCGCGCCGCCCGCGAACGTCACGGACGAGACACCGACGCTCAGCCCCAGCACGTTCTGCAGCAGGAACGGCGACCCGGCGATGTAGCCGAACAACGTGCCGAAGGCCAAGGCGTACGCGAGGGTGTAGCCGGCATACGCGCCGTCGCCCGCGACCTCCCGTACCGTACGGAGCAGCTCCGCGCCGCTGCCCGTCCGCCGCCGCGACGGCGGCAGGCTCTCCGGTACGGCTACCGCCACGGCCGCCACGACCAGCAGCGCGACCCCGGCCAGCACCCAGAACACGCCCCGCCATCCGGCCGCCCCGATCACGGCGCCGCCCGCGAGCGGCGCGAGCACCGGCGCCGTGCCGGACAGGGTCATCAGGATCCCGAACAGCCGTGCCGCCGCGGCGCCTTCGGCGACATCCGTGACCACCGCCCGCGCGATCACGACCCCCGCGGCCCCGCTGAACCCGGCCACGAAGCGCAGCGGGACCAGCCAGCCCGGTCCCGGCGACACCGCGCACAGCGCGGTGGCCACGGCGCACACCGCCGCCCCCGCGAGCAGCGGCCCCCGTCGCCCGAACCGGTCCGACAGCGGACCGAAGACGAGATGGCCGGCCGTCATCCCGGCCAGGAACGAGGTCAGCGTCAGCTGCACCCCGGACGCGTCCGTACGCAGCTCCGCGGCCATCCGCGGAAAGGCCGGCAGATACATGTCCGTCGACAACGGGCCGACGAAACAGACGAGTACGAGCGCGACGGTGAGCCGGGAAAGGGCGCGCGAACGGGAACGGGAGCAGGATCGGGAACGGGAGCAGGATCGGGGCATGCGGCGGCAACCTCTTCGGTCCGGTACGGAGGAGACGGTGGATCGACCGGGAACGCGAGGGATTGCTGGAGCGGGACGGCACAGGAGAACGTGGTGCGGCTCCGGGAACCCGCCCTCGGCGGAGTACGGCACGACGGCCGTGCTCAAGAACGCCCGAGCGGTTGGTGAACGCGACAGACCGTAGACGACACCAGGGGCGCCCCGCAATCAAGCGGGACCGCCCCCGGGTGCGGTCGTACGACCATGGGTTACGCGGCCATGGGTTACGGCAGCGCCAGCATCCGTTCCAGTGCCAGCTGCGCGAAGTCCGCCGTCTCCTTGTCGACCTGGATGCGGTTGACCTCGTTGCCCTCGGCCAGCGACTCCAGCGCCCACACCAGGTGCGGCAGATCGATCCGGTTCATCGTGGAGCAGAAGCAGACCGTACGGTCGAGGAAGACGATCTCCTTGTCCTCGTCGGCGAAACGGTTCGCCAGCCGCTGTACGAGATTGAGCTCCGTGCCGATCGCCCACTTCGAGCCGGCCGGGGCCGCCTCCAGCGCCTTGATGATGTACTCCGTCGAGCCGACATAGTCCGCCGCCGCCACGACCTCGTGCTTGCACTCCGGGTGCACCAGCACGTTCACGCCCGGGATCCGCTCCCGTACATCGCGGACGGAGTCCAGCGAGAAGCGCCCGTGCACCGAGCAGTGGCCGCGCCACAGGATCATCTTCGCGTCGCGCAGCTCCTGTTCCGTGAGGCCGCCGTTCGGCTTGTGCGGGTTGTACAGGACGCAGTCCTCCAGCGACATCCCCAGATCCCGCACCGCGGTGTTGCGCCCGAGGTGCTGGTCGGGCAGGAAGAGGACCTTGTCGCCCTGCTCGAAGGCCCAGTTCAGCGCGCGCTCGGCGTTGGAGGACGTACAGATCGTGCCGCCGTGCTTGCCGGTGAAGGCCTTGATGTCGGCCGAGGAGTTCATGTACGAGACGGGGACGACGCGCTCGGCTATGCCGGCCTCGGTCAGTACGTCCCAGCACTCCGCGACCTGCTCGGCGGTGGCCATGTCCGCCATGGAGCAGCCCGCGGCCAGGTCGGGCAGGACGACCTTCTGGTCGTCGCCGGTCAGAATGTCCGCGGACTCCGCCATGAAGTGCACGCCGCAGAAGACGATGTACTCGGCGTCGGGCCGCGCCGCCGCGTCCCTGGCCAGCTTGAAGGAGTCGCCGGTGACATCCGCGAACTGGATGACCTCGTCACGCTGGTAGTGGTGGCCGAGGACGAAGACCTTGTCCCCGAGCCTCTCCTTCGCCGCGCGGGCGCGCTCCACCAGGTCCGGGTCGGACGCGGCGGGCAGATCGCCCGGACACTCCACGCCCCGCTCGCTGCGCGGGTCGGCCTCGCGGCCGAGCAGCAGGAGGGCGAGCGGCGTCGGCTGGACGGCGAGATCCTGACGGGGTTGGGCGGTGGTCACGTCACGCACCCTTTCTTCTCTGCAGACGAGCCTTTTCGTCTAATTGACGCTATCTATGATAGCCGGTTCATGTCACTTTGACGATGCCGATAGCGTCGATGTGACGCATTCCCGGGCGCTGCCGCATCCCGAGCCGGTGTGCGAGCATGAAGAAGGGAAAGACACGCGCCCAGCGCCCGGAATGATTCCGCGGCCGAGCCGGTTGCACTGTCGGCAAGCAGTCCGTACAACCCGGGAGAGAAGCAGATGTCCGTATCGGACGAGACCACCACCGTGAGCGACGGCATCCTCCTGTCCGACGCCGCCGCGGGCAAGGTCAAGGCCCTGCTGGACCAGGAAGGCCGCGACGACCTCGCACTGCGCGTCGCCGTGCAGCCCGGCGGCTGCTCCGGCCTGCGTTACCAGCTGTTCTTCGACGAGCGCTCGCTCGACGGCGATGTCGTCAAGGACTTCGGTGGCGTCAAGGTCGTCACCGACCGGATGAGCGCCCCGTACCTGGGCGGCGCCTCCATCGACTTCGTCGACACCATCGAGAAGCAGGGCTTCACGATCGACAACCCGAACGCGACGGGCTCCTGCGCCTGCGGGGACTCCTTCAGCTAGGCCCTGTCCGGACCTGGGACACAGCGCGAACGAAACGAAAGGCGGCGGCCCCGGAACCCCCGGGGCCGCCGCCTTTCGCTCGCGCCCGCCTTCCGCTGTTCAGCTCTGCCGCGTCAGTGCGGCGGCAGCGGGTCGCCCGTCGTCGCCTCCACCACACGCCGGTCGCCCAGCGGCTCGTCCAGCGTCACCTTCGCCGTCTGGAACTTGGCCATCGCCACACAGACCGTCCCCGGCTCCGGCCGGGACTCGGTCACCCGCACCTTCACCGCCGTACCGCTCTCGTCCGCCGACGCCGTGTACGTACCGCACACGCCGCCCGAGAAGTGCAGCGTCAGGGTCCGCCCCTCGGTGCTGTACGAGGTGACCCGCTCACCCGGCAGATCCCCGCTCGGCCGCGGCTGCGCCCGCGGCGGTACCGGCTTCGGCTTCGGCTTCGCCAGGAACTCAGGAGCGACCGCGGGCTGGGTGACGGTGTACGGCATGGCGTCCCCGCCCGGTGCCACCTCGAACAGCCAGGACGGTACGAGAGCCCCGCGCCCGTCAACGGACAGCATCGCCAGCCCGAAGACCGCCTTCTCGACCACCATCGGCGCGGCCTTGGGGGCGTCCTTCGGTGTGCACGGAGCCGAGGGCTTCCCGCCCTCCGGCGCCGTACCGCCCTCCAGGGGCGCCGGGGTCGCGCAGCCGCCGATGCTGCCCCGGCCGGTGGTGTCGCCCGACGCGTTCAGCTCCTTCAGCGCCTCGTCCGCGCCGATCACCGGATACGAGTCGCTCCGCTCCGGCGCCTTCAACTGGCCCGTGCCGCCCGTCACTTGCCCGTCTGCGCCCACCTGGATCCCGGTGGACCAGCCGTAGGTGGGCAGCCCGCCGATCACCGGGTCCGCGTTCACCACCCGGATCGCGCCCATCAGCTGGCGGGCGTCCAGCGCGGCCCCGTCCTGGCCCAGCGCCTTCAGTACCGGGGCCGCCGCCCGCTTCGCCGCCGCCTCGCTGACGGCGTCACCCGCGGCGCCGAGCCCGCCTCCGGGGCCGCCGTCGCTCGGACAGCTCTTCCCCTTGAGGCAGTTGTCGCTGCCCGAAGGGCGGTACCGGTCGAAGGTCCAGGTGCCGGGCGCCTGCTTGGCGACCCGGAGCAGCGGGCCCGAACCGTCCTTCTCCGTACCGACGTTCCAGGCCGTGCCGTCCGACCGCGGCGTGCCCGCCACACCCAGCGCCTCCGCCAGCCGGGCCACGTCCGCCGCCGCGACCTCGCCGTTCGTACGGTAGACAGGGGACGTCGCGGGACCGTCGGGCAGCGCGCCCTTGGCGCGGTAGGTGACCCCGCTCGGATCCGGCTCGCCGGGCGCGATCCCGGGCGGCTCGGAGGGGCTGGTTCCGGACGCTGCTCCGGATTCGATTCCGGTTCCCGCTCCGGATCCGTTCGCCGCGCTGTCGAGGGCGAGCAGCGGTGGCCCGCCGTTCCCCGCCGTACCGCTCGTGCCGTCCGTACCGTCGCCGGAGGCGCTCGTGGCGAAGTACGCGCCACCGCCCCCGGCGATCAGTACCGCCGCCGCCACCGTGGCGACGGCGAGCGGGGAACGCCGCCGGCGCGGGCGTTCGGCGGCGTCGGTGCCCGCTGTGCTCTTCTGAGGCCGCTCCGTGCTGGTCACCGCTGCGCTCCTTCGACTGTGGATCGTGCCGGGTCGTCCCCTGACGCCGGTGGGACGGAAAGGAGGAGCGCGCGGTTCCCCGGAGTACGCCGAACGGGTGTCCCGGATCAGCCGCCCGGTTCGGCTTACCCGCACCGTTTGTCCGTCCGTTGTGCGAAGAAAGCCCTGCTGCGAGTTGGTTCGTGAGCTTAGGAAGGCCGCCGCCGACCCGATAGCGTGAACTGTCAACCGTTCTCCTCATCAGGAGCGTTCACGCCGTGCGAATCGCAGTCACCGGCTCCATCGCCACCGACCATCTGATGACCTTCCCCGGCCGCTTCGCCGACCAGCTGGTCGCCGAGCAGCTCCATACGGTCTCGCTGTCCTTCCTGGTCGACAACCTCGATGTGCGCAGGGGCGGTGTCGGAGCGAACATCTGCTTCGGCATGGGCCAGCTGGGCACCGGTCCCATCCTGGTCGGCGCGGCCGGATCGGACTTCGACGAGTACCGCGCCTGGCTGGACCGCCACGGGGTCGACACCGCGTCGGTCCGTATCTCCGAGGTCCTGCACACGGCCCGCTTCGTCTGCACGACGGACGCCGACCACAACCAGATCGGCTCCTTCTACACGGGCGCGATGAGCGAGGCCCGGCTGATCGAGCTCAAGAAGGTCGCCGACCGCGTCGGCGGCCTGGACCTGGTGCTGATCGGCGCGGACGACCCCGAGGGCATGCTGCGCCACACCGAGGAGTGCCGTACCCGCGGCATCCCGTTCGCCGCGGACTTCTCGCAGCAGATCGCGCGCATGGGCGCGGACGAGATCCGCACCCTGCTCGACGGCGCCACCTATCTCTTCTCGAACGAGTACGAGAAGGGGCTCATCGAGTCCAAGACCGGCTGGTCCGACGCCGAGATCCTCTCCCGGGTCGGCCACCGCGTCACGACGCTGGGCAAGAACGGCGTCCGTATCGACCGCGTGGGCGAGGAGCCGATCATCGTCGGCTGTCCCGAGGAAGAGACCAAGGCCGACCCGACGGGCGTCGGCGACGCCTTCCGCGCCGGATTCCTCTCGGGCCTCTCCTGGGGCGTCGGCCTGGAGCGCGCGGCCCAGGTCGGCTGCATGCTCGCGACGCTCGTCATCGAGACCGTCGGCACCCAGGAGTACACCCTGCGCCGGGCCCACTTCATGGAGCGCTTCACCAAGGCGTACGGCCATGACGCCGCCGCCGAGGTCCAGGCCCACCTGGCCTGACGTACGGCCGGACAGGGCTCGGGGCTCACGAGCTACGACATCCGGCGGACCACATACGCGACACCGTGGTCCGCCGGCTGCTCGCCCACGTACTCCTGGCCGCGCATCTCGCACCACGCCGGAATGTCCAGCCGCGCCGCCTCGTCGTCCGAGAGCACCGTCACCGTCCCGCCCACCGGTACGTCGCCGAACACCTTCGCCAGCTCGATCACCGGGACCGGACACCGCTTGCCGAGCGCGTCCACCACGAGCGACGGCTCCGTACCGGCGGACCCGGCGGCGGAGACCGGCGCGCCGAGCCGCTCGCGTACGCCGGACACCACCGAGGGCAGCACCTCCAGGAACCCGTCCACATCCGCCTCCGGGGTGCCGAGGGGCAGCGAGATCCGGACATTCCCCTCCGACAGCACGCCCATCGCCCGCAGCACATGGCTCGGGGTCAGCGTGCCGCTCGTGCAGGACGACCCCGAGGAGACGGAGAACCCCGCCCGGTCCAGCTCGTGCAGCAGCGCCTCTCCGTCGACATAGAGACAGGAGAACGTGACGAGATGGGGGAGCCGGTGGTCCGGATCGCCCACCACCTCCACATCGGGCACCAGCTCGGGCACCCGTGCCCTGATCCGGTCCACCAGCGCCCGCAGCCGCACCGCCTCGTCCGCCGCCTCCGCGCGTACCGCCCGCAGTGAGGCCACCGCGGCCACGATCGCCGGAATGTTCTGGAACCCCGGAGCGCGCCCCGACTCCCGCTCGTCGGCCGGGCCTTGCGGGGCGAACCGGACGCCCTTGCGTACGGCGAGCAGCCCGACGCCCGCCGGGCCGCCCCACTTGTGCGCGCTCCCCGTCAGCAGCGACCAGGCGCCCTCCACCGGGCCCCAACCCAGCGACTGCGCCGCGTCCACCAGCAGCGGCACGCCCCGGCCGCGGCAGGCCTCGGCGACCGCCGCCACCGGCTGCTCCGTACCCACCTCGTGGTTGGCCGACTGGAGACAGGCCAGCGCCGTGTCCTCGCGCAGCGCCCCGGCGTACGCGTCGGGCGACACCGCGCCGAGCCGGTCCACCGGCACCTCGGTCACCGCGCCGCCGGTCGCAGCCTCATGGGCCGTCGCCGCGTGGAGCACCGAGGAGTGCTCCACCGCCGACACCACCGCGTGCCGCCCGACACGGCGACGGCCCGCGAGCGCGCCGGACATTCCGGAATGCACCGCATACGTCCCCGAAGGAGTGAAAACCAGTTCGTCGGGACGGCAGCCGACCGCCTCCGCGGCGGCCTCGCGCGCCGCGTCCAGCAGCAGTACGGCACGCCGGCCCTCGCGATAGAGCCGGGCGGGGTCGGCCCACCCCTCGTCCAGGGAGGCCTGGAGAGCCTGGCGGGCGACGGGGTGCAGCGGAGCGGAGGAAGCGACGTCGAAGTAGGCCACGCTCCACGCTAACGCGGGTACCCGGACGTGCCGGTTCCGCGTACCGGACGTGCCGCTTCCGCGTATCCGGAGAGAGATCCGGAGAGCGGCCGGAGGGGGATCAGGAGAAGGGCCGGAGAGCGATCCGGAGGGGGCGTCAGAAGCGCCCCGGAACCGGCCGTTCCAGGGCTCCCGGGCAGCCCCGGGCAAGGTCAGGCCACCCCTTCGGGGAGTCGGGCGGCGCGTTGGGCACCCTCCCCGCACGGCCCCAAAACGCGTCCAGTAGGGTTTGGTCCGCATAAACATCCAAACCCCTGCCCGCGTCAGGGCCGGCGACCGACCAGGAGACGGCCGCAGCCGGCCGCGCGGGCGAGACTCTCGGGAAGGCGCTACGTGAGTCCCAACGGCTCCGACCGCTCGTCGCGGCGCCCGATGCGGCGGAAGCTGCCGCAGGTGCTGACTGCGGGCCTGATCCTCGCGACCGCCACCGGTTGCACATACAAGGACTTCCCCCGCCTTGGAATGCCCACCCCAGTGACGGAGGAGGCTCCCCGGATCCTCTCCCTCTGGCAGGGCTCGTGGGCGGCAGCGCTCATCACGGGCATCCTGGTATGGGGCCTGATCCTGTGGAGCATCATCTTCCACCGGCGCAGCCGCACGAAGGTGGAAGTCCCTCCGCAGACCCGGTACAACATGCCCATCGAGGCGCTGTACACCGTGGTCCCGCTCATCATCGTCTCGGTGCTGTTCTACTTCACCGCCCGGGACGAGTCGAAGCTCCTCTCGCTCTCCGAGAAGCCGGCCCACACCGTGAACGTGGTCGGCTACCAGTGGAGCTGGGGCTTCAACTACATCGAGAACGTGGACCGTAACCCCGCTACGGGCAATGAGATCCCCCCGGAGCTCGACGCCATCCCGAACCGGTTCACGGAGCAGTTCCCCAAGGGTGCCGAGGGCGTCTACGACGCCGGTGTCCCGGGCCAGCGGAACCCGCAGACCGGGAACCCGGGTCCGACCCTGTGGCTCCCCAAGGGCGAGAAGGTCCGGTTCATCCTGACGTCGCGTGATGTCATCCACTCCTTCTGGGTGGTGCCGTTCCTGATGAAGCAGGACGTCATCCCGGGGCACACCAACTCGTTCGAGGTGACCCCGAACCAGGAGGGCACCTTCCTGGGCAAGTGCGCCGAGCTCTGCGGCGTCGACCACTCGCGGATGCTCTTCAACGTCAAGGTGGTCTCCCCGGAGCGCTACCAGAAGCACCTGGAAGAGCTGGCCAAGAAGGGTCAGAGCGGCTACATCCCGTCGGGCATCGCGCAGACGGATCCGGCCAGGAATGCGGAGACGAACAAACTGTGAGCATCCTCAACGAACCCCAGGGTGCCGCCGCAGCAGCTGACGACTCCTACGAGAGTGAGCTGCCGGTACGGCGCAAGCAGCCGGGCAATGTCGTCGTGAAGTGGCTGACCACCACAGATCACAAGACGATCGGCACGATGTACCTGGTCACGTCGTTCGCGTTCTTCTGCATCGGCGGTCTGATGGCGCTCTTCATGCGCGCCGAACTGGCCCGTCCCGGTACGCAGATCATGTCGAACGAGCAGTTCAACCAGGCGTTCACGATGCACGGCACGATCATGCTGCTGATGTTCGCGACGCCGCTGTTCGCCGGATTCGCGAACTGGATCATGCCGCTGCAGATCGGTGCGCCCGATGTGGCGTTCCCGCGGCTGAACATGTTCGCGTACTGGCTCTACCTCTTCGGCTCGATCATCGCCGTGAGCGGTTTCCTCACCCCGCAGGGTGCCGCGGACTTCGGCTGGTTCGCGTACTCGCCGCTGTCGGACGCGGTGCGTTCGCCGGGTATCGGCGCGGATCTGTGGATCATGGGTCTGGCCTTCTCGGGCTTCGGCACGATCCTCGGTTCGGTCAACTTCATCACCACGATCATCTGCATGCGCGCGCCCGGCATGACGATGTTCCGGATGCCGATCTTCACCTGGAACGTACTGCTGACCGGTGTGCTGGTCCTGCTGGCCTTCCCGGTGCTGGCCGCCGCGCTCTTCGCGCTGGAGGCGGACCGCAAGTTCGGTGCGCAGATCTTCAACTCCGCCAATGGCGGTGCGTTGTTGTGGCAGCACCTGTTCTGGTTCTTCGGGCATCCAGAGGTGTACATCATCGCCTTGCCCTTCTTCGGCATCGTCTCCGAAGTGATTCCGGTCTTCTCGCGCAAGCCGATGTTCGGTTACATCGGTCTGGTGGCGGCGACGATCGCGATCGCGGGCCTGTCGGTGACGGTGTGGGCGCACCATATGTACGTGACCGGCGGTGTGTTGTTGCCGTTCTTCTCGTTCATGACCTTCCTGATCGCGGTGCCCACCGGGGTGAAGTTCTTCAACTGGATCGGCACGATGTGGAAGGGCTCACTGTCCTTCGAGACGCCGATGCTGTGGACGATCGGATTCCTGATCACCTTCGTGTTCGGCGGTCTGACCGGTGTGATCCTGGCATCGCCGCCGATGGACTTCCATGTGTCCGACTCCTACTTCGTGGTGGCGCACTTCCACTACGTGGTGTTCGGCACGGTGGTGTTCGCGATGTTCGCCGGATTCCACTTCTGGTGGCCGAAGTTCACCGGCAAGATGCTGGACGAGCGGCTCGGGAAGATCACCTTCTGGACGCTGTTCATCGGCTTCCACGGCACCTTCCTCGTCCAGCACTGGCTGGGTGCCGAGGGCATGCCGCGCCGTTACGCGGACTATCTGGCCGCCGACGGTTTCACCGCGCTGAACACCATCTCCACGATCAGCTCGTTCGTCCTCGGCCTCTCCGTCCTGCCGTTCTTCTACAACGTCTGGAAGACGGCCAAGTACGGCAAGAAGATCGAGGTCGACGACCCGTGGGGCTACGGCCGTTCACTCGAATGGGCGACTTCCTGCCCGCCGCCGCGGCACAACTTCCTCACGCTGCCGCGGATCCGTTCCGAATCGCCGGCGTTCGATCTGCACCACCCCGAGATCGCCGCGCTGGAGCACCTTGAGCTCGACGACCAGCAGGACACCGCCCTCGCGGGTGGCAAGGAGGTCGGCAAGTGAAGATCCAAGGCAGGCTGTTCATCTGGCTGAGCGTCTTCATCCTGGCCACCGCCGTCGTCTACGGCGTCTGGTCGAAGGAGCCGGTCGGTACGACGGCGCTGTTCCTGGCCTTCGGCCTGAGCGTCATGATCGGCTTCTATCTGGCCTTCACGGCTCGCCGGATGGACGCGCTGGCTCAGGACAACAAGGAGGCCGACGTCGCGGACGAGGCCGGCGAGGTGGGGTTCTTCGCCCCGCACAGCTGGCAGCCGTTCTCGCTCGCCGTCGGTGGCGCGCTGGGCTTCCTGGGTGTAGCAATCGGTTGGTGGCTGCTGTACTTCTCGCTGCCGCTGATTCTGATCGGCCTCTGGGGCTGGGTCTTCGAGTTCTACCGGGGCGAGAACCAGAACCAGTAGCACACTGAGTGAACCAGGGGCCCGAGCATTCCCATTCGGAGTGCTCGGGCCCCCGTTTGCCACTCTCGGCGCGCGGAAAGTGGCGAGCGTTCTTACCTTGTGATCATGACCCACAAGCCGCGCTTGCGCACCGTCCTGAGCTGCACCCTGCTGGTCGTGTCCCTCCTGGCGAGCGCGACCGCGTGCAGCAGCGATGAGAAGCAGCACCCGCTCTCCACGAAGCCGTCCGACGCCACCGGAAAGATTGCCTTCAGCACGTCCGCGGGCAAGACCAAGGCCGACCCGGACAAGCCGCTCGAAGTCACCTCCACGGGGACCGACGGCAAGATCACCGACGTGACCGCCGTCGACAAGACGGGTCACTACCTGGCCGGCGAGCTCACTGCCGACGGCACACGCTGGCACTCCACGGCGCCCCTGGCCGCCGGCAGCCGCTACACCGTCAAGGTCTCCACGGAGAACAAGAAGGGCGCCCCGGGCCTCCGGACGCTCACCTTCGACACCCGCCCCGCCAAGAAGAAGCTCACCGTCGAATTCGGCCCGGACTCCGGCGAGTACGGGGTCGGCCAGCCCATCACCGCCACGCTCAGCGAGCCCGTCACCTCGAAGAAGGCCAGGGACGTGGTCGAGCGGTCCCTGAAGGTCCGCTCCACGCCCGCCGCGGACGGCGGCGCCTGGCACTGGGTGGACGACACCGAACTGCACTACCGCCCCAAGGACTACTGGCCCGCCAACGGGACCGTCACGGCGTCGAGCACCCTCGAAGGCGTGAAGATCAGCAAAGAGCTGTACGGCGGCGCGGTCAAGCCGATCAAGATGAAGACCGGCGACCGGGTCGAGGCCATCGTCGACGCCAGCGCCCACTACATGACGGTCTACGTCAACGGGGAAGAGATCAACAGCATCCCGGTGACCACCGGTAAGCCGGGCTTCTCCACGCGTAACGGCATCAAGGTCGTCCTGGGCCAGGAGTACTTCGTCCGCATGCGCGGCACCAGCGTGGGCATCGGCGGCGGTGAGGGCTACGACCTGCCCGTCTACTGGGCCACCCGCGTCACCTGGAGCGGGGAGTACGTACACGCCGCGCCGTGGTCCGTGGGCTCGCAGGGGTCCGCGAACGTCAGCCACGGCTGCGTGGGCATGTCCACCGGCAACGCCGCCTGGTTCTTCGAGACCGTCCAGGAGGGCGACATCGTCCAGGTCATCAACAGCGCCGGGGACTACATGGAGGACTTCGGCAACGGCTACGGCGACTGGAACGTGGACTGGAAGGACTGGCGCGAGGGCAGCGTCCTCCAGGCCGGGACGAGAGAGGGCAGCAGCCCCGCCGACAAGGCGAGGCTCCGCCCCGTCGTCTGAGCCCCGTCCGAGTCCCGGAATCCGAACCGAGTCATCCGAGAGAGGGCCGTGGACGCCTTGGCGTCCGCGGCCCTCAGGCGTCTACGGAGAGCCTGGCGCGCAGCAGGGAGGCCAGCGCCTCCGCGAAGCCGACCGGCTCGACCGGAAGGGTCACCGCGGCGTCCGCGCGGCTCCAGGTGGCCAGCCAGGCGTCCTGCGGGCGGCCGATCAGCAGCAGCACGGGCGGGCAGTTGAAGATCTCGTCCTTGATCTGCCGGCAGACCCCCATGCCGCCCGCGGGGACCGTCTCGCCGTCCAGCACACAGACGTCGATGCCGCCGCGGTCCAGATGCTTGAGCACCGCGGGCAGAGTGGCGCACTCCAGGAACTCGACCTGCGGCACGTCGGAGGCGGGCCGGCGCCCCGCCGCCAGCCGGACCTGCTCGCGGGTGTTCGCGTCGTCGCTGTAGACCAGCACCGTGGCGGTCGGCTGCATTGTTCCTCCGTGACATCAGTGTCTGCGAGGGCTTCAGGGCGTCATTGCCATGAACCGATGCCGCGGATGCTACTCCGTCGGACACCATGTCAGCACGGGTAATGACACCCCTTCGCGGGTCCGTTCGACCTGGGCACACCGCATGGACACACCGAACGGCACCCCCCGGAGTCAGGGCGGGATAAGCGACCGACATAATGTCGGTCGTGGCGACAGCAACGACAGTAGAAACCGGGCACGCGCACCCGTCGGTCAATCGGCCGAACCTCACCAGCGTCGGAACCATCATTTGGCTGAGTTCCGAGCTGATGTTCTTCGCGGCCCTCTTCGCGATGTACTTCACCCTGCGATCGGTGATGGGAGCCGAGTACTGGAAGGAAATGGCTCATGCCCTGAACATCCCGTTCTCGGCCACGAACACCACGATCCTGGTGCTCTCCTCCCTCACCTGCCAGCTCGGCGTCTTCGCCGCCGAGCGGGGTGACGTGAAGAAGCTCCGCACCTGGTTCGTGGTCACGTTCGTGATGGGTGCGATCTTCATCGGCGGCCAGGTCTTCGAGTACACCGAGCTGGTCAAGGTGGAGGGCATCTCGCTCTCCTCCGACCCGTACGGCTCGGTGTTCTATCTGACCACCGGCTTCCACGGCCTGCATGTGACAGGGGGTCTGATCGCGTTCCTGTTCGTCCTGGGCAGGACGTACGCGGCCAAGAGATTCACCCATGAGCAGGCGACCGCCGCCATCGTCGTGTCCTACTACTGGCACTTCGTCGATGTCGTCTGGATCGGCCTTTTCGCCACGATCTACTTGATCAAGTAGCCGGGCACCGCGCCCGAGCGCACACAGTCCAGAAGCACCGACGCAGAAGATCCTGACACCGGGGTAATCCGTGAAAAAGCTCTCCGCACGACGACGCCATCCGCTGGCGGCGGTCGTCGTCCTACTCCTCGCGCTGGCGGCCACCGGGGGGCTGTACACCGCGTTCGCGCCCGCGGGCAAGGCGCAGGCTGACGAAACCGCCCAGTCCCTCGCCATCGAGGAGGGCAAGAAGCTCTACGCCGTCGGCTGCGCCAGCTGCCACGGCACCGGCGGTCAGGGATCCTCTGACGGCCCGAGCCTGGTCGGCGTCGGCTCCGCCGCCGTGGACTTCCAGGTCGGCACCGGCCGTATGCCGGCCATGGCGCCCGGCGCCCAGGTGCCGAAGAAGAAGGTCATCTACTCGCAGAAGGAGATCGACCAGCTCGCCGCGTATGTCGCGTCCCTCGGCGCCGGTCCGATCACGCCGACCGCGAAGCAGTACAGCCCCGCCGGTGCGGACATCGCCAACGGTGGCGAGCTGTTCCGTACCAACTGCACCCAGTGCCACAACTTCACCGGTGAGGGTGGGGCGCTGACACACGGCAAGACCGCGCCGTCGCTTGAGGGTGTGGATCCGAAGCACATCTACGAGGCCATGCAGACCGGCCCGCAGAACATGCCGTCCTTCCCCGACTCCACGATGCCGGAGCAGGAGAAGAAGGACGTCATCGCCTACATCAAGGCGGTGAACGGCGAGGAGACCGAGAGCCCCGGAGGTCTGAAGCTGGGTGGCCTCGGCCCCGTCAGTGAAGGGCTCTTCGCCTGGGTCTTCGGTCTGGGTGCTTTGATCGCAGTTGCCGTCTGGGTCGCGGCCCACACCGCTAAGGCCAAGAAGTCATGAGTAGCCAAGAAGAGATTCCAGAAGAGAACCTGCCGAGCGAGCAGGGGGCCGCGCACGGCGCGGTGGAGCGTACGGACGACCCGTTCGCCGACCCGGGACTGCCGGCCCACCGGCCGCGTGTGCAGGACATCGACGAGCGGGCGGCCAAACGGTCCGAGCGCACGGTCGCCTTCCTGTTCACGCTGTCGATGGTCGCGACCGTCGCCTTCATCGCCTCGTTCGTGGCGTTCCCGGTCGACAAGAGCGTCTTCATCTTCCCGTTCGGCCATGTCAGCATCCTGCACTTCTCGCTGGGACTGACCCTCGGCATCGCGCTGTTCTGCATCGGCGCCGGCGCGGTCCACTGGGCCCGCACGCTGATGTCGGACGTGGAGACCGCCGACGACCGCCACCCGATCGAGGCGACGCCCGAGGTCAAGGCGAAGGTCCTGGAGGACTTCGCCGCCGGTGCGGCGGAGTCCGGCTTCGGCCGGCGCAAGCTGATCCGCAACACCATGTTCGGCGCGCTGGCGCTGGTGCCGCTCTCCGGCGTGGTGCTCCTGCGCGACCTGGGCCCGCTGCCCGAGAAGAAGCTCCGCTCCACGCTGTGGCGCAAGGGCAAGCAGCTCATCAACATGAACACCAATGAGCCGCTGCGTCCCGAGGACGTCGTCGTGGGTTCGCTGACCTTCGCCATGCCGGAGGGTCTCGACACGCACAGCGAGGACTTCCAGAAGCAGATCGCCAAGGCGGCTCTGATGATCGTCCGGATCCAGCCGGACGAGATCAAGGACAAGCGCGAGCTCGAATGGTCCCACCAGGGGATCGTGGCGTACTCGAAGATCTGCACCCATGTCGGCTGCCCGATCAGCCTGTACGAGCAGCAGACGCACCACGCGCTGTGCCCGTGCCACCAGTCCACCTTCGACCTCTCCGACGGCGCCCGCGTCATCTTCGGCCCCGCCGGTCACCCCCTTCCGCAGCTGCGTATCGGTGTGAACGCCGAGGGCAACCTCGAAGCGCTCGGCGACTTCGACGAGCCCGTCGGCCCTGCCTTCTGGGAGCGCGGATGAGTACCGCTGACGACAAGAACCGTAAGGTGCCCGCCGGTGAGCGGGTGGCCGACTGGGCGGACGGCCGGCTGGGCATCTACAGCCTCGCCAAGTCCAACATGCGGAAGATCTTCCCGGACCACTGGTCCTTCATGCTCGGTGAGATCGCCCTCTACAGCTTCATCATCATCATCCTCACGGGTGTGTATCTGACGCTGTTCTTCCACCCGTCGATGAACGAGGTGGAGTACCACGGCGGCTACGTCCCGCTCCAGGGCGTGATGATGTCGGAGGCGTTCGCCTCCACGCTGGACATCAGCTTCGACGTCCGCGGCGGTCTGCTGATCCGGCAGATCCACCACTGGGCGGCGCTGATCTTCCTCGCGGCCATGCTGGTCCACATGATGCGCGTCTTCTTCACGGGCGCGTTCCGCAAGCCGCGCGAGATCAACTGGCTGTTCGGCTTCCTGCTGTTCGTCCTGGGCATGTTCACCGGGTTCACCGGTTACTCGCTCCCGGACGACCTGCTCTCCGGCACCGGTGTCCGGTTCATGCAGGGCGCGATCCTGTCGGTGCCGGTCGTCGGAACGTATCTGTCGATGTTCCTGTTCGGCGGCGAGTTCCCCGGCGGCGACTTCGTGGCCCGGTTCTACTCGGTCCACATCCTGCTGCTGCCCGGCATCATGCTCGGCCTCGTGGTGGCCCACCTGATCCTGGTCTTCTACCACAAGCACACGCAGTTCGCGGGCCCCGGCCGTACGAACAGGAACGTCGTGGGCATGCCGCTGCTGCCGGTCTACATGGCGAAGGCCGGAGGCTTCTTCTTCCTGGTCTTCGGTGTGATCGTGATCGTCTCCGCGATCGCCACGATCAACCCGATCTGGGCCATCGGCCCGTACCGTCCGGACCAGGTGTCCACCGGCGCCCAGCCCGACTGGTACATGGGCTTCTCCGAGGGACTCATCCGTGTGATGCCCGGCTGGGAGATCAACTTCGCGGGTCACACCCTGGTCCTGGGTGTCTTCATCCCGCTGATCATCTTCCCGCTGGTGCTGGTCGCGATCGCGGTCTACCCGTTCGTCGAGTCCTGGGTCACCGGCGACAAGCGCGAGCACCACATCCTGGACCGCCCGCGCAACGCACCGACCCGTACCGCGTTCGGTGTGGCCTGGCTGACCTGGTACTTCATCCTGCTGGTCGGTGGCGGTAACGACCTGTGGGCGACCCACTTCCATCTGTCGATCAACGCGATCACCTGGTTCGTCCGGATCGCCTTCTTCGTCGGACCGGTCATCGCCTTCATCGTCACCAAGCGGATCTGCCTGGGCCTCCAGCGGCGCGACGCCGAGAAGGTGCTGCACGGACGCGAGTCCGGCATCATCAAGCGGCTGCCGCACGGTGAGTTCGTCGAGGTCCACACCCCGCTGGAGCAGGGAGACCTGCACAAGCTCACCGCGCACGAGCAGTACAAGCCGGCCGAGATCGGCCCCACGGTCGACGAGAACGGCGTGGAGCGCAAGGTGAGCCCCACCGAGAAGCTCCGCTCGAAGCTGAGCAAGGGCTACTACGGCGAGGGCGCCCAGATCCCCAAGCCCACCGCCGAGGAGTACAAGGAGATCACCAGCGGCCACGGCCACCACTGATCCCGCCCGGCCTCACCAGGTCGCCACCACCGAGGGCCCCGGCCCGGTCTCCCGCGAGGGAACCGGCCGGGGCCCTCGGCGTATGTCCTGTCCCGGAGTACGGGCATCCGCCCTGCGCGCCGGTACGCGCCGATAGGCTGGCCACAGGCCGCACACCAGGCCCACGCATTGGACCCGGACACCCAGGAGCGAGCATGAGCGCTGTGACCCCCGTCGGAGGCGACACCACGGCGGCCCGCACCTGGCCGGGCGTACTGGACGCGCTGCTGAGCGGCACCGACCAGAGCGCGGACGCCACGGCCTGGGCGATGGACCGGATCATGAGCGGCGAGGCGACCAACGCCCAGATCGCCGGGTTCGCCGTCGCGCTGCGGGCCAAGGGCGAGACGGTCGAGGAGATCAGCGGTCTCGTACGCGCGATGTACGCGCACGCCAACCTGATCGAGGTACCCGGCCGGACCGTCGACATCGTCGGCACCGGCGGCGACGGCGCCAAGACCGTCAACATCTCGACCATGTCGTCGATCGTGGTCGCCGGCACCGGCGCGAAGGTCGTCAAGCACGGCAACCGCGCCGCGTCCTCGGCGAGCGGAGCCTCCGACGTACTGGAGAAGCTCGGCGTCAACCTGGCACTGACCCCCCAGCGGGTCGTCGAGGTCGCCGAGGAAGCGGGGATCACCTTCTGCTTCGCGGTGAAGTTCCACCCGGCGCTGCGTCATGTGGCCGCCGCGCGGGGCGAGTTGGGCATCCGCACCACCTTCAACTTCCTGGGCCCCCTCACCAACCCGGCGAAGGTCCGCGCGCAGGCGACGGGCGTCGCGGACGCCCGTATGGCGCCGATCATCGCGGGCGTACTGGCCGAGCGCGGCTCCTCAGCCCTTGTCTTCCGCGGCGACGACGGCCTCGACGAGCTGACCACCACCGCGACGTCGCGGGTATGGGTCGTACGGGACGGCAAGGTGACGGAGGAGGCGTTCGACCCGCGGGACGTGGGCCTGGAGCTGGTGCCGGTGGAGGCGCTGCGGGGGGCGGACGCCTCGTACAACGCGGATGTCGCGCGGCGGCTGCTGGCGGGGGAGACGGGGCCGGTGCGGGACGCGGTGCTGCTGAACTCGGCGGCGGCGTTGGTGGCGCTGGATCCGACGGGGGAGTCGCTGTCGGCGCAGCTGTCGGCGGGGATGGAGAGGGCGGCGGAGTCGATCGACTCCGGCGAAGCGGGGCGGGCTCTCGCCCGCTGGATCGCGTCGTCGCAGTCGTAGGGCTTGCCGTTTGCCGTGTGCCGTTGTCCGGGGTGCGTTTCGGCTCGGGCCGGTGGTCGGGTGCGGGTGCGCGTGGGTGCCGGGGGCCGGTGTCTCCGGAGGTGCGTGTCCGGACTGCTTTCCTCACCGCGCTTCGCGCGAGCTGCGACGCTTTACGTCCGGACACGCAC
>NZ_JBHTZS010000015.1:0-133625 GCF_042790125.1 Streptomyces scopuliridis
GCGTGTCCGGACGTAAAGCGTCGCAGCTCGCGCGAAGCGCGGTGAGGAAAGCAGTCCGGATACGCACCTCCGGAGGCCCCGGCCCCCGGCACCACCCACCGCGCCCCGCACCACGACCCCCCGCCGGATGGCGCACCGCACCACGACCCCCCGCCGGACGGCGCCCCGCACCCCGGCGACAACCCGCCGGACGGCGCCCCGCACCCCGGCGACAACCCGCACACAACCACCGGCCCCAGCCGAAACGCACCCCGGACCCACGGCCCCCCGCCGGGAGGCGCACCGCACCCCGGCGACAACCCGCACCCGGAAACCGGTCCCGGCCGAAGACGAAGGCACCCCGCACCACGGCCCCCCGCCGGACGGCGACCGTCACCCGCGCGGAGCGCAGCGCGGGACACGTCCCCCTTCGCGTGGTCGGGTGGGAGCGTGCAGATCTCGCCGTCGTCCGTCCTTCCCGAGAGCGCCCGCCGCCTCGCCGCCTGGTGCGGTGTGGTGCTGGTGATCGCCGGGGTCGGGGCCGTCGCGATCTGGCTGGTCATCACGTTCAAGACCGCCGTCACGCCCGTACTGCTCGCCATCCTCGGCACCGCGCTGCTCGGCCCCTTCTACCGCCGCCTCGTCGGGCTGCGGCTGAACCGGTCGCTCGCCGCCGGGCTCACCTGCGTCGCCGTCGTGGCCGTGGTCGGCGGCGCGGGGTACATCGTCGTCAGCGCGCTGGTCGACAACGGCGAGCAGATCATGACCTCGCTGCGGTCGGCCGCGAGGGACATGGCCCAGCACTTCGGCGCCGCCGGGACCTCGCTCGACGATCTGGCGAAGAACGGCAAGGAGCTGATCGGGAAGTTCGGCGCCACCGCCGCCTCCGGGGTGCTCACCGGGATCAGTGTCGTCGGCGAGCTGATCGCCACCGCCGTACTCGCGCTGCTGCTGATGTTCTTCTTCCTGCGCGACTCGGAACGCGCGGCCGACGCGCTCAGGACCTTCGCCCCGCATACGACAGGGGAGACCGTCGAGGCCATGGCCCGCCGTGCCTTCGGCGCCGTCGAGGGGTTCATGCGCGGCACCACCGTCATCGCGCTCATCGACGCGATCTGCATCACCGTCGGCCTGCTGATCCTGCGCGTCCCCGGGGCGATCGGGCTCGGCGCGCTCGTCTTCGTCGGGGCGTACATCCCGTATCTCGGCGCGTTCATCTCCGGCGCCGTCGCCGTGCTGGTCGCGCTCGCCGACCGGGGCTGGGTGATCGGGCTGTGGGCGCTGGGGGTGGTGCTCGCCGTGCAGGTGCTGGAAGGGCATGTGCTCCAGCCGATGATCCAGAGCCGTACGGTCCAGATGCACCCGGCCGTGGTGATACTGGCGATCACCGCGGGCGCCAGCGTGGCCGGGATCCTGGGGATGCTGCTCGCCGTTCCGCTGACGGCCGCGGCGTTCGGTGTCTTCTCGGAGCTGAGGGACCGCTACGGCCGTTACGGCGAGGCCTCGGGTCCCGTCCCGCCGCACTCGTAGAGCTCGAACCAGATCGACTTCCCCTCGCCCCGCGGATCCACGCCCCAGGCGTCGGCCAGCACCTCCATCAGCACCAGGCCGCGCCCGCTGGAGGCCAGTTCCCCGGGGCGCCGGCGGTGCGGCAGTTCGTCGCTGGTGTCGGCGACCTCGACGCGCAGGCGGCGGTCTCCCGGCTCGCCGCGCGCCTCCGCGACCAGCAGGGCGTCGCCGTCGGTGTGGACGAGGACGTTGGTGATCATCTCGGAGACCATCAGCTCCGCGGAGTCGATCTGTTCGGCGTCCGCCCAGTCGTGCAGCAGCTCGCGCAGCTGCCGCCGTACGCCCGCGATCCGCTCGGGCTCGGCCTGGGCGACGGTCAGCGCGGTGCGCCGGGGAACCGCGCCGGCGAGCCGGGCCGGCGCGAGGTCCCGGGAGAGCAGCAGCAGCGCGATGTCGTCCTCGCGGCGGTCCACGAGCGGGCCGGTCGTGTAGTGCGAGGTGGGGCCGTGCACGGCCTGGATGAGCGCGTCGGCGAGCTTCTCCAGGGATTCGCCGCTGTCCTGCTCCAGTACGGGCCGCAGCCGTGTCCAGCCGGTCGCGAGATCGTGTCCGCCGGTCTCGATGAGCCCGTCCGTGCAGAGCATGAGCGTTTCGCCGGGCCCCAGGACGAGCCGGGTCGTCGGATAGTCGGAGTCGGCCTCGATGCCGAGCGGCAGCCCGCCTTCGGTCTGCCGGATGAACGCGGTCCCGTCCGCCGTACGGATCACCGGGTCCGGATGGCCGGCGCGGGCGATGTCGAGCGTGCCGTTTTCCGGGTCGACCTCCAGATAGAGGCAGGTCGCGAAGCGCGGGCCTGCCACGGAGTACCACTCGTCCATCACGGCGGCCCCCGCGTCCGTGCGCGGTCCGCCGCCGGGGATGGAGCCTCCGTCACGTCCCGGGTAGTACTGGAGGTTGGCCAGGAAGCGGGAGGCGCGGGAGAGCACCGCGTCCGGCCGGTGGCCCTCGGAGGCGTACGCGCGCAGGGCGATCCGCAGCTGGCCCATGAGGCCGGCGGCGCGTACGTCATGGCCCTGGACGTCCCCGATGACCAGCGCGAAGCGTCCGCCCCAGCGCCCCTCGGAGTGCGCCGTGCCGCCGGGCAGCGGGATCATGTCGTACCAGTCGCCGCCGACCTGGAGGCCGCCGCCCGTCGGTACGTACCGGGCCGCCACCGTCATGCCGGGGATCTCGGGTCCGAGCGTCGGCATCATCGTGCGCTGGAGCCCGAGGGACAGCTCGCGCTCGGTCTCGGCGACGCCCGCGCGGGCCAGTGCCTGCGCCAGCATGCGGGCCACCGTCGTCAGCACGGAGCGTTCGTCGGGCGAGAACGCGACGCGGTGTTTGAACGCGGCCATCCAGGTGCCGAGCGTGCGGCCCGCGACGATCAGCGGGAGGAAGGCCCAGGAGCGGCGGCCGAAGTGCTCCACGTGCGGCCAGGTGGCGGGGTACCGGTCGGCGTACGCCTTCGGGGACGGCAGATAGATGGCCCGGCCGGTCCGTACGACCTCGGCCGCCGGGTAGTCGGTGTCCACGGTCATGCCCTCGAACGGGGCCGAGTCCTCGGGCGCCTGCCCGTGGTGGCCGATGATCGTCAGCCGCTCGCCGGAGACGCCGTAGACCGCGAGCCCGTCCGGCGAGAAGCCGGGCATGGAGAGGGAGGCGGTGACCCGCAGCACCTCGGTGGTGGAGCGCGCCTCGGCCAGCGCGCGGCCCGCGTCGAGCAGGAAGGCCTCGCGGGAGCGGCGCCAGTCGCCGGTGACGGAGGTCCGTTCGACGGTGGTGCCCGGCTGGGGCTCGGTGACCTCCTGGACGGTGCCGATCAGCTCGTACTCCCGTTTCCCCTCCGCCGGGGAGGTGATGATCGGCCTGGCCCTGACCCGTACGGTACGGAGCACCCGGCCGCTCTCGTCCACGACCCGCAGCCGGGCCTCGGCGAGGGTCTTCTCGGCGACCGCGAGATGGACGATGCCGTCGATCTCGTTCCAGTCGATGGGATGGAAACGGGAGCGGGTGGCGGCCCCGGTGAGCGTCACGGGTTCCTCGGGCAGGCCGAGCAGCCGGGCGGCCTCCCCGTCGAGGGTGACCGTGCCGGACGCGTTCTCCCAGCGCCATAGGCCGGTCGCGATCGCGGCCAGGACATCCTCGGTGCGCATTGTCCCACTTTATGAATATGTGTAGAGCAAACGCCACCGAGGGTGGTGTCATGGCCGGGCGGTAACCTGTTACGTCGTACGACGTAACGCCCCTGCCCGGCCAACCCCGACTTGCCAAGAACTGGATGAAACGACGATGCATCGGTACAGGTCCCACACCTGCGGCGAGCTCCGCGCCTCTGACGTCGGTGCCGACGTCCGGCTGAGCGGCTGGCTGCACAATCGCCGAGACCTGGGCGGCATCCTCTTCATCGATCTCCGTGATCACTACGGTCTGGTCCAGCTCGTGGCCCGCCCCGGCACCCCCGCGAACGAGGAGCTGTCCAAGCTCACGAAGGAGACCGTCGTCCGTATCGACGGCAAGGTCTCCGCGCGCGGTGCGGAGAACGTCAACCCGGAGCTGTCGACCGGCGAGATCGAGATCGAGGTCTCCGCGGTCGAGATCCTCGGCGCGGCGGGCCCGCTGCCGTTCACGGTCAACGCCGAGGACGGAGTGAACGAGGAACGGCGCCTGGAGTACCGCTTCCTCGACCTGCGCCGCGAGCGCATGCACCGCAACATCATGCTGCGTACGGCCGTCATCTCCGCCATCCGGCACAAGATGACCGCGCTGGGATTCAACGAGATGGCGACGCCGATCCTCACCGCGACCTCCCCCGAGGGCGCCCGTGACTTCGTGGTCCCGTCCCGGCTGAACCCGGGCAGGTTCTACGCGCTGCCGCAGGCTCCGCAGCAGTTCAAGCAGCTGCTGATGATCTCGGGCTTCGACCGCTACTTCCAGATCGCGCCGTGCTTCCGCGACGAGGACGCCCGCGCCGACCGCTCGCCGGGCGAGTTCTACCAGCTCGATGTCGAGATGAGCTTCGTCGAGCAGGAGGACGTCTTCCGGCCGATCGAGAAGCTGATGACCGAGCTTTTCGAGGAGTTCGGCAACGGCCGCCATGTCACCTCGCCGTTCCCGCGCATCCCGTTCCGCGAGTCGATGCTGAAGTACGGCAACGACAAGCCGGACCTGCGTGCCAAGCTCGAACTGGTCGACATCTCGGACGTCTTCGAGGGCTCCGAGTTCAAGGCGTTCGCAGGGAAGCACGTCCGCGCGCTGCCGGTGCCGGACACGGCGGGCCAGTCGCGCAAGTTCTTCGACGGGCTCGGTGAGTACGCCGTCGAGCACGGCGCGAAGGGCCTGGCCTGGGTGCGGGTCGGCGAGGACGGCGCGCTGAGCGGCCCGATCGCCAAGTTCCTCACCGAGGAGAACGTCAAGCTGCTCACCGAGCGCCTGGGGCTCGTCCCCGGCCACGCCGTCTTCTTCGGCGCGGGCGAGTTCGACGAGGTCTCCAAGATCATGAGCGCGGTACGCGTCGAGGCCGCCAAGCGCGCCGGACACTTCGAGGAGGGCGTCTTCCGGTTCTGCTGGATCGTCGACTTCCCGATGTACGAGAAGGACGAGGAGACCGGGAAGATCGACTTCTCGCACAACCCGTTCTCGATGCCCCAGGGCGGTCTGGAAGATCTGGAGACGAAGGACCCGCTGGACATCCTGGCGTGGCAGTACGACATCGTCTGCAACGGGACCGAGCTGTCCTCCGGCGCGATCCGTAACCATGAGCCCGAGCTGATGATCAAGGCGTTCGAGATCGCCGGCTATGACCGCGAGACCGTCGAGCACGAGTTCGCGGGCATGCTCCGCGCGTTCCGCTTCGGCGCCCCGCCGCACGGCGGCATCGCCCCGGGCGTCGACCGCATCGTGATGCTGCTGGCCGATGAGCCGAACATCCGCGAGACGATCGCCTTCCCGCTCAACGGCAACGCGCAGGACCTGATGATGGGCGCGCCCACGGAGCTGGACGAGTCCCGCCTCCGCGAGCTGAACATCGCGCTGCGCAAGCCGGCCGCGAAGTCCGGCGAGTAGCCTCCCGGCACAGACGAAGGGGCCCGGAACCGTGTGGTTCCGGGCCTCTTCGCGTGTGCCCGCGCCCGGGAGGGGGCGGGGCACCGGGAACTTCGTCCGCCCGAGGCAACCTGATCGCCGCCCCACCGCGTTCCACTGGCGTGGGAGACCGAACAGAATGGCGAGGGCAGGACAATGGATCCGGGCGACGCCGACTTCGAGGCTTTCGTCGCCGCCCGGGGGCCGCGGCTTCTGCGGATGGCCTGGCTGCTGACCGGGGACGCGCATCTCGCCGAGGACCTGCTGCAGAGCACCCTCGCGAAGGTGTGGCCCAAGTGGCCGCGGATCGCCGGGGACCGGCCGGAGGCGTACGTACGCACGTCGCTGGTGCATCTGCACGCCTCCTGGTGGCGGCGGCGCTGGCGGGGCGAGCTGCCGTACGGCGAAGTCCCGGACAAGGCCGGGACGTTCGACGCGTACGCCGAGGTGGACCTCGAACAGTCGCTGGCCGCCGCGGTGCGCGCGCTGCCGGTGCGGCAGCGCGCGGTGGTCGTGCTGCGCTACTTCGAGGACCTGAGCGTCGAGGACACCGCGGCGACCCTCGGCTGCACCCCCGGCACCGTCAAGAGCCAGTCGGCGCGTGCGCTGCGCTCCCTGCGCGCCGCACTGCCCGCCTCCGTGGAAGGCGGTGACCGCTGTGGGTGACAGAGACCACGGGACCCGGGCCGGGCGCGCGCCGGGCGCCGAGGACGAGCGGGAGCTGCGGATTCTGCTGGAGAAGGCCGTGCCCCGGCTGCCCGCCCCCGAGGGACGGCTGCACGGTGTACGGGAACGGGTCGCCCGGAACCGCCGCAGGCGCCGTACGGCAGCCGCCGCCGCGGCGGCCGTGGCCGGGCTCGCCCTCGCCGGCACGCTGCTCCCCGGTGTGCTGCGCGCCGGACCGGAGGCCACGCCGCCTGCCTCCGCCGCCCCCTCGGTCACCGCGTCCCCGGACACCGGCCCCTCGGCCACCCCGCCTCCGTCCGCCGCGACCCAGGACAGCGCGACCCAGGACAGCACGACCCCGTCCGCCGGGATTCCGGACACCGCGACCCAGGGCCCCGTGCCCGGCGACGCGCGGGACCAGCGGACGCGCTTCGCACATGTGGCCGGTCTCACCCTCCAGCTGCCCGACACCTGGCAGGCCCTCGATGTGCCTGAGGACCCCCGGTACAAGCAGCCGGCCCGCGGCTTCGTCTCGACCCAGCGGCTCGTCCCGTACGACCGGGACTGTCCCGGGAACGGCCCGAGCCCGTGCCTTCCGGTGCGGCTGCTCCGGCCCGGCGGCGCCCTGGTCACGCTGGTCGCGGACAGCGGTACCGACCTGTCGGCGAAGAGCCAGGATCCGCCGGCGCTGTCCGTGTCGGCCCGTCTCTCCCCGGCCTGCCGGAAGATCGCCGGCACCCAGGAGTTCACCGGGCTGATCGGCGGCGCCCCCGCGCCCTCTTCGGCGGTCGTCGTCACCGTGTGCGTCGCGGGCGACTCGCCGGGGACCGTCGAGGACGCCCACGCGATGGTCACCGGCGCAGACTTCGGCAGAGCGGTGGAGACCGCCCCGACCACCGCCGAGCATTCCCCGAACGCGAGATGAAAGAGGCCCGTACATGTCTGTGCGCCCTGCCCGCCCTGTACGCAGAGGATCGCTGATCGCCGCGCTGCTGGCGACCGGCCTGCTGCTCACCGGCTGCTCGGGCCTCACCGGCACCACGGACCACGCGGACAACGTGGGCTCGGCGCCGGACGGGGCGGCGGCGAAGGACAAGGCCGCCGGCGCTGCCAGCGGCGGCGGCGCGGGACAGTCCGCTCCCAAGCCGCAGATCGTCGAGCCGGAGGAGATCCCCGAGCTCGGTCCGGCGACCCGCGCCGAGATCTCCCCGCAGGCGTCCCAGGCCGTCGTGGTGACCGGCACCGCCCGGGACTCCAGTACCTCGTCCGTGGTCGTCTACGAGCGCGATCCGGTCACCGGCTGGCACGCCGTCTCGGACGTCTGGCCCGCCCACAACGCCGTGCGCGGCTGGACCGACGACCACTTCCAGGGCGATCTGCGTTCGCCCATCGGGGTGTTCGACCTCACCGACGCGGGCGGCAAACTGCCCGACCCCGGCACGAAGCTCCCGTACGACCGGGCCTCCGCCTTCGAGGCGTCGGGCGACGGCTTCGAGGGCGAGGCGCTCGCCGGGTCCTTCGACTATGTGGTCGCGATCAACTACAACCGGCTGCCCGGCACCACGCCCCTCGACTGGACCCGGCCGCTCGGCGAGAACAAGGGCGGCGGCATCTGGCTCCATGTGGACCACGGCGGGCCCACCCAGGGGTGTGTCTCGCTGCCGCGCTGGCGGATGAAGGAGCTGCTGCGGATGCTGGACCCGGCGAAGCGGCCGGTCGTGGTGATGGGCGACGCCGACTCGCTCGGCGACTGACCTCCGGACGGCCGACGGTAGACGGCCGACGGTACGGGGGAGCGCGACCGGTTCCGTACGCGAAAGGGCCCGGGACCTGATGTCCCGGGCCCTCCCTCCTGCCGTCAGCGGCAGCCGCGCGTCACGCCGCCGCCGGGTCCTCGCCGCCGAAGCGCTCCCGGTACGCGGCCAGATCCTCGTCGCTGATCTTCGCGAAGAGCACCGGCGGGACGGTGAACGCCGTACCGGCCGGCACGAACGCCAGCGCCTTCGCCTCCTCGGCCGTCACCCAGCGCGCGGTGTCGTCCGTGAGCGCGAACGCCTCCCGCATGGCCCTGGCGGACGCCGGAATGAACGGCTCGGAGATCACCGCGTACAGATGGATCAGGTTCATCGCCGTCCGCAGGGTCAGCGCCGCACCCTCCTCGTCCGTCTTGATCTCCAGCCAGGGGGCCTTCTCCTCCAGATACGAGTTGCCCGCGGACCACAGGGCGCGCAGCGCGGCGGCGGCCTTGCGGAACTGGATCGTCTCCATGTGGCCCTCGTACTCCGCGAGCAGCCGCGCGATCTCCGCGCCGAGCTTCGCCTCCGCCTCGCCCGCCGGCTTCCCGGCCGGCACCGCGTCGCCGAAGCGCTTGCGCGAGAAGGACAGGACGCGGTTCACGAAGTTGCCGAGGGTGTCGGCGAGGTCCTTGTTGACCGTCGCCGTGAAGTGCTCCCAGGAGAAGGACGTGTCGTCCGACTCCGGCGCGTTCGCGATCAGGAAGTAGCGCCAGTAGTCGGCGGGCAGCAGGTCCAGCGCGGCGTCGGTGAAGACGCCCCGCTTCTGCGAGGTGGAGAACTTGCCGCCGTAGTAGGTGAGCCAGTTGAAGGCCTTGACGTAGTCGACCTTCTTCCAGGGCTCGCGGGTGCCGAGCTGGGTGGCCGGGAACATCACCGTGTGGAACGGGACGTTGTCCTTGGCCATGAACTCCGTGTAGCGGACGGTGTCGTCGGCCTCGTACCACCAGGACTTCCAGTCGCGGTTCGTCGGGTCCTGGTCGGACCACTCCTTCGTCGCGCCGATGTACTCGATGGGCGCGTCGAACCAGACGTAGAAGACCTTGCCCTCGGCCGCCAGCTCCGGCCAGGTGTCGGCCGGGACCGGAACGCCCCACTCCAGGTCGCGGGTGATCGCGCGGTCGTGCAGGCCCTCGGTCAGCCACTTGCGGGCGATCGAGGAGGCGAGCTGCGGCCACTCCGCGCTGGTCGCGTCGATCCAGGTCTCGACCTCGCCCGCCAGCTTCGACTGGAGGAGGAAGAGATGCTTGGTCTCGCGGACCTCCAGCTCGCTGCTGCCGCTGATCGCGGAGCGCGGGTCGATCAGATCGGTCGGGTCGAGGACGCGCGTGCAGTTCTCGCACTGGTCGCCGCGGGCCTTGTCGTAGCCGCAGTGCGGGCAGGTACCGACGATGTAGCGGTCCGGCAGGAAGCGGCCGTCGGCGATCGAGAAGACCTGGCGGATCGCCCGCTCCTCGATGAAGCCGTTTTCCTTCAGCCGGCGCGCGAAGTGCTGCGTGATCTCGCGGTTCTCCGCGGACGAGCTGCGGCCGAAGTAGTCGAAGGCCAGCTCGAAGCCGTCGTAGATCGCCTTCTGGGCGTCGTGCTGCTCGGCGCAGAAGGCCTCGACCGGCACGCCGGCCTCCTTGGCCGCCAGCTCGGCGGGGGTGCCGTGCTCGTCGGTGGCACAGATGTACAGGACCTCGTGGCCGCGCTGGCGGAGGTACCTGGCGTACACATCCGCCGGGAGCATGGACCCCACCATGTTGCCCAGGTGCTTGATCCCGTTGATATACGGAAGGGCGCTGGTGATGAGGTGTCGAGCCATTGCAGGCTGCTCCCAAGTCGCTACATGGAGTGACCAATTGGTCTACGGATTGTCAATATCGTATCCGACCCATCAAGCGCGAGTCGCCCGCATTTGCCGGGGGTGCGCGGGGGAGAGCTTTCCGAAACACCCCTTGCCGTAGACAGGCACATCCCGGGAGAGAAAGGGCATCATGTACGAGGCGGGGCAGGGGACGGCGGGGCAGCGGACTGGGGCAGGGGACGGCAGCATGCGGGTACTGGTCGCCGAGGACGAGGAGGTCCTGGCCGAGCTGGTGGCCACCGGGCTGCGGCGGGCGGGATTCGCCGTCGACACCGTGTACAGCGGTGACGCCGCCCTCGCCTATCTGGGACTCCACGACTACGACGTCGTCGTCCTCGACCGCGATCTGCCACGTGTCCACGGCGACGACGTCGCGCGCAAGCTGGTCGCCGAGGCGTCCCGTACGCGCATCCTGATGCTCACCGCCTCCGCCTCCATGGAGGACCGCGTCGAGGGGCTCGATCTGGGCGCCGACGACTATCTGGGCAAGCCCTTCGACTTCCCCGAACTGGTCTCGCGGGTGCGCGCGCTGCGGAGGCGCAGCGCCAGGCCCGTACCGCCGCAGCTGGAGCGGCACGGCGTACGCCTCGATTCCGTACGGCGGACGGCGTGGCGGGACGGGGTGGTCCTCGACCTCTCGCCCAAGGAGTTCTCGGTGCTCCAGATCCTGCTGGAGGCGGACGGGGCGCCGGTCTCGGCCGAGGAGCTGCTGGAGCGGGCCTGGGACGCGCACGCGGATCCGTTCACCGGCGCGGTCCGGGTCTGTCTCAGCAAGCTGCGGGCCAAACTCGGTGATCCGCCGCTGATCCGTACGGTCCAGGGGGTGGGGTACGCGCTGTGATACGCGCCGCGAAGAGCGGCGGGCGGGGGAAGCCGGGACCGGCGGGCAAGGCGCCGGGGCCCGGCTCCACCATCCGTACGCGCATAGCCCTCATCTACGGCGGTGTCTTCGTCGTCCTCGGTGGCTGTCTGCTCACCATCGTCAATCTGCTCTCCAGCGCCGGTACGCAGAACGAGGCCCAGGAGATCGCCGCGCGGGTGGCGCCGGTCCAGGTGTCGCCCGTGCTGCCCGGCTCGTCGGTGAGCGGGCTGATCAGCCGGCAGCAGGCGCAGCCCGTCGCCGTGTACCAGCTCACCGACAACGTCACGGACGCCGCCTCCGACGAGATGCTGTTCTGGTCGGTCGCCGCGCTGCTGGTGATGGCGGCGTGCGCGGTCGGGGTCGGCTGGTGGACGGCGGGGCGCGTGCTGCGCCCGGTGCACGCGATGACGGCGAAGGCCCGCCGGTTGTCCGAACACAATCTTCACGAACGGATCGGCGCGAGCGGCCCTGACGATGAGCTGAAGGAGCTGGGCGACACCCTGGACGCGCTCCTGGCGCGTCTGCAGAAAGCTTTCGACAGCCAGCGCCGGTTCATCGCGAACGCCTCGCACGAGCTGCGTACCCCGCTGGCGACCCAGCGCGCCGCGATCCAGGTCGGGTTGGACGACCTCTGCACGCCGGACGAGCTGGCCCGTACGAAGGAGACGCTGCTCGACAACAACCGGCGCAGCGAGCAGCTCATCGAAGGGCTGCTGGTGCTGGCGCGCAGCGAGCGCGAGGTCGAGGACCTGGAGCCGGTCGATCTCGGCGAGGCGGTGGCCGAGGAGACGGTCCGCTACGGGCGGCGGGTGTCCCTGTGCGTCGTCGACGCCGACGTGGTGTGCGGAAACCGGCTGCTGCTGGGGCAGTTGGTGGGAAACCTGCTGGCCAACGCGGTGTCGTACAACGTGCCCGGCGGGACGGTGGACGTCGATGTACGGGGCGGTGAGCTGGTGGTGCGCAATACCGGCCCTGTCGTCGCGGAGTCGGACATCCCCGCGCTGTTCGAACCGTTCCGGCGGGGAGAGGGCCGCGACCGGATGGGGCGCGGGGCGGGGCTCGGTCTCTCCATCGTCCGCTCGATCGCGGTGGCGCACGGGGGGACGGTCACGGCGGAGCCGGGTGGCGCGGGCGGCGGGCTGGTGGTGACGGTGAGGCTGCCGAAGGCGCGGCACGACGCCGACTGAGCGGGAGCGCGGGAGCGCGGGGCGGGAGCGCGGGGGCCGGAACGGAAACCGCCGTCGGCGACGCGTACGGGACGCGGGCCGACGGCGGTAACGGCGGGTCGGAACAGATCAGTTGGCGGCGGACGGCTGCCAGGCGGCGAGCAGTTCACGGTAGAACGTCGCGTCCGGGACCTCGCTGGGCACCGGACCCGCGTGGCAGAAGCCGACGTTCGCGGTGGCCTCGTCCGCGCCGAGCCTCCGCGCGAAGTCGAAGCCCTTGGCGTCCTCCTCGCCGAACGCCACGAACTGCCAGAACAGCGGCAGCTTCGCGGCTTCGGCGAAAGCCTGCTCGGCGAGGCGTACGGCGCTGGGCGCACCGTCCGTCTGGAAGATCACCAGCGCGGGACCGGCCGAGCCGGACTTCTCGTGCAGGGTGACGACCTCTTCGACGGCGCGGTGGTAGTTCGTACGCCCCATGCGCCCCAGCGAGCTGTGCAGTTCGTCGATCTTCCCCTCGTAGTCGGTGAGACCGATCTCGCCGGTCCCGTCGATGTCGGTGGAGAAGAACACGACGGAGACGGTCGCGCTCTCGTCCAGGTGCGCGGCGAGCGCGAGGGCCTGCTCGCCGAGGTGCTGGGCGCTGCCGTCCTTGAAGTAGGGCCGCATGGAGCCGGACCGGTCGAGGACCAGATAGACGGTGGCCCGCTCCCCTGCGAGGCCGCGCTTCTTGAGGGCGGCGCCGGCGGCCTTGTAGTGGTCGGCGAGGCCGGGGGCACGGGACTTGACGCGGGCGAGGGTGAAGGCGGGACGGGCGGCGGCACCGGTGGTGGTGGCACCGGCGGCGGTCCCGGCGGCGACGGGCTCCGCGACGGGCTCGGGCTCCGGCTCGACTTCGCGTACGGGCTCGGGCTCGGCCGTGATCTCCGGCTCGGCCTTCACCTCGACAGCCTCGACGGCCTCGACGACCTCGGCCTTCGGCTCCGCCTTGGTCTCGGGTTCACCTTCGGGTTCCGGTTCGGGCTCCGCCGGAACAACCGTCTCCCGCACGGGAGTCACGTCGAGTTCGGGCTCCGCCGTGGCCTGCGCGGGGACCGTGGGCGTGGGCACGGGGGCGGCGGCCGGGGCGGGCGTGGCCGTGGCCGTGGCCGCCGGCGGCTCCTCGATCGCGCTCGACCGCGGCAGCTGCGACGGCACGCCGCGGTCCGGGTCGGCCGGACGGGGGTTGTCGAACGCCGCGGCCACCAGGTCCGCCGCCGCCCCTGCGACGTCCCTGGGCTCCACCGAGTCCGAGTCCGCTTCTGAGTCCTTGTCCTCGGCCTTGTCCTCGGCCTTGTCCTTGTGCGTGGGCTCAACCAGGGCGGGAGCGGCGGCGGCAGGCGCCGGGTCCGCGGCCGTGGCCGAGGGCTTGGCCGCTTCAGGGGCGGCCGTCGTGTCCGTACCCGAGTCCTTGGGCGTCGGCTCCGCCGAATCCGTACGGTCCGAACGGCCCGCCTGAGACGGTACCGAGGCCGAGACCGACGCCGACTCGTGGTGCTCCTCCGCACGGTCGCGTCCGAACACCTTGCGCAGCAAGCTCCGAATGCCCATGGGCGAGGCCTTTCAGATGAGTTGGGTGCGGTGTCCGCCACCGGGGAAACGCGCATCCCTGGCCAGGGCGGATACGTAAGGTTAGCGGCCGCCGCTAACGATCTCCGGCAGGGTCGGTCCGCGTGGAGGACAGGCCCTACGGGCAGGACGGTACCCTCCCGGCCGCCACCGCCATTACTCTCCCCCGACCACGCGGTCGGCGTGGATTCATTTTCCGTTCACCTGGAGGCCGCCACGCTGGTGGCATCCGCACCTAGCGTCACCAGCCGAGACATCCCGACACCCTGTCGGCGCGGTGCGCGCCGAACCATCGCATTCCGGAGGCGAAAGTGCGCAAACTGCTGCCGCTGCTCAGCTCCAACCCTCACCCGGGTGGACGTTCCGCTCTGACCTGTCGCTACCGCTGTGGTGACGCCTGTTTCCACGAGGTCCCGAACAAGAGCGACAACGAGTACGTCGGCGACATCATCGCCGGTGCCATGTCGAGACGCTCCATGATGCGCGCCGCCGCCGTCGTGACGGTCGTCACCGCCGCGGGCAGCGCGCTCGCGTTCGGCCCCGGCGGGTCCTCGGCCTCCGCCGCCCTGGCCGCCGGAGAGGGCAATGGCAACGCCGGTGGCGCCGGTGGCAAGGCCGACGGTGCCCGCGGCCTGCGCTTCACCCCGGTCGCGCCCAACACCGCGGACCAGGTGACCATCCCCTCCGGTTACGCCCAGAACGTGGTCATCCGCTGGGGCGACCCGATCCTGCGCGGTGCGCCGGCCTTCGACCCGGACAAGCAGACCGCCAAGGCGCAGGCCGGCCAGTGGGGTTACAACACCGACTTCCTGAGCCTGCTGCCGCTGAAGAGCGAGCGCGGCCGTCAGGTCCTCGTGGCCAACCACGAGTACACCGACGAGATCCTGATGTTCAAGGGTTACGACGCGGCCAAGCCGACCCGCGAGCAGGTGGAGATCGCGTGGGCCGCCCACGGTCTCTCCGTCCTCGTGGTCGAGGAGGACCGCAAGAGCGGCAAGCTCACCGCCGTCACCCGCCACCAGCTCAACCGCCGCCTCACCGTCACCAGCGAGTTCAAGCTCACCGGCCCGGCCGCGGGCAGCGATCTGCTCCGTACCTCGGCCGACCGTACGGGCAGCAAGGTCTACGGCACGCTCAACAACTGCGCCGGCGGCACCACCCCGTGGGGCACGACGCTGCACGGCGAGGAGAACTTCAACCAGTACTTCGCCAACGGTTCGAGCGACACGGACAAGCGCTACGGCATCGGCACCGCGGCCAGCGAGCGCAAGTGGGAGCTGTTCGACAAGCGCTTCGACCTCAAGCAGGAGCCCAACGAGGCGCACCGCTTCGGCTGGGTCGTCGAACTCGACCCGTACGACCCGGACTTCACGCCCCGTAAGCGCACCGCCCTCGGCCGCTTCAAGCACGAGGCCGCGCAGCCCCGGCTGACCGCCGACGGCCGCCCCGTCGTCTACATGGGCGACGACGAGCGCTTCGACTACCTCTACAAGTTCGTCTCATCGAAGCAGATGCAGAAGGGCGACAGCCGCGCCGCCCGCGAGCACAACCTGACGCTGCTCGACGAGGGCACGCTGTACGTCGCCAAGCTGACCGGTGACAGCCCGGCCGGCGAGATCGACGGCACCGGCAAGCTCCCGAACGACGGCGAGTTCGACGGCTCCGGCGTCTGGATCCCGCTGGCGACCGGCGATGTCTCGCACGTGCCCGGCATGACCGCCGACGAGGTGTACGTCTTCACGCGCCTCGCGGGCGACAAGGTCGGCGCCACCAAGATGGACCGTCCCGAGGACGTCGAGCCGTCGCCGCGCACCGGCCGGGTCTATGTCGCGCTGACGAACAACACCGACCGCGGCAAGGCCGGCAAGGCGGGCGCCGACGAGGCCAACCCCCGTAACGCCAACAAGCACGGTCACATCCTGGAGCTGGCGGAGAACTGGGACGACCCGGCGGGCGACGGGTTCGCCTGGCGGCTCTTCCTGGTCGCGGGTGACCCGAACGACCCGGCCACCTACTTCGCGGGCTTCCCCAAGGACAAGGTCAGCCCGATCTCCTGCCCGGACAATGTCGCCTTCGACCCGCACGGCAACCTGTGGATCGCGACGGACGGCAACGCGCTCGGCGTGCACGACGGTCTGTTCGGCGTCGCGACGCAGGGCGACCGGCGTGGTGAGCTCAAGCAGTTCCTGACGATGCCGAACGGCGCGGAGACCTGCGGCCCGATCGTCCAGGACCGCCGGGTCCTGGTCGCGGTGCAGCACCCGGGTGAGGTCGACGGCGCGTCCGTCGAGAAGCCGGCGAGCGCGTGGCCCGACGGCCCCGGCAAGATCGTCCGTCCGTCGGTGGTCTCGGTCTGGCGCAAGGACGGCAGCGACATCGGCGTCTGACGCCGACCGGACATGATCGCGGGGTGGCGCCGTCTCGGACCGGCGTCACCCCGCTCGGCGTTGACACGGACAAAGAGGGAGAGCCGGCGGGCCGTCCGCGCTTACCCTCGGTGTATGACTGCTGAGGCTTCGGACGCGGGGACCGCACGGGTCGACACCTGGATCTGGTCCGTACGGCTCACCAAGACCCGCTCCCAGGCCGCCGCCGCGTGCCGCGCCGGTCACGTCCGCGTCAACGGCGAGCGGGTCAAGCCCGCGTACGCGATCAAGCCGGGCGACGAGATCCGGCTGCGCCACGCGGCCCGCGACCGTGTCGTGGTGGTCTCGCGGGTCGTGAAGAAGCGGGTGGGCGCGCCGGTGGCCGTGGAGTGCTACGTGGACAACAGCCCGCCGCCCCCGCCGCGCGAACTGACCGTCCCCGTCGCCCTCCGGGACCGGGGAACGGGTCGCCCGACGAAGCGCGACCGCAGGGAGCTGGACCGGCTTCAGGACCGGCGGCTCCAGGGCTGATCGCGGGGTTTCGGGAATGTCAGCGAACGGGTGAGTTTAGCTGCATACAGTCACCTTTGGTGCACGGAAAGTAAAACGGGCATCAGAGGGAAGGTCCTTCCCATGAACCACGACGGTGAACAGCGCGACCAGCCGCATCAGCACGCACAGCGCCACACGTTCCGCCTCCCCAGTCACCCCCGTAGCGTCGGCCGGGCCCGCGAAGTTCTGCATACGGAAGTCGGTCTGCCCGGGGATCCCGGCGAGACCGCCGCCCTCCTGCTGTCTGAGCTCGTCACCAACGCGCTGCGCCATGGCAGCCCGCCCGGCCGGGAGATCGCCGTCACCCTGGAACGGGCCGAAGGTCTGCTCAGACTGGAGGTCGAGGACGCGGGGGACTATCTGCCCCGCCCCCGCATCCCCGATCTGGAGGACGAGTGCGGGCGGGGGCTCGCGCTGGTGGCCGCGCTCGCCGACGACTGGGGGGTGGCGCCCAGAGTGGGGCCGGGGAAACGCGTCTGGGTGACGCTCAAAGTGCCCGAGAGGACGCTCAGACCATCCGGTCAGTGAGGCCGGTCCCGCGCTGTGGGGAGGTGACCGCCCGCCCGGCCGGGGTGACCGCCCGCTTGGCCGAAGTGACCGCCCGCTCAGCCCTGGTAGCCCTCGACCTCACCCGGGGGCCGTACCACCGCCTCGTCGGGGTTCTCGCCGAACTCCGACTTGGCGCGCCGCTGCCGCAGCAGGTCCCAGCACTGGTCGAGCTGGACCTCGACGGAGCGCAGCCGCGTCTGTTCGTCGGCGCCGAGGCCGAGATGCTCGGACGAGCGCTCGCGCAGGGCCCGCTCCTCCGCGACGAGGGCGCTGATGTGGTCGAGGATCGCGTCGTCCTTGCCGGCGGCGTCGCTGGCTGCGTTCATGGTTCGATCCGTTCGTCCGGCGCGCCGTCGCTGGTGCGTACGTACGCGCATACGGACACAGGAGCCTGAGCCGCTGTGCCCGTATGCGCGGGCGTTGCGTGGTCGAGCGCTTGTTGACGCGTGGTCGGTGGATGAGAGTCCGGATCGGTCAGTATCTGTCGCCCGCCCGGGACGCTCCTGCTCCTCGGTCCGTGGCCAGTGCCCAGATCACCCATCCCGCGAGGGCCATGCTGACGACCGCCCAGATGGGCGCGTACGGCAGATACATGAACTGCGCGACGAGGTAGAGCATCGCCACTCCGATACCGACGTAGCGAGCCGCGGGGACCCGCATCAGGACCGCCAGTCCGGTGAGGGCGATCAGGATTCCGAGAGCTATGTGGATCCAGCCCCAGGAGGCGAGATTGAACGTGTACGCGTAACCGGTGACGGCGTTGAAGACCGCGTTGTGGTGTACGGCCGCGACGCCCTGAAGTATGTCGACAGCTCCCGCGACCAGCATAAGAACACCGGCGAAGAAGCTACGGCCAGCAGCGTAGGCTGCCTTCCTTTCCGCATGTGCGCCGGTGCCTGCGCCGGTACCGGTGGTCATGCCCGTTCCTGTGCCCGTGCCTGTCCCTGTGCCCATGCCCGTGGTGGGGGGCCTCTGTGCTGTGTTCTGGCTCATAACCCCATGGTGCTCCAAATGCCTCAAAAGGGACATTTGGTCGAGTGGAATCGGTATAAAGATTTAGTAAAGTCAGACGGGGGACGAGCTGCGCAGGAGACTCGGAGCGATATGCGGCGTGTGCCGCGCGCGGCGCAGCCGGCCGCTCAGCCAGGCGCCGAGAGCCAGGGCGAGTCCGCCGCCCAGCACGCACCAGCCCGCCGTACGCAGCGAGGCGGTCAACGCGTCGAAGATGGCGGCGGCGGCCGGCCTGTCCCCGTTGTCCGGCAGGTCCTGGAGGATCGACCCGCGCGCCACGGCGATGACGAGGAACAGCAGCGCCGCACCGGCCGCGTACGCGATACCGGCGCCGATGAGCGCGCGGCGCCGGTGAACGGCGAGCAGCACGGCCGTGCCGGTCAGGGCCAGCGTCCCGACGGCGGGCCAGATCCCCGCCGCGCGCAGCCCCTGGGTGACCTCGCGCCAGACCCCGAGTCCGTTGGCCTCCAGGACGATGATCTGCGTATGCCGCACGGGGATCCGGTTGGCGTACGGCACGTTGTCGTCGGTCAGCTGCTTCTTCACCCGCGCGGTGATCGGTGCCAGATCGATCGTCACGGCATTGCCGCCGCCGCTGGTCAGCGCCTGTTCGGCGGTGGCGTGGGCGGCGCGGGTCGCCGTGTTCCAGGCGTTCTTGAAGGCATGGGTGGTCTCGAACGACAGCACGGCGTCGTGCAGCAGCTCCCGGGCCCCGTTCTGGAGGAGCGGCCCCACATCGACCTCGGCCAGCACCTCGTCGGTGATCCGGTCGGCGACGGCGTTCTGTACGTCCGGATCGGAGGCGAGCGGCGCCATGGTGGAGACGAAGCGGTCGGTGTCGCCGATCTCCAGATCGACCCAGGCCGCGACCGCGCTCAGCGGGGCGAGGACCGTCAGCAGGACGATCAGCGCCGTGGAGAGGTAGGTCCGCACTCCTCAAGGGAACGGGTACGGGGCGACGGGCGCGAGCGGTGCGCCGCCGACCCGGTGAGAGGGAGGGCGCCGGCGCTCCACCCCGGCTGAGGTTGACGCGTACGGCGGGGCGGGTGTGCCCTGGAGGGGCGGGGGCGGAAGCGGGGGGTGCGAGGGAAGGAGCCCTCTGCCATGGCGACCCAGACACCGGTGCCCACGCGACACCGCACGCTGAAGCCCCCTCTCCATCTCCCACGCCACGACGGCGCGCGGCCCCGTGGCGAGGGCCCGCGGGACGAGGGCTCCCGGGACGCGGGGCGGCGGCGGGTCTCGCCCCGCCTCGCGGTGAACTCCCTCCTGCTGGGCATCGCCTACGGCGCGTACGCCTCGTACATCGCCCGGGGCGGCGGCCCCGCCACCTACGGCCAGCTCGCGCTGGCCCTGATCTCGGGCGCGCTCGTGGCCCTCCTGGTCTTCGGTCTCGTCCGCGTACAGCACCGGCTGATGCGCGAAGTGCGGGCCGCGGCCTGGGGTGTACTGGTCGGCGGCGGCATGGGCTTCCTCTACAGCCTCACCAACCACAGCGTCCTGCTGTCCTCGGGCATCGGACTCGCGATCGGCGCGGCCACGGTCCTCGTGGTCTTCTACGCGCTCTACACCCGAGAACCCTGACCCCCGGAACTCCGAGCGGACCCCCTCGCGTGGTCCCGCTCGGTCACCCCCTCGGCGCCCCACCGCTCGCGCCGCTCCTCCGCAGGCCGTAGGACGGAGACGGCGGGCGGCGCACGGCGCACGGCGCACGGAGGAGTGGACCGGATGCAGATCGACCGGATGCGGGTCGTTGTCGACCTCAATCGCTGCCAGGGATACGCGCAGTGCGCGTTCCTCGCCCCCCAGGTGTTCGAGCTGCATGGCGAGGAGGCCCTGATGTACACGCCGGCCGTGCCGGACGATCAGCGTGACCGCGTACGCCGGGCCGCGGCGGCGTGTCCGGTGCAGGCCATCCTCGTGGGTGAGCGGGCGGGCCCGTGACCGGGGAACCGTGGCACGGCAGGATCGTCATCGTCGGCGCCTCGCTGGCCGGCCTGCGGGCCGCCGAGACGCTGCGCGACGAAGGCTTCACCGGACCCCTGACGCTGGTCGGCGAGGAGCCGCACCCCCCGTACGACAGGCCGCCGCTGTCCAAGCAGGTGCTGCTCGGGCGGACGCGCGCGGCGGACATCGGGCTGCCGCGCCGCCGTGACGTGGACGCGCGGTGGAAGCTCGGCGTACGGGCCGGTGCGATCGACCCGATCGAGAAGAAGGTGATCCTCGCCGACGGTGAACTCATCCCGTTCGACCGGCTGCTGATCGCCACCGGAACCCGGGCGCGCCCCTGGCCGGACCCCGAGGAAGCCCGGCTGGACGGCGTACTGGCACTGCGTACGAGCGACGACGCGGCGCAGCTCGCGGAACGGCTCGACGCCGGGCCGCGCCGGGTCCTGGTGATCGGCGCCGGGTTCACCGGCTCGGAGATCGCCTCCGCCTGCCGGGAACGCGGCCTGGAGGTGACCGTCGCCGAACGCGGCCCCTCACCGCTCGTCGGGGCGCTCGGCGGCGCGCTCGGCGCGTTCGCCGCCAAGCTCCAGCGCGCGCACGGCGTGGATCTGCGCTGCGGCGTGACGGTCACCTCCCTGAAGGGCCGCGACGGCCGGCTCATCGGCGCCGAATTCTCCGACGGCAGCCGGATCGAGGCCGATGTCGCCGTCGTCGCGCTCGGCGCCGTGCGCAACACCGAGTGGCTCGCCGGATCGGGGCTGGCCGCCGGCCCCCGGGGCGTCGCCTGCGACGCGGGGTGCCGCGCCTTCAACATGTACGGGATCGTCACCGACGACGTCTTCGTCGCCGGTGACGTGGCCCGCTTCCCGCATCCGCTCTTCGAGTACCAGCTGATGGCCCTCGAACACTGGGGCAACGCGGTCGCGCAGGCGGAGGTGGCCGCCCACAACATGGTCAGCACGGGCCCGCACAGGCGCCCGCATCTGGCGGTGCCCTCCTTCTGGTCCAGCCAGTTCGGTCTCAACATCAAGTCCGTCGGCGTACCGACCTTCTCCGACCACGTGGTCATCGCCCAGGGCTCGATGCGCGAGCGCCGGCTCGTCGCCGTCTACGGCTACCGGGGACGTATCACCGCGGCGGTCACGGTGAACCGGGCCAAGTGGCTTGAGCACTACGAGTACCTCATCGAGACGGCCGCGCCGTTTCCCCCCGAGCGCGGCGCCGCCGACCGCCCCGAATCCGTCGCGCCCGTCGCTTCCGATGTGCCGGATCCCCAACTGCTCTCGCACGGACCGACCGTGGCCCTCACCGGCCATTTCCCGGACCGGTGCCTGACCTTGGTGCGGCACGAGCCGCCGCCGACCGCCGCCCACCGTCGTTGAGGAGCCCCACGCATGTCCCCGGACACCCTCTACCAGCGCATCACCGACTACGCGAACCGCGCCGACCCCTACCCCCTCTATGCCGAACTCCGTGAGAACGGGGTGACGCGGCAGGAGGACGGCAGCTATCTGGTCGGCACGTACCACGAGATCGCCGCACTGCTCCATGACCCGCGGATCAGCTCGGACTCCCGCAACCGCGCCGACCCGTCCACGGTCCCGATGTTCAGACGGAACATCCAGTCGGCCTTCATCGGTCTCGACGACCCCGAGCACGACCGGCTGCGCCGCATCGCCATGCGCCCCTTCGGACCGCCGCACACCCCGGGCCGGATCGACGCGCTGCGCGCGGACATCACCCGGATCTCCGACGAACTGATCGACGGGTTCCGGGACAAGGACCGCGTCGACATCGTCGAGGACTTCGCGTACCCGCTCCCCGTCACGGTGATCTGCCGGCTGCTCGGCGTGCCCCACGAGGATGTGCCCCGGCTCCGCGCCTGGACGAACGCGGTCATCGGGGGCGCCGATCTGACGCCGGGGAAGGACGAGGAGAGCCGTCAGAGGGCGGGCCTGGACGCGCGGGCGGCGATGGGGGAGTACATGGGAGACCTCTCCGACAAGCGCCGTGAGGACCCCTCGGACGACATGCTCTCCGCGCTCGTCCACGACAGTGGCCCCGACGGACGGCTGACCAGGGCCGAACTGATGGCGACCGGGACCCTCCTGCTCATCGCCGGGCACGAGACGACGGTCAACCTCATCACCAACGGCGCGCTCACCTTCCTGCGCTTCCCCGACGCCTACCGGCTGCTGCGGGACAAGCCCGAACTGATGCCCAGGGCGGTCGAGGAACTGCTGCGCTACGAGCCGCCCGTCCACCTGCTCCCGCAGCGCACCCCGCTCGCGGACGTCGAGGTCGCGGACGTCACCATCCCCAAGGGCGCGCCGCTGGTCCTCGTACTCGCCGCCGGAAACCGGGACCCGCTGCGATTCGACGACCCCACCCACTTCGACCCGACCCGCGAGGACAACCAGCACTTCGGCTTCGGCAGTGGCGTCCACAACTGCTTCGGCGCACCACTGGCCCGGGTGGAGGCCCAGATCGCCCTGAACGCGCTGGTCCCGCGTCTGGAGGGCTTCCAGCTGTCCGAGGACCCGCCGCCGTACCGCCGGAGCCCGGTTCTCCGGGGGCCGCGGCACTTGCCGATCGAGCGGGTGCGGTAGGTACCCGCACTCGCCCCGAGGAGCCCCGCGGCGGGCTCAGATGACCGGCGGCCTGCCCAGCGCCGTCATGCGCCGTACCGTCCGCCAGCGCATGGGCCGCCGCGTCCCGCACGCCGTCCGTACGCCCTCGAAGAAGCCGCCGAACCACGCGCGCAGCCCGCTCACCGACCGCGTACGCGCCACGGTGAGCAGAATCCACGTACCGAGGTAGAGCGGTACGAGCAGCGCGGGCAGATGCCTGCGCGCCAGCCACACCCGGTTGCGCGCGGTCATCCGGTAGAACTCGGAGTGCCGTGCCGGTGAGGTGCGCGGGTGCTGGAGGACCAGCTCCGGCTCGTACCGGATCGTCCAGCCCGCGTCCAGCGCGCGCCACGCGAGGTCGGTCTCCTCGTGGGTGAAGAAGAACGCGTCGGGCCAGCCGCCCGTCTCGTCCAGCATCGTCATGGACAGCGCGTGTCCGCCGCCGAGGAACGTGGTCACCTCGCCCGCGCGCATCGGATCGTCGACCCGCAGCCGGGGCACGTGCCGCCGCTGGGTGAGGCCGGTCTCGTCCGCGATACGGAAGCTGACGATGCCGAGCCGGGGGTGCGCCTCGTACAGATCGGCGACGCGGGTGACCACATCGGCCTCGATCAGCAGGCCGTCGTCGTCCAGGTCAACCAGAACGTCCACGTCACCGCAGTCGCGGAGCTTCTTCATGGCGACATTGCGCCCGCCGGAGACCCCGAGGTTCTCCGCCAGCTCGATCCCGATGACGCCCTCGGGCAGCTCGGGCAGCGGAGCGCCGTTGCCGACGACCACGATCCGCGTCGGGGCCTCCCGCTGCTTGGCGACGGAGTCCAGCAGGGCCCGCAGCTCGACGGGCCTGGTCCCCATCGTGAGCACGGCCACACCTACACGCGGTCGGGACACGTCCACACTCCAGGTCTCGGTGGCGGGATGGAGAAGAAGAGAAGGGGCAGGGCAGGCGAACGGCGGGAAGCGAGAAGGTGCCGCGCTTCGATGCTAACCGGCGGACGCCATCGCCAGGACACCTGAAGATATCCGCGTCGACGCCACGGGTTCATCTGCGGCCGGTCCGGCCGCCCGGCCGGAACCGTCACATCCGTCCCGCGCCGACGCCCCCGTGTGCGTGTTCGGGCCGCTGTGGCAAACTTCCCGCATGCCGGTGGCCGGGGGTGGGGTGTGAGCGAGCCTCGGTCTGCCCCGACGATCGGGCAACTCGTCCTGAGCAAACAGCTCCAGGGGCTGCGCGAGCGAGCCGGCCTCAGCCGCGACCAGGCCGCCAAGCTGCTGCGTGTCGCCCCCGCGACGATACGGCGCATGGAGATGGCCGAGGTCGCCCTCAAGGTCCCGTACGTACAGCTGCTGCTGCCCGCGTACGGCGTGACCGGCGACGAGGCCGCCGCCTTCCTCCAGCTGGTCGACGAGGCCAACAAGCCCGGCTGGTGGCAGCGCTTCCACGACGTTCTGCCGGACTGGTTCGGCGGCCATGTCAGCCTGGAGGAAGCGGCCAAGACCATACGGTGCTACGAGCCGCATTTCGTGCCGGGTCTTCTCCAGACCGAGGATTACGCACGCGCGATCCTGACCTACGGCGAGGTCGGCCGGAACGACCCGGCGCGCATAGAACGCCATGTGGCGCTGCGCCTTGAGCGCCAGTCGCTGCTGACCAGGCCGGACGCCCCGGTCTTCTGGGTTGTCATGGACGAGACGGTCCTGCACCGCCCCGTCGGCTCGCCCGCCGTGATGCGCGCCCAGATAGACCGGCTGCTGGAGGCGGCCGAGCTGCCGAATGTGACGCTCCAGATAGCCGAGTTCGCCGCCGGGCACCACCCCGGTACCTACAGCCCCTTCGTGCTGTTCCGCTTCGCCATACCCGAATTGCCCGATATGGTCATCGTCGAATATCTGACCGGTGCCCTCTATATCGACAACACCGGTGAGGTCGTGGAGCACATGGAGGCGATGGACCGCATGGTGGCGCACGCGGAATCCGCGCGCCGCACCAAACAAATCCTCGCCGATTTCCGTAAGGAACTGTGAACTCAAGATGACGGCAGGCATACCCAAGCCCCAGGTCGACACCAGCAAGCCCCACCCGGCGCGGGTGTACGACTACCTGCTGGGAGGTAAGGACAACTACCCGGTCGACCGGGAGATCGGGCAGCAGCTGCCCGAGGACTCCCGGCGCGACTCCCGGCTGAACCGCGCGTTCATGCACCGCGCCGCGGCCTGGGTGGCGCAGAGCGGTATCGACCAGTACCTCGACATCGGTACGGGCATCCCGACCGAGCCCAACCTCCACCAGATCGTCCAGAAGATCGCGCCGGCCTCGCGGATCGTCTACACGGACAACGACCCGATCGTGCTGCGTCACGCCGAGGCCCTGCTGATCAGCACGCCCGAGGGCGCCACCGACTACATCGAGGCGGATGTCCGCCGGCCGCACGAGATCCTCGAACACGCCCGTGGCTTCCTGGACTTCAGCCGGCCCGTCGCCCTGTCCCTCATCGCCCTGATGCACTTCATCCCGGACGAGGACGACCCGTACGGCATCACCCGCACGCTGGTGGACGCGCTGCCGTCCGGCAGTGTCCTCGTCTTCTCGCAGGGCACCGCGGACTTCCAGCCGCAGGGCCTGGTGGGCAAGGTCACCAACACGTACGGCAAGGGCGGCATCTCGCTCCGGCTGCGCTCGCGCGCCGAGGTCCTGCGGTTCTTCGACGGGCTGGATCTGGTGGACCCGGGGCTGGTGACGGCCCCGAAGTGGTTCAAGGGGACAGCGGCGCCCGAGGACGAGCAGAGCTCCTTCTACGTGGGCGTGGCCAGGGTCCGCTGAGGGCCCTTCGCACCACCTCGGGGGCGTCGTCCGGCCGGGCGCCCCGGCTCCCGGCTCAGGCCAGCGCGCCCACCCACACACTGGTGATCGCGCTGATGTAGCGCGCCCCGCAGCGGTCCGTGGGCACCACCAGCTGGCTGCCCGCCGCCTCCAGGCTGCGCCCGTCCATGGCCGTGGCGAGCAGGATCGGTACGTTGCCGAAGTCGGCGTCGATCTCCGCCCAGGAGAGCACCGTATGGTGCCCGTCCCCGCCGGTGACGGCGAGCAGGAACCGGGACCTGTCCTTGCGCCGGCGGGCGTCGAAGACCGGCTTCGCGTCGTCGACGACTTCCCTGAGCAGCGGGCCCTCGAAGGTGTGGTGCCGCGGCCCGCTGGTGGCGCAGTGGAAGACCACCTCGGCGCGGTGCTGCTCCCAGCGCTCGCGCAGATCGGCGACGGTCAGCGAGGCCGGGCAGGCGACCTCGCCGCGGAGGGTGAGAGCGGTACGCGGCGGAGCGGGCGTGCCTGGCGGCGGGCAGGGTCGGCTCATCAGATTCCCCCTCGGGAGGTCCGCTGAGAGGTCCGCGTGGCGGCTGCACACGGGTGATGCCCCGCCGACCCGCCAGGGAATCGCGGATACGAGCCAACAGCGCTTCTTTGCCTCGCCTTTATGAGGTGGTAGCCGCGTCCGGACTGGCAAGTGCGTACGCGCTGCGGGAGTTGGCGGGTGAGGGAACGCCGAGGGCCCGGCCGGCATCCCCGCCGACCGGGCCCTTCCCGCTGAGACTGGCCGTTCAGAACGCCCGCTCAGTCCGTGACCTCGATCTGTCCGTTGACCTTGGCGCCGTCCGCCGTCTTCGCCTCCACGGCCGCCGACCCGCCCGCGCCCCCGGTCTTGCCCCCGGCGATGCCCTTCAGCAGCTCGGCCAGGTCAACTCCCGTGGTGGAGCTGAGCAGTTCGACGCCCTGCGCGACATTGTCGGCGACGGTACGCGACAGCTGACCCGCGCCGTCCGTCGAGATCACCGTCATCTTGTCCACCGCGCTCAGCGGCTCGGACGCCTTCGCGACGACCGACGGCAGCACCTCGACCAGCATCTGGAGCACGGCCGCGTCCCCGTACCGCGCGAACGCGTCGGCCTTCTTGTGCATCGCCTCCGCCTCCGCGGCACCCTTGGCACCGATCGCGGCGGCCTCCGCCTCACCCTCGATCCGTACGGCGGCGGCGAGCGCGGCGCGGTGCGCCTTCTCGCCCTCACCGGTGAGCCGGGACCGCTCGGCGTCCGCCTCGGCCTGCTTGACCAGCGCGATGCGCCGGGCCTCGGCCTCCTGCTCGGCCTGGTACCGCGCGGCGTCCGCGGGCTTACGCACCTTGGTGTCCAGCTCGCGGTCGGTCAGCGCGGCCTGCCGCTGGGCGACCTTCTCCTGCTCCGTGAGCACGTCCTGCTCGCGCGCCGCCTGTGCCAGCGGACCCGCCGCCGCGGCGCGCGCCGCGGCCTCGTCCGTCTCGGCCTTGATCTCGGCCTGCTTCAGATAGAAGGTCCGCTGGGCGATCGCGATCTCTTCCTCGGCCTTGAGCCGTGCCTGCTCGGCGGCGCGGCGCGCCACCGCCTCGGCGATGTCGGCCTCCTGCTTGGCGCGCGCGGCCTCGGGCCGGCCGAGGTCCTCCAGATACGAGCCCTCGGTGGTGATGTCCTGGATCTGGAAGGCGTCCAGCACGAGGCCCTGCCCGGAGAGACTGGCCTCGGCCTCCTCCGCGACCTGTCCGGCGAACGCCGCGCGGTCGCGGATGATGTCCTCGACCGACATCCGGCCGACGATGGAGCGCAGCGCGCCCGAGAGCACTTCCTGGGTGAAGCCGACGATGCCGCCCTGCTGCTGGAGGAAGCGCTGGGCCGCGGCCCGGATGGAGTCCTCCGTGCCGCCGACCTTGACGATGGCGACGCCTTCGAGGTTCGCCTTCACCCCGCGCAGGGTGACCGCGCCGCGCACGGCCACCGGGATGTGCCGGCTGGACAGGTCCAGCGTGAACTTCTGCTGTACGAACGGGACGACGAAGACGCCGCCGCCGACCACGACCTTCTGGCCGCTGGTGTCCATGGACACCCGGCCGGTGGTCGGATCGGTCGACTGCTTGCCGCGCCGGCCGGTGACGATGAACGCCTGGCTGGGCCCGGCGACCTTGTAGCGCGTGATGACGGCGAGGGCCAGCAGGACGACGAGTGCGACGACCCCCACCACGGCGATGAGAAGTGGACTCATGGTGCTCTCTCCCTTGCCTCCCGAGGGGACGGCAAATTAAGGCGATTGAGGCGGGTTGGTGAGAAGGTGATGGCTGGGGACGGGCGGGTCAGCGCTGGACGGGACGCACCAGGACCGAGGTCGACGAGAGCGTCTCCTCCACCCAGATCTCGGCGCCGTTCGCCACGGGCTCCGCGCTCTTCGCGGAGTACTTCACGGGCTGGCCGCCGAGCCGCAGCAGTACCTCGCCGTAGCCGCCGGCCGGAATCGCGGTGACGACCGTGCCCGCCGAGCCCACGAGATCATCGCCCCGCGGTGTGACGGCGGTCTGGTCACGCATCAGCGCCTTGCTGAACTTCCAGGTCAGCCATCCGGCACCGCAGCCGGCCGCCACCCCCGTGACAGCGGCCGGACCCGTACCGAGCTGGGTGGTGCCCAGCACGATCGCGCCTCCGAAGCCCAGCATCGAGATGAACCCGGCGATCACCGGCAGCGAGAGCAGTCCGTCGAACAGCCCGTTCAGCACCCCGACCCCGTCGAAGAGCCCTTCGAGAATGCCGTCGAAGATCAGCGACAGGACGAGCAGCACGATCCCCGCGATGCCGAGACCGAGAAACAGGGTCATCGGATCCATCGGTTTCCCCCTCCCCCACTGCCGCTGATTTCCTCGGCAGGCCCCCATGGTCCCATCTTTGTCCGGAACCGGACATTGCCGTTTTCCGGCAGTCTTAACGCGTTCTTAATGCCGAGAGCGGCTTCCGAGGCGTCGAACGGCCTCCGGCTCAGAAGGACTTCGCCGGCCAGTCCATGAGCCTGGCCCCGATCACAGCGGTTTGCAAGGTGTAGCGATGCACCGGATCGGCGGGATCGGCGCCGGTGAGCTTATGGATCCGCTCCAGCCGGTACGTCAGGGCCCGCACGCTCAGCGAGAGCCGCCGCGCCGCCTCCGCCGCCACACAGCCCGCGTCGAAGTAGACGGTGAGGGTCTCGATCAGCGGCTCGGCGCCGCCGCGCGCCGCCTCCAGCGGACCGAGCGCGCTGAGAACGAGTTCGGTCATGGCCTGCCGGTCCCGGGTGAGGACCGGATAGACGAGCAGATCGGCCGCGTGCAGGACGGGATCGTCCAGGTCGAGCCGCTCGGCGAGGTCGAGTACGTTCAGCGCTTCCTCGTACGACTGCACCACCCCGCCCACCCCGGGCCGCGGCCGGCCGATGGCGACCCGGCCGCCGTCCGTGGCCGCGAACGCCTGCTTGGCGAAGTAGACGAGGACCTCGCCCTGGTCGCCCGGCGCGATACAGACGAGCCGGCCCGCCTTCGTCGTGAGCAGCACGCTGCGGTCGCCGAACCGGCCGATCAGCGCCTGCTCCACGGAGCGCGGAACGGCGTCCTCCTCGTCGTACGCGACGAAGCCCTCGGCGACCGCCACGGCGTGCTCGTACGACAGCCGCAGCCCGAACCGCTCGGCACGCTCGGCCAGCCGCCCCAGGTCGCTGCGCCCGTACAGCAGGTCGTCGATGAACTCCCGGCGGGCGGCGACCTCCTGCCGTACGGCGAGCCGCTGGGCCCGTTCGTACCCCTCGGCGAACGCGTCCACGACCTGCTCGACGGCGGCGAGCACGCTGTCGGTGCCGGCGGAGTTGGTCACGGGCCAGTGGGTCCGGGCCGCGGCGAGATGCGCGCCGACCAGGGCGCGCAGCCCGAAGCCGGCCTCCGCGGCCCGTTCCCCCAGCTCCCGGCGGGCCAGCAGCTCGTCCCGGGTGAGCCGGCGGCCCGTCGAGGCGACCGCTGCCAGGATGCGGGCGTAGCCGTCCAGATACTCGTCGGGTATCCCGTTCCCTGTCACGCCTGTGCCACCTGTCGTGCCTGTCCCGCCCGTCACGCCTGCCCCTGCCGTCCCTCGGCGCACGGATGTCGCGCGTCCCCACCATGGTGCACGGGCGGGCCCGCGCCCCTCACCCGTACCCGGGCGCTCCCCCCCCGCGGAAGGGTGCCCGTGCGCGAGGTCTCACTTGCAGACGGGGCAACTCACCTTCTTGCGCGTACCGTCCTGGTGCTCGTAGACCCATCCCTTGCCGTGACAGGTGCCGCACTCAGTCAAGGGAAGCACCCACCGTCGTTGCCGTGTCCGCCGATGTGCCGAGTGGTGTGTCGTGAGTGAGGGCGGCGGCGGGTACGGACGGATCGTCGATCCATACGTACTGCCGCTGGGGTGTGACGGTGAAGCCGATACGGTCCAGCCCCGGGCGGCCCTGCCGTGTCCAGGCACGGTGGACGGACTCGGCCTCGTCCCACAGATCACGCGGCCCGGTCTGCGTCAGCCGACCGTCGTTCGCGACGGTGGCGCGGGAGACCCCGTCGGTCAGCAGCACGTTTCCGGAACCGTTCACCCAGGGCTCGTCCCCGACGAGGGACGCGAGCAGGACCTGAAGTCCGGGGGCGGGGTGGAGCAGGGACTCGGTGCCGACTGCCAGGGATCGGTGGCGGGGCTGGGTGTCGTGGCTGGTGGCGCTCTTGTCGGGCGGCGTCTGCCGCTGTGAACGCAGCGGCATGTACGAGCACTCCTCCCCGAACCGGCCGGTGGCCGAGCCGTCCTCGTGGACGGTGAGACGGAGGAGTCGGCCGATGGGCGGGTTGTACGGGAGCACGATGTGCCCGCCGGGACGGGTGTGCTCCACCCATACGTACGGGATGTCCGTGACGCCACAGGTGACATGCACGCGGTCGAACAGTCCGTCGGACTCGCCGTCCGAGCTGGGGAGTTCGGCGCCCGCGTCACCGGTGACGATGGTGGGGCGCAGGCCGCAGCGGGCGAGGTTCTCCGTCGCGGTCCGCGCCAGATCGGGGTCGATCTCGACGGTGGTCACCAGGGTGTCGTCCCCGGCGAGGTACGCGCACAGCCCGGAGGTCCAGCCCGTACCACCCCCGACATCGAGCACCCGGTTCCCGGGCCGCACGGCGAGATGCCGTAACCCGGCGGTCACGAGGAGCGGACTGGACGCGGCACAGCTCGGCGCGGTCGAGGGAGCGGCGGCGTTGGCCGGGGTCAGCTCGGTCCGGCCGCCGTCGAGCTGAGTGACGATCACGCTGTCGGAATACACGGCCCGCCACCAGCGGTCGGGGTCGCGGTGCTGATCGATCCAGTACCCGGAGGCAGCGGCGGGAGGCGTTCCGGCGCCCTGGGGAACGGCCCAGGCGCGGGCCGGAACGAACTCGTGCCGGGGGACGCGGATCAACGCGTCGGCGAGGACGTCGGGTTGGGGCGGGGGCATGGTGATCCTTCCGGTCGGGGATGGCGCGGCGCGGGCATGGGCGGTCACTGCGGTGGCGGGTCCCCGAAGATCCGGCGGAACAGCTCGGCTTCGCCGGGAAGGGCCGGGGACGCGTCCGGGCGCGTGTCGGCCGTGGGAACGAGGAGCGTCCCGCCCACCCCGAACATGTCGATCAGCATGGAAAGCCGCTGCCGCGCCTCACTGCCTGTCGTGGGGCTGGGTGGCTTTGGTGGAGGTGAGGGTGGGAGTGGGGGTGAGGGTGGGGGTGGCGGTGGGGCCATGGTCTTGGTGCCCTTCTCCTCGGCGCGCGATGCGGGGCAGAGTTGTCCCCCGCCCAGGCGCCGGCATGACGAGCGGTGGGCGGGGGACAACCCTTCGTGACTCTCCCCAATGGGGCGCGGGACGGGGAGAGTTGCGCCGGTCAGGGCGATGTCCTGCCGAGGGACCACCCTGGATCGGCGACGCACAGCGACGGTAGCGTCACCTACAGGTGCGGCGCAACAGTGGTCCGTCCCAGAGTTGCGCCCCTAAATGCCTTACGCCCCCCACCTGCGAAGAGGCGAGGGGCGTATGGGTGCGTACGTTCGTCAGATCAGGTGATCGAACTCTCCGGCCTTGACGCCGAGGAGGAAGGCGCGCAGCTTCTCGGGGCTCGTTGTGACGACGGTGTCCGGCGCGTCGCTCTCCCGCATCTTGATCTGCCCGTCAACACTGGCCAGTTCGACGCAGTTCGGATTGTTGTCACCGCCCGAGAAGGAGGACTTCTGCCATTCAATGTGGTTGGTCATGCCGCTCACTCACATTTCTTGTGCGATGCGTTGGATGAATTTGCTCGACTCGGCGGCGCTGAGTGAGATCGCCTCGACTGCCTCGATAAGCGCCCGGTACTTGACGAGTTGAGCCTCGGCGTCCAGATATTCGGCGTCGAACGCGCTGTCAATCTGGACGGTGTCCAGTTGCGGTATCACGGCGCCCGCGTAGAGCATCGAGTGGACCGAGCAGGTGATCCGCGCATCGAAGGGGATGATGCGGATCGTCACGCTCGGCCAGAGCGAGACCTCATGCAGGAAATCCATCTGCGCCCGCATGACTTCGGCGGAGCAGTACCTCATGCGAAGTGCTGCCTCGTGGATGAGCGCCTCGAACTTCGGCGGGTTCGGGCGGTCGAAGATCTCGCGACGCCTCATGCGATGCTCTACGCGCGCGTTGACCTCAGAGGCCTGAAAGCTGGTCACACCGCTCGCGATCAGCTCGCGAGCATATTCGGCCGTCTGGAAAATCCCTGGCACATAGAGCATTTGAACGGCACGCATATAGATCGCGTGGTGTTCCAGCTCCGACTGGTCCAGGAAGCCTGGCGGGAGAATTCCTCGGTAGTCCTCCCACCATCCTTTTCCGCGCTCCTCTGCCATGCTTGCGAGCGCGTCGACGAGGTGCTTGTCCGTTGCCGAGCAGTGGGTGGCGATTCGGCGGACTCGCTCCGCGCTCACCCCGTACCGGCCCGATTCCAGGTGGCTGACCTGGGCTCGTTCGCCGCCCAGGAAGGCTGCAACCGCGCTTCCGGACATGCCGGCTCGCTCGCGCAGTTTTCTCAACTCAGCACCCAGCCGCTTCTGACGGGCGGTCGGGTAAGCCCTTGGCGGCATGAACCTCTCCCTCTCTGGTCACAACGAGTGTGCCGCCCCACAGTGCCATGGGTCCACCCGTATGAGTGCGACGTGCGTCCCATTGTTGCGCCGTACCTATGTTGCGCCCTACGGTTCATGGTGCGACGCAGCGTGCCATTCGGCCCGAAGCGCAGTCACTCGCATGCCCGTTGAGGGTCGCGAATGGCCAAGGACACGGGCTGTCGCCCAAGCACCGCCGCCACATTCCGCGTTGGGAGAACGACATGACCACCGTGACCGCCACCGCAACCCCCGTACCCCCGCCACCCCAAGGCGCCGAGACCTACCGGTTGGCTCTGCCCAGCACGGCGACCGCACCCAGGATCGCGCGTGACTTCGTCACGTCGCTTCTCGGGCTCAGTCGGCACCGCAACCTCGTCGACGACGCGCGCCTCTGCGTGACCGAGGTGGTCACCAACGCGCACCGGCACACCCGTACACCCCTGATCCGTGTCCGCGTGACCGTGAACCGCAAACAGGTCACTGTCTCCGTCGCGGACGACAAACCGTGGGCGCTGCCCACGCCCGTCACTCCCGCCGCACGCACCGCGCCGGGCGCGATCCGCGCAGAAGGACAACAGGATTCGGGGCGGGGGCTCGTCCTCGTGGAGAGTCTGGCTCTCGCATGGGGGTCGACCATCTACGGGGGATGCTCACCGAGTCACAAGACCGTCTGGTTCACGCTGTCCGAGGCCAAGAGCGAGGTGGCCGGCCGATGGAGCCCGTAACGGACCCTGCGCTGTGGGGTGTTGTGTCGATCGCGATGAGCGCGATCGTGCTGGCGGTGGGGGTGCTGTACGCGGTGATGCCGTCGGCGGACAGTGCCTTTCCGCCGGTGCCGCTCGACGCGGAGGAGGGGTACACGTACACCTGTTACTGCTGCCCGGACCCGGTACGGGTCACGATCCGTGCGCCGCAGGCGCACTTGGTGGGGCGTGCTCCTGGTGGTCGGCGTGAGGTTCGTGCCGAGGGGTAGTCGGGGCCGTCCGGAGCGTTCGAAGGGCGGCGGGGGCCGCCTGCTCGAAGCCCTCGGCGCACGGCTTCGCCGCTCACGTCACGGGCTTCAGTTCCTGTTCGGCCCAGACGACCTTGCCGTCAGCGGTGTAGCGGGTGCCTCGTCGTCGGGAGAGCTGCGCTACGACGAAGAGGCCCCGCCCGCCCTCGTCGGTCGCACGGGCATGGCGCATGCGTGGGACGGTGTCGCCGGCGTCCGAGACCTCACAGACCAGCACGTGGTGTCGAATCAGGCGAAGGGTGACGGGCGCGACACCGTATCGAATGGCGTTGGTGACCAGTTCGCTGACGATGAGTTCCGTGGTGTCCGCGAGATTCTCCAGTCCCCATTCGGCCAGCTGACCGGCGGCCAACGCGCGGGCCTGGCTGACGACGACCGGCTCGTTGGGCAGCTCCCAGGAGGCGACCTGGGTCGGACTGAGAGAGCGTGTCCGGGCGAGGAGCAGGGTGGCGTCGTCGAACGGTGTCTGAGTTGACAAGGTGTCGACCACGGCCGAGCAAAGCTCTTCCAGTGGTCGGTCAGACTGTGCCGCCAGGGCAGTGCCCAGGCGGCACAGCCCCGCGTCGATGTCCTGGTCCCGGGTCTCGACCAGTCCGTCGGTGTAGAAGGCGAGCACGCTTCCCTCGGGCAGCTCCCACTCCACGGCTTCGAAGGAGGCCAGTCCGACACCGAGCGGCAGGCCGGACGGCAGGTCGGGGAAGGTGACCTGGCCGTCCGGCGCGATGATCGCGGGTGGCGGGTGCCCGGCCCGTGCCATCGTGCAGCGCCGTGTCACCGGGTCGTAGACGGCGTAGAGGCAGGTGGCCCCCACAGTCACGGCGGTGTGGTCCTGGCAGTCGGTGCTCTCCTCGGCGAGGCGGTCGATCGTGTCGTCGAGATGGGCCAACAGTTCGTCGGGGGGCAGGTCCATGTTGGCGAGCGTATGGACGGCCGTGCGGAGTCTGCCCATGGTCGCGGCGGCGTTGATGCCGTGTCCGACGACGTCGCCCACGACGAGCGCGACCCGGGCGCCCGACAGTGGGATCACATCGAACCAGTCACCTCCCACGCCGTCCTCGGTGTCGGCGGGAAGGTAGCGGGAAGCCACCTCGACGGCGTCTCCGCCGGTGAGGTGGCGCGGGAGCAGGTCGCGCTGAAGCGCGAACGCCGCGGCACGCTCGCGCACGTACCGGCGAGCGTTGTCCAGTGACAGCGCGGCGCGGTTGACGAGTTCCTCGGCGAAGAGCAGATCGTCCGCTTCGAACGGCGCCGGGTCGTTCATGCGGACGAAGACCGCCACCCCCAGCACCGCCCCGCGGGCGTGGATCGGCACGACCATCAGGGAATGCATCCCGTACTCGTGGATCTTCTCCGACCGCCCCGCATCCTGACCGAGCCAGGTGCTGCGGATGTCCAGCACTGGTTCCAGGTGGGATCTGCCCGAGGTCAGGACCTCGGTGAAGGGTGAGGACGCGGGGACGAAGACCTGCTCACCCCGGGGCCACAGAGACTCCGGAGCCCCCTCGTGGACCGAGGCGACGCCGGCCCGGCGGAAGGCCGGTATGGGTCCGTGCGCCGCGCCGAGCCGGGGCAGGGACTCCTCGCCCAGGGGTACCGACTCCGCCAGGTCGACGGTGACGTATTCGGCGATGAGCGGCACGGCGAAGTCGGCGAGTTCCTGCCCGGTCCGCATCACGTCCAGTGTGCTGCCGATCCGCGTGTTGGCCTCGCTGAGGACAGCCAGGCGCTCTCGGGCTCGCTGTCTGTCCGTCACGTCCACGCTCATGCCGCACACGCCCAGGGTGTGGCCCTGAGCGTCATCGAGGCGGAAGTAGGACGTCGAGAACGAGTGCTCCCGGTGGGGGTCCGCTCCGTTCACCGCATCCGGCAGACGCACACGGTACTCGTGGTCGACCGTCGGGGTGCCGCTCTCCAGCACCTCCCGCATCACCGCCTCGACCTTTTCTGCCTCGTATCCCGGCAGTATCTCCGTCAGTCGCCGCCCGAGCCGTTCTTCGCGGGGGAGGCCGTCCTGGAGTGCCAGGGCGTCGTTCACCCAGGTACAGCGCAGTTCCGGATCGCGGACGACGATACCGACCGGCGCACTGGACAGAAGCGACTCCACTTCCGTCCCGTTCGGCGGCCACCAGGAGATCCCGGTCATGCCGGCCGCGGAGACGAGCCAATGGGTCCCCGTGCTCTGCCCCGGCAGCGGGCAGGCCCGGAGGGTCACATCCAGCGGGCTGCCATCGCGGTGGCGGAGCCCGACGACGCCGGGCCGGCCGCCCTCGGTATCGCCCTGCTCCGCGCATGCCGATGCCTTCGGGATGTCCTCAAGGGCCGCCAGCACCTCCGTGGCGGAGCGGCCCACCGCTTCCGCGGCCGAGAAGCCGACAAGCCGCTCGGCGGCCTGAGTCCACCCGACCACCGTCCCCGCCGCGTCGACGACCCCGATGGCCGCGCCGATCGTCTGCGTCGCCCCGCACAGCGTGTTCGGCGCCGTGTCCTCACCTGTGACCATCGTGGCCATCCCTCCTGTGGGGTGCGTCCCGGGCGGGACCCGTGTCGGCGATGCGATCGAGCCAGTCCGACAGCAGCGCGCGCTCGGAAGGCGTCAGCACAGGGGTGCCGCCGCCGCGCAGCGCCTCGCGGAGGGCCACGGCTCGGGCAGCGACGTCCGTTGTCGGCTCCTGCTCGCACTCACCTACGGTGGTGATCGTTCGCAGTACGTGTTCGCGGGCGACCGTCGGCAGTTCAAGATCCCGCTCAGGGGGCGGGGTGGCGATCAGCGACAGCACGACACCGAGACCGCTGGCGTGCATGAGCCGGGCCGCGCGCTCCACGCTCATGCGAAGCCGGCCCGCGGCCGCCACCCGGGCAAGGTTCCGGCGCAGGATCGCGATGGTCTCCAGACCTGCGGGAATGTCCCCCCGGTAACGCCCTTCCCCGTACATCAGCACGTAGAAGCCCGGCCGCGAAAGGCCGAACTCCACATGCAGGTCCCACGAGCGGCGCAGGTCGGCGATGGGGTCGTCGGTTTCTGCCAGGGCCTGCTTCTCGGCGAGGTACTGCTGGAACCCGTAGGTCACGAGCGCGTCGAGCAATCCCTCCTTGTCACCGAACAGCCGGTACAGCGTCGGTGGCTGAACCCCGGCCGCGGCGCTCACCGCGCGTGTGGAGACGGCCGCGCGGCCCTCGCTCATGAGGAGAGCCGCTGCGGCGGCCAGCACCCGTTCCCGAGTACGTGCGGTCCGCTTCTGCATACATGTGACTTTACAACCGTTGTTATCATAACTTCGATCCCATTGGTATGATTTTTACTGTTCACGGGATTCTGGTCACGCTCGCGTCGGCTCACTCGTCACACGCGCCCCACCAGCCACACATCTCGGGCCCGCGAAGTCGGCATATGGGCCTCTCAGTCGGTCGGCGCGAGAGCCTGGTGGAGCAGGATCTCTGCGGCGGCGCGCGCGTGCCGGCCGTAGTCGGGCTGATCCAGCACCATCGCGCGGCTGGCCGCGCCGTCGGCGAGCGTGACCAGTTGCTCGGCGAGCGCGGCGGGTTCGGTGGCGCCCCGCACGTCGCGTTCCTCTTCGTTGCCGGAGACGCCGGAGACGCCGGGGCGCGCCTGGCCGCGGATGTCGGCATCTACACCCAGACACTGCTACTGGCGATGACCGCGTACGGCCTGGACAGCTGCCCGCAGGGACTACTGAGCTTCTGCGCCGACACCGTCCGCGGTGAACTCGGCCTGGACAGCGGCAAGCTGCTCGTGGGGATCTCCTTCGGCTACGGCGACGAGACCGCGCCGGTCAATCACATCACGCCCGGCCGGGCCACCCTCGACGCCACCACAACCTTCCACCCCTAGTGGGGCCTGTCCGACACCGAACCCACCAGCCCGCCCCGACTACCCCTCGTCCTCACCCGCAGACGCCGGCGCGCGCTCCAAGCGCAGCCTCCTCGGATCCGACCGAGAACGGCGTGGATGATCGAAAGGCTGTTGTGGCAAGCTGACGGGTCTTTACATACTTTTCCTGCAGTCAACGGGGGTTGATGGGTCGTGGGATACACCATTCCTGAGGGTGTCGACACGATGCTGGACGTCGTGGGTGTCGGCTGGCCCAACGTCGACGAGGACGCGTACCGCGATATGGCCGACGCGTTGCGGGAGTTCGCGGACGATGCGGATGACGACGGGCACACGGCGCACGGGCACGTCCAGCGGTTGTTGTCGACGGGTCAGGGTGAGTCGCTGACGGCGCTGGACGCGCACTGGAAGAAGGTCCAGGGGAAGAACAAGGATCTGGCGGGCGCGGCGCGGCTCATCGCGACCGCGTTGGACCGGGTGGCGGACATCATCGTGGCCCGGAAGATCGCCGCAGTCGCGGAACTCGCCGATCTGTGCGCCACGGTGGGGATCACGCTCGCTTTGGCGCCGGTTACGGCCGGGCTGTCGACGCTGATCGCGGGGGCGAAGATCGCGGCCACCCGTATCGCGTTCAAGAGGATCCTCAAGGAGATGGCGGAGGCGGCGGTCTCGGAGGTCACCGCGATCCTCATGGAGCCGGCGGTGGCCGCGTTGGAGAGCATCGTGACGGATCTGGCGATCCAGACCGCGATGAACGTGGCCGGTCAGCAGGACGGCATCAACGCCGGCCAGGCGGTCCAGGCCGGCAAGGACGGTCTCCAGCTGAACTCGGCCGGTGGCGGTTCGGGTCCGGGCGGCGGTCTGGGCATCGACCACGACGCGCATGGCAGCACCGGCGGGAAGCTCGCGAACGTGCAGGTGTCGATGAACACCCGCGCCGCGGGCAAGATCGGCAAGGCCAAGGGCCACCACGGCCGGGCGAAGGGCAAGGACTCCCTCACCGCCGTCCTGGACTCCACCATCGAAGGCGTGGTCGAGAAGCTGACCAAGGGCCACAGCCACATGGGCAAGCACGTCGGGAAGGACCTGCCCGACGCCATCGGCCTCAGCTCCAAGAACCACAGAAACACCGACCAGGACATCGACGACCGCATCAAGAAGATCACCGGCGGCGATCGCCGGGGCGACGACGGTGACCTCGGCGACAGGCGCGGCGACTCCGGCAGCCCCGCCCGAAAGCACCCGGACGACACCCGCACCAAGCCGGCCTCCCTCGACGGAGCGACGAAGGATCCCCGCGGCAACGCGGTCTCGCTGGAGAAGACGGTCTGCGCCACCGACCCTGTCGATGTTGCCACCGGTGAGATGCTGCTTCCTCAGACGGACCTCGCCCTTCCCGGCACGCTTCCGCTCGCCCTGCGGCGTACGCATCGGTCGGGGTACCGGTACGGGCACTGGTTCGGACGTAGTTGGGCCTCCACTCTCGACGAGCGGATCGAACTCGACGCCCGCGGCCGCGGCGCGCTGTGGGCCCGTGAGGACGGCTCGGTCCTCGTCTACCCGCGCCTGCCCGCTGTCGGCGACCGTGAGGGTGTCCTCCCGCTGGAAGGTGACCGCCTGCCTTTGACGCACGGTGGCCTTGCCGACGACGTGACCACGTACGCGGTCACGGACCTCCGGTCGGGCTTGGTCCGGAGGTTCACCGGTAGCCCGTACCGTGCGTCGACGGCGCACTGGCTGACCGAGATCGAGGACCGGCACGGCAACGGCATCTCCATCCATCGCCGCCCCGACGGTTCCCCCGCCAGCGTCGTCCACGACGGCGGCTACCACGTCACCCTCACGACCGGCGACAGCCGAATAGGCTCCACGGTCCTGCGCACTTCCGACGGTCCTGTCACCGTCATGACGTACGGCTACGACCAGGACGGCAACCTCGACGCCGTCACCAACTCCTCCGGCGGCGCCCTGCGTTTCACCTATGACGCGGACGCCCGTGTCACCTCCTGGACCGACCGCAACGACTCCACCTACCAGTACCGCTACGACACCGCGGGACGCGTCTCCCGCACCATCGGCCCTGACGGGTACCTCTCCAGCACCTTCAGCTACGAGACGGATCCGGAGTCGGGCGGCGCTGTTACCCGTTTCACCAACTCCCAGGGTGCCACCACCATGTACCGCCTGAACGACCGTCGTCAGGTCGTGGCGGAGACCGACCCTCTGGGGAACACCAGCCAGTACGTCTTCGACGCCTATGACCGGCTCCTCGCGGCGACTGATCCGTTCGGGCGGACAACGGAGCTGGAGCGCGACGCCTCCGGCAATGTCGTCGCGATGACCGCGCCGGACGGGGAGCGGACCTCGGCCACGTACAACGACCTCGGACTACCGGTCGAGGTGGTCGAGCGGGGAGGCGCGCGGTATCGCTACGCGTACGACGCGAGGGGCAATCGCACGGCGGTCGTCAGTCCTCTCGGGGCGACGACGGAGTACCGGTACGACAGTGCGGGTGGTGTCGTCGAGATCCGCCCTCCGGCGGGCGACCCGATCCGCGTCCGGAACAACGAGGCGGGCCTGCCCGTAACGATCACCGCGGTCAACGGTGCCGAAGCCGTGTGCACCCGTGATTCCTTCGGTCGTGTGACCGGCGTCACCGACGCCCTCGGCGGCTCCGTCCACCAGGAGTGGACGGTCGAGGGGAAGCCGGCGTGGCGTGAACTGCCCGACGGTGCGCGGGAGGAGTGGGCCTGGGACGGTGAGGGGAACCTCCTGCGGTACAGCGACCGGATGGGGCGAGTCAGGGCCCACTCCTACACCCACTTCGATTTGCCTCTCGAAACCAGTGCGGAGGAAACCTCCTACGCCTTCACTCATGACACCGAGTTGCGTTTGACGCAGGTCACCAACTCCGACGGTGCTTCGTGGACTTACGTCTACGACCTGGCCGGCCGGCTCGTCGAGGAGAGGGACTTCGACGGCCACTCGATGACCTACGCGTACGACGCCGTGGGCCGTCTGGTCGAGCGGTGCAATGCGGCGGGGCAGGTTCTGGAGTACGAGCGTGACGTCCTCGGCCGGGTGCAGCGTGTCATACACGAGGGAAGCACCTTCTGCGCCTTCGCCTACGCCTCCAGCGGCACCGTCCGGGAGATCGCGAGCCCCGACGCCCGGATCACCATCGAGACCGACATCACCGGCCGCGTGATGTCGGAGACGGTGAACGGGCGGACCTTCCGCTACGCCTACGACGCGCAGGGCCGACGCGTGTGGCGGCGTACCCCTACCGGTGCCGAGAGCAGCCTCCGCTACGGCCCCGAGGGATTGACCGCCTACGGTGTCGGGGACCACGCCTTCAGCTTCGAGCGTGACTCCCTGGGCAGGGAGACCACGAGAACCCTCGACGATTCACTGGTCATGCGGCAGTCCTGGGATCCGGTGGGCCGGCTCACGGAGCACAGCGTGGAGACGGCGGACGCCGAGGTTCTCGCCAGGGCCTTCACCTACCAGCCTGACGGCACACCCGTCGCCATCGACGACAACATCACCGGCCGCCGTACCTTCACGCTGGATTCGGGTGGCCGTGTCACCGGTGTGCAGGCACGGGGCTGGAGCGAGCAGTACACGTACAACAGCGCGGGCGACCAAATGACGTCCGACATCAGCACCCGGTCCGCGACTGACCAGGACGGGGCGGGTGAACGTCACTACGAGGGCACCCTGTTGACCCGTGCCGGCCGGCGTCACCACACCTACGACGCGCAAGGGCGGCTCGTCGAACGCAGCAGCCGTTCCCTGAGCGGCAAACGCCTGACGTGGACGTTCTCCTGGGACGCGGCGGACCGGCTGATCCAGGTCCGTACTCCTGGCGGCACCGACTGGCGCTATGTCTACGACGGCCTCAACCGCAGGATCGCCAAGGTCCACCACGACGCCGACGGCACGGTCCTTGAGTCGGTGCACTTCGGCTGGGACGGGCCACAACTGGCGGAACAACGGGCCGGTAACACCGTCCTGGTATGGGACTACCTCGGTCTGCGGCCCCTGGCTCAGCGTGAGATGAAGACTCACGGTGACTCCGACGGCGAGGACCAGCGGGAGATCGACCGGCGGTTCTTCGCCATCGTCACCGACCTCACCGGCGGCCCGCAGTACATGCTGGCCCCCGACGGATCCATCCCCTGGCGGGCGCGTACCACGACGTGGGGTACGACGCAGTGGAACAGCGACGCCAGCGCGTACACCCCGCTCCGCCATCCCGGGCAGTACTTCGACCCGGAGACGGGGCTCCACTACAACGTCCAGCGCTATTACGATCCGGACAACGGGCGGTACATCAGCCCGGACCCGCTCGGCCTGGCACCCGCCCCGCACCAGTACGCCTACGTCAGCAACCCGTTCGTCATGGCGGACCCCCTGGGTCTGGCCGGATGCTCACCGGACCACACCTGGGGCGGAAGGGTCGTCTTCGTACGGGACGAGCATGGTCGCCCCTTCGAGATGCACGCCACGATCACCCGCGACATGCTCGACGAGGGCACCGAGGCGAACAAGCGGCATAGGCCACCGGGCTTCGTCCACGGCGACGACCACAACCAGGCCCGTGGACACATGCTCGCCCGGATGCTCGGAGGCACGGGCGACAACCTGGACAACCTTTTCACCATCACGCAGAACCCCACCAACAGCCCCGACATGCGCGATCTGGAGCAAGACATCTACAACGCGGTCATGGGAGATCCCGCCAACGGTGTCCCGGGCCAGACCGTCCAGTACAGCGTCTATCTTCAGTACACCGACGACAAGAAGACCTCGGTGCCCTCCGAAATCTTCATGGCCGCAGACGGCTCGGACGGATACTTCATGGACACCAGCTTCGCCAACCCCGACCACGCAGCGCAGCAGAATCGACGCAGACTGGGAATTGAATGAATGATCTTGAGGCCCTCGTCCGACTGTGTCCTCCCCCGAACCCGGCGATGCACATCAACTGGAACGGAATCGAGGCCACGCTCGGGATGCCCGTGCCCGAGGACTACAAGGCCCTCGCCGACCGGTACGGGCCCGGAACCTTCTACGACTACCTCACCCTCTACCATCCCCACGGGCCCACGGAGTACGTCAACCTCACCGGCCCCATGCCCGCGCGGATCCGTGCCCAGCTGCGCACGGACTACGACCGTGGCACACACCCGGTGCCCTACGACCCCGACCACCTTTTCGCCTGTGGTGTGACCGGCAACGGCGAGTACCTCTTCTGGATCACCGACCCCGCGACCGACAGCAGCCGCTGGCGGATCGCGGTCAACGAGGCCCGGGGGCCTCGCTGGTTCACCTACGACGGAACTCTTACCGGCTTCCTCGTGTCCGTCCTCACCGGCGAGACGCGCGTACCCCAGTTCCCGAGCGACCTGCTCGAAATTCCTCGCACGTTCACGCCCTCACACCCCGTTCTCCTCAAACCTCAGCCCTACGAGCATCGTCCCCCCGGTCGCTTCGACACAGCGATCCTCCGCGCGTGGGCCCGCGAGAACGGCTACGACGTACCGTCCCGAGGGCCCGTTCCCGCCGACATCCGCCAAGCGTGGGAGGACGCCCACAACGGGTGATCTTTCGGCGATACGCGTATGAGGGCAGGGCCTCCTGGTAGCTCGGGGGCGCGACCGCATCGCCGCGTCAGTAGCCTCGCCAGACGTTGTCGAACGCCGCCTGCTCGATGGATCGCCGCTGCCGCACGGCCTCCAGCTCCAGCAACGCCTCATTGACCGCGACGATGACGGTCTCGGTCGCGTCGTCGGTAGTGCCCGGAGCCTCTTCCGTTCCCTTGTCTCCTGTGTCTCCGCCGTCGCGGCCCGGGATCCCCACGGCCGTCGCGAGCGCGGTGAGGACGGGCTCGTGCGCCGCCCAGCGGTCCGCCGCGCGGCGGCGGTCGGGCGACTCCGCCAGCACCATCCGGCCGGTCCGGAACGGCAGCCCGCGGCGACGTCGGCGCGTGAGTTGCCCGTCCGCCTCAAGGGCCGCCAGATAGGCCGAGGCCAGGCCGCTGCCTCTGCGCCACAGCCAGTCGGCGACCGACTCGTACGGCGGTTCTCGGGTGAGCGACGCCGCTGCCTGGTCCAGCAGGCGATCGGCCAGGGCCGGCCGGAGGGCGGGCACGATCCGGTCGTCGTCCAGTCCGATGGCCTCGGCGGCCAGGAGGTCGACCAACTCGGCTCCCGCCAGCGCGAGCGACAGCTCACCCGCCGCGGGCGGACTGGGCACCACGTCCATGGCGGTGATCATCAAGTCGCGGGGTGTGGTCATGGCGGCTCCACTTCACTGGCGTCGACAGGCAGGCTGCGGCTGCTGCCAGTCTCAGCCAACGAACTGCTGCCCACCATCGATGTCGTACGTCGCGCCCGTAAGTGCCGTATTGGTCATGATGTGGACGGCGAGCGCCGCGACGTCGGCCGGTCCGACCACGCGGCCGATCGGGAGGGTGGCGCGCAACTCCTCGCGACGGGCGTCGAGTCCCTCGCCGAGGAGTCCCGCCGACAACGGCGTGTCGACGAAACCGGCCGCGATGAGGTTGACGCGGATGGGCGCGAGCTCCACCGCGAGGCTCGCCGTGAGCAGGGGCAGCGCGGCGGTCACCGCCGCCGCGATTCCGTAGCCGGGGCTGATCCGCCGGCCGCCGGTGCCGCCCATGTGCAGCAGCGTGCCACCGGGGCGCACCCTGCAGACGGCGTGGCGCGCCACTTCGAGCGGCAGCACCATGTGCTCGCTCATCGCCCGGCGTGCCTGATCCGCGTCCATGTCGAGGAGCCGCCCGTAGGGCGGGTGTCCGGCCGTGATCATCACATGGTCGATCCGCTCCGGCAGTTCCTGGAAGAACCGCTTCAGCCGCGCCGGGTCGTTCGCGTCGAAGGCGGCGGTGCTGAGTGCGTTCACGTCCGTCGCCGCGCTCCGTAGCCGGTCGGGGTCCCGGCCGGTCAGTATCACGTCGGCACCCTCGGCACGTGCGTGCCTGGCCGTCGCGAGCCCGATGCCGGCGCTCCCGCCGATGACGACGACGGTCTGGCCGAGCAGGGCCGGGTCGCGGTGGCCGAGCGAGACAGATGCCGCGGTGCTCATGATTCCTCCTGACGTGCTCCCGGACTCCGCGCTCTCGGACTCCGTGCTCCCGGACTCCAGTTCGCCGCGTTCACGCCCCGGCCGGCTCCCGCGCCCCCCTGATCTCTCGGCTGAGCGCCTTCAGCGCGGCGGCGTGGATCTCCGAGAAGCTGGGGAACGGCTGGATCGTGTCGCGCAGCACATCGAGCGGGACGCGGGCACGGATCGCCAGCGTGGCCTGCTGCATCCACTCCCCGGCCTCGGGACCGAGCGCGTAGGCGCCGGTCAGCACCTCACCGTCGCTCAGAAGCGTCAGAAAGCCGTTCGACTCGGCGTAGGCGTGCGTGTACGTAGCCGTCTTCGCGACCTCCGACAGCGGCGCGGTGGCGCTGAACCGGCCCTCGGCCGCGCCCACCGACGCCGCCTGCGGATCGGTGTACGTGACGCGCGGGACCGCCTCGTAATGGGCCTCGCGCGGCTCGCCGAGGATGTTCGCGGCGACGATCTCGCCCTGGTACTCGCCGACGTGGGTCAGGGGCCAGATGCCCGTGACATCGCCGAGCGCCCACAGCCGCTCGCCCGCCCGCAGGCGCGTGTCGACCGGGATCCCCCGGCCGCGCGTCGTGATGCCCACGGTCTCCAGCCCGATCCCCTCGACGCGCGGGCGGCGGCCTGTCGCGACGAGCAGGCGGTCGCCGCGCAGCTCGCGGCCGTCCTCCAGCCCCAGGACGTAGTCCTCGCCGTCGCGGCGCGCCTCGGTCGCGTGCATGCCGAGTACCAGCTCGATCCCCTCGCGGCGCAGGGCCTTGCCGAGCGCTTCGCCCAGCGGCGCGGGCTCGCGGGCGAGCAGGTGCTCGGCGGCCTCGACGAGGACGACCTCGCCGCCGAAGCGATGCACGACCTGCGCCAGCTCGACCCCGGCCGGCCCGCCGCCGAGCACGATCAGGCGTTCGGGCACCGCCTTCATGCCGGTCGCCTCGCGCGTGCCCCAGACGCCGTCGAGTTCCCGCAGGCCGGGAAGCGGCGGTACGACGGGATCGGCGCCATTCGCCAGGACGACGTGCCCGGCGGTGTACCGCGCGCCGTCGACCTCCACCACCCCGGTGCCCGCCAGCCGGCCGCGACCGCGGATCAGAGCGATGCCGTGGTCCGCCAGCCATCGCGCGGCTCCCGCGTCGGAGTAGTCGGAGACCATGTAGTCACGCCAGGCCAGGGCCGCCTTGACATCGACCTCGGCGGTGCCCGCCGCGTCACGCGCGCCCTGCACCGCCTCGCCGGGGCGCAGCAGCGATTTCGACGGAATGCACGCCCAGTAGGTGCACTCCCCACCGGCGAGGTCACGCTCCACGACGGCGACGCGCAGGCCCCCCTCGGCGAGCGCACCGGCGGCGTGCTCGCCCGGGGCGCCGCCGCCGAGGACGATCACGTCGTAGTCATAAACCGTCCCGGTGCCGCTCATCGCGTCCTCCGCTCGAACTCGCGTGCCACTCGCGTGCTGCTCGTACGGCCGCTTCCCGCCCTTCCCACCGTCGCTCCATTCGTGGCACGTCGCACCTTGATCCGACCGTGACTTGTTGCCTGGGCGGAACAAAGGTTAGGTTTGCCTTACTTAGGCCCGGAAGAGTCCGGCCTGTCATCAGGGAGGCCTCCCCGCCGTGTCCAGAACCCTCACCCGCCGCCACCTCACCGTGGCCGCCGCCGTCACCGCACTCGCCGTCACGCTCGCCGGGTGCGGCAGCGACGACAAGGCCGCGGACAAGGGCGGCAAGGCCGCCGACGGCGGTGCCGGTACGCACACCGTCAAGACGGTCATGGGCGATGTGCGGGTCGGCGACGCACCGAAGCGGGTCGTCGTGCTGGACACGGACGCGCTCGACTCGGCCGTCACCCTCGGCGTCACCCCGGTCGGCGCCACCACCGTCGTCGACAAGGCCCCCTTCTCCACGTACCTCCCCGAGGACAAGCTCAAGGGGATCAAGCCCGTCGGCCTGATCGCCGAGCCGAACCTCGAAGCGATCGCCGCGCTCAAGCCGGACCTGATCCTGAGCAGCAAGGTCCGCGACGAGAAGAACTACACGTCCCTTTCCGCGATCGCCCCGACCGTCTTCTCCGACACCACCGGGCCGACCTGGCGCAAGAACTTCGACCTGCACGCGGACGCCCTGGGCAGGAAGAACGAGGCGAAGAAGGTCGTCGCCGACTACGACGCGCACGTCAAGCGGCTGACCGACGCGCTGGGCGGGGCCGCGAAGGCGAAGCAGACCAAGGTCGGCTTCGTACGCTTCGTGGAGGGCGCGGACACCCGGCTCTATCTGAACGACACCTTCGTCGGCTCCCTCTTCAAGGACCTCCAGGTCGGCCGACCCGCCAACCAGGACACCACCGGCTTCTCGCTCGACGTCAGCCCGGAGCAGATCGACAAGGCCAACGCCGACGTCATCTTCTACTCCACCTACGGCGACGCGAAGAAGGCCAAGGAGACCGACACCATCGGCGGCCCGCTGTGGAAGAACCTGGACGCGGTGAAGAAGGACATGGCCTTCAAGGTCGACGACAACCTGTGGATGCTCGGCATCGGCTACACCGGCGCGGGCCAGGTACTGGACGCGATGGAGAAGAGCTACGCCGCCGCCGCGCGCTGAGCCTGAGCCCCGACCGCCGGACCGCCGGACCGCCGGATCTCCCGGCGCGGACCACACGAAAGGCCCCGCACCGCGACTCCTCCGAGGTCGCGTGCGGGGCCTCCGCATTCCGGCGCACCGGTCGACGGTCGCCGTTCGCCGGTCACACCGGTCACACCGGTCAGAGCCGTTCGAATCCCCTCATCCGCTCCCAGTCCGTCACCGTCGTCTCGAACGCCGCCAGTTCCGTCCGCGCCGCCTGCGCGTAGTGCGTCACCACCCGCTCGCCGAACACCTTCGCCGCGATCTCGCTGCGCTCCCACCGGTGCAGCGCCTCGGTCAGCGTCGCCGGCAGGCGCGGTACGGAGGCGTCGGCCAGGGCGTTGGCCGTGTGCGGGGGCGGGAGGGGGAGGCGGTTCTCGATGCCGTACAGGCCGGCCGCGACCGCCGCCGCCACCGCCAGGTACGGGTTCGCGTCGCCGCCCGGGACGCGGTGCTCGATCCGCAGCGAGGAGCCGGTCCCCACCACCCGTACCGGACACGTGCGGTTGTCGCGGCCCCAGGTGATGCCCGTCGGGGCGAACGCGCCCGGCTGGAGGCGCTTGTACGAGTTGATGTTCGGCGCCATCAGCAGCGCGAAGTCCGGCAGACAGGCGAGCTGGCCCGCCACGAAGTGCCGCATCAGCTCCGACATCCCGTCATCGGCGGTCGCGTCGGCCAGCACCGGCGTACCGTCCGTCGCCCGCAGCGAGAGATGGATGTGGCAGGAATTGCCCTCGCCCTCGTCGAACTTCGGCATGAACGTCAGCGCCACCCCCTCCTGCGCGGCGATCTGCTTGGCGCCGTTCTTGAAGAAGACGTGGTTGTCGCAGGTCGTCATCGCCTCGGCGTACCGGAAGACGATCTCGTACTGACCGGCGTGGCACTCCCCGCGCGCCGTCTCCATCGCCAGCCCGGCCCGCCCCATCTCGCGTCTGATCCGGCGCACCACCGGCTCGATCTCGGACAGGCCCTGGAGGGAGTAGTCGACGTTGTACGGGGTGCCGGTGGCCAGGCCCTGGTAGCGGGACTCCCAGGCGGCCCGGTACGAGCCGAGGAAGAGCAGGAACTCCAGCTCCGTACCGGCGAACGCGGTGAGCCCGCGCTCCGCCAGCCGGTCCAGCTGCGCGCGCAGCACCTGGCGGGGCGCGACGTCGACCGGGGCTCCGCCGGGGCCCGGCCAGACGGCGTCGGCGAGGATCAGGGCCGTACCGTCGTCCCACGGGAGCCGCGTACGCAGCGTGGCCGGGTCGGGGCGCAGGACGAAGTCACCGAAGCCGCTCTGCCAGGCGTCGATCGCGTAGCCGGGGCCGGTGCCCATCTCCACGTCGGACGCGAGCAGATAGACGCACGCGCCGAAGCCGTACCGGGCGGCCTCTTCGAGGAAGTACGGGGCCGAGAGACGGCTGCCCTGGAGCCGGCCCTGAAGGTCGGGCACGGCGACGATCACCTCTTCGACCGTGCCCGCGGCGACCTCGGCCCGTAGCCGCTCGTACGCCGCCGTTCCGTCGTAAGCCGTCGCTCCGTCGTGCGCCGTCATCGCGTCGTGCGCCGTCATTCCGTCACCTCCGTAGCGACCTCCGTCGTAGCGACCTCCGCAGCCAGGGGGTTGGTCACCGTTCCGTGCACGACGTCGAAGCCCTCGTCGCGCTCCGCCCGGTCGTGGAAGCCGCCGCCGAGCAGCTGCTCGCGGTTGAGGGCCACGCGGTCGAAGGACGGGGCGAAGAGCCCGAACGACTCGAAGCGGTCGGCCAGTTCGGGGAAGCGCGCGTGGTAGCGCTCGATCTCCGCCCGTACCAGCGCCCAGAACTCCTCCTCCGACACGCCCAGGTGCTCGGCCGCCAGCGGCGCGAAGAACCGGAAGTGCCCGGCGAAGACCGCGCTGAGGAGCGAGTGCGCCAGCTCGTGGGCCGGCCAGCGCAGCAGTACGCGGTCCGCGCGCTCCGTCAGCCCCTTGTACTCGGGGTGGGCGCCCGGGAGGAGGTTCACGTCCTCCGCGAAGTCCTTGACGGCGATGCCGGCCGGAATCTCGTCGCCGTCGAAGAGGATGACGGTGTTCTCGCCGTGCGGGCAGAAGGCGACCCCGTACCGGTAGAGGTAGTGCAGCAGCCCCGGCAGCAGGGCGGCGAAGAACCGTTCCAGCCAGCCGGCCCCCGACAGCCTGGAGCGTGCCACCAGTTCGGCGGTGAGCGAGCGCCCGTCGGAGCCGGTCTTGAGCAGGGACGCCATCGTGCGGGCGCGCTCGCCCTCCTGGAGCAGCGCGGCGACGGGCTCGCGCCAGACCGCGCCGAGCAGCTCGTGATAGCGGTACGGGGCGTCCTTCACCGACTCGTACAGCGGATGGCCGACCGCCACGGCCGCGACCTCGCCGAGCGGGTGGAAGCGCAGCTCGTCCCGGAGATACGGATCGCCCTCGCGCACCGCCTTCAGCCACGCGCTCACATCCGGCGCCGCCTCGGTCGGCTCGGTGGAGAGCCCGCGCCACACCAGGGTGTTGCGGATGAGGAGCGGCACCTTCACATTGCGCCGTTCCGGGTGGTCGAGATTGGCGAGGGTACGGATCGACTGGAGCGGGCGGTAGCGGTCGGCGCTCTCGCCGAGCGGCACGATACGGCCGTCGGCGAGATACGGCGCGAAGAGCGTGGCGACGGCCTCGTCCCAGTGGAAGGGGTGGACGGGCAGCCAGACGAACGCGTCGGCGGCGAAGCCGCTCGTCGCGCACGCTTGGGAAAGGCTCGTGGCGAAACGTTCGCGCGTGGGTCCGTCCAGCTCCTCCGAGAGCAGCTGCTCGGCGTCGAGTCCGGGCACGCCCGCGTAGGTGGCGAGATCGCCGTGCACGGCGATCCAGTTCAGCCGGACGGCACGGGCCGTCTCCGGCGCGTACGCGGCGGCGTCCGACGCGGAGAAGCCGAGCCGGCCCTTGTTGAGGAGCATGCAGGGATGGCCGTCCTGGTACGCCTCCAGATCGAGGTGCCCGAGATCGGCGAGGTCGGCGGCGGGCAGGGCGCGGCCGATCGCCTCGGCGTCGGCGCGCCGCGTGGCGGTCAGCTCGCGCAGCACCTCGGCGGTGGTGGGACCGTCCCAGCCGAGAGTGGTACGGGCGTCCAGCAGCAGCCGTTCGGGGCCGGCCTCTTCGCCCGCCGGGGTGTCGGGGTGACGGCGGAGACTGCCGGGCTCGACGCGCCAGGTGGCGAAGGTGCCACGGGCGGCGCGGAAGGTCCAGCGCACGCCGTCGCCGAAGTCGAGACGGTACGAGCCCGACGGGGACGCGGCGTTGGTGGAGCCGACGGAGTCGGCGGAGTCGGTCGGGTCGGTGGGGTCGGTGGGGTCGGTGGGGTCGGCGGAGTCGTCGCGTACGGGGACGAGCAGCTCCTCGTACGCGAACTCCTCGACGGCCTTGACCAGCAGACGTCGGCCCGCCTGCGTCCAGGCGTCGCGGGTGGGGTGGTTCATCGGGGAATCTCCTCGGAGTACGTGCGGGTGGGTAGGGGGTCCGGGACGGTGGATCCGGGCGGCCCGGTGGACCGCATGGGCTCGACAGGGCGGCTGACGGGCGCGCCGCGCATGCCCCGTAGCGCCAGCAGCGTCCCCACCACCTGCACCGCCGCCGCGACCAGCAGCGGGAACGCGAGATCGTGCGAGACCGCCGCCGTGGCCACCAGCGGCGCGGCCAGCAGGCCCGCAGAACGGGCCGTCTCCACGCCGGTGAAGGCCGGGCCCGAGGTGCCGGTGGCGCGGAACGTCCGCAGCTCCACCGCGACTTGGCCGAGGCCCAGGCCCACGCCGAAGAGGACGCGACCGCCCACCAGCCCCGGCAGCCCGGTGGCGTACGCCTGCCACGCGTAGCCCGCCGCGCCCGCCAGCAGGGCGAGCGGAAGCAGCCGGTCACCGAGGACGTCATGGCAGCGCCGGACCGCGGGGAGGACGGCCAGGGCGGCGACGCTCGGCAGGAAGAACAGCGCCGCCGCGCCCACCGAGCCGCTGCCGAACGTCCCGGCGAACTCGGTGAAGAAGGGCCGCGCCACATTCACCGCGAAGTCGAAGGCCAGCCCGATCAGGGCGACTTGGGCGAGCAGCAGGAACCGCGGGCTCAGGAATCGAGGGCTCAGGAATCGAGGACTCGGGAACCGGGGGCTCAGGAACCGGGCACGGCGGGTGGCCGCTGGGCGCGCGGCCCGCCGGGTTTCTCCCGGGGAGATGGGATCCGGCTCGGGATCCGGCTCGGGATCCGGTGTTCCCCGCCGTCCCAGCACGCGGTACGCGAGCACCGCCAGCACCACATCCAGCACCGCGAACGCCGAGATACCGATCCGCGGCTGCGGCAGCGCCAGCACGCCCGTGCCCACCAGCGTCGAGACCACCACCGACAGATGGAAGACGACCACGAGCGACATGACCCCGACGAGCCGGGCCCGTTCGCCCTCGCACGGCTCGTCGCGGTGCTCGGCGATGAAGGCCGGATAGGCCAGCAGGAGCGCGCTGTTGGTGGCCACGACGGCGGTGGAGAGGACCGTGTACGCGGTATAGCTCGGCGCCATGCCGAGCAGCAGATCGAGCACCGCCGAACCGCAGAGCCCCGCCAGCACCAGCCGGTGCAGCGGCCAGCGGCGCGCGGCCAGGCCCCACAGCGGGAGCGCGGCGAGGCCGACGATGCGGCAGATCCAGAGGTAGAGGCCCGTCGCGCCGGGGTCGTCGATGCCGTACAGCCGGTCGAACAGCTGGGGCAGGAACGGCGTCAGCGCCGTCTCGGCCACCAGATGCAGTCCGACCACGGCGATCAGCACGGCCTTGGCGCGCGGCGGCCGGTCGCCTGCCGAGGACTTCGCGGACGTCACCACCGTCACGGCCGCACGACCGCCGCCTCGGCACCCGCCGACTGAGCGGATCCCTGACCGGCCTCAGCGGCCCCTGCCACCTCAGCGGCCCCTGCCACCTCAGCGGCCCCCGGCACCTCAGCAGCCCCCGGCACCCCGAACGTCGTCCATGCGGCCCGCTCCGGCACCCGCAGCACCGTCCTCCCCGCCACCGCGTTGAGGATCGTCGCCGCCCGCCACGCGCCGAGCGTGAGATCGGGAGCCCCGACACCGTGCGTGTGCAGCTCCGCGTTCTGCACGTACAGCGCGCCGGACACGCTCGCGTCCAGCGCCACCCGGTAGTCCCCGTCGATCCGGTAGCGCCCCTGCTCGTCCCAGTCCACCAGCTTCGCCATGGCGTCCAGGAAGGCCGGGCGCGCCGCCGCGTATCCGGTGGCCGCCACGATCGCCGACGTCCGCACCTCGAACAGCGCGTCCTGCTGCGTATGCCGGCAGGTCAGCACATAGCCGCCGTCGCCGCCGTTGCCGTCGTCCTCGGGCTCCGCCGCGACGACCGCGACGACGGCGACGCCCGGGTGGAGCGCCGCGCGCGGCTCCGTACCGCCGATGGTCCGCTCGTACAGCTCGTCGTGGATCTCGCCGAGCGTCTCCTCGCTGACGCCCTTGTACAGCTGCCACTGCTCGCGCACCAGCCGCTCGCGCCGCTCCTCGGGCAGGGCGCGGAAGTACCGGATGTAGTCGGGCGTGAAGTGCTCAAGACCGATCTTGGAGTACTCCATCGGCGCGAAGGCGGGGGTACGGGCCAGCCAGCGGACGTACGGGCCGCCCGCGCCGGAACCGTCCTGGTGGCGCAGGAGATCGAGGGCGACCTCGGCGCCGGACTGGCCCGCCCCGAGGACCGTGACATCGTCGAGTCCGGCCAGCCGCGCCCGGTGGGTGCGGTAGTCGGCGCTGTGCAGTACGCGCCCCGCGTGCGCGGGGGTGAGCAGCGGGCGCAGCGGCTCGGGGACGACCGGCTCCGTACCGACGCCCAGCACGAGCTGCCGGGCCCGTACGCGCGAGACCGTGCCGTCGGCCGAATGGTGGGTGACGGCGAACACCTCGTCGCGTTCGTCCCACTCCACCTCCGTGACGCGCGCGTCGAAGCGGCAGGACGGCAGGTGTTCGGCGACCCAGCGGCAGTAGTGGTCGTACTCGCGGCGGGGTATGTGGAACCGCTCGGAGAAGAAGAACGGGAACATCCGGTCGTGTTCCCGCAGATAGTTCAGATACGACCAGGGGCTGGTCGGATCCGCCATGGTCACCAGGTCGGCGAGGAACGGTACCTGGAGAACCGTTCCTTCCATCAGCAGCCCCGGGTGCCAGGAGAAGGCGGGCTTCGCGTCGAGGAAGAGCGTACGGAGCCCCGGAGCGCCGTCGGCGAGCGCGGCCAGCGAGAGGTTGAACGGCCCGATGCCGACGCCGACCAGATCGTACGTCTCGTGTCCGGGACCGTACTCGTGCCCAGGTCCGTACTCGTGCCCGGGACCGTGCTCGTGCGTACGCGTATGCGTGAGTTCGGTCGTCGCCTGTTCGGTCGTCACCGCAGGGCCTCCGCGAGGGGATTGGGAAGGTCGATGTAGACGGACTGGGTGTGGACGTCGCCGACGAGTTCGTCGAGCCCGTCCACGCAGGTCAGATAGTTGCCCTTGCAGCGCAGCACGGGCGCGTCGAGCAGCAGGTCGAGCAGCCCCTTCGCGCCGGGCTCGGTGGTACGCAGCCGCTCCAGCCGGGCGCGCAGGACGCGCAGCAGCTCCTCCTCGCCCGCGAGGCCGAGCGCGCCGAACGCGCCCACCAGACCGAGCAGGTTGTTGATGCCCAGGTAGTACGCGACCCGCTCGTCCACGAACGCGTCGTCGAAGACCAGCTCCAGCCCGTCGGCCGCGCCGGGCAGCAGCCGCTCCACCTCGTCGGCGCGGGAGGCGGCCACGTAGTAGCCCTGGCTGTCGCGGTACCAGCCGGCCCGGGGCATCCCGTGCGCGTCCAGCGCGACCAGGGTGTTCTGGTGGTGCGGCTCCAGCGCGATGCCGTACCACGCCTGGAGCCGGATCAGCGGTACGGCGAGCACGTCGAGATACGCGGCGAACCAGCGCGCGGACGCCTCGGCCGTGGAGACCCCCTGCGCGCGGGCGGCGCGCCCGACGGCCCGGGAGAGCAGCGCGCGATGGCGGGGCGGGGTGCCGTCGCCGGGGCCGGTGCGCTCGGCGACCAGACCGGCCACGCACAGCCCGTCGGTGCCCGCGCCGTTGAACGGGTTGTCGCGGACGGCCGTCTCCAGACCGGTCTCCGCCTCGCCCGTACCGGCCGACACCCAGGCGAAGTCCCGCAGGATGCCGAACTCGGGATGCTCGGCGCGCAGCCGCCGCGCCGGTCCTGCCGCCAGCAGCCGGGCGGCGCGTACGCCGAGACGCATTTCCGAACGGAGGTTGTTGCGGCGGGAGTTGGTGATCCGCATACCGAGCGACAGCTTCAGCATGACGTCGGCGCCCGGCCGGTGCACCGTCCGTACGGAGGACGTCGGGTACCAGGCGGGTCCGCCGGGCCCGAGGGGCCGCAGCAGCCCCGCGTCCAGCAGTGCCGCCACCTCGGGACGGCCGAGGACCTCGCGCGCCTGCCAGGGGTGCGCGGGTACGGGGACCATCCCGGGCGGCAGTTCGAGCCCGGCGTCGGCGGCGAGCGGACGCAGCAGCTCGGCGGGGGAGCGGCCGTCGGCGCTCTCCCCGGCGACGATCTCCGGATGCGCGGCGAACCAGTGCAGCGGGAAATACCCGCGCAACTCGGGCGAGTAGGCGTCCAGTTCGCGATCGGACGCCTCCTCTCGGCTCTTGGGCGCCGGATGGAAGGGATGGCCGAGCAGCAGCGCCTGCTCGGCGCCGAGGAAGGGCGTCAGCCCGTGGTCCTGCTCGCCCGCCGGCTCCCCCTCCGCGCGCCGCCGCGCGATATGCGCGGCGGTACGGGCGGCGGAGTTGAGGACGCGGCCCACGGCGTCCCCGCCGAGATGGGGCGGTGCGGCACGGCCGAGAGTGGACTCGCGGATCAGCGCGGCGGCCACGAACGCGGTGTCGGCCGGGAGCGTGCCGCTCACCTCGGCCGGGACGCGGTCTTCAGCCGGGGCGCAGCCTTCAGCCGGGGCGCACTCTTCGGGCGGGGCGTTTTCTCCGGACGGGGCGGCGGGGTCGGAGGTCACGACGCGGGCCTCGCCGAAACGGTGCCAGCCGGTGGCCGACCGGTACCGCACCGGGACGCGCAGGGTCAGCCGGCTGGCGGGCAGGGACAGCTGGAGCACCTGCCCGGTGGCCGGCACGTCGGTGCCGGTCTCCCGTACGTACGCGCGCAGGAGCGTCTCGGTGGCGGCCGAGTCCCCGGCCCGGAGCGGGTCGGGATGGTCAAGCGGGTCGGGATGGTCCAGCGGGTCGTACGGGACGGGGTCGTGGGAGGTGGGGGATCCGGCTGCTGTCCGTACGGTCACCGCGCCTCCTCCTCCGCGCGCCCCGCCGCCACGACGGCGTGCAGCAGCCGCTCCACCTCGGCGGTGGTGGTGTGCGGGTTGAGCAGGGTGAGCTTGAGCCGTACGCGCCCCGGCCCCTCGCCGGGGAGTTCGGTGCGGCCGACGACGGCGCTGCCCTCGCGCAGAAGCCTGCGCCGCAGGTCGGCGTTGACCGCGTCGCAGCGTGCCCCGTACGCGGCCGCGCTCTCCCGCGCACCGTCGGGGGGAGCTTCCGGCAGATAGCGGAACAGGAAGGCCGTCAGCACCGGTTCGGAGTGCAGCTCCAGCCGTGGATGCTCCGCCACCGCCCGCGCTCCCGACACGGCCAGCTCGCGGCAGGCGTCGACCAGCCGGCCCAGCCCCTCCCTGCCCAGCGTCCGCAGAGTGACCGCGATCTTGAAGGCGTCGGCCCGGCGCGTCGTACGCAGCGAGAGCCCGAGCAGGCTCGGGTAACCGGCCTCCTCGTCGTCGGCCGGGTTGAGATAGACGGCCCGGCGTGCGAGCGAGGCGTACGTCTCCGACCGCCGCACCAGGAAGACGCCCGCCGCGGCCGGCTGCCAGCCCAGTTTGTGCCAGTCGAGCGAGACGGAATCGGCGAGTCCGAGACCGTCCAGGAGCGGTGCGAGCCGGTCGGAGAGCAGGGCGCCGCCTCCGTACGCGGCGTCCACATGCAGCCAGGCGCCGTGCTCGGCGGCGAGCGCCGCGCAGGCGCGCAGCGGGTCGATGGCGCCGGTGTCGGTGGTACCGGCGGTGGCGACGACCGCGACCGGCAGCTCCCCGCGCTCGGCGCAGCCGTCCAGTACGGCCGCCAACGCCTCCGGATCCATACGGAGTTGCTGGTCGACCGGGACGGGCAGCACCGCGTGCTCACCGAGCCCGAGCAGGGCGGCGGCGCGCTGTACGGAGAAGTGCGCGGCGGCGGAGGCGAGGATACGGGGACGGGGCGCGCGCTCCGTTCCGGCGCCGGGCACACCCGCCAGCTCGACCTGCCGCCCTGACGCCGCGCCGAGGACGCGGTCCCTGGCCAGCATCAGGCCCATGAGGTTGGACTCCGTACCACCGGAGGTGAGCACCCCGGCCGCCTGCTCGGGCTCGTACCCGACCAGGGCGGCCAACTCCCGGAGCAGCAGCGTCTCCAGAGCGGTGGCGGCGGGCGCCTGGTCCCAGGAGTCCTGGGACGGGTTGAGGGCCGAGACCGCCAGATCCGCGGCGACGGCGATGGCGAGGGGTGGGCAGTGCAGATGGGCGGCGCAGGCGGCGTCCGCCGGGTCGGCGCTGCCGTGCGCGAGGAGTTCGGTGAGGCGGTCGAGCGCCTCGGCGCCGGTGACGGCGGCCGGACCGCCGAACACCTCGCTGACGGTGGCCGCGACATCCCCCGGCCGGCCGGACGCGATGGGCCCGCCGCGCCGCCGGGCGCCCCGGGCGAGGGCGTCCATCACGGTGTCCACGAGCGGCGCCAGGGCGTTGGCGCCGCTGGTCCCGCCGGACAGGGCGGTGAGGGGGACGGGGACTGATCGCGAGGGGGGCTCCGGCGCGGCCTGAGCCCCGGGACGGGCGCCCGGCCCGGCCTCCGGCGCGGCGCTCGCGATGTCCGCGCCCACCACGGCGCCCGGCATGGCACGTGCGATGTCCGCGCCCACTGCCGCGCCCGCCGTCGCGCCCAGCGCCACACCTGCCGCCGCGCCCGCCGTCCGCGCTCCCGTCACCGTCCGCGCTCCCGCTCCCGGTCCCGTTCCCGTTCCCGGTCCTGTCCCCGTTCCCGGTCCTGTCCCCGGTCCTGTCCCCGTTCCCGGTTCCGTCTCCGTCCCCATTCCCGTCCTCATGAGCGCCGTCCCCGCTGCTGCCCCGACACCTCGGCGATCGCGTCCGCCAGCCGCTCCAGCACCGCTTCCGCCTGCTCGTCCGTGATGACCAGCGGCGGGAGAAGCCGGACGGTCGAGCCGAAGCGCCCGCCCAGTTCCACGATCAGCCCGCGCTCCAGGCAGGCCGACCGCACCCGCTCCGCCACCTCCGGGGCGACCGGGTGGGCGCCGCACGAGTCCAACTCCCCCTCGGGGTCCACGATCTCGACCCCGATCATCAGCCCGCGCCCCCGGACGTCACCGATCACCGGCAGTTCGGAGCGCAGCCCCTCCAGCCGCGCACTCATCCGCGCGCCCACGACGGCCGCGCGCTCGGTCAGCCCCTCGGCGGCCACGTACCGCAGCGTCGCCGCACCCGTGGCCATGGCCAGGGTGTTGCCCCGGAACGTGCCGGTGTGCGCGCCGGGCAGCCAGCCGTCGTAGTCCTGGTCGTACACGATCACGGCCAGCGGCAGACTCCCCCCGATCGCCTTCGACATGACCATCGCGTCCGGCACGATCCCGCTGTGCTCGATCGCCCAGAACGTGCCCGTGCGCCCGACGCCCGTCTGCACCTCGTCCACGATCAGCGGGATCCGCCGCTCGCCGGTGATCCGCCGCATCTCCCGCAGCCAGCCGTCCGGCGCGGGCACCGCGCCGCCCTCGCCCTGCACCGCTTCGACGATCATCGCGGCGGGCGGTACGACCCCGCCCGACGGATCGTCCAGCAGCCGTTCCGTATACGTGGCGGCCAGTTCGGCACCGCGCTCGCCGCCGACCCCGAACGGGCAGCGGTACGCGTACGGATACGGCAGCCGGGTCACCTCGGCCGCGCCGCCCGCGACCCGCTCCCTGATCGCGACGTTGCCGGTCGCCGACAGCGCGCCCGCCGTCATGCCGTGGTACGCGCCGGTGAAGGCGAGCACCCCGTGCCGGCCGGTCGCGGTCTGCATCAGCTTCAGCGCCGCCTCGACGGCGTCCGTACCGGCCGGCCCGCAGAAGTGGATCCTGGCGCGGTCCGCGAAGGCCTTCGGCAGGGTGGCGAAGAGCGCGTCGGTGAAGTCGTCCTTCTCCGGGGTCGCCAGATCGAGGACGTGCAGCGGCGCCCCGCTCTCCACGGTGCGCTGGATGGCCTCCAGCACGACGGGGTGGTTGTGGCCGAGCGCGAGGGTCCCCGCGCCGGAGAGGCAGTCGAGATAACGGCGGCCGTCCGTCCCCTCGATCGTCATGCCCTTGGCGCGGGCCGGGACGATCGGGAACGAACGGGCGTACGTGCGTGCCGAGGACTCCCGGGCGCGCTGGCGCCGCAGGATGCCATCGGCGGTGGCACCAGCGGCAGGGGCGGTGGCGGCGGGATCGGGCCGCCCGCTCGCGGGCAGGGTGATGGGGGGCACGGTCATGACACGGCTCCGGAGTATGAGAAAGAAAGACGGAGAGGCGTTGGGCTCAGAGCAGATGGCGCTCGGCGACGGGGTGGCCGAGGAAGGAGTGCATGGCGAACTCCCATCCGTAGGAGCCCGCGTAAGGGAAAACGATCAGGTCGCCCGCGCGTACCCGGTCGATCAGGACATCGCGCAGAAGTGTGTCCTCGGGGGTGCACAGTTCACCGACGACGGTGACGCGGGTGTTCTCGGCCGTGGGGCGCGGACACTCCTCGCCCCACTTCTCGACGGGCAGCACCGCCACGTTGTGCACGATGTCCCAGGACGTGGGCAGCTGGAAGTGGTTGATGCCACCGCGCAGGACGGCGAACGACTCGCCGTACGAGGTCTTCACGTCGGTCACCTCGGCGGCGTACCAGCCGCAGTCGGCGACCACGAACCGGCCGGGTTCGAGGATGACCTTCACCCCGGCGGGCGGCTCGATCCCGGCGGCCAGTTCACCGAACCGGCCCACGTCGAAGGGCTCTTCGCCCTCGAAGGCCACCCCGATGCCACCTCCGATGTCCACATGCCGCAGCTCGATGCCGGTCTCGCGCGCGGTCCGTACGCTCCACTCCACGCACCAGCGCAGATACGCGGCGTGCGTGGCCGCGTCGAGGTTGCCGGAGGCGGCGTGGATGTGGAAGCCGACGAGATCGAGCCCCGGCAGCTTCCGCGCCTCGCGCAGCACGTCGGGTACGTCGGGCTCGGCGACCCCGAACTGGGAGGCGGCGCCGCCCATGAGGAGCGCGCCGGTGATCGGGATCTCGGCCGGGTTCACGCGCAGCGCGACCCGTGCGGTGACGCCCTCGGCGACGGCTATCCGGCTGATGCGGTGGAGTTCGAGCAGGCTCTCGGCGTTGATCGCCTCGACGCCCGCGCGCACCAGCGCGGTGAGGACGGGGACGGACTTGGCGGGTCCGGCGGCGACGACGGGGACGGCGGGGAGGGGAGCGGCGGAGCTCTCGGCGCCCTGACCCTGGAATCGGCCTGCACGGAGGGCGAGTTCGAGCTCCGCGACGGACGCGACCTCGAAGCCGTCGACGTAGGGGGCGAGCGCCTCGACGACGCCGGGGAACGAGTTCGCCTTGACCGCGTAGTACACCGCCGCCCACTCCGGCAGGGCCGCGCGCAGCTCACGGGCCCGTCCGGCGGCGACGTCGCCGTCGTACACGTAGGCCGACAGCGGCCGGCCGGCGTCGGCCAGCTCCAGCAGCCGACGCCGGACCGGGGCGGGGAGTACGTCGACAGGGTAGGCGGATCGCGGCGCGGCGGAGGGCGGGAACTGGACGGACACGGCTGGCTCTACCTCGGGATGGGGTGAGATCGGGCTGAACTGTCGAGCACCACGACAGATCCGGTCAAAGACTTAGGTGAGCCTAACCTAATGGTTTCTTGTGCTGACGCAAGGGGGCCCTGACACCCCGAGCCGACACCCGGGCGAGCCGCGAAAGCCGTCCGGATCCGCACGCCGGATCCGCACGCCGGATCCGCACGGCTCTACGTGGAGTCCTTTACGCGAAGTCCTTTACGCGGAGTCGCCGGCGGCCGACACCGCCACCGCCGCCTTCGCCGCCTTCTCCACCAGCGAGATCCCGGCCTCCTTGCTGACGCTGCCGCTCGACAGCACGGCCACCAGATAGCCATGCCCGTCCGCCACTATCCGGCCGATGCTGTTGATGTCCCACAGCCCCGTCGCGCTCCGCGCCAGCCATCCGTTCTTCAGCCCCGTCACCGACCCGGCGGCCGACACGCCCCAGTCCTGGTCCGCCGCTACCCCGCCCATCAGGCCCTGGATGTACGTCCGCGAGCCCGAACCCAGCGGGGAATCGGAGTCGTCGCCGAACACGGCGGTGAGGAGGGCGAGTTGGTCAGCCGCCGTCGACTGCGTAAGCCCCCACAGCGCCCCGCTGCCGCCGGTCGTCGCCGTCAGACCGAGCCGCTTGTTCGCCGCGTCCAGACCGTCCGCCCCGCCGATCGCCTGCCACAGGGCGTCGGCCGAAGCGTTGTCGCTCACCTGGATCATGGAGGTCGCGTACTTCTTCTCCCGCGCGGTGAGTACCCGGCCCTGGTCCTGCGCCTCCAGCAGCAGGGCCGCCAGGATGTCGACCTTCACGATGCTGGCCGTGTCGTACGTCTTCCCGGCCCGTTCGCGGTAGTCCGCGCTGTCTCCGTTCTCCACGTCGAGCACGGCCACGGAGAGGGAGGCTGTCGTGGCCTTCAGGAGCGGGGCGAGCCGCTCGGAGAGGACCTGATCCTGGTCGACGGAGGGGGAGGGGGAAGGCGAAGGGGAGGCCGAGGCGGACGGAGCGGCCGGGGTGCCCGATGTCGCCGACCACGCCAGGTCACTGGAACGCGAGGTGGCGTCCGAGTCGCCACCGGACAGCGGGGGGAAGTCCATGGCCACCCAGACAGCCAGGAGGACGGCGACGGCCATGAGCACGGGGAACGCGGCCCGGCGTCGGACGGCACCGCGGGCTGCGGAACCGCGGGTGTTTCGGGTGGATCGGTGGCGGGACATGGCGTGAGGCTAGAAACCTCACCTGTGTCTAGAAAGTGTCCCGCGTTAAACCTCCATAACAATCTGGCCCAGTCATAACAATCTGGCCCGGTCAGGACGTCAGCACGCGGCTCCAGACGTCCGTCACCGTGACGGAACCGACCACCGGTACGGCGGTGAACGGTGAGGTCGCGGCCGTACCGTCCGGCGAGGCGTCCGGTGAGGAGTCCGACGAGCCCACCGGCGCCGCGACCGCGCCCAGCCTCGTCCAGCCCCAGGACCGCAGCGCCCCCACGGCGGCCTCGTTCGCCGGGTCGACCCGCGCGGCCACCAGCGCCGCGTCCGTCCTGATCAGCAACTGCTCGACCAGCCGCGTGGCCACCCCGTCCCGCCGGTGCGCGGGCAGGACCGTCAGCCCGGCGAGGGCGAAGACCTGCCCCGAGACGGCAGGCTCCTCGATGTCGAAGCCGTACGCGTACGCGGCCGGCTTGTTCCCGCCACTGGCCACCACCATGTCGAACCCGGGCCGCTGCACATCCTCGGCGAAGGTCTCCAGAAACCCCTGGCGGTCACGCTCGCGACGGTATGCCTCGACGTACACATCGGCGACGGCCTCCCGCTGCTGCTCGGCCTGCCACCGGCTCAGGCGCCGAATGAACACCTCTGCCACCTGCACTCCCCCCGGCCGGTCCGTCGGTGCCCATCGTCGCAGGGAGAGGACCACCACGGGAATACCGAGCCCCAGGTTCGAGCCCAGGTTCGAGCCCCAAGTTCGAGCCCAGGTTCCGTCCGCCCTCCGGAGTACGCTGGAAAGTCGCGAATCCCGCTCATGCCGGGAGGAGGCGAGGGCAAGATGAGCAACTGGATCAGCGTCGTGGTGATCCTGGGCCTGATCGTCGTGGGCGTCATGGTGATCCACCTGGTGAACGGCCAGCACAGGAATCGCATCGCCAGCTACAGCTTCGGCCGCTCCCTCTGGGAGCCCCCGAACCGCGCGCCCCGGACCGAATCCGCCGACCCCACCGAATCCACCGGACCGGCCGGACCCCCCGACACGGGTACGCACAGGAGCCACGGCCTTCACCGGCTGAGCGGACTCCTGCCAGGGCGTGAGCGCAGACGCAGAAAGCCGGCCGGATGACCCGATGATGGCGGGTCACGCAGTCGGGGCCATCTGATCGTCCTCCTGCGCCCGGGTGTCCCGGCAGTCCCGGCAGCGCCCTGGTGTGACCTTGCGCCACTCCCCGACTCAAGACTCACCGGACGGCGGTTTCCCGGCGGTTTCCCACCGTGGCCCGGTGTCCTTGTCGCCGCTCCATATGTACTGCTCATACGGGGTACGGGTCATGCCGAAGTCGTAGAGATCCGGTGCCCCGGCGCTCTGCCACCTCTTCCATGCCTGGTCGATCTCATCGGCCAGACAACGGGGGCCACCCTGGTATGCCACGGCGTGCTCATCCGGCGTCGCGACCAGCGTGGCCCAGGAGGAACGGCCGTCATGCAGCCAGGCGGTCACGCCCTCGCCGGCCTCCGTGGTGATACGTACGTCAGGCAGCATGACGCGCAAGGCGAAGAGCAGGCCGGAGTCCGCACGCAGGGGCAGCAGGCCGCGAGGGAACGGCCCTTCCGCCTCGGGTGGGCCATCGCCGCGAACCTCATGCCTGCTCCGGCCCTGGTCGGTGCCACGGCTCGGCATGAAGGTGGCCAGGCCCTGCACCCAGCCTGAGGCCGAGCGACCATCGGCGGCCACGGTGAGCGCCACATGACCCAGCCTGCCCCAGGGGGTGACGATGCGACCGCCCGGCCGTGTCTGTTCCACCCATGACCATGGCACCTCATCGACTGCGTAGGTCGCCATGAGCCGGTCGTATGGAGCGCCCTCAGGGCAGCCGTGAAGGCCGTCACCGACCTTCACGTCGACCCCCGCGCCCACCGCGTCGAGACGCTCGCGCGCCACAGCGGCGAGCCGAGCGTCGACCTCCACGCTGGTCACGAGCCCGGGCCCGGCCCGCGCGGCGAGCAGCGCGGCGTTCCAGCCCGCCCCCGTGCCCAGCTCCAGCACGCGATGCCCTGGGTCCACCATCAGCGAGTCGAGCATGTCCACCACGATCGCCTGACAGGAGAGGCTGGAAGACGGCAGCCCGTCGGTGACCTGCGTAATGGTGGCCCCGTCGGGCCCCGGGTAGACAAGCTCCGCCCAGCGCCCGGGCTCGGTACCGCGATCCGCCGGGGCATACCGGGAACCGTCCCAGGACCACACGGTGTCCGGAGCGAACCAATGCCTCGGCAGTCCCCGGACCGCCTCGCGGACCCATGGAGAATCCACGGGCCAATCACACCGGGCGTCCATGGCGCGCGCGAGACGGTGGCGGAGTTCGGCGGCCTCTTCGCGGTCTTCCACTGGCTACTTTCTGCGCGTGCCGCTGGGCGGAGGCTGATCGGGCACCTTTCCGTCCGAGTTGCCGGGTGGCGGCTTGCCCTGGCTCGGGTCGGGGTCCGGTTTGCGGTGTTCTCCCATAGTGATTGCTCCTCTCGGTGAACCACAACGAGCTGTGTGCAACTGGGTCTTCAGCACAGTCTGATGCATACGGCGAGTAGCTGGGAAGTGACCATGGGTAACTGTCCGGGTGCGCGACAAGCCTCTGCGTCGGGGGCGGAATAGAGGTCGGGGGTGTGCCGTTGTAGGCTTCAGTTGATGCAGTTGAAGCTTCAACTAATACGCTCCATGAGACCAGCGAGAGGTGAGCGCGATGCAGTTCGGGATCTTCACCGTCGGCGATGTCACGCCCGACCCGACCACCGGACGTACGCCGACCGAGCACGAGCGGATCAAGGCGATGGTCGCCATCGCGCGGAAGGCCGAGGAGGTCGGGCTGGATGTCTTCGCCACCGGCGAGCACCACAACCCGCCCTTCGTCCCGTCCTCGCCGACCACCATGCTCGGCTACATCGCGGCCACCACCGAGCGGCTCATCCTGTCGACGTCCACCACGCTGATCACCACCAACGACCCGGTGAAGATCGCGGAGGACTTCGCGATGCTCCAGCACCTGGCCGACGGGCGCGTCGATCTGATGATGGGGCGCGGCAACACCGGGCCGGTCTATCCGTGGTTCGGTGAGGACATCCGCCAGGGCATCCCGCTCGCCATCGAGAAGTACGCCCTGCTCCACAAGTTGTGGCGCGAGGACGTCGTCGACTGGGCAGGCAAGTTCCGTACGCCGCTCCAGGGCTTCACCTCGACGCCCCGGCCGCTGGACGGCACCCCGCCGTTCGTGTGGCACGGCTCGATCCGGTCCCCCGAGATCGCCGAGCAGGCCGCCTACTACGGAGACGGCTTCTTCGCGAACAACATCTTCTGGCCCAAGGAGCACTTCCAGAAGCTGATCAGCCTCTACCGGAAGCGGTACGCGCACTACGGGCACGGCACCCCGGAGCAGGCCATCGTCGGTCTGGGCGGCCAGGCGTTCATCCGGAAGAACTCGCAGGACGCGGTACGGGAGTTCCGTCCGTACTTCGACAACGCGCCGGTCTACGGACACGGGCCGTCCCTGGAGGACTTCACGGAGCAGACTCCGCTCGTCGTGGGCAGCCCGCAGCAGGTCATCGAGAAGACGCTGGCCTTCCGGGACGCCTTCGGCGACTACCAGCGCCAGCTGTTCCTGATGGACCACGCGGGGCTGCCGCTGAAGACCGTGCTTGAGCAGCTGGACCTGCTGGGCGAGGAGGTCGTACCCGTACTGCGCAAGGAGTTCGCGGCCCTGCGGCCGGCCGGGGTCCCGGACGGTCCTGTCCACCCGGCCGCCGTCATGTCCGTGCGGGAGGAGGTCTGACGATGGAGCGTACGAGCGGTACGGAGCGCACGAGCGGTACGGGGCGTACGGGCGGCGTGACGGGTGCGAGCGGCGGCGGCGGGGCGTTGCGGCTCGTCGCCGTCTCGGCCGGGCTGAGCAGCCCGTCCTCGACCAGGCTGCTGGCCGACCGGCTGGCGGAGGCGACCAGCCGTGAACTGGCCGTCGAGGACCGGAAGGCCGAGGTCGAGATCGTCGAACTCCGCGATCTGGCCGTCGAGATCGCGAACCACCTGGTCACCGGTTTCCCGGCGCCCGCGCTGAGCGCGGCGCTGGAGGCGGTGACCGGGGCGGACGGGCTCATCGTCGTGAGCCCGGTCTTCGCCGGCTCGTACAGCGGACTGTTCAAGTCGTTCTTCGACCTGATCGAGCCGGACGCGCTCACCGGAACGCCCGTACTGCTCGCGGCGACCGGCGGCACCGCGCGCCACTCGCTCGTGGTGGAGCACGCGATGCGCCCGCTCTTCTCGTATCTGCACGCACTCACCCTGCCGACGGCCGTCTTCGCGGCGACCGACGACTGGGGCGCGGGCGCCGACGCGTACGCGGGCGGGCTGCCGGCCCGGATCGACCGCGCCGGTGGCGAGTTCGCCGGGCTGCTGCGGGGGCTGACGCCCTCGACGAACGGAGACGCGGACGAGAGTGACGAGGTGGTGCCCTTCGAGCAGCTCCTCGCGAACCTTGAGTAGGTTTGCCTCGAATCGGCAATCGATCAGCAGGAGGAACGTCATGAGCGGCACCATCGTGGTCGGCGTCGACGGCTCGGAGCCCTCGCTGAAGGCGCTGCGCTGGGCGGTACGGCAGGCGAAGCTGACCGGTGACGACGTGGGCGCGGTGATCGGCTGGGAGTATCCGGCCACCGGCTGGGCGGGCATGCTGCCGGGGATGCCGCCGGAGTTCGAACCGGAGCAACTGGCCTGGCAGATCCTGGACGAGGCGCTGGACAAGACGCTGGAGGCGGACGTCGCGGCCGTGGTCGAGCGCCGCGTCGTCAGCGGCCCCGCCGCCCAGGTCCTGCTGGACGCCTCGGAGGGCGCCTCCCTCCTGGTCGTCGGAGACCGTGGGTACAGCGGCTTCAAGGCGGCCCTGCTCGGCTCGGTCAGCCTGCATGTCACGCAGCACGCGAAGTGCCCCGTGGTCGTGGTGCGGGGCGAGATCGCCAAGGACTGACACCGGCCCGCGCGGCGCGGGGCGGCGGCTCGACGGGCGTCAGGCCCTCAGGCCCCGGAACGGACCCATTGTCAGAGGCGCGCACTACGGTCCTGTCATGGCAGCCCGAATCGATCTCACCCTCGACTGTACGGACGCGCGACTCCTCTCCGGGTTCTGGAAGACGGCGCTCGGCTATATCGACGAGCCACCGCCCGCCCCCTTCACGACCCGCGAGGAGTGGCTCGCACAATTCGACCTGCCGGAGGACGACTCCGCGGACGACGGGGCGTGGCTCTGCGATCCCGACGGCGTCGGCCCCCGGCTCTCCATCCTCAAGGTCCCCGAACCCAAGACAGCGAAGAACCGGCTTCATATCGATGTGCGGGTGCCGGGCCATGGCAGCCCCGAGGAGCGGTGGGCGCGGATCAGGGCGGAGTCCGGGCGGCTGGTGGGGGCGGGCGGAAGCGTCCTTGAGGAGTTCGAGGGACATCACGTGATCATGGCGGACCCGGAGGGCAACGAATTCTGCGTCGCCGCGGGCCCGGCTCCGGCTCCGGCCCGGCCCCCGCCCCCGTCCCGGCCCCCGGCCAGGCCGGCTGACCACACCGCCCGCCGTCCCTCGCACCCTCCTGAGGTGTCCGGCGCGCGAGATGAGGTGAGTGCGCTGGGTGTGCTCCGTTCACGCCGGGCTCACTGCCGTGACCGCCCTCCGGCCTGGGCATCGAACAGCCATGGCATTGCGACGGAAACCCAGTACGGGACGGAAAGCCCGTACCACCCGTAAGGTCACCGGCGAGACGGAGCGCGTGGAGACGTCCGAGTCCGAGGAGATGCTGTTCGGCGGGCCGCTGCGGTACGACATGGGCTGGAACAAGCACGACGACGCCTTCCTCCAGCTCACCTTACGTTCCATGGTCACGCGCCTGCCGCGGCTGGTCGGTACGACGGCCCGCCTGGCCTGGGAGGCGGACAGGACCGCCCTGCGCCTGGTGACCTGCGCGGAGATCGGCCGGGGGATCAGCCAGGCGGTCGGGCTGATCGCCGTGAACCGCCTGCTCGGCCATCTTCTCGGCGACGGCACCACCGCCGAGCGGCTCACGCACGCCGGCCCGGCGCTCGCCGTCGCCGGTGGGACCGCGCTGGCGGGCGCGGTGCTGCGAGCCCTGTCGACCGCCGGTACGGGGCAGTTGGAGCCGAAGGTCGAACGGGTCGCCACCGAGCGGTACTTGTCACATACGGCCAATGTCGAGCTGGAAGCGGTCGAGGACGACGAGTTCCACAAGCTCCTCGACAGCGCGCAGTACGGCGCCGGTTCGGCCCGGCGGATGGTGCAGTACTGCCAGAACGTCCTCAACGCCCTGATGTCGCTGATCGCCGCCGCCGGCGTCCTCGCCGTACTGCACCCCGTACTGCTCCCACTGCTCATCGCGATGACGCTGCCCAACGCGTGGGCGGCCCTGTCGATGGCGCGGCGCCGGTACATCTCGTTCCAGGTGTGGGTGCAGCACTCACGGGCCGGGAGTCTGATCAGCCGTCTGCTGATCTCCACCGACGCGGCGCCGGAGATCCGGGTCCACAACGTCGGACCGTTCCTGCTGCATCACTTCCGCGAGATGTCGCGCTCGCAGGAGGCGGAACAGCGCCGGCTCGCCCGGCTCGCGGCCCGTACGGGGCTGATCGCCGCCGGATGGACGGGGCTGGCGACGGGCGCCGCGTACGCCACGCTCGGCGGGCTGCTGTGGACCGGCGCGATGGCGCTCTCCGTCGGCGGGACGGCCGTACTCGCCATCCGCACCGGCTCCTCCAGCCTGGAGAATCTGGTGCTCCAGGTGAACTACCTGCACGAGGAGAGCCTGTTCGTCGGGGATCTGCACCGGCTGTGCGAGGAGGCAGTCGAGCGCGCGATACCGGTCGGCGGGCTTCCGCTGCCCGAGAGGCCGGAGACCATCACCTTCGAGGATGTCGTCTTCACCTACCGGGGCAAGGACAACAAACGCGCGCTCGACGGCGCCAGTCTCACCATCCCCGCCGGCCGGATCGTCGCGCTGGTGGGGGAGAACGGCAGCGGCAAGTCCACCCTGGTCAAGCTGTTGTGCGGGCTCTACCGGCCGGACTCCGGCCGCATCCTGTGGGACGGCGTCGACGCGGCGCGGGCGGACCGGCAGGAACTGGTCTCGCGGGTCGCGGTGGTGGGCCAGGACTTCTACCGGTGGCCCTTCACCGCCACGGTGAACGTCAGCATCGGACGGCCCGAGGTGCCGGTGAGCCGGGACCGGCTGGACGCGGCCGTACGGTACGCGGGCGCCGAGGAGCTGATAGCCGAGCTGCCACGCGGCTGGAAGACGCTGCTGGCCAGGGGGTACAAGGGCGGTCACCAGCTGTCCGGCGGGCAGTGGCAGCGGATCGGTCTCGGCCGCGCGCACTACCGCGCCGGTCAGATCCTTGTCGTCGACGAGCCGACGTCGGCGCTCGACGCCAAGGCGGAGCAGCAGCTCTTCGAGCAGATCCGCAGCCTCGCGGACTCCGGCCAGACGGTCATCCTGATCACGCACCGGCTCGGGTCGGTCCGGGCGGCGGACCTGATCCATGTCCTGGACCGGGGACGGGTCGTGGAGAGCGGCACCTTCGCGGAGCTGCTGTCGGACGAGGTGGAGGGCCCGAAGGTCTTCCGGGGCCTGTACCGGATCCAGGCGGCACAGTACGCGGCCGACAGCCGGGGCCCGTCCGGCTCGCCTGTCCCGTCCGTTCCCTCCGTCCCGTCCTAGCGGGCGCGGTGGGGGCCCAAGTCGTGCAGGACGCTGCCGAGTTCATCGAGGGTGAGGGGCGGCGCGGGAAGCGGTACGGCGGGTACGGCGGGTTCCGCGCGCAGGCCGTCGAGGAGGAGGGCGAGATAGCGCCGCCAGGCGTCCGGGGCCGTGGTGGTCAGGGCGGGCACGGCGCGGCCGAGCGCGGCCAGGCTGAAGAGCAGGTCCTCGGTGGTCACATCGCGGCGCATGGTGCCCTGCCGCTGGGCGCGCGCGAGGAGGATGCCGACGGTCTCCCGGTTCTCGGCATGGAGTGCTTCGAGCGAGGGCACGCCCTGTACGCCGGTGGTCATCAGGTCGTTGGCCCCTCGGTCGGCGGCCAGCCCCGCGAAGACCGACGAAAGATACGTCGTGAGCCCGGCCCAGGCGTCGTCACTCAGCCGCGCCTCCTCACCGGCGCGCTGTGTCTCACCGAGGGCCTCATGGAAGACGGCCTCGATAAGCGCGGCCCGGTCGGGGAAGTGCCGGTACAGAGTGGCGTTGCCGACGCCGGCACGGCGGGCGATCTCATCCAGCGACGCGTCGAGCCCCTGCTCGGCGAACACATCCCGCGCGGAGGCGATCAGCAACCCGCGATTGCGCTGGGCGTCACGCCGCAACGGCGCCGATTTCGTCGCCGGTTTCCGCTCGCCGACTCCCATGACCACCCTTCCAGGAAACGTGGAACGCTGAAACGTGGAACGCTCCCCGATTCAGATGCTACCGTGGAACGGGTAAACGGGGGGCTGTCCCCGGTTTGGTGGGGGACGGGGGCAGGTGAGGGTGAGGGCCGAGGGGTAGTCGGGGGGGCCGGGTTGGTGGGGCGGCCCGTGGCGTACCCGTACGAACACGACACCCGCCCCATGTGAGGGACGCCATACCCGAAACCCGCACAACCCCCCGCCCTTCCCGAAGGTCTGGGTCGGGGTGGAAAGACGCCGTCTTTCCACGCCGACCCAGAACGAAGGAAGGCATGACCCGAGCCACTCGTGCGTCCGCCCTCGCCGCGACCACCGTCCTCGCGACGACCGGAGCCCTGCTCACGTGCGCGTCCGCCGCCGGTGCCGCCACGGCGACCGTGACCTGTAAGTCGCCCGTCTTCAAAAGGCAGTTCTACGCGAACACGACCTTCTCCGGTACGCCGAAGAAGACCGACTGCGATTCGAAGATCGACCAGAACTGGGGCACCGGCGCCCCCGCCGCCGGGCTGCCCAGCGACAACTTCGGCGTGCGCTGGACGGTCACCCGGGACTTCGGCTCCGGCGGCCCGTTCTCGATCCCCGTCGCGACCCGCGACGGCCTGCGCGTCTACCTCGACGGCACGCGCAAGGTCGACATCTGGAAGAACGTCTCGACGACCCAGACGAAGACCGTCAACATCACCATCCCGTCCGGGACGCACACCCTCCGCTTCGACTTCGTCAACTGGACGGGCGTCGCGAACGTCAAGGCGGACTACCTGCCGCGCACGTCCCCCACCGTCGACACGGTCAAGCCCCTCGTGCCCACCGGCACCTCCCTCACGTACGACTCCTCGTACCGGGCCAACTTCAGCTGGACGGCCAACAAGGAGATGGACCTCGCGGGCTACCGCGTGTACCGCCGGCTCCAGGGCGCCTCGTACGGCACCAAGCCGCTGGCCACGACGACCTCCACCTCGTACACGGACACCACGCTGCCGAAGAACGGCGCGGTCTACTACTACGAGGTCCGCGCCTACGACAAGGCGGGCAGGGAGTCCGCGGGTACGGCGGACAAGTCCGTCACCACCGTCGACAAGAGCGCTCCCGTGGCGCCGAAGGGGGTCGAGGGCGCCTGGAAGCCCAACTACTCCGAGAAAGTCAGCCTCTCCTGGTACGGGAACACCGAGGCGGACCTCGCCGGGTACAACGTGTACCGCTCCACCACCGGCAGGCCGGTCGCGCTCACCGCGGCGAACCGGCTGAACGGCGGCAAGCCGCTCAGTGGCGCCTGGTACGAGCAGCCGCTGCCGCAGACCGGGGACACGTACTACTACGTCGTCACGGCGGTCGACACGCACGGCAACGAGTCGGCGGCTTCCGGCACGGCGGAGTTCTACACGCGGGACAAGACGGGTCCCGTGAACACCGCGTACAACGCGACGGCGGTCGAGGACGAGCGCGGGGTCACGCTGACCTGGGACAAGTCGGAGGCCACCAGCGAGGACTTCGTCGGGTACACGGTCGTGCGCTACGACAAGCCGCGCACGGAGAGCGGGCGCACGGTCGTGGAGGTCGCCAAGGGCATCCGCGGCACGTCCTTCACGGAGGCGGCCCCGCCGCCGGGCGCCACGTACTACTACTCGGTCGTGGCTGTGGACGACGCGGGGAACGGGGGCACCCCCTCCGTCGAGATGCCGGTCGCCGTCGCGGGGAACAGCACCCCGCCGCCCCCGGTGACGGGCATGACCGCCACCGCCCAGGAGAACGGCGTCTCGCTGAGCTGGGATGCCAGTGACGAGCCCGGTCGCGACCACTACCGCATCATGCGGGGCACCCTCGTCGACGGCGAGTGGGTCTACAAGCCGCTCATCGACGCCTGGACCCTCAGGCCCAAGGAGTTGACGGAGACCCACCACCTCGACCGTACGGTCGCCGATGGCGAGCAGGTCCGCTACAGCGTCGTCGCCGTCGACCAGTACGGCAACCGGCTCACCCCCGAGACCGGCGCCTCCGTCCAGGACGTCACCGAGCTCGACCTGCGTCCCGACGCCGACGCCGCCCCGGCCGTGGGCGACAACCCGCTCGGCCACCTCAACGGCGACGTGTACGGCTCGGTCCGCTGGTGGCTGGGCAGCGACACGGGCGCCAACGGCAGCAAGGTGACCAGCTTCGCCGTCTACCGCTGGAACCGGTCGACCCACGTCTTCGACAAGGTTGACGTCCAGACGCGCGGTAACAGCACCAGTTGGTCGTACGCGGACACCACCATGCCCAAGAGCACGACCACGTACTACCGCGTGACCGCCATCCTCGCCGACGGCACGGAGACGGCCGCCCGCGAGACGGCGATCGCCTCGGCGGACAGGCCCTGAGCCGGTGCCGGGCCGCCCCGCAGGGCCCACCGGCCTGAGGGGCGGCCCCCACCCGACACCACACGTCCCGGGCCACCCCGACCACCCCTCGGTCAGACGCGCGTGGTGTGCTCGTCCAGGATCGCCCGCAGGCGGTCGACGTCCTCGGCCTCCCGCGCGCCCCGTTTGGGCAGGACATCGAGGCACATGATGTTGGGGTCCCGGCTGAGCAGGACGAAGTGGCCTGCCGTCTCCCGGTAGCCCCGGAAGACGGACCACTTCTGCATCAGCGTGCTGTGGTCGCTGCGGCCGGTGATCCCGGCCGCGGACACGGTGGTGCGGTACTCGCCCTGCCAGCTGATGATCCGTTGCACGTGGGCGGCTTGTATCCGTGGGTACCCCCACACCAACAGGAAGACGAACAAGAACAGTACGGTCGAGACGACGTCGGTACCCCCGCGGCCCACGGTGGAGAGCAGCCAATGCCCCACCCACAGTGCGAGGAACACACCCCGCAGCACCAGCCCGGTGCGCTTGATCCGCTCGCGGACCCGCAGGCCGGCCAGGGTGTCGGCAGACTGGGGCCGGTACACGAGCTGGACCGCGGTCCGTGCGTCCACGGCGTCGTCAGACATGCCCGCGCTGTCGTCAGTGCCTTCAGTGCCTTCAGTGCCTTCAGCTCTGTGGGCCTCGGCCATGTTCTCTCCCCCGGTACGAAGACCCGCGGATCCTATCGAACGCGCGAACCCGCACCGCGAACCCGCACCGCGAACCTCACGCGAACAGGAACGCCGTCGCCGTCGCCGCGCCCAAGGTCGCTCCGGCGATCGTCTGGGCGGGGGTGTGGTGGTTCAGGGCTACGCGGGACCAGCACACCGCGGTGGTCATGGCGTACCCGAGCAGCCACCAGGGGGAGTGGACCACGGCGAGCAGTGCCACGACCGCCGAGGCGACCGCCGAGTCGACCGAGATCTTCCACACGGTGTTGACGGCGAGGAGCAGGACCGTCATCGCCCAGAGGGCGAGCATCGTGAGGATGATGCCCGTCGGGGCGTTGCCGAGCAGCATGATGACGGAGCCGGTGCCGATGGAGCCGAGGATGACGAAGAAGATCGGCGCGCGTTTCGTGCGGTCGACGACATGGCGGTCGCCCCAGGTGCCCCGCTCGCGTTCCCATTCGATGTAGCCGGCGGGTATCAGCCCGGCGCACAGGGCGGCGAGCAGGCCCCATGGCAGCCCGGTCCAGTCCCCCGCGGCGGCGAGGCCGATGGCGAGCATGCCGACCAGCAGGACGTTGCGGGGCTGGAAGACATCGGTGACGATGCGGGCGTTGTCGGTCATGCTGTTCTCTCCGTCGACGAGGTGCGCGGGGGCCGGAACGGGCGTGCGCGACTACTCCGCGTAGCCCTGCTCGTGCGACTCACGGTGGCGAATCCGGCTGCGGCGAGAGCGAATCCAGCCCCGGCGAATAGGCGTAGCCCTTCGCGACGGGGGATGCGCGAAGGGCTACGCGTCCCATTATGACCCCTCGTCAGCGATTTCCGACAGCGGATCGGCCATGGACTACCGGACGCGTGGCCGCGTGCGCGCCGTGTTGACGTCGGTATGTGCCCCACATCACCGCGCTCGCCGGGGCGGCCGCCCGTACGCTCAGGGCGTTTACCCCCCACGGCACCCGGAGAGGCAACTGATATGGAAACCACGCTGGGCGAACAGCTCTTACTGCTTTCGTTGGACGACAAGTGGGGCTACGAGAAGGAGCCGGCGAAGGTCGCCTGGGCGATCGCGGCGGCGTCCCTCGTGGATCTCGCGCTGGCCGGGCGGATCGAGGTGACCGACGAGGTGGTCTCCGTCCGTGACCCCGCGCCGCTCGGTGTGCCGAGCCTCGATGCCGCGCTCGCCGACATCGCCGGCTACGACAAGCCGGGCAAGGTCAAGGACTGGATGCACCACCTGAAGAAGCCGGCGATGTCCGGCGCGACGGACGGTCTGGTCGGGAAGGGCCTGGTCCGCAAGGAGACCAAGAAGGTGCTCGGGCTCTTCCCCGTGCGCCGCTATCCGGAGGCGGACGGCTCGGCCGAGGCGTCGGTACGGGAGCGGCTCGACGAGGCCGTGCTCCGGGGCGGAACGCCCGACGACCGTACGGCCGGGCTGGTGGCCCTGCTCCACGGCGCGAAGCTGCACAAGCTGGCGTTCCCGGACGGCGACGCGCGCGCGGTGGAGTCGCGGACGGCGGAGATCGCCCAGGGCCAGTGGGCGTCGCCCGCCGTACGCGGCATCATCGACGCGGCGGAGACGGCGCTGACGCTGATGGTCACCACAACGGCGATCGGGACGGTCATGGGCGCCAACTGAGGCGCCCCGGCGGCCCGGTACCGCTCCCCGCACGCGCCACCGCCCCCGTACGCGGCACGAACCGGCGTACGGGGGCGGGTGGTAGGTCCCTCGGCGGGCCCGGCGGGTGACAGGTCCCTCGGCGGGCCCGTTCCGCGCTCGGTCAGATCCAGCCGCGCCGCTGCGCCAGATACGCCGCCGCGTGCCGGTTCTCCACCCCCAGCTTGGTGGTCACCGCCGACAGGTAGTTGCGTACGGTGCCCTGCGCCAGCGCCGCCCGTTCCGCTATGTCCTCGATCGGCGCCCCGTCCGCGGCCAGCGTGAGCAGATCGGCCTCCCGCGAGGTCAGCGGCGAGTCTCCCGCGCTGATGGCGTCCGCGGCCAGGGTGGAGTCGATATAGCGGCTGCCGCCGTGGACGCTGCGGATGATCGAGGCGAGTTCCTGCGCGGAGACGGTCTTGGAGACGAAGCCCTGGACCCCGGAGGCCAGCGCGCGCTTGAGATGGCCCGGCAGACCGTGGCTGGTGACGATCAGCGTCTGACAGCCGGGCAGGCTGCGGCTCAGATCCTCCGCGACGGTGATGCCGTCCTTGCCGGGCATCTGGAGGTCGAGTACGGCGACATCGGGTTTGTGGTGGCGGGCCATGGCCACGGCCTCGGGGCCGGTCGAGGCTTCGGCGACGACCTCCAGGTCGCGCTCGAAGGTCAGCAGCGCGGCCAGCGCGCCGCGGATGAGATGTTCGTCATCGGCGAGGAGGACCCGGATCATTACGATTCCCCGTTCGGTATGCGCACAGTGAGGCGATAGGTGTTCTTCGGCCCGTAGCCGTGGCAGAGGTCGCCGCCGAGGGGCGCGATCCGCTGCGTCAGCCCGTCCAGACCGGTCCCCCGGCCGGGACCGCTGCCGGGCGTGGCACCGTCGTTGGTCACCTGGAGCTGCGTTTCACCCCCGTCGCCGCGCTCCACGGTGATGGTGCAGTGGGTGGAGTGGGCGTGCCGCAGTACGTTGGTGACGGCCTCCCTGACGGCCCAGCCCAGCGCGATCTGGGTCTTCTCGCCGAAGCCGTCCGCCGGCGGGGCGTGATGGATGACGCAGGTCGTGCCGGCCGCTTCCAGGACCGCGCGGGCGCCGTCGAGTTCGGCTTCCAGGTCGGTGGTGCGGTAGTTCCGTACGACGTCCCTGATCTCCTTGTGCAGTTCGCGCGCGAGGCGCTGCACTTCGACCATCTCCGCCTGCGCCTTGGGGTGCTGGGTGAGCCGGGCGGCCAGTTCGCCCTTGAGCGCGATGACGGACAGATTCCGCCCGATCACATCGTGCAGATCGCGGGCGAACCGGAGCCGCTCCTCGGCCACCACCAGCCGGGCCTGTGATTCCCGGGCCGCGTCCAGCTGCCACATGACGGCCAGGAACCAGACGGAGGAGTGCATGAGAAGGCCGATGACCGCCCATCCCGTCGCGGTGACGGTGAGGACGGGCAGGGTCATCCGCGGGTCGAGATAGAGGCTCACCGTCGCGGCGGCGGCGGTCTCGGCGAGCGCGGTGCTCGCGTAGAGGCGCAGATTGGCCGTGGGCGACAGGGCGAAGGCGAGTGGCAGCGCCAGGACGACCGACAAGGTGGCGATCGACTGCGTTCCGGTCAGCCACTCCGCGTCGTACAGGTAGGGCATCAGCGCGAGTTGGAGCGCGGTGAGCGCCCCGATCCCGAGCAGCAGCGGCACCGGCAGGACCTGCCGTCCGATGCCGTAGGCCACGGCCGTGGTCGCGCCGATCCCCTGGACGGTGGTGAGCGCCGCCGCCAGGCTCACGGCCCAGGTCGGCGCGCCACCACGCTGTAGTTGGGCCAGTAACGGCCAGAGGAGGGAAGCGAGCAGCAGCCAGGGCATGGAACAGAGCATCCAACGTGTGTAGACCGTGGCCTTGTGCACGTTGGTCTGGTGCAGCGAGGTCCCCATTTCGCTTCCTCTTCCCCGTTGGTCATGCTGTCAGTCTCTGGGCTCCCAGCGGAACCAGCGCCGTACGCCCCAGGTCGCCAGGGCGGTCCAGGCAACGATCGTCGCGACCCTGATGAGTGTGGAGCCCAGTCCCGCATCTTCTCCGGTCCAGCCTGACTGGACCAGGCTGATCGCGGGGGTGAGCGGGAAGTATCCGAGGACGTCTCCGAAGATGTCCGGCAGAACACCCATGGGGACAAGGGTGCCTGAGGTCAGCAGGAGGAAGAGGAAGCCCATCGTGCTGACTCCCTGGGCGCTCTCCGCGGTGCGCGCCACGGCGGTGGTGAGCGCGGCCACGGCGGTGGTCAGCAGGGCGCCGAGCAGGATGCCGAGGAGCGCCAGATGCGGGGCCGCGGGCGCGCCGAGACCGGCGATGACCGTGACGGCGGCGGCGATCAGGGCGAACTGGAGGACGGCCACGACGACCATGGGTACGGCCGGACTGGCCAGGATGACGGTGTCGTTGACCTCGCCCGTGCGCAGCCGCTTCAGGAGATGGTCCTCGCGGCGCAGTACGTAGACGCCGGTCAGGGGCGCGTACAGGGCCATCACCAGGACGATGCCGGCGGAGGTGGAGATCATCACCTGGCCCATGGCGAGGCCCGCGCCCGCCAGGTCGTACTGGTCCATGAAGGTGGTCGTGCCCATGGTGATCAGTACGGGGATGACCAGCACGTTGAACAGGTTGGTCTTGCTCCGGGCGAAGAGGCTCAGTTCGACCCGGCTGAGCGCGGTGAGGTGTGCGACGGCGGTGCTCATTCGGTTTCCCCCGAGGCGGTCCGGGCGACGCGCAGGAACGCCTCCTCCAAGGAGGCGGAGCTGGCGTCGAGTTCCTTCAGGTCGATGCTCTTGTGGCGGGCCCAGAACAGGACTTCGGTCGTGGTGTGCTGGAGGTCGTCGGTGGACAGCTCGATCCGGCCGTCCTTGCCGGCGGCGACGGTCGCCCGCAGGTCGCCGGCCGAGGGGAGGTCGTCGGTGCCGAGGCCCGGCGGAAGGCGGAAGCTGAGGGTGGAGGGGTGGGCGGCGACGATCTCGGGCACTGTTCCGGATGCCGCGATCTCGCCCTGGTGCATGATGGCCAGATGGTCGGCGAGCCCTTCGGCCTCTTCCAGGTAATGCGTGGTCAGGACGATGGTGGCGCCGTCGTCGTTGAGCCGCTCGATGATCCGCCAGGTGTCGTGGCGGCCCTCCGGGTCCATTCCGGTCGTCGGTTCGTCGAGGAAGAGGAGATCGGGCCGGCCGAGCGTGGCCATGGCGAGATCGAGACGCCTCTTCTCGCCGCCCGACAGGCTCTTGACGGTCACATCGCCGCGGTGCCCGAGCCCCACCATCTCGGTGGCCTCCGCGACGGGGCGCGGGTCGGTGGTCACGGATGCCCACATGCGGACCGTCTCGTCGACCGTGAGGTCGGTGGCGAAGCCGCCGTGCTGGAGCATGACGCCCGTCCGCGGCCGGGTGTGCTTCCGGTCGGTAAAGGGGTCGTGTGCGCCGAAAAGGCGAATGCTGCCACCGGTGGGGCGGGCGAGTCCTTCGAGGAGTTCGACCGTGGAGGTCTTTCCTGCGCCATTTGTCCCGAGCAGAGCGAATATTTCGCCCTTCGGGACGGTGAAGGTGACGCCCCGAACGGCGGCGAAGCCCCGCTTGTCATCGGGCCCGTATCGCCGCCAAAGGTCTGTGACCTCGATCACATTTTCTGCTCCATTGGCATCCATGGGCGAAATCGTCGCCGATGAATGACGTCCATCTCGATGAGAACTGTCATGGCCTCTGATGACGGACGTCATATCGCTTTGTGACACATGTCAGTAGACGGACGATCGCATTCCGAATATCACTGTGACCTACGTCATACTGGCCTTGTTGGCACGGGTGCTTTCATCCAACCGCACGGCAGGGGGATCGCCGCTTCGGTCGCGGAGGTTTACCCGCGTATAACGCACCGAGAGCCACCAAATGACCGGTATCGGTCTTATTCATGGCCGGATTTCAGTGCGTGCGTATCGCATGTGCATCCAGCGCGTGTAACGCGTGCATCCAACACATAGCAGAAAGCGGAGCATCCCATGGTGGAGATCGTCTCGTACTTCAACGAGAAGCTGGACCTCGGCGCCATCGACCAGGGCGAGTCCAACTCGGAGCAGGGCCCGGTTCTGGCGACCCCGGCCGCCGCCCTCGCCGCCATCGGTGGCGCCAAGGTCGTCGGAGCGTTCGTCGGTGGCGCGACCCTCGTCGGTGGCGCGTACGCCGTCGGCAAGGCTGTCGGCTAAACATCGCCGTCGGCTGGAACATCCCCGTCGGTGGTTTCACACCACCTGCGCGGAAACGCTCATTGTCATTCACCAAATCGAACTGTTGGTAGGAGGAAAAGCATGAACAACATCATCGAGGCAGTGAACGAGATGGACATTCCGGCGGAGGGAAAGGTATTCCCCGACGCCACCCCGGTGCTTGCCACCCCGGGTGCGTTCCTGGGCGGCGTGGCGGTCTCTTCCGCCGTCATCGGTGCCTTCGAGCTCGGTCGCGGCGGCGGTTCGGCCCCGGCCACGCAGCTCTAGTCACGGGCAGCATCACAGGCAGCATCTGAATGCAATTCTGCCGGGCCAGAGATGCGTTCTGGCCCGGCAGAACCCTATCCACTCTACGGGAGCCGTCCCCAGGGCGGTTTTGAAAGGAACCCTGTGAGATTCGCACGAAGGATCGCTTCGGCAGTCTTCGGTCCTGTGCCGGTGTCCCGGGACGGGGCGGTGGGCGTGTCGGAGCGGCTGGCCGCGGTCACCACACTGACCTCGTCGATCGAATATCTGTCCCAGCGCAAGGAATTGCGCAAGGGCGGCCTCAACGACTGGGACATCGTCAAGGACGTCCAGGCCGCCTCGACGCCCCTCGTACGGAAGGCGCTGCACGCCGTCAGCGGACGCCGGACGACGACCGCCCTCCATGTCGCCCGCGCCGCCGTCAGCGCGGGCATGCTGCTTCCCGGCTCCTCGCGCTGGCGCGGCGCCGGAAGCCTCTTCCTCGGCACGACCTCCGCGCTGCTCTACCCGCGCCACCGCTACGGCACCGACGGGTCCGACCAGGTGGCCATCCTCGTGCAGACCGCCACCGGCGCGGCCCGGCTGGTGCGGTCGCCGGAGGCCAAGGACGCCCTGATCTGGTACGTCGCGCTCCAGTCCAGCCTGTCGTACGCCGTGTCCGGCTGGGTGAAGCTGCTCGGCGAACCCTGGCGGGACGCCTCCGCGCTCGGCGGGATCATGCGGACCAGGACCTACGGCCACGAGCCGATGTTCCGGTGGACACAGGACAATCCACGGCTCTCGCGCTATCTCACCCACAGCGTGCTGGCGCTGGAGTGCCTCTTCCCCCTCGTCTATCTCGCCGGCGGCCGGCTGGCGCGGCCGGTGATCACCAGCGCCGCCGCGTTCCATGTCACCAACGGGTTCCTCATGGGCCTGGGGCGGTTCGTGTCCTCCTTCGTGGCCATGCACCCGATGGTGGCGTACACCGCGACCCACCGCGGCCACCCGGCCGTCGAGGGCCGGGACAACCGCGCACCGCTGACGGCCGCGAGCCTGTTGGCCGGTGCCGCCGCGGTGGCCGGTGTGGTCGCCATACAGCGTCGTCTCCGTACGGTGGAGGGCTGGCACACCACCCGGACCCTCACCACCCGCAACGGCAATGAGCTCCAGTACGAGATCATGTCGCAGGGAGACGCCGACAAGCCGGTGATGGTGTTCGCCGCCGGAATGGTCGCCACCTCCGAGCACTTCTCCTGGGTGACGGAGAAGCTGGCCAAGGAGACCGGCTACGGCGTCGTGACCTACGCCCGCGCCGGATACGCCGGCAGCCGCCGCGCGTCCGACGCGGCCTACACCCTCGCCGAGTCCGTCGACGACCTGGTCGACGTCGTGGAGAGCGTCTCGCCGAAGCGCCGGGTCATACTCGTCGGCCACTCGCTCGGCGGTGAACTCGCCCGCCGCGCCGCACTCCAGCTCGGGGACCGGGTCCACGGCGTCGTCTATCTCGACTCCTCCCACCCCGACGAGCTGAACCGCTCCAAGCAGCAGAGCGACACCGCCAGGCGGCTGAGCGAGTCCCTCACCCAGATGGTGTGGTTCCTGCGGGCCGGCACCGGCATCCTGATGTCCCGCCCCATCTGGGTGGACGCGCTGCCCGAGGCGTACCGCAAGAAGGCGTTCGCGCAGTACACGGACGTACGGATGTGGAACGCCGGGCGCCGCGAATGGGCGGCGGTGGAGGAGGACTTCCGCGCCTACGAGGGCGAGCTGGAGCCGCTGGACACCCACGCGCTGGTGGTCTCCGCGCAGCAGACCGTCGACCGGGACCCCGACCAGCTGCTGATGCACAACGAGCTGGCCGAGGCGCACCGCGGCGACGGCCGGCGGACGGAGGTCGTGGTGATCGAGGGCGCCGACCACGACACGGTCCTGACGCAGAGCCGCTTCGCGCACCAGGTGACCGAGCGCATCGTCGCGTTCTGCGACGCCGGACCGCGGACCGACGCGACCACGGACGAGCACGAGGGGGCGGCCAAGTGAGCACATCACCACGGGAGATCGGCAGGAACCTGTTCACCGGGCCCGGCTCCGGCTGGCGCATCGCCGGCGCCGTGATGCTGGTCAGCACGATCGCGACCCAGCACCCGAACCAGCTGTTCAACCGGCTCCAGCTGAAGGACACCTTCTCGCTGCTGCCCAACTGGCGGTTCTTCGCGCCGACCCCGGCCATGCACGACTACCACTTCCTCTACCGCACCCGCGGCACGGACGGGGAGACCTCCGCCTGGAAGGGCGTCGACGTCATCGCCGGACGCAAGATGCGGCAGATCGTCTGGTTCCCCACGCGGCGGCCGGAAAAGGCGATCTTCGACATCTGCAGTGAGATCCTCCATGTGATCGACAAGGGGTTCTCCGTCATCGTGCGGACCTCCGCCTACCGGACGCTCACCGAGTATCTGCGGGCCACGATCCAGGAGCGGGAGGACGCCCGGCGGATCACGGGGTTCCAGTTCGCGCTGGCCCGTGCCACCGGGTACGACGAAGGCCACGACCCCGAGGTCGTGTTCGTCTCGCCGTACACCCCGTTGGACCCCCACACGGACACGCCAGTGAAGTCGGACATCAAGAAAGCGGTCAAGGCATGAGTGTTGGTGCGTACGTCATCCTCGCGATCGGTGCCGCGATCGCCGCGGCCATCGCGATCGGAGTGCTGAAGAGGTAGCCGCCGTCGACCGCCGCCCCTTCCCCCACGAGGGGCGGCACCCGCAGTACCCGAGGAGTCCCTGATGAACAAGACCCCGGTCGGCCTGGAACTGCACAGGAACAGGAAGAGGAGTCACCAGTGAACGCGATAGCCGACATAGGTTACGGCCGCCAGTTCGACGGCTGGTACGACCGGCTGTTCCCGAAGGACGGAGCGGCGGCCGGGGTCGCCAAGAAGATCGCCGACCTCCACCCCGATCACTCCACCGGCACCCTGGAGTTCGGCGTCGGCACCGGCCGGATCGCCGTACCCCTGTCGGGGCATGTCGGCCGGGTGACCGGGGTGGACTCCTCCGAGGAGATGCTGGCCACGCTGCGCGCCGAGCCCGGCGCCGCCGGGGTCGAGCCGGTCCACGGCGACATCCGTACGTACACCTCCGACGAGCGGTACGGGCTCGTGTACTGCGTCTGCGGAACGCTCTCCATGCTGCTCACCCCCGAGGACCAGCAACTGGCCGTGCGGCGCGCGGCGGACCTGCTGCGACCCGGCGGCCGGCTTGTCATCGAGACACACAACAAGCCCGCCGTCCTCGCGCTCCACGAAGGCCGCACCCGCGACACCTATTTCACGCCATATCCAGAACCGGGCACCGGTCTCCAGACCCACTCCACCCTGCTGCCCGAGGGCTCCCTCTGGCTCTGCTCCCACGTCTGGTACGAGTCGGACGGGACCACCCGCGTCGGCTCCGAGGCGTCCCGCCTCACCACCCCGGACGAGATCGACGCGTACGCGCGCAACGCCGGGCTGGAGCCCGAGCAGCGGTTCGCGGGCTGGGACGAGTCGCCCTACAGCGAGCAGTCGGCGATGTTCGTCTCGGTCTACACCAAGGCCGCCGACGCCGAGGCCGCGGCGTGAACGTCTGGTCGATAGCCCGTGGGCACCGCGTGCTCCTGCTGGCCGGCACCGTCCTGGGAATCCTGGGTTCCGCGGCCACGCTGGCGCAGCCGCTGGCCATCGGCGAGATGATCAAGGCCGTCGCCGGTGACCGCTCGCTGTTCGTACCGATCCTGCTCGCGGCGGCGCTGTTCGTGACGGACGCGGCGCTCGCCGCCGCCCACGCCTACGCGATCGGCCGGGCCGGCGAGAACATCGTCTTCGACATCCGCCATGTGCTGACCGCGCGGCTGCTGCGCTCCCGTACCGCCGCGTTCGCGCGCTGGGAACAGGGCGACGTCTTCACGCGCATGGTCACCGACACCTCGCTCGCGCGCATCTGCATGGCGCAGGCCCTGGCGCAGATCGTCACCAGCGGATTCATGGTCATCGGCGGCATCGCGCTGATGGCGTGGATCGATCCGCTGCTCCTCGCCGTGACCCTGCTGTGCCTGGGGCTCGCCAGCGTCGTGTCGCTGCTGCTGGCCCGCCGGGTACGGAAGGTGGCGGTCATCAACCGCGAGGACACCAGCGACTTCGGCTCCGCGCTGATGCGGGTGCTCGGCGCGATGACCACCGTCAAGGCGTCGCGCGCCGAGGACCGCGAGACCGAGCGCATCACCGGCTTCGCGCGGAAGGCGCGCCGCTCCGGGGTCCGGGTCTCGGCGCTGTCCGCGATGCTGACGCCCGCCATGAACGTCGGTACGCAGGTCGCCCTGACGGTCGTCATCGCCTGGGGGATGGCCCGGGTGGCGACCGGCGCGATGCCGCCCGCGGACCTGACCTCGTTCATGATGTACCTCTTCTATCTGGTGTCGCCGCTGGTGATGCTGTTCATGTCGATCGCCCAGTTCCAGCAGGGCCGCGCGGCCCTGGACCGGATCGGCGAACTGGCCGGCATCGAGCAGGAGGAACTCGACCCGGACGCCGCTCCCGTCGCCACCCGGGGCCACGCGATCGCCTTCGACCGCGTCTCGTTCACGTACCCCGGCAGCGAGGAGACCGTCCTCGACACGGTGTCCTTCACCGTGCCGGAGAAGGGCCTCACCGCGATCGTCGGCCCCTCGGGAGCGGGCAAGACCACCGTCTTCCAGCTCATCGAGCGCTTCTACGGGCCCGACTCCGGCACCGTCCTGCTGGGCGGGACGGATACGGCGACCATGCCGCTGGAGCAGATACGCGGCCAGATCGGCTATGTCGAGCAGGACCACAGCCTGATGCGGGGCACCATCCGCGAGAACCTCACCTACGCCGCGCCCGACGCGAGCGAGACGGATATCGCGGACGCGCTGCGCATGGCCCATCTGGGCGAGGTGATCAGGGCCCTGCCCGAGGGCCTGGAGACCGAACTCGGTGAGCGCGGCGCGGGGTTGTCCGGCGGACAGAAGCAGCGCCTGGCCATCGCGCGCACGCTGCTGCAACGGCCGCACATCGTGCTGCTGGACGAGGCCACCGCCAATCTGGACAGCGAGGCGGAGGACGCGCTGCGGGACACCATCACCGCCATCTCCGGGACCTGCGCGGTGATCGCGATCGCGCACCGGATCTCGACCATCACGCAGGCGGACCAGATCATCGTGCTGGACCGCGGCGGTGTCCGGGCGACCGGCACCCATACGGAACTGACCACGACGGACGATCTGTACCAGCGGCTCTCCAGGCACCAGGAGGTCGCGGCGTGACAGCGTCGGGTGCGTCGGGTGCGTCGGGTGCGGGGGTACTCCGGGAGGGTGTGGCATGACAGCGGACGCCGCCGTCGTCGGGACCGGGCCCAACGGGCTGGCCGCCGCCGTCACGCTCGCCAGGGCCGGCCTCACCGTCGAGCTCCACGAGGCCAGGGACACCATCGGCGGAGGGCTGCGCACCGAGCCCCTCTTCGATGACGACGTCGTCCACGACATCTGCTCCGCCGTGCATCCGATGGCCGCGGCCTCACGCTTCTTCCGTGAGTTCGACCTCGGTGCGCGCGGGGTCGAACTGCTCCACCCCGAGATCAGCTACGCGCACCCCCTCGACGCCGGCGACGCCGGGCTCGCCTACCGCGACCTCGACGCCACCTGTGAACATCTCGGCCGCGACGGACGGCGCTGGCGCCGGCTCATGGCGCCGCTGCTGAACCATAGCGAGGGCATCGTCGACCTGATCCTCTCCGGCGGGCGCGGGCTGCCGCGCGACCTGCTGGCCCCGCTGCTCCTCCCCACCAGGGCGCTGGCGCACGGGACCCCGCTCGCCGCCGGGCGGTTCGCCGGCGAGCGGGCGAAGTCCCTGCTCGCCGGTGTCGCCGCGCACTCCATCGGCAGACTGCCCACCCTCGCCTCGGCCGGGGTCGCCCTGCTGCTCGGCCATCTCGCGCACGGCACCGGCTGGCCGCTGCCGCGCGGCGGGAGCGCCCGTATCGCGGAGGCGCTGGCGGCCGACATCACCGCGCACGGCGGTACGTTCCACACCGGCCGCCCCATCGGCGATCTGCGCGAACTCGGCGGTGTGAAGGCGGTGTTCCTGGACACCAGCCCCAAGGGCTTCACCGCCATCGCCGGTGACCGGCTGCCCGCGCGGTACCGGCGCCGGCTCGACGCGTTCCGGTACGGGCCGGGGGCAGCGAAGGCCGACTTCCTGGTGTCGGAGCCGATCCCGTGGGCCAACCCGGAGGTCGGCAGGGCCGGTACGGTCCATCTCGCGGGCACCCAGGCGGAGATGTTCCGCCAGGAGACCCTGACGGCCAGGGGCATCGCCACCTCCGAGCCCTTCGTCCTGCTCGTCGACCCGGCGACCACCGACCCGGGGCGCGCCAGGCCCGGCAAGCGGCCGGTGTGGGCGTACGCGCACGTACCGAACGGCGACGACACCGATCCGCTGGAGATGGTGCGCGCCCGCATCGAGCGGTACGCGCCGGGGTTCACCGACACGATCGTCGCCCAGCGCGGGATCTCCGCCGCCGCGTACGAGGCGTACAACCCGAACTACGTGGGCGGGGACATCGGCGCCGGGGCGATGACCCTCAAGCAGTCGCTGCTGCGCCCCACTCCGCGGCTCGACCCCTACCGGACGCCGCTGCCGGGGGTCTATCTCTGCTCGGCGTCGACGCCGCCGGGGCCCAGCGTCCACGGCATGTCCGGCCATCTCGCGGCTCTTTCGGCGCTGCGCCGCGAATTCGGGATCCGGGAGCGGCCGGAGCTGGGCGCGGGACGGGCGGCGGACCCGGCGGATTCCGGTCAGGCGTTGTCCATGTGGCCGGAGCCCACGACTCCGCGGGATTGATGGCGGTCCGGGCCGTGCTGCGCGGCCCGGACGCGCCCCCTAGTGTCCGTACCCCGTCAAGGGAGACGGATACGAGGGGAGCCGCGATGCGAGAGAGCACCGAGAGCACCTGGACGAGGCACACGGCGGGGCGAACTGCCCTACGAGGTAGGGCGCGACGAAGCCCACGAGGTACGGCGCGACGCAGCACGGCGCGACGCAGCACGGCGCGACGAAGCACGGAACGACGAAGCACGGAGCGACGACTCACCACGGCGGGGCTGCTGTTGGCCCTCCTCGTCGCCCTGCTCGGCGCGGGCGGCCCCGGGTTCGTCCCCGAAGCACGGGCCGCGACGCTCACCGAAGTGACCGGCTTCGGTACGAACCCCGGCAATCTGCGGATGTTCCGCTACGTCCCGGACGGCCTGCCCGCCGGACGGCCCCTCGTGGTGGCGATGCACGGCTGTACGCAGTCGGCGGCGGCGTACGACTCGGAGACCGGCTGGACGAAGTGGGCGGACCAGTGGGGCTTCGCGCTGCTGCTGCCCCAGCAGCAGTCCGGCAACAACCTCAACTCCTGCTTCAACTGGTTCGAATCCGGTGACATCGCGCGCGGCTCGGGCGAGGCGCTGTCGGTCAAGCAGATGACCGACCGGATGAAGAGCGACCTGGGCAGCGACCCCGCCCGCGTCTACGCGACGGGGCTGTCCGCGGGGGCCGCGATGACCAATGTCGTGCTCGCCGCCTACCCGGACGTCTTCGCCGCCGGGGCACCGGTGGCCGGGCTGCCGTACGCGTGCGCGACCAGCGTGCTCGCCGCGTACACCTGCATGAACCCGGGGACGAACCTGTCGCCGTCGGCCTGGGCCGGCAAGGTCCGTGCCGCGTACCCCGGTTACGTCGGACCCTGGCCCACGGTCTCGGTCTGGCAGGGGACCACGGACACGACGGTCGTCCCGGCCAATCTGACGGAGACGGTGGAGCAGTGGACCGCGGTGCACGGTACGGACGCGACGCCCGACGCCACCGACACCGTGGCCGGTTATCCACACGCTGTGTACCGGGACGGCGCCGGCCGGGACGTGGTGGAGACGTACTCGCTGACCGGCATGGGCCACGGCCAGCCGGTCGACCCGGGCACCGGCCCCGAGCAGTGCGGCACGGCGGGCGCGTACATCCTGGACGTCGGGCTGTGCGCCTCGTACCGGATCGGTCTGTTCTGGGACCTGGACGGCGGCGGATCCCCCGGTCCGGGGCCCGAGCCCGGCGCGGGGAGCGTGGTACTGCCGAGCCTGGCCGCGGACGACGGCTATGTGAAGGCGTCCGCGACCGGTGACGGCCCGGCCGTCGGCACGCTCGAAGGAAGCCTCGGGGTCGCGGTCGGCCGGGGCACGGACGGGCTGCACAACCGGACCCTGTTCTCGTTCGACACCTCGTCCGTCCCGGACGACGCGCGCGTGACGCGGGCGTTCGTGACGGTGACGCGCGCGAGCGGCGCCGGTGACCCCTGGGCGGCGGGCAACCGGCTGCTCCTGGACGTCAGAACCGGCTGCTTCGGCGCGAGCTGCGCGACGGCCGCCGACGACTGGTCGGCTCCGGCCTCGGCCTCCGGGGCGGCGGAGATCGGCGCCTTCACCTCGGGAACGAAGTCGTCCACGGCCTTCACCACGGTCAACCCGGCCGGCATCACACAGACCCGTCTGCGCCTCGCCTCGGCACCCGCCGCCACGGCGTACGTCTTCCTCAAGTCGGGCGCGGGGGCGACGCTCACGGTGGAGTGGGAGTAAGCGGAATAGGAGTAAGCGGAGTAGGAGTAAGTCCGGAATGAAGCGTGGAGGGGTCCCCGGTTATCGCCCCGGTTCTTGGTAGGCTCGGCGCGAGAGGAAACGGGGAGCGATCCCCGATTATCCAGGGAGCCACCATGCGCGCAGACCACCTCGCCGAACTCACCTCCGCCGCCCCCGACTTCTTCGCCGACCCCTATCCCGCCTACCAGGCGCTCCGCGCCGAAGGCCCCGTCCGCCGCATCCGGATGCCCGCAGGCGAGGCGGTCTGGCTGGTCCTCGGGTACGACGCCGTGCGCGCCGCGCTCGGGGACACGCGGCTGCGCAACGACATTCGGCACTCCGCCGAGTTCGACAACGACGGCGGTTACGCGATCGGGCGCAACATGCTCCAGGTCGACCCGCCCGATCACACCCGGCTCCGCGCGCTCGTCTCACGGCAGTTCACCGCTCGCCGTATCGCGGAGCTGGAGCCGCGCATCCGGCGCATCTCCGCCGGCCTCCTCGACGCGATGGCCCCGGCCGGCGGCGCCGATCTCGTCGACGCGTACGCCTTCCCGCTGCCGATCACCGTCATCTGCGAACTCCTCGGCGTCCCGGCCGCCGACCGCGAAGCCTTCCACCGCTGGTCGAGCGCGATCGTCGCCGTCAACGAAGCCGAGGCCGCGGCGGCCGGCGCGGCAGCGATGACCGAATATCTCACCGGGCTCATCGAGGGGAAGCGCGATCCGGCCCCCGGGCAGGACGCGGACCTGCTGCACGCTCTCGTCCGTACCCACGACTCCGACGACTCCGACGGCGGGGACGGCGGGGACGGCGGGGGCGGCGGGGCGCGCGATCGGCTCGCGCCCGACGAACTCCTCGGCATGGCGTTCCTGCTGCTCGTCGCCGGGCACGAGACGACCGTCAACCTCATCTCCAGCGCCGTCCATCTGCTGCTGCGCCACCCGGACCAACTCGCCGCCCTGCGGGCCGATCCCGGGCTGCTGGAGGGCGCGATCGAGGAGACGCTGCGGTACGAGCCGCCGGCGCAGATCGCCGCGTACCGCTACACCGCCGAGCCCATGACCCTGGCCGGTACGCCGATACCGCGCGGCGAGCGCGTCGTGCTCTCCCTCGCCGCCGCCAACCGCGATCCGGCGCGCTTCGCGGACCCCGAGCGCTTCGACATCCGCCGTGACCCCGCCGTCAACCGCGCTCAGCTCGCCTTCAGCCACGGCATCCACCACTGCCTCGGTGCCCCGCTCGCCCGGCTCGAAGCGTCCATCGCGCTGCCCGCGCTGCTGGACCGCTTCCCGGACCTCGCCCTCGACGACGCGACCGCGGCCCCCGAGTGGCGCCCGAGCCTGCTGCGCGGACTGCGTACGCTCCCGGTGCGCTGGTGACGGCGGGGAGGCCGAGCACGCGGGGGCGCCGGGGCGCCACACGACGCGGGCCGCCGCCCACCGGTCCGAGGACGCGCGAGACGATCGGCTAGCTTGGCCGGCCAGGGCCGTGCGCAGAGCCGGGCCGGTGAACGAGAAGCTATGGAGGACCGCGCCGTGACCGTACGGGCCGGAGAGGCATTCGAGACGGGCCGCGCCGTGTCCGACGTGGAGGCGCTGCTCGTCGCTCCCGTACCGACGAGCGGGCCGACGACCGGCGAGGGGGACCCGGTCACGGGGGAGTGGAGCGCGACCGGAGGGGCGGGGTTCCGGATCGTGCCGCTCTGGGAGAGCGAGGACCTCGTCGGGGTGTACGCGCCCGAGTGGAACGAGGCGGAGGAGGCGGCCGAAGCGTATCTGGCCCGGCTCGTCGCGGAATTGGACCGGCGATGGGGTGCTCATCGCCGGGTGTCCATGCGGGTGCCGCTCTTCCGGAAGCTGGCGGGCGAGCCCATGCCCGCGCTGTTCCAGGCGTTGTGCGACGCGGATTGCCTCGGCGATCTGACCGTATGGGGGCCGGTCTCCGCCGACCGCCGGTGGGTCGCGGTCTCCGTCAACCAGTGCGACGGAGACGCCCCGATGATCATGACGGCCGTCGTCAGCGACCGCCCGATCACCGAGCTGGACGATCAGCCGACCGTCTGAAAGGTGGGCATGGACGAGCGGTTGGCGCGCATCGCGCGGAAGCTGGCCGAGGCGGCGGGGCGCCCGGACGCCCTGGGGGCGTTCGGCGCCAAGAGCCACGGCTACCGGCTGAATCCGCCCCTGCCGGAGTCCCGCGTCGCCGCGTTCGAGGCCGAGCACGGCATCGTGCTCCCCGAGGGCTACCGCGCGTTCGTCACGGACGTGGGCGACGGCGGCGCCGGCCCGGCGTACGGACTGCTGTCGCTGGCCGATACGTACGACACGGTGTCCGACTCGTTCGCGGGCCACCTGCGTGAGCCGAGCCCCTTCGTACCGGACACGCTGTACGGCGACGACTGGTGGGACGGGTTCTGGGGCCCGGACGACCGCCCCGATCCGCTTCAGGGGACGCTCGCGCTCGTGCACCACGGCTGTACGAGCTACACGCAGCTCGTCGTCACCGGTCCCGGGCGGGGGCGGCTCGTCAACGTGGATCTCAACGGCGTGCCCGCGCCGTATGTGCTGGAGGACCCGGACTTCCTTGCCTGGTACGAGCGTTGGCTCGACGAACTGCTCGCCGGATACCGCGTGACCTGGTTCGGCGAGAAGATCCCCGGCGACGAGGCCGCGCTGCTCCGTATCCTCGCCGGCGACCCCGCACCACAGCGCCGCGCGCGGGCGGCACGTTCGCTGGGCTTCCTGCCGCTCATCACCCCGACCGCGGCCGGCGCGCTGGCCTCGGCCGCCGCCGATGCCGACCCGCTCGTGCGGCGCGCGGCCCTGGAGGTGGCGTGGCGTTCTGGGACCGCGGCGGTCGAGCCGGCGGCGCGGTCCGCCCTGACCGATCCGGACGCCTCCGTACGGGCCGAGGCGATCAGCGTGCTGCGGGCGCTCGGGACGGCGGACGCGGCGGAGCGGGCCCGGCCGCTGCTCGGGGACCCGGACGCGGACGTGGTGTGGCGGGCGATGCGGGCCATGGCCGAGGGCGGGCGGCTGCGCGCCGCGGACCTGGCCCCGCTCATCACGGGGCGAGGTGGCGGTGCCCACGGTGGTGCCCGTACGCGCGAAGCCGCCGTGTACTTCCTCGCCGAGGCGCGGCGCGGCGGCGGTCACGACGAGGCGGCCGCGCTGCTGGCCGAGGCCCTCGGCGACGAGGACCCGAGGGTGCGCCGTCAGGCGGTGCAGACCGGCGAACAGCGCGATGAGCGGAGCCTGTTGCCCCAGATGCGGCGCATGCGGGAGGCCGAGACGGATCACTACGTACGGATCAACCTGGACCGGGTGATCGCGGCGTGGTCGGCGGGCGGCTGACCGGCGCCGGGCGTCTCTCTTTCCGCGCGCGATGACGGGATCACCATCGCCCGATCACCCATCGCCCGATCATCCATCACTCGATCGGCCGATCCCGCCGCCAACCCCCTGACCTGGACTGATACCTGTTGGGCAGGACGCACGTACACCACCCAGGACTGCACCACCCAGGACTGCACCACCCAGGACTGCACCACCCAGGACTGCACCACCCAGGACGGGAGCGACCATGAAGGTCTTCGTGACGGGCGGGTCCGGCTACATCGGGCGGGCCACCGTCGAGGCGCTGGTCCGGCGGGGAATCGAGGTCACGGCGCTGGTACGCAGCGACGCCTCCGAGCGGATCGTGACCGGGCTGGGCGCGGGCGCGGTCCGTGGCGAGCTGACCGACGTGTCCGTGCTCCGCGAGGCGGCGCGCGCCGCGGACGGTGTTCTGCACCTGGGCCAGTACGCCGGTACGGACGCCGCCGAGGTCGACCGCGCCGCCGCCGGGGCGATGCAGGACGGCGCGGGAGCCCGTCCGTACGTGCACACCGGCGGGGTGTGGGTCTACGGCGACACCGCCGGGATCGTCGACGAGGACGCGCCGCTGAACCCGCCGAGGCTGACGGCCTGGCGCCTGGAGAACGAGAAGCGCGTCTTCGCGCGGGCGGCCACGGGCGAGCGGCCCGTGGTGGTGATGCCTGGCCTGGTGTACGGCCGCTCGGCCGGGCTGATCGAGACGTTCTACGCGGCTCCCGGACGGGCCACGGGCGCCGTCCCGTGCGTGGGGGACGGGTCCAACCACTGGTCGCTGGTCCATGTCGAGGACCTCGCCGAACTGTACGTGCTGGCGCTGGCGGCCCCCGCCGGATCCGTCTACGCGGGCGTCAGCGACCGGAACCCCACCGCGCTCCAGGTCTCCGAGGCGCTCAGCCGGGCGATGGGGCGGCCGGGCGCGGTCCGGCATCTGAGCATGGCCGAGGCGACGGAGCGGATGGGACCGGTCGCCGAGGCCTTCGCGCTGGACCAACAACTCACGGGCGCCCGCGCGCGCCGACAACTGGGCTGGAACCCCCTACGGCTGGACCCCCTGACGGAACTGGCCACCTACCGACCGAGCTGACCGGAGCCGGCCGAGCCGGCCGAGGGAGTCGGGTCGACAGGCGCGGCCATGTCACCAATGGTGTCCGGGAGACCGGTGAGGCGATGCCCTGCCGGTCAGAAGATTCCGTCCACGATCTCCTCGTACATGCGGTTCCACTCCGATGCCTCGTCGGAGAAAGGAAGCCGGTCGAACGAGTCAACCCGTGTACGCAGCTCCTCCGGCGCCAGGTCCTCGTTTTCCTCCCGCTCCTCACAGAAGTGCTTGAGCGTGATGAGGGACCGCACGAGCGATTCAAGGTCACGGTGCATCAGAACGGGCTTACCGTCACCGTCGTACGAGAAGCCATAGATGTGGTCATCGGCAGGATTCAGCGCCGCCGCCGCGCAGGGGAAGTGCCCCACGATCAACCACGACCTGCATTCCTCCGGCACATCAAAACTGAAATCCTCGTCGGCAGCCCACGAGCCGACAAACACGGACTCCTCCTCCCCACCCCCGCCGCCGTCTTCCTCCGGACCGCCCCTGGAGATGAAGAAGTAGTCGTTGGGGACCCCGACGCGACTCAAAAAGGTCGACGCCCGAACCGACAGCGGCGACGACTCCCTTTCCGCGTAAGGGAAGAGCACGACGCCCTCCAGGCCAAATGCCTCAATCACGTCGCGCGTGCCGATGGATTCGCTGCTCATTAATCCCTACCTCGGGCTGCTACTTGCCATGGTTCTTCTTCAGACCCTCTATGTAGTCTGAGTGCGGTTTGTTCCGCACCTTGCCGTCAGTGGCTGACGAATCGTAATCGGCGGAATGGAGCACTTCCAGTGAGGGGTTCTTGGATGCGAAATACTTGTCCAGCCAGCGCTCGCAGTTGGCCCCCTTTTGGCAGGGGGCCCTTTCCGTGAACACCGTTTGTAATCCGGCTTCCTTCCCCTTGTTCATCAGAGGGTACCCGATCGATCGCTCCGAATGGAGGCCCTGCTGGCTGTAGCCCACAAGGATCAAACGCTTTCCCGTGGTGGGGTCGACATAGTAGCCAGAGGCGTAGTTATTGCTTGTCTTGTAGTCGTCCCGCGCCTTACGGGCGAGCTGTGTGGCGTGCCCCAACCGGTCGTTGTAGGCGTTGACCTTGGTTGAGGTCACCTTTCCCGGGTGGTTCTGCGTGATCTTCGTCTGATCCTTCTCGGCTTTTGCGCTCGGGCGCCAAGCCTTGCCGTTCGGCTGAAGCAGACCGTGAATTCCCGAGTCGTCCGTGGCGTCGACCGGCTTCAGTTTTCCGCTGGATGTGAGTTCCTGCACGGTGCCATCCTTGGCAAGCAGGTACATGGGAACATCGTCCCCGCGGCGCAGCTTCTTGTAGTCGCACGGGCCGATACTGTCTTTGATGTCCTTGTCGGTGCTGTCGTTGCTCCGCTTCGTCTTGTCGAGGCCGGTGACGTTCTTCTCCAGCTCCTTCGACATTTTGACCGTTGTCGACTCGACCTTTTCCTCGGCCTTGTCGATGGCCGTGCCGAACTTCGAGAAACGGTCATCCTTCTTCGAGACAAGACTCCGCTTCTCGCGCTTGCCGTCGAACTTCGACTTCTTGTCATTGAACCGACCGTGTTCTTTGCCGAGTTGATCTATCGCGTCGGCGAACTCGGCGAACTCGATCCATAGGTCCTGACCCATGGCGTCGGAGCCCTGGGGGAGCAGCTTTCCGTCGGTGTCGCGGCCTCCGGAACTCACCTCGTCGTCGAAGAGACCCTCCAGCTTGGAGAGCACCTGCGCCTCGATCTTCTCGACGGCGAGATCGACGAGTTGCTGGATGAGGAGATCGATGGCTTCTCTGACGGCCAGCTTGAGCGCGGCGGCGGCAGCCGCGCCGATCAGCGCGGTGAGACCTCCTGTGAAGAAGGCGGCGATCACACTGCCGGTGATGGTCGCGGCTGCGGCCGTGAGGTCGGCGATGATGACGTACTTGCAGGTGGTGACGTAGCCGGCGCCCGTGTCCATCGCGTCGGCGAGTATGTCGACCGCCGACGCCAGATTCTTCATGTCCTGGCCGGACACCTTGCCCCAGCGCGTCTTGAAGGCGTCCACCGCGACGCCTTTGCTCTTGCCGGCGGTGATATTGCTGCAGGCCTTGTTGGCGTCGCGGACGGTATCGAGCAACTCCTGCGAGAACTCGCGGTACTCACGGGCCGTGTCGCGCAGTTCATCCTCGTCGAGGTCCGGCCAGTCGATGCCGACCAGCTCAAGGATGTCGCGCAGATCGTCCGGCAGCGTCACGCTCATTCAGACCCCCGTCTCGAACGCGTGATTGGTAGATCACTCGATCGAGCGTACCGGGATGTGACTGATACTCAACTGACTTGTCACAGCGGGGTACTGGGCTTGGATTGTCACCTCGGGATTCAGGCCGTCGACAGCGCCGCAATCATCTCGTCCGTGCCGATCACGAGGCAGTGACCGGCACAGCACAGGGCACGAACGGGCGGGCCGGGACGGAACTGCCGTAGCTCGGTGTGGTTGTCCGTGTCCGCGCCGAGTGATTCATGCACGACGAGACCGTCCGCCCAAGCCACCGCGACGACCGTGCTCGACCGGCCGTCCTCGCCGGTCGAAGAGGCGAGAGCTGTGACGGCATGGGGTCGGGCATGAACGGGTGTCCCTAAAGGGTCGGCTCCTATGCCCCACAGCCTGACCCGGCCGTCCGCGCCGCCCGAGTAGACGAGAGTCGGGCCTTCCGCGGCCCAGTCCGATCTGACGTCCGACGGCGAATTCGTAGCGATGCGTATGCTCGCCAAGGCCGTGACCGGACCTTCGTGCAGCGGTTGGGTGAGGCGCTGGAGCGGCTCGGCCGAGCTCGGGGCCGGGTCGGGATCGGAGTCCGGGGCCCGACGCACAACCGTGTGTACGCGACCCTGTTCGTCTCCGAACACGACTCCGCCAGGCACCGCGCACGCGGCAGTCAGCCGTGCCCCTCCCGGCACCTCACCGGGGAACGCCAACACGGCTTCCCGCAAGGGCCGCCACTCGTCCGTCGACTCATCGATCAGCCCGCGCAGTCCACCGCCACCGCCGGCAGAAGCCGCGATCTCGCCGGCCACATGAATCTGCCCCCACTCGTCAAGGACGGCCACAGTTCCGTCCGGCAGCCCGAACACGGCAGTCAGGTGACGAGGGCGTTCGGTGGAGAGCCGTGCGTGTGGGCTCCAGCCATCGGGGTCATAGATCCGTACGTCCCCCATGTGGCCGGTCAGCAGAACCCGGCCGGTGTGCTGAGCCGTGCCGGGAGACAGTGCCGCGACCGGGCCCGGCCAGCCCGGACTGTTGTCGTCTCGTGTACGTGACCACACGACTCGCCATGGACGTGATGATGCTGCCTCGGCGAGACGCGTCCGCACAGCCGTGCCGCGCGCATCGGTGTTGACGGGGTGTGACACAGGATTGATGTCGCCCATGGAAGCGAGCAGGACGAGCGCACGCGAGGCCGGGTCCTGCGGGCGGCACAGGGACTGGCCGGCAGACAGCCACGCGTGTCCCAGTTCGCCGATGAACTCACCGGCCCGCTCGGCCTGTTCCAGCCACGCTGTCACATGGTGCGGGTCGGCCGTGATGAGTGCGGCGACGTCGAAGGACGGCAGAGAGGGGCCGGCGGGGGAACTCGGCAGCCAGCCCAGAACCCGCCCCGGCGAGGGGTAGCGGTCGGCGGTGTCAGCCGTAGCGCCTGTGTCAGCGGTGTCGCGTACGTCGGCTGCCTCGCCCGTACCGGCGGCTGCGGGGGCGGCCGATGCCGCCCATCGCCCGAACCCGCCACGATCTGTCCATCGAGGCTCCGCCAAGTCCAGTACCGCGCGGAAGGTGACAGAGCCGAGCAGCACATCCGTACATGCGGCGCCGCTACGGGACTCAACCATCATCCGCACATGGGACACGGTCAGCAGGGGCAGCAGCAGGCGCTCGACGACGTCCACGGGGGCGTACGCGCTGTGCAGTTCCGGGAGGACGAGCACCGTGCGACGGGTGTCCGCAGTCACGGCGGCGACCAGTTCCTCCGGCGCCCTGGCCGTGATGCCCAGGTCGTCGGCGAGCATCCACGCCGCTCCTCGCAGACCGCGTTCCGCCAAGGGCGCCGCGGCATGGACCCGGCGCCCTAGGTCGCTCTGCTCGGACCCGGTGACTCCATGCTCCAGCAACCACGCCAGGAGATGCGACTTGCCCGCTCCCGCCGGACCCGTGAGCAAGCAGAGGCGTGGGGCGTCAGGGTCCGTCAGCCAGCCGATGAGCGCGGCGGCCGCCGGCTCGCGCCCCGCACCCGGCCGCCGCAGTCGTATGCCGTCTTCACCCGGTCCGTCCGGTGGTGAGCTGCCCCCGCTTGCAGCCCCTCCCGTGCTCACTGCCCCTCCCGCGCCTGCCGGGCGGCCTCGACGATCAGCTCCTTGAAACCCGCCTCGCGCGACTCGGCCGTCTCCCCGTAGTCGAAGCTATGGGTGAACTGCGCGTGCGGCAGCACCTTACGCAGCCAGATCGAGCAGTAATGTCCCGGCATCAGACACGGCTCCAACTCGCAGTAGACCCGCGTTACGTGCTCGGGGAGTACCCCGGAGGACGAGAGCCGCTGCCAGATCCGCTCTTCCGGATGTGCCCGCCCCGGACCCGTCGCGTCGGTGACGATCTCCTCTTGACCGTTTCCCATACGGAACTCGAAGGCGGCCTGGAAGGGGAAGTTGAGCGTGTGCCGGACATCGTCCAGGACACGGGGCCACCAGTTCTCGCGCTCCACGAAGGCAGCCGGGTCCAGCGTCCTCAGTTCCTTGTCCAGCTCGGCGAAGACGGCAGCCGCGTGTTCCATGCCATCGGCGGCGGCGATGCGCGGAAGGGCGCGGTCGAGGGCGAGGAGTGAACGGTTCAGCAGAACCACGGATGAGCTGACGTACATGTCCGGGATCACTTCCGACAGTACGACCGCCTGTACGGCACCGTCGGGACGTACGCACAGCTCCGCTCCCTTGTCGTCACCCAGCCGGAGCCAGCGCAGCAACTGGACGGGCGGTGCGGGCTTGGCATGGTGCAGCGCGTACCCGCCGAGCTCCACGGCCTCACTGCGAGCAGCCACCCGGAAGTACGGTCCGACGGACACCGGCACACCGGTCTCCATGAGCTCCGCGCGTGCCGCCTCGTCGGGTAGCGCGACACCGGCGAGAGAAGCGGCCGTGAACTGACGTAGTCCGTCCGGCCCGAAGTGGGCGATGACGGGGTTCGCAGGATCGATCGGCTCGGTCACGGGCTCGTACGCTCCCAGGCATTGACGGTGGCAAGCGGCAGGTCACAAACCTATCGCCCGTGCCACATCAGTGCGGGATCGTGCGCGGTGGGCGCTGGCGCGGGAGTTCGTCGCGGAACTCCTCTATGACGGTGCTGATCTGGCGTGTGAGGTGGGTTCTCTCCAGCCGGTCGAGATAGAGGTTCCGGCGGGCCAGGCCCGGCGCGTCCACGCAGAAGTACAGGGCCATCAGCGGATTGATGAACAGCTCGCTGTGCCGGGTGCGTTCGGTGAACTGGATGTCGCCGAAGTCGCCTCGTACGGCGGCGGCTATGGAGCCGTTGACGATGCTCGGACGGTCCGGGGTGGCGGACTGCGCGTGGGCGACCGCGTCGAGGTAGAGCGCGCCTTCCTCGCTGGTGCCCGGCAGGGAGAACGCCCCGAGGTAGGCGCCCTCACGCTCCAGGGCCGCGAGGTTCTCCAGGACGAGGGCGTGGCTGACGCCGTGGTACGAGTCCACCCCGAAGCCGACGCAGACCACGAGCCGGACGGGCACCTCGTCCAGTCCGTTCACCGCCCCGAGGCTGGCCATGTCCTCCTCGGGGGTGCCGAGTCCGGTCTCGTCGCCGCGCATGAGGATGTCGGTTCCGCCGTCTACGAGGACGATCGCGTCGACGCCGCCCAAGTGGCTGATCAGCGCCCGGTAGGCGGCGCGCAGCGGCCGGACGCCCGTGGAGGGGAAGGCGTACACGGTCGACGGCAGCCCGCGGCGCTCCAGCCACTCGGCGAGGGTGCGTTCGGGGAAGTAGGTGCCACGGGCCACGGTGTCGGGGCGGACGGCCGCGACGTCGTGGTCCAGCCAGACGTCCGCGTTCAGACCGTACAGATGGGAGAAGGAGAGGTTGGCCAGGTGGACGTCCTTTCCCGCCGCGCGCAGCGCCAGGGCGAGCGGGAGCCCCGCGTAGATGTCGAAGCCACCGCCCGCTCCGGCGATGAGCACGCGCTGTGCGTCGCGCAGACGGGTGAACAGGGCGGGCTCGCGGAGGGAGAACACCGGGGGACGGTAACAGGGCACGCGCGTGCGTTCCGGTGATTTACGTGTCCAAGGGCACCCGGCCCCGGCCGCGGCGTCGCCACGCGAGCGGCGGCTATGAGCGGAACGTTCACCTCCGCACAACCATTCGTCACGCCCACCTGTCGCACAGGACATCTGGAAGCCAACGTCCGGTAAACGGAAAGGTATCCGCGAGATGTCACTACCCAGACGACGACGATGGCCCGCCACCCCGGCCGCCGTCGCGGTTGTTCTCCTCGGCGCCGCGCTCGTCGCCACCCCCGCCCAGGCGGACCCGTCGCGTCCCTCGCAGCCGGCTGCCGAGGTGAACGGCCCGCAGTCCGCCGCCGAGGCGAGCCGCACGACGCAGTCCGCCGCCGAGGCGAGCCGCACGACGCAGTCCGCCGCCGAGGACCGCACGGCGCAGCCGGCCGCCCAGGCGAACGGACCGCAGCCGGCCGCCCAGGCGAACGGCCCCCAGTCCGCCGCCCAGGCGAACCGCCCGCGAGCCGCGCAGGGCGGTCCCGTCCTGAAGTTCCATGTCGTCCGGAACGAGGTCGGCCTGCCGCAGCCCGCCGAGAGCGACCCGCCGCAGATCAGCTGGGGCGTCCCGGGCGACCCCGACGGCGGCACCGCCAAGGACGTGGTCGTCAAGATCGACGTGTCCGGCATCTCCGCCTTCGCCGATGTGCGCGGCCCCTCCGGCTGTCCGGACGACGTGTGCGCGTGGCCCGTCAGGGACATCGCACCGGATGGCTACGCGGGCGGGCTCATCGAGATGAGCGCCAAGCCGGGCGCCGCGCTCGGTACGACGGGTACCGCCCGGGTCTACGCCACCTCCTCCAACGCGAAGGTCATCGACACCACCGTCAAGGTCACCGTCGGTGCGGTGAATCTGGTCGTGAGCCGGCTCCCCCAGACGGACACCGTCGAGCCCGGCAGCACGCTCGACGCCCCGTTCACCGTCGCCAACACCGGTTCGCTGACGGCTCAGGGCGTGGAGCTGCGGCTCGGTACCTCCCACGAACTCGGCTTCGCGCAGCGGTTCTCGAACTGTGTGTACGGCACCACCGACCTTCCGTCCGGCAACGGGCGGACGCTGCCCGAGGCGGTGTGCCGTATCAGCACGCCCGTCGAACCGGGCAAGCGGTACCGGCTGTCCACGTCCGTGGGTTTCGACGTCAAGAAGACGGCGCTCTTCGAGTTCGTGGACTACGACGTGACGCCCCTCGCCGCCACCGTGCCGACGAGCGCGAAGAGCGGCAACGGCTCCGGGCCTGAGCTCGCGCTCGTTCCGGACGGCGCCGCTCCGCCCGGCGAGTCCTTGACGGAGAAGTGGCGATGGATCGTCAACGCGGTCAACACCGCCGATCTCGACGTCACCGGGGACACCGTCACCGCCGATCCGGGCGACACCGTCACCCTGGCGGCGAAGATCCGCAACGACGGCCCCGCCTCCGTCGACCTCATCACCACCGACGGCCAGATCTCGCTGCTGGTCAACATCCCCAAGGGCACGACGGCGGTGAAGGTGCCGGAGCGCTGTCGCCTCTGGAACGGCGACGGCACGAACGATCCCGATCCCGATGCTCCCGCCTACCTCTGCTGGATCGGCTCGCCGTTCCCCGTGGACAAGGTCGCGACGATGCCGTTCGTGTTGAAGGTCGACGAGGACGCGCCGGCGACGACCCGTGGCGTCGTACGTCATATGTCGGAGTGGGGCGCGGAGTTGACGTTCGACACCAACAAGGCGAACAACCAGGCGTTCTTCACGGTGAATGTGACGGACGGTGCCGGCACCGGCGGTTCGGCGGGCGGCTCGGGCGGCAACAAGCCCCAGACCCAGACCGCCGCCCACACACAGCCGAACGCCACCGCGGGGACGACGGGCGCGGCGGGCGGTGGCACCGGCGCCCTGGCCCAGACCGGTAGCAGCGGTACGTCGGTGATCGCCTGGGCGAGCGCGGCCGTACTCGCGGCGGGTGGCGCGCTGCTGGTCATCACCCGCAGGCGCAAGCCCCGTACGGCGGACTGACGCGCGCGGTCCCACTCCACCAAGGCCCTCATGGTCCCCGCCCGCCCGGCACAGCCGCAGCGGGCGCGTCATGAGGGCCTTGGTGCCTGTCCGCCGGACAGGCACCTGCGCCGGGCACTGTTGCCCACCCCCGTGGGGCAGCGGCGCCCGGCGCCCGCAGAGCCAGGTCCCGCTGCGGGACTCTCATGACGTGCACGCGCCAGCGTCGTCGATCCTGCTACCTGCGCCGAGCAGAAGTCAACTATTGTTGATTGCACAGCTGATGGTCGACGGCGATTCCGTACGCGGCGCGCCTTTTGGCCCGCTTAATCGCAACGATCGTGTAAATCGGTAGGACGGCTTGATCCCCGCCGACGGCCGAAGAGTTCTATGATCCGGCACATGGCCACCGATTCTCCACGCTCAGAAGCGTCGGCTCTTCGATCTGGCGACACTGACGACACTGGCGGCAGTGGGGACGGTCGCGCCAGCGGGGACGGTCGTGGCAGTGGGGACGGTCGTGGCAGCGGGGACAGTCGGGAGCCGTCGGAACCGCTGGACTTCGCGGCGCGCTTCCGGCGCGTGATCTCGGTGATCTATCCCAAGGATCTGGGCCGCCCCTGGCGCGACTCGGAGATCGCCGAGGGGACCGGCCTGAGCGGCACCTATATCGGCAACCTCCGCAAGGGCACGCAGAAGCCCAGCCTGGAGAACGCGGTGAAGATCGCCAAGTTCTTCGGCATTCCGCTGGATTACTTCAGCGATTCCGCCACCGCCCAGGCCGTCGAGCGCGACCTGCGGAAGATCGAGGCGCTGCGGGACGCCCGGGTGGAACGTATCGCCATGCGGGCGGCCGGACTTCCCCCGGAAATGCAGGACGCCGCCCTCACGGTTGTGGAACAACTGAGGAGGGCGGTCGGACTGCCCGACGGCCGCTCCGAAGGCCGCTCCGAAGGCCGCTCCGACGGCCGCCCCGACGCGTGACGGACTACCGGCAGACGCCGTTGGGGCACTGGCGGCTGGCTGATGCTGATGGGGAGAACGTGCGAGATCTTGGACGTACCCGCCGCCGGATGCGGGCCATGGTCAGAGAGCTGGATCTGCCGCAGCTGAAGCACGGTCGAGGAGTTGTGCGCCGCGGTCGCCGACCGGTCGGGGCGTCCCGTACGGCTCGTACCGCGCCGGATGCGGGTGGACGAGCCGTCGGGGTTCGTCGAACGCCGCGCGGAGTCCGACGTGATCTACTTCGAGCAGGAGACCTCGGACCTGCACCAGGCCCACATCATCTGCCATGAACTCGCGCATCTCCTCTGCGGGCATCTGGCCGAGGCCCCGGCCGCCGACGAGGACGCGGCCCATGTGGAACTGCCCACGATCGACGCCGACATGATCCGGCTGGTCCTCGGACGCTCGCACTACGATGGGGCCGCGGAAGAGGAAGCGGAGATCCTGGGGGCCGAGTTGACGCGCATTCTCGTGCTGGCGCCCGGAGCCGGGACGACCTCCCAGCTGGCGCCCGCGCTGGAGCACCGCAAGGGACAGCATGTCTGAGGGCGGCGTGTCCGGCGGATCCGGCATGTCCGCCGTATCGGCGCTGTCGGCCGCGTCCGGCATGTCCGAGGCGCCGTTCAACGCGGTCTACCTCGGGATCGGCACGGTCGCCTGGGTCGTGGCCGTACTGAAGCTCCGGGCGTGGCGGCGGGATCCGTCGCACGGTCTGCTGGTCGTGGCCGTGACGATCGCGGCCCCGGCGACCGCGTTCCTGGTGGCGGCCCCGGTGCTGTACCGGCTGATCGACCGCCTCACGGGCCGCGGCAACCTGGCGACGCTGCTCGTCTATCTGGGCATTACGGGGTTCTCCGCCGCGGCCGTCGTGCTGGCGCGGATGTGGACCCCGCCGAAGGATCGCACCGACTCACGGGTGTGGGACGCGGCGACGGGCGACACCTGGCGCCAGGCGCGGCGGCGGCTCGCGGTGTTCGCGGTGCTGGTCCCGGTGATGATCACGCTGTTCTTCGCGGGGGCAGCGGACAGCCCGGAGACGCCCCTCACGTTCGACACCACCTTCGCGACGACTCCGCAGATCGCGGTCTTCCTCGTCATCTACCAGGCGCTGTTCGGCTTCGCGCTGCTCGACATCAGCAGGGTGTGCTCCGGGCACGCGGCCGGGCTGCCGTACGGGTGGCTGCGCCGCGGCATCCGGCTGATCGCCGTCGGCGGGCTCGTGGCCTGCGGCTATGTCGGGTGCAAGCTCATCGCGATCGGTGCGGCCTTCGCGGAGGTCGACGGCGTGGAGTGGCTGAGCACCGCCGTGGGCCCCGCGTTCGCCGCGCTCGGAGCCGTACTCATCACCGCGGGGTTCGCCGGGCCGGCCGTCGCCGCCTGGACGCGCCGGCGCCGCGACTACCAGGCCCTGCGCCCGCTGTGGGACCTGGTGTACCGCGCGGACCGCCGACTGGCCCTGGAAGCGCCCCCGTCGGTCTGGACCGAGCGGCTGGCGTTCCGGGACCTGGAGTGGCGTACGGCGAGGCGCGGACTGGAGATACGCGACGGACAGCTGACGCTGCGGCCGTGGGTCGATCCGGCGGTGGTCACCGCGGCCACCGGCGTCGCCGAGCGGGCCCGCCTGGACGACGGCGACCGGGCGGCGCTGATCGTCGCCGCCGCGCTGCGCTTCGCCGGTGAGTCACTGAACGCCGGAACCCCGCCGCGCCCCCGCGAGGACCAGGCTCCACTGCCCGGCCTGGACGCGGAACCGGCCGAGGAGCGCGCGCACTTGGTACGGGTCGCCCGCTATCTGTACGCGCCCCTGACCGGCGAGGCGCTGGCCGTCGCCACCGCGGCCGGATGACCGCCGGAACGCGCGGCGCGTACCGCGCCTACGCGCGACTCGTCCTGGAGACCATGCCGGAGGAGTCCCGGGTCGGACTCACCCTCGGCTTCGTCCGTACCTTCGGCATCCCCGACATCGCCCAAGTGCTGGCCGCCACCGGCCGGATGAGCGACGAGCCGCGCGGCCGGGCCAAGGCGACCGGGGTCGCCATGTTCACCCTGATCGGACAGGGCCTGGACAGCGCGGAGGGCCGACGGGTCGTCGACAGCCTGCGCCGAATCCACGACCGGCCCGGCATCACGCCCGAGCTGATGCACTACGTACTGGCCTGCTTCACCGTCTGCCCCCTGCGGTTCATCGACGCCCACGGCCACCGGCCCGTCACCCGAGCGGAACGGGACGCGGCGTACGCCTTCCACATGGCTCTCTCGGACGCCCTCGGCCTGCCCGAACCCCCGGGAGCGGACGGCGACGTGGCGGGAGACGTGGCCCCTGACCTGGCGGCTGTGGAGGGCTGGATGCGCGCCTACGAGACCCGCCACTTCGCCCCCACCGAGGCGGGCCGCGCGCTCTGGGCCGCCACCAGCAAGGGCCTGCTGGCGGCCCGCCTCCCCGCCCCCCTGGCCCCGCTCGCCCCGGCGGTCGCGGCCTCGCTCCTGGACCAGCCGCTCCGCACGGCCCTGGCGGTACGCCGCCCACCCGCCCCGGTCCGCGCCCTGGTCACCTACGCGCTCCGAGCCCGCGCCCGCTCCCGACGACGCACCATGTGACCGCGCACCATGTGACCGCGCACCACGTGACTACGCACCATGTGACTACGCACCATGTGACCACGCGCCACGTGGGCACGCACTACATGACCACGCACCACGTGACCACGCGGCAGTTGGCGCCACCCTCGTCCACCGACCTTCGGGCCTGACAGCCGCCCCGGGTGGGACTCAGCGGCACAGCGCCGTGTCCACCGCCTTCTCCACCTGCATCAGTTCGGCCTGCTCGCCGGGCAGGACGGTGACCGCGACGTTGACGGCGCGGCCGGACTCCGTGACGCCGCCGCGTGTTTCGTAGCCGGGGATGTCGCCGCCGTGGCCCCAGGCGACGCCGCCGCAGGACAGTGGCCTGCTCATCAGGCCGAGTCCGTAGCGGGAGCCGGGGAGGACGTCATCGGACGGGACGGTGGTGCGCATTTCCTTCAGCTGGGCCGGCCTGAGCAGGCGGCCGTCGAGGAGCGCGGTGAAGAAGCGGTTGAGATCGCTGTTGGTGGAGATCATGGCCCCGGCCGCCCAGCCCCAGGAGGGGTCCTGCACCGTGACGTCGCGCAGCGGGGTGCCGGGCTTCTCGGTGTAGTAGCCCTTGGGGTGCTTCTCCCGGATCGTCATGTCGCCGGTCTGCGGGAAGTACGTGTGCCGGAGCCCGATCCGGTCGATGACCCGCTTGGTGATCTCCTCGCGGAGAGGGCGGCCGGTGATCTTCTGCACGAGGAGGCCGGCGACGAGGTAATTGGTGTTGCTGTACTCCCACTTGGTGCCCGGGGGGAAGGACGCCTTGCCTTCGAGGGCGAGGTCGAGCAGCTCGCGCGGTTCGGCGTAGCGGTGCTGGAAGCCGGAGAAGTTCCCGGCCACGGCCTGGGTGTACTCCGGCAGCCCGCTGGTGTGCTGGAGCAGCTGCCGTACGGTGATCAGGCGGCCGTCGACGCCCTCGCCGCGGATGAGCTTCGGCAGGTAGGTCTCGATCGGCGCGTCGAGCTCGATCTTTCCCTCGCCGACGAGTTGCAGTATCACGACCGCGGTGAAGGTCTTGGTGTTGCTGCCGATACGCACCTGCCCGTCGGCCGGGACGGGGGCGCCGGTCGCCAGGTCGCCGACCCCGGCGGCGTACGTACCCGTACGGCCGTTCCGCTCCCGCGTGCTGATGAGCGCGGCGGGACGCTTGCCGTCGCGCACGAGCCCGTCGGCTATCTTCTGCATGCCCTTCCGCGCGCCCACCGTGCCGGCAGCCGTGCCGCCCGCCGTGTCGGCCGCCGTGCTCTCGTCGGCGTACGCCGTGCCGGACGCGGTCGGCAGCCCCAGACCGGCCACCAGCGTGAGAGCGATCAGGGTGGCCGCCCGCCGTCGAGGACGACTCCGGCGGGTGCGGGCACCAGCGGCGGACGCACCGGAAGTGGAAGCCGGGGCAGGGGTGTTGTCGGACATGCGGGAACTCCTTGAGGGCTGACGGGAGGGACCGGAGGGCCGTACGAGCCGGACGCGTGTGTTCCGGCAGTTCTCAGCATGTCCGTGTCAGGCAGGCCACGGGAATGCGGCCTGCGCCCGTATGAGGGGTGAAGCAGGCTCTACCCCCGGCGGGGTGCGGCCCCCCGGGCCGCGGCCGTCACGCCTTCAGATACGCCAGCACCGCCAGCACCCGCCGGTGCCCCCCATCCGTCGTGGGGAGCCCCAACTTGCTGAAGATATTGCCGATGTGCTTGTGCACCGCGCCGTCGGAGACGACCAGCAGCCCGGCGATCGTCGCGTTCGAGTGCCCCTCGGCCATCAGCGCCAGCACCTCGCGCTCGCGCGGGGTCAGGCTCAGCAGCGGGTCGTCGGTCCGGCGGCGTACCAGCAGTTGTGCGACGACCTCCGGGTCCATCGCCGTACCGCCCCCGGCCACCCGTTCCAGAGCTTCGAGGAAGTCGGCGACCTTCCCCACCCGCTCCTTGAGCAGATAGCCCACCCCGCCGGCGCCGTCGGCCAGCAGTTCGGTGGCGTAACTGTCCTCGACGTGCGCGGACAGCACGAGCACCGCGAGGCCCGGCTGCCGGCGGCGCGCCTCGACGGCGGCGCGCAGCCCCTCGTCACGGAAGGTCGGCGGCATCCGTACGTCCACGACCGCGACGTCCGGGCGGTCGGCGGCGATGGCGGCCAGCAGGTCGGTGGGGTTGTCGACGGCGGAGGTGACCTCCATGCCCTCGGCACGCAGCAGGTGCGTGAGCCCTGCCCGCAGCAGGGCGTCGTCCTCGGCGATCACGATGCGCACGGGCTCAGACTCCTCGGGGGATGGCGGCCCGCAGGACCGTGGGTCCGCCGGGCGGGCTGTGGAGCAGGGTCGTGCCGTCGAAGGCGGCGACCCGGCGTTCGATACCGAGCAGCCCGGTGCCGAGCTTCTCGTCGGCGCCGCCCCGGCCGTCGTCGGTGACCTCGACGGTGAGCAGGCCGTCGTCGGCGCTCAGGACCACGGTGATCTGCCGCGCCCCGCTGTGCTTGACGGCGTTGGTGAGTGCCTCGGCCACCACGAAGTACGCCGCGGCCTCCACGGCGGCGGGCGCGCGGGGCAGGTCCCGCGCCTCGTACGTGGCGGGGATCGCACAGTGCGACACGAGCGCGCTCACCGCGCCGGGCAGACCGCGGTCGATCAGCACCGGCGGATAGATGCTCCGCACCACCTCACGCAGTTCGCCGAGCGCGTCGGTGGCCGCGTTCTGGGCGGTGAGCACCATCGGCAGGGCCGACTCCGGATCGCGGTGCAGCGCGCGCTCCACCATGCCGAGGTGCATCACGACCGCGACGAGACGGTTCTGCGTGCCGTCGTGGAGGTTGCGTTCGATCCGGCGCAGCTCGGTGCCGTGCGCTTCGAGCGCGGCGGCCCGGGTGGCCGTGACCTCGGCGAGGCGCTCGGCGAGCGAGATCCTGCGGGGCGCGAGCCGTACGGCGCTGATCCGCGCGTACCACCGGGCGAGCGGCCGTACGAGGAGCGCCCCCACCGTGCCGTACGCGGCGGCGGTGGCGAGCGCGACGCTCGCGTCGCCCCAGGACTCCATCGGGTGGTTCAGCGTTGTCGTGACCCCGGGCAGATACGGCCAGAGCGCGGCGATCACCACGTTCTGGATGGCGCCCGCCGGCGCTCCGACCGCCACCAGTCCCACCAGCGTGCCCAGCGTGGCCTGGAGGGTCAGCCAGCTCACATCACGGCGCATGTCGGGGCTCGTCAGTACGGCGCCGATGTCGTCGCCGTCGAACGGCTGGGGCGGGGTGATCGGTGTGCCGAGGTACGCGCCGGTACGGCGGCGTTCGAAGGCCGCCAGGCGGCGCGCGGCCCGCGCGGTGCGGGGCAGCAGCGGCAGCGTGACGACCGGTGCCACGCTCAGGACCAGCCCGGCCAGCACGAACCACGACAGGAGACCGGTGGCGGCGCAGACGGCGAGGAACTTCAACTGGCGCAGCCATGGCCGGAGTTGCCCCGTGGAGGGGTGGGTCACGTCGGGCTGCCCCCTGCTGCGTGGTGGAGTTGACTCCACCCTCGATCCTGGCATGTGCGGGATCGTTCACGCCAACGGCCCCGGCCTACCGTCACGATAACGATTTCCTGGTGAAGGGGCGGATCATGACGGCAGGGCCGGTACGGATATCGGGGCGGGCGGTGCCGGGAGACGAGACGTCCGGCGGTCATGGGATGCCCAGGGGTTCGGCATCCGGCGGTCATGGGATGCCCGGCGGTTCGGCGTCCGGCTTCGCCGTGCGACTGGAGTCCGTCACGGCGGTCTACGGGGAGGGCGCCGCCGCCGTCACCGCCCTGCACGGGGTGACGGCCGGGATCACGCGCGGCGCGTTCACCGCCGTGATGGGTCCGTCCGGCTCGGGCAAGAGCACGTTCCTGCACCTGGCGGCGGGCCTCGAACGGCCCGCGTCGGGCCGGGTGCTGCTCGGGGACACCGACCTGAGCGGGCTGAAGGAGAAGGCCCTCACCGAACTCCGGCGCGAGTGGATCGGCTTCGTCTTCCAGGCGTACAACCTGATCCCGGCGCTCGACGTCGGCGACAACATCACCCTGCCGCTGCGCTTCGCGGGCCGGTCCGTCGACCGGGCGTGGCTGACGGAGATCGCGGGCGCGGTCGGGCTCGGCGACCTGCTCGGCCGACGGCCGAGCGAGCTCTCGGGCGGCCAGCAGCAGCGGGTGGCGATCGCCCGCGCGCTGGTGACCCGCCCCGATGTCGTCTTCGCCGACGAACCGACGGGCGCGCTCGACACCGGCACGGGCGCGCAGGTGCTGCGGCTGCTGCGGGGGTTGGTCGACTCGCTCGGGCAGACGGTCGTGATGGTCACCCACGATCCGGTCGCGGCGTCCTACGCGCACACCGTGATGTTCCTCGCCGACGGCAGGATCGTCGGCGAACTCGACGCGCCGACGGCGGAGTCGGTGGCGGCGCGGATGACGCACCTGGGGGAGCGATGAGGGGAACGGTCATCAGGGACCGGCACGCGGACACCCGGCCAGCCGCAGAGGGAGTACGGCCTCGCGGTGGCGGCCGGTCCATCGGCGGGGGCCGGTCCGACGGCGGAGTCCGGTACGTCGCCCGGAAGTCGATCCTGGCCCGCCGCGCCCAGTTCGTCGCCTCGTTCCTCGCCGTGCTCGGCGGCGCCGTACTCGTCACGGCCTGCGGGGTGCTGCTGGAATCCGGGCTGTTCGCCGGGATCGGGCCGCAGCGGTACGCGGCGGCCCCGGTCGTCGTCGGCGCCGCGCAGTCGGTCACCGTACCGCTGCCCGAGGGGCCGGACCCCGTCGAGTCGCTGCCCGAGCGGGCGATGCTGCCCGCGGAGCTGGTCGAGACGGTGGCCGCGGTTCCCGGCGTACGTACGGCGGTTGGCGAGGTCAGCTTCCCGGCGACGCTGGTGACGGACGACGGCGGGACGCTGGGCGGCCCGGACGGCGGCGAGATGCTGGGCCACGGCTGGGGTACGGCCAGGCTGACGCCGTTCGCGCTGCGCGAGGGCGCGGAGCCGCGGCGTCCCGACGAGATCGTGCTGGACGCGGCGACCGCCGCGCGGGCGGGGGCCGGTGTCGGCGAGGAGGTACGGATCGCGACGGCGGACGGCGCCACTCCGTACCGGGTCGTCGGCCTGGCGACACCGCCGGGGGGCGACGGACTGCCGCGGCAGTCGGCGCTGTTCTTCACCGACGCGCGGGCGCGCGAACTGTCCGGCCGTCCCGCGTCGGTCGCGGCCATCGCGGTCTTCGCCGACTCCGGCGTACCGACGGGCGGTGACAGCGGACTCCTCGGGATGGTGCGCTCGCTGTCGCAGGACCAGGACACGCTGGTCGAACGCGTGGAGCGGGCCCTCGCCGCGAAGGGATACAGCGAGACGGGGAACAGCGAGACGGGGAACAGCGAGACGGGGAACGGCGGCAGCGGCGAGCGCGCGGGCGGCCAGGGCGTCGTGGTGCGGGCCGGTGTCGAACGCGGCGAGGTCGAGTTCCTCAGCGCCGCGCAGTCGCGCTCCGTCCTGACGCTGGTGTCGGGGTCGTTCACCGGCTTCGTCCTGATGATCGTCGTCCTCGTCGTGGCCGGCACGCTCTCGCTGATGGTGCACCAGCGGCGCCGCGAGATCGCGTTGCTGCGCGCGGTGGCGGCCACCCCGCGCCAGGTGCACCGGATGCTGGCGACCGAAGTGCTGCTGGTGTCGGGGGTGGCGACCCTGGCCGGCATCGGGCCCGGCTATCTCGCCGCGCAGGCGCTGCGCGACGGCTTCGCCCGTATCGGGGTGATCGAGGACGGCTTCGCCCTGTCGATCGGCCCGGCGCCCGCGATCGCCACGCTGGTGCTGTGTCTGGGCGCGGCCCGGATCGCCGTATGGGTGGCGGCCCGGCGCCAGGTGCGGGTGAAGCCGGTGGAGGCGCTGCGCGAGTCCGCGGTGGAACGTCCCGACATCGGGCGCGGGCGCGTCATCGGCGGGTACGTGCTGCTGGGCCTGGCGTTCGTCGGCGTCGCGGCCGTCGTGTTCGTACCGCAGAGTCTGGCCGCGGTGCCCGCCCAGTTCTCCTCGATGCTGGCCCTGATCGGTATCGCGCTGCTCGGTCCACGGCTGATGGCCGTGCTCTCCCGTCTCGCCGGCGCGAGCCTGCTGCGGCGTTCCCGGGTGGCGGGCTTTCTCGCCGCGGCCAACAGCGTGGCCGGTTCCCGGCGGCTGGCGGCGGCCGTGACGCCGCTCGTGCTCACGATCGGCTTCGCGACCAGCCAGTTCTACAGCCAGACCACGCTGTCGACGGCGACGCGGTACCAGGCCCGCGCGGCCACGGTCGCGGACTTCGTGATGGCCGGTGCCGGCGGAGTGGCCCCGGACGTCGCGGCAGCCGCGCGCCATGTGCCGGGTGTCGCCGCGACGACCCCGCTGGTCGCCACCGAAGTGGTCGCGGTCGACCGCGAGGCCACCGAGGAACCACTGTCACGGTCCACCGCCTACGGCATCGACGCCACGGGCCTGACGGACACGCTCGATCTGCCCGTCGCATCCGGCAGCCTGCGCGAACTGCGCGGCGACACCGTCGCGTTGAGCGAGACGGAAGCGCTCTGGCTCGGCAAGGAGGTCGGCGACCGCGTCGATCTCGTACTCGGCGACGGAACCCCCACGAGGCCCCGGGTGGTCGCCCTGTACCGGCCCAACCTCGGCTTCGGCGACGTACTCCTCCCGTCCGCCGTCGTCCTGCCCCACACCACGGACCGGCTCGCCGACGTCGTACTCGTCGCGACCGCCCCCGACGCGGACCGCGACGCCGTCGCCACGGGCCTGAGCGCACTGGCGAAGGAACACCCGGGCCTGGCCGTCGGCGACCGCGAGTCCCTGCTCGTGGCGCAGAACACCGAAATGGAGGCCAACGCCTGGCTGAACCGCCTCCTGCTCGCCGTCGTACTGGCCTATGTCGCCCTCTCGGTCGCCACCACCCTCGTCACCATCACCACGGGCCGCGCCCGCGAGCTGGCCCTCCTTCGCCTGGTGGGCGGCACGCGCCGCCAGGTGACCCGCATGCTGGCCCTCGAAACGTCACTGGTGGCGGGCATAGCGGTACTGATCGGCACGGCGGTGGCCGCCGTCCCCCTGACGATCCTGTCCCAACGCCTCATCGACCGGCCCCTGCCGTCCGGCCCGCCGTGGGTCTTCGCGGCCATCGTCGCCGCGACGGTCCTGACGGGCGCGCTCTCGATCCGCATCCCGGCGACGCGAGCGCTGCGCGCGGGGCCCCTGGAGGCGATGAGGTCGCGCGAGTAGGGGAGTGGGGTGCGGGCGCGCCGGGGCGCGGGTTGCGGCGGGCCCGCCGTCGGTCAGTTGCCGGACGATTTTCCGATGCACAGGACCAGCACGCAGAGCCGGTCCGGCTTCGTCGTGGCCGGCGGGGTGCTCGGGGGCGGGGTGTCCGCCGTGGCGTCGTCGGCGGCCGGGGGTGGGGGAGCGGGAGCCGGTGTGGTCGTCTCCGGCGCCTGGGGAAGGGTGGTGGGCGCCGTGTCGGCCGTCACGGGGGTGCTGGTGCGAGCCTGCGTGCTCGTCGTCGTACTCGTCGTGTTCGTCGTGCTCGTCGTCGCGGTGGGGCGGGCGGCGATGGTCGTCTGGCCCGGTTCCTTCGTGGAGATCCTGGTCACCACGGCGGTGGACTTCCGCGGCGGGCTCGTGATCGCGGACGAGGACGAGTGAGCGCCGTTGCCGGATTCGCGCGGATCGTCCGTGCGCGGCCGTACGGAAGACGAGTCCGTTTCGGTGGCGTCCGTCCCCGTGGTGGCCGTGGCCTTCGGCTCCGGTGTCGCCGATGCCTGCGTGTCGTGGCCCGACGACGGCCGGGACGGCAGTACGGCGAGAGTCAGACCGCCCCCGACGAGTGCGACGGTCGACGCGACCACGGCCCGGCGGCGCTGCTTCTTCCAGCGCGCCAGCTGACGGCGCCGGGCGGCGCGGCCCTCCGCCATGGGGGCGGCGGTGTACTCGGAATCGCTGAACGGCCCGGCGTCCGACGCGTCCGCCATCGGGTCCTCGGAGGCGTGGGCGGCGCCGGAAGCGGTCGGTTCGGGACCGCCGGCGTGAGGAGCGTCGTAGTGGTCCGCCGAGGCCGGAAGGCCCCGCGTGTGCCACGCCTCCGCCGCCGTCACGGTCGTCGCCGCGTCGTGGTCGTGCGGGGCGGGAGGGGCGATGTCCGGGGCGTACGCGCCGCATCCGGGGCACACCAGCGCCCCGTTGAGCGTTCGACGACACGAGGAGCAGTAGTCCATCCGTGATCCTTCTGTGCTGACTGCGCCACCAGGATCTCCGGCGACCTGTTCACGTTCGCACCCATGATCGAGCGGGAAACAACGTAACGGCACCTGCGGGAGGCTGTGCGTATTCTGTGTGTTGCTCTCGCGAAGATTGTTCGCCGACGGCCGGTCCATACGCGGTCGTGGACCGTGTACGGACCGGCCGTACGGGGATCAAAGGGACCTTCTCCGTCAGTGCAGGATCTTCTCCTTGGCCCGGCGGAACTCCTCATCGGTGATGTCGCCCTTGGCGCGGATCTCCGAGAGTTTCGCGAGTTCGTCGACCTCGCTGGTGCCTCCCGCACCCCTGGCGGTCTCCCGCACATAGCTGTCGAACGCCTTCTGCTGCGCCCGGACATGCTCCGTCTCGCGCCTGCCCATGTCCTTGCCGCGCACGAGGACGTACGCGAGGACGCCGACGAACGGAAGAACGATCACGAGGAAGAGCCAGCCGGCCTTGGCCCAGCCGCTCATGGAGTCGTCGCGGAAGATGTCCACGATGACCCGGAAGAGCACGACGAACCACAGGACCCAGAGGAAGACCCACAACATGGTCCAGAACGCGCCCAGAACCGGATAGTCGTACGCCAGGTACACGGAACCGTCCATTGCCTTCTCCCACTCCCAATCCCGATCCGAGCCGTCCCCCCGCGGTATCCCCCGCTGTTCGAGCGTGGGTGATCCGGGGGGCGGGACGCTTCACCCGGTACGGGTGAGATGCCGGTCCGTATCAGTCCGCGAGGCGGCGCATCTCGTCGACGCGCAGGCCCAGATCCCGGAAGCGGTTCAGCAGCCCGTACAGATGCGCCTCGTCCGTCACCTCACCGATGAACAGCGTCTGCCGGGGGGCCAGCACCCTGTCCAGCTCCGGGAACCCCTCGGCGAGGACCGCCGAGACGTGGCCGGTGACACGGAACTCGTACCGCATGCGCCCCACCGCTCCCGTCTCCGCTTCTCCCGTTTCCGCTTCTCCCGCGTCCGTGAACCGTGCTTCCTTCCGCATGCTCCCCGTCGCGGCGGCGGGACGGCATCACCCACGGGAGGTGACCGCGCACGGCAGGGCCGGCAACTCACAGAAGGCGGAGCTCACGGCCGCGCTCGACCGCTTCCCGGCGGCGGGAGACACACAACTTGCGGTAGAGGCCCCGCAGATGCGTCTTGACGGTGTTGACGGACAGGTGCAGCGCGGCGGCGATCTCGTCGGTGGACATCATCTGCTCCAGGTGCGCGAGCACTTCCCGTTCCCGTCCGCTCAGCGGTTCGATCAGGACCGGGTCGTCCCGGCGGTCCGGTGGCCGCGCGGTGAGCCAGGCAGGTACGCCGAGTGGGCAGTCCGGACGGTGGAGCAGATGCCGTAGCCAGGGTCCGGCCTCGGTGAAAGGCTGCCGCAGCTGTTCGGGGCGTGCCGCGTCCAGAGCCTGGGCGAGCAGGGCGTGCGTGGTCGCGGGGTCGCCGTCCGGCAGCGCGGCGCGGGTCCGCAGCAGCCGGATCCGTACGCGGTCGGGCAGGGTCAGCCCCGGTGCGCCGTCGACCGGTGCGACCAGGCGCAGGGCGGTCTCGGTGTGCCCGGCGGCGAGGTGGGCGAGCGCGAGGGCGACGGTCCGGGACGGGCCGCCGGATTCGGTTTCGGCCCCGTCCAGGGATTCGGCTTCGGCCCCGTCCAGGACGGAGATCGCCGTCGCGTGGTCTCCGCGGGCCAGGGCGACGGCGGAGCGCGCGACGGCCCGGCGTTCGGCGGGCCAGGGCAGGGAGGGCGGGCCGAGTTCGTCGTGGGGTGCGTCGTCCGGTGCGTCGCCAGGTTCGTGGTCCGGTGCGTCGCCGAGTGCGTCGCCGATGTCGTCCAGGGGCGCGAGGGCCGCCGACTGCCGGCCCCGCGCCAGTTCCACCCGGGACCACAGGACCGCTGTCTCGGTCAGCAGCAAGGGGTCGTCTCGGGTGTCGGGGAGCGCCTCGGCGGGGCCGAGGTGGTGCATCGCGGTGCGGATATCGCCGCGTTCGAACGCCACGACGGCCAGCGCCAGTTGACCGGCCCCAGAACGGCGGGGCTCGGGTATGCGGTGCTGCTCGGCGACGCCGAGGGAGCGCCGGGCGTGGTCTGCCGCGGCGGTCAGCGCACCGTCGACGGCCTCGGCCAGGGCGAGCCGCCCCAGGCACTGGTGCCGTACGAGGGGCGGCACCTCGGCCCCGCAGGACCGCACAGCCTCCGCGAGTGCGGCGCCGGCGTCGTGGAGGCGCCCGGACAACAGCAGGGCCTGGGCCAGCCCGTACTGTCGCAGCACCTCGATCTCGGGGTGCTCCTTGATCCGGAGCGGTGGCAGCCGCCCCATCAGTTCCCCGACCAGTTCACCGACCATTTCCCCGACCAGCTCCCCGGCGTGTGGTGCCGTCGCGTCGTCCGCCCCCGTCTGCCGCTGCTCGTACGACCCGGACAGCAGCCGCAGCAGGGCGTGGGTGAGGTGCGCCTCGGGGGTGGGCCGTGCTCCCTCGCGGTACAGGTCGTGCTCCGCCCGCGCGAGGTGCGCGCGACAGCCCGCGGAGTCGTGCCGTGACAGCCGGCAGGCTGCCGCGATCAGGGCGGGTTCGGCTCCCGGGACATCCGACGGCATGCGGGAGAAGAGCTCTTCGAGCCCTCCGGCCCCGGGGCCGGGGTCAGGGTCGGGGCCGGGGTCGGCCAGCAGACGCCCGACCATCAGGTGCTGGACGGCCTCGGTGGCGCCGTACTGCCAGTCCTCGCCCGCCACCGCGTGCGCCAGGGCCTCGGCGATCTGCCCGGAATCGGCGAACCAGCGTGCGGCCCGGCGGTGCAGCCTCGGTTCCAGGCCGGGCCGCCGGCCGCGCAGGTGTGCGTGGAGCACCGCGGCGAACAGCGGGTGGAAGCGGCACCACCGTGTGTCGCCGATGGGCTCGACGAAGGCGTTGGCACGCGTCAGCCGCGTCAGGATCAGCTCGGCGTCCTCCTGTCCGGTCAACGCGTTGGCGAGATCGGGGTGCACCCGGTCCAGGATGCTGACGCGCAGCAGCAGCTCCCGGGTCGCGGCGGGCTGGGCGTCGAGGATTTCCGCGAGCAGGTAGTCGGCCACCGCGTGCTCGGAGGCGGTGAACGACCGGACGAAGCCGTCCGCGTCGCCCGACCCCCGCATGGCCAGGGCGCACAGCCGTACCCCGGCGGCCCAGCCCTCGGTGCGGCTGGTGAGGGCCCGCACGGTCGCCGCGCCCGGCACCAGGCCGTGCCCGCGCAGCAGCACGGCCACCTCGTGCGGGGTGAACGCCAGATCGCCGCCCCTGATCTCGTACAGCCGGTCCTCGGTACGGTAACGATGGAGCGGCAGCGAGGGGTCCACCCGGCTGGTCACGACCAGGCGCAGCTGCGGCCCGGCGTGGTCCAGGACGAATTCCAGGCCCGATGCCACCTCCCGGCCGGGCACCTTGTCCAGCCCGTCGAGTACGAGGACCACCGGCTCGGGCAGCCGTTCCAGGGCGGAGCAGAGGCGGACCAGCAGCGAGTGATCGACGCCGCCGGCGCGGCCGGGCACGCCGGGCTCACCGGAGAGCTCCGTGAGCGCGGTGAGTCCGGTGAGTCCGGTGAGTCCGGTCAGTCCGCGGCGGAACGCGTCCACGACGTAGGCCCAGAAGACACCGGGGGTGTCGCAGGAGTCCAGGGTCACCCACACCACCGGTCCCGGGGCCGTCCCCCACCGTGTCCAGGAGGAGACGAGGGTGGTTTTCCCGGCCCCTGCCGGGCCTGTGACGAGGGTGAGCGGTCCGTTCGTGCCATCGGCGAGCCGGTCCAGAAGCCGTTTTCTGCGGACGAAGCCGCGGGCGACGGCCGGGACCGAGAACTTCGCCGCGAGCAGCGGATCCCCGGAGGGATCCAGCGGTGCCCCGGCTGCTGGATGCATGCGCACCACCCCAGGTGGCCATGGACAGCAGGCGTCAGTAGGCATTCCCATGGTCGTGCGCTCAGCCGTAGATCGCCACGCGAGGGCCGGGAGCCGGTCACCCGTACCGGGTGATGCGCTTCGCGGACCGCGCCCATGGGATGGAGGACCGGAGCGGTGCCTTTTCATCGGCGGGAGGCTTGATCGCGTGGACAGGCGTTGGGCCGCACGCCTCGCACTGGCGGCGGGAACGGCGGCGCTGCTGGTCCTCCTGGTGTTCGCCGGGCTGCGGAGCGTCGTACTGGTGGGGGTGGGGCTGGCGGGGCTGGCCGTGACGGCCGCCGGCGTGTGGTGGGTGCTCGCGCACGCGGGCGCGGCCAGGGCGCTCGCTCTCATACTGGCGATCGGCGCACCGGTCGCCGTCGTGGTGTTCTACGCGTTCGCCGGAGTGCTGTGGGTCGTGCTCGTCTCGCTCGCCCTGTGGACGCTGGCCGTCTCCGCCGGCAGAACAGCACTGGCGGAGCCCGGCCCGGCGCGCCCGCCGGAACGCCGGGTCGCTCCTCCGAGACGCCCGTTCCTCATCATGAACCCGCGCTCGGGCGCCGGAAAGGTCGGAAGGTTCCACTTGGTGGACAGGGCCAGGGCTCTCGGCGCCGAGGTCGTCGTGCTGGACCCCGCGCATCCGCAGGACGTGGCCGAGCTGGCGCGGCGGGCCGTGGACGACGGCGCCGACCTGCTCGGCGTCGCGGGCGGCGACGGTACGCAGGCCCTGGTCGCGGGCGTGGCGGCGCAGTCCGGCGTTCCGTTCGTCGTCATCTGCGCCGGGACCCGCAACCACTTCGCCATGGACCTCGGCCTCGACCGCGAGGACCCCTCGGCGTGCCTCCAGGCCCTCACCGACGGCGTCGAACTCCGCGTCGACCTCGGCTTCATGGGCGGCGGCTCCATGGGCGGCGGCTCCATGCGCGGCTCCATGGGCGGCGACTCCATGGGCGGCGGCTCCATGGGCGAGGGGGCGCCCCCGGCGGAAGGCCGCGAGCGCGTCTTCGTCAACAACGCCTCCTTCGGCGCGTACGCGACCGTGGTGCAGAGCCCGGCCTATCGCGGCGACAAGGCCCGTACGACCCTTCAGATGCTGCCGGACCTGCTCACCCACCACAGCGGCCCGCTCCTGAAGGTGCGCGCCGATTCCGTCGCCATCGACGGACCCCAGGCCGTCCTGGTGAGCAACAACCCCTACCGGATGGGGGATCCGGCGGGCTTGGGATACCGGGACCGACTGGACTCCGGCGTCCTGGGAGTGCTCGGTGTCAAGGTCGACAACGCGGTCCAGGCGGCCTCGATGCTTCGCGGCCGACGTGGCCCCGGGCTGACCTCGGCCACCGCCCGGGAAGTCGTCATCGAAGCCGACGCACCTTCCATCCCCGTCGGTGTCGACGGCGAGGCCCTCACCGTGCCCGCCCCTGTACGCTGCCGGATCGCACCGGGCGCGCTGCGCGTACGGCTGCCGCGTCACCGTCCGGGCGTGCCGCGCGGGGCACCACCGATGAACTGGCGCAGGGTACGCGGACAGGCGCTGACGGTAGGACGGGCCGCGGCGGGGCGTACCCCGCTCTGACCTCGGGGTCAGGACCTGGCGCGCGTCACCTCACCATGCCGGGGCGAGGGGTCGGCTCCCCACGCCTCCGCGGAATGACATGGATCACCAAAGTGACCCGTACAGGGAAAGCAACTATCCCTTTATGGGGGCAATTGCCCGCCGTGTGAGAGTGGTGTGCCGCGCTCGTCGCCTCCCTAACCTGCTTCCGACAACGGTGTTTTCGGTCATACGATCACCGACGAAGCCCTGCGTGGGTGCTACCGCAGCGGCTGCCTCACACACTTTCTCGAACCCGCTTGCTGAACCCGCCTGCTGAACCCGCTTGTTGAACCCGCTTGCTGAACCCGCTTGTTGAACCTGCTTGCTGAATCCGCTTGTTGAATCCGCTTTCGGACCCGCGAAGGACTCCGTTGAACATACGCCGCATCCTTGCCACGGCCGTCGCCGCCGCCGTGACCACCCCCGTCATCCTGCTCTCCGTCACCCCCGCGCTCGCCGACGCCAATCCGTCCGCCGCCTCGCGGGCGCAGCAGCAGGGCGAGCGGGACAAGCCTTCCATCGAGGAACTTGAGAAGGCCGCCGAGAAGGCGCAGAAGGCGTACGACGACGCCGTAGCCGCCAGGGAGGCCGCGCGGGTCGTCCTGGAGGCCGCCCTCTCCGATGAGGCGCCCCTCACCGTCGCCGCGAAGAACGCCAGGAAGGAGGCGGCCGACGCCGCCACCGCCAAGGAGAACGCCGACAAGGCGCTCGCCGACGCCCAGGCCGCGCTCGCCGCGTTGCCCGAGACCGCCACCCCCGAGGAGAAGGCGGCTGCGGAGAAGGCCGTGGCCGACGCCGAGGCCGCCGCCGTGTCCGCGGAGGAGGCCAAGACCACCGCCGACGCCAAGGCCGCGACGGCCGGCCAGGTCGCCGATGACGCCCGGGTCGCCGCCGCCCGGGAGTACTCCAAGGTCCAGAACGCGCCGGAAGAGGCCCTCAAGGCGAAGGAGGCCGCCGACAAGGCGCTCGCCGACGCCAAGAAGGAGGAGACGGAGCCGGACGAGCCGGGGTGTGTCTTCGAGAGCAAGCTCAGCACGGTCGTCACCGGCCTGCCGTCCAAGATCGTCGCGGCCTCGACCACCGACTTCTCGCTCCGCGTGACCAACGGCACGGACAAGACGCTGGACGAGGTCTCCCCGCGCGTCTACTTCCACGCGACGGACAAGGGCGGCTACAACGTCATCGACGACGCCTTCCACCTGCAGTGGTCGACCACCGCGTCCCCGGCCTGGAAGAACGTGCAGGGCAGCACCGCCGGCTCCATCCGTCCGCTGAAGGCCGGCGCCCACGCCGATGTGAAGCTGCGCCTGAAGGTCGACGCCGAGGCTCCGGCCGGGCACGGTCTCGCCTTCGTCGCCGGTGACTACGTCAACGACGACGAGTCCTGTGGCGGCAACATGTCCACCGAGTACGAGTTCGAGCTCCTCGCCGCCGGCAGCGCCGTCGACGACGTCGACGACGCCAAGCCGGGCAAGACCACGCCGGACACCCCGCACACCCCGGACAGCAAGCCGCAGGGCGGCACGTCCACCACCCCGGTGGACTCCGCCGACCCCGCCGGCACCGGCTCCCTCGCCAGCACCGGCTCCCCCTCGGCCCTCCCGCAGCTCGCTGCGGCGGCGGGCGCGGCGGCGGCCCTCGGCGCCGTCGTGGTCTTCGTCGGCCGCCGTCAGAAGGCCGGCTCCGCCTCCTGACAACCCGTGACGACCGTCTGACACGGCCTCAGCCGAGTGCGCTGTGAGAAAGGGCGCCCCCTTCCCAGGGGGCGCCCTTTTTTCCGGCAGCGACCAGCTCCCTGCCGGCCTGGCTGAACCGGAGTTCGCCATCCGGTCCGGGTGCTGTCGCGGAATTCCGGCGTTTGTCGCCGGCCCCCTGCGGATTCGTCCGTGATCCGTAACAGAGGGATCTTGTGCGGGCGTTCGTATGTCTTCATGGGCGCACGGCATCGACGGAGACAGCGAAGGGGCGGGCGGACATGGCAAGGCATCAGGCAAGGGGATGGCACGGCCGGCTTGTCGCGGCGGCGCTCGGGGTGACCGTCGTGGCCGCTGCCGCCTCACTGTGGACCGCGCAGGCCGACCCCGCCGGAGGCCGGCAGCCGCAAGCGAGTGTCTCTGCGCCGGATGCCGAGCGCCAGGACGGGAAAGTGACCAAGGTGGCGGCGGACATCGTGCACGCTTCGGACCGCGGCGACCGGGGCGTCAACATCACCATCGACGACGGACCGGACCCGGCCTGGACGCCGCAGGTGCTGCGACTGCTGAAGGACAACGACGCGAAGGCCACGTTCTGCTTGGTGGGCCCGCAGGCCGAGGCGTACCCGGACCTGGTCAAGGAGATCGTGGCGGCCGGGCACCGGCTCTGCAACCACACGGTCTCGCACGACACCGCCATGGACACCAAGTCCGAGGCCTACCAGTCCCAGCAGATCATGGATGCCGAACGCATGATCATCAAGGCGTCCGGAGGCGTCCGGTCGCAGTATTACCGGGCCCCGGGCGGTGCGTTCACCCCGTACAGCCGGCAACTCGCCGCGTCCCACGGGATGCGGCCGCTGGGCTGGAACGTCGACTCCAGAGACTTCGAGCGTCCCGGCGCGGACACCATGGTCGCCACCGTCAAGAGGGAGATCTCCAACGGGCCGACCGTCCTGTTCCACGACGCGGGAGGGGAACGCTCCCAGACCGTGGCAGCTCTGCGCGAGGTGCTGCCCTGGCTGAGGCAGCAGGGGTACTCCTTCGGCTTCCCCGTGCGGTGAGTAAGGCTCGCCCGCACCGACACCCCGACCTCGTCCCGCGCGGTCGGCCCCGGGGTCGGTCCGACGACGGCCGTGACGGTGGTACTTACGTGGTGGGCGCGGTGTCGTCATCCAGGTCGCCGCGGAGGGCGGCGATGGCGAAGGCCACCATGGAGGCCAGGAGGATCAGCGCGAGCGGCCCCCAGATCGCCGGGATCGCCCACATCGGCCAGTCGTTGGCCGCTTGTGCCCAGAGCGTCAGGATGGCCGCGGCACCCATGCCGACGCCGTGCCACCGCACCATGGAACCCGCTTTCGCATGACGCCGGTTGCCCCGGGCGAAGAGTGGCCACAGGCTCCCGACGAGGGCGGGCAGGCCGAAGGAGACGCAGGCGAGTGCGCCGCCGAGGCGGTCCTCGGGCCACCCCAGGGGCCCGTCGGACGTCTGCTGCCGCCGTCCGTCGTCGGCTCGTATCTCGACGACGCGCCCGTGCCAGATCAGGCCGACGACCTTGTCTCCCGGCCCCAGGTCCGACGCCACCGGATCAGTTCGCTGGAACGTCACTTCCCACGGCTCACCGGACGACAGCGACAGTTCCGCTTCCGGCGGCTCACCCTTCTCGCCGCGGTGCATGTCGGCCCGCCGAACGGTGAATTCCTGTTCCCACAGGCACCCCGACGCCTTCACCGGGACCGAGGCACACGCCGGCGCGGCACGGAACTCCCGCTCCCGTTCCAGCGCGTCGGGGATCTCGAAGGCCGTCGCCACCCCCAGGCCGAGAACCACGACAGCGATCAGCAGCCATGCCACGGCCCCTGCCACCCTGTTCCGCGCCGACTTCATGTGTCCCCCGTTCCCCCCACCGCTCCCGCGGCCTCCCGTACGCGTAGGGGAACACACCGGCCGACGGCCGGCCGATACCCGCTACCGGCAGCGCCCGCCCCGCAGGTTTGCCGGGCCAAGGAAACAACGATTCCCGCCTCGGCCCGTCGGCCCGTCGGCCCGTCTGCCCGTCGTCGGCCCGTCAGCCGGTCGTCGGCGGCATCGGGACCCAGTCCGAGCCGGGGGCCGTCTCCGTGCCGTCGGCGAGGACGGCCGTCACCCAGTAGTAGTGGGTCGTGCCGGAGGCCGCCGTGGTGTCCGTGTACCACGTGAACGCGTGCGGGTCGGCACCGGTCAGCGGCTCGTACCGGCCCGCGGCCCGGTCCCAGCGGTACACGCGGTAGCCCGTCGCGTCCTCGACCGCGTTCCAGGACAGCTCCACCGCGCTCCCCGTCCCCGTCTGGGCGTTCAGGTACAGGGGCGAACCCGGGGGAGTGGGGACCGTCGGTGTCAGGTCCAGCGCGGTGACGATCCTGACGTCGGCCGCCTTGGTCCACCGGTAGTTCGAGTTGCCGCTGGTGTCGACGGCGTCGATCCAGAAGCAGCGCTCGCCGCCGTCGGGCTTCGCCGCGTACAGGTAGTGCGTGGTGGACTTGTTGAGGTACGCGTACTCCCCGCCGCTGCACACGGTCTCGCCGTCGTCGCCGCGCAGTACCTCCCCGACGTAGACCACATACCGCGCGAGGTCCGGCTCGGTATTGGCCTTCCAGTTCAGCGCGATGCCGTACTCGGTCGCCTCGGCGGTGACCCCGCTGACGGCGGCCGGCGGGGTGATGTCCCGGGCGGGGACGAGCGTGGTGACGGACGCGGTGTTGGAGGCGACCGACTCGCGGCCACCGTTGTCGTAGCCCTTCACCACGTAGTGGTACGTGGTCTCGGCGGCCGTGGCGGTGTCGGTGCAGGTGTACTGCCTCCGCCCGTCGGCGAGCGTGGTCGACCGCACATCGCACCGCACCGGCTCGCCGGTGGTGCCGACCGGCAGGGACGTGGAGCGGTAGACGTGGAAGTCGAAATAGCTCCCGTCCTTCGCCGGGTTGACCTTCCAGGTCAGTACCGCCCGATCGGCGTCGGCCCGGGCGGTGACCTCGTGCGGCGCCGCGACGGGGCGCAGCACCTCCACACCGGCGTAGCCGGAGTACCGGCCAGCCCCGTCGATGGACCGCACCAGGTACGTCCGCTTCTCGGACCGGGGGGCCGCGGTGTCGGTGTAACCGGTGGTGGTCGTCGTACCGAGGAAGCGGATGCCACCGTCGTTGGCGCGCCACTCGACGGAGTACTTCACCGCTCCCGGCACCGCCTTCCAGGTCAGCTTGTTGCCGGTGTCCAGGCCCTGCGCGGTCAGCGCGGCCGGTGGGGCCACGGCGATGCTGGTGACCGGTACGTCCGCGCTGCCCGTGGAGACGTTGCCGGCCTTGTCGTACGCCCGGACCTCGTAGTAGTAGGTGCGGCCGGCGACCGTGGGCAGGTCGGAGAGCGAGGTGCCGGTGGTCACACCGACGTACGCCCATGTGGTGCTGCCCGACTCCCGCCGGTAGAGGCGGTAGCCGGCGAGATCCATCTCCTTGTTGCGCGCCCAGGAGACCACGGCCTTGGCGGTGGCGTTGTCCAGCCTGCCCGTCACCGCGGTGGGGGCGAGCGGCCGGACCTTGTCGACCGCGGCGGTGGTCCGGGGCGTGTAGGAGAACTTGACGTTCGCGGCCCCGGTCCAGGCGACGAAGTCGACGCGCAGGGTGTGCGTGCCGGCGGGGACGGTGAGATCGACGCTCTTGCTCTGGGTGCTGGAGACGTTCCGCCACAGGTCGATCTTGCGGACGCCGTCGAGGTAGACGCGGATGCCGTCCTGGGACGCGGCGGAGAACGTGAACGGACCACCCGAGCCGAAGTCGCGGGTGACGCTCCAGCGCACGCCGAAGTTGTCCCGGGGCAGGGCGACACCCGCCGGGGCGCCGGTCCCGTAGTTCTCGTTGATGGCACTGTCACAGGCGGTCAGCTTGGGGGTGCCGCTGAAGGTGGTGTTGGCGTAGAACTGTGCCTTCCAGACCGGAGAGGCACATGTCACGGCCGCGCCGGCCGGGGTGGCCGCGGCGCTGAGCAGCGTGCCCGCGACGACGCAGACGACGCCCGCCGCGCTGACGGCGCTCAGTGGGTTATGAGGTCTCACAGAAAGAGGCTTCCTTTCGGCCACGATCACATGGGCGAGGAAGTGACCATCCGGAGCCGCGTTTGGTTGTACACCCTGCCCGGGTCAGCCCGGCCCGGCTCGGACCAGTCCGGCCCTGTCACCGGTCCCCGTAGTCAAGGACAGGGGGTGTGGCGGGAACGCGGGCGGAGTCCTCCGCATCAGAAGTCACAGGTCGTCCGGGGTGCCGTCGACGGCCGGTCCGCAGCCCTCGGGGAGGTTGTCAGCGATCAACTCGTAGGCTTCCTCCACCGTGTCCACCTCCCCGATGAGTGTGTTGTCGGACTCGCGACGCACTCGGTACCCGCCGACGGCCTGGGGGAAGGCGGTCCCGACATCGTGCGTCCACGGGTATCTGGTGCACCGGCTCAAGTACAGAACCCCGTGGCTGACCATGGGGAAGAGTTCCCGCAATGACGGGTGTCCGTAGGCCGTGCGGGGCACGATCGGGTCGATCCGCTCCGGGCCGTAGGACAGAACGTATTCCCATGCCGCAGCCACGACGTCCGCCGAGTTCTGCGGCAGGTCATTGTTCGTCATGAACGGTTACCTCAAGTGTTTCGGGAGTTTCGACAGATCCGGCTGGATCTCGGGGATGTCGGGTTTAGGTACCTTGATCTCCTTGTAGCCCCCGTTCTCTTCGTCACCGGTGGCCACGTCCACCGGGTCGTTCTCGCAGATCTTCTTCTCCAGCGAGATGGCGTTGCGGCGCGGCTCGTCCCTGGAGTTCTTCAGAGTGTCCGGCTTGCTCCGGGTGGAGTACGGACGCTTTCCGGGGCGCGGGGCGCCGTCTCCGTGGTCGGGCACCCTGACCTGCCGGGCCAGCCGTTCCTTGATGTCCAGATCAATCTTCTTCTGGCTCTCGGATATCTCCTTGACCGCCTTCGGCAGTGACGTGCCGAGGTGGTCGCCCATCACCTTGTTGGCTTTGCCGAGAGCTTCCATCGCCTTGTCGACCACGGGGTCCAGGGCGCCGGCGATGTCGTCCTTGCCCCGGGTGCGGCCGTGGTGGGTCCTGGCCTTGGCCAGCTTGCCCGCGGTCTTGCCGTGAATGTCGATGCTGACCAGGTTCAGCTTGGTGCCGGCGCGGTCGTGCTCCGAGTGCTCGATGTGCACGCCCTTACCGGACGAGGGTCCGGGGCCGTCGGCGGAAGCGAGACGCAGGGAGTCCTTGGCGCCCGCCATGCCCTCCTGGAAGCCCTCCTTGCCCGACTGGCCGACCTGGTTCATGTCGATGCCGTCCTGGAAGCCCAGCGCGTTGGCGCCGATCTGCACCGCCAGATCCGCGGCCATGTTCTCCAGTGCGGCGACGGCCGGTTCGGTCATCGCCGAGACGATGTAACCGACGACTTCTTCCATGCACTCCTTGATCACCTTGCGGATGGCTTGCTGGGCGATGGCGATCGCCGCACCGCCGATGAGCATGGACAGGCCGCCGGTGACCGGGATCAGGGCAATGGAGACGCCTGCCTTGCCGGCCAGGACGCCCAGGTGGCCGAGTGCCGCGTACTTCATGACTTCGATCGCGGTGGCGGCGTTGTCCAGAGCACCCGCGATCGTGCGGGCGGCACCGGCGATGTCCTTGGCGTGCTTGTTCTTGACCTTGCCCCAGTGGCCGTTGAGCGCGTCGAGGGCCTCACTCTGGCCGGACGACAGCAAACGTTGCACATGCTGGTTGGCGAGGTGCCCGTCGCCCTCGCCGACAGGCCAGGTTCAGCCGCTCGCATTCTCTTGACGACTGACTCCGTTGTCGAAAAACAGCCGAATGAGGTAGGTAACCTCTCGGCCCCATCGTATTTCTCCACGATTCCCGCGCTTCGCCGGCGGGAGGAAATTACTCGGAGCGTTGACCAGTACCGGCGTGACCGCGAAGATTATGTAACGGGAACTGGCCGGTCGTTTTCATGATAGAGTCTCAAATGAATTCACAGGTGCCACGAAAAAAGGGGAATGGCGTGAATACCGAGAAGGTTGCGGCTCGACGTCTTACGGCCGGAGAGGTTTCAGAGCTGGGCCTCCAGGACGAAATCTTTGTCTCGGCGGAGATGAATGGCCTTCCTCTCGACTGCTACGCCCCGGCTTTCCTTACGGAGCCGGGTAAGAATTTCGAGGGAGGCTCCTTCACGGCGAGGACGATCTTCGGTGACGAAATCCATGTTCTCCCGGACAATGCCGAGGAGCGCGGGATCTGGGTCGCCGACAAGGCGGGGGAAGAAATCGAGCTTCTCCAGAGTGCCGGCGTCCTCCTGAATCTCGCACTCTTCGTGCCCGGCGGGAACAAGGAATCTCTGGAGTCGCTCTACTCTTCCGCGCGGGATGCGTTCGGCGCGGGGATCGTTCAGCGCTGGAGCGAGGAAGTCGTCGCGGTGCCGGACGTCAAGGTCGACCTGTTCGAGGAGCCGACCCGGGGGCGGAAGAACACGAGCAGCCAGAACCGCGACCGCCGCGCCCTGGACATCTACCCGACCCGAGTGCGGTTCATGGAGCCCAGCGACGGCTGGAAGTTCATTGTCGAGCCGCACAAGGAGATCGTCGACGAGACACCGACGATCTGACCTGAAGGCAGCCCAGGTCCTGTCCGGCAGGACAGGACCGGGAGGCCACGTCGGCAGCGCAAACCCTCCCGGTGGCGAATTCCAAGGGGCGTAACACCGACTGGCCAAGCGGCTGTTGTCAGCGACTCGGCGAGGCGCTCGGCTGGGGTCTCCCAGCCGAGCGTCTTGCGTGGACGGGCGCTGCGGCGGGCGTCGAGCGAGGGCGATGCGCGGTCGAGGGGGACTGACAGATCCTCAACGCGGTGCTTATGATACCGGGGATGAAGAACTACTCCTCGTACAGATCGGGGGCATCGTTCGCGCAAGGTGATTGCTGATGGCACATCACTTCGCGTTTGCGATTCCGACCCACCTGCTGATGTGGCAGCGCGTGCGTGAGTACGCCGTGCCACCGTCCATGATCGAGACCGCCACCGCACGGCGTGCGGTGGGTGACTGGGCCGGGGCGTGCGCCGCCGCCCGGGTCGACATCGATCTTGATCTGCGTGCCGCGCGCGACCGCCACGGCACCGAGCTCGTCACCCGTCTCCGTGCGGACCTGCGCCGTCTGGCTCCGGATCTGCTCCGCTGGCACCTGCCCCGGATCGCCCCCGACGGGCGGCTCCGCGCCGGCCTCACCATCTCCCTGGCCCATTACCGGAGTTCGGGGGGCGCGCCGCTGCATCTGGTGGTGCGGACACCGCCGGCCTGGGCGGACGCGGGACAGCGGATATCCCTGGCTCTGTGGGAGGAGTCCGGGAACAACGTCCCAGGACACCTTCCGCATACGCATCCGCATACGCCGCACCCGCATCCGCATCCCGACCGGCGTTTCCGGCTCGACCTGCACCGGCATCTCTGGGACTCCGAGCGGAGCGGCGAACTGGCGTGGCGATGCGGCGCGGGCGAGGCGCCGCCCGGGGTGCCGTCCGACCGGCCCTACGTATTCGCCCGGTCACGCTGGGCCGCCGAGGCCGAGTTGCTGCTGCGGGCCGAGGAGCGCGCTCGCGGGGCCTTCACCGTGCGGCTCGGTACGCGGAGCCGTGCCGTGCTCGAACTCATCGCCCCCGACGACAGCCATGCCCCGACGTTCCGGCCGCTGCGGAAGACGCTGCCGCGGCAGGAGGTCGCGGCGCTTCCGGTGCTGCCGGAGGCGGCGGCCCGGCTCCTCCCGGATCTGGAGCTGCTGCGGGCCGGGCTGGTCGCGGCCGATCGCCTGCATCCGCTCGTCGCCACAGCACTGGCGGGGTTCGGCTCAGCGGCGCCGGGGTTCGGCTCAGCGGCAGCGCCGTCCGGCTCGGGTACGGCGGCCGGCCCCGCCCTCCGGCCAGGTGATCCGCACCGGGTGGAGTGCCGGGGTGAGGTCCACCGGATAGCGCTGCGGGACGGCACACTGTCAGCGATCGATCACGACCCGGCGCAACTGCGCCGGGAGGAGCTGCTGGTGGCGCTCGGCGGGCCCGCGCTCGCCTGCCTGCGGGCCATCGACGAGGTGCACCGTGACCCGGAGGCACTGCCCGCGGTACGCGAGCGGCTGCGCCATGGTGACGTCGCCGGGGCGCTGGCCGTGGTCGAGGGCTTGCTCGGTCCCGGTGCGGTTCTGCGTGACGGGCCGCTGCGGAAGGAACTGGAGTCGGCCGCGGCCCGCCGCGTCGACCACGGACTCTTCCGCTCGGGGCTGGCCGCCGTACACCCCGGTGCGGGTGGGGCAGCGGGCGTAAGGGACTCGGACCCGAGGCCCGCGGCGGCGGGTCACCGTCCCCGGCTCGACCGCCGTACGCCTCTCGCTGTGCGCCGCAAGCGGAGCAACCGGGCCCGGCCCCGTACCGGCCTGTACTCCAGTACCAGTTGATCAGCTGTCCCGCCTGAGTCCCGTGCTCGCGCCGCGTATGACGCGCGGTACGCCCAAGGCGGGCGTACGCCCACGCCATCAGGGACGGGCCGTCCCGTTCCTCCATCCCACCCAAGGTGATGCCCATGACCTCCAGTACCCTCCTGCCCAGCCCGCTCCCGGCCCCTAGCGCTCCCGTACCCACCCCCGCATTCACCGCCGCACCCACCGCCGACGGCGCACCCGGAACCGGCACCCAACTCGCCGTCGCCGACGACCTCCTGGCCCTCCTGCGCACGACCACCACGGAGCCGCGCCCCGACGAGCAGCTCGAAGCCCTCACCCTGGCCGTCGCCGCCGACCTGCCTGTGCTGCTCTGGGGCGAGCCGGGCATCGGCAAGACCGCGGCCCTGACACAGCTCGCCGCTACCCTCAACCTGCCGCTGACGACCGTGATCGCCAGCGTCCACGAGCCGACCGACTTCTCCGGGCTGCCCGTCGTCGGCGACGACCCGGCGGTGCGGGGAGTGCCGATGGCGCCGCCGCGGTGGGCCGTGGAACTCGTACGGGCAGGACGGGGACTGCTCTTCCTGGACGAACTCTCCACCGCCACACCGGCCGTCCAGGCCGCGCTGCTCCGGGTCGTCCTGGAGCGGAGGGTCGGTGCGCTGCAACTGCCGCCGGAGGTACGGATCGTGGCCGCGGCCAACCCGAGCGCGTCGGCGGCGGACGGGTGGGAGCTGAGCCCGCCGCTGGCCAACCGGTTCGTGCATCTGTACTGGGTGCACGACCGGGACGTGGTGGTGCGCGGACTGGGCGGGGTCTGGCCCCGGGCGGAGCTGCCCCGGCTGGTGCCGGAGCGGTTGCCGGAGGCAGTGGCCTTCGCCCGGCGCGCGGTCTGCGGATTCCTGGAAGCCCGGCCGACGCTGATCCACCGGCTGCCCAGCACGGAGACGCGGCGCGGCGGTGCCTGGCCCTCGCCTCGGAGCTGGGAGGCCGCGTTGGCCCTGCTGGCCTTCGGTACGGCGGCCTCCGCCTCCCGGGAGGTGCTGGCACTGCTGGTGCGGGGCACAGTGGGGGACGGGCCGGGGCTCGAACTCCTCGCCCATCTGGACCGGATGGATCTGCCGGACCCCGAGTCGCTGCTCGCCGATCCGGCCTCCGCCGAGCTGCCGGTACGGGGCGATCTGCGGCAGGCCGCGCTGGAGGCGGTGGTGGCCGCCGTCGGGGCGCGGCCCGAGCGGGCACGGTGGGAGGCGGGCTGGGCGGTGCTGGTCCGGGCGTTGGAGACCGGCGCCCCGGACCTGCTGGTCGCCCCCGCGACGGCGCTGGCCTCGCTGCGGCGCGACGACTGGGAGGTGCCGGCGGCGGTGGAGCGGCTGGTCGGGGTGATCGGCCTCGCCCGACGCGCGGACCGGTCGGTGGGGCGGGTCGCGGCGGCGGCGGACGCCCGGCGCGCGACGGGGGTACGCCGATGACGCGGGACGCGAAGCGCCCGCTGCCGCGCCCGATGGCCCGGCCCGCGCCGCCACGCCCGGTGCGGGCCACCGTGCCGAGGCCACCGGCCGGCTCCGGCGCTCCGTACGGCCCGCCCGGTCTACCGCTGGACATGGAGAAACTGCTGGCCGCCCGGCTGCACGCGGTGAAGGTCCGTCCCTACCTGGCGAGCGCGCTCTTCGCGCTGCACGTGGTGGAGGACCGGTCGGTGCCGACGATGGCGGTGGACGCGCACTGGCGCTGCTACGTCTCCCCCGGCTTCGTCGCGCGCATCCCGGTGGAGGAACTCGCGGGCGTCTGGGTGCACGAGGTCTCCCATCTGCTCCGGGACCACCACGGGCGGGGCGAGCGGTATGCGCGGGACCACGAGGAGTACGGGCCCGGCGCGCGGCTCCGGCGGAACATCGCCGCCGACTTCGAGATCAACGACGACATCTACGGTGACGGTCTGCCCCTGCCCGCCGGGGCGGTGCTGCCGTCTCTGCTGCGGCTGCCCGGAGGACTGCTGATGGAGGAGTACCTGCGCAGGGCGTCGATGTCAGGGCTCACCGGGGACTTGGCGTGGCTGGACTGCGGCAGTGGCGCCGACGGGCAGGGCCGGCCGTGGGAGCTGGGGCCCGACGGGGCACACGGGCTGAGCAGGCAGCAGCGGGACGCGGTCCGCTTCCGGGTCGCCGAGGGGATCAGGGGGCGGCCGGGCGAAGCCCCGGAGGGATGGCGCCGATGGGCTGACCAGGCGTTCCATCTTCCGCAGCCGTGGCGGCGATTGCTGGGGGCCGCGATCCGCTCCGCGGCGAGTACGGCGGGGGCGGGCGAGAACCACAGCTACCGGCGCCCGTCCCGGCGCTCGGCCGGTGTCCCCGGAGTGCTGCTGCCGAGCCTGCGCCGTACGCCGCCCCGGGTCTGCGTCGTGATCGACACCTCCGGGTCGGTGAGCGACGCCGAGCTGGGCAGCGCGCTGCTGGAGGTCGCGGCGATCTCACGGGCGGTGGGCGGGCGGCGCGACCTGGTCTCGGTGATCTCCTGTGACGCGGCGGCCGGGGTCGCCGCCCCGCTCTGCCGCGCCGAGAACATCGAGCTGGTCGGCGGTGGCGGAACGGATCTGCGCTCCGGCTTCACCCGGGCGCTCCGCTCCAGGCCCCGCCCGGACGTGATCGTCGCCCTGACGGACGGTCAGACACCGTGGCCCACCGCGCAGCCGCCCTGCCGCACCGTTGTCGGTCTCTTTCCCCGTCCGGCCCGCGCCGCGGAGGAAGAGAACCCCGACTACGTCCCGGACACTCCGCCGCCCTGGGCGCGCGTGGTCACCATCAACTGAGAAGGGGACGGGCCTTGTTGAAGCGGCGCGACCGGCAGCCTTCCAGGCCGCACCGTACCCGTGCTCGTACCGGCACCCGTGCTCGTACCGGCACCCGTACCGGCGCACCGCACCCGCACCGGCACCGCACCCGTACCGGGGCACCCGCACCGGCACCGCACCCGCAGCGCCCCCGCACCGCCTCGCTCACGCCCGCCCCGCACCGGGACCGGGGGCGCGGAAGTTCACCTGTCGGCGGGCCGCCTCGTCGATCTCGTCGATCGTGAGAAGCGGCGTGGCCCGGGTGCGGAGGGCACCGCTGGCCTTGACGGTGAGACTGACGGCGGCCATGGAGACCGGGTCGGGGAAATCGACGATGAGCACGATGTCGTCCTCCCCGAAGGCGAAGTACATGGCCTCGACCCTCCCGCCGAGGCCGGCGACGACCAGGTCGACGGCGTCCCGTCGGCCACTCGCGCCTTCGTTGAGCAGCCCCTTCGTGCCCTCGGGCGTATAGGTGGCTTGGATCAGGAACTTCGGCATAGGGACGCTCCCTGCCCATCGATTGCCCGGTACGCAGAGTGGACTTCCCGGGTCACGCCGCCCCTCACTTGCCGAACGGCTGGATTCACCCATTGGGAGCTGAACCACTTTCCCCCGGCCACGGCGTTGGCAGCAGTGGCCGGCGCCCTGGGCCGACCGGGCGACAGGCCGTCGGAGATCACCCGGCGTCGGGTGCGTGGGCGGGCCGGTGCGCTCCGCGGGCGGTGTGACCAGCGACTCGGCCGCGGAGCGGATTTCTCACGGTAAAAGGAAACATTCCGGTGAACACTTCGCCGAGTAGGCGGCAGGCGGTGGTCGGGCCCCGCCACCGGGGCCTAGCATCGCTTCGCCGGAGGGGGGCTCCGCGGTGGGGGACGGCCAAGTTGTCTGTGCCGCCGATTCCTTGAGCGTCGTCAGCCTGTGTGTCCCTCGGGCAGTCCGATGCTTTTTCCTGGGGGATCCGGAGACACCGAGTGATACCTGTCAAGCGCGGCTTCATGCGTCGCGCGGCCCTTTTCTGCCTGTCGGGTGCGGCGTTGACTCTCGCGCTGCCCGCGGCGGGCACTGCCCAGGCGGTGGACGGCCCCGCCCTCCCGGGCGCCGGTACTGTCCGTACCACCGTCGACAACTCCGTCGCCGCCAAGACGGTCACCGACGAGGCCACCCTGCGTGCGCGCGTGGCCTCCGCCGGCCGCGCGGTCGCCGCCCAGCAGGCCGAGGAGCCGACGGCGTCCGCGCCCACGACGCCGAGCACGTCGGGTGACACGAGCAAGCCGTCGCCGTTCATCATCGGCGGCACCGGGACCACCATCGCCACCGCGCCGTGGATGGTTCAGCTGTGGTACGCCGACGAGACCACCGACGAGTACTACTTCTGCGGGGGCACCCTGGTCGCCCCCAACAAAGTGCTCACCGCCGCGCACTGCGTGAACGGACTCGACTGGCGCGGCCACGGCGTCGTCAACTCCGGGGTGACCAGCACCGAGTCGGACGGTGTCCTCACCGGCGTCGCACGCCAGTGGCAGCACCGCTCGTACGACGACACGACGGTGCGCAACGACATCGCCGTGCTCACCCTGGACACGCCGCTGAAGCAGCAGTGGCTGCGGCTGGCCCAGACGCAGGACAGCGCGCTGTACAAGGCGGGCACCACCGCCACCGTCTACGGCTGGGGGGTCACCTCGGGCGCGTCGGACGCGTTGGCGACGAACCTGCGCAAGGTCAGCCTGCCGCTGGTCAGCGACACCACCTGCGACACCTCGATGCGGAAGATCCTGGGCAAGGACTACTTCGTCGAGGGCAGCATGATCTGCGCCGGTACCCCGGCCACCGGCACCGACGCGGGCACCAAGGCCACCTGCAGCGGTGACTCGGGCGGTCCGCTGATCGCCGGCGGCAAGGTCATCGGCATTGTTTCGTGGGGTGTCGAGGGCTGCACGGCCAAGGGCGCCTACTCGGTGTTCACCAAGGTGTCGCCGTACGCCTGGGCGGCCGAGCCGCGGATCAACGACACCGACTACAACTACGACGGCCGTGCGGACCTGGTGGTGCGGGCGCCGTCCGGGAACCTGTCCGTCCAGACCAGCAAGGGCACCTCTCTCAACGCGCCCACGAACTTCGGGTCGGGCTGGCAGTCCCTGTCCTGGGCCCTGCAGACGGACATCGACCGGGACGGCGGCTGGGACATCCTGCACCGCGACAAGGCCGACGGCCGGCTGCACCTGATGAAGGGCGACCCGGTCACCGGAGCGATGAAGGACATCGTCGTGACGACGGTGTCGGGTGCCTACGCCTCGTACGCCGTCCCCGGTGACGTCACCGGGGACGGCCGCCCCGACCTGGTGGCCACCGACACGGCCGGCAACGGCTGGGTGTTCCCGGGCAAGGGCAACGGTGAGTTCAACGCACGGGTCAAGTTCGCCACCGGGTCGCTGAAGGGTTACAAGATCTTCGGCCGCGGTGACTACAGCGGTGACGGCAAGCCCGACCTCCTGGTGCGCGACACCTCCAACCGGGTGTTCCTGTACCGGGGCACGGGCAGCGCCACCGCGCCGTTCTCGGCCCGCATCACCGTCCGCACCGGCTGGAACTTCACGTCGCTGATCGCCTCCGGCGACGTCAACGGCGACGGCCTCGCGGACATCATGGCGCGGGACTCCGCCGGCACTCTTTGGCTGTACCCGGGCACCGGCAAGGCGAGCGTGGACATCTTCGGTTCGCGCAAGTGGCTGGCCGGCGGCTACAACAAGTACAACCTGCTGTTCTGAGCCGCGGCGGGGGGGGGGGCCCCGGCCGCGCCGCCCCCCCCCGCCCCCCCCCCGGGCCCCCCCCCGCGCCCCCGGGGGGGGGTGGGGCGCCGCGGCC
>NZ_JBHTZS010000015.1:133635-187834 GCF_042790125.1 Streptomyces scopuliridis
GGGGTCAAAAAAAATTAAAACGTTGTTTTTCTGGGGGGGGGGGGGGGGCGGGCGGGTCCGGGCGGGCCCGCCCGTCGGCCCCAGGCTCGGCGCCCCGGCGGGGCAGATGTGAGAGAGGGCGCCCCGTCCCCTCAGCGGACAAGTGAGCGGACGGTGGGCGCCAGCCGCAGGAACCGGGGTGCTGCGCTCTGCGCCCGCTCGATGTCCGGAAGAATCTCGTTCCGTACGAGGGGATGGGCCATCGCATCAGCGAGGTGGCGGCGGTGAGCGTTCTCATCCGGGTACGAGGTGAAGACCGCGACGACGTTCTCCCCGGTGCGGACCGGGAGCCTGGGGAAGGTGTTGGCTGCCGTCTCCGTGGTGAGTACGGCGAGTGGTGCGGGCCCTGTCTGCCGCAGTAGCGGAACGAGGCCGTCCTGGATCAGTCCGGTGCCGTCGTGGGTGTTCGGAGGGAAGTGCCACAGTGCGGCGGCCACGAACCGGTCCACTGCCGCTGCGCCTGGCTGCCGCCGTTCGGACGGGAGCACCGCGAGGCCGCGCCAGGCCGGTGCGGGCCGCAGCAGCAGGACATTGTCGGAATCGACCATGGTGGCGTTGGCCCGGGGGCCGTGCGCGGCCCAGACCGGCCCGCCGTAGAAGGCTGACAGGGCCTGCCGCCGGGCCTCCATGTCCGTGAAGCCGCGCAGCCAGACGAAACGGTCCGGATCGTCGAGGTCGCGGAACTGGCCGAGGACGATCATTCCGGTCTCTTCCTGCGTTTCGACGAACTCCCTGTCGAACAACTCGATGAGTTCGTCCCGCCGGCCGGGGCGCAGGGTGTACTGGCGCAGCTCGAACACAGCAGGGTGGCCGGCGGGGTCGGTTCCGGGCACAGCGGACTCCGTTCTCTCTCTCACACACTCCGAGCCGGCTGGACCGACCCGGGCCGACGGTAGGGCCCAGGTGTGCCAGGGCCTGTCAGTGTTTCGGAGCAGAATCCTCGTATGTCCGCCGACCGGTTGCTGTCGATGCTGCTGTTGCTCCAGACCCGTGGCCGCATGTCGGCACGACGGCTGGCCGATGAGTTGGGGGTCTCCGTACGCACCGCCTACCGCGACCTGGACCGTCTGCAGGCCATCGGGGTCCCGGTCTACGCCGAACAGGGCCGCACCGGCGGCTATCAGCTGCTCGATGGCTACCGCACCCGCCTCACCGGCTTGAGCGAGCGCGAGGCCAGGGCGCTGTTCCTCGCAGGACTGCCCACGCCCGCCGCCGATCTGGGGCTCGCGGAGGAAGTGGCCGCGACGCGGCTGAAGTTGTTGGCCGCACTGCCCGCAGGCATGCGCGAAGAGGCGATGCGCACCGACGCGGTGTTCCACTTGGACGCTCCGGGCTGGTATCGAGAAGCCGAGGCGACCCCGTATCTGCCTCTGCTCGTGGACGCGGTGTTCAGCCGGCGAGCGGTGGATGTGCGGTACCGCCGTTGGCGCGAACCGCAAGAGGTGGACCGTCGGCTGTATCCCTATGGCCTGGTGCTGAAGTCCGGTACCTGGTACCTCGTGGCAGCCGCCAGGGGCCGGACCGCCACCTACCGGATCACCCAGGTCCTCGACGCGGTTCTGAGCGATGAGCGCTTCGAACGGCCGGAGGGCTTCGTCCTGGGTGAGTACTGGTCGTCCTACCTGGACGACTTCCACACGCGTCGTTATACGGGCACCGCCACCGTCCGACTCTCACCGAGGGGGCGCGAGCGGCTGGCTGCCAACGTCCCCCCTGAGGTGGTACGGGCATTCGACGCCACCGCAACCGCGGTTGGCGGCGACGGCTGGAGCGAGGCCGTCATCCCGACCGAGAGCACGGAGCACGCGTGTGGCGAGCTGCTGCGGCTCGGAATCGATGTCGAGGTCGTCGCGCCGGAAGAACTGCGTCGGGCCATGGCCGACGCGGTGTGCGTACTCGCCCGGACCTATGGACGTATCTGCCCGGGCGGGACCGAGGCAGGGGTATCCGGGCGACCTGGCGCAGACGTGACGCACGGTGCCTGATTCGGCTGGGACAGCACGAAGACCCGAGGGCACGCGGTGGAACGGAGAAGGCCCGGGGCTTGACCTGGGCCTTCTGATCCGTGAGATCGGGTGGCGCGCTGTGACAGGGAACGATGAGCTGCCGTTCTGGCCGAGACAGTCTCGTCACGGACATTCGGCCGTCACTCCGGCGCACCGGCGGCCTGCCTCGATCAGCGGCCCGGGTCACACATCCGGCTCTCTTTGACGTGCGATGTGCCACGGGGTTCGTTTATGTGATGACCGGCAACTCTCTGTGACCGTCGATGGGGCCGCAGGACGGCCCCACGACGCTGAGGAGGTAGGACTCTGATGAGGCTTGATTTCGGTTCGCGTCTCGCGGCGGTGGCCATCACCGCGGTGACAGCGATCGTGACGGTGGGTCAGACGGCATCCGCCGCGCCGGTGGGCGGGGACGGGAAGCCGTTCCTCGGGCCGCTGCACACCGTCTCCACCGTCGCGTCGACGGTTCCGGAGAACGGTGACCTGAACCCGTACGGCACCGCCCTGGTCAAGAAGACCACCGGTGATTTGCGGCGCGGCGACGTGCTGGTCAGCAATTTCAACAACGCCGCGAACCAGCAGGGCACGGGGACCACGCTCGTGCAGATCAGTCCCAAGGGCGAGACCAGACTGTTCGCTCAGATCGACCCGAGCAAGCTGCCAGGACCGTGCCCCGGGGGCGTGGGGCTGACGACCGCACTGTCCATCCTGCCGGGCGGCTGGGTGGTGGTGGGGAGCCTGCCGACGGCCGATGGCACTTCCGCCACGGCGAAGGCCGGGTGCCTGATCGTGCTGGACAAGCACGGCAAGGTCCGCGAGACCCTCAGTGGCAAGGGGATCAACGGTCCCTGGGACATGACCGCGACAAGCCACGACGACAAAACCGAACTGTTCGTCACCAACGTGCTCAACGGTACGGTCGCCGGCGGCGGCGACGTCGTGCGGCGGGGCACCGTGCTGCGGATCACCCTGCAACGCCACGACGACCGGCCGCCGACCCGTGTGGCCACGACCGTGATCGGTTCGGGTTTCGCGCAGAAGACCGACCCGACGGCCCTCGTGATCGGGCCGACGGGTGTCGGCCTGCGGGATGGGACGCTCTACGTGGCGGACACCGAGGACAACCGCATCACCGCGATCCCGGACGCGGTGAAGCGGGACACCAGCGACGGCACCGGCCGAGTGGTCACCACCGACCGGCACCTCAACGGCCCGCTCGGGTTGGCAATCGCTCCGAACGGCCACATCCTCACCGTCAACGACGGTGACGGCAAGATCGTCGAGACCACCCCGGGCGGCGCCCAAGTGGCGGTGCGTACGCTCGACAGGAGCGGTATGCCGCCGGGAGCGGGCGCGCTGTTCGGGCTCGCGGTCGCCGAAAACCCCGACCGGGTCTACTTTGTCGACGACGCAACCAACACGCTGAACCTGCTGAGCCGATCTTGACCGCTTGCACGGGGCTGATCCGGCCCTGTGCAGGCACAGGCAGTCAGCGCTTCCGGCTCGGACCGGGGAGGGGCTGACCGCGCGCCCCGAGACGGAGGTCGCCGAGGCGCTCAGGCAGGAGACAACGAAGGAGGCCCAAGTCGGTGACTTGGGCCTTCATCCATTCCACAGGGCCGTCCGACGCCGGGGCGCCGTCCCGGGGCACGACGTCGTCCATGGGGCTCGTAACCAGGGGTCGGCGGCCGAGTGGCCGGACGCCACCCCTGGCCCACCCATGACGAGGCGGTCCTCGCCCAACGGCTTTGCGGCGAGAGATGGTCACCGAGACGGCATCGATGTCGGGCGGGACAGGCGGAACGCCGAGACGAGGAAGAAGATCCCTCCGAGCGCGGCATAGCCGGCGAGGGCGGTCAGCGAAGGGTCGTCCTGGGAGGCGCTTCGGAAGAAGGTCGCGCCGGCCAGCACCGAGATACCGCCGCTGATGATCATGGCCCACTGTCCGCCCATCGGCCGGCGCGCGACGCCCACGAGGAGCTGGACCAGCCCGGAGAGCACTGCCCACGCGCCCCAGACGCGCAGCACATCGGCGACACCCGAGGTGCCGGCGACCGCGATACCGATGGCGGCGAGCGAGCTGACGGCGATGTTGACGTACAGGCCCCTGACCGGTCCGCCGGCGCGCCCGGACCAGGCATCGACGACAGCCGCGGCCACGTCGAAGGCCGGATAGAGAACCAGCAGCAGTTGGGCTCCGAGGGTGAGGTCCGAGCCGGACACCATCAGAAGCACGGCCCACGCGGCGGCGAAGGCGAAGCGGATGACGTACAGCCGACGCAGGGCGGGTGTGGCGGTGACGTGCTCGGCGGAGGCGGTGGATGCCATGGGATTCTCCAGTGAGTGCAGGTAGAGAGAACGTTCTCTCCTGGCCGCAGCCTGGCACACCCCTTCGGCGAAAACAAGAGAGAGCGTTCTACCCGCTACCATGGGCGGTATGACACGGACGGAAGCCGGCACAGGCACTGGCGGGCGGGTCTCGGCGGCCCGGGAGCGGCTTCTGAGGACCGCCGGGCAGCTCTTCTACGCGGAGGGCATCCACACGGTGGGCGTGGACCGCCTCGTCGCCGAGGCGAAGGTCACCAACGCCACCTTCTACCGCCACTTCCGAAGCAAGGACGACCTCGCCCTCGCCTACATCGGAAGCGTCGACCAGGCGATCCGCGGTCAGATCGGCTCCCTGATGTCCACGGACGTGCCGACCGACGCCATCCTCCGAGGCATCGGTACGTCCCTGGTCGAGCAGATCCGCTCGCCCGGTTACCGCGGATGTGCCTTCCTCAACGCGGCAGCGGAATTCCCCGACCCCGGCAACCCGGTCCACCGAGCCGTCGTGCAGCACCGCGAATGGTTCCTGCAGACGGTCACCGCACTGTTCGCCACGATCACGGCCGAACAGGCCGAGCACGCCGGGCGGCACTTCGTCATGCTCCGGGACGGCGCGATGAGCGCCGGCTACCTCGGCGACCCCGACCTGGCCGGCGAGACCCTGCTGCGCGGCATCGAAGGACTTCTCCGGATCCACACCGCCCGCAGGCTCGACGAGCCCGCGGGCTCCGCACCGGGCCAGGCGCCTTCCGCGGTCACAGCGGTCGCCGACATCGAGTGCTCGCCACCCACCGTGTGACCCGGGACGCAAGGGGCGCTGGCCCACTGGGCGAGGAGGTGGCGGTCGACGAGGTGGAGGCTCTGGGACTCGGCGAATTCGAGGGCAGGCTTGGAGAAGCGGCCGTTGGTGAGCATGACCAAGACGTCGCCGCCGTGTACCTGGCGGCCTGTGCCGTTGAGGACGTAGAGGTCGGGCGCGCCGACTGCTGATCCCGACCAGCCGTCTTTGCGATGCTTGCACTGGATCACCCAGCGACGGCCGTGGGGATCGGTGGCCTTCACATCGGCTCCCTTGTCGCCGCCCCTGCCAACTTGCTGTGCGTCCTGGCAGCCGTCTCGGTACATCAAGTCTCGTACGGCGTATTCGAACTGAACTGATCCTGCCCCGGCCCCGGACGGCACCAAGTCCCGCCCGGGCGAGATCATGGTGAGGGACAGGCCGCGCAGGCGTCGCCGCCCGCAGGGGAGGCTGACCGGGGAACAGAGCCTACTGTCCCAGGCGGGCGCTCATGGGCGGTCGGGCGTCGCGCATGTGCGAGCCGACCGGAGCGCGCCCGCTTGATCAGCTGGAAGCGGGAAAGGAAGCGTCGGGCGCTTCTTGCTCGGCGCGCCGACGATACTCGGCGTTGATGCGCTGAGCTTCCTCAAGCTGGTCCTCGAGGATGACGATGCGGCACGCGGCCTCGATCGGGGTGCCCTTGTCGACGAGCTCGCGGGCCCGCGCGGCGATCCGCAGTTGGTAGCGGGAGTACCGGCGGTGTCCGCCCTCCGAGCGGAGAGGAGTGATCAGACGAGCCTCACCGAGGGCTCGGAGGAAAGCCGGGGTGGCGCCGAGCATCTCGGCGGCCCGCCCCATGGTGTACGCGGGGTAGTCGTCGTCGTCCAGACGATCACTGAGGGGGTTGTCTGCTGTCATGTCACCTCGTTATGCAACGCGTCGAGGGGCCCTGATGCCGTACGGCACCAGGGCCCCGAAGGAAATTCAACACCATCCGTCGGCCCTAATGCTCTGCCGACCTTCTTCCCGCTACCAGCCCTGCACAAGGGGGGTGTACGGGGATCGCGGCTGCGTGACCGGGGACCACCTTCCAATCCGGGGTCTTGCGGTACCCGGCCGAGTGCGTCTCGGGCCGGGCGATCCTGATGGCGTCTGCGTCCTCCGTCCTTCCTTTGAACCAGAACTGCACTGCTCTGCGAACTTCATGTACTGCAACCCGCCAGTTCGTGTCTGCCGGGTTTCCCTTGACCTGTGTCGACGTGAAAAGGCTAACCATGTCAGAGCTCAATGTCTACTCTGGCAAGAGTAGATTTCACCTGCCCGAGGGGATAGATACGGGATAGGTAGCCTGTGACCTGCAATGACGGGTGGCGCAGTCGTCGTGGGCGGCGATACTGCCGCGCGGCCTCTCGGGCCGGGCCGTCAGGTGGCGCTGACCTCAGTGGCCGGCGATCCATTGCGGACAGCGGACAGCGGACAGCGGGACGGCCGTGAGGGCCCTGCCGACACGTGTCGGCAGGGCCCTCACCGGAATCCGAATGGCGGTTTGCCGCCCGTCCTCATCCGTCCAGGCAGGCGGCGCCGAGCAGTGCCGACGAGGTCTGGAGCGGAGCGGAGACCCGCACGGGCGCGGCGTCGGGGCGGGTATGGCAGGTGAAGCCGAGGCGGGTCATGGCCCCGGATGACTTCGCTGCTGGTGAAGTCGCGGCGGTCTTGTCGGGTGACGACCTCGCCCACCCGCTTGACGGGGTAGCGGCGGCGGCCGATGGTCACGGACTCACCCGTAACGATCTCAGGCGTGACGCCCTTCATCGAGGCCAGCACTCCGCTCTTGCTCAGGTCGAACGGATACCGGGCGATGACACAGCGCATGATGCCCTCACAGAGAGAAGGAGAACGAGCTGATCGGGGTGAGGTGGATCAGCGGGAGAGGGCGAGGACGGCCGGGGCCCGCGGGTCGAAGGCGGGCCGCTGCGCCCTGCGCCGCCCGGCTCGTCCGGTGGCGCGCCCCTGGGCAGGGCGGTCGCGGCGGCCTCGGGACGAGGAAGCCGCGGAAGACACTGCGCGACCCCCGGCCAGCGCCGCGGCATGAACCGGCTGATGGCCGCGGCCGGCATCAGCCCCCGGATCACCCCTGTACGTTCGGGTGAGGCGGAACTGAGCCGCATCACCGGGGCCCAGGCCCCTTCCGGTGTCCCCGTCGTCATCACCGCGCCCGTCGCAGAACGCCCCCGCCGGTGACCTGCGGCATGAATCCCATGTCCGCCATCTGGTCGGCCTCGTCGAGGACGGTGATGGCGACGTCGTCCAGCCGGCAGTCGCCACGGCCGATGAGGTCCTTGAGCCGCCCCGGCGTCGCGACGACGACCTCCGCGCCGCCCCGCAGCACACCGGCCTGCCTGCCGATGGACATCCCGCCGACCACGGTCGCCAGCCGCAGCCTCACGGCACGGGCGTACGGGGTGAGCGCGTCGGTCACCTGCTGGGCGAGCTCGCGGGTGGGGACCAGGACCAGGGCGAGCGGCCGCCCTGGCTCTGCGCGCCGACCCGCTGTACGGGCCAGCACCGCGAGGCCGAAGGCCAGGGTCTTGCCCGAGCCGGTACGGCCGCGGCCGAGCACGTCACGTCCGGCGAGGGAGTTCGGCAGGGTCGCCCCCTGGATGGGGAACGGTACGGTCACGCCCTCGTGGCCGAGCGTGGCTATCAACGGTTCCGGCAGGGCGAGGTCGGCGAACGACTCGACGGCGGACAGCGCGGGCGTGATCGTCACCGGCAGCGCGAACTCGCCCTGGGGTGTGGCCGGGCGACGTCCGTAGTCCCTGGTACGCCGCGGAGCCCTCGAGCGCTCGGCGGCAGAACCCCGGGAGCGCTCGTAGGTACGGGTCGTGCGTGCGGTGCGTGCGCGGTTCAAGCGGAACCTTCCTCGATGTGGAGCGTAGGCACGTAGCAAGGAATTTCCGCAGCAAAATGAAAGGCGCAGAGAATCGCGAGAACGAGCCGGAGACGCCGGGCGTTGAGTTGATCGAAGGGTAATTCGTCCCCGCTCGGTGATTAGGTGGGGCCTTCCCGTTAACGCGCCCTGAAATGCAGCGAGCTGGGGCCCGCACCTCAAGGTGCGGGCCCCAGCTACGAAGTATGCGTTGCTGCCTGTGTCAGGCGGGAACGATGTTCTCGGCGGTCGGGCCCTTCTGGCCCTGCGCGATGTCGAAGGACACCTTCTGGCCTTCCAGCAGCTCACGGAAGCCCTGGGCGGCGATGTTCGAGTAGTGGGCGAAGACGTCGGCGCCGCCGCCGTCCTGCTCGATGAAGCCGAAGCCCTTTTCCGCGTTGAACCACTTCACGGTGCCAGTAGCCATGTCATTTCTCCTTCGGAGACGAAGCCCGGAATCCGCCCTGTGCGGATTCCGCGTCGCCGTGCTGATTGGACCGTCGGGAAATGAACCTTCTGGCAACCACACCTGCAACTGAGAACGACGTTAGCACGGTGCGAGCGACCCTGTTCGGTCAGTAATTCTGCTCGGGTCCGTGATCGAGGAATACTCGCCGTGCACCGTGCCTATTTCTCACTTCGCGGATGAAGATATTGATCCGCGCGGATGAAGCGTTCCTGTCGAACGCTTCCGGCCACAGCGCCACGACCTCCGTCGACGCGCCATGTGCCGCTGCCATCGTCGTTGACGGATGGGGAAACGGGCACCCCGCCGAGACCCCCCTACCGCGAGGAAGGTCACAACGGCCCGGAAAAACACGATGCCGACGGCCGTAGCCACGGCGGCTCGTGTGGGCATCCCCATGTCGTCCACCGGGCGGGTGGCCGGTTCGCCGGTCAGATACTTTCGCCGGGCTGCCGGCCGCCGCTCCGCTCGAACGGCTACCACATCGAACAGTGCCGCGCCGGCCGCCACGAGAATCCCCGTGTCCGTCCGGCTTCACCTCGGTGATATTCGACCGCGCACGGCGCGCAAGCGATGCCTGCGAGGGGCGGTATGCAACCGCTCCTAGCTGGTGCGTGCGGCGGTCCAGGTGATGTGAGGGGGCTCGACGCGTGCGCACAGGGGCCCGCCCTGCGCGTCGGTCAGGCCGAGGTGTCCGACCAGCAGCCCGTCGCGTGCGGCTGCGGCGAGTACGTCGGTGGGGATGACGTCGAGCATGAGCTTGGCGCGGCGGAACATCGTGAAGGTACCCGACTCGTCGACCGTGCCCCACGCCAGATAGATGAACCGTCGGCCCAGACGGTCCTGCACGTAGGGGCCTCTGACCTCGGTGCCGGTCGGTGAGGCGCTCGCGGTGCACTCCAGGGTCCATGTCGCGGACGGTCCGTCGCCGGGCTGTGGCTCAAGGACTTCGTCCGGACGGTCGCGGCGTTGCACAGCGACGTGAAGGTTGCCGTGGGCGGGGATCTCGCCGCCGACAAGGGCGGGGCTGGTGAGGCCGGGCAGGTCGACGGCGTCGATGCGGATGCGCATAGCGGCCATCATCCCGCCATCGTCCGCGCAGAGGTCAGCCGACCTCGAACCGGGGTGGGCCCTGACAGCGGTGCCCCGTCACTCAGTGCCGACCCTTCTACGGCGGCCTCTCGCCCCCCGCTCCCGCAGCGTCCCAAGACCGAGGTGTCGGTGCCGCGGCCACCGGCGCTGTTCGGCGTGAGACCGACTCCGGACCAGAAACCGCTGCGTGATCATCGTCATGGCCGATACGTCCGGGCTGCTGGCAGCCCTGGACTCGGCTCATCCGGAACACGGGGCGGCGAACGAGGCGATCATGGCGGTGGGTTTGCTGGTCATGTCTCCGCTCCTGCTGGCCGAACTGGATGCGTGGCGACGCGTGAGCCCGGCAGGGAGACTGCCGTCAGCGCGGTCGACGACCTGCGGCGCTGGATGAGCCGGGGCCGTGTCGTCCTGCCGGAGATCACCGGGGACCACTTGGGCGCCGCCCAGTCCGTCCGTGTCCCCTACCGCGCGCTGGACCTCGACCGCGCCGACGCGGTGAACGTGGCGGTTGCCGCCGACTACGATACGGGCGCGATTCTCACCCTCCACCGACGAGACTTCCGGGACGTACGCCCGCTGGGCCGTCACAAGGCGTTCCGGGTACTCCCCGACGACCTCCCGCTCTGACGCAGGATCCTCCGTGGTCAAGTGCCTGCTCTCGCAAGGAACTTGTTCATCGCCCACAACGAAGCGCGTGCAGGGCGGATGTCTGCCGCCATCCGGGAACGGTGGGCTGAGGGCTCACCTCCCGCTCATCTGCGTGAAAGCCCAGGTCACTGCCGCGCCGCGACGTGATCGGCTGCCATCTCAAGGCACCCGTGCCCTCTGTGTGCCCAATCTCGGGGCGCAGGGGCGCTGTGAAAACGCAACAATGGCTCACCGACAAGTACAGCCCCAGGCCGCTGACCTGGGGCTTCAAGAAGAGCGGGTGACGAGAATCGAACTCGCGCTCTCAGCTTGGGAAGCGACGGCGCCTACTTGAGGTCGTACCGCCTGACCCACCGGAGCTGCCTGGACGACACAACCGCCCGCAGACCCCCCTCGCCAGGATGAGGGGCCGGCCCGGGATGAGCGGGCTCGCTGCCGCAGGAGGCCGGACGGGTACAGGAGGGGGACCTGCGACGGCTCCCTGTTTCCACTCGGCGAACGGTTTGGTCCGGTACGGATCGGTGGCTGTGGTCCGGTCGCCGGACAGGGTGTGGGCGTCGGGGCGGGATGCTTCCGTCCAGGGCCGGGTGCCGTTTTTCAGACCCGGGTTATCGATTTCCAGACGGAGCAAGATACCGCTCTTTGCAAATGGCGCCTACACAGATCAACAATGTCTCGGGGCGTGAGGCGCGATTCACTGCTGCGTGGTGCGGCTGAGCACACCGCTCACGTTCAGGACCTCGTGGCACCCTTGCGCCCGACGGCCGGTGGCCGGTGTGCCCGGCTTCTCACAGGTCACTTCGACGGTCACGGTGTCGTTCTCAGGGATCTTGATAGGGGTCACCCAGTGATAGTCCTGGTTACGGAAGGTCTCCAGCGCGATCGTGGTGATCTTACGGTTGCCGAACGTGATCGTCAGCACTCCTTCGTCGCCCTGGAAGTTGGCGACAACGATGTCCGTGACCTCGAAGACACTGTCCTCGGGCACCCGGTAGGTACCGGTCTTGGTCTCCCCACCGGACGTCTGCACGTCGATGGTCTCCGAGCTCTGCAGGCCGTCGCCGACGGAGGTACCGTCGCCGCCCGGTCCGGACGGTGCGCCCGTCTCCTGGCCGCCGGGACTGGCGTCCGAACCGGCGCCGCCACCGGTGCCCGGAGTCTGCCCGCCCTGCTCCCCGGCGGGCGTGGGACGCGCCTGGACCGCCTCGTTGGCTGCTTCCTTGGCGGCACTGCGCACCGCCGGGCGGACCAGTGCGAACCAGGCGAGCAACAGTGCGAGCAGCGCCGCGAGCACCACGAGCAGCCACCTGGGAAAGACCGGGATCTGGACGAACTCGGCGTCCAGCGGCGCCCGGACGGCGGTCTCGTCCCGCTGAGGCTCCTCCTGGTCACCGGATTCGGCGGTGTCCACGGTGAACGGCCACACCACGGGGGCGCCGAACCATACGGGCTTGCCCGTGCGGACCCGCAGCCCGACCTCGGTCGACTCCCCGGGCTCCAGCTTCGGCTCCGCCGGGCTGAAGACGAACCCCAGCTCCTCGCCCGCCTGGCCGGGGGTGAAGCCCACCTGCACCGGGGTGTTGCCCTGGTTGCGCACCGCCAGCCGGTAGCGGCCGCGCAGCCAGCCGCGCCGACGGCGCGGGGCCAGCTCGGTACGCAGCTCGTGGAACTCCTGTACGTGCACGGTGGTTTCGGGGACCCGCACCGACTCGGGGTGCTCGGTCGGCAGGACCCGCACACCGAGGGGCATGTCACCGGCCCGGATCTCCGGAGAGCGTGGTGGCTCCAGACGGATCGTCACCGTTTCGGAGGTGCCGGGATAGAGAGAGACCCGCGCGGGTTCGACGGCGGTCCAGGAGGCGCAGTCCCCGATGACCTCCAGGCTGTACGCCTCGACGATGTCGCTGTCGTTGCGGACGGTCAGACTGGTGGTGGCGGTGCCGCCGGGGGCCACCGTGACCTCCGGGATGTCGAGGCTGGGCGCGCCGGGACCGGAAGAGGCTGCAGAAGGCGTCACACCACCACGCTAGGACCGCGCCCGGGGGCGCCACGAGAAGCGCGAGGGCAACGCCCGGGCAGTCGCGGTGCCCGGGAAGTCAAGGTCAACTTCCTTGTAACCGTGAGCCGTTGATGTGGCCCGCCGCCTCCCGCGCGCCGCCTTCCGGTGGTCGCCCTGCCCCTGCACCCTCCCCTTCACGAACTCATGGAACAGGCAAGCCCCATGTTATGCGCAGAGGAGAACAGTCCAGCCATGTCCACAGTCACATCACGTGAGCCCGCCCAGGCCGGCTCCACGCACTGGGCCTCTCGCCCCGGTCGCCCGGACCGGGTGACCGTGGCCGTCTACGCCGCCGATCCGGTCCTGTGCGTCGGCGTCGTTCAGCAGTTGCGCCAGCGCCCCGAGGTCGACCTGCTCGCCGACGACGACGCGGAGCGGGCCCAGGTGTCGCTGGTGGTCGTTGACAGCGTTGGCGACGATGTGACCGCCTTGCTGCACCGGCTGCGGCACAACACCGACACCCGCACGGGCCTCGTGGTCGGCACCCTTGGGCCCGGCGCGCTGCAACGCGTCCTGGAGTGCGGCGTGGCGGCCGTGCTGCGGCGCGCCGAGGCCGACCAGGACCAACTCCTCCACCTGGTCCTGGCGATGGCCAACGGCGAGGGCGTGCTGCCCGGCGACCTGCTCGGCAAGCTGCTCAGCCACGTGGGCAGCCTCCAGCGCTCGGCGCTCGACCCGCGGGGTCTGTCCCTGTCCACGCTGACCACGCGCGAGGCGGACATGCTGCGCCTGGTGTCGGAGGGCCTGGACACCGCGGAGATCGCCCGCAAGACCGCGTACTCCGAACGGACCGTCAAGAACGTCCTGCACGAGATCATCACGCGGCTGCAGGTGCGCAACCGGGCCCACGCGGTCGGCCATGCGCTGCGCAACGGGCTGATCTGACGACACCCGGGGACCCCGGCACTGCCCGAAAGCACACCGCGCGCTTCCCCCGGGTACGGCCCCGCAGCCCTGCCGTGCCGCGCGTGGCTGTCGCAGGGTGGCGGGGGCGCATCCAGGTGCCGCACCAGACTGCGAGGGAGACCGTGATGGGATCCGCTGGCCCCGGCGGGCGGTACCGCCTGGGGAGATTCGGCACGTCGTTGCTGTTGCTGATCCCGCTGCTCGGGGTGACGGCGGCCTCCGGGCAGGGCACCGCCGAGTCCGCGCCACGGGCGGCCGACGCCGCGGACACCCGGGTCGCGTACGCCGGTACCCGGCACCGCAGTCTCGGCGAGGTCGCCACCGACACCTCCAGCACACCGCTGTTCGGCGAGGGCCCGGCCCACTTCGACGTCCAGCCGTCCGCCCTGGGCGACAAGCTGGTCTTCGCGAGCCGCCGCGACGAGAAGAACCCGCAGATCTACCTGCGGTCCGCCGACGGGCCCGTACGCCGCCTCACCAGCGGCATGGACGCGGCGCACCCCCGGCTGGCGCCGGACGGCCGGGCCGTGGTCTTCGACTCGGCCGAATCCAGCGGCCTGGACGGCGGGACGCAGCGCGACCTGTGGCTGGTGCGCACCGACGGCACCGGCCTGACGCGGCTGACCGACACCCCCTCCGACGAGGAGTCCCCGACGGTCTCCGCGGACGGGCAGCGCCTGGCGTACTCCAGCGACAGCGACCCGTTGGCCGGACAGCAGATCTACGTACGGCCCCTGGACGGCGGCACCGCAACCCGGATCACCGATCCCGCGAACGGCGCGGCCACCGAGCCGGCGTGGAACCCGGTGAACGACGACGAGAACCGGAACTGGATCGCGTACACCGCCACCACCACCGTCGAGGGACAGTCCGTGCCCCGGCTACGGATCACGGACGGGACCAGCGACGAGCCGCTGTTCGGGGGCGCGTACGCAACCTGGCGTGCCCACGGGGCAGCGTGGAAGCCCGACGGGGACGGGGTGCTGTTCCTGAGTCCCGAGATCACCTGTGACTGCGAGGGCGACTGGGACCATGTGTTCACTTCGCCCGTGCACTCCGACCAGGAACCCGATCTGGTGCTCAACGAGAACCGGGAGGTCCTCTCGCCCACCTGGCTCGGCCCGCTCGACGGCGGCGGCGTGGTGGTGGAGCGCACCACGGCGGCAGCCCCTGGCGAGGACCTCTCCGGCGCGCACGTGGTGACACTGCAGGACGCCCGGATGGACGGGTCCGACCCCCGTGACCTGGGGCTGACGATCCTCAATGAGGACCCGGCGGCGGACACCAACACCGATCCCGCGAAGGACCCGCTGTTCCAGCCCGGGGACAAGTACGACCCGTGGACCGAGCGGCAGAACTACACGCCCGACGGCCGCCGGATCGTCGTCACCCGCTTCGAGAACGACGCCGAGGGCCGGCGGATCGAGCGGATCTGGATGGTGGACGCCGACGGCTCCAACGCGGCGCCGCTGCCGCTCGCGGGTCGTGGCCCGAACGACTGGGACACCGACCCGACGTTCTCCCCGGACGGCCAGTACCTTGCCTTCACCCGGACTTCGCCGGGCGGCGTGGGAGAGGCCGCGGGGGACAGCCGTATCCTCATCGCGAACGTGGCCACCGGCGCGATCATCGGCGAGATCACCTCGCCGGCCGGGCAGCTCCAGGGCCAGGACGCCCAGCCCACCTGGTCCTCCGACGGCACGACGCTGGCCTTCACCCGCACCATGGAGATCGGCGGGGGCGGCGGCAACAAGCACGTCTGGACCGTGCCGGTGAACAACCTGGCCCAGCAGCGCGATCTGAGCGCCACGGACTGCCCGGGCGACTGCGAGGTCATTGACGACAGTCCGGCGTTCTCCCCGGACGGACTCAGCATCGCCTTCAACCGCAAGAGCGGCGCCGGCCGGGTCGACGAACGCAGCGGCATCCTGCTGACGTCCCTGTCGGGCGACGACTGCCAGGTGCTGCTGCCCGCCGCCGCGCGTGACCTGCCCGGCGCCTGCGGCCGCGAGCTGCCGGACACCTCGAACACCGGCCCCTTCCAGCCGCGGGACGCCGCCTGGAAGGCCGACGGCACGGGCCTGGTGTACAGCTCCCGCGCCGGGCGCGAGGTCAACAGCCCCGAGAAGCTGAGCCTGCTGGACGTCGAGTCCGGCGACATCACGCCGCTCACCACCGGTCTCCCGGGCCGGCAGAAGGAACCCACCGTCCAGCAGTCCGTGGACCTTGCCGTCGAGGCGCCCGGCACCGTTCCGGAGGTCACCGCCGGCGACTCCACCACGGTCACCGTCGACGTCGTGAACCACGGCCCCGCCGCCTCCCCCGGCACCCGCCTGACCGCCGCGCCGCCGTCCGGCGTGCGGATCACCGGGATGACCTGGCCCGGGGGCACCTGCGATGCCGCCTCCCTCCAGTGCGACGTGGGCGTGGTGCCGCCCGGTGCTTCTGTTCCGGTGGACGTCACCCTCACCGGGGTCACCCCCGGTGACGCGCCGGTCGACTGGTCGGTCAGCGGCACCGTCCTGGATCCGCGGCCCAGCGACAACGCCGGCCGGACCGTGGTGCCGGTGCGCGAGGCCACGCAGCCCCCGACGACCCCGCCGCCGCCCACCACCGCGCCGCCCACCACCGCGCCGCCCACCACCGCGCCGCCCACCACCGCGCCGCCCACCGTGCCCCCGGAACCGGAGGAGCCCGAGGCCGGGCCCGGCGTGCGGGTCACGGCCCAGCCGAACCCCGGATACGTCGGCGGGCGCGTCGTGGTGACGTACACCGTGCGCAACGGCCGCGCCGCGCCGGCGACCGGGCTGCGGCTGCGTATCGGCCTGCCCACGGGCATTCCGAACAACGGGCCGCCGCCGGGCTGCGACCGCTCCTGGGTGTGTGCGCTGCCGGACCTCGAGCCGGGCGCGAGCACCGTCGTACGGGTTGTGCTCAGCCCGGACAAGGCGCTGACCGGCAATGTCACCGGTGTACTCACCACTACCGGGACGGACGCGAACAAGAACGACAACACCGCACGGGAGCGGCTGCGCATCCTCCAGCCGCGCATCGTCGCGGTGCCGGAGGTCGGCAAGCCCGGCTTCGTCACCTCGGTGCGCGGCAAGGACTTCCCGCCGGGAGTGCCGGTGCGGTTCAGCTGGAAGCCGGGGATCACCGCGGCGGCGGCGCCGACCGTGCCGGAGCCGGACGGCACGTTCATCGGCCAGCTGCTCATCCTCGCCAAGGACCAGACCGGACCGCGTGTCATCACCGCCAGGGGCCCCGGGTTCTCACCGGTGAAGACCGACTTCCTGGTGGTCAGCGGCAGCGTGCAGCCGCCCGACGAGGTGACCCGCCGGTGATCCACGAGGTCGACGAGGGGCTACGCCGTCTGCTCGGCGAGTCCGGCCTGGAGGCATCGGGCGTCGAGGTGGTCTTCGACGCCCCCACCCGGGACTGGGCGGCGCGCCGCAGTGCCCCGACGGTCTGCGTCTTCCTGTACGACATCCGCGAGGACGCCGGCCGGCGCGGCAGCGGCGCCGGGGAGGTGTACGACACGGACGGGTACCTGGTGGCGCGGCGCACCCCGCCGCGCTGGTTCGAGCTGACGTACCTGGTCACGGCGTGGGCGAGCCGCCCGCAGGACGAACACCGGCTGCTCTCGCAGGTGCTCACCACTCTGGTGGCCACCGGCACGCTGCCCGCCCGGCTGCTCACCGGCACGCTCGCCGAGCTGGGCCTGACCGTGGGGCTGGACACCGCCGGGGCCGGGCTCGACGGACCGTCCGTCTCCGACGTGTGGTCGGCGCTCGGCGGGGAGCTGAAGGCGTCGCTCGGGGTGCGGGTGCGGGCGCCGCTCGCCGGGGTGAGCACGGAGGTCGGGCCGCCGGTCACCGAAGGACTCGTCGTACGCTCTGCCGCCCGGCGCGAGGGCGGGGAAGCGGCGCCGGGGCGTCGGCTGCGCTACACGGAGACGAGCGACCCGGGCCCGGAGGGCTTCGCCGGCCCGCGCGAGCGGGGGCCCGCGCCCGCCCGGCGCCGCCGCAGGGGGGACCGCCAGCCGTGACACACATAGCCGAACCGGTCGCCGCCGACCGGCCCGACCCTCGGCCCGGCGCCGATGCTGCTGTCCGGCCTGGCACCCAACCGGCCGCTCGGCCCGAAGCCGATGCCGCCGACCGACCCGACGCATCACCCGCCGCTCGACGCGATGCTCAGTCCGATGCCCAGCCCTCCGCTCGACCCGGTGCCGAAGCCGTCTCAGCCGACGTGGAGCACCTGTGGACGCGGCTTCGTGTGGTCGAGGAGCGGGTGCGGCACGCGGTGGCGGTCCGCCGCGCCGCCGACCCCGACCCCGACGACCCGTACCGGGGGCAGTACCTCACCCCCGAGGCGGCGGCCCGCATCCTGGACGAGCCGGGCGGCCTCGACGTACCCGCCCACGAACCCTGGCACCCGCCGGCCGGTTCCGTCCTCGACGGACTCGCCGGGCGGTTCGGTCTGTCCTCGCTGGACATGGACCTGCTCCTGGTCGCGGTGGCGCCCGACCTGGACGCGCGGTTCGAACGGCTCTACGGCTACCTCAACGACGACCTGACGCGCCGTCGGCCCACGGTCGGGCTCACCCTGGAGCTGTGCGGACTCGCCGGAGCGGCAGCCGCCCGGTTCCGGCTCGCCCCCGGAGCGCCGCTGATCGAGGGCGGTCTGGTGGAGGTCACCGAGCCGGAACGGCCGCCGCTGTCCCGGGTGTTGGTGGTTCCCGACCGGGTCACCGGACACCTGCTCGGCAGCGGGCGGCCCGACGCCCGGCTCGCCGGGGTGCTCGGCGAGGTCTGGGAGGACCCCACCGCCGAGGCGGAGGAGGTCCACCGGACGGCTGCCGCTGCCGGGACCGGCGTGGGCCTCGTGCATCTGCGCAGCCGGGGCGGCGACGCCGAGGGCCTGGCCACCGCGGCCCTGCGCGCGGCCGGACCGCGCCCGCTCGTCCTGGACACGGCGGCGCTCGCCCGGCGTTCCGGCGACGCACCGGAGCTGGCGAGGGTGGCCGCACGCGAAGCCCGCCTGACCGGTGCCGGGGTCGTCCTCGGCCCGCTGGAAGCGCTGCCCGCGGAACCCGCCGAACGGGCCCGCACGCTCAGGACGTTGTGCACGGCGCTGCGGGGGATCCCCCTGCTGACGCACGGCACCGTCGGCTGGGACCCGGCCTGGGCGGCCGACACCCCCGTCGTCCTGACCGTGCCGGCGCCGTCTCCCGAGCGGCAGGCCGCGCGCTGGCGGCACGCCCTCGACCGGGCCGCCGGTGCCGCCGGTGACGGCTCCGTGACCGGCGACGCCGAGGCGCTCGCCCGGGCGGTCGCCGCGCACCGCCTGGACTCCGGGCAGGTGCGCCGCGCCGCCGACGTGGCGGTGCGCACGGCCGCCCTCGCGGTCCGCCCGGTCCGCCCCGACGACCTGCAGACCGCCGTACGGGCCCAGAACGGCGCGGGACTCGACCGGCTCGCCCGCCGGGTGGAGCCGGGCGTCGGCTGGGACGACCTGGTGCTGCCGCCGACCACGCACCGACGGCTGCGCGAACTCGCGCTGCGTGCCCGCCACCGCGAGCAGGTGCTCGGGCAGTGGGGGATGCGGCCCGGCGGCGGCCGGGGGCGCGGCGTGATCGCGCTGTTCGCCGGTGAGTCGGGCACCGGCAAGACCATGTCAGCCGAGGTCGTCGCGGCGGACCTGGGCATGGACCTGTACGTGGTGGACCTGTCCACGGTCGTCGACAAGTACGTCGGGGAGACCGAGAAGAACCTGGAGCGGATCTTCACCGAGGCGTCGGCGGTCAACGCGGTGCTGCTCTTCGACGAGGCCGACGCGATCTTCGGCAAGCGCTCGGAGGTGAAGGACGCGCACGACCGGCACGCCAACATCGAGTCGGCGTACCTCCTCCAGCGGATGGAGTCGTTCGACGGGATCGCGGTGCTGACCACCAACCTGCGGGCCAACCTGGACGAGGCGTTCACGCGCCGCCTGGACGTGGTGGCCGACTTCCCGGTGCCCGACGCCGGCCGGCGCCTCGCCTTGTGGGAGCGGTGCCTGGGCGATCGTCTGCCCCGGGCCGGCGACCTGGACCTCGGCTTCTGCGCGGACCGCTTCGAACTGGCCGGCGGCTCGATCCGGGCCTGCGCGGTGACCGCGGCCTACCTCGCGGCGGAGTCCGGCGAGCCGCTCACCATGCGGCAGGTGGTGACGGCGGTCGCGCAGGAGTACCGCAAGCTGGGACGGCTGGTCCTGGAGAGCGAGTTCGGCCCGTACCTGGGGGAGGTCATCGGCGCCTGAGGGCGGGCCGCGTGGCGTGACGTCGAATTCGCCCAGCTTGGCACCGGTTAGGGAAGTCGGTCCACTCGACTGCCGTGAATTCGACCGTGTGACCGTTCTCGGAGGTGCGGACCGCCATCTTGCCGGGAAGTTCGTCGCAGGCACAGCCCATGAAGGCTGCCCGGCAATCAGTGCGCGCCCCCACTACGTTTTACTCCCGTTACTCCCGCGGGCCGACCAGTTCCTCGTACAGCTTCCGCTTCTGGGCGGTGTCCTTGGCTGCCTTCAGCTTGTCCACCCAGTCCTGCTTGATCGTCTGGAGGAAGCCGTGCCAGTCCTCCCCGCCCATCTTCCCCAGTTCCGCCCTCGTGGCACCGATCTTGTCCTGCTTGTGGCCGTGCAGCGCGGACTCGGGGTTGGCGGTCGCCTCCGTGGACCTGACGCCGTGGTGATAACCGACCGGGCTGCGGGCGCCGGGCTCCACCGTCTCAAGGCCGACCAGCAGGGCGCCGTCCCTGTCACCGGTCGGCGCGGTGAACACCAGGAGCATGTGGCCGTAGGAGCCGTTCGGCAGGACGACGTCGCCGTTGAAGTCCTTGGTTCCGAAGCCGCCGCCCGAGAAGTTGACCGCCAGCAGCTCCGCGGTGGTCATGCCGGGGGTGTACTCCGAGACCTTGTTCTTCACCGCCGCCCCGACGCCGCCCTCCTCCTTGAAGCTGCCGGGCTCACCGTCCTTGTTCTTGCCGATGGAGGAGCGGTGCGTGGCGTAGCCGCGCTTCAGCGTGTGCTGGTGCGGGGTGCCTTCCTCGGTGACGCCGAGGAAGTCGAGCAGCTGATGGGGGCTCTCCCCCTTGCGGAGGGCGGGGATGCGGATGTTGACGCGTCCGCCGTGGGCGAGCGCCCGGATGACGTCGCCCTCCTTGTAGTCGACGTAGTTGTCGTCCTTCCCCGCGACCTGGAGACCGTGCCGCAGGATGAGCAGGACGTTGGTGAGGATGCTCCGGGCGAAGTCGTCCCGCCCTTTCATCTCCTTCGTCGCGTGTTCGCCGGCGGACTCGTGCTTCTGCTCCTCGCGCAGGCCGTCCGGGAACAGGGTGTCGACGGCCGTTTCCCGGATCTGCTCGTCCCGTTCGTTCTCCAGCGTCTCCCGTTCCGGATCGTCGGGCCCCAGCTCGTTGGTCCGCATGAATCGGCCCAGGGTGTAGGCCGGATTACTCGGCGTGGAGGCTCCCGGGGCCGGCGCCTGTGTCTGGAAGGCGAGGGTCGCGGCGAGGATACGGCGTCCCGGGCTGAGCTTCAGCCAGGTCGAGTAGTCGGCGCGCTCCCGCTCCGCGGCCTCGGCCTGCGCGTCCTTCCCACCCTTGCCCTTGCCGCTCGCTTTCTTGCCCGCGCCGGCCATCCCGGCCTTGCCCTCGGCGATCAGCCTGCCCTCCGCCAGGGTGCCGATGCCCACACTGTTCAGCCAGCCCGGCCTCTTCGCCGAAAGGGTCTCGATGTCCCTGAGTTCGTCCTGCTGGAAGGCCATCCCGAGGTCAAGCCGCCGTTCCAGGACCCACCGAATCCGGGTATTCTCCGGCAGCCAGTGCTCCGGCCACTTCTTGTGCGGTTCCCAGAAGTTGAACTTCCGTTTCTCCTGGAGCGTGTGAGCCTCGATCGACGCGCTGAGCCGGACCATCACCGCATCGGGGTCCTGGGAGGCCTGCAGGGCAGCCTCGTCGGCCGGCGGCGTGCTCTCCCTCGCGGGGGCGTCCGCTTCCGTCTGGCTTTCCCCGGCCCGCTGGACGATCGCCGTCGCCGCCTGCTTGCCGGCCGCGCTCTGGAGCGCCGCCACCTCGGCCGGGCTCTCCCGGCCCGGGCCGCCCGCCCCCCGGACGGGTGGTGCTGCGACCTGCGGGGCGGGCACGGTCCGCGCCGCTGTCCGCAGGCCGGGGCCGACGTCGTGATGCGTGGGCGCCGGACCGGACATGACACGCCTGGCATTGGCTTCCGCCGCCCGCTCGAAGCGGTCGGACGGGTCGGAGATCTTCAGGCCCGATCCGTTGTCGGTTCCCGCCACCGCGCCCTGGCGCTGCTGGATCACATGTGTCAACTCATGCGCCAGCGTGTGCTTGTCCCCGCCGCCCTGGCCGATGACCACATGGCTGCCGGAGGTGTACGCCCGTGCCCCGACCTCCGCTGCCGAGCGCCGTGCTTCGGTGTCCGCGTGCACGCGGACGTCGGAGAAGTCCGTGCCGAGCCGAGCCTCCATCTCGGCGCGCAGCGGCCCGTCCAGCCGCCGACCGGTCGAGCGCAGCACGCCGTGCACCGCCGACCGCTGCACCGGCTGTTCGTCCGCACGGGTGCCGTCCCGCTGCTCTTCGAGCATCCGCGCCACCGCCGTGTTTCCGACGGTGCGTTGTAAGGCCGCGGCCGCCTGCGGGGACATGTGCCCGACGGCAGGTGGCACTCCCGCACCCGCTTGCCGCGGCGGGTTCGCCACGTGACGTGGACCAGCGCCCTTCTCCGGCTGTTCCTTCGCATACATGGCGGGACCCTTCCTCGCGCCTCGGTCCGCTCGGTGCGCGGCCTGGACGTCCGCACTCGCTGCTTCCTCGTCGGCGTACTCCTGCTGCGCCCCCCCCAGTCGACCGCGTGGGCCAACGGGTGTCCAGGTCCGCACGGGCAGTGCGAGGGCAAGGGCGGGCGACGCTCGCATGGTCGGCCCAGGGGTTCGGAAGGCAGCGGTCCTGCACCCGGACAGGCCCTAGTCCTGGAGAGCGAGTTCGGGCCGTATCTGGCGGAGGTCAGCGACGCCTGAGGAGCGGGTCGTGGCCCGCCCCGGTCGGTCATGCGGGCAGCGGAAGCCGACCACAAGGGCATCGGTACTGCCCTGAGGCGTGCCCGGCGAGTGTTGCCCCGTAGGGGCGAGGGTCCTTGAATGAAGTGATGCGCACCATGTCCTGAGCGCGGAGGGCCGCTGTCATGCATGCCTACGCACATCGCACCGAGCCCGTCCGCCATCCGGCGCACCGCGCTCCGCTGCGCACCCCCGGCCGGACGCCGGCGTCGGCCGATCTGCGGTCCCCCGCGTCGGTCCTCGCCTTGCAGCGCGTGGTGGGCAACGCGGCGGTGACGCGTCTGCTGGCCCGCGCGGGCCAGGTGAGTGCCGAGCCGGCGGCGGAGACCGCCCCGGTGCAGCGTTCGGCCTTGCCCGAGGTGCTCCGTTCCGCCGGGCGTCGGCTGGACGCGCAGACCCGCACCGACATGGAGGCCCGGCTGGGCGCGGACTTCTCCTCGGTGCGCGTCCATGACGGACCGCTGGCGCGGCGGTCCGCCACCGAAATCGGCGCGCGGGCCTACACGTCGGGAGAGCACGTCGTCATCGGACCGGGCGGCCGCGACCGGCACACTCTCGCGCATGAGCTGACCCATGTGGTCCAGCAGCGCTCCGGCCCGGTCTTCGGCACGGACAACGGGGCCGGCTTCCGGATCAGTGATCCCGGCGACCGCTTCGAGCGTGCGGCCGAGGACAACGCGCGGCGTGCCTTGTCCGGTCCGGTGCCGAGTGCGGCGGCCCCGCACGCCGACGGACCCGGTCACGAGTCCGCCGCCGGGATGGTGCAGCGGGCGGTGGGTTTTGAGTTCGAGACGGCTGAGGAGACACTGGCGGCCGATCCCGGTCTGCGCCAGTCGGAGCGCAGGGGCGAGAGATACATCAAGCAGTTCCGCACCCGGGGGGTTTGGGAAGGGCGCGATGCGGGGGCCCCCGACTCCACCGAGTACATGGGCCGTGGGCTGAGGAAGAAGGAGCGCATCGTCACCGTCGGGGATCTCTTCACGATGGAAGCCGACGAGGCGAGCCTGGGTGGCTCCGACCTGGAGTTCGTCACGGCCGTCTTCCCGGAGACCGACGAGGGCCGGGAACGGCTTATCAGGGCGATGGGGCTGATCAGCGGGGTAGCGGCTCGTCTCGACGGGGGGCAGAGCCTCTTCGCCGGCGAGGAATTGGCCGGCTTGGTCGGCGGTACGGCGGCGCAGGTGCCCGACCGGGCGGAGCAGGCGACGGGCAAGCAGCGCGGCCCGGTCGGAAAACTCTTCAAGGGCTTTCCGGACCCGCAGTACGTGGTGAAGGTGTCAGGACTGGGGCTCGCTGCCAGTCCGCAGACGACGGCCGGTGTGCATCTGTCCCGCATTCCGCAGCTGATCGGCGCGATCACCGGGCCGCCGCAGCCTGCCGGGGCTGAGGCGACCCTGAATCCGATGTCGCAACAGGACCTCGGGAATGTCCAGGCCACGGCACTGCAGCGGGTGAACGCGTTCCTGGGCAACGGGTTCCTCGTCCCCGGCGCCGGCCCGAACCGGGCACCCGCCGAGCCGAGCGATCAGCTGCGGGGCCTGCTCACACTCACCGCGACGTATCTCATCGGAGGTGACCTCTCCCGCGATCAGGACTATGTGAAGGCCATCGCGCCGATGCTCGCCCGCACCGACTTCGCCGCGATGTACGCCCAGCTCCCGCAGGAGGAGCGGGAGAACTTCGCTGCCGACCCGGACGTTTTCGTCAATGCGGCGGTGCAGGCGGCGGGCCTGCCCACCCCGGACGCCCCCGTCTTCGCTGGGAACATCGGCCGCGGCGCGCCGGTGAACATCCAGCATGTGACCCGCAGGATCTGGCTGCGTGGCATGGTCGACGGGCAGGATCTGATGTCCGCTGGTGGTTACCAGAATCACGACTGGGGTCGCACGGACAATGACCGGCTCGCCGAGGAGTTCGAGTCGATGGGCTCCTATGGAGCGCAGACTGACCCTGGAAACATGCCGATCGTGGAGCTACGCCGCATGCGGAATCGCGTGCCCTACCAGGAGTGGACCCGGCTGGCACTGATGGCGTTCGACCTCATCCGTCAGGTCAACAACCAGTAGCGCCCAGGGCCGGACCGCACGTCACGCGGACGGGCGCCGAGCCCGCCACGATCCGCCGGACAGGTCAGGGCCGCGATGGCAGCCTTGCTGGTGACCGACCAGCAGTACTTCGTCAAGGACCCCTGACTGCCGGACGGCGGGGCGTCCCGGCACCTCGGAGCCTCGGTCCGCTCGGTGCGCGGCCTGGACGTCCGCACTCGCTGCTTCCTCGTCGGCGTACTCCTGCTGCGACCCCCAGTCGACCGCGTGGGTCAACGGGCGTCCAGGGCCGCACGGGCAGCGCGCGGGCAAGACCGGGTGATGCCCGGACGGTCCACGCGGGGGGTCCGGAAAGGCAGCGGTCTTGCCCCCGGCCAGGTCCGTGAGCCCCTGTCGCCGTGGCGGACCCGCCACACAGACTCGCCCTGGGCACAGGTGACCCGTCAGCCCATAGGCCCGTAAGTCCATGAACCCGCAAGGACCCGAAGGAGCGAGCATGCCGACGTACCTCACCCCGGGCGTGTACGTGGAGGAGGTGCAGTCCGGTGCCCGACCGATCGAAGGGGTCGGCACCGCCGTCGCCGCGTTCGTCGGGTTCGCCGAGAAGGGCCCGTTCCACGCGCCGACGCTGGTCACCAGCTGGGACCAGTACACCCAGCAGTTCGGAGGCTTCACCGAGGGCACGTACCTGGCCCACTCGGTCTACGGGTACTTCGCCAACGGCGGTGGCACCGCGTACGTGGTGCGGATCGGCGGCCCCGCCGAGGACGCCCCCGCCCCGGCGTCCGACGGCGGCCGGCGGCGGGGGACCACGGCGGCGGAACCGGTGGAGCTGGGCGGCTTCCTGGTCGCGGCCCGTCCGGGTGTCTCCGGGGTGTCGGTGGAGATCGCCGACGCGGGCGGCGAGAACCCGCCGGAGGACCGCTTCAAGGTCCTGGTCCGCCAGGGAGAGCAGGTGGCGGAGACGTACGACGTTTCCACCCGCAAGAACGTCAAGGGGTACCTGGTCAACCAGGCCCGCGCCTCCAAGCTGATCGAGGTCACCGAGCAGCAGGGCGCCGCTCAGAACAGGCCCGCCAACCAGACCGTGACGCTGGCCGACGCCCCGGCCGCGCCCGCCACTGGCGGCTCCGGCGAGGTGGCCCGCCTCGACCCGGCCGAGTACGTCGGCGACGCCGGGGCCCGCACCGGGTTCGGTGGCCTGGAGACCATCGACGAGATCACCATGGTCGCGGTGCCGGACCTGATGAGCGCCCACCAGCGCGGCGACATCGACGCCGAGGGCGTGCGCACTGTACAGCTCGCCGTGATCTCGCACTGCGAGCAGATGGGCGACCGGGTGGCGGTCCTGGACACCCCGCCCGGGCTCTCCGCTCAGCAGGTGCGCACCTGGCGCAACGACGAGGCGGGCTACGACTCCCGGTACGCCACCCTCTACTACCCGTGGGTGCGGGTCTTCGACCCGGCCGTCGGCCGCAATACCACCGTTCCGCCGAGCGGTCACATCGCTGGTGTGTGGGCGCGCAGCGACGCCGAGCGCGGCGTGCACAAGGCGCCCGCCAACGAGGTGATCCGCGGCGCGGTGGACCTGGAGCTCCGGCTCAGCAAGGGCGAGCAGGACCTGCTGAACCCGATCGGCGTGAACTGCGTACGGGCCTTCCCCGGCCGGGGCGTCCGGGTGTGGGGCGCCCGCACCCTCTCCTCCGACCAGGCCTGGCGCTACCTGAATGTGCGCCGCCTGTTCAACTACCTGGAGGAGTCGATCCTCCTGGGCACCCAGTGGGTGGTCTTCGAGCCGAACGACGACCGGCTCTGGTCGAGCATCCGGCGCAACGTCACGGCGTTCCTCAACGAGGAGTGGCGCCGGGGCGCGCTGTTCGGCCGCACCGCCGACGAGGCGTTCTATGTGAAGTGCGACCGCGACAACAACCCGCAGGAGTCCATCGACCAGGGGCGGGTCGTCTGCGAGATCGGCGTCTCGCCGGTCAAGCCCGCGGAGTTCGTGGTGTTCCGGCTGGCCCAGTTCTCCGACAGCACCAGCCTCATCGACGAGTGACCTCATCGACGAGCGAGACGAGTGACCCGCGGGTCAGCAAGGGAAGGTGACAGACAGTCATGGCAACGGGCGATGCTCTTTCCACCCATGTCTTCGGCGTGGAGCTCGGCGGCTACCAGGTCGAGTCGATTCAGGAGATCAGCGGGCTGACCGTCGAGGAGGAGGTCGTCGAGGTCCGCCAGGTCAGCGCGGAGGGCAAGCAGATCATCCGCAAGCAGCCCGGCGCCCGGCAGGCCGGCGAGGTCACGATCACCCGGGGACTCGACCAGAGCAGCGAGTTCACCAAGTGGATCAAGGAGACCCTGAACAACGGCGCCGTGGACGCCGCACGGCAGAACCTCACCATCGAGATCAAGGACTCCGAGGGCACCACGGTCCGCCGCATCCAACTGATGCAGGGCTGGGCCTCCAAATGGGAGGGCCCGTCCCTGAGCGCGGGCGAGTCGTCCGCGGCCACCGAGACCGTCACGATCGTGTTCGAGGAGATCGTCGTCGAATGAGGCGCCGTACGGTGACGGCGGGCAACCTGGACGAGATCCTCCAGGTGACGGCGCCCGCCCCGGAGACCGAGCAGGCGGCGACACCCCCCGCCGCCCCGCGGTCCCGGGAGGACCACGGGCTGCGCACCGAGTTCGAGTTCGAGCTGCCGCGCGGGTACGTGGACGAGGCGGGCACCGTGCACCGCTACGGCGCGATGCGCCTGGCCACGGCCCGCGACGAGCTGCGGCCCCAGATCGACCTGCGGGTCAAGGAGAACCCGGCGTACTTGAGCGTGGTGCTGCTGAGCCAGGTGATCACCCGGATCGGCTCCATCACCGATGTGCACGCCGGGATCGTGGAACGGATGTACGCCACCGACGTCGCCTTCCTCCAGGACTTCTACCGTCGCGTCAACAGCGAGGGCCACACCCGCGCGGCGGTGACCTGCCCACACTGCGAGGGCGGCTTCGAGATCGACCTCTCGGGTGGGCGCCTGGGGGAATCGTGACGTACGCCCTTCCCCGGCTCCGGGAGGAGATCGCGTACATCGCCTATCACTTCCACTGGCAACGCGAGGAGATCCTCGACCTGACCCACGGCGAGCGCCGGCAGTGGGTGGCCGAGATCGCCCGTATCAACACCCGTGTGAACGAAGGTGGTTGAGCGCATGGCATGGTGGGACAGGCTGCGCCGCCGGGCCGCCGGGGCGGACGCCGCGGACCGTCCGCGGCGTACGGAGCGCTCCGGAGCCGGAGCGGACGGTCCGTCCGGCGGGGGCCCGGACCGGAGCGCGCCCGGCGCCCCGGTTCCCTCCGTGCCCGGCGACTGGGACGGTGGCTGGCGCCGTACCTCACCGCCGGAGCTCACCGTGTCCCGTGCCCCGCTCGGCGTCAGCGACGGCCTCGCCTTCCGGGCGGGCCTCGCCGCCTGGCAGAACCCGTCGTTCGGCTCGGGCCTCGGCCACGCGCTGCTGTCCACCGCCCCGACCGGCCTGGTGCGCGGCGTCGCGCGCCCGGCCGCCCCGCAGGCCACCCGCACCGGCGGGGGGCCGCTGCTGCTCCGGGCGCTGCGGCCGGAGGGGGCGGACGGGCCGCAGGACGGTGCATCGGATGCCGGGGCCTCCAGCGGTACGGCGTCATCCGGTTCGGTGCTGTCCGATTCGGGCTCGTCCGGTCCGGAGCCCGTGGTGGCGCGCCCCGGCGGCAACAGCGCTGCGCGGAAGGGACGTTCGGGCGACGCTCTGCGGAGTCGTGGCATCACGTCCGCGGATTCTCCTGCCGTGCTTTCCTCGTCACCCTCCTCGTCACCCTCCTCGTCACCTCTCTCTGTTCCCTCTGTTCCTTCTGTCCAACGGGCAGCGGAGCCTGGCAGCGGCCGCCGGCCGGCCGCGCCGGAGACTCCGCTGGTACGGCGTGCGTCGGTGGTCCCGGGAGCTGCCGCCGACGGGGGTGTGGTTCGGCCCGCTTCCGGTGGGTCCGCTCCGAAGACACCGTCCGGCGCGCCCGGGCCGGACTCCGGGCGCCCGTCCCGGTCGCCGACCGGCTCCGGAGGCCGTACGCCTTCCGGCCCGGACGGCCGGCGCGTCGCGGCGGGGACGACCGGGCCACGGCCCGCCCGGGGAGGCGGGCAGCCGGAGGCATCCCGGGCTTCCGGCGCCGACGTGTCCCACCCGGCCGTCCGGCTCCGCCCGGCGGGGCCCTCCCTGACCGTCGCCCGGCGCCCGGCCGGACCCGTGCGCCGCGTCTCCGCCCTGTGGCCCGCCACCACCCCGGCTCCCGGCAACGACACCGGCGCACCCGGCCGCCCTTCCACCACGACCGCACCGGCCGGGACGAGGGCGCGCTCGACCACTCCCGCACAGGGCGCGGCCACCCGCGCGCCTATCGGCGCCCCGCTGAGTGAACTGCCCTCCACGGCAGCACCGTTGGCGGAGGGTGCCGCCGTCCCGCACCCCGCGCCCGGCGCCGGAGCCGCGTCCGGTACGGCGCTTCCCGTCGTCCAGCGCCGCGCGGACGGCACAGCCGGCGCCCCGGGCCCGCACGACGGCGGGGCGAAGGGAACGGCCCACGGCCCCGCCGCACCGGCCGACACCCCGCACCGGCCCCCCGCCCGCACCGGGGCACGTGCGCGCGGCGGCCTGGGCGCACCGCTGCCCGCGCTGCCGCCGAGCGCCGACCTGCCGGGTGCCACCGCGTCCGGCCCGGATGGCCGGCGTGCTCCGGTACGACAGGACCGGGGATCCGGAGTCGCTCCGGCGCCGCCCGATGCACCGCTGCTGGGAGCGGGCGATGTGCAGCGCCGCCTCGCAGCCGGCTCCGCCGGCGGGAGCACCTCGGAGCCCAGCTCCGCGCACCACGGAAACGGACCCACCACGCCGCTGGTGACGCCGTCCCCGGCCACCGCGTCCCAGGGCCCGGCACCGGCATCTGCCGTAGGCGAGGCAGGCGAGGCAGGAGACGCGGGACGACCCGGCTCGGCGTCCGGCGGCGGGCCGGGCTCCGGCGGGCAGCGGCACCGAGGCCCCGCCGCCCCGGGCCCGGTCGTCGTCGCCCGGACCGTGGCCGAAGGCACGTCAGGCACGTCAGGCACGTCAGGCACGTCAGGCACATCAGGCACGTCAGGTGCCTCGGGCGCCCGGCCCGCCGGGTCGGCCGACCCGCGCCCTCTCACCGTGACCCGCTCCGCAGCGCACTCCGCCCCGGCGGCACCCCGCACCCTCTCACTGCTCGCCGCGCGCCCGCTCTCCCTGAACACCCGGCCCTCGGAATCGGAAGGGGCGGCACCGCCCGCCGCCGCCCGCTCCGGCGGCCGTCCCGTGGTGGCGGCGCGCTGGCCCGGCACACCGGCCGCCACCCGGACCGCCCCGGCACAGCAGACCGTCTCCCGCTCCGGCGCACCGACCGCCCCTCAGGGCACCCCCGCGCCGCCCGCCGGTGAGGCCGCGCGGCCGGCGCCGGGCCGGTCCGCTCTCGCCCCGGCGACGCCGCGGATCCAGCGGGCCGCGGCCGGCCACCCCGGACCGGAGGCCCCGAGCGTACGAACCACCGGCTCCGCGGCCTCCGTTCAGCGAGTCCCGGTCGTCCGGCCCGCGCCGCCCCACCCGGAGACACCGCCACTCCACCCAGAGACACCCGGGCCCGGGGCGCGCGCCCCGTCCGCCGCCGTACTGACGAGGCGCCTGCCGGTGACCGCCCCGCAGGCGCCGCCGCTCACGGACCGCCTGTCGGCCACGCCGGCGTCGGCACCGGCACCGGCGGGGACCGTCCCCGTGGTCCGGCGGAAGAGCGCGGCGCGGGGCGGCGTGACCGGCAAGGCGGCGACCCCGGTGCAGCGCGCCGGCTCCGGCGTCGGTGACGTAGTACCCCCCGGCGTGCCGGCGAAGGCGGTACCGGCGCGCGGCCGCCCGCGGTCGGCGTCCGCGTCCGGCAAGGGCGCGGCCCGGCATGTCGAGCCACCGCCGGATCCCGGCCTCGACCTGGACGACCTGGCGCGCCGCCTGCTCGACCCGGTGGCCCGGCTGCTGCGCGCCGAACTGCGGCGCGGCCGGGAACGCACGGGCCGCCCCCACGACGGACGCCGCTGAGGCCACGGAACGGATGAGATCACGGAACGGAGGACGGACGAATGACGGACAGCATCTTCGCGACGAGCGTGTTCTTCCGGCTCGCGATCGGCGGCAACGACCTGGGCGCCTTCCACACCTGCTCCGGCATGGGCGCCGAGGTCGAGATGGAGAGCTACGCCGAGGGCGGCAACAACGGCTTCACCTGGCAGCTGCCCGGACGCGTGACCTGGTCGAACATCACGCTCACCCGGCCGGTCACCGCCGACACGGCGAAGATCGGCCGCTGGTTCGACCAGACGCTGAAGCGGGTGGAGCCCAAGGACGGCGAGATCGTGGCGCTGAAACCGGACCTGACCCGGATCATCAGCTGGCAGGTGTTCGGGATCGTCCCGGTGCGCTGGCAGGGGCCGTCCTTCGACCCCGCCAGCTCGGAGCCGGCGGTGGAGACCCTGGAGATCGCCCACGAGGGCCTGCGCCCGTCCTGACCCACCCTCATGAACCGCTCCCGAGCCACGTATCCGCCCCCGGAAGCCCCGGAAAGGAGGCCCCGGCATGTCCCCAGCGGTCCGCTCCAACCGGGCCAGGGCCCAGCTGACCCTGAAGGAGCCCCCCGCTTCGGTCGGCGCGAAGCCCGGCGGGACCATCGCGCGGCTCAACCTCCAGTTCAACCCCTCCACCCTGGAACTGCGCAAGACCACCGAGTGGCGGCGCACCCCGTCCCGGATGGCGGGGCAGTCGGCGCTGCCCGAGTTCGTCGGCAGCGGCCCGCGAGAGCTGAGCCTGGAGGTGTTCCTGGACGCCACCGCCACCCACGACAACTCCGTGGAGCGGGCGGTGGAGAAGCTGATGAAGGCGTGCGTGCCCACCCCGGTCAGCCTGCGCCGCAAGAAGCCGGCCAGCCCGTGGGTGCGGTTCGAGTGGGGCACCGCGCGGACGACCTCGTTCGACGGCGTGCTGTCGAGCCTGTCGGTGACGTACACGCTGTTCGACGTGGACGGCAAGCCGCTGCGCGCCACCTGCGCGCTGTCGATCGAGGAGGCGAGCGTCGACCCGGCGGGTCAGAACCCGACGTCCGGCGCGCGCACCGCCCGCAGTACGCACACCGTCGTGGCGGGCGACAGTCTGGCCCTGCTGGCCTGGCGGGAGTACGGCGACGCGACGGCCTGGCGGGTCATCGCGGAGGCGAACGGAATCGACGACCCGATGGCGCTCGTGCCCGGCACCGAACTGGTGGTGCCGGGGCTGCGGGACGCGGGCGGTGAGGAGGAGCTGTGAGCAAAACCGGGGAGCGGGGCGGCCGGGCGTTCGCGGCGGACCCCGTCATCGAGACGCCCACCGAACTTCCGCCGGTCTGGGCCGCCCAGCTGGTGAGCTGCGTGGTGGACGAGAACGTGGGGCTGCCGGGCGCGGCGGTGCTCACCTTCCGCGACCCCGACCACGAGTTCCTGAAGGCGACCGGCATCACCATCGGCACCCCGCTCAGGGTGTCGGTGGTGACCGTGTCCGGGCAGGCGCGCGAGCGGCTGTTCAACGGCGAGGTGACCGCCCTGGAGGTGGACCGGGACCGCACGGGCTCGTTCACGGTGGTACGCGGCTACTCCAAGGCGCACCGCCTCCAGCGGGGCCGGAAGGTGGTGGCGTACCGGAACATGACGGCGGCGGACATCGTCCGCCAGGTGGCCGCCGGGGCCGGGCTGACCTGCGGAACCGTGCAGGCCGCGCCGATCACCTACCAACAGCTCTCGCAGGCGAACGTGTCCGACTGGGACTTCCTGCAGTACCTGGCGGCCGAGAGCGGCGCGCAGGTGAGCGTCGACGACAAGGGGCTGCTCCAGTTCACCAAGCCGCAGAAGGCGTCCGGGGCGCCCGCGCCGTCGACCTCGGCCACCCGGAACCCGATGGTGCTGGAGTACGGGCGGAACCTGCTGGCGCTGCGGGCCTCTCTGTCGGCCGCGGACGGCGCGTCGCAGGTGGAGGTGCGCGGCTGGAACGTCACCACGAAGCAGCCGCTGGTGTCCCGGCAGGCGTCGGTGGACAGTGACACGGTGGTGCCGGGCACTCCCCCGGCGTTCGCCGCCCGGTTCGGCAAGTCGGCGAAGCTGACCGTCACGGACACCCCGTACCGCACCCTGGCGGAGACGACGGCGGTCGCGGACGCGACGGCCGCCCAAGTGAGCGCGGGTTTCGGGGAGCTGGAAGCGGTGGCCGAGGGCAACCCCCGGCTGCGGGCGGGCAAGCCGGTGGCGCTCGGCAACGTCGGGCAGGCGTTTACGGGCAAGTACACGGCGACGGCCGTGCAGCACGTCCTGGAGCCGCACGGCGGGTACCGGACGACGGTGTGGGTGAGCGCCAGCCCGGACCGCTCCCTGGCAGGCCTGGTGACCGGCGCCAACGCGCCGAGCCGCGGGCCGCGCATACCGGGCCTTGCGATCGGCGTGGTGACGGACGTACGCGAGCCGGGCGGCGCCGAGAGCGGCGCGGTGAAGCTGAAGTTCCCCTGGCTGGACGACAAGTACACCACCGACTGGGTGCGCACCGTGCAGTGGGGCGGCAGGGGCGGCGGAGGCGTGGTGAGCCCCGAGGTCAACGACGAGGTCCTGGTGGGCTTCGAACAGGGCCTGCTGGACAGCCCGTACGTCATCGGAGGGCTCTACAACGGCATCGACAAGCCGTCGCCCCACGACGTCCCGCTGATCGACAGGACCACCGGGAAGGTCAACCGCCGCTCCGTCGTGTCGCGTTCGGGGCACCGGGTGGAGCTGCTGGACGCGCGGGCACCGGGTCGCTCCGGGGTGCGGCTGATGACCGGTGACGAGCGCCTCGAAGTGTTCCTGGACGACCGGCGGGACCGGATCGAGCTGACGGTGTACGGCAGGGGTCGACAACCCCTCACCTCCGTCCTGCTCGACGAGACGGGCATCACCCTGGACGCGGGACGGGGCGACGTGAGCGTGTCGGGCCGGAACGTGGACATCCAGGGCACGGCCGGGGTGAAGATCGGCGGCCGTTCGGTGAGCGTCACCGGCAGCTCGGACGTCACCGTCGACGGCGGTCGGCTCGGCGTCCTGAAGGCCAACCTCATCCGGATCAACTGACCGTTCCTAGCCTCTTGGAGCACCACATGCCCCGCGCAGCCCGTACCGGTGACCTCACCGACCACGGCGGTGTGATCGCCACCCCGCCGCCCGGCGTCGCCGCCGCGGTGGCACGCGTACTGATCGGCGGCCGTCCCGCCGCCGTCGTGGGCAGCCTGCACACCTGCCCGATCCCGCAGCACGCGGCCATGGGACCGGCCAATGTCATCGCGCCCGACCCGACCGCGCTCGCCGCGGGCACCGTACTCATCGGCGGGGCGCCGGCCGCGCGGGTCGACGACCAGACCGCGTGCAGGGCGAAGATCAAGACCGGCGCCCCGAACGTCCTGATCGGGGGCGAGTGATGAGCGAGCGGTTCATCGGGCGCGGCTGGGCGTTCCCGATGCGGGTCGGGCCGACCGGCGGGATCGCCATGGTCGAACGGGAGCGGGAGATCGAGGAGGCGATCCGCCTCGTGCTCGGCACCGCGCCCGGCGAGCGCCCCATGCGCCCCGAGTTCGGCTGCGGCATCCACGACTACGTCTTCGCCCCCGGCGACGGCGCCACCGCCGGACGCGTCGCGCAGCAGGTGCGCGAGGCCCTCGAACGGTGGGAGCCGCGCGTCGCGGTGGACGACGTGGTGGTCGCCTTCGACGCCGTCGAGGACGGCACCCTCTACATCGACGTGCACTACACCGTGCGTTCCACCAACGACCGGCGCAACCTGGTCTTTCCCTTCTACACGATCCCCTCCGAGGAGGGGGCCGAGGATTTGGTCGCGGACTGATGGCCCTGCCCTCCCCGAACCTGGATGACCGGCGGTTCCAGCAACTCGTCGACGAGGCGAAGCGGTACGTGCAGCAGCGCGCCCCGGAGTGGACCGACCACAACGTCTCCGACCCGGGCGTCACCCTGATCGAGACGTTCGCCCATCTCGTGGACCAGCTGCTGTACCGGCTGAACCGGGTCCCGGACAAGAACTACACCGCGTTCCTCGACCTGTTGGGCATCCGCCTGTTCCCGCCGGCCGCGGCCGGGGCCGAGGTCGACTTCTGGCTGTCGGCGCCGCAGCCCGACACGGTGGCGCTGCCCGCGGGCACCGAGGTGACCACCGCGCGCGGCGAGACCGAGGAGGCCGTGGTGTTCACGACCACGGACGAACTGCGCATCTTTCCCAGCGAGTTGACGCGCCTGGTGACCGCGCCCCGGACCGGTGACCAGACCGACCGGACCAGGACGCTCGCCGAGGGCCGCGACGTGCCCTGCTTCCAGACGGCACCGGAGCCGGGCGACGCGCTGCTGTTCGGCCTGCCGACGGCGGTGCCGCGCTGCGTGGTCGCGGTGCGCCTGGACAGCCGCGTGGAGGGCATCGGCGTGGACCCGCGCCAGCCCCCGCTGGTGTGGGAGGCGTGGGACGGCGGCCGCTGGCAGGTGTGCGAGACCGGCACGGACACCACCGGCGGGCTGAACAAGCCCGGCGAGGTCATCGTGTACGTACCGGCCGGGCACACGGCGTCGGTGATCGGCGGGTCACGGGCCGGCTGGCTGCGCTGCCGCGTCACCGAGGCGGAGTCGGGCCAGCCGTTCTACTCGGAGTCCCCGACGGTGCGCGAGGCGGCGGTGTTCACCGTGGGCGGCACCATGTCCGTCGAGCACGCGGAGACGGTGACCGACGTGCCGCTCGGCGCCTCGGAGGGGGTCGCCGGGCAGACATTCCGGCTCGGCCGCCCGCCGGTGCTCCTCGACGGCGAGCCCCCGGTGGTGGAGGTGTCCTCGGCCGAGGGGTGGCGCCGCTGGGAGGTTGTGGAGCACTTCGGCCGCTCCGGGCCCGCCGACCGGCACGTCCGCGTGGACGCCACCACCGGCGAGTTCAGCTTCCCCCCGGCGCTGCGCGAGCCGGACGGCACGCTGCGGCAGCGCGGTGCCGTGCCGCCCAAGGGTGCCCAGGTGCGGGTGGCCCGTTACCGTACCGGCGGCGGCCCGGCGGGCAACGTCGCCCGCGGCGCGATCTCCGTGCTGCGCAGCTCCGTTCCGTACGTCGCCCGGGTCACCAACCGGGAGGCGGCGCGCGGCGGCGTCGCCGGTGAGACGGTCGCCAACGCCAAGCTGCGGGCGCCGGACGTGCTGCGGATGCAGGAGCGCGCGGTGACCGCCGAGGACTACGAGATCATCAGCCGCCAGGCGGCGCCCTCGGTACGCCGGGTTCGCTGTCTGCCCGCCGCGGACGGTGCGGGCGCGGTGCGGATCCTGGTGGTGCCGGACGCGGTGGCCGACGAGGGCGACGACCGGCTCCGCTTCGAGCAGCTGATCCCCGCGGACCAGGTACTCGAAGCGATCACCGCGAGCCTCGACGAGCGACGCCTGATCGGCACCCGCCTGGTGGTGGAGCCGCCGGTCTACCAGGGCGTCACCGTGGTGGCCCGGCTCGCGGCGGCGCCGGGCGACACCGACCGGGTGCGCGACGCGGCGCTCGCCGCGCTGTTCCGGCACCTCAACCCGCTGCACGGTGGTCCGGACGGCACCGGGTGGCCGTTCGGGCGGCCGGTGCAGTACGGGGAGGTGTTCGGCGTGCTGCAACGCGCCACCGGCAACGCGCTGGTGGAGGAGATCCGGCTGCTCGCCGCCGACCCGATCACCGGGCGGCGCGGCGCGCCGTCGGACCGCATCGACGTGGCCGCGGGCGCGCTGGTCTTCTCCTACCAGCACCAGGTGATCGTCACGGCCGTCGAGTCGGAGGCACGGGGATGAGCCGCGCCGCCGTACCCGGCCTGCCGAGCAGGTACCCGATCGGCGAGCAACTGCCCGCCCTGTACGCCGACGACGACTTCGCGCAGCGGTTCACCGCCGGTCTCGACACCGTCCTCGCCCCGGTGTTCGCGACCCTCGACAACCTGCCCGCCTACCTCGACCCCCGGGTGACTCCGACCGACTTCCTGACCTGGCTGGCGTCGTGGGTGGGCGCCGCCGACGACCCGCGGTGGCCCGTGGAGCTGCGCCGCGAGGCGGTCGTCCGCGCGGTGGAGCTGCACCGGTGGCGCGGCACCAAGCGCGGCCTGGTCGAGGCCCTGCGGCTCGCGCTCGGCGTGCACGTCGAGGTGACCGGGGACGGCGGCGCGGCGTGGTCGAGCACCGCCGGTGCCGACCTGCCGCCGGAGTCCCCCTCCGGGACCCTGGTCCGGGTGTGGCCGGGCCGCGAGGCGCGGGTGGACCCGGACCGGGTCCGCGAGACCGTCCGGGCCATGTGCCCGGCGCACACCGTCTGCCGGGTGGAGGTCCTGCCCGGCCCGCCCGCCGACGAAGGGAGGTGACGCCATGCGCGTGTGTCCCGCGTGCGGGGCGTCCAACGGCTCCGCGGACGACTTCTGCGGCAACTGCGGCGCGTACCTGGGCTGGTCGGACACCACGCCGGCCCCGCCCACGCCCCCGAGCGCCCCCTCGGCACCACCGGCCTCACCGGACCCCACCCCGCCGGACGCGTCACCGTCACCGTCACCGTCCCCGGCGCCCTCAGCGTCCCCGGCGGACGAACCCGCGGCCGCTGTGCCTCCTCGCACCTCGTCGTTGCGCGCTCGGCTGACGGGCCGCGGCGAGGCGAGCGAGGCGGGCGCCACGCCTGCCGCGGGCTCGCGCTCCGGCGTCGGCGAGGGTCTTGGCACCGACCCCGGCCAGGAGGGGCCCACGAGCCCTCCGCCCCAGGCCGGACCCGACGACGTCCGCACCGAGCCCGCCTCGACCACCAGCGACGACGAAACCCCCCGCACCGACGAAGCCCCCGCCACCACGACACCCGCGTCGGCGGCGACACCAGGGCCTTCCGGGTCCGGAGCGCGAGCATCCGGAACGGCGGCCGGGTCCGGACCCGCCGCATCCGGAACGGCGCCCCGGCCACCGCAAGCCCCGGCCGTGCCGACGCCCGACCCCGTGCCCGTACGCCCTGCGAAGCCGGTGGCACCACGTCCCGTCGTACGACCCGCGGCGGTGCCGGACGAAGCAGCGGGGGTGCCCTGCCCCGCCTGCGGCACGCTCAACTCGCCGGAGCGCCGGTTCTGCCGACGCTGCGCGACTGCGCTGAACCCCGCCGCGAAACCCGCCCCGTTGCCGTGGTGGCGGACCGTGTGGCCGCTGCGCCGCCGGGTGCGGGCGAGCTCGGGCCGGGCGGTGCGGCTCCTGGTGATCCTGGCCGTGGTGGTGGCGCTGTGCGCGGGTGGCTTCCTGCTGCTGCCGGCCGGACGCGCCTTGTACGAGGACACCCGGGACAAATTGAGCAAGCCCAAGCCCGTGACCCCGGTGGACATCAAGGCGAGCGCCGAGGTACCCGGGCACCCGGCGACGAACACCACGGACGGGGTGAGCAATGAATACTGGGGCGCGCCCGCGCCGGGCACTTCGGTGACCTACACCTTCCGCAAGCCGTTCCGGTTGTTCGAGCTGCTCATCACCAACGGCGCGTCCGCGTCTCCGGAGGACTACGCCCGCCAGGCACGCGCGCTCCGACTGGACCTGGAGGTGACGACGCAGGACGGCGAGAAGCACCGCAAGGAGCTCACCCTCAGCGACAAACCAGGCCCGCAGACGGTCCCCACCGGGATCAGCGACGCGAAGACGATACGCCTGGTCCTGCGCTCGGCCGTCGGCCTGGCCCCGGGCCGTCACCTGGCCCTGGCGGAGGTGGAGTTCTTCCAGCGAAGCTGACTCAGCGCCACCCCGCGATCCGGAGCGTCTCTAATCGGCTTGGGTTTCCTGGGTGATCCCGGGTGTTCGGGATCGCTTGGGAGGGTGACTCGGCCACGGTCGCCTTCGGACGGGGGTGGTGTGGGCGTGGCGGTGGAAGCCTGCCCCGAGTCTGGCCCCGTCCGGCCGGTGTGGCCAGGTGGGGATGCCGATCCTGATCGGTCCCTGCTGGCGTGAACACCGCCGGCTGCGGTGGGTCGGGTGCGTGGGGGTCCGCCCCGCCGGACGCTTGCCACCCGGACGCGCTGTTGAGGCACGGTTACCGGGTGGGGCGGGGCCCCTGCGCCGCTTCCCGGGCGCAGGGCGTCTGTTCGTGCGGCCGCTCTTGGTGCGGTCCTGCGTCTGCTGCTGGACCGCTCTGGCACGGTCCAAGGCCTCAACCACCGTGCGGATCACGAAGGTGCCGCTGCTGCGGTCGAGGCTGGTCTTGTGCTGGTGGGTGAGGCCGCGGGCGCCGATGCGCTGCCAAGCGGCGTTGTCTCGCCCAGTGCTGTAGCCGCACGCCGGGTTCGGGCACGATGCCCAGGCCCAGCCCGCCGCCCGGTCGTTGGGGGCTCTGTGGTGACGGAACGGGGTCAGGCACCGGGGGCAGTGCTTCGACGTGCCCCGGGGCGGGACGATGACCACCGCGATCCCCAAGGCAGCGGCCTGGTGGCGGACGTGGGTGACGATCGCGCCGCGCACCGTCTGCGACAGGCGGGTGTTCAGCGTGCGGCCCTTGCCGCGCGCCTCCATGTCGCGGAGGACTTCGAGGTAGATGACGCTCGCTCCGGCGGCGCTCGCGTGATCGACGACGAAGCGGGCTGCCGCCCGGGCCAGCGCAGCGTTCAGCCGGGTACGGCGCCTCGCGACGCGCTCCCGCTCCCTCTCCAGGACGGCGAGTTTCGCCACCAGATGCGGACTCGGACGCTCACCGGGCTCCTGCCGGGAGGTGATCAGGGTGCGCAGCCGGTCGATGCGGGCGCTGATGTGCTCGCTCAGGGTGCGCAGCCGGTCGGCCTTGGCCAGGACTCCGGCCGCGCGGAGGACGACAGGGTGCCCGTCGGTGAGCACGCGGGGCTGGGCTTCGTCGGTGAGGTGGAGGGTGCCTCCGGTGAGCAGGGTGTTCAGTCCCCAGTCGAACGCCACCGCGGTCCGGTGCCCGGCACGCTCCGGCTTCGGAACCGCCTGGGCGTAGGGCACGTCGAGAAGGAGTCGACCCTGGCGGATGCGCAGGGTGGGCGCGCACAGCACCGCGGTGTGGGGCACGTGGGGCGGCAGCCGGAACCGGATGCGGACCGGGTGCCAGTCGCCCCGGCAGGCGGGCGCGGGCCGCACGGGCAGGCGCAGTGTCAACACCGCGTACCGAGCTGAGTCTTCCGAGCAGCGTTCCGGAGTGGCGAGCTGCTTGTCGACTGCCGCGAGCCCCACCTGCCCGCCCGCGCCCGGCGCCTGCTCGCACTCGGTCACATCCACAGGCAGCCGCCCGTAGCGGGCGTGGAACGTGGCGATCTGCCGGGTACGGGCCCGCAGCACACTGGTCGCCACCCCGCCCTCGGGCAGCGCGGCGCGCAGTGCCTCCCACTCCGCCTCGGTACGCCGGGCCGGACCGGCAGGCCAGGTCGCCGGCAGCGCGGTGGTGATCTCGGCGCGCCACCAGGCCGAACGCAGCCCCGCTTGCTCCTGCGCGATGCGCACCACCCGGTCGGGAACGTACACACTCTCCGGCACCGTCACTGTCCAGCCCAGACGCCGCAACGCCATCCGCCCCTGCGACGGCAGCGATGCGCCCGACCGGTCGATACCAGAGGCGAGTTGGGCCAGATCGTCACCGCTCCAGTGCTCCCGGACCACACCTGAAGCCAGTGATCCGACCAGAGCGGTCAGCCAGCCCGCCCGCTCCACCAAAGCCGCCTGGTCGAGCTGCTCGCCACTGACCGCATCTACACCCCGCAGCGCGCGGGCACAGGCCGCCGCGACCTGCTGCACCTCCCCCTCACCCACCACAACCCTGCGCCGCATCCCCACCCACCCCCCTTACACACCTCGCCCTGCTCCTGGCCCGACGATCACATCAACGACCAAACTCCTGTCCGGGCTACGCACCCCCGTACGACGCTTCCGCCGAACCACGAAAACCAGGAAGACCCAGGAAACCCAGGCCAATCGATCCACTGTTGACGGACCCTGGACCTGCGCGAGATGCGGCGGGGGGAGTAGGGCGGATGCAGCGTCGGGCAGGAGACCTACCCCAGAGCTGCACTTGTGGCTCTTCCCGGGCCGCGAGGCGCGCGCCACGCCTGGCCAGCCAGCCAGTTGGGCACCGATACGGAGGCTTCCGCTTAGGGCAAGCAGAGGGCACGCCACCCCCACATTGGACTAGACAAAAAATAAACCCCAGGTCGCTGACCTGGGGTTTCAATCTGGAGCGGGTGACGAGAATCGAACTCGCGCTCTGAGCTTGGGAATCACCCAGCACTTGATCCCTGCAGATGCCTCTGACCAGCCAAAACGCTGTGCGGATGTGCTCCTGGCCGACTGCCGGATGATGTCCGTAGTGACCGCTGTTTACCCCTACGAATGGCACGTTGTGGCACGCGGCACCCGTACAGGCCCGCGTGTGGCGGTCTCTCTTGCGAGAGGCATGCCGACGGGGCCGCCGCTCAGACAGCGGCTGGTTCTGTGTCGTAGGGCTCGAATTCGATGTAGTCGAGGGGGTCCTCGTCGCGGCGTCCGAGCGGGGGCAGGCCCTCGGTGGCAAACCGGCCGCGCAGCCACTCCAGCAGGGTTTTGGTCAGGTCGGTGTTGAGCGGTGGGCCTTGGTCGGCATGGCGCGGTACAACGATCAATGGCCAGTCGTCCGGTGTGGCACCTTCGGTCAGCCAGCACAGATGGTCGCCGTCGATGGAGTCGGCGAAGGGCAGAAATCCCCCGGGCTCGGGATGGACAGCCAGGGGATGATATTGAGGGAACTCGGCTCGTTGCTCCTGGTAGGTCTCCGTGTACCACTCGGCCCACGGTGCGAGCGCGTACTGGTCCTCGTCGAAGGGGATGTTGAAGCGCAGCCAGCCGCACCAGGAGCCGGCCCCGTACCGCTCCATCAGTCGTACGTACTCGCCGGGCAGACGTGTCCCCAGCCGTTCGTACAGCCAGTCCCAGTTGTGCTTACCGAGCGCGGGTGTCTCCGGCGGCGGGACGAGTGCGATCAAAGTCTCCAGCCCGCTGCCTGCGGTGAGCGCCGCCCGCTGCTGAGCGGTTGGCTCCGGTCGCCGAGGCGGCGGTGTCCACGGGGTGCGCTCCAGGTCGGTTTGCATGCCACTTCGGGCGGCCACCGGGCGCATGCCGTTGGCCACGAGCCGGGCCAGCGTCGGCACGAGGGCGGACGCGAAGCGCCGCCAGGGGTCGCGGCCCGCGTTCTCGTCGTCCTGCCAGTGCATGACGACCGGCCACTGGTCGGGGTCGTCGGATGCTGTGGTGTCCCAGTAGAGGGTATCGGCGGTACGGGTGGCGCCGAAGGGAAGGACGCCGGGGGCGTTACGCCGAGTCTGCTGGACCCAGGCCCCGTAGTCGAACCAACCGCGGTTGACGCATGGCATGTGAAGCCAGAGCCAGGCGCCGATGTCGAGTGGGCCGTACGCGGCGGCGATGGCCTTGTAGTCGGCGGGCAGGCTCGTCCCCAACCAGGACTCGACTGCCGCCCAGTCGACAGGTACGGCGTAGTCGGCCGGCGGATCGCCGAAGATCTCGGCGAAGGCGTTGACGTGCGGGTCTGAGGCATTCACGGGTCTATGGACCTTTACCGGGAACGAACGGGTGTTGACCGGGAGGGCGAGGAAGCACGTGAGTTACTTCCAACCTGCCGCAAGGACAGGGTGGTTGGGCTGACAATGTGGTGAAACCCCTGGTAGATGGGTTTTCGACCAAGAGAACCGTCTCCGCCGGAGGCTTCGCGTGCTTGTCTACCCGTCGGGTGTCGACGTGTCCAGTTCTGCCCTACGCTTCCTGTCCACCCGTCTGCGGCAGCACGTTGCGCGATCGGCTCTCGCCGGCGGCGTCCGAGCGCCGGTCGGCGGGCCCGCATGGGCTTCATCGAAGGACTCATCCAGCTGCACCGCGAGGCAACGTGAACAGCTACTGATTCATAGGCTTTGGTGATTGTTCCGAACCGGCCGTAACTGCCCCGCGCAGCCGCACCGTTGACCCCGTTCCACGAGCGATCCCGCTCCGGCGTAGGCGCACCCGAGCGTGGAGGGCTGCGAGGGTCGGGTGACGTCCACAGCCGTGTTCAGTTGGAGACGGTCATGCCCGGTTCGTCTGCGCGGCCGAGGTAGGTAGCTATCAGGTTCCGTAGATGACGGTGGGGGCGGTCGGCCGAGAGCTGAGCGGGAGCGGCCGCGTTCGGTACGGCCGCAGACCCCGGTACGGCAGCGGGGCCCGAACCGTGCGTCGCGGCCCTGGCCCTGCCCCGTGCGGTGCCGCCCTGCGACAGTGGTGCGTCAGCTCTGTGCGGTGTCGTCGCCCGTCTGCTCGGCGCCCTCGGCTGCGCCTGTCTTCTCGCGCATCTTGCGTACCAGCTCTGCCTTCTGGTCGGCGGCGCCCTTGCGGTCGAGGTTGCGGTGCGGACCGTTGTTCTGCCGTTCGGCGCGGGACAGCCTCTTGCGCTGGCCGCCGCCCATGCCCACCGGGTTGTTGATGTTCTTGCTCACGGTCATGGGTTCTCCCGGAATGATGTGAAGTGATCTACGGATTCATCGGTGGGGACGGGCGCGGCGACGTCGAGGGACGTCAGCAGGGGCCCATCACGCTCTCACTCGTAAATCGGCGTCCTGGCCTTCGGCCGAGTATGCGCCGTGCACGGACATGCTGGCCATGTCCCAGTGCAAGCGCGAGACATCGATCCCGAACTCCCCGATCGCCCGCGCTCCGACCGTGCCCGCGACGGTCTCCAGCCGCGGGGCGATCGCGTCCAGCGCCCGGCCACCTACGGCAGGAACCCTTGTACCGCTCCGCAAGAGCATCCCGGATGTCGAGGGGCTTACCGGCCTTCGGCGCGTGACGATCCCCGGGGCGGGTGCCCGGCCAGGCCGCGGGACGGCTGGCGCGAGGCCCGCACTGGTAAGGTTGGGCCACGCTTGCAGAGAGCCTGGGCCCGTGCCGGACAAGGTACGGGCCCAGGTCCGTTCAGGGCGCCGAAACGAGGAACCCCTAATGAAGCCGAAGCAGTCGGCCTCCGGTCGCTCCGGACCCGGCAGGTCCGACCGGGGGAGGGCCCTGCGGGGCGAGCTCTCGGTGCCGGGGACACTGGCGCCTGGCCTCCCACCGGCCGGCTCCTTCGCGGAGCTGGAACTGCCGGCCGAGCTGATGGGGGTGCTGGCGGGGCTCGGGGTTCGGGAGCCATTCCCGATCCAGGCGGCCACTCTGCCGAGCGCGCTGGCCGGCCGGGATGTCCTCGGCCGCGCGCGGACCGGCTCGGGAAAGACCCTCGCCTTCGGGCTTGCGCTCCTCGCACGTACGGCGGGCCGGCGCGCCGAACCGAAGCGCCCTCTCGCGCTGGTCCTGGTGCCGACAAGGGAACTCGCGCAGCAGGTGAGCGAGGCGCTGGCTCCCTACGCGGAGGCGCTCGGGCTACGCTCGGTGACTGTGGTCGGCGGGCTGGCGATCGGCCGGCAGGTGGCGGCGCTCCGGGCGGGTGCCGAGGTCGTGGTGGCGACGCCGGGACGGCTGGCCGATCTCGTCGCCCGGCGGGACTGTCACCTGGACCAGGTGCGCATCGCGGTGCTGGACGAGGCGGACCAGATGTGCGACATGGGTTTCCTGCCGCAGGTCTCGGAGACCCTGGACCGGATGCCCCCCGGCGGGCAGCGGATGCTGTTCTCCGCGACGCTCGACCGCAACGTCGATCAACTGGTCAGGCAATATCTGAGTGAGCCGGTGTTGGCCACGGTCGACCGGGCGGAGGGCTCGGTAGCGACGATGGAGCACCACGTACTGAACGTCCATCCCGCCGACAAGTACGCGACAGCCACCGAGATCGCGGCCCGGGACGGGCGGGTGCTGATGTTCCTGGACACCAAGCACGGTGTGGACCAGTTCACCCGCCACTTGCGGAGCAGCGGCATACAGGCGGGTGCTCTGCACAGCGGGAAGTCGCAGCCGCAGCGCACGCACACGCTGGCCCAGTTCAAGGACGGCGAGATCACGGTGCTGGTGGCCACCAACGTCGCTGCCCGTGGCATCCACGTCGAGCACCTGGACCTCGTCGTCAACGTGGATCCGCCCTCCGACCCCAAGGACTACCTCCACCGCGGCGGGCGCACCGCGCGTGCCGGGGAGTCCGGCAGCGTGGTCACGCTGGTCACGCCCGGCCAGCGCCGGGACGTGAACCGGATGATGTCGGATGCCGGGATCCGGCCCACGGTCGCTCAGGTTCGCTCCGGCGAGGAGAGGCTGACCAGCATCACAGGCGCGAAGCGCCCGCCGGTGCAGGACGGGGCGAAGACCGGCAACGCGGCGTTCCGGGGTCTGGGTACCCGCGCGGGCCGCCCGCCGAAGGAATCCCGCAAGGCCGTGGAGGCGCGCACGATGGCGGAGGCCCGCAAGGCCGCCCGAGCGCGCAGGGCCCACTGACGAGCGGTACGGCCGTCGCGGTCGGGAGACACAAGGAGGCATCCACTGCCTCGCATCGAGTGGAGCGTCAAGGAGTGCCGATGGCGAACAGGGTCCAACAACCCCGTGAGGAAGCCGAGTTCGAGTTCATCCTGGCGAGGGCGGACGTGCCTGTGCTCGCGTACTTCCACGGGGTGTGGCCCAAGGCCGCAGCAGAATGCAAGGAAATGGATGCCCTGGTGCGGGAGGTGGCCGACGTCTACCAGGGCCGACTGATCGTCGTGCGGGCCGACATCGCAAGGTGCCCCGGCCCGGTACGGCGGTACGGCGTCACCGGCGCGCCCTCCTTCGTGCTGATCGATCGGGGCGAGGCGATGGCGGCCGGGAGTGGTCCGATGTCCAGGGCAGCGCTCGGGGAGGTCCTGGACGCCCACCTGTGAGCAGGCCGCATACCGGCCGGCGAGGTTGTGCCCGCAGCGGCCGGCCCGGGCACCATCGTGGCCGCAGCCCGCGTCCTTGGGGTGCTTGATCAGGTGTTCCCCACGCCGGAACTGCAGCGTGAGCAGGAACGGCCCCGGCCACACAAGAGGTGGGCCGTCACGTTGTCGGTCGGGGCCCCAATCCAGGACCCGGAACCGGCGACGGAACTCGTACTCGGCTTGGGTCTCGTCGGCATCTCCGGCACGGAGCATGAGACGGCGGTGTGTTGCCTCAGGAGACAGGCCGTCGAACGGTAGCGGAGAGCCCTGGCCAGAGCGAAGCCAGCCGACAGTGTTGAGCACAGCGGGGCGGAACTGCCGGACGAAGGGGCGGAAGGCCCGCGCGAACTCGGCCTGCCCGAGGGCTTCCGCTTCTACGACCTCCGCCACACCGGGAACACCCTGGTCCCCCAGTCGGGCGGCACATTGAAGGACGCCATGGTCCGCGCCGGCCAGTCCTTGGAGAAGGCGGCCCTGATCTGCCAGCACTCGACGCTGGAGCGGCAGAAGGAGGTCGCGGCCGGACTCGACGCCCGCGTGCGCGCGGAACGGCATGACATGGCCGTCGACGAGGCAAGTGGTGCGAAAGCGGTACGCCGGGCCTGACGCTGGATTGACCGACCGCTCGGGGGCTGACGTGACGCGGCGTCAGCCCCCGAACCTGCGTACCGCTACGTAGAGTGCCCGGTTCTGTCTGCCAGGCGGCCCTGGTCCGCCCCCAAATGAGCTTCCCAGCAGCAGTGTTGGCTGCACAGGAACGCTTATGCCGTGATCGACAGTCGCAACGTTCAGTAGCTCAGGACGGCCAGAGATATGGTGTATGCCACACAAAGTCGGTCTCAGGATTCGAGAACATGCCCGAATGGATATTCGACAGATCTCCGAGGCTCGCTTCGTTGCGCCAATTGACCGCCAGATGTGGTGCACAAGTGGTGTGCGGCCCTCGAATTGGACGAGACAACAAACAACCCCCGGGTCGTTGACCTGGGGCTTTTTCATGGAGCGGGTGACGAGAATCGAACTCGCGCTCTGAGCTTGGGAATCAACGGTTCTTGAACGGCTGTAGTGGCTCTGGCCTGCATGTTTGGCTGGAGAAGCCGAAAGTGGTCGCCCAGTCGCAGAGGCTTCCTCCCGATCACGATGCTCGCTCCAGCTTCGCGGCCGGTGGAGCCGGGCCAGAACGGGGCGACCGCAGGAGTGCCCGGGCGCAGGCAGCCCGGGCTCAGGCACCTGGCGCAACCTTGTGCCCGGCATGGCCGCCGACCGCGTCTTGTGGGCGCGCGCGGCCGACGGCGTTCCATTCTCAGGCCGCAGCAGGGGTTTCCCGTCCTCTGCGAGTGCAGTGGTGGAGGATTTCATCGATGGTGGCGCGGGCGCTGGTGGGGTCGATGTAGTGCATGGCCAGGAGGGCGGCGATGACGGCGCCGACGAGGTCGTTCTGGACCTCGGACCAGGTGTGGTCGTCGCCGCAGGTGGTGAGGCCCTTCAGGCCGTGGAGGGCGTGCATGGCCTCGCCAGCCTCTTCGGCCACCTTGCCGACCTGGAGTGCCTTGAGCTCCTCGTCGGGAAGATGGGCGCCCGCCGCTCGGCAGACGGCGGAGAGTTTCTCGATGTTGTCCCACAGGGTGTCCACGTTGGACCTCCGATCGATGGGTTCGGCTATTCCTGTGCGGGTCGTCCGAGCTGGCGTACGGTCCATCCGGCCATGCGCCAGGCGTCGGCGTCGATGAGGTTGCGGAGGTCGACAAGGATCGGGTCCGCGACCAGTGGGGCGAGGGCCTTGGGGTCGGCCTCTCGGAAGTGGGGCCACTCGGTGGCCAGGACGATCAGTTGGGCGCCCTGGACGGAGTTGTCGAGGGCTTCGGCGTAGTCGAGCTCCGGGTGCCGGTGCAGTGCCGTGGGCACGGAGTGCGGGTCGTGGACGGTGACGGTCGCACCGCGCTGGTGCATGAGGGCGGCGATCGCCAGGGCCGGGGATTCGCGGACATCGTCGGTGCCAGCCTTGAAGGAAGCTCCCCAGACGGTGACGCGTACGCCGTCGACGGGGTGGCCGAGGGTCTGCTCGATGAGCTTCAGCGCAGCGGTGGGGCGGGATTCGTTGACCTGCTCTGCCGCCCGCAGGAGGGTTGCTGCCTCGGTGGCTCCGAGGGTGCTGGCTGAGGCTGTGAAGGCGCGGACGTCCTTGGGGAGGCAGCCGCCGCCGTAGCCGGGTCCAGCGTTGAGGCCGCCGCGGCCGATACGGGGGTCGAGGCCGATGGCCTCGGTGAGCTGCTGGACGTCGGCTCCGGCGGCGGTACACATGTCGGCGACGCCGTTGATGAAGGAGATCTTCATGCCGAGGTAGGCGTTGGCGGCGCCCTTGATGAGTTCGGCGGTGGCGGGGTTGGTGACGAACAGCGGGATCCCGTTCGCCAGGAGAGGTGCGTAGACCTGGCGTACGGCGTCCTCCGCGCGGGCCGAGGGGACGCCGACGACGATCCGGTCGGGTCGCAGGGTGTCGTCGATGGCGTGGCCCTCGCGGAGGAACTCCGGGTTCCAGACGACCTCTACGTCCTCACCGGCCGGGGAGAGACGCGCGAGGAGAGCGCCGAGGTCGCGTGAGGTGCCGACGGTGACCGTGGACTTACCGATGATCACGGTCGGGCGGGTCAGGTGCGGGGCCAGGGCGCGGGCGGCCCCGAAGACCTGGCCGGTGTCGTAGCTCCGTCCGTCCGCGTCGATGGGCGTGCCTACGGCGAGGAAGTGGATGTCGGCGAACTCGGCCGCCTCGGTGAGGCTGGTGGTGAACCGCAGTCGCCCGGATGCGGTGTGGGTGGCGAGGAGTTCCGGGAGGCCCTCCTCGTAGATGGGGCACTCGCCGGCGTTGAGGCGGTCGATCTTCGCCTGGTCCAGGTCCACGCCGATGACCTCGTGGCCGATCTCGGCCATGGCAGCGGCGTGGGGGATGCCCAGGTGACCGCAGCCGATGACGGATACGCGCATGGGGTCGACGCTCCTTTCCTTGCCTCTCGCCCGCCCGGTGAGTCCGGGCCGGCCGGGTGCGTCACGCTAGCGTCACCACCCGGCGCGGCCCTCTTCGTGCAGGTAAATCAACCAGCGTGCTACTTCAGGAGATTGACCAGTGCGGGCAACGCCTCAGCGGCGGTTGCCCGGCACACCAGGTCACCGTCCTGGGGCCCCTCCAGCGGGTACGGCATGAACTGGCCGTCGTGCCAGAAGCCCTCCGGGTCCAGGTAGACGATCTGCATGCCGCGAGCACGGGCGCGAGCCTGGACCTTGCGTCGGTCGGCGTGCAGGCCGACGACGAGGAGTGCCTTGGCGCCGTCGACCCACTCGACGTCGGGTACGGCTTGGTCGTAGCGGCGCATGAAGCACTCGTCGAGCCCGGCCCGCGCGGCGAGCACGTCGAAGTTGTTGGTGATGACCGGACCGACGAGGTGCCCGGCGTCCTTCAGTTCCTTCAGTGCCCACATGGCTGGGGTCGGCTCGGCCAGGAAGCAGGCACGGAACATCTCCACGAATTCCGCCGTCTTCTCCTCCGGCTCCGTCAGCACCTCATGGAGGAGTGTGTCCGCTGTCGGGGAGAGGGTGAAGCGGTGCTCCCGCGGCTCGTGGCCCTGGCGGTCGGTGACCCGGTAGATCTCGTGGAGCCGGTGCAGGAGCGGGATGCCCGCCTCGACCGACGTACCGCATCCGATCTCCACCTGGAACGGTCGTAGGTCCGCGAGGACGGATAGGTCCGGTACGCGGGTCGGCGTGCCGGGGCGGTCTTTGAACCGGATTCCGGTGGAGAGCACGTTCCACGGCAGTTGCCGGACAGCGGGCGGCGGCGCGTAGGACACAGAGGCGATCTGCACGTCCAGGCTCCGGTAGCCAGCTGGGAGGGTGCGGCCCGCAGCGGCGTCCTGGGGGTGGACGTCGTGCTCGGTGATCCGGCACTTCAGATCCCGCCGTGTCCATAAGAATCCACCGGGAGCCTCCTTCCAGCCGCCAGTGGCGAGCGAATCCCACAGGGCGTCGTGGTGCGTGTCGATCTCGTCGGCCGGGGCGGATGCGGAGTGATAGAGGTACAGGTCGGTCAAGCCGATGGCCGGCGCAGCCGTGGTGGGCACCAGGCCGTACCGGTACCGGTAGTGGATGATCCGCCGCCGTGCGTCGTCGGAGGCCGCCCAGCCGGACTGGCCGGCAGTGGCCTTCTCCTGGGTGCGGCGCCAGATGCCTTCCTCGATGTAGCGGGGGCGGTCGGCGTCGCCGAAGTACGTCTTCCAGACCTGCTGCTGGTCGGGGACGAGCTGGTCGATGACGATGTACGGGATGTCCACGATCCCTCCCTGGAGAATCACGCGTGGATGTTCCAGATGGCTGACGGGGTGCAGGCCGTCCCGCTCCGGGCAGCCGAAGCCGCGCTGAGCCGGGCGGTTCTTCAGCGCCGCTCGACGAGAGAGCAGCGTGGGAGGCTCCGGCGGTCAAGCGCGGGCAGACGGCGTCGGTGCCAGGAGCGGCCTCAGCGGTCGGAGGGGAGGCTCGCGTCCGGTGCGACGGCGTGGGCCGATGGCCAGCTCCTTCAAGGAGCGGGCCGGCGTGCTCACGCAGTGCCCAGGCCGGGCCGACCAGGCCGGCGACGGCCAGGAACGTGAGCGCGATTCGACCTTCGTGGTCGGCCCGTGCGGTTCTGGACGCGGCGATTCGGGCATGGCGGCGCCGCGCCCCGGTCACGAGGTGCCGCCGAGGGCGCGTTCGTGTGCATCCAAGAGGCGGCTGGTCTGCGCGTACAACCGCTCCAGCTCCGCCGTGGTGAGGATGAGGGCGCCATTGAGGGTCGAGCCGTCATCGAAGTGGAACTCGACGGGAACCGACCCTTGCCGGGCCCTCGGGTCGTAGACCGCGTCCCGGCCGGCCAGCAGCGTGGCGTGGGTGGCCTTCACCGGCACGGGCCTGAGCGTTGTCCCGTCGGCGGGCGCGGACCACTGGGCCCCGCCCCCGGGCGGGCGCAGGTGGTAGGTCGTGGCGGAGCCCTCACCAGGGAGAGCGACCACGACCCCCACACGGTCCTCGCGGGCGCTGTCGGTGGCGAGGTCGCCAAGCCGGGGAACGAAGGGAGCTGCGGTACCTAACCCGGATCCCTGCGAGGAAAGGTGGGGAGAACGTCGTCGCGTCATGCCCTGAAGTTAGGGACAGGGCAACCCTCGAATATGAGCCGGAGGAATACGACCCCTATCCGTCCAGGTGAAAGCGGTCGGACATGCGCCGCAGCTTCTCCCGCGTGGCTGCTCGTTCCGCGTGGACGATGCTGCGAAGCGTCGAACGGGCGATGGGGTGGTTCCGTACGAGCTGGGGCGCGATCCGCTCAGCCGTCTCCAACTCGGCCAGGGCCTTGCCCCGGTTCCCGTCCCACAGCCAGGCGCGCGCGACGTCCATGTGGTGGTGACCCTGCCGGGAGTTGGGCAGTGACCCGACCAGTACTGGGCTGGTACGGCGGTTTATCTCCAGTGCCTTGCCCTGCTTGCCCATTTCCAGGGCCACGCTGATCGCGTGGATCTGCACGTTCCCGGCGGAGAACGTCAGCGAATGCCGGTCGTACACCGGTGCCCCGACATACGCGTCCATGCGCTCGGCAGCAGCCTTCGCGTGTCCGATCCGGTCCTCGGCCTCCGAGGCGCGGCTGGCTCGGGCGGCAGAGACCGCGGCCCGAAGCTGCAGCGTGCCCCAGGCCCGCACGGCCAGCGGCTCGCCACGGTCGTACTCCTGCTCCACCGAGGTGATCGCCTTGTCCGAGAGCGTCAGAGCGTCGGCCCAGTCAGCCGTCGCCCACATGTCCCAGACCCTCATCCAGTCGGCGACGGCAGGCAGCACCGGATCTCCCGACAACCTGGCCGACCATGCGGCCCGCTCGCACGCCATGGCGACCAGTTCGGGGTGCCCGAGGGAGTGGGCGGCGGTGTGTGCGAACTTGCAGCACACGGCGTAGACGGCATACGCCTCCTCCCGCTCGTGCCCCTCCGACTCCTCCGCCAGGGCACGCGCCTCGCGGAACAGGTCCGGGAGAACCCGGAGAATCGCCACGTTGGAGGCGGTGTCCCGCAGGCGGTGCAGCCGGGTCACCTCACGCCACAGATGTGACGCGGGCCGCGGAGCCCCGTCGAAGACGGGGACGAGGTCGTAGCGGCGCAGCTCGCGCAGGATCGACGAGGCGGCAACCTGCCACTGGTTGTCGTCGGGGGAGCTGCTGTACGGGCGCCCGATCAGGTCATTCGGATGGACGTGCAGCTCCGCGGCCACCTGGTTGAGCAGCCCGACCCGGTCCAGCTCGATCAAGCCACGCTCCATCTTCGACACCCAGCCCTGCGACTTCCCCAGGGCCGTCGCCAGGTCGGCCTGCGGCATACCCAACCGCAGCCTCGCCCTGCGGACGCGCTTGCCGATCTCCTCGGCTTCCTCCAGCATCAGGACACCTCCCGGCCGCCGGACGATCCGGCGCGATCGCCGGTCTGTCCGTACAGAGTTCGTCTCCAGCACGGTACCCATGACGCGGCTTGCGCGTGAGACGAGCTGCCGGGACAGGGGTGCCACAGCTGTGTTTTCTGCTTCGCCATGAAGGGCCGACACGAGGCAGGAGGAACTTTTGCCTAATCGGCGACTGGCTCGGCCGAGCCAGGTGCTGAGTCCTCCGCCGTTGCTGCTCTACGGCAGCGGATCATGTTGATGAGGAACACACCGCGTTGCATTTCGCCGGAGGTAGCCAGTGACCGTCGTGACCGTCTTGCACCGGGATCCATGGGCGCGGCGGTCACCGCCGAGGTAGTCGCCGGCGGCCACGACGTGCTGTGGGTTTCCAAGGGCCGCAGCGAGAACACGTGGCGACGCGCGAGGGAGGCCGGCGCCACGGCCTGCGACTCGCTTGCGGAAGCGCTGTCCCGTAGCGCGGTCGTTCTCTCGGTCTGCCCACCGCAGGCGGCGGAGGACGTGGCAGCGGCCGTGGCTGCGCACGCCTTCGCTGGGGTGTACGTCGATGTCAATGCCATCAGTCCCCAGCGCGTGCAGCGCATCGTGGAGGAGATCCGCCCCGGCTCCGAGGTCGTCGATGGTGCCGTCTTCGGTCCGCCGCCGGGTGGAGGGCGTACGGCACGGCTCTATCTCGCAGGGGCCGGCTCCGCCGTCGACCTGGTGGAGCCGCTGTTCACGGACTCCTCGCTGGATGTGTGCCGGGCAGGCGAGGCCATCGGTTCCGCTTCCGCCCTGAAGATGGCCGACATCGAGCGCAAGCACTGGGTTGATCCCGACGCCGGCTCGATCAACTTCGAGACGTACGCCATGAAGTGGGTTAGAGGAGCGCGGGCTCTCCGCCACCACGGAGGAGCTGTACCGAAGGCTCCTGCGCCTGCGCCTGCTGCCCGCATTCGCCACGGCGAACCTGGACGCCATCACGCCGGCAGGTGTGCGCACCTGGCGGGCCGAGCGGTTGGGGGCTACCGGTGCGACGACCGTCGCCAAGTCCTACCGTCTCCTCAAGGCCATCATGGAGACGGCGACCGACGACGAGCTGATCCGTCGCAACCCCTGCCGGATCAGGGGCGCCGGCAGCGAGAAAGCCAAGGAACGCCCGACGGCCACTGTCGAACAGGTCGACGCGCTCGCCGACGCCATGGGACCGAGGTGGCGGCTGATGGTCTACTTCGGTGCCTACGGGCCCATGCGCCCGGAGGAGCAGGCCGCCCTTCGGCGCCCCGACGTCACGCTCGAACCCCTCGCGGTCAAGTTCCGTGACGCCGCACCCGAGCTGACTACCGGTCGCCGCGTCGAAGGCGACACAAAGTCGGCCGCAGGAAGGCGAACCGTCTTCCTCCCCGCCTTCCTGCGCATCGAAGTGAAGCGTCACCTCGACTGATACGCCGAGAAGGAACCCGACGGGCTCCTGTTCGTCGGGGAGAGGGGAGCCCTCTTCCGCCGATCCACCTTCGGCCGCAAGTGGCGCAGGGCTCGGGCCAAGGTCGGCCTGCCGGAGGGCTTCCGCTTCTACGACCTCTGGCACACCGGCCATACCCTGTCCACCCAGTCGGGCGCCACGCTCAAGGACACGATGGTCCGCGCCGGCCAGTCCTCGGAGAAGGCTGCGCTGATTTACCAGCACTCCGATGGGGAGCGGCAGCAGGAGGTTGCGAAAGGTATTGATGCCAAGGTTTGTGCCGTCAGGCAGAAGGCGGTAGCTGAGGCATCGCAGGTGCATGAAGTCTGAGGGGATCTGACAGCGGCGGTGCGGTGCGCTGTCGCACCGCCCGCGCCCGAGTGTATGAAGCGAGATGGCTCTAAGTGGGCGGTTCGTGATTCTTTGAGTGGATCTGCTGTCGCCTGATGGTGTGGCGGTGGGGCGGAACTTGCCGGTCCGGGGTTGTTGATCTGGTGATGTGACCGGGTGAGTGAACGCAAGCCGTACCCGAGTGACTTGTCGGCCGAGCAGTGGTCGTTGATCGAGCCGGTGATCACCGCATGGAAGGACCGGCACCGCTCAGTCAGCGGCCACCAGGGCGCCTACGACATGCGGGAGATCGTGAACGCGATCCTCTACCAGGGGCGGACCGGCTGCCAGTGGGCCTATCTCCCGCACGACCTGCCGCAGAAGAGCGCGACCTACTACTACTTCGCCGCCTGGCGGGACGATGGGACCGACCGGGTCATCCATGAACTCATGCGCTGCCAGGTCCGGGAGAGGGCCCGGCGATTACTGACCTTGAAGGCGGGTTGTCGTAGGGGCTGACTGTTGTTGATCGTCGCGGTATGCCGGTTGTATGAGGTATCCGCAGGGTGGGGGTCTGAC
>NZ_JBHTZS010000016.1:0-182935 GCF_042790125.1 Streptomyces scopuliridis
GGGGGGAGGGGGCCGGGGTCGGAGGAGGTGCGTGTCCGGACGTAAAGCGTCGCAGCTCGCGCGAAGCGCGGTGAGGAAAGCAGTCCGGACACGCACCTCCGGAGGCCCCGGCCCCCGGCGGCGCACCCACACCACGACCCCCCGCCGGATGGCGCACCGCCCCGGCCCCCGGCACCACAACGGCGCACCCGCACCACGGCCCCCCGCCGGGAGGCGCACCCGCACCACGGCCCCCCGCCGGGAGGCGCACCGCCCCGGCGCCAGCGGCGGCCCGGACCCACGACCCCCCGCCGGACGGCGCACCGCACCCCGCGCAACGCCCCCCGGCTGGGCGGCGCACCCCACCCCGCGCACCGCCCCCCCGCCGGACGGCGCACCGCCGGGCGGCGAACCCCCAGCCGAACCGGTGACAGGCCAGGTGAGTTCCCCCACAACGGCCCACTGTGGAGGAGCGACCCACCCTTTCGCGCCTTACGCTCAACGAACCGCACGACCCCCGTCGCCCCCCTTCCACGCCACGGAGGTTCCCGCTCCATGAAGCTCACCGTCGTCGGCTGTTCGGGCTCCTTCCCCTCTGCGGGATCGGCCTGCTCCAGCTACCTCGTAGAGGCCGACGGCTTCCGGCTGCTCCTCGACATGGGCAACGGCGCCCTCGGCGAGCTGCAGCGCCACGTTGGTCTCTACGACCTCGACGCCATTTTCCTCAGCCATCTCCACGCCGATCACTGCATCGACATGTGCGGCTACTTCGTCGCCCGTTACTACCGGTTCGACGGCGGTCGCTGCGACGCCATCCCCGTCTACGGCCCCGAGGGCACCGAGCAGCGTCTCACCACGGCGTACGCGGACACCCCCTCCGACAAGGCCATGAGCGAGGTCTTCGACTTCCACACGCTCAAGCCGGGCTCCTTCGACATCGGCCCCTTCTCGGTACGGACGGAGAAGGTCGCGCACCCCGTCGACACCTTCGCCATCCGCGTCGAGCACGGCGGCCGGTCGCTCACGTACTCGGGGGACACCGGTATCTGCGAGCCGCTGGTGGAGCTGGCGGAGGATACGGATCTGTTCCTCTGCGAGGCGGCCTTCACGCACGGCAAGGAGGATGTCGTCGGGCTGCATCTGAACGGCCGTGAGGCCGGCGCCCATGCCGCGCGGGCGCGGGCGCGCAGGCTCGTGCTCACGCATATCCCGCCCTGGACGGACGCCGAGCGGAACCTGGCCGACGCGCGCGATGTGTACGCGGGCCCGGCGGAGCTGGCCGTTCCCGGGACGGTGTACGAGATCTGACCGGCCGGCAGCCGAGGCCGCCGCGCACAGCCGTGGGCCCGGCCGTACCTGACGACGGCCGGACCCACGGAGCGTGCGGAGAGGCTACTTCGCCTCCGCCTTCTGCAACTCGGCGAGTTCCTCGTCGCTCTCACGTCCCGGCGTCGGGATATTGAACTTGGTGATCGCGAAGCGGAAGATCGCGTAGTAGAGCGCCGCGAAACAGAGGCCGACCAGCGCCAGCCCCCATGGATTGGTCGCGATGCCCAGGTTGAGGGCGAAGTCCACCGCGCCGGCCGAGAAACCGAAGCCGTCCTTCATGCCGAGGGCCCAGGTCAGCGCCATGGAGACACCGGTGAGCACCGCGTGCACCGCGTACAGCGCCGGGGCGATGAACATGAAGGTGAACTCGATCGGCTCCGTCACGCCCGTGACGAACGCGGTGAGCGCGAGCGACAGCATCATGCCGCCGACGACCTTGCGGCGCTCGGGGCGGGCGCAGTGGACGATCGCCAGACAGGCCGCCGGGAGGGCGAACATCATGATCGGGAAGAAGCCGGTCATGAACTGTCCGGCCGTCGGGTCGCCCGCCAGGAAGCGGTTGATGTCGCCGCTCTTGCCCTCGAACGTACCGGCCTGGAACCACGGGAACGAGTTCAGCAGGTGGTGCATGCCCACGGGGATCAGCGCGCGGTTGGCGACCCCGAAGATGCCCGCGCCCACGGCGCCGGAACCGACCAGCCACTCACCGAAGTTGTGCAGACCCGCGCCCAGGACCGGCCAGATGTAGCCGAAGACGATGCCGATGACCAGGCCGGCGAAGGCGGAGAGGATCGGTACGAGGCGACGGCCGCCGAAGAAGCCCGCCCAGTCCGGCAGCTTCGTCCGGTAGAACCTCTGGTAGAGCAGCGCGACCACGATGCCCATGACGACACCGCCGAGGACCTTCGCGTCGACGGGCGCGCTGTTCATGACTATCTTGCCGTCGACCACCGTCGCGACCTTGGGCAGATTCGAGTCGGTGAAGGTGGCCAGCACGTTCTTGAAGACGAGGTAGCCGGTGACGGCGGCCAGCGCGGTGGAGCCGTCCGCCTTCTTGGCGAAGCCGATCGCGATGCCGACGGCGAACAGCAGCGGCATGTTGTCCAGGATGGCGTTGCCGCCCGCGGCCATGAACGAGGCGATCTTGGTGAGAAACGCCGGGAACGACTCACGGCCGAGCATGTCGGTGTTGCCGAGGCGCACCAGCAGGGCGCCGGCGGGCAGGACGGCGACGGGGAGCATCAGGCTGCGGCCGATACGCTGCATCACGGCCATCGCGCCGCTGCCCTTGCTCTTGCCCGCCGAGGGCTTCTTGTCCGCCGAAGCGGCGGCGCTGGCCGTGGACATCAACTTCCTCCAGGGGGAACACGGCATGCGGCCGCGTGGTCTACACCATCAGTGGTGTAGACCAGTTGTAGCACGGTGTGAATCGCATAAGGAACCCACGACGGCGATGTCCGGTGACGACTGTGACCTGGGTCATAATCCGGGCTCGGTCGTCTGACCTGCGCCTACGGCTGGATGTTCTGCTTCTCGCCGGCCTCTTCCAGCTCCTCGGGCTCATTCCCCGGGGTCGGGAAGTCGAACGCCTTGATCGCGACGCGGAACACCACGTAATACACGACCGCGAAGCAGAGGCCGATCGGAATGATCAGCCAGGGCTTGGTGTCCAGGTGCCAGTTGACCACGTAGTCGATCAGACCGGCCGAGAAGCTGAACCCCGCGTGCACCCCCAGCGCCCAGGTGATCGCCATCGAGGCGCCGGTCAGCAGCGCGTGCGCACCGTACAGCAGGGGCGCGGCGAACATGAAGGAGAACTCCAGCGGCTCGGTCACGCCGGTGACGAACGAGGTCAGCGCGACGGAGGCCATCAGGCCCGTCACCCTCTTGCGGTGCTCGGGGCGGGCGCTGTGCGCGATGGCGAGCGCGGCGGCCGGCAGGCCGAACATCATGATCGGGAAGAACCCGGACATGAACTGGCCGGCCGAGGGGTCCCCGGCGAAGAACCGGGTCAGATCGCCCATCACGACGGTGCCGTCCGGCTTGGTGTACTCACCGGCCTGGAACCAGAAGAAGGTGTTCAGGAACTGGTGCATGCCGATGGGGATGAGCAGCCGGTTGGCGACCCCGAAGATGCCCGCGCCCCAGGCGCCCAGATCGATCAGCTGCTTGGCGAACGCGGTCAGCGCGTCCCCGACCGGCTGCCACAGCAGCCCGAAGGCCACGCCGAGGAGGGTGCAGATGAAGGCCATCAGGATCGGTACGAGCCGGCGGCCGTTGAAGAAGCCGAGCCAGTCGACCAGCCTCGTACGGTGGAACCGCTGCCAGACGACGGCCGTGAGCAGCCCGATCAGAATGCCGCCGAGCACGCCGGGGTTCTGCGGGACGCCGTCGGGCGTCGCCTTCGTCACCGAACCGCCGACCGGGAAGGCGGCCAGCACGCCGTGGTAGACGAGGAAGCCGGCGACCGCGGCGAGCGCGGTCGAGCCGTCCGCCTTCTTGGCGAAGCCGATCGCGACCCCGATGCAGAAGAGCAGCGGCAGCCCGAACGCGCCGTCCAGGATCGCGCCGCCGCCGAGGGTGAGCACCTTCGCCGTCTTGTCCCAGAACGGACCGTGGAGATACGCGGCGAAGAGATTCCCGAGGCTGACCAGCAGCCCCGCCGCGGGCAGTACGGCGACCGGGAGCTGGAGGCTGCGGCCGACCTTCTGCAGCCCCTGGAACAGCCCGTTCCACCAGCTCTTCCGCGACCTCGCCGGCCTCCGCCGCGGCGCTGCCGTGCTGTCGGAGCTCATTCGGCGCTCTCCCGTCGTTCCCGACTGGTGTAGACCAGTTGCGATAGGCTCCCGGGGGCCGGTCGCGGGCAGGGCGCCGTTGATCGTCATCATTGGGTACGTGGTCCAGGCGCGCCCGTGAAGATGGTCCAACCGTGCGTTACCGTGACGAAACAGTTCGACAGTCAGGGAGAAAGACATGGCCACCAAGGCTGAGAAGATCGTCGCCGGGCTCGGCGGACTCGACAACATCGAAGAGGTCGAGGGCTGCATCACCCGCCTGCGCACCGAGGTCGTCGACCCCGACCTCGTCGACGAGACCGCCCTGAAGGCCGCCGGCGCCCACGGCGTCGTGAAGATGGGCACCGCGATCCAGGTCGTCATCGGCACCGACGCCGACCCCATCGCCGGTGAGATCGAAGACATGATGTAACCCACTGACAGTCACGACAGTCACGGCAGCCACGCAGCACCACCCGAGGGCCTGATCCGGACCACCGGAACAGGCCCTTCGCGCAGGCCCCTATAGGCTCAGGTCCATGTCTCGTATCGACGGCCGCACCCCCGAACAGCTCCGTCCCGTCACCATCGAACGGGGATGGAGCAAGCACGCCGAGGGCTCCGTCCTCATCTCCTTCGGTGACACCAAGGTCTTCTGCACCGCCTCCGTCACCGAAGGCGTCCCGCGCTGGCGCAAGGGCAGCGGCGAAGGCTGGGTCACCGCCGAGTACTCGATGCTGCCGCGCTCCACCAACACCCGCGGCGACCGCGAATCCGTCCGCGGCAAGATCGGCGGCCGTACCCACGAGATCAGCCGCCTCATCGGCCGGTCCCTGCGCGCCGTCATCGACTACAAGGCGCTCGGCGAGAACACCATCGTCCTCGACTGCGACGTCCTCCAGGCCGACGGCGGCACCCGCACCGCCGCCATCACCGGCGCCTATGTCGCCCTCGCCGACGCCGTCGCCTGGGCCCAGGGCAAGAAGATCGTCAAGGCCGGCCGCCGCCCGCTGACCGGCACCGTCGCCGCCGTCAGCGTCGGCATCGTCGACGGCACCCCCCTTCTCGACCTCTGTTACGAGGAGGACGTCCGCGCCGAGACCGACATGAACGTCGTCTGCACCGGCGACGGCCGCTTCGTCGAGGTCCAGGGCACCGCCGAGGCCGAGCCCTTCGACCGCAAGGAGCTGAACGCGCTCCTCGACCTCGCCACCGGCGGCTGCGCCGACCTCGCCGCGCTCCAGCGCACGGCGCTCGACCAGACCCTCTGACCCTCGGCGACCCCCGGCCCTCGGTCCGGCCGGGTAAAGAGGCAACCAAGAAGACCCGACGGGGCGTCTCCACCCGCACGGGCGCACGGACCGAACCGTGCGCCCGTCCACACCCCGGGAAGGAACCGCGCCATGTCCGCCGCGCCGATACGCCGACGCCGCATCACCCTGGCACTCGCCGCCACCGCCGCACTCGCCCTGCCCCTCACCGCGGGCTGCGGCGCCCTCGACAAGGCGCTGGACTGCGTCCAGACCGCCGACGCGATCGCGGGCAGCGTCAACGACCTCCAGCAGGCCGTCTCCAACGCCGGGGACAACCCGCTCCAGATCGACGAGACGCTCAACGACATCGACAACAAGCTCGACAAGCTCGGGGACCAGACCGACAACGCGGACCTCAGCAAGGCCGTCGACGACCTGGGCAAGGGCGTCGACAACGTCCGTACGTCCGTCAAGAACGGCGACAACGCCCCCGACCTCACGCCCATCACCGACGCAGCGTCCGAGATCGGCAAGATCTGCACCCCCTGACCGGCCCCTCCCGGCCCGGTCCGGCACCCCGGTCCGATACTGGGGGCATGACCCGCCTGATCCTCGCCACCCGAAACGCCGGGAAACTCACCGAACTCCAGGCCATCCTCGCCGACGCCGGTCTGCCCCACGACCTCGTCGGCGCGGACGCCTACCCCGACATCCCCGACGTCAAGGAAACCGGCGTCACCTTCGCCGAGAACGCGCTCCTCAAGGCCCACGCCCTCGCCGACGCCACCGGCCTCCCCGCCGTGGCCGACGACTCCGGCCTCTGCGTCGACGTCCTCGGCGGCGCCCCCGGCATCTTCTCCGCCCGCTGGGCCGGCACCCACGGCGACGACACCGCCAACCTGAACCTGCTCCTGGCCCAGCTCTCCGACATCGCCCCACCCCACCGCGGAGCCCACTTCACCTGCGCCGCGGCCCTGGCCCTCCCGGACGGCACGGAACGCGTGGTCGAAGGCCGCCTCCTGGGCACCCTCCGCGAATCCCCCTCCGGCACGGGCGGCTTCGGCTACGACCCGATCCTCCAGCCCTCCGGCGAAACCCGCACCTGCGCGGAACTCTCCCCGGCGGAAAAGAACGCGATCAGCCACCGGGGCAAGGCATTCCGCGCACTGGTCCCGGTGGTACGGGAACTCCTGGGCTGACGTCGCAGAGGGGCCGCTCACAGGTGTGAGCGGCCCCTCTGTCATGTGCGGCCGGTGGGACTCGAACCCACACGGGATTGCTCCCACGGCGTTCTAAGCGCCGCTCGGCTGCCTGTTACGACACGGCCGCTCGCCGCCAATCATCGTAACGGGCCGACGGCTGTGGCGGCACGTGGCCGAGCGTTACGCGGTGATTCGCCGCGTCCTCCGGCGGCTGCGGCACCACGTGTCCGTCAGGGCATGACAGTTGGGGCACAGATAGCGCAGGTTCTCGGCGCGGTTGTCGAGCCAGTCGCCGCTGATGTGATCGATCTGGAGGGTGATCGGGCGGTTCAGCCACTCGCCGGTGTTTCCGCAGGTCGCGCAGTGGTACGGGACTCCGATCTCCTGAAGCGCACGGTGCAGCCGGAGCCGGTTCGTACGGGGAGACCCGTCGGGGAGCACCACGAGGGTTTGCCTGGCGACGGGTTTCGGTGTGCGCGTGCGCACCGAACCCCAGCCGCGCCGCTTGAAGTGACGTGTGTCGAGGCCGAGTCGGGCTGCCTGCCGTCGCACGCGCCGATGGTTTGTGTCGTTCACCGGAAGTCCGAGCGTGCGCATGACGTCGGCGTAGCTGGATGCCCCGGGTATCGCCTCACGCAAGGCGGCTTCGGGGATCGTCAGCCGCGCGTTGCGGAAGTGGCTGGTGTCGATCTCTCGCTCCCGGAGCATCCGGCCCAGTGCCGCGCGTGACCGGCTGTCGTCAGGCACGCCGAGTAACCGGGCCACGCCGCGGACGCTGTCGGCGGAGGCTGCGGCCGCCGCCAGTTCGGCCGTAGCGAACGGCAGGTCGATCCGGGCGCGGTTCATTCCGGGAAAGTGGCTGATGTCGATGCCCGCCGCCGTGATACGGCGGGCGATGTGCGACAGGGTGCCCGTGGCGGGTGGGGCGCCCAGTTTGGCCACGACCTCCCGGAGCGTCGTGGATGTCGCGACAGCGGCTGCTATCGCCTCGTCCGAATACTTCTGCCACGGGCTTCGCCGCTTGAAGTGGTCTGTCGCGAGCCCGAGGGCGGCGACTTCCCGTTGGAGGGCGCGGCGGCGGCCGCCGCTTTCTTTGAATCCGAGCCGCCGTATCAGGTCTGCCCATGTCCGTGCCTCGGCGACGGCGTCGGCCAGACGGTCCCGGTCGTAGCCCTCGGTGGCTCCCGTCTGTGCGGGATGTCCGGTCGGCATGCCCGTTCCCCTCCCCACGGCCGCGTGTTCGCGGTATCGCACTGAGTAACGAACGCCGTCGTGGAGAGTAACGCGCGCGGCAAGCGTCAGAACTTGGGCTCCGGGGTCTGCGAGGCCACCAGTCGCGCCGCTTCCGCCTCCGTCGCGACCGACGGGGGTGAGCCGTCCAGCGGGCGCTGGGCCGTTTCCTTCATGCAGGCCACCGCGATCACGCCCACCAGCGCCGCCGCCATCGAGTAGTACGCCGGCATCAGGTTGTTGCCCGTCAGGCCGATCAGGCCGGTGATCACCAGCGGGGTCGTGCCGCCGAAGAGGGATGCGGAGAGGTTGTAGCCCACCGAGAGCGAGCCGTACCTGACCTCCGTCGGGAACAGCGCCGGCAGCGCGGCCGACATCGTGCCCAGGAGGCAGACCAGGGACAGGCCCAGCATCAGGACGCCCGCCGTGATCGCCGGGATGCCGCCCTGCTTGATCAGGAGGAACGCGGGCAGCGAGAGGAAGAAGAAGCCGAGCATGCCCGCCATCAGCAGCGGCTTGCGGCCGAAGCGGTCGTTGAGCTTGCCGACCTGGTTGATGATCAGCATCAGGAAGGCCATCACGGCCAGCAGGATGAGCAGCCCGTGCGTCTCGCTGTAGCCCAGCTCGTCGGAGAGATACGTCGGCATGTACGACAGCAGCATGTAGTCCGTGATGTTGTACGCGCCGACCAGCGCGATGCACAGGATCAAGGTGGGCCAGTACTGGCGGAAGATCCTGGACAGGTCTTCCTTCGTGGTGATCTCCACCGAGTCCGCCGCCTCGGAGGCATGCGCGCTGTCCGACTCCAGCTTCTGGAACGCGGGCGTCTCGTCGAGCCGCAGCCGCAGATACAGGCCGATCAGCCCCAGCGGCCCCGCGATCAGGAACGGGACGCGCCAGCCCCACGCCTGCATGCTGTCGGAGCCGAGTGCCGCGGTGAGCGCGGTGACCAGGCCCGCCGCGCCGATGTATCCGGCGAGGGTGCCGAACTCCAGGAAGCTGCCGAAGAATCCCCGGCGCTTGTCGGGCGCGTACTCAGCGATGAACGTGGACGCGCCGCCGTACTCGCCGCCGGTGGAGAAGCCCTGGACCAGCCGGAAGAGGATCAGCAGGACCGGCGCCCAGAACCCGATCGAGGCGTACGAGGGGATCAGCCCGATGGCGAAGGTGCCGATCGCCATCATGATCATGGTCAGCGCGAGCACCTTCTTGCGGCCGATCCTGTCACCCATCGGGCCGAAGAACATGCCGCCCAGCGGCCGTACGAGAAAGGCCACGGCGAAGGTGGCGAACGAGGACAGCAGCTCGGCCGTCGAGTTCCCCGACGGGAAGAAGACATGCCCGATGGTGACGGCGAGATAGCTGTAGATGCCGAAGTCGAACCACTCCATGGCGTTGCCCAGGGACGCCGCCTTCACCGCCCGCTTGACCGCCGCCTCGTCGGTGACGGTGATGTCGGACCGCCGCAGCTTGGGGTTCCTGCGCTGTCTGATGGCGCGGAAGAGGGCCGGGTGGCGCTTGACCGCGGCGGGGTCGGCCGTCTCTTCGTGCTCCTGGCCGGCCATGGCGTGGTCCTTTCCTCGGGTGAGTCAGTCCAAGGGAACCTTCTGCGCGGTCGTGGCGGTCGCAAACCGAGGTCCCACCGAAGTGGGACCTCGGTCACAGCGAACCGTCGGATACCGGGGCCTCAGATACCGAGGTCTTTGATGATCTTCGCCACATGGCCGGTGGCCCGCACGTTGTAGAGGGCCCGCTCGACCTTGCCGTCCTCGTCGACGATGATCGTCGAGCGGATCACGCCGGTCACGGTCTTGCCGTACATCTTCTTCTCACCGAAGGCCCCGTACGTTTCGAGCACCTCCTTGGAGGGGTCGCCGACCAGGGTGACCTTGAGGTTCTCCTTGTCGCGGAACTTCGCGAGCTTCTCCGGCTTGTCGGGGGACACGCCGATGACGTCGTAGCCCGCGCCGGCCAGCAGATCGAGGTTGTCCGTGAAGTCGCACGCCTGCTTGGTGCAGCCCGGGGTGAGCGCTGCCGGGTAGAAGTAGACGATGACCTTGCGGCCCTTGTGGTCGGCGAGCGAAACGTCGTTGCCGTCGGCGTCGGGCAGGGTGAAGGCGGGGGCGGTGTCGCCGGGCTGGAGGCGCTCGCTCATGGTTCTCCTCGGTGGAACGGGGTGGACGTCGGGCCGTACGCCGCCGAGCGTAATCGGGGGTGCCGCCGGGTGCGGTGACGACTGAGCTGACAGACTGTCGGCGAAGGACTACCGGACACGACGACGGAGGCAGCGCGGTGTCGGATTCCAGGACCCCGGCGCAGATCGAGGCGGACATCGTCCGCAGGCGCGGGCAGCTCGCCGAGACGCTCGACGAGATCGGGGTGCGGGTGCACCCGAAGACGATCGTCGGCGACGCCAAGGCCAGGGTGGTCTCCACGGTGGACGAGACGGCCGGGCGCGCGTTCGTGGCCGTGAACAGGACTCTCGCGGGCGCGCGGGCGCCGTTCGTCAAGGACGACGGCGCGCCGCGGCTGGAGCGGCTGGTGCCGGTGGCGCTGGTGGCGGTCGGGCTCGTGGGGCTGCTGGTGGTGTCGACGAGGCGCCGCAAGCTGTGATCAGCCCCTGTGGCGTGCGATGGCGGCGCGGGCAGGTAGGTTCTGGGGCGTGAGCGACAACACCCACGACCAACACGACAAACTGCCCATCCGGATGCTCCATGACCGCGTGCTGGTCAGGACGGACATCCCGGAGGGCGAGAGGCGTCCGTCCGGCGGCATCCTCATCCCCGCGACGGCGGAGGTCGGCCGGCGGCTGGCCTGGGCCGAGGTGGTGGCCGTGGGGCAGAACGTACGGACGGTGACGCCGGGGGACCGGGTGCTGTACGACCCCGAGGACCGCGCCGAGGTCGAGGTGCGCGGGGTGGCGTACGTACTGATGCGTGAGCGCGATCTGCACGCCGTCGCGGCGGACCGGTTCGAGGGCTCCGAGGATTCCACCGGGCTCTATCTGTAGCCGTGCCGCGCCGAGCGGTCGGCCCCGAGCCGTCCGCGCCGGGCCGCCGTCCCCGAGCTGTCGGCCCGTAGCCGTCCGTGGCAGCGGGCTCCGGCGCTTTGCTACCGTGGGGGCACCCCCGACGAGACGCGCCGTACCGGGTCAAACGAAAGACGACGCACCTGTTGTCCGCGTTTTTCGTGCCGGAGGTGCCGTCATGGCTTGGGTTCTGTTGATCGTCGCCGGTCTGCTTGAGGTCGGCTGGTCGATCGGGATGAAGTACACCGAGGGGTTCACCCGGCTGTGGCCGAGCCTGTTCACGGGCGCCGGGATCGTCGCCAGCATGCTGTTGCTGTCGCATGCGGCGAAGACGCTGCCGATCGGTACGGCGTACGGCGTGTGGGTCGGTATCGGCGCGGCCGGTGCGGCGGTGCTCGGCATGGTGGTGCTGGGGGAGCCGGCGACCGCCGCCCGGATCTTCTTCGTCTGTCTGCTGCTGGTGGCCGTGGTGGGGCTGAAGGCGACGTCGGGTCACTGAGACGCCGGGTCACGCCGGGTCACCGAGACGCCGGGTCAGTGATCCGGCGTCTCGGGCGTCGCGCGCCGGGCCGCCGCTGTCAGGGGCCCAGCGTGTCGGTCAGGGAGCCGCGGGCGTCCGGATCGCGGCCCGTGGCTCCTGTCCCGTCCTCACCGTTCGCGCCGTCGGCCGGTCCGCCGCCCGCGCCGCCGCTTCTGGCCGCGCCGCCGTCGGACTGTCCCGGCGACCGGCCCTGGGACTGAGCGGTCGTCTGTCCTGTCGGCCGGCCCTGCTCGGGTGTCCGGCCGTGGGCCGGGCCGCCGTTCGCGCCGCCCGCGCCCGGCCGGTCCGGCGTCCCGTCGTTCGTCTGTCCCGGGGACTGCCCCGGGGCCTGGCCCTCCGCCGTGCCCGGGGAGCCGGGCGGGTGTGACCCGTTCGTCTTGCCGGGCGGGCCCGCCTGCTGCCGGTCGGAGGACTCCTCCTCGGAGTCCTCGTCCAGCCGCAGATCGAAGTCCCGCGCTTCGCTGCCGCGGAGAGCGGCGGCCGTGAACCGGCCCCAGATCTCGGCCGGCGCTCCACCGCCGTTGATGCGCCTCTGGCCGAGGGCCCCGTACAGCGGCTTCTGCGCGGCGGTCACCGGGTCCGCGCCCATGACCGCGACGACCGTGGCCAGGTCCGGGGTGTAGCCCGCGAACCAGGCCGCCTTGTCCTCCTCCGCCGTGCCGGTCTTGCCGGCGGCGGGGCGGCCCGCGGACTGGGCGGCGGTGCCGGTGCCGTCGTCGACGACGCCCCGCAGCATGGAGGTGGTGGTGTCGGCGGCCCGGCGGCTGATGACCTGCGTGACGTCCCGCTTCGGCAGCGCGACCTCCGCGCCGTTCTTGGTGATCTTGTCGACCAGCGTGTACATGCCGTGCCTGCCGTGGTTGGCGAGGGTCGCGTACGCCTTCGCCATGTCCAGGACGGAGGCGGTGGCCGGGCCGAGAGCGATGGAGGGCGTCGCGGTCAGGTCGGGGGTGCTCTCGGGGAGGCCGAGGGCGACGGCCGTCTCCCTGACCGTGCCGGGACCGACGTCCTGGGCCATCTGCGCGTAGACGGCGTTGACGGAGTAGGCGGTGGCGGTCTGTACGGAGATGGGCCCGTAGTCGGTGTCGTCCTCGTTGGCGGGGGCGTAGCCGGTGTCGCCGTCGGGGCCCTCGACCATGTGCTCGTTGTCGCCGTCGTAGACGGTGAACGGGGTGATCGGCTCGCCGTACTGGGTCTCGGAGCCGTGCTCGACGGCGGCGGCGAAGACGAACGGCTTGAAGGTGGAGCCGACCTGGTAGTCGCGGCGCGTCGCGTTGTTGACGTACTGCTTGGTGTAGTCGATGCCGCCGTACATGGCGACGACCTTGCCGGTCCCCGGCTCGATGGAGGCGCCGCCGACCCGGACGTTGCGGTCGGGCTTGCGGTCGGCGTCGAGCTGGGAGGTGACCTGCCGCTTGACGGCGGCGGTGAAGGCGTTCTGCTTCTCGCGGTCGAGCGTGGTGGTGATCCGGTAGCCGCCGGCGGCCAGCGTCTTCTCGTCGATGATCTTGTTGCCGGTGAGATGCTCCTCGACGGCCTGGACGATATAGCCGCGCTGTCCGGCGAGCCCGATGCTGGCGTGCCTGATCTTGCCGGGCATCGGGAACTTCATCGTGCGGCGCTCGGCGGGGCTGAGCCACTCCTCCTTGACCATGCCGTCGAGGACGTACCTCCAGCGGGCGAGAGCGGCGGGCTTGTTCTCGGGGTGGACGACGACGTCGAACTCGCTGGGGGCGTTGAGCAGGGAGGCCAGATAGGCGCCCTCCGCCGTGTTCAGCTCCTCCACGTCCTTGCCGTAGTACGCCTGGGCCGCGGACTGGATTCCGTACGCGTTCCGGCCGAAGTAGCTGGTGTTGAGATAGCCCCGCAGAATCTGCCCCTTGGTGGCCTCGCGGTTGAGCTTGATCGCGATGAAGAACTCCTTGGCCTTGCGGACGATCGTCTGTTCCTGGCCGAGGTAGTAGTTCTTGACGTACTGCTGGGTGATGGTGGAACCGCCCTGGGTGCCCTTGCCGGTGAGGGTGTTCCAGGCGGCGCGGACCATGCCCTGCGGGTCGACGGCGGGCTCGTTGAAGAAGCCGCGGTCCTCGGCGGCCAGTACGGCCAGCCGCACGGTTTCGGGTACCTGCGAGAGCTTGACGTTCTCCCGGTTGACCTCGCCGTCGCGGGCGAGCTGCGTGCCGTCCGCGTACAGATACACATTGGACTGGGCGGTGGCGGCGGCGTTGGCGGGCGGGATGTGGACGAGCTTGTAGCCCACGACGAAGCCGCCCATGAGGACGAGCACGAAGATCAGGAGTCCGCCGATCAGCGTGCGCCGGGTCGGGAGGGCTCTGCGCCAGCCGGTACGGGGACGCCCGGCCCGACCGCCCGGCCGGCCGGGGGCGGAGTGGGGAGCCGAGGGGTCCCGTGGGGCCCAGCGCTGCTCCCAGCCGTGCTTCTTTGGCTCGTCACTCATATCAGTGGAGACTCCTCGGCCGCGGCCGGCGGTTCACTTCCGGCCTAACGGTGTCGTATCAGGCGATTCGCGGTGCGGACCCAAGAAACGCTGCGTACCTCTGGGAAACGCTGTCTACCGGCATGAAAGCTGTGTACTCCCAAGAAACGCGGACAGAACGGGGGAGTAACGACAGCCGGATAACCGGTCGCGACAGCGGTCCCCGTGGGCTAGGGTCGTTCGCTTTGGTGCCAGGAGGCCGACGACGCGCTGATGGCGTGGGGGAATCGTGTGGGGGAGGGGGCTGTCGTGCGGCTGTACGCAGTAGTGGCCGCTGGTGGGTTCCGCCGCTATGCGACGTACCGGGTGGCCACCTTCGCGGGGGTGTTCACCAACACCGTCTTCGGCTTCATCATGGCGTACACCTATACGGCTCTCTGGGACGAGCGGCCGCACCTCGGTGGCTACGACCTCTCCCAGGCCGTCACCTATGTGTGGCTCGGCCAGGCGCTCTTGATGACCTGCGCCATGATGGGCGGCGGCTTCGAGGACGAGCTGATCGAGCGAATCCGCACGGGTGACATCGCCGTCGACCTCTACCGGCCCGCCGATCTCCAGCTGTGGTGGATGGCCGGGGATCTGGGCCGGGCGGCGTTCCATCTGCTGGGGCGCGGGATCGTACCGATGGTGCTCGGCTCGTTCGCCTTCGAACTGGCGCTGCCGGGGAATCCGCTGACCTGGCCGGCGTTCCTGTTCGCCGTGGCGCTCGGGGTGGTCGTCAGTTTCGCGCTCCGCTTCCTGGTCGCGCTCTCCGCGTTCTGGCTGATGGACGGGGCGGGCGCGGCGCAGATGGCGATGCTGGCGGGGATGTTCTTCTCCGGGCTGCTGCTGCCGCTCAATCTCTTCCCGGGGGTGCTGGGGGAGGTCGCGCGGGCGCTGCCCTGGTCGTCGCTGCTCCAAGTCCCGGCGGATGTCTTCCTCGGCAAGCACACCGGCTGGGACCTGGCCGGGGCGTACGCGTTCCAGGCGGGCTGGGCGCTGGCCCTGCTGGCGACGGGGCGGCTGCTCCAGACCGTGGCGACCCGGAGGGTGGTGGTCCAGGGTGGCTGACGAGGCGGTCAGCGAGGCGTCGGTCGGGGCGATGAGCGAGGCGTCCGTCGGGGCGGTCAGCGAGGCGTCCGACGGGGCGTCCGCCGGGGCGCGGGCGGGGGGCGTTCCGGCTGCGGAGGTGTGGATTCCGCGGGTGTCCCGGCGGGCCGCCCTGCGCGACGGACTGCGGGCCTACGGCCTGATCGTGGGGATGTGGATGCGGTCCACGATGGCGTACCGCGCGTCCTTCGTGATGACGGCGTTCGGGAACTTCGCGGCGACCGCCTTCGACTTCGTCGCGATCCTGCTGATGTTCGCCCACGTGGACGCGCTGGGCGGCTACTCGCTGCCCGAGGTGGCCTTCCTGTACGGGACGTCCGCCACGGCCTTCGGCCTCTCCGACCTCGCGCTCGGCTCCATGGACCGGCTCGGGCGCCGGGTGCGGGACGGCACGCTCGACACGCTGCTGCTGCGGCCCGTGCCCGTACTGGCGCAGGTGGCGGCCGACCGGTTCGCGCTGCGCCGGCTCGGCCGGATCGCCCAGGGGCTGCTGGTGCTGGGCTACGCCCTGCTGACGGTCGATATCGACTGGACGGTCACGCGGGCGCTGATGCTTCCGATGATGGTGCTGAGCGGGGCGGCGATCTTCGCGGCGGTGTTCGTGGCGGGCGCCGCCTTCCAGTTCTGGGCGCAGGACGCCTCCGAGGTGCAGAACTCGTTCACGTACGGCGGGACGACGCTGTTGCAGTACCCGCCGACGGTCTTCGCGAAGGATCTGGTGCGCGGGGTGACGTTCGTGGTGCCGCTGGCCTTCGTCAACTGGATCCCGGCGCTGTATGTCCTCGGCAGGGAGGACCCGTTGGGGCTGCCCGATCTGGCCGCGTTCCTGCCGCCGCTGGTGGCGGTGGTGTGCTGCGCGCTGGCGGGGGTGGCGTGGCGGGCGGGGTTGCGCGCGTACCGGAGCACGGGGAGTTAGGTGCGGGCCGGGCGCGGAGGTGGTGCGGGCCGTACGGGTCGAACGGGTCGTACTGGTCGTACGGGTCGTGCAGGTCATACGGGGAGAGAGTCGGGGCGGAGCGTTCATGAGTACGGATGACACTGACGGCAGGGACGGCGGGGACGGTACGGGCTTCATCGAGCTGGACGGCGTCGAGAAGGTCTTCGACGTACGCCGCAAGGCCGGTCTGCTGCGCCGCGAGAGGCATCAGGTGCGGGCGGTCGACGGCATCAGTTTCCGCGTGCCGCGCGGCGAGATGGTCGGCTACATCGGCCCGAACGGCGCCGGAAAGTCCACCACCATCAAGATGCTCACCGGCATTCTGACCCCGAGCGGCGGGCGGCTGCGGGTCGCGGGCATCGATCCGTCCCGGGAGCGTACGAGGCTGGCGCAGCGCATCGGCGTGGTCTTCGGGCAGCGGACGACGCTGTGGTGGGATCTGCCGCTGATCGACTCGTACCGGCTGATGCACCGGATGTACCGGGTACCGGACGCGCGGTTCCGGGTGAATCTGGAGCGCTGTGTCGAACTCCTCGATCTGGCCGAGCTGCTGGACGTACCCGTACGGCAGCTCTCGCTCGGCCAGCGGATGCGCGGCGATATCGCGGCGGCGCTGCTGCACGACCCGGAGGTCCTGTATCTGGACGAGCCGACGATCGGCCTCGATGTGATCTCCAAGGCCAAGGTCAGGGAGTTCCTGCGGGATCTGAACGCGGAGCGCGGTACGACGGTCCTGCTGACCACCCATGATCTGACCGATATCGAGCAGCTCTGCAAACGCGTGATGGTCATCGACCACGGGCGGCTGCTGTACGACGGCGGGCTGGCCGGGCTGCACGAGGTGGGGGAGAGCGAACGGACGCTCGTCGTCGACCTGGAGCGCGAGCTTCCGCCGATCGAGGTCCCCGGGGCGCGGTCGGTACGGGTGGAGGGGCCACGGCAGTGGCTGGCCTTCCCCGCCGCCGCGTCCGCGGCGCCGCTCGTCGCGCGGATCGCGGCGGAATATCCGCTCATGGACCTGTCGGTGCGGGAGCCGGACATCGAGGCGGTCATCGCCAAGATGTATGTCGATCGATCAGCTGTATGACGTGAGCCGCACCGTTGACTAGTCTGCTCGCATGACGAGTGACCGGCCTGATCCGCCGCCCTTCCCGCGCCCCGATACGCGCGCCTCCGACGCCGAGCGGGAGCGGGTCGCGGAGCGGCTGCGCGAGGCCATGGCCGAGGGCCGGCTCGATATGGAGGAGTTCGACGAGCGCCTGGAGGCGGCCTTCAAGGCGCGCACCCATGGCGAGTTGGCGCCACTGGTACGGGACCTCCCCGCGCCGGGGACCACGACGGATGTGGCGCTGGCGGCCGACACGTCCTCCGCCGGGCGCGAGGTGAGCGGCTCGGCCGGCGCGGGCGAGGTGAGCAACTGGCAGAGCCGGATCGGCCGGGAGCCCGCCACCTCGAAGGGCGCCTTCGCGTTCTGGGGCGGCTTCGGCCGCAGGGGTACGTGGACGGTGGGCCGTAAGTTCACGGCCGTCGTCCTCCAGGCGGGCGGCGAGATCGATCTGCGCGAGGCGCGGTTCGAGGACCGCGATGTGGTGATCCGCTGCTTCACGATCATGGGCGGGGTGCATGTCACCGTACCGCCGGACATGGACGTCGAGGTCAGGGGCTTCGGGCTGATGGGCGGCTTCGGCGAGGCGGGCGAGGGCGTGGCGAGCCCGGGGTCGCCGCGAGTGATCGTCACGGGCTTCGCGCTGATGGGCGGGGTCGGTGTGGAGCGCAAGGTGCGGGAGTCGGAGAAGCGCCGGCTCAAGGAGGAGCGCAAGCGCCAGAAGCTGGAGAAGAAGGCGGAACGCAAGGAACTGGACTGACTGAACGGGCTGACTGGACTCGGGCCCGTCACCGTCGGGCCCGTCACCATCGGCGCCGTCACCGTCGGGCCCGTCACCGTCGGGCCTGTCACCGTCAGGCCCGTCACCATCGGGGCCGTACGCTCACAGCCGGGCCGGTGCCCGGTCCTGCGCCCGGTCCTGTGCCACGTCCTCCAGCAGCCGGAGGCTCAGGTAACGACCCATCACCCGGTACCCGGCATCGCTCGGGTGCAGCCCGTCGCCCGAGTCGTACACCGGCCTGATCCGGTCGGGCGCGTACGGATCTCGTACCGCCTTGTCGAAGTCCACGACCTCGTCGAAGACCCGGCCCGAGCGGATCTCCTCGTTGACCCGGTCGCGTACGGACTCGGTGGTGGCGTTGTAGCCGCGGTGCGCGCCGAACGGGGTCAGCGTCGAGCCGATCACGCGCAGCCCGCGTGCCTTCGCCCGCTGGGCGAGTTCGCGCAGCCCGGCGGTGATCCTGGCGGGGTCGGTCTCGCGGCCCCGCAGGATGTCGTTGATGCCGAGGTCGATGACGACGACCTTGGCACCGGCCCGGTCGAGCACGTCACGCTGGAAGCGGTCGAGCCCGCTCGCGCCGTTGCGCTGCGATGACGCGTCACTCAGGACGCGGTTTCCGCCGATGCCCTCGTTGAGCACGCCGATGTGCCGGTCGCGCAGGCGCGCGGCGAGCACGTCGGGCCAGCGGCGGTTCGCCTCGTAGCCGGAGCCGACCCCGTCGGTGATCGAGTCACCGAAGGCGACGACCGCGCCCCGCGCCTCGCGGTTGAGGACATCGACGGCGGTGAGATAGCGCCAGACCCTGCGCGACGGCGTGTACGCGGCGGCGTCGAGGTCCCGCGTACGGTCGCCGTCGGCGAGATACGAGGTCTGGAGCGCGTGCCGGTGGTACGTCACGGGTCCGCCGGCGCGCGGGGTGTGCAGCGTGACCAGCAGATCGCCGCCGTACGGCACCCGCAGCGCCACGGGGTCGCTGACGATCTGTCCGCCCGGCGGTATGGTCACGGACGCCCGGTGGCCGAAGGACAGCCGCCGCATGGTCCCGGCGACCGCCTCGGGGCTGCCCCCGCCCTCGCCGACCGCGATCGAGGCGCCGCCTATCAGCAGCGGGACGGGGCTGTAGAGGTTGGAGAGGGTGATCCGGACGCTGGTGCCGCCGATGCTGGTGTGCACGACGTTACGGATGGAACGCCCGGGATAACCGACCGGCGCCCCGGGCTCGGCGCCCACCGGGGCGGCGGCCCAGGTGCCGGTCCAGTTGTCGGCGACGGCGGGCGCGGCCGTCCCCACGGGGGTGCGTCCGCGCGTACGGGTGTCGGCGGAACCGTCGTCACCGCTGCCGCCCGCGTTCGCGCGCGAGCCGCTGTCCAGTAGTCCGTACCCGGCGATGATGACGCCGCACACCAGCGCCACCACCGCGACGAGTGCCCCGAGCAGGGCAAATCCGCGATGTCTGGTCATAGCCCCCGAGTCCCCCGTGTCTCCCTCATCACTCCGTACAGAACACATCATCCGACATCGCGCGGGAACTCGACGTGCGCCCCGGGAGTACCTCAGGGAGTACCTCAGGCAGGGACAATGCCGGAGGGGCGGGCCGGAGGGGCGGGCCGGAGGGGCGGGCCGGAGGGGCGGGCCGGCGCGGGCCGGAGGGGCGTGGCCTGAGGGGCTGGCCTGAGGCGCGGTGGTGCGTGGCCGGAGGGGCGGGGCGGTGTGCCGGGCACGAGAACGGGAGCATGGAGCGTTGAGCAGAGTGCGTTGAGGTTGGCGCTTGCGCGGACGGGCTCAGGTGGACGGGCCTGGGCGGACGGGTTTACGCGGACGGGTGGATCGGGTGGAGCGGATGGAACGTACAGATCCGGAGAGAGCGGTAGAGGGCGGCGGTGGCGGGGGCCTCCCCGGCGGAAACCGGGGCCTCCCCGGCGGTGGCGGGGGGCTCCCCGTCGAGGCGGGCGGGGCGGGCGGAGCAGGCGGGCCCGGTGGGTCCGGTGGCGCTGGTGGGGCCGGTAGTGCTGGTGGGGCCGGTGGGGCCGGTGGGACCGGTGGGACCGGTGGGCCCGGTCCGTCCGGCAGGTCGGGCGTGCCCGGCGCGCCCCGTCCGTCCGGGACCGGAAAGCGTTCGGCGCTCCCCGCCTTCGCCTATACGGCCGCCGACGAGGAGAAGCTGCGCGGCGTCCGCCGGATGAAGACCACCGCCACCGGTCTGCTGCTGCTGGTGGCCCTGGTCTATGTGCTCGCCACCTGGGGGAAGAACTCCGGCCTGGGCGGCTGGACCGGCTACGTCGCCGCGGCGGCCGAGGCGGGCATGGTGGGCGCGCTGGCCGACTGGTTCGCGGTGACGGCGCTGTTCCGGCACCCCCTCGGTCTGCCCATCCCGCACACCGCGATCATCCCGAACAAGAAGGACCAGCTGGGCACCTCGCTCGGCGCGTTCGTCGGGGAGAACTTCCTCTCGGCCGAGGTCGTACGCAACCGGCTGAGGGCTCTGGGTATCGGCCGCCGGCTCGGCACCTGGCTCGCGGAACCGGACCACGCGGACCGGGTCACCGCCGAACTGTCCACGGCGCTGCGCGGCGCGCTGACCGTCCTGCGGGATTCGGACGTCCAGGCGGTCGTCGGCGAGGCGATCACCCGGCGCGCGGACGCGGTGGAGATCGCGCCCGGCCTCGGCAAGACCCTGGACTCGGTCGTCGCCGACGGCGCCCACCACCGTGCGGTCGATCTGATCTGCGCCCGCGCGCACGACTGGCTGGTGGAGCACGGGGACTCGGTCATGGACGCGGTCCAGGGCGGGGCGCCGGGCTGGACGCCGCGCTTCGTGGACCGCAGGATCGGTGACCGCGTCTACAAGGAACTGCTGCGCTTCATCACCGAGATGCGCGACATGCCGGCCCACCCGGCGCGCGGCGCCATCGACCGCTTCCTGCGGGACTTCGCGGCGGACCTCCAGTCGGACACGGACACCCGCGCCCGGGTCGAGCGGCTGAAGTCGGAGCTGCTGGCGCGCCCCGAGGTGCAGGACATCATCGCCTCGGCCTGGGCCTCCGTACGCGCCATGGTCATGTCGGCCGCGGAGGACGACCGGAGCGAGCTGCGCCTGCGGGCGCGGGCCTCGCTGCTCTCCCTGGGCTCGCGGCTGGCGACGGACACCCGGCTCCAGGGGAAGCTGGACGGGTGGATCGAGGACGCGGCGGCGTATGTCGTCTCCACGTACCGTGGCGAGATCACCTCCCTGATCTCGGACACGGTCGCGAGCTGGGACGCCGCCGACACCTCCAGGAAGATCGAGGCGCATATCGGCCGCGACCTCCAGTTCATCCGGATCAACGGCACGGTGGTGGGTGCGCTGGCGGGGCTGCTGATCTATACGGTGTCCCACCTGCTGGGCGCGTGACGAAGCGCCGGGCACGGGTGGGGCCGTTCAGCCGGCGGCCGGGTCATCCACCGGCGCGGCGGCCGACGGCCCAGGACGCGACGGCGACGCCGCCCGCGACGGTGAGGACGGCGGGCCAGGCGCCGATCTTCTTGGCGAGGGGATGGGATCCGGCGAAGGCGGCGACGTACGCGGCGCTCAGCCCGACCGCTGCCTTGGTCCCGCCGGTACGGTGCCACTGCCGCGCGGCCACGGTGCCGGCGGCGGCGAGCGCGACCCCGCCGAGCGGGCGCTTCTTGGTCCACCGGGCGATCCCGTAACCGCCGACGAGCCCGCCTGCCGCCACGGCCGCCGCCGGAATCCGCGCGGTCGTGGTCGCGGAGGCTGTCGCTGTTGCAGTCGCTGTCACCTGCGCCGCCCTTGTGTGCTGTTGATGTGATCGACGCGTCGAGCCTAACGAGAAATGGTGGTGCCCCGGGGAGCGGTCCATGGGACCGTCGGCGCTATGGGGCAGCTGACGAGAACGGTGCGTGGCGGCGACGGCGTACGGCTGACGTGTTTCGACCACGGCGGTGACGAAGGAGCCGGTGCGGGGCGGCCCGTACTCCTCCTCCACGGCCTGGCGGGCCACGCCGCCGAATGGGACCCGCTCGTACGGCTGCTCCGCCCCGCGCACCGTGTGGTCGCGTACGACGCGCGCGGCCACGGCGCGAGCGAACGCCGCCCGGCGGACGTCTCGCGCGCGGCGCACGTACGGGACGTGGTGACGGTGGCCGAACACCTCGCGCTCGACCGGCCTGGCGGAACACCCGGACGGTCTGCGCCCGGCCCACGATGTCCACTTGGACCGGCCGGAGGCGCTGCACGAGGCGATAGGGGAGTTTTTGCGACACACCCACGCCGGGACGCACATGCTGTAAAAACCTGACCATATGCCGTGAACGCTACGGAGGACACAAGAGATCGTCACAGTCCGCCGAGGTGTGTCCACTTCGGGCCCGGCATGGGCACGGAACCCTCATGCCCCGAACCACCGCCGCCGACGCGGCCATTGCCCAGCTGTCCCGTACACAGCGCTCTCTGCCGACCACCCGCCAGCTGCGCGCCACCGGCCTGGCCGCCAGCACCACCAACGCCCGCTGCGCACCGTCCGGCCCCTGGCAGCGCCCGCTGCCCGGCGTCGTCCTGATACAGACCGGCGCCCCTGACCCGCGCCAACGGCTGCTCGCCGCCGTCCTCTACGCGGACACGGAGACGACCCCCCTCTCGGGCACGAAAGCCGTCCTGACCGGCGAGGCGGCGCTCGCGCTGTACGGGGTACGGGACGCGGGCACGGACCGCGCCGACGTACTGGTCGCCCCGCGCCGCGGCCTGCGCGACAGATCGTACGTACACCTGCGCCGCACCAGCCGCTGGCCACCGACCCTGCTGGTCGACGGCATCCCCTGCGTACGCCCGGTTCGCGCGGCCTCCGACTTCGCGGCCTACTGGGGCCTGTCTTCAAAGTCCCGCCTGCCCGGCGACGCCCGGCACGCACGCTCGCTGCGTTGTCGGGATCACCCCAGTACGTCCAGTACTGGGGAGACCCTCCGCCTTGCGATCGCACGCACCGGACGCCGCCGGGCCCGCCCTTCGGGCGGACGGCGCTACTTTGAAGACAGGCCCCAGCCCTCGCCGGACCGGATCCGCGCGATCCTCGCGACGACGGTCCAGCGGTGCAGCTGCCACCCGGAAGACCTCCGCGCCGAACTCCACGCCTCCCACGCCCTCCGCAACCCGGCGGTGCGCACGGCCCTGGACGAGCTCCGCGTCGGCATCCGCTCCATCGCCGAAGTCCAGGCCCGCACCACCCTCCGCGCCGCCGGCCTCCCGGACGCCCTGTGGAACCCGGCCCTCTTCACCCCGACGGGCACCTTCCTGGCCAGACCGGACGCCTACTGGCCGTTCGCGGGGGTGGCCCTGGAGGTCGACTCGGAGGAATACCACCTGGGCGTCACCGAATACCGCACCACCCTCCGCCGCCGCCTGCTCCTGGAGTCCCACGGCATCGACGTCACCAGCGCGGCCCCAGCCCTGATCCGCGACCACCCCCAAGAACTGGTAGCGGCGATCCGCACCAAACTCCACCTGGCCAAATCCCGCCCCACCTGCCCGAACATCATCATCCGCCCGTACCTCTAGCCCCCCAACTGCCCCTCCCGCACCCCCAGAACGAACCGTCCCCAAGCCGCACCTCGGAAAATGAGCCTGGCCCCATCAGGGTCCTTCGAGTCACGTATGACCGAACCATCGGCCAGTCCGGCGACCTCGACGCACTCGGTGCCGCTCCCACCGCTGTACGACGACTTGATCCAGCAGAGGTATTCGCGATCCATTACAACTCCTCGCAGATCCGATCCAGGAGCGCGACGGACGCCTCGACGTCCAACGCCTGCGCGCACAGGTATTCGAACGCCAATTTATAGCGCGCGAGTTCCTGTGGCTTCTCCATGAACAGGCCCCCGCCGATGATGTCCACGTACACGACGTCAAGCTCGGGCGTCGCTCCACCGAGAATGACGAAGCTGCCAACCGCGGCGGCATGGGCGCCCGCCTCGAACGGCAGTATCTGGAAGGTGATGTGAGGCTCACGTGCTTGCGTGAGCAGGTGACGCAACTGCTCACGCATGACATCGCGCCCACCGACCGTCCGTCGGATCACCGCCTCGTCGATCACGGCCAAGATGTGCGGAGGTTCGTCCCGAGTCAGCAACTCCTGCCGCTTCATGCGGATCTCGACCATGTGGGCGATCTCCTGCTCGGAACAGCGCATCTCTGAGGCGCGGTGCACCGCTTCCGCGTACGCACGGGTCTGCAGCAGGCCCGGGACGTACATGCAGGCGTAGTGATCCTCACGAACGACCTCGTCCTCAAGCGTCAACATGAGGTTCATGGACTCGGGGATCGGATCAGCCAGCGAGCGCCACCACCCGCGGATCTTGGCCCCCTTCGCCAACTCAACCAGTGCCAGCCGCTCTTGCTCTGAGGCGCCGTACTCGCGACAGAGCGCGTCGACCGCAGGCCATTTGACCGTCCCTTCCTTGGTCTCGTACCTGCTCAAGGTCGCCTTGGAAATGTTGACCAGGGCTCCTGCCTCCTCAAGAGTGAGGCCCTTCCTCTCCCGTAGACGGCGGAGATCGGCGCCGAGTTGGCGCCTCCGTGTCGTCGGTCCGACTGCCATGCATGTGGCCCTTCTTGTCTGATTTCCCAGAGCGTGCACGGTGCCGCGTACCGCAGGCAACACAGCGTGCGCCGGGGGCGCGCGGCAACAGTCGTGCTCCCAGAGAACTCTCTTGAGAGTTCCATTTTGAGAGTTCCAAGTGCCACTCTAAAAAACACGTACGGCCGCGCATGGTGGCCAACGAGCGATGTGGCAGGGGTGGTTGATGTGAGCGCGTGTCGATTTGGTATCGCCAGGAAGGGATGGGATCTGCCCTTCCTGGCGGAAGCCGAGGAGTTGGCTGGGCTACGGCGCGTCATGCGAGCGCATCTGAACCTGTGGGGTCTGCCAGGGCTGGTCGACACCGCACAGCTGTGTGTGACTGAGTTGGTCACCAACGTCATCACGCACGTCGGCCCGGGGACGCCCACCACGCTGGCCGTAACCATGAACGGCCAACACCTCCGGCTCGAAGTGAGCGACCCGGACACCCGCGCGCTTCCCACGCTCGTCTCCGTGACGACTGAGGAGGAGTCGGGCAGGGGCATGGCACTCGTGAGTGCCGTCACGGACCGCTGGGGCGTCATCCTGCGTGGAGACTCCAAGGTCACCTGGTGCGAGCTGACCACGGGCCTCCGCTCGGGCTCCGACCATGTAGAAGGGCCTCAAGTCGCAAAGGCAGAAGCCCTCCTGGCGCTCTATGGATCCCCGGACACCCTCATGTCGCAGCGGCACGAACGCCTGAGCGTGGCAGTTGCGGAGGAGGCGGCGATCGGCATGATCGCCGACCTCCTCCACTGGCTCCGCGCCCACGGCCGCGACCCGGACGAGGCCCTGGACCGCGCCCAGGCGCGCTACGAGACGGAGGGGAACGCGCAGGTCTGACTCAGGCCCAGGGGAAAAGTTGGGAAGGATGGATGTGCGGAAACTCGGTGTGAGGGGAGGGAGCCTGCGCCTAGAGTGAACTCAGCAAGGGCAAGGCGCTCTTGCACGTTTTCTAGGGCTTGGCTCTAGGGAGAAGAAGGAGAGTCACTCATGGCTAGGCGTGTCCACGTGCCCCCGGAGGCTGTGGGAAACCTGATCCGTCAGGCGTACGAGGTCGGTGGTCGCTACCAATGGGCCCGCGAAGCGTGGCGAAACTCGGAAGAGAGCGGCGCTTCGACCATCCACTTCGGAATCGAAGAGCAAGCGGCAGCGAGCACCGGCGTGCTGCGCCGCACGATCATGGACAACGGGTCGGGCATGGCCCCGGACGACCTGTTGGTCTTTCTCTCCTCCTTTGGAGGAGGAGGAAAGCCGATCGGAGTAGACGGAAACTTCGGCCAGGGCTTCAAGTCCTCTGTGCTGCCATGGAATCCATATGGCGTCGTAGTGATCAGCTACACCGACGCCGAGCCCGACGGCTATATGGTGTGGATTCGTCGCGAAGGTGACAGCTACACATTTCGCGAGTGGGATGTCTACGACGAGGAGGACGGGTCGTACCTCGGTCGCCAAGACGTGGTGCCGCCCTACGAGGACGAAGACCATGGCTGTCACTGGGGGCGCGTCAAGCCCGATTGGATGACAACTGGCACCATCATGGTCCTGTTGGGCGCATCGGAACGCAGCGATACGTGGACGGGGGACCCTGACCCAGCGCGCAGCGAGAGTGTGGACGGTCTCGTTCGTTATCTGAACGGGCGTTTGATGGATGTTCCCGAGCGCCAGGGAAAGCGCGTGGAGACCACGGTCGTTGACCTCTACCGCAAGGGGGCCAACGCCAGCGATCGGCGCGAGAATAAGGATAAGACCGTGCAGTTGCCGAATGGCAGCTCCATGGTATGGCGTCCTCGGCGCGTCTACGGGATGCGACACTATATTCCGCCCACACCATTGTCTGGCGAAGTAGTCGTCGACGAACACGGCACGATTGCCGAGTGGTTCTATGTTGCCGAGCCCAACCGTCCGGTAGGCGGCACCAGCGACTACATCGAGCAGCATCCCATCGTCGTCGTGGACTACCAGGGCGAGGCGTATCACGCCGACCACAGTAAGAGCCGGTACAGGCAGTTTGGGATCACTGACGAGATCAAGGACCGCACTTGGGTGATCCTTCGACCGCCGGTATTCAGTGACAGCCGCCCGACTGAGTGGGGTGTGCTTACTCAGGCGTCGCGGCACATCCTCATGGCAAAGGGGGGTGCAGAGTTGCCGTGGGACGAGTGGGGCGATACTTTCTTCGAAAAATTCCCCGAGCCGCTGAAACATGCCCTGGAGTCGGCGCGAGCCCAGAGCGGTTCTCGGTCGGATGGCTCAATGGGGAAGAACCTGTCGCGAATCCTCGATCGGCTCAATTCCCGCTTCAAGGCCTCCCGGGTGATGAGTTCCACAGCAGGGAAGATCCTTGGAGTTCCGGCTGGCGCGGCTGTGTCAGGGGCACGCTCTAGAGAGAAGGCGGGGAGCGGCGGAGGATCGGCAGGCGGGGGCAAGGTTGATTCGACGTCCAAGCGCATCCTCTTGCCTGCACGCGCTGGTAGTGCAACGGGAAGCACTGCACTCATGAGGGGTGGATATCCTGCCTTTCAATGGGAGCCGTTCGATTCCAAAGAGGCGAAGTTCCTAGCCCGATATGCCCAGAATGAGACCAAGGATGTGGACGGAGTTGAACACAGGGGAGTTGTACACCTGAACTCAACACACCCTGTGTTTCAGCAGGAGTTCAATTATTGGGCTGAGAATGTATGGCCCAAAGCCACCAACGAAAATGTGCGGCATTTGGTGCAACGCGTTTATGGTGAGGAAGCTGTCGCGCACGTGGTTCATGCCCAAAGCCTCAATGGCACGCTGGTAGCGAGAACAGAAACGGGAGAGGCCGTCGTCATTGGTAGGGACGATGTCGGTCTGCTGCTGACGTCGCAGGCTCTAACCGCAGCTCTGCTGGGGCTCGTGAATGTCGAACAGCGTATCCTTACCCAGGGTGGTGGCCTGTTCGGCAGTAGATCAAACACGCAGTAGGCTGGAAAGGATCTGCCTGTCGCCCAGAAAAGTCGGGGCGGCAGGCAGATTTTCTATGCGTGGGAAAGTAGATGCTGATATATGTGCTTTGCGAGAGCCTCGGAAAGTCCGATCGGAACTGCGTTGCCAATCTGGCGGGCGATCTGCACCTTGGTGCCGCACCAGTGAAAATCGTCAGGAAATCCCTGGATCATTGCCGCCTCGTAGTGAGTAATGGGACGGTTGGCTGTTGGATGGAGGTAGCGTCCCTTCTCCGGTTTGAAAAACTCGGTTCGGATGGTTACTGACGGTGAATTAAGGCGCAGGCGTCCCATGACATCGCCAGAACCGCTGGTGTGGCGATTCCAGCTCACTGTGGACAAAGGGACTTCCTTTCCGTCAATCATCGCTGTTTTCTCGCGGAGATCGTTCCTGTTTCCGCCGGCCCCGATGGCTTGATATCTGGCTAGGGAGAGGGCGGTGGGGTTTCGTCCAATGTGAAGTTCGCTTGTTCGGTACGTGCCTGGGACCACCTCTCCAAGGAGTTTCACCTCACGCTCCGGAAGTGAAGTCGTTAGCGGCTCGGTAGCGCTCTCTGTGAAAATATTCTCAACGCTCTGCCAGGGGAGAAGGCTGGATGTATCGAAGAGCTCGGGGTTTTTCTTCGGATCCTTCCTCTCGTGAGTCGGGGATGGATTACCCAAAGGCGGCAGATCATTGTGTGTAGCGATTACAATCGCCCGCCTTCTTGCCTGAGGTACTCCGAAGTCTGCGGCGTTCAGGATGGTTTTCTCGGTGAGTGTATATTTCCGCAGCAATCCTTGTTTGTTGGATCCTTGAAGTGCCCTATATTCTGGCGAATTGAAGAATCGATCTACATTCTCAATTACGAAAATCTTCGGCTCAAGGGCTGCTACCACTTTCACGTATTCGCGCCACAGTTTATTTCGAGGGTCCAGTGGATTTTCTTTTCCGAGACCGGAGAACCCTTGGCAGGGGGGTCCTCCGAGGATTACGTCCACGCGCCCCTTGTAGGGACTTGGATCCCATTCTTTAATATCCCCGGGAAATACTTCGCATTCATTGCTCGTATTCTCGCCAAAATTTGCAGCGTACGTGGAGGCTGCTGCTCGGTCGAACTCGACTGCGGCGATGGAGCGGAAGGGCGAGCCCTCAGGGCCGGGCTTGTACCTGTGGAAGCCTTGAGTGAAGCCGCCGCAGCCAGCGAAGAGATCGACGACGTTGAACTTGGCAGTGGTGCGGGCGGTCATGGCGGACAGACTACAGACATGCGCGGGCAGTTGGTTGCACGGTTTACCCGGGACGGGTGCTGGTACGGCTGATGGCTCGGTGGGCGACGAGGCCGTCATGCTGCCGTACTCGATGAACTACGGAGAGCGGTGGCGATCGAAGCAGCGACGGCGCGGGCCACAGGCGGCGGGAAGGCGTTCCCGATCTGCTTGTATCTCGCGGTCTTGCCGCCCGAAAACTTCCAATCGGGCGGAAAACCTTGGAGTATGGCGGCTTGGGGGGCTGTGAGCCGAGGGTAGCCTTTCCATCCTCCTCGTCCAACACCGTGACGCAAGGCGAAGGTGGGGCCAGGGACTTCATGGGCCAAGGAGTCGCCATTTACTGCCAGTTTGGCCCAAGCTTGCTTGGCTCGGTCGGGGCCAAGGTCTCCGCCCCCATGCTTTGTTGAACCCCCGACGAGTGTCGGTGCTACTCCGTCCGCGAGGAGTGCCCATTCCGAGGCCCCAAGCCAACCGTTCGATGCCATGGATTCCTCAAGTACTTCGCCCACTGTCGGAGGTAGCTCCCACACTCTGAGCGGCCATTGGAAGTTCCTGAAGTCTTTTTCGTGTAGGGCTATTACGATGGCGCGCTTACGTCGCTGGGCGACTCCAAAGTGCTGGGCATCCAAGATTTCCATCTGTACGACGTAGCCCAATTCTTCGAAACGGTCTACGAGGGTTTGGCGCGTGTATGCGAACTTGGCGCTTCTCGCCAGAGCAGAGACGTTCTCCAACATCACAGCTCTTGGGCGCATGGCTGCTGTCAACCTGATTGCCTCGGGGAGGAGATCTCGTTCATCATCGGCTCCAAGCTGCCTCCCCGCCACGGAATACGGAGTGCAAGGGATACCTCCTGCCAGCAGGTCGACCCTTTCCAAGGTCTGATCGGGAAAGAATTCTCTAACATCCTCCTGGATCACTTTCCATGAGGGGCGGTTCAGACGAAGCGTCCGGCAGGCCTCACTGTTGTGCTCGACGAGGGCGAGATGTTCGAAACCTGCCTGTTCGACACCTATTGCCTGCCCCCCGGCCCCTGCACAGATCTCCACTGACGTCAGAGTCTCCCCAGCCACGATGACCATGCCTCCCCGCGTAGACGACAGTAGGAGACACTAGGCGAAGGGTCTGACAATCGCTTCGACCGGCAACTTTCTTGTCGGCGTCGGTCAGCGGCAGAACGCTCGCGTCACTTAACCCTCCGGGCGGCGACGGCGGTTGCAATCTTGGTTGCGACTTCAGCAGGTGCCTCGTGCTCCCAGAAGCGCAGGACGATCCATCCTGCGTCGGTGAGATGCTCTGTCGTCTCTCGGTCTCGTGCCATGTTGCGACTGAGCTTCTCTCGCCACCAGTTGACATTTGACTTCGGGTGAGTCCCATGTTGGGGGCACCCGTGCCAGAAGCATCCGTCGATGAACACGGCGATCTTCGGTCGGGTGAACGCGACGTCGATGGTCCGCCGCGGCATGTCGGGCACCCTGACGTTCAACCGGTAGCGATGTCCGGAGGCGTAGAGCAGCTTACGTACTGCCAATTCGGGCGCCGTATCCCGGCTGGGCTGACGACTCATGCGCGCGGAAACGCCCGGGGAGGAGGGGATGGCTGCGGTCATGATTTCCGTGTGTGAGGGAGGAGGCTGGGCAGGGACGGCAAATTGAATGGGGTCGTATTGCAACGGTAGTGCATAGGGTTTCCAACTTGGACGAATAGGTCGAAAATCCTTGCTCGGCAGATAAGCGTCCCGTCCCTAGCCTGCCCCGTGGCAGTCCCTGTAGGGCTTTGTCGAGCCGCACCAGCAAGGGGCGTTGCGGGCTGGGGGCCAGGGGGTGGCTCGGCCTCGGGCTGCGAGGGTGGTGGCGTATTGGGGGAGCAGGTCCGTGTTGGCGGGGGAAGACTGTTCCGAGGCCGCGAACGCCTCGTACGACGGGACCGTGGCCGTGACGATGCCCAGGTTGGGGGTGCCGGTGGCGGCGAGGTCGCGGAGGGAGGATTCGAGGTGGGACAGGTGGGTCTCGTGGGAGGGGTACTCGCCGGCCAGCGTCGGGTACGCGGCGAGGAGTTCGGCCAGTTCCGCGGCCGGCCAGTGCAGCATCGCCACCGGGAACGGGCGGGACAGGGCCGTGCGGTACGAGCCGAGTTCGGCGCGGAGGCGGGTGATCTCGGCCTGGAGTTCCGCGGGGTTGTCGGAGCCCAGGGACCAGAGGCGTTTGGGGTCGTGGAGTTCGTCGAGGGTGACCGAGGCGGGGTTGACGCGGTCCGCGAGGCCGTCCCAGTCGTCGTGGTCCAGGGCCAGCAGGCGGCGGACGCGGTGGCGGCCGATCAGCAGGTTGTGGACCGGGTACGGGACCTCTTCGCCGGGGGTGAGGAGCGTGTTGAGCGCGGTCGTGAAGGTGTCGTGGGCCGCTTCCAGCTCGTCGTGGGACTCCAGGGTCTCGGCGGCGATCTCCCAGGGGCCCGGGTCCAGCGGGGCCGCGGCGCGCAGGCCCTCGATGATCGCGCGGGCCTCCGCCTCGTGGCCGTACTCCCAGAGGTTGGCGGCCTGGAGCGCCTTCACCAGGTGGGGGTGGTCGGGGGAGGCCGCGAGGAGGGTGTCGTAGAGGCCGCTCGCGCGACCGCGGTCGCCGGCCAGTTCCAGATGGGCCGCGGCACGGAGGAGCAGGGGCTCGTGATCCTCGGGGTACTGGGCAGCGGTGCGCAGCAGGCGCTCGGCTTCCGTGGTGTGGTCGGCAGGCATGTCGGGGCGCATGACGGACACCGTACTGCCGTGCGGGGCGGGAGCGGAGGGCGGCGGTCGGTCGTGCCTCGTCCAAGGTCCTGACGTGCTCCGACACCGTCCTCATCTGCTCTGGCTGCTGGTTCCCTTCGTGCTGTTCCTGGTGGCGCTGCCCTGGGTGAACCGGGTGCGGCCCGTGGTCCTCGGGCTGCCGTTCCTGTCCCTGTGGCTGCTCGGCGCGACGGTGCTGACGCCCGTCGCCGTCGCGCTGGCCTGGCGCGGGGATCAGCGGCTGCGGCGCCGGGAGGGAGCGGAGTGAACGCCGCCGTCGCCACCACGATCTTCGCCGTCTTCATGGTCGGGACGGTCGGCCTCGGGCTGCTCGCCGTCCGGCGGCGTACGGGCGGCGGGATCGCCGAGTGGTCCGTGGGGGGACGCAGTCTCGGCGCCGTCTTCATCTGGGTCCTGATGGCCGGCGAGAGCTATACGAGTTTCAGCTATCTGGGCGCCGCGGGTTGGGGCTACAACTACGGCGCACCCGTCCTCTATGTGGTCGCCTATATGTCCTGCGGTTGCGCCGTCGGCTATGTCGTCGGCCCCATGTTGTGGGGCTATGCACGCCGCCATGATCTTGTGGGGATCACGGACATACTCGCCCACCGCTTTGGACGCCCCTGGCTGGGCGCCCTGACGGCGGTGCTCGCGACCGTCTTCCTCCTGCCGTACATCCAGCTCCAGATCACCGGCATGGGCGTGGTCGTCTCGACCATCTCGTACGGGGTGATAAGCCTCAACTGGGGCTATTTCATTGCCTTCGCGGTGACCACGGGACTTGTGGTGGTGAGCGGGCTACGGCGATTCCGTCGAGTCCGGCCACTCACGGTATGGAACTGGGCACGTACGGTGAAGTACCGGACCCGGGGGATCCGGTACGCCGGGTCCTGCTCCGGGCCCGTCGACCGCTTCAGCCACTGGAGACCGATCGTGTATAACGGCTGAAGCGGCGTTTGTCGTAGGAATGCGTCGTAGCAACGCTCCGACAAGCACTCCGACAGCACTCCGACACCCGGAACGAGAGGGGCAGGCCCATGGACCGCAGCGCGCTGCGGCTGCTGCGCCCCGCCGGGCTGCTGCTCTTCCTCGTCGCCGAAGTCCTGCTCCTCGACGCCGGCGGCCTCTCCGCCGCCGTCGCGCTCGCCGCCACCGCCACCGCCGCCGCGGGCTCCGCCCTCGTCGTCTGCGCCCTGATCAGCGCGCGTTCCGTACCCGCTCACCCGCGCCACCGGGTACGTACGGCCATCCGCGACCGCGAGCAACGTACCGCCTTCCTGCCCCAACGGGACCCCGACGCCTCGGGCCGCACCCGGCCCCGAGCACCCGGCCGTCTTCTCCCGACGGCCGCGTAGCAGGGGTACGCAGAGCAGGGAAGGGATACGCGGAGCGGAGTCACGGGCACGGGCGCGACAAGCGCCCGCCGTACGCACGCACCCTCTCCCCACCCCCGCGCGGGTCGTCATGCCGAGCTGATCTCATCCGGCACGACGAGACCCACGGAGGGCTCACCATGTCCGTTTTCGCCAATCTGGTCGGACAACTCGCCAATCTTCTCCAGCCCCTCTTCAGCGCGGGCGCCGCCGCCGCGGCGATCATCCTCTTCACGGCCTGCGTACGGCTGGCGATCCATCCCCTCTCCCGCGCGGCGGCCCGCGGCCAGAAGGCACGTACCAAACTCGCCCCGCAGATCGCCGAGCTGCGCAAGAAGCACGGCAAGAACCCCGAGCGCATGCAGAAGGCGCTCATGGAACTGCACGCCAAGGAGAAGGTCTCGCCGCTCTCCGGCTGTCTGCCGAGCCTGCTCCAGATGCCCGCGTTCTTCCTGATGTACCACCTCTTCTCCAACCGGACGATCGGCGGCGAGCGGAACGAACTGCTCGGCCACTCCCTCTTCGCCGCGCCGCTCGGTGACCGCTGGACGGACGCGCTCGCGCACGGCGGGGTGCTGGGCGGCGCGGGGCTGGTGTATCTGGGCCTCTTCGCGATCGTCGCCGGGGTCGCCACCTTCAACTTCCGCCGGACGAAGATCCAGATGGCGCACGCTCCCGCGATGCCGGCGGGGCCCGACGGGCAGCAGATGCCGGGCATGGGCGCGATGACGAAGATGATGCCGCTGCTCTCCTTCGCGACGCTCTTCACCGTCGCCGTGGTGCCGCTCGCCGCCGCGCTGTACGTGGTGACGAGTACGACGTGGACGGCGGCCGAACGCTACTTCCTCTACCGGGACATGTATCCGTCGCGCGCACTGGCGACCGTCATCTGAGGCCACTGCCACCTGCCATGGCGGTCCAGGGTCTGAACAGGGTCTTGCAGAGTGATCGGATGTCTTGGAGGATCAGCCGATCCCCTCCGGTGACCGCACCCATCGGCCGGGTCATGTTCGAGCAGAGGAGACAGACATGAAGCTGCTGCGTGTCGGTACGGCCGGGGCCGAGCGCCCCGCGCTGCTCGACCAGGACGGGACGACCCTCAGGGATCTGTCCGGGCTGGTCACGGACATCGACGGCGCGCTGCTCGCCGATGACGCCGCACTCGACCGGATCCGGTCGGCCGCCGCGTCCGGCGAACTGCCCGTACTCGACGGAGCCGGGCCGCGTATCGGACCACCGCTCGCCCGGATCGGCAAGATCGTGTGCATCGGGCTGAACTACCACGACCACGCGGCGGAGACCGGAGCCGAGATTCCGGCCGAGCCGATCATCTTCTTCAAGGCGCCGGACACCGTGGTGGGCCCCGACGACACCGTCCTCGTGCCCCGGGGGAGCGTCAAGACCGACTGGGAGGTCGAACTCGCGGTCGTCATCGGCCGTACCGCGCGCTATCTGGACTCCGCGGCGGACGGGCTGGCGCATGTCGCCGGGTACGCCGTCTCGCACGATGTCTCCGAGCGCGAGTTCCAGATCGAGCGCGGCGGCACCTGGGACAAGGGCAAGAACTGCGAGACGTTCAACCCGCTGGGGCCCTGGCTGGTGACCGCGGACGAGGTGCCCGACCCGCAGGCCCTGGCGCTCAGGCTCCGCGTCAACGGTGAGCTGAAGCAGGACGGGACGACCGCCGAGCAGATCTTCGGGGTGGGCGAAGTCGTGCGGTACGTCAGCCAGTTCATGACGCTGTACCCGGGCGATGTCATCAACACCGGGACGCCGGCCGGGGTGGCGCTGGGCAAGCCGGAGCCCAAGCCGTATCTGCGCGCGGGTGATGTGGTGGAGCTGGAGATCGAGGGACTGGGGCGGCAGCGCCAGGAGTTCAAGGACGCGTGACACGTGACGCGTGACGCGAGGCGCGGGCGGCCGGGGGCGGGCGGCCGGGGGCGGGAGGTGGCCAGGTCACGGGGCGGCCGGGCTCCGGAGGCCGCCAGTGCCGCGAGTCGGCCCGGCTCAGGAGGCCGCCAGGGTCACAAGGCCGCCGGGGTACGGAACGGTCCGCCCGTTCCGTACCCGCCCCTGGCTCCTCAGCCGCGCAGCCGCTCCAGCGCCCGCACCACCATGGCGTGGTCCTCCACCTGCGGCAGGCCCGAGACCGTCACCGTACCGATGACGCCCGCGCCCTCCACCGCGATCGGGAACGAGCCGCCGTGCGCCGCGTACAGGTCCGGGTCGAGGCGGGAGGAGTCCTCGAAGGTGGTGCCCTTGGCGCGGAAGCGCGTGCCCACGAGGAGCGAGCTGGCGCCGTACCGCTCCACGACCCGGCGCTTGCGGTCGATCCACGCGTCGTTGTCCGCCGTCGATCCTGGCAGGGCGCAGTGGAACAGCTGCTGCGCGCCCCGGCGGATGTCGATCGCCACCGGCGCGTTCTGCTCCCGCGCCAGCTCGACCAGCAGACCGCCCAGCGCCCACGCGTCGTCGTAGGTGAAGTGACGCAGGATCAGCCGGGCTTCCTGCGCTTCGAGTTCGGCCATGGTGGGAGTGGTGGAGGCGGTGGAGGTGGCGGGCGCGGTGGGTCCGGCGGAAGCGTCAGTGGTCATGACCGGAACTCCAGCGTGACCGCGGTGCCTTCGCGGGCCGAGCGCCGCGCCGCTTCCAGTACGTCGAGCGCCGCCGCCGCCTCGTGCGCCGTCACCGGCGGGGCGGTGCCCTCGCGCAGCGCGGTGGCGATCCCCGCGTAGTACGCCGGATAGTCGCCCGGCTCGGTCTCCACGGGATGGCCGCCGCCCGTCAGCGGCGACTCCCCGGCCCCGATCCGGCCCCACAGCGACTCGGGCTCCACGCCCCAGGCGGGGCCCCTGCCCGGCCGTCTGCCCGCGCGCAGATCCGCCTCCTGGGGGTCGAGTCCGTGCTTCACATAACCGGCCGCCGAGCCCAGTACACGGAAGCGCGGACCCAGTTGGGCGGTGGTGGCGCTGGCGTAGAGGTGGGAGCGCACGCCGTTCGCGTGCGTGAGCGCGATGAAGGTGTCGTCGTCGGCCTCGGCGCCGGGACGGCGTACGTCCGTCTCCGCGTACACCCGTACCGCCGGGCCGAACAGCACCAGCGCCTGGTCGACGACATGACTCCCCAGGTCGTACAGCAGACCTCCGATCTCCTCCGCCGCGCCCGACTCGCGCCAGCCGCCCTTGAGCTGCGGGCGCCACCGCTCGAAACGGGACTCGAAGCGCTGTACGTCACCCAGCTCGCCGGCCGCGACGAGACGGCTGAGCGTGAGGAAGTCGTTGTCCCAGCGGCGGTTCTGGAAGACGGAGAGCAGCAGCCCGCGCTCCTCGGCGAGCGTGGCCAGTTCGCGCGCCTCGGCCGCGCTGCCCGCGACCGGCTTGTCCACGACGACCGGCAGACCGGCCTTGAGCGCGGCCGTCGCGATCGGGACATGGGTCTTGTTGGGGGAGGCGATGACGATGAGGTCGAGGCTGTCCGCCCGCTGCCACAGCTCGTCCGGCGAGGCCGCGAACCGTACGCCGGGGAACTCGGCGCGCGCCTGCTCCCTGCGCTCCGGGCTGGAGGTGACGACCGTATCGAGGGCGAGCCCGTCGGTGGCGGCGATCAGCGGGGCGTGGAAGACGGAGCCCGCGAGGCCGTAGCCCACGAGTCCGACGCGCAGAGGGGTGCCGGTACCAGTCATGCGTCCACTTAAGCAACGGTGTTTCCAAAGTGCAAGCAGGAGAGACAATGGCAGACGTGACGGATGTGAACAGAGGGAACGCGGGAGCCAATCTCCCGGTGCTGCGCGGACACAACGCGGCGCTGGTGCTCGACCTGCTGCGTACGGCGGGCGAGGGCGGGATCAGCCGGCTGGAACTCGCCGAGCGCACCGGCCTCACCCCCCAGGCGGTCAGCAAGATCACGGCCAGGCTGCGCACGGAGGGCATGGCGGCGGAGGCCGGGCGCCGCGCCTCCACGGGCGGCAAGCCCCGGACCGTACTGCGACTCGTCCCCTCGGCCGCGCACGCCGTGGGCCTGCACCTCGACCGCGACGAACTGACGGCGGTCCTGGTCGACCTGGCCGGTACGCCGGTGGCCGTACGGCGGGTGCCGCTCGACCTCGGGGCGGGGGCGGAGCGGGTGATCGAGACGGCGGCGGTACAGGTGGACGCGGTACGGGCGGAGGCGGGGCGGGTCGAGGCGGGCCGGGTCGAGGCGGCGCCGGTCGAGGAGGGGCGCGCCGGGGGCGTCGGGTGCGAGCGCGTGGATTCCGTACAACATGCGGGACGTGGCGTCGGGAAACTGCTCGGTGTCGGGGTCGCGATGCCAGGGCCGCTCGACCACGCCACCGGCGTACCCCGGCGCGTCACCGGCTTTCCGCAGTGGGACGGTTTCCCGCTGCGCGACGCCCTCGCCGCCCGTCTCCAACTCCCCGTCGTCCTCGACAAGGACACCAACGCCGCCGCCCTCGGACTCGCGCTGCGCGGGCCGGGCGACTCGTTCGTGTATCTCCATCTCGGTACGGGCCTGGGGGCCGGGCTCGTCCTCGGCGGCACGCTCCACCGGGGCGCGCGCACCGGCGCGGGCGAGTTCGGCCACCAGGTCATCCAGCTCGACGGGCCCCTGTGCGAGTGCGGAAACCGCGGCTGTATCGAGGCGCTCTGTCTGGCGGCGGTCGCGCGCGGCGATCTGGCGGAGGCCGCACGGGTGCTCGGCGCCGGGGCGGCGAACCTGGTGGGATTGCTCGATATCGACCGCGTGCTGCTCGGCGGCCGGACGATCGCCGCGCATGAGGAGCGTTTCGTACGGGGAGTGGCCGCCGTCGTCGCCGAACGCGCCCGGGGCGCGGGCATCCCCGTAGCGGCGGCCGAGGGAGGAGCACACCCGGTCGCGGAGGGCGCCGCGCAACTGGTCCTGGCGCCGGTGTTCCGGCATCGCCGCGGTGCGGAGCTGGGTTGAGTGCGGAGTCGGGTTGAGTGCGGAGCTGGGCCGATCGAGTCTGTTTGTCCGATGAGTCAGTCATTTGGGGGTACAGCGCTCGGGCCGGGCCTCCGGCACATGACAGCGTCAGGGATGCGGGCCTCGTGGCCGACCGGCCGGCCAGGCGGCTGCCCCGACCGTCACGCGATCAGCAAAGGCCGTGCGACCCATGCGACTCTCGACTTCCTTGCGATCCATGCGATCCAACCGCCTCGCCCGAGCCGTTCCGCTCCGCCGCGCCCTCGCCTTCGGCGTCACCGCCGCCACCGCGATCGCGCCGACAGCCGTGCCTCTGCTGCCCGCGCTCACGGCGGAAGCGCGGGCGGCGCAGGTGACGGCTGTGGTGACGGCTGTCCAGGCGGCCTCGGCCGATGCGCGTGAGCCGAGTTGTGGCGATGTCTCCGATCGTGACTTCCCGATCGAGGCGCGTATCCATGGCGGGCCCGCCGGTTTCCGGCCGGGCGGCGGCCCCGGAGCCTGGTATCTCGATCTGACCAACACCACGGACGCGGACTGCCGGCACATCCATCCCGTGATCGTCCTCGCCGACCGGGACCGGACACTCGCCGTCTCCCAGGTCACGCTCCAGATCAGGCCCGCGACGTCCGGCGACGGAGACCGGTGGCGCACGCTGTCGCTGGAGAAGACCGACGAGGACGAGATCGTCGGCGTCCTCGACGACGGGTTCCCGGGCTTCGTCGTCCCCAGGGGCCGGACCGTGACCGTCAGCGCGCGGCTCGCCTTCGCGCCGGACACGCGCCCGAACAGGGTCGTGATGAGCGCCGCGACCGTGCAGCGCCGGGGTGGTGACGGTGACTGGGTGGGGGAGTCCAACGCCTACGACTTCGCCGTGAGCGGGGGCCGGGCGAACAAAGACAAGGAGAACAAGGAGAAGGAGAACAGGGAGAGCAGGGAGAACAAGGGGGACAAGGGGGACAAGGACAAGGTGACGGGCGCGGACCCCACCCGGCCCCGGGACCCGAACGCGCACCCGACCCAGGCCCCGGAATCGGACTCGGCCCCGGACTCCGGCGTGGGAGTGCCCCCCACGTCCCCGCCCCCCTACCCCCCGCCCGCCGCCACCCCCGGCCCCTACGAACCCCCCGGCCCCGACCCCGACCCCGAACTCGCCGGCACCGGAACCGGTGGCGACCTGGGCGGTGACCTCGTCGGCCGTATCGCCGCCGCCGTCGCCCTGCTCACCGCCGGAGTCGTGCTGGTCGTCGGTGTACGGCGGCTGCGGACCGGGCGCCCCTGACCGGCCGGGCCCGGCTTGCTCGTGTTGCTCGCGCGGTGGACGGGATTCCGTGCCGGGACCCTGTGCTGTCCCTCGCACGCCCTGGTTAGGCTGGGCGTGTCGGACCGTGCATTATTGGCCACCGCAGAGCGGAGAACAGTCCAGTGGCAGAGCGCAAGCCGATCGAGTCCTGGCTCACCGACATGGACGGTGTCCTCATCCATGAGGGGGTCCCGATCCCCGGCGCCGCCGAATTCATCAAGCGACTGCGGGAGTCGGGCAGGCCGTTCCTCGTCCTCACCAACAACTCCATCTACACCCCGCGCGATCTCCAGGCCCGGCTGGCCCGGATGGGCCTCGATGTACCCGTGGACAACATCTGGACCTCGGCGCTCGCCACCGCCAAGTTCCTGGAGGACCAGCGGCCCGGCGGTACGGCGTATGTCATCGGCGAGGCGGGGATGACGACGGCCCTGCACGACATCGGCTATATCCTCACCGACCACGAGCCGGACTATGTGGTGCTCGGCGAGACCCGTACGTACAGCTTCGAAGCGCTGACCCGGGCGATCCGGCTGATCAACGGCGGAGCGCGGTTCATCTGCACCAACCCCGACGAGACCGGCCCCTCGACCGAGGGCCCGCTGCCCGCGACCGGCGCCGTCGCCGCGCTGATCACCAAGGCCACCGGCAAGGCCCCCTACTTCGCGGGCAAGCCCAACCCCCTGATGATGCGGACCGGGCTCAACGCCATCGGCGCGCACTCCGAGACCAGCGCGATGATCGGTGACCGGATGGACACCGATGTGCTGGCCGGTCTGGAGGCCGGGATGGAGACGTTCCTGGTGCTGACCGGCGTGACGACCCCCGGCGATGTGGACCGCTATCCGTTCCGTCCGTCGAAGATCGTCGACTCGATCGCCGATCTGATCGACCGCGTCTGAGTGGGTCCGTACGGCGTATGAGCGAGTGACCGCGCGCTGCGGATGCGAAATCCCGCGACGCGCGTGAGTCTGTCGTGTACCAGGAGGTTCACGATGCGTTCAGGGTTGCTCGCTCTCCGCGTCGCGGGGGCGGTCGCCGTACTGGTGGCCGCGCCCGCGACCGGTGCCGCCGCCGCGCGGGCCCACGACTCCGTTGACTCCGTACGGGTCACGGTCTCTCCGTACGCCGTCGCCCCGGGCGGTGAGATCGAGATCAGGGCGGAGGGCTGCGGGAGTGGTTCGGGCGCCGCCGTGTCGCGGGTCTTCGCCGCCGAGGCGGAGCTGAAGGGCGGCACCGGCGGTGCGCTGACCGGATCGTCCGTTGTCGGATCCTCCGTCAAGGAGGGCAGATACGGGATCGATGTGCGCTGTGACGGCCGTGGTCACGCGGGCGCGGGCAGCCTCGATGTCGTCGCCCACGCCAGGCCCGGCCGGCCCGAGCACCACGCGAGTCCCGTCGCACCGGTCCGGGCGGGCGGCGGTGGCGCGGCGCCCCTGGCCGCGGGAGTGGGGGACGTACATGACGTGGGTGACATGGGCGGCGTACATGACGCGCGTGACGTACGTACGGACACGCGGGCGGACGCGGAGTCGACCGGGCCCGGCACGCCGCACGCGGTGATCGGCCTGGTCCTGGCGGGCGTCGCCGCGGTCGCCGTGGCCCTCAGGAGCGCCCGGCGGTCGCGCCGCTCCGAGCGGGACTCGGACTGACATGGCCGGCCGGAGCGCGCCCCCGGGCATCGGCAGAGCGCTGGCCGGAGTGGCCTGGGCCGTCCTGCTGCTGGGGCTCTGGCTCTGGGGCCGCGACATCGGCGAAGGGCCGGGCGGCTGGTCCGCTCTCACCACCGGCGATGTGGCGGCGGTCGGCCGCCCGCTGAGGGTGGCACTGCCGCCGGCCCGTACCCCACTGGAGCCCGCGGAGCCGCGGCGGGTGGAGGTGCCGACGATGGGGATCGACGCGCCGGTCGTGGCGCGCGGACTCGATGACACCGGGGCGGTCGACCCGCCGCCTTACGCGACACCGCGCGCGGTCGGCTGGTACGGCGGCGGGGTCCAGCCGGGCGCGGAGGGCGCCGCGCTCTTCGTCGGCCATGCCGACACCGAGACGAAACCGGCCGTGTTCCACGGGCTGAGCGCCGCCCGGCCCGGTGCGAAGATCCGGGTGACCAGGGCCGACGGGAAGGTCGCCGAGTTCACCATCGACGAGGTGCGGGTCTTCGGCAAGGACCGCTTCGACGCGCACAAGGTCTATGGACCGCACAGGAAGTCCCGCGCCGAGCTGCGACTGATCACCTGTGGCGGCGACTTCGACCGCGAGGCAGGCGCCTACACGGCGAATGTGGTGGTCTCGGCGTATCTCACGGGTGTGACCGAGCCGCGCGACAGCTGATGGGCAAACCGCCCGGCCCGGGGCCGGTATGCCAGGATTGGTGACGACCGGGCCGGCTCGGCCGGGGCGGCCGGGGGAGCGCCGTCCCGGACCCCGGACACAGTGACGGTGCACCAAGGGGGAGTGAATGTACGGCAGTTATTCCGGTCGCGGCCGCGGCGCGGGGGCCGGACGCGTACGGGCCGGTGTGGCGGCGGCGGGGGCGGTACTGCTGCTGGCGGGCTGTTCGTCCGACGGTGACGGCGACGGCGGGGACGGCGGTACGAAGCCGGCGCCGATCGGCCAGCGGCCCAAGGCGGACGCACCGTACTGGGTCAACCCCGACGGCAGGGCGGCGCGTCAGGTCGCCGCGTACGACAGCGCGGGTGACGCCGGGAACGCCGCGCTGATCCGGAAGATCGCCGAACAGCCCGTCGCCGAGTGGATCGGCCCCGACGCCCCCGAGGCACAGACCAAGGGCTTCACGGAAGCGGCGACGAAGGCCGACCGCGACGCGCTGCTCGTCCTCTACAACATCCCGCACCGCGACTGCGGCCAGTTCTCCAAGGGCGGCGCCTCGGACGGCGACGCGTACCGCGCGTGGGTCGACCAGGTCGCGAAGGGCATCGGCGACCGCCGGGCGACCGTGATCCTGGAGCCGGACGCCGTACTGCACCTGGTGGACGGCTGTACCCCCGGCCAGTTCCACGAGGAGCGGTACGACCTGCTCAAGGGCGCCATCCAGCGGCTCAAGCAGCAGCCGGCGACCTCGGTCTATCTGGACGCGGGCAACGCCGGCTGGCAGACCCCCGACGCGCTCTTCGAACCGCTCCAGCGGGCGGGCATCGCCGAGGCGGACGGCTTCTCGGTCAATGTGTCCAACTTCTACCCGACGGCGGCGAGCAAGGACTTCGGCAAGCGGCTCTCCGCGAAGGTCGGTGACAAGCCCTTCGTGATCGACACCAGCCGCAACGGCAACGGCCCGTACACCAAGGGCGACCCGAGCGAGAACTGGTGCAACCCGCCGGGCCGGGCGCTGGGCGAACAACCGACCACGAAGACCGGCGACCCCCTGGTCAAGGCATACCTCTGGATCAAGCGCCCGGGAGAGTCGGACGGCGACTGCAAGGGCGGCCCGAAGGCGGGGGACTGGTACCCGGACTACGCCCTGGACTTGGCGCGCGACGCCGGGGAGTAGCCGGGACGGGCCGGTGCTCGCCCCCCGCCCCTACGGGACCTCCACCCACACGCCCTCCGACGGCGTTCCCTTCTCGTCCGTGACGAAGAGCATGTACCAGCCCGGCGGGACCAGCGCGCTGTTCTTCGGGATCGTGACCTCGATGCCGTCCGCCGTCTTCTTCATGTCCAGTGCCACCGACCGCTGTTCGACGTCGGTGACATGCGTGACCGCGCTCGGGCGCATCAGTTTCGCCGTCTTGAGCGATGCCGGGTCCTTCGTCCTGAACGCCGCCGTGCCGCCGCGCTCGACGCTCTTGGGGCCGTCCGACAGCGTCGGGCGTGAGTCGCGGAAGAGGTACGGCGGGGTGTAGATCTCGATCCGCTGCTCGAAGACGCCCGGCTTGGTGTTGGCCTTGTCGGCGAAGAGCGAGTCCGAGCCGAAGATCATGACGCGGCCGTCGGGCAGCAGCACCGAGCCCGAGTGGTAGTTGCGGCCCACCGCCGGGTCGGCCACCCGCTTGTACGTGGACGACTTCGGGTCGTACATCCGGGCCTGGAGGATGTCCGAGCCGCCGCGCCCCCGGTAGTCCTCCGAGCCGCCGGTGACCAGCACGCTGTCGTCGGGCAGCAGCGAGGCGCTCGGGTAGCGGGTGCCCTGCTCCAGCGTCGGGCCGTCCCTGAAGCGGGGGTCGGGGTCCTTCAGGTCGACCAGCCGGGACTTGTCACTGGACTTTTCGGACTCCCCGACCCCGCCGCCGCCGATGACCATGAACTTCTGGTCCTGCGCGGGCGGCAGCATGACCGTCGCCGAGGTCTCCATCTGGTCCGGGTCGCTCAGCCCCGGGATCTTGTCGAACGTGTTCGTCTCCAGATCCCAGATCCCCGGGTCGCGGCCGACGTCGGCCGGGCCGTAACCCGCGTTGGAGCCGCTGTAGAACAGCTTGCCGTTGTCCATCAGGAAGACCGCCGGGTAGGTGGGGAACTTCCTGATGATCCCGGTGTACTCCCAGCTCCTGGTCTTCGGGTCGTAGATCTCGTCCTTGCCCGGAACGATCTGGCCGATCTCGTCCAGCCCCGACATCGCCAGGACCTTGCCGTCCTTGAGCGTGGTCAGCGTCGGGTACCAGCGGGCCTCGTTCATCGGGTCGACCTTGATGTACTTCTCCGCGACCGGATCGAACTCGAACGCCTCCCTGATGCCCTGGAAGTCCTTCTTGTCGAGCGCGAGCTTCTGCGCGATGCCGTAGACATTGCGGGCGTCGGAGCCCTTCATGCCGTGCACCCGGTAGTTGTCCTCGGTGCCGGTCTCGTACTTCTTGCCGGACTCGCGCGCCTCGACGTAGATACGGCCCAGACCCGGCTCGGTCCGCAGGAACGCACCCGTCTCCTTGTCGAAGATCTTCGTCGCCTTCTCGACCAGGACGGGGTCCTTGGAGACGAACGTCCTGCCGTTCCCCTTGCCGGTGAAGACCGTGCCGGCGGGCAGCGTGATCGGCTTGTCCGGGTCCTCGTTGTGGACGATCATCAGGCCGCCGGCCTTGGTGACATCGCCCTTGAGCTTCTCGTACCGCTTCGTGCCGCCCGCCACCAGCAGGTTCCCGTCGGGCAGTTGGGTGTGCCCGGAGCAGAACATGTCCTTGGGTGTGGGGATCTTCTTGTACTTGTTGGTCTCCGGGTCCCAGAGCACCGACTCGAACTTGCCCGCGTCGAAGTTCTTCTGGTTGTTCCCGGAGCCGGCTATCAGCAGCACCTTGCCGGTGTGCAGCAAGGAGGCGTGGATCGAATTGATCTCGAAGTCGGCCGGTACGTCGAGGAATTCCCAGTAGCCGTTCTCCGCCTTGTACTCAGGGCGGTTGATCTTGTACTCGTGGTACTGCTCGGAGCTGAACCGGTAGAGCGCGGGTCCGTTGAAGCCTGCCACCGCGACGATCACCGCGGCGCCTATCGCTATGCGACGGGCGCGGTTCTTGCGGTGGTTGTGCCGGACGGGAATCGCGCTCATTTCTTATGTCCCCCAAGGGAAATACGTACGGTCTGGTCGGTGGCCGCCGGCTGCCGCGGAAGCGCCTGGCCGGGAACCGCGGGCTGTCGTACGGTCGGTGGCGCCTCGCCGCCCGCCGGTCCGCCGCCCGGCCGCGCGTGACCGCCACCGCCCCCGCGGTGCGCCCCGCGCTGTCCCCGCCGCTTCTTCTTCTCCTCGCGCATCCCCCAGCGCCACGCGAAGATCGGCGCCGCCGTGATCAGCATGGCCAGCGTCGCCCACGTGATCATCGCCGGATGGTCGTGCCCGAAGAAGAAGGAGGAGACCAGCGATCCGCCGAAGATCAGGATGAAGAAGAGATGGATCCGGAACGTGCCGAAGAGCGTGTCCGGGCTGGACGAGTCGCCCTTGGGCGTCACCACGAAGCTGCTCTTGCGCCGCAGGACCGCGTCCATCAGGGAACGGGCGTACAGCGGCGCGGACATCGCGGACATCGCCATACCGGCCAGCCCGCCGGAACCCTCGGGCTCGTGCGGCGAGACATTGTGCCGCCGGTTCCAGATGTAGAGACCGATCTGGAGGGCCGAGGCGTTGCCGTACAGCATCATCCAGATCGCCGGGTCGATCTGCACACCCGAGGCGCCCATGCCCAGGAACAGCGCGCAACTCAGCGCGGCCAGGATCCAGTTGAGCGCCGACATCGGGTAGAAGATGATCATCATCGTGTAGTTGAAGAGCTTGCCGGGCGGCAGTGTGCCGTACCCGCGCCAGTACTGCTTGAGGATCGTCTCGTACGTACCCCGCGACCAGCGCAGCTGCTGGGTGAAGAAGTCGGTCCAGGCGGACGGGCCCTCGCCCACGGCCAGTACGTCCGGGGTGTAGACCGAGCGCCACTTCTTGCCGGTGCGCGGATTCCGGGCGCGGTGCATCTCGAAGCCCGTCGCCATGTCCTCGGTGATCGAGTCGTACAGACCGCCGATCTGCTTGAGCGCCCTGATCCGGACGGCGTTGCTCGTCCCGACGAACATGGGGGCGCCGTAGCGGTTGCCCGCGCGCTGGATCAGCGCGTGGAAGAGGAACTGCTGCGACTCGGCGGCCTTGGTGACGAACGTGTCGTAGTTGCCGTAGACCTGCGGGCCGATGACGAAGCCGACATCCGGGTCACGGAAGTAACCGAGCATCCGCTCCAGGTAGTTGGGCATCGGCACATGGTCGGTGTCGACGGAGGCGAAGAACTCGTAGTCGTCGCCGTGCGCGTCCAGCCAGGCGTTGTAGTTGCCGTGCTTGGTCTTCGCGCGGTGCGCGCCCTTGGCCTGGTTCCACTTCGCCACGCCCTTGCGGGAGAAGTGATACACGCCGAGGCGGGCACAGACCTCCTTGACGGCGGGGTCGTCGCCCTCGTCCAGCAGCCATACGTGCATCGTCCCGCGGTGCCGGATCCGCACGGCGGCCTCCAGCGTCTTCGTCACCATCTCCAGGGGCTCCTTGCCCGGTACGAAGGAGGTGAGAAAGGCGACGCGGGTGTTGGCCTCGGGTATGACGGGGATCGGGTCGCGCGCCACCAGCGTCGCGTGCGCGTTCGAGAGGACATTCATCGTACGGAACAGCTCGATCAGTCCGATCGAGACGAGCATCACGATGTCGAGGACGAGCAGCAGGTCGTTCTTGAGGTTCGGGTCGCGCTCCGTCCAGTGCTGCGGCTGCATCAGCCAGACGAAGAGACCGAGCGAGAGCAGCGGCGCCGCGCCGAGGAGCAGGGCGGCGCGGATACGGTGCGGCTCCTGCGAGAGCAGCGAACGGTACTGGACCCGGTACGGCTTGGCCGGGTCGGGCCGGGTGAGGGGCCCGGCGAGCCGGCTGTAGTGCTCGTAGTCGTACTTCGGCAGGACGTCCTTCTTCGGCCGTTGCCGGCTCCCGCCCCTTCTGAGATGCGCGGGAATCCGGAGCTGGGTGGTCCGGGAAACGTCGTCGTTCCGCTGGTCGCCACCTGGCGTCGACGTCATGAGCCATCCCCCCGCACGCACGCCTGTCGCGTGCTCGGTCGATCGATTCATCCGGAACGGTCCCCCTCGACCATCGCCCCGGACGCGTGAATTGCGGTCACCCTCCCCATAGAGAGGAAACGGTGGCCGTCCGGTTGCATGACGCCGGTCACGGCCAACCGGTGCGGACGGGGCCCCCGCCCCCGCCGGACCCGCCGCTGGGACATCCCCTCGTACCGCGGCCAACTGTTCGGACCGCATGACCCATTGGCGTTCACAAGCTCGGTCTGATCATGTGAAGAACCCTGGGGCGTCCGCCCCGGAGGAATCGTATCGTGAGCGGCGTGACGCGGGGTGTCGCCGTATTGTTTCGGGAAACTTCCCAGCTCAGACGGCACTTCGACGGCACTTCACGGGCTCGTGCGGCGCCCGGGGCAGTTGGCGGTCCGGTGGTGCCCGACGTGAAGACCCTGTGGAGTTGACCGGATCGGTCGGGCGTCGCCATGAGGAACGCGCGCCATGGCCCGCGCGCCTGGAATGACAGTGAGGAAACGAGCGAGGCCCCCTCACCTGAAGTGAAGGGGCCTCGACTGTGCGTGCGCCGCCAGGGACTCGAACCCCGGACCCGCTGATTAAGAGTCAGCTGCTCTAACCAACTGAGCTAGCGGCGCCTGCTGACCTGGCCAACTCTACCCGATCGGCTTGGGTGGTCCCGACCATTTGATGGGCGTTGCGGCCTGTCGGATTGTCTTTTCTTCCCTTTGATCCGTCAAAATGCGATTTGTTCGTACGGTTTCGGACAGTTGACGCGCTGTCGTCCGTGCGGCCGCGCCCAAAGATCTTGATGAGTGTGGAGGGGATCGCATGACCGTCCCGGTCTTCGAGGAGTACCAGCCCGCTCCCGACTGCCCTTGTGCGGGATGCGCCGAGCACCGGCGCGATCTGGCCAGAGGGCTGCCGGTGCGGGCCGGTGGTCATCCGGCCGCGCACGGAGCCCGGCGCGCGCTGGTGATGGTGACCGCCGCGGGTGTCGCGCTGGGCGCCACGGGTGCGACGGGCGCGGACGCCGGCACGGCATGGGCCGCCGCGCCGTCCGGTACGGCGGCCGCAACCTCCGTCGATCCGAATCCCGGCAGCCCGCAAGGCGGCAGCGGCCCCCTGCACGGGCGGCCACTGCCCGGCCCCGGGTCGAGCAAGCCGCCGGGCGAGCTGCGCGCGACGACCCGGGCCGACATCATCAACCGCGCCAAGCGGTGGGTGCAGGCGCAGGTTCCGTACAGCATGGAGAAGTACTGGTCGGACGGGTACCGCCAGGACTGCTCCGGCTATGTGTCGATGGCCTGGAACCTCTCCGGCAACGAATGGACCGGCAGCCTGGCGGACTTCGGTGTGCGGATCTCGCGGGACGAGCTGGAGCCCGGGGACATGCTGCTCTTCCACAATCCGGCCGACCCCAACAAGGGGTCGCACGTCACGCTCTTCGGCGGCTGGACCGACTACACGCACTCCTACTACGTGGCCTACGAGCAGACCAAGCCCCATACGCGTACGGAGTCCACGCCGGTGGGGTACTGGAGCAACGCCGACCTCTATGTGCCCTACCGCTACAAGGGACTGACCGAGGTATCGGAAGGCAAGGGGCCGAACTCGGCCACGGGCAACGGGGCCGGGACGTCGGCGGTGTACCCGGGGGCGCGCTCCTTCGGGCCCGGCGCGCGCAACGCGTATGTCACCCGGCTCGGGCGGCTGCTGATCCAGCGGGGTGGCAAGCGCTTCTACAACGAGGGCCCGGGACCCCGGTGGGGCGAGGCGGACCGGCGGGCCACCCGGGCGTTCCAGCTCGCGCAGGGCTGGCGGGGCGCGGAGGCGGACGGCCGGCCGGGGCCCGGGACCTGGCGGCTGCTGGTGAAGGGCCTGGGGAAGAACATCCCGGCCGTGGGCGCGGGCGGGCGCCCCGGCGGTTCCGTCGGCGGTGGCGGTTCCGTCGGTGGCGGTTCCGTCGGCGGCGGGAACGGGAGCGGTACGGGGAAGGCGGCGGCGTTCCCGGGCGTCCGGTTCTTCCGGCCGGGCCAGTCCAGCGTCCATGTCGAGCGGCTCGGCAGGCAGCTGGTGAGAAAGGGCTTCGGCAAGCACTACACCTCGGGTCCCGGCCGGCTCTGGACCGAGGCCGACCGGCGCAACGTCGAGGCGTTCCAGCGCGCCCAGGGCTGGCGCGGCGGCGCGGCCAACGGCTACCCCGGTCCGGAAACCTGGCGGCGACTCTTCGCATGACGGAGGCAAGGATGACGACGACCTGGCGGCCGAATGACGACGAGGACGAGCTGAGGGGCGTGTTCACGCTGCGGCGCACACCGCCGCCGGTGGAACACGCACCCGAGGCCGAGCCCCGGCCCGCGCCTCAACCTGATCCTGGGCCCGGATCCGAGTCCGAGTCCGAGCGGATGTCCCAGCACGTGCCCGAGCCGGTGCCCGAGCCGACGACGGTCGAGCCGACGCTTGAGGACACGGCGGAACTCGTACCGGAGCCTCCGCCCTCATCCCCGGCTCCCGATGAGGGGGGCGGCCGCGATGGAGGCGACGGCGGAGGCGGTCACGCCCGCTGTCCGGAGCCGGTGTTCTTCGGCAAGGATGGTCCCTCGCAGGCTGATTCCCCTCACGCCGACCCTCTGAGCGCGCCCGTCGCGACCGGCCCCGCCGCTGGGCCCGGTGGAGAGGACACACCCGCCGGCCGCCCGGTCCTCGCGGCTTTCGGCGCGCAGGCTCCCGCCGCGGGGGCCGCTCCGTTCGTACGGACCTTGGGCGGTGCGGCGGGCCGCCCGGCCGGTGCCGCCGGGACCCCCCGGTGGAGCCCGCTCATCGTGGGCGAGAGCACCCAGGAGATCCCCGTCCATCTGCTCTTCCGCGACGAGGCCGACGCGCTCGAAACCGCCGGACACGCCACCGGTCGCGGCGCCGGACACCCCGTCAGACCCACGGTCGTCGGGCGCCGTTGGGGGACGGGGGAGCAGCCCCGGGTCCGCCGGGTGCCGGGGCCCGCGCCCATGCCCGTCGCGCCGGCGCGCGGCGCGCCGCCCGCGGACCCCAAGCTCGCCGAGCGGCCGGGGCCGGTCCTGCCGGGCTGGGCCGCCGCCCTCGTCGGGTGGGTGGCGTTCATCGCCTGCGCGGCGGTGGTGTGGTCGACCGGTGCCGTACCGGACCAGGTGTCCAAGGTGGTCGGGCTGCCCTGGCGCCCGTACCACGGCATCGGACTCGTCCAGTGGGCCGCGCTCATGGTGGGGGTGACGGTCATGCTCTTCGCCTTCGGCGGGCTCGGCCGGGGCCGGGTGGGCCAGGCGTGGGTGCTGACGCTCTTCGGTGACTACCGGGGCAGCGTGCGCCGTACGGGACTGCTGTGGGTGAGCCCGCTGCTGCTGCGCCGCCGGGTGGACGTACGGCTGCGGCACTGGCGCAGCGAGCCGATGCCGGCGGTGGACTCGAACGGGACCGCGCTGCGGGTGGTCGTGCTGGTGGTCTGGCGGGTGCGGGACACCGTACGCGCGGCGCTCGGCGTCCCGGACCACGAGGAGTATCTGCGGGAGCAGGTGGAGGCGGCGATGGCGCGGGTCCTCTCGCAGCTGCCGGCCGACGCGTTCCACGACGAGGCGCCCACGCTGCGCGACGCCGAGGCCGTCGGCGACGCTCTGACCAGGATGCTGTCGGCGGAGTGCCGGCCGGTCGGCGTCGATGTCTTCTCGGCGCAGCCGACCCGGATCGAGTACGCGCCGGAGATCGCGGCGGCGATGCAGCGCAGCCGGATCGCGGCGATCGACGCCAAGCACCGGGACACCGTGCTGACCTCGGTGGTCGACGCGGTGCACGACACCGTGAACCGGCTGACCTCGCGGGGACTGGTGGAGCTGGACGACTACGAGCGCAAGGCGTTGGTCAAGGACCTCACCGTCGCGTTCTACACGGGCCGCCAGGGATCCGTGGAGAAATGGTGACCGGCTGGCTGTAATTGGTCTGGACCTGGCTCGTACTTGTTATGGACACGGTCAAGTTCTGTCCATACTCTAGGACTTGGTCTAGACCGCAGAGTGCTCATCCTGCACGCGCGCAGCACGGCTCACCGAACTCCCCACGTTCTCTGGAGCGAAGCATGCGAAAGAAGATTGGCGCGGCCGTGGTCGGCCTCGCGGTCGCGGGCGTCTCCCTGCTCGCCACCGGCAGCGCCAGCAGCCACGGCTACACCGACTCACCCATCAGCCGCCAGAAGCTCTGTGCCAACGGCACGGTGACCAACTGCGGCAACATCCAGTGGGAGCCGCAGAGCGTCGAGGGGCCCAAGGGCTTCCCGGCCGCCGGCCCCGCCGACGGCAAGATCTGCTCCGGCGGTCTCGGCCAGTTCGCGCAGCTCGACGACCCGCGCGGCGGTGCCTGGCCCACCACGAAGGTATCGGGCGGCCAGAGCTACAACTTCCGCTGGCAGTTCACCGCCCGGCACGCCACGACCGACTTCAAGTACTACATCACCAAGAACGGATGGAACTCGAACGCGCCGCTCACCCGTGCGGCCCTCGACTCCCAGCCGTTCCTCACGGTGCCGTACAACAACCAGCAGCCGCCCGCGACGCTCTCGCACTCGGGCACGCTGCCGTCGAAGTCGGGCCGGCACCTGATCCTGGCCGTCTGGACCATCGCTGACACGGGGAACGCGTTCTACGCCTGCTCCGACGTTCAGTTCTGAGGTAGGTCTCCGCAGTAGGGACCTCGGGGAGCGCGGCTCTTCCCGGTCCGCCGCCGTGCGGTCCGCGCTCCCCGGGGTTCGTGTCACTCACGCGCGCCGACGAGTGTCACTCACGCGCGCCCGCGAAAGTCACTCACGCGCGCCCGCGAACTCCACCGGCCGCCGGCGCAGGGAGAGCGCGGCCGGGATCACCGCCGAGACGACGGCGAGCAGCGCGCACGCGCCCGCCGCCGCTCCGAGCGCGGTCCATGGCAGTACGAGCGCGGAGCCCGCGTGGAGGACGCCCAGCGCGCCCCACAGCCCGCCCAGACCGATCCCCGCGACCAGCGTGCCGAGCACCGCCCCGACCGCCACGACCAGCAGCGCCTCCGCCGCGACGAGCCGTAGCACCTGGAGCGCGGTGGCGCCCGCGAGGCGGAGCGCGGCCAGCTCCCGCACCCGGTCCGACCCCGCCATGACCAGGGTGTTCGCCAGGGAGATCCCGGTGTAGAGCAGCGCGATGCCCAGGACCAGCAGGAACCCCGTCCGCGTCCTGCCGTCGGCCTCGGGGTAACTGGCCGCCAGCCACGCGTCCTTGGTGAACACCTGCCCGCCCGAGCGTCCGGCCGCCGCGCGCAGACCGGCCGCCACGGCGCCCGCGTCCGCGCCCGCCGCGAGCTTCACCTCGATCCGGTCGACGGGCGCGCCCGGGGCGTTGCGCGGCGTCACGTACACCCCGTTGCCGCCCGTGCCGATGCGCATGACGGCGGCGATCCGCAGCGGGACGCGCGTACCGTCCGCCCGCCAGATGTCCACGGACTCGCCGACCGTATGCCGCTCCCACTCCTCGGTGACGATGATCGAGCGGTCGTCCAGATCGGTCACCCGGCCCGCCGCGAGCGGCAGTCGGGCCGTCGCGGCGAGCGCCGCCGGATCGGCCGCGCGCGCGTCGGACCGGATGAGCGCGACCCCGTCCTCCAGTACGTGGACCGCGCTCGCGGCGGTGGGGGAGACCACGGCGCCGGGGACCCGCCGTATCCGCTCCACCGTCGCGGCGTCGAAGCCCGGCCGGCCCGCGCCCGGTCCGTTTCCGTTCCCAACGCCCGCGCCTTCCCCGCCCGGCCCGGAGATCACGAAATCCGCCGTGGTCCGCTGCCGGATCTCGTGCGCCTTCGCCTCGTCGATCGTCGCCGTGGCCCCGAGCAGGGAGCCCGTCAGCGCGACCGTCACCAGCACCGGCGCGGCGACCGCCGCGGTGCGCCGTACCCCGGCCGCCGCGTTCTCCCGTACCAACAGGCCGGTCGCGCCCGGCAGTCGGGCGGGCGGCCAGGCCAGCAGCCGGGCGAGCGGAGGCACCAGCACCGGCGCCAGCAGCGCGCAGGCGACGATCAGCGGCATCGGCCCGCTCGTGTACGACTTACGGCCCAGCAGCCCGCCCGGCTCGGTCAGCAGCGCGTGGACCGGCAGCCCGATCCCCGCCAGCAGCAGCCCCGCGCCGAGGAACCACCGGCCGCGGGTCATCGTCCCGGTGTCCACGGCCGCGTCACGCAGCGCCTCCACGGGCCCCGTCCTCCCCGCCCGCCGGGACGCGGCCACCGCACCCGCGAGCGCCACGAACAGTCCTGTCCAGAAGGCCAGTTGGTACGGCCAGGTATGCGGACCGATGGCGAACCAGTCCGGTGCGAGCCCGCCGTCCACCAGCCACGCCGCCAGCAGCGGCGCACCGCGCGCGCCCAGCGCGCAGCCCGCCGCCGAGGCCACCACCCCCACCACCATCGCCTCCGCGAGGACCATGCGCCGGATCTGGCCCGGGGTGGCACCCGCCGTGCGCAGCAGCCCGAACTCCCGGCGCCGCTGCGCGACCGCGAAGGCGAACGTCGACGCGACCACGAAGACCGAGACGAAACCCGTGACCCCGGCCGCCGTACCGAGCATCGCGTTCACCGCGACCAGCGCCTCGCTGTCACGCTCCGGATCGGCGTCCGCGTCCTTCCTGCCGGCCCCCGTGAGCACCCGTACGCCCGCCGCGTCCGCCGAGCCCGCCACCTTCTCCCGTACCGCCCCGGGATCGGCGTCCACCACCAACTGATGCACCCGCGGGGAGAGTTGGGCAGCGCGGTCGTCGGTGTAGAAGAGCGCCCGCTCGAAGCCGAGATCCCGGACCGTACCGACGATCGTCACCGTCCCCCGATCGGTACGCACCCGCCGGCCCGGCGCGGTCCAGTCGCCGGTGGCCACGGCCTCGTCCGCCGCCCTCGGCGCCCGGCCGGTGTCGAGGCGGTACGGCGCGAAGGCGGCCGTGGACCAGGGGTGCCCCACCAGCCCGGCCGGGCCGCCCTCGGCCCGTACCGCGAACGTACGGTCCGCGACCGTACGGCCCAGCGCGGCCAACTCCCGTGCCAGGGACGGAGGTACGGGACGGGGGCTGTCCAGCTTCGCGACCCGGTCCCCGATCCGGGTCGGTACGCGCAGCGTGTCCGCGCCCTTCACCACGGCCCGCGCACCGGCGAACCGCTCGGGGCGGCGCTCGGGCGCGTCCACACTCGCGGCCAGGGCGAGCCCCATGGTCGCGATCAGCCCGACCCCCAGGGAGAGCGCGAGGAAGCTGCCCATGAAGGTGGTCCAGCGGCTGCGCAGCGTACGCAGGGCGACGCTCAGCACGGCACGTCCTCCAGCGCGGTCATCCGGGCCGCGATCCGCTCGGCGGACGGCGCCGGCAGTTCGCCGCCGACCCGTCCGTCGACCAGGAAGACGACGCGGTCGGCGTAGGAGGCGGCGACCGGGTCATGGGTGACCATCACGATGGTGGAGCCGTCCCGGTCGGCCAGGGAGCGCAGCATGGCCAGTACCTCACGGCCGGTCCGTGAGTCCAGCGCTCCGGTCGGCTCGTCGGCGAACAGCACCTCGGGGCGGGTGATCAGGGCGCGGGCGAGCGCGACCCGCTGCTGCTGGCCGCCCGACAGCTCGGTGGGCCGGTGCTTCGCCCGGTCGGCCAGACCGACCCGGTCCAGTACGTCCCGTACCCGGGCCCGTGAGGGCCTGCGCCCGGCGAGCCGCAGTGGCAGCGCCACATTCTGCTCGGCCGTCAGCGCGGGCAGCAGATTGAAGGACTGGAAGACAAAGCCGACACGCGCGCGGCGCAGCAGGGTCAGCCCTCTCTCGGTGAGCGCCGTCAGCTCGGTCCCGCTGATGGACACGGACCCCGAGGTGGGCCGGTCGAGACCGGCCGCGCACTGGAGCAGCGTCGACTTGCCGGAGCCGGAGGGGCCCATCACGGCGGTGAAGGTGGCGCGGGGGAAGGAGAGGGAGACATCGTCGAGGGCGGCGACGGCACCGTCTCCCGATCCGTGGATCCTGCGCACGGAGCGCAGTTGAATCGCGTCGCCGTGCGTGCCGCTGTGAGTGTTGCTGTGTGCGTCACCGAGACTGTCGCCGAGGCCGTCGCGAGGTGTGTCGTAGGTCATGGGATCAGTCCACCGTCGCGCGCCGCCCGGCACACCAGTGCGGGACATAGTCCCGAGGTAGGGCAGGCACTACCCGGGACGCTCCGTCTGGATGGATGGCCCGTTGTCCGGTCCGCCTTCTACGGTCCTCCCATGCGCTCCCCCTCCCGCACCGTATGGCAGGCCCTGGCCCGGCCCGGCTTCCTGCTCTCGCCGTGGCCGTGGCGCGCGGCGGCGTATCTGCTCAGCGGCGTACCGGCCGGCATCGCCGTGCTGGTGGTGGCGGTGGCCGTCATCGCCGTCGGAGGGGCGCTCTCCCTCGTACTGATAGGGCTGCCGCTCCTCGCCCTGGCGGCGCTCGGCGGGCTGCCGGTGGCCCGGCTGGAGCGGCTGAGGACGCGGCTGATCGATGAGCGGCCCGCCACCGATCCGCACCGGCCGCCGGCCGAACCGGGGCTCTGGCCCTGGCTGCGGACCCGCTTCCAGGAACGGCCGACCTGGCGGGAGCTGGGGTACGCGGCGCTCCTCGCGCTGGTGCTCTGGCCGCTCGACGCCATCGCCGTCACGCTCTGTCTGCTGCTGCCGCTCGCCATGGCCGCCACACCGGTCCTGCTGGCCACCGTGGGGGAGGGCGAGGAGGTGAAGGTCGTCAAGGTGTGGACGGTCACCACCTGGCCCATGGCGTACGCGTTCGCCGTGCTCGGGCTGCTCTTCCTCGCGGTCTGCTGTTACGCGCTGGGCGTGCTGGCCGGCGCCCGCGCCGGGCTCACCCGGGCCCTGATCGCGCCCGGGGGACCGCGCTCGGCGAGCGGGTCACCGAACTGAGCCGCTCCCGGGTGCGGTTGGTGGACGCCTTCGAGGCGGAGCGGCGCCGGATCGAACGGGATCTGCACGACGGCGCCCAGCAGCGGCTGGTCGCGCTGACCATGACGCTCGGGCTGGCCCGGCTCGACGCCCCGCCCGGCCCGGTCGCCGACCGGATCGACGCGGCCCACCGTGAGGCCGGCGAGGCGCTGGCGGAACTGCGCGAACTGATCCGGGGCATCCACCCCAAGGTCCTCACCGACTACGGACTCGCGGCGGCCGTCGCGGATGTGGCGGACCGTTCGGCGCTGCCGGTGGACGTACGGATAGAGACGGCGTGGCGGTTCTCCGACGCGGTGGAGGCCACCGCGTACTTCGTGGTGTGCGAGGCGCTGGCGAACGCGGGCAGACACAGCGGCGCCAGCCGTGTCACCGTCTCCGGCCGGTACGGCGACGGGCGGCTGGCGCTGGAGATCGAGGACGACGGCGACGGCGGCGCCCGCGCGGGCGGGGGGAGCGGGCTGACGGGACTGGCGGACCGCGTCTCCGTACTGGACGGCAGGCTCTCGCTGTCCAGCCCGGCCGGGGGCCCGACGGCCCTGCGGGTCGAGCTGCCGTGCGTACTCCGGGAAGTTGACGCGTAGTCCAGTCGCCGTGACCGCCGGACGCATCTCGGTCAACTGGGGACGGATGTGTCAACTGGACGCCCCGCACCAGGAGTTCGCCGTCCAAGGGGTTTGCCGGCGCCGCGATTTGGGGGACCATTCCCGCGTCGGTCATCGCGCGTAGACCCATGCGACAGCCGCGCCGCTCACGCTATGGACGCTCCGTGCCCACCCGGGTGCGAAGCGTCTGTCCCCCCATGTCCCCCCCCATACCTCGCCCGGAGGATCACCGTCATGCGTCGTCGTCTGGCACTTCCGCTCGCCTCAGCCGTACTCGCCCTCGCCGCGTCCCTGGTGACGGCATCTCAGGCCGCCGCCGCCCCGGCCGACAAGCCGCAGGTCCTGAGCAGCTGGACCCAGGAGTCCGCCGCCAGCTACAACTCCTGGGTCTCGGCCCGGGGGAACCAGGGCGCGTGGTCGGCCTATGGTTTCGACTGGTCCACGGACTACTGCTCGTCCTCGCCGGACAACCCCTTCGGCTTCCCGTTCCAGACCGCCTGTGCCCGCCATGACTTCGGCTACCGCAACTACAAGGCGGCCGGTCAGTTCGCGGCGAACAAGGCGCGGCTGGACTCCGCGTTCTACGCGGACCTGAAGCGGGTGTGCTCGGGGTACTCCGGCGCCACGAAGGCGTCCTGCGACGGACTGGCGTGGACGTACTACCACGCGGTCGACATCTTCGGCGTGAGCCCGATGGTGGACGGTTCGCGGTCCGTGGCCTGAGCGTCTTGAAAGGCAGAAGGCCCCTCGCGGAAGCGAGGGGCCTTCTCCCGTCTCAGGGGGCTCGCACGTCCTCCTCCGGCATGCCCAGGCGGCTTCTTTCCCGCCTCGCGGATCGCGGACCGTGCCCGTACCCGGGTAGTCCCTTGACGGCAAGTGCCCCCAACGGTGCGACGACGAAGGTCAGTGCTCCGATGACGCCAATCGCTTCTATGCCGATGAGATGAACCGCCGGGACAGCCAGGGCCATGCCCACCGGTTCCAGGGATCCGGTGATCGACTCGTCCACGGAATTGACCCGGCCTCGCATGCCGCTGGGGAACTGTCTATTGAGGGCCGCATACCACCAGACGCCATGAAAGCTGATTCCGATACAGGCGAAAAATATCGAAGCGGTGAAGAGCGTCAGCGAAGCCGGGAATCCGATGCATAGTTCTACGGCAACGTAACTGATAAAGCCGAGGTTGGCGACGAGTCCGGGCAGGCGCGGTTTCCAGCGCGTGGCGATGAGCGTTCCCGCGAGCGTGCCGGCGCCAGATGCCGCCAGCAGAATTCCCAGACCACCGGAGCTGTATCTCTCTTCCGCCACGATCCTGAGGAGGACGACACTGGGGGCGAATCCGAACAGGATCTGAGTCGCGGCCTGCAGCATTCCAAAGGAAACCCAGGGGATCTTGGAAATCGCTTGCAATGACTCTCTGAAACTGCCGGGTCTGGCGTGCTGCGTCGGTGCGGCAGAAGACGGCCGGGAAAGTGACGGCACGACGGCCATGGCCAGCACGAAGCCAATCGCGTCGACCATGATGACCACTTCTGAATCGAACAACGTGACAGCGATACCGCCAAGAGCCGGTCCGATGAGGGAGAACAGACCCTCTGTCGCACTGAGCCGGCCCCGGGCTTCCTCCAGGCGGTCCAGGGGGACCAGATCCGGGAGGAGGGCGCGGATCGCCGGTGAGAACAGTGCGTATCCCGCGCCCTGCAGAAAAGCGCAGGCCAGGACGGCGCTCATGCCCAGGTCGGGAATCAGGATGATGATCGATGTCCCGACAGCGGACAGGCCGTAGCCCATACGTATGAGGCCCGCGCGTGACCTCTTGTCGGCCAGCACCCCGCCATAGGGCAACAGGACCAGACGGGCGAATGCGACCGTCGCCATGAAGTATCCGACTGCCCCGGCGCCAAATTCGTCGAAGAGGTAGACGGAAAAGGCGACCAGGGAGACGCCCGTTCCCGCTGAAGATATGGCAAACGATATCCACAACCGTCGGAAATCTTTGCTCCGTAGGCTGGACTTCACAGGTCCTCTTTGCTTGATGTTCAGGAAGCCAGCGCTGCCGACATGCTCTCTCTCGACTAAGAGGTGGATGCGATGGCTGACTCGTAGACAGTCTCATATCGCTCTGCCATGAGATCGCTGGTGAAGCCGCCGACAGCGGCTCTTCTGCAGTCCTCGGGGTCCAGCTGGGCGGACCGTAGAATAGCAGTCGGCAGATCCGCCGGGGATTCGCAGACGATGCCCGTCAGTCCATCGTCCACAATCTCGCTCACGGAACCCCGGTTGAGAGCCACCACGGGTGTTCCCGACGCCATCGCCTCGATCATGACCATTCCGAACGGTTCGTCCCACGAGATGGGGAATATCAAGCAGCGCGCGGCGGACAGGAGCGACTTCTTCTGCTCTCCTCCGACCTCGTTCAGCCACTCGGCGTCATCGCCCTTGCTCAGCCGTGGCCGGATCTCAGAGTCGAAGTATTCGATCTCGGCGGGCTCGCTGCACTTCGCTGCTATGCGAATCCCTACCCCTGCCTCGCGGGCGGCGTCGATCGCGATATGCATGCCCTTGTGCGGGACGCATTGCCCGAGGAACAGTACCCAGTTCTCTTTCTTCTGCTGGAAGCGGAAGTTGTCCGGGTTGGTTCCGTTGTGCACGGTCGCGCACCAGTTCATCTCCGGGGCGGTCGCGCGTTGCGAGGATGAGATGGCCACCAGCCGGACGGAGTCGCCGAGCGACGAAAAGTATTCTTTGTAGTCGCCTGCCACGGGTTCGTGCAGTGTCACGACGGTAGGGGTGGTCCGTTGTGCGGCCAGCAAGGGGCCCGTCAAGCTGTGGTCATGGACAACGTCAATGTCCATGGACTCCAGGATGCGACGTACGGAAGCCGCGTGAACGAGATCCGGCAGAGGCTCACCGAGTCGTCGCCACTGCGGGGATTCGTAGGTCCTGACGTGCTGCTGTGCCTTGGTGCCGTTCCGACCGCTCGACACAAGAGTTACATGGTGACCTCGATCGACGAGCGCGTCCACAAGGGAGGAGCACATGTACTCGATGCCGCCGTATCCCTTGGGCGGGAGGTCGAACCATGGAGGAGCAATCATCGCGATACGAAGGCTTCGGGTCACTGAAAGGAACTCCATCTCGGTTTTTCTGAGAGGTCGCGCAGCACGTCGTCGGCAACCGCGTCAATATCAGGGAGAGTGGCTCGGAGGGACTCGATGATTTTTACGGGCCATGCTTCTTCGTTCCGTACCCGCCTCGCCCCGTCAACGCGGATCCGCGTGCGTTCGCTCTCGGACAGCCCGAGCACCTTGTCGATGACGCGCGCGAGTTGTGCCGGGTCGTTCGGCTTGTGCAGGAATCCGTCGACCCCGTCGGTCACCTGCTCCGAGAAGCCGCCGGAGTCCGCGACGATCAGGATGGCTCCGCCGTCGCGGGCCAGGAGCCGGGCTTCCATGGGGATCAGCCCCCATGGTTCGTTCTCGGCCGACAGGGAGCAGACCCGGGTCCTCGGCCACTGCAACAGGGACGCCATCAGTTCACGGTCGAAGGAGGTGATGAATGTGGCGTCGACGTGCAGCTGCCCCGCGAGGTCGCGGACGTCGGGGAGGTCGGGATCGCTCATGATCACCGGGTGCGGACAGCCGGGCAGTTCGGCGGCGGCCCTGATGAGCATGTCATGGCGCTTGTAGGGCACACCGCGCCCGAAGGTGACCGCCACATCCCGGTCGACCGGAACGCCTTGCTGAGTCAGCACCCTGGTCATCTCCGCGAGCGAGCGCTGCCGGTACCAGTGATCCGTGGTGTCGACACCGTTCCCAGTCGGCACAAACGTGTCCGGGGCCGCACCGTAATCCCTGACCAGATGCCTGGACATGTACCGACTGATCGAACCGAGACGTACTTTGGGAGTTACCTTCGCCCAGTGCACGGGCAGGGACTCCGCCATCAGCCGGTCAGGATTCGGCAGAGGCATCTCATGCACGAACGCGGTCGCATGGGACACATAAACCGAGGTTATATCGACGCCGGCGGCGTCGGCCTGTAGTGAGGCGTGCACGGGGGCGAAGGAAAACACCGGCTCATGGCAGTAGGCGACCAGGGAGTCGTACTGGGATGCGAGGTCGATCAGCCTGCCGGCCAATGCCGCCGACGCGATCTGCCAGTTTCTCAGTTCGCCCAGACCGGCATCTCCCCACACGGCGTCGGCCGCCAGTCCCGTGGTGCCGCTCGGGACGACGGAGAACGTTCCTCCTGTTTCCCTGATCCGTTCCCGGAAGTGAGTGAAAGCTTTCCTGTCGTAGTGTGGATGCTCGGGCAGATAGGCGATCTCGATGAAGTGCGGAACGAGCTCGATACCATGGCGTGCCAGCGCACGCTGAACCGCGGGGAGAGCCGCGATCTGCCCGCGAATCGCTGTGCCCACACCGCCGAGGAATATCTGCACGCCCTCGAACGCCGCGTGTACGACGCCCACCCGCAGCCGTCTGCCCATTGTTCACCACCTACGAAATGTATAGGGAAGCCTCATCCTCACCGCGGCTACTGGAAGTTCAAGCGGTGAGGATGGCAGCCAGCCGCCGGGAGAGAGCCAGACTGGTCAGAGAAGGGTTCGCGGAACCCTGCCTGGGAAAGATTGCCGGGCCGACCGCGAAGAGATCAGCGATCCCGATGAACTCCTGGCTCTCGTTCAGTACATCCCCGATGGCGAGCGTCCCTCCCTCATGTTCCTCGGTCCCCAAAGGGCTCGACCAGGTCACCGGCTGATGGTGGGAGAGGGGCCGGTCCTCCGTCCTCAGCAGCTCGCGAACCGACCGCAGAGTCCTGGTGGGGGCAGTGAAACTGAAATCGAACTCCAACGGTACTGACCTCAGGCCGAATTCAGCACACCACGCGGACCAGAACTCCTGGAGTTCATCGCGCTGGGCTCCGACGGTCAGGGCATCCTGGCTGTCGAGCCCCGTCGAGATCGTCACAGGCCAGGGCCCCTCCTCCGTCGGCGCACAGGAGACGACGCCATGTGCGGAGCGTATCTGCTCTCCTGTGGCCCACACTTCCAGCTGCGGGTCCCCGGCGGTGGTGAGGTCAAGCTGAACGAACAGGTTGGAGTGCGATGAGCCACTGCCCGGCGTGAAACTGAAGATGCCCTGTCGTGCCCGCGAGACGAGCCACTCCGGCAGGTCCTCGGACGTGAAGGTGACGTTGAATCCTTGCACGACGTGATCGACGAGACCCGTCAGCCGGCTCTCGTCCAGTTTCCCGGCCTGGTGCAGGGCTTGGATCGCGAGACGAGAGCTCTCCACCGTGCCCGCGGCGAGTACGACCTTCCCCGCCGCGATCCTCTTCTCTTCGCCACTCACCCGGTGCCGGACCACAACCCCCTCGGCCCTGCCCTGTGTGGTGAGCACATCGACCGTCTCGACGTCCGGGGTGATGTGGACGCCACCGTCCTCTCCCGCGCTGTTCGCCGCGGGATCAGACTCCAGCCAGTGCGACAGAGGGGAGTACGCCTCCCACCGCAGGGAGTCGGCACCCGCCGGCCGCACTGCCCGAGGCGGATCGACGAGGCGGAAACGTCCGACTTTCAGGGCGGTGTCATCGTCAGCCGCGGTGCTCGTCCCCGCCTTCTGACTCCACTCCATCAGTTCTGATCGCACACGCTCATAGAGCGAGGCACCGCCCTGCCAGGAGTGCGCGAGATCGCTGACAACGCTGTCCGGCCAGGCCGGATCCGCCAGCGCCCAGTCCTCGACCGGCAGCAGCACACCGTGCCAGTAGAGAGACCGTCCTCCCACGCGCCGTCGGAGCCCCGATCCCTGAGCGAAATGAGGCTCGGTGGCCGAATTCCACAGTCGGACGAAGTACTCGTCCGACTGTTCGTCAGTCCAGATGCGGTCGGCCGAGGCAGTGTCGTTCGCGGCGTACACATGCTGGAGGTCGTCGCCGGCACCGGCCTCGACGACCAGTACGTCGCCGGCACCCGCCAGCTCAAGGTGCTTCGCCAGCTCCAGGCCCGCGAGACCACCTCCGACAATGAGAATGTCCGCCCGATCAGGCAACTCATCCCAGTCCCGGACCAGATGGGGACCGAGGGACGTCGACTGCGGCATGTATGAGCCTCCGATGAAAGGTGTTCCGGCACTCGGGCTGTGTTCTCGTTCCGCCCACTTCAGTGGGAAGCGACGGCCTGCCTGGACGGTTCACGGAAGGGGTTGATGACCCTGTCCCCGGAGCTGCGCCGCAAGCCGCGGCTGCGCCGCAGATCGCGCACGACGGTTACTTTGCGCATCCAACGGTCCGTCCCGTCGTAACGTGCCTGGAATGTCCGGCGGCCGTGCAGCGCGCGATAGTTGTCTATGAGGAGTACGTCACCCTCCGCGAGGCACACCGTCTCGGCATGTCGCGTCAGCTGCGCGGACAGCGCCTTGAGCGCTTCTTCGGCCCTGAGGTCGTCGGGAAGTGCCTCGGTGTACGGAACGTCCACGCGCAGGTAGGGCGATTCACGCGATCCGAACAGCAGGGGACGCACCAGTCCGGCCGCTTCCGACGCGTTGTCGGCCCTGCGCAGATGCTCGGAGTCGGGGCTGATCAGGAATCGGGGGGAGAAGAGGACATCGAGATCCAGGCCGGAGAAATCCATGTCCGTGGCCGTCACGATCGTATTGGGAACCTTGTCGTGGTTCCTGAGACAGAGCAGGGCCAGCGCGTCGCACCGTTCATCACTGAAGCAGTCCTCGATATGAAGTTCCAGATCCGCGTCGCTGCCGTGCCCCGTCTGCTGATCCTCCTGCCCTCGTATGGGCAGGACATCATTGAATATCTGCCCCTCCTGGAGGCTCGACCAGCCGATCGGCTCCCCCAGTTGAGAAGCGGTCAGCGCCAGCCAGAAGTCCTGGAGGAGTGTGGCGTCCCGGTCGCGTTCCCTCCAGTGCCCGGGAGTCGGGCACGTGGCCCCACCCACGGGGCCGTTACGGATGACCAGTGCCGCGACCGACTCGGCATAACGCATCTCGTATACCGCGTCGCGCAGTTGGACCGGCAGCTTGGATCCATGGTGGGCGGCCCGTTGCAAGAAGCCCGGATCGTCGGCGGTCACATACTTTTCACACAGAGCGTCAAGCAGATCGGCGCACTCACGAGATGATTCCTCGGTAAGTATCAACTCTTGCAAGCCATGCGGTACCTGAATAGTGTCGTCCACGCTGTGCACTACCGTCTCCCGTCTGGTTTGGCCTGGTACGTTTCAGCTTGATCCCGATGTTTCCTGTGATGCCGATGCTTTCGACGTTCCCGATGTCGCTACATCGTGCGCCATCTCCTGAAACAGCTTCCTCCATGGCTCCGGATCGAACGACTCCAGAACCTTCTCCTTGTCACGCTTCAACCCTTCCTGAACGTCAGGGTCGTTCTGGGAGTTCTTCACCATCAGATCCAGCAGCCTGCCGGCGGCTGACGACAGTTCATTGCCGCCCGACAGCTTCACGCAGCTGCTGAGAGTCCCGTAGATCTCTTCGAAACAGGCATAGTCGGTGATGGCGCACGGGACCTCCGAAACAGCGGCCAACGCCGGCCCGAGTCCGACGCTCTCGACGTCGGAGGTATTCGGAGTGAACAGCACAGCGCCGCCGCCGGCCCGGCACATGCGGAGCAGGTCGATCTCGTCGAGGCGCCAGCGGCCTGCCGCGTCCTGATGACTCGACAACGGGACCCCGTCGAGGAATACCACGTCTTCCTGAACGTTCAGCTCCTGAACGAGGGAGACCACCTTGTGGGCGTACGGTGGATCTTCGTCGAGACTTCCGAACACCAGAAGATAGGGAATGGGCAGGCGACGCTCTTCACAGATCCTCTTGATCTCGGCGAACATCGAGACAGAGATTTCGACCCCCTTCACATGGAATACCCTCACGGGTACGAGCAAGAGGGGCCGATCCGATGCCAGTTCACGCTGCTCAAGAAACGAATGATGGCGGTCCTGAAGCTCTCCAGCGCCAACCGTCGGGAGTATGTTCGGCACGGTCGTCGCACTGAGCTGTGTCGGATAGCCCTTGACTTCCTCCGCCAGTCCAGGAGAGACGACTGCCCAGCGGTGACACGGATGAGTCCCCGGGAGAGGCGTGAACTGGTTCGGTGCCGGCGGGTACACCCGAGCACCTTCTTCGAACACGGAATAGCTGGCGAAGAGATCGTGATCCCAGAAGAGCACTCCACCCGGCACGCCGGCGGGCCACCTCTTGGCAGCCGCCCTGTGCAGGCCGAGGGTTACCGGAACGGCGTCGGAGAGGGTCATGTTGACCGCACACACCCAGTCGACATCGTGTTCATCGAACCATTGCGTGAAGTACTCCTCGTACGGCCCGGCGAGCGACTCCACCGAGCGATGGAGATCGGCGCACTCCTCGTCGGTCATGGTGTCCGCATGGGCCACCGCACTACGGATCTCGGACAGTTCACGCAGGAGATCCGCCCGGCCCGTACCCACGGGAACGGCCGTGCTGACCGACATCCAGTCGGGGTAGGTCAGGTCCGAGGAACCACGGGGAAAGAAACGCTTCTTGTCGGGCCGCCACGAGAATCCGAGGTCCGCGACCACCGGAAGTTCGAGGCTCTCACGTGCGAAGCCCGCCTCTACCACGTTCCGAAAGATGGTGAGCAGCCCGCTCACAGGGAGACCATCCCCTGACACCAGAGCCAGCTTCATTGACGACCTCATTCCTGGACGTGACGGCCTAAATCTCGGTTTTCAATCGCCGGTGTACGCACACATGAAAGGCTTGACCGTAAAATGGCACAAAGGGGCATTCAGGGATTCGGTGTCTCTCCAGGATGTGATTTTTCCCAGCCGGTTGGCGGGGGTTGTCGAACGTGGCGTGCTGAGACGGAAATATCGGCAGCGGTCGGCACTGACTGGCGCGAAACTCACGGTACGGGTGATCACAGGAGTGTCAAGAGTGCATTGGCGACCGCAAGTTTCAGGCCAGGCCGTGTCGCAAACCGAACCTGAGCGCCGGCCCCACCCGTGTGCAAATCGCCCTGATCGGGGACATTGGGGATCTGCGGAAAGAGAGCCGTGTTCGCTACGAAGCGGCCGTGTTGATGGCCAAAGCCCCCGAATTTTACCCATCAACAGGGATAACATCCGTGTTGATGGTGCTGCTGCGGGAAATGATTCGCCACGGTCGGATTCATATCAATGGGCGTAAGCCGGAGATGGCGGCAGTGGCGAGTTCGCCGGGGCTGAGGCTCTCGGAGCGTCGGTCATGCGTTTCTGCCTGCCGGATCTGAACCCCACCAGACAACTCGGAACCTGGCACGGTCATGTGCGGCGAGTGTGCGTGGGCTCGAATCTCTGCTCATCAACCGCATGAACGTCGGGCGGCTGCCCGGTTAAATCCGGGGTGCGGCAGGCTTAACGCCCGCTCATGGAAGCCCACTCAACCCAACTCGTTGCACTGCGTGGGGCGTTGATAGAGTTGACGGGGCAGCATAAGCTGCATAAATGGAAATCAACCATCGGAATCAAGGGTTCGAATGAGCACAAAGATTCGCCGAGCGGTCATCCCCGCTGCCGGCATTGGATCCCGTCTCCTCCCGTTGACCAAGGCCACACCCAAGGAAATGCTTCCTGTCGGTGACAAGCCGGTGATTGAGCACACTGTCCGGGAGCTCGTGGCTTCAGGGATTACGGACATCACCATTGTTGTATCCGGCGGGAAGGGTTTGATCCAGGAGCATTTCCGCCCGAACCCCACCCTTGTCGCGCAGCTGCGGGCGGACGGGAAGACGGCGTACGCGGACGGTGTGGAAGAGGTCGGTGAGCTTTCGCGGGCGGGCCACATCACCTATCTCGACCAACACGGGCCGTACGGGAACGGGACTCCGGTCCTCAACGCGGCCCGCAATCTCGGCGACGAGCCGATGCTGGTTCTCTGGCCCGACGACGTCTTCGTCGCCCAGGTGCCGCGGGCCCAGCAGTTGATCAGGGCGTATGAGGCGACCCACTGCCCGGTCCTCGCCCTCATGCCGATGGATCCCGCCGATTCGAGCCGATACGGCGTCCCCGTGATCAAGGAGGACCTGGGGGAAGGACTCCTCCGGATCGGAGGGTTGGTGGAGAAGCCCAAGACCGAAGACGCACCGTCGGCATACGCGGCTATCGGTGGCTACGTCGTCACCCCCGGCATCATCGCTGAGCTGGAAAAGCAGACGAAGCACTGGTACGAACACCGCACCGGCGAGGTGTATCTGACCGATGCGATCAATTCCTACGCCTCCACTCACGCCGTTTACGGCCAGGTCATTCACGGCCGCTGGTACGACACCGGCAACCCGATGGCCTACCTCACCGCACAATTTGCCGCTGCCCTGGCGGACCCGGAATACGGCCCGCATCTGCGGTCCCTGGCCGAGGGCCTGGGCACCCCGACGCCGGCCGAGTGACTGCCTGTCGACCCTGACCGCGGGCGGCCCTACGCATCGGCTGGATGGAGAACGAGACCCGTTCGGCGTTGAGCATCACTGTGGTGGTCACGTCATTCGTCGCGGCGGGATATGTCAGCCAAGGGCCGCATGCGAAAGGGCGTTCTCGGAAACCGAGAACGCCCAGGTCAGCATCATGATCGCAAGTGCGCCGCCAGGGACTCGAACCCCGGACCCGCTGATTAAGAGTCAGCTGCTCTAACCAACTGAGCTAGCGGCGCCTGCTGACTCGAAAATAGTACCCGGTCGTGCGGGGTGCTCAGGACCACCGGCAGGACCACCGGCAGGACCACCGGCAGGACACCGGCAGGATCGTCGGCCGGCCACCGCCAGGACCGGGGCGGAGAGCTAGATCGTCAGCGAGAGGGCCAGCGGCGCCGCCCTGCGGTTCAGGGCCTCCGCGGCCACCCGCAGCCGGTGGGCGTGCTCGACCGGGAGTGACAGCGCCAGGCAGCCGACCGTGGAGCCCGCCGTCAGCGGGACCGCGGCGCAGACCGTCCCCAGCGCGTACTCCTGGAGATCGAGCACCGGCACCGTCGGCGCCTGGCTGTCCAGCCGGGAGAACAGCAGCCGTTCGCTGGTGATCGTCCGGGAGGTGAACCGGGCGATCTTGTGGCGGTCCAGATGGTCCCGCCGGCCGTCCCTGTCCAGCTGGGTCAGCAGACACTTGCCGATCGCGCTGGCGTGGCCGGTGGCGCGGAAGTCCACGTACTCATTGACCGCGGGCGTCAGCGGACCGTCGGCGACCTGAGTGACCCTGATCTCGCCATCGATGTAGCGGCTGAGATAGACGGCCGCGCCGACCGAGTCGCGCAGCTCGTCCAGCGTGCTCTGCAGCCTGTCCTCCAGGGCCTGCTGCCGGGCCGCGCCGGAGCCGAGCAGTGCCAGTGATTCGCCGATCACATACGCGCCGTCCGCGACCTGCTCCACATATCCCTCGCGCCGCAGCATGGAGAGCAGGGGCGCCAGATGACCGGCCGGCAGCCCGCTCTCCCGGGCTATCCGGGCCTCGGTCACCCCGCCGCCGTACGCGGACACGGCCTCCAGGACGCGCAGCACGTACCGCACCGAGTGGAACGGAGCGGTTGGCTCCGGCTTCAGCACCACGGTTCCCCCTCAGCAGGTTGTGACCGCAAGCTCACGCACCACGATAGCCGTCAAGAGCCCTTGCCGGGGCGGCGGTTGCCCATATGGAGCGGCCGGGCCGGCGCCCTGGGCTGGGAAGTATCGCTCTGGCATATGCCAGAGGAATACTTACCCACAGGGGTGCGCACCGCTGGGCGGGGACGCGCGGAGACACGAGGATACGAGGTCAGAGCACCGCTCCCAGGAACTCGCGCGTACGTTCGTGCTCCGGCTCGGAGAAGATCTTCTCCGGCGGGCCCGATTCGATGACCTTGCCGGCATCGAACATCAGAACGTCGTCGGAGATGTCCCTGGCGAAGTTCATCTCGTGGGTCACACAGAGCATCGTGATGTCCGTGGTGCGGGCGATGTCCCGGAGGACATCGAGTACGCCCGCGACCAGCTCGGGGTCGAGCGCCGAGGTGACCTCGTCGAGCAGCAGGATCTTCGGGCGCATCGCCAGCGCGCGGGCGATCGCCACCCGCTGCTGCTGGCCGCCCGAGAGCTGGGTCGGCTTCGCGCCGCAGCGGTCGCCGAGGCCCACCAGATCGAGCAGTTCACGGCCGCGCTCCTCCGCCTCGTCCTTGCTCAGCCCCAGCACCTTGACCGGGGCCTCGGTGACATTGCGCAGGACGTTCATGTTGGGGAAGAGGTTGAACTGCTGGAAGACCATGCCGATGTTCTTGCGCACTTCACGGACATGCTTGCCGTCGGCCGGGAAGAGTCTGTCGCCATTGACGGTGATGACACCCTCGTCCGGTTTCACCAGGGTCATCAGCAGCCGCAGGATCGTCGTCTTGCCGGAGCCGGACGGGCCGATCAGCGTCACATGCTTTCCGGGCCGTACGGAGAAACAGAGATCGTCCAGCACGGTGTTCTTGCCGAACCGCTTGGTGACATTGACGAAACGGATCAGCTCGTCCGCCGGACCGGAGGTGTCCGGACCGGTGGTCTTCGGGCCGGTGGTGTTCGGATCGGGGATTCCGGGGGTGGAAATGTCAGCGGACAAGACGACGCTCCAGGGCTCGCATGAGAAGAGAAGCCGGGTAGGCGATGAGGATGAAGGCGACACCGACCACGGTCAGCGGTTCGGTGTACTGGAAGGTGGCCGCGCTCTCCAGCCGGGACTGCTGGAGCATTTCCAGCACACTGATTCCGGCGAGCAGGGGCGTGTCCTTCAGCATCGAGATGACGTAATTGCCCAGCGCGGGCACGATCCGCCGGATCGCCTGCGGCAGGATCACCGCCATCCACGTACGCCCGGCGGGCAGGCTGAGCGCGGTGGCCGCCTCCCACTGCCCGAGCGGCACCGCGTCGATACCGGCCCGGTAGACCTGGGCGGTGTACGTCGAATAGTGCAGACCGATCGCGATCGTGCCGGTCGTCAGTCCGGAGAACTGCACACCCCATTCGGGCAGCACGAAGAAGAAGAAAAACAACTGCACGAGCAGCGGGGTGTTCCGGATGAATTCGGTGATGACATTGACCGGCCACCGGACGAAACGGGTCGGCGCCCGGAATCCGATCGCCCAGACCAGACCGAGCGTGAAGGAGAGCAGCGAGCCGAGCACCAGCACCTGAAGGGTGAGGAGCAGGCCGTCCCAGAAACGTGGCATGAAGTCCGCGACGGCGGACCAGTCCCAATTGTTCATCGGGCCCCTCCCGGTGTCGCCGTGATGCCGATCCCGGCCTTGGTCCTGCGTTCAAGTGCCCGCATGCCACGGGCGAGGACAAACGCGAGCACGAAATAGATCACCAGCGTCACCGAGTAGATCCGCGCGCTGTCCTGGGTGGCCAGCCGCACCAGATACGCGGCGAACGACACGTCCGCGACGCCGAGCAGGGAGACCAGCGCGGTGCCCTTCAGCAGCTCGATGAGGAGGTTGCTGAACGGCGGGATCATCTCCGGGACCGCCTGCGGCAGCAGGATCAGCCGCATGCGCTGCCAGGGGGTGAAGTTCAGGGCGATGCCGGCCTCGCGCTGCGCGGGCGCCACGGAGTTCAGCGCGCCGCGTACGACCTCGGCGCCGTACGCCCCGTACGACAGGCCCAGCGCGAGCACGGCGGCCCACATCGGGACCAGGGCCCAGCCGAACAGGCTCGGCATGACGAAGAACAGCCAGAACATCAGCACCAGCGCCGAGGTGCCGCGGAAGATCTCGGTGTAGAGGCCCGCGAGGAAGCGGACGAAGCGCGAGCTGTGCGTACGGGCCGTACCGACGGCGAAGGCCACGGCCGTGGCGAGCGCGGCGCTGTACAGCGTGAGCTGAACGGTGATCCAGATACCGGGCAGCACCCAGTGGGTCCAGAGGCCGGCTGTCATGCGCACAGCTCCTCTGCGGTCAGGGTCGTCATCTCGGATTCCGTGAAGCCGAACGGCTTGAGAACGCGGAACAGCTCGCCGCTCTTCTTCATCTTGTGGATCTCGACGTTGAAGGCGTCCCGGAGACCGGAATCGGTGGGCCGGAAGGCGAACCCGCCGCCGTCGATCTTCTTCTTTCCGTCCACGATCGGCGCGAACGGTTCGGTGGCCTCCGCCTTGTTGCTGTTCTTCACCACCTCGCGGCCGGTGAGCGCGGTGCCGGCGAATACGTCGACGCGGCCCGACTCGACCGCGTTCAGCCCCGCGACCGGGTCCTGGAGGATGACGAGTTCCTTCTCCGGGACTCCGGCGGATATCGCGTAGTCGATTTCCGCGTAGCCGGTACCGGTGGCGATTTTCGCCTTCGTCCGCACCACGTCCTGGTACGAGTGCAGCCCTTTGGGGTTGCCCTTGCGCACGATGAACGAGTCGAGCATCTGGTACTCGGGATCGGCGAAGATGACCTGCGCGCAGCGCTCCTTGTTGATGTACATCCCGGCCGAGACGACATCGAACTGCTGCGAGTTGAGGCCGGGTATCAGCGAGGAGAAATCGGTGGCCACGGGCTGTACGGAGCCGATGCCCAGCCGTTTGAAGATCACCTTCGCCAGCTCCACCGCCTCACCGGTGAAATCGCCCTGGTCGTTGATGAATCCGTACGGCGCCTCGCCCGCGATACCGAGCCGGACCGTGCGCTGCGATTTCAGCCGGGCGAGCGTGTCACCGGAGGGAATCCTGCTACAGCCGGCGGCGCCGAGTGCCCCCGCGGCGCCCAGTGCCGCCGTGCCCAGCAGAAGAGACCGGCGGCCCAGGGACCGGTGACCCGGTGACCGGCGGCCTATGGACCGTTTTGCGGTTCTTTCCTTGTCGTGCTCTGGTGGTGAAGCCATGGGCGCGCGGCTACCCGACTCCATACGGGTTATGCACATCAATTCGAGCCGATCTTGAGACCGTCCCGCGCCCGGTCGGGTGCCCTTGACTCAGTGGATCAGATGAGGACCATGAGGACATGGCCGACCGATTTGTGACTGTGTCGCTCGACAAGCGCGGGGTGCGCTGCACCGCGAAACTCCTGGACGACCGGGCTCCGGTCACCTGCGCGGCGGTGTGGGAGGCGCTGCCGCTGGGTTCGGACGTGTACCACGCGAAGTACGCGCGCAATGAGATCTACGCGCTCTTTCCGGCCTTCGCCGCCGAGGAACCACCGCTGGAGAACCCGACCGTGACCCCGATCCCCGGGGACCTGTGCTACTTCACCTTCTCCGACACGGAACTGGGCACGTCCTCGTACGGCTATGACGAGAAGGCGGTGCGCGGCCGGCGCACCGTCGTGGACCTGGCCCTCTTCTACGAGCGCAACAACCTGCTGATCAACGGGGACATGGGCTGGATCCCGGGCATCGTCTGGGGGACGGTCGTGGACGGCCTCGACCGGATGGCCGAGGCCTGCCAGGACCTGTGGCGCGCGGGCGCCATCGGCGAGACGCTCAGCTTCCGGCGGGAGTAGCCCCGGCTCCAGCCCCAGCCCCCGGCCCGGGAACGGGAACGGGAACGGGAAGGTGAGGCACCGCGCCCGACTCGTACAGCGCGTGCGCGGCGCGCAGCACCAGCGCGTCCGCGTGCCGTGCGGCGACCAGCTGCACGCCGATCGGCAGCCCGTCCCCGTCCACCCCGCACGGCACGCTCGCGGCGGGCTGCTGCGTCAGATTGAACGGGTACGTGAACGGCGTCCACCCCGTCCAGCGCCGCAGGCCCGAGCCCCGCGGCGTCTCCCGGCCCGCCTCGAACGCGGTGATCGGCAGCGTCGGCGTGACCAGCAGGTCGTACGACTCATGGAACCGGCCGAACCGCCGGCCCAGCTCCATCCGCGCGTCGACCGCGGCCAGATAGTCCAGCGCGCTGTAGCGCTCACCGGCCGCGACGATTTCCCGCAGCCCCGGATCGAGGAGCTCGCGCTGCTCCGCGCCGAACGGCTCCACCAGCCGGGCCGCGCCGCTGAACCACAGGGTGTGGAAGGCCTCCACCGGATCCGTGATGTCCGGATCGGCCTCCTCGATATACGCCCCCAGCTCGGCGAGCCGGCCCACCGCGCGCCGTACGGCCGAGGCGACCTCCGGTCGCACCGCGACCTGATTGCCGAAGGTCGGGGAGTACGCGATCCGCAGCCCCTTCACCCCGGTCGCGTACGCCGACGCCAGCGCGTCCCGTGCCGGGGCGAGCTGCGACCAGTCCCGCCAGTCGGCGCCGCTGATCACATCCATCAGCAGCGCGGCGTCCGCCGCGTCCCGGGTCATGGGCCCGGCGTGCGCGAGCGTGCCGAACGGGCTGGACGGATAGAGCGGCACCCGCCCGTAGGTCGGTTTGAACCCGAAGATCCCGCAGAAGGAGGCGGGGATACGGACCGAGCCGCCGCCGTCCGTACCGATGGAGAGCGGGCCCGCGCCCAGCGCCACGGCCGCCGCGCTGCCGCCGCTGGACCCGCCCGACGTCCGGGAAGGATCGTACGGATTACGCGTCACCCCGCTCAGCGGCGAGTCGGTGACGCCCTTCCAGCCGAACTCCGGGGTGGTGGTCTTGCCGACGAGGACCGCGCCGTGTTCCCGCAGCCGCGCCACCGCCGGCGCGTCCTCGTCCCAGGCGCCCTCCGCCCGTACGGTCCGGGAGCCGCGCAGGGTGGGGCTGCCGCGCTGGAGGAAGATGTCCTTCACCGAGACCGGGACGCCGTCGAGCAGCCCCTGCGGCTCCCTCCCGCGCCAGCGGGCGGTGGACGCCTCCGCCTGGGCGAGCGCCGCCTCGGCGTCCACCCGTACGAAGGCGTTGACCAGTGGCTGCACCACCTCGATCCGGTCCAGTACGGCACGGGTCGCGTCGAGCGGCGAGAAGTCGCCCCTCCCGTAACCGGCCAGGAGCTGCCGCGCGGTGAGGTCGGTGAGGCGCGTGGGGTCGGTCGTGTGATCAGTCATGCATGGGGACGTACCCACGTTTCTTGTCCACCACGTTCGGCAGAGGCTTTCCGGCGGCCCAAAGTTCATACAGATCCACGAACTGCTCGCCCAGCCGGTCGCGCCAGCCGACCGTGTCCCCGCTCATGTGCGGGGAGACGATGAGGCCGGGCACGTCCCAGAGCCTGCTGCTCGCGTCCAGCGGCTCCCGCGCGAAGACATCGAGCGCCGCGCCCGCGATCCACCGCTTGGACACCGCCGCGACGAGATCGTCCTCCACCACGAGCTGACCGCGGCCCACATTGATGAAGCGGGCGGAGGGCTGCATCAGGCCGAAGAGCCGCGCGTCGAACATCCCGCGTGTCGCGTCCGTGAGCGGCGCCGCGGAGATGACCCAGTCGGCCCGGATCAGCAGCCGGTCCAGCTGGTCGGCGGCGTGCACGCCGGGGCGCGCCGTACGGCCGGTGACGGCCACCGTCACACCCAGCGCCCGCAGCGTCCCCGCCACGGCCCGGCCGATCGGGCCCGCGCCGATCACGACCGCCCGGCTGCCCGCGACCTGAAGGCCCTCGCGATGGCGCCAGCGGCGCTGGCGCTGGAGCTCCAGCGTGCCGGGCAGATCCTTCGCCATGGCGAGCACCAGCCCCGCCACGTATTCGGCGATCGGCGCCTCGAAAATGCCCCGGGCATTGGTCACGACCGTGTCGGAGTCGACCAGCTCGGGGCAGAGCAGCCGGTCCACCCCCGCGCTCGCGGTGTGCACCCAGCGGGGCCGCGGCCCCTTGCCCGGCCAGGCGTTCCGTACCGCGTCGGAGGTGAAGTCCCAGACCAGCAGGGCGTCCGCGTGCGGGAGCCCGTCCGCCAGACCGGCTTCGTCGACGGAGACGATCCGTGCCTTTCCGGTGAGCCGGCCCAGCCGTGGCGGAGGGTCGGCCTCCAGGACGAGGAGGGTGGGTGCTGGCATGAGAAGCAGCCCTTCTGCCGGGGCCGGACCGGCGGCGACTTCGCCGTCTGCCGGGCGGGAATCCGCCGTCTGCCAGGCGGGAGTCTGCCGATGATCGGGCCGGGCGGGGTTCCCTCGGGATTACCCTCGGGAAAAATCCGTGCAACGTCTGAGATGGGCGGATTGACCACGCTCGCACCTGGCTCCTACCGTCGTCAACAAGAGCCTGATAAAGGGGCATGCCATGGAAGTCTCCTTTCTGGGTGGTCCAGAGCCGCAGCGTGGTGTCGGCGTGGTCGCCCCTTTTGATTTCGCGCTCGACCGTGAACTGTGGCGGTGGGTGCCCGACGATATTTCCCTGCGCGTCACCCGTACCCCGTACGTGCCGGTGGAGGTCTCCCTCGACCTCGCCCGGCTGGTCAGCGAGCACGAGACCCTCGGTGAGGCGGTCAGGGCCCTCGGCGCCTCGGAGCCCGAGGTCATCGCGTACGCCTGTACCTCCGGCAGTTTCGTCGGCGGCGCTGCCGGCGAGCGCGCCATGTGCGAGGCGATGACCCGCGCCGGTGAGGTCCCCTCGCTCACCACTTCCGGTGCCCTCGTCGAGGCGCTGGAGGAGCTGGGCGTGGGCCGGATAGCCCTGGTCACGCCCTATACGGAGTCGGTCACGCAGTCGCTGGAGGACTATCTGGGCGAGGTCGGGGTAACTGTGACGGGTCGCGCTTTTCTGGGGCTGACCCGGCACATCTGGAAGGTGCCGTACCGCTCGGTCGTGGACATGGCGCGGCAGGCCGTCGTCGGGGCGGCCGACGCGCTCTTCATCAGCTGTACGAATCTGCCGACGTACGACGCGATTCCCCAGCTGGAGGCCGAGCTGAGGATGCCCGTCCTGTCCGCCAACCAGGTGACGATGTGGGCGGCGCTGCGCAGGCTCGGGGCACACGCCGTCGGCCCGTACCAGGCGCTGCTGCTCGATCGGCCGTCGGTGCATGAGGTGCCGGCGATGCCGCCGGTGGAGCCCTTGCCGCCGGTCGCGCCCGTCTCGCCGGCCGCACCGATCGGGCCGGCCGAGCCGGTCGGGGCGGTCGGTGCGGCGACCCCGCCGGGGCAGGCCGCCCTGCCGGCGGAGCCGCTGCCGGAAGACACGGAAGGATGGACATGACCACCGTCGGACTCCTCTACCCCGGGCATTCGGCCGAGGACGACTACCCCCGCATCGAAATGATGTTCGGCAGCGACATCAGGCTGCCCGTCGTCCACACCGATATCGGCGAGGACGCCCACCGCGTCGACGCGCTCCTCCGGATGGGGGCGAATGAACGGCTCGCCGCGGGGGTGGAGGAGCTGCGGCTCGCCGGTGCCGAGTCCGTGGTCTGGGCCTGTACCAGCGGAAGCTTCGTCTACGGGTGGGAGGGCGCCCATGAGCAGACACGCGCCCTCGCCACCGCCGCCGGACTGCCGGCGTCGAGCACCTCGTTCGCCTTCGCCCACGCCGTACGCGCGCTGGGCGCCAAACGGGTCGCCGTGGCCGCCACCTACCCGGCGGATGTCACCGCGTACTTCGCCGCCTTCCTCAAGGCGGCCGCGATCGAGGTCGTCTCGGACCGGGCCAGCGGCATCATCACCGCTGCCGAGGTCGGCACCTGGGAACGGGAGCAGGTCCTCGAACTGGCCCGCGCGGGCGACCATCCGGACGCGGAGGTCGTCCTGCTCCCGGACACGGCCCTGCACACGGTCGCGTATCTGCCGGAGCTGGAGGAAACCCTCGGCAAGCCCGTCCTCACCGCGAACCAGGTGACGGTCTGGGAGGGGCTGCGGCTCGCGGGGCGCAGGGCGTGGGGGCGCCGGCTGGGGAAGCTCTTCGAGGGCCGGGAGTACGAGGCCCGGTGACGCTCCCGGACGTACTCGTCCAGGTCCTGGCCAGGGGTGCGGCCCGGGAATAATCCGGGGCCCGGCCAGGGAATAAGCGGAGTGACCCTCCCGTTGTATCTCTTTCGTACGTACTGGATACGCAGGAGGGTCTGACCGGTGGACGACGCGAGCCGAGACACGACGGACGGCATCAGGGGCACGGCACACGGCACCGCGCCCGTACCCCTCTCGGTACTGGACCTGGTCACGGTGGGCAGCGGCTCCACGGCCACCCGGTCGCTCCGGACGAGCGTCGCGCTCGCGAAGCTCGCCGAGCGCAGGGGATACCACCGGCACTGGGTCGCCGAGCACCACTCCATGCCGGGCGTCGCCTCGTCCTCCCCGGCCGTGATCCTCGCCCATCTCGCCGCCCACACCGAGCGCATCCGGCTCGGCTCGGGCGGTGTGATGCTGCCCAACCACGCTCCGCTGGTGATCGCCGAGCAGTTCGGCACGGTGGAGGCGCTTGCCCCGGGACGGGTCGATCTGGGCCTCGGCCGCGCGCCCGGCACCGACGGGGCGACGGCCGCCGCGCTGCGCCGCTCCGACCGGCTGAACGAAGGCGCCGACGACTTCCCGCAGCAGCTCGCCGAGCTCACCCGCTTCCTGGACGACGACTTCCCGGACGGCCACCCGTACTCCCGTATCCACGCGGTACCGGGCCCGGTCCAGGGTCCCGCCGGCCGGCCGCCGATCTGGCTGCTCGGCTCCTCCGGCTTCAGCGCCCGGCTGGCCGGGGTGCTCGGGCTGCCGTTCGCCTTCGCCCATCACTTCTCGGCGCAGAACACCATCCCGGCGCTCGATCTCTACCGGGAGTCCTTCCGCCCTTCCGGGGTCCTCGACGCCCCGTACGCGCTGATCGGTGTCTCGGCCCTGGCCGCCGACAGCGAGCGTGAGGCCCGCCGCCAGGTGATGACCGGCGCCCTCTCCATGGTCCAGCTGCGCACCGGGCGGCCGGGGCTCGTCCCGTCGCCGGAGGAGGCCGAGGCCTACCGGTTCAGCTCGATGGAGCAGGAGTTCGTGGACAGCTGGCTCGTCAATATCGTGCACGGCACCCCGGACGCGGTCCGCGACGGCCTCAACGACCTTCAGAAGCGGACGGGCGCCGACGAGTTGATGATCACCACCCATGCGCACAGCGGCGAGGAGCGGCTGCGCAGCTATGAGCTGATCGCGGACGCGTACGGCCTGCCGGCCTGACGTTCCAGGGGCGGTCCCGGAGTCCCCGGAGTCCCCGGAGTCCCCGGAGTCCCTGGAGTCACGGTCCCGGCTCGTCCGCCCGTGTCGTGAGGACCCCTGTCCCGAGGACTCCGGCCGGGGTGTGGAGCCACGGTATCTGCCGGCCGTCAGGGGTGACGGTCAGACCGAAGCGCTCCGGACCCGGGCTGCCGGCCCGGAGCCACCACCGGTACGTGGCCTCGACCTCGTCCCACAGCCGGCGGCGTCCGTACTGCCAGACCGTGAGCCGCTGGTCCGTCCGGTCGTCCCAGTCGACGGCCGCCCAGGACGTGGTGTCGGTGGTGGCGAGCCACAGCCGGGACGCCACGCCATGCACGTCCGGGTTGTCGTGCCAGGCGCGCCAGATGTCCGGGAGCCGCAGGCCGATGGCGAAGCGCGCGGCCGGATCGTCGCCCGCCACCGCCCAGGGGCACAGCTCCGTGGCGGACCGCTCGGGCAGCTGGTCGTCCTCCACGACATCGCGGTAGATCCGCAGATCCGTGCGCTGATTGCGGATGAGCGTGAACGCGGAGTGCGGGGAGAACCGGCCGGACGCGCTGCCGTCGTCCCGTACGGTGAGCCGCAGCAGCCCGAAGCGGAACCAGGGCGACTCCCAGGGCGTCAGGATCACCCCGCCCGGCCGGGTCTGCTCCAGCCAGGCGCGCGGCACCCGCCGTACGGAGCAGGTGGCGACGACCCGGTCGTACGGGGCCCCGGGCGCGTACCCCGCCGCGCCGTCGCCCGTGACGATCCGGGGCTCCAGGCCGGCACTCCGGAGGCGGCGCGCGGCCTGCGCGCCGAGCCGGGGATCCAGCTCGACGGTGGTCACGCGCTCGCTGCCCAGCCGATGGGCCAGCAGCCCCGCGTTCCAGCCGGTACCGGTGCCGATCTCCAGCACGCGGTGGCCGTCCTCCACCGCCAGCAGACGGAGCATACGGAAGACGATCGACGGAGCCGACGCCGACCACGAGGCCCGGCGCTCGCCGTCGCGCCGGTACCGGCCGTCATCGGTCCCGTCATTGATCTGTGTCACCACCGGACCGTTCGCGTACGCGGCACGGAGCCAGTGGTCCGGCGCCGCGCCGCGGGTACAGGCCGTCAGATCGTCATCGATCCAGACCCTTTCCGGCAGGAACCGGTGCCGCGGGACCGCCCAGAAAGCGCGCTCCCACTCCGGCGCGAGCGGCCCGGCCAGGGCACCGCGCAACGCGTCGAGCAGCCCCCGCATGGCGGCCCGCTCGGCGGCACCCGTACGGAACGCGCCCCGTCCGGCATCCGTCACCGCGGCTACTTGCCGTGCTTCGGCCCGGATTTGGGCCGGGCCGCGTCCGGCGACGGTTCAAGACGGGCACTGGCGGTCCTCGCGTCCTGGCCCCCCGCGTGCTCGCCGTCGCCCCCTGCGCCGGTCTCGCCCGTTCCGCAGCTCATGCCGTGTGCCCCCGTCGTCTCCGCCGCTGTCGTGGTCCGGCGTCCCGGCGGGACAGACGCCGGGACGCCCCTCCACGATCACCCAGCGCCCGGATCACCGGCAAGGCCGCCCGGACGAATGGCGAGTCCCCGCCAGCCAAGGGCCCCTCCGTTCGGGTAAGAGCCGTTACGTAAGGCCCGTTGCGTGAGGCCCGTTACGCAGGGCCCGTTACGCAGGGCCTGTTACGTGAGGCTCGTTGCGTGAGGGCGCCGCGCCCGGGTCACGCCCGAGGGCCCGTCACATCCCGGGCCGGAGCGGGCGTCACGCGCCTCTTGGGCCGGCCGCGACCATCTCCGCGATCCGTTCCGGCGCCACCGGCCGGGAGAAGAGCCAGCCCTGCCCCGTGTCACAGCCGATCCGCTGGAGCCGCGCCGCCTGGCCCGAGGTCTCCACGCACTCCGCGGTGACCGTCAGCCCCAGCCGGTGCGCGAGCTGGATCAGGGCCTCCACGATCGTCTCGTCCGCCGGGCTCGGATGGACGCCCTCGTCATAGCGGAAACCACGGACGAACGAGCCGTCCAGCTTGAGGACCGAGACGGGCAGCCGGCTGAGATACGCGAGGTTCGAGTACCCCGTCCCGAAGTCGTCGATCGCGATCCGTACGCCCATGTCGCTCAGCGCCTGGAGCGCCTGGAGGGGCCGGCCCGCCGAGCCCATCACCGCGGACTCCGTCAGCTCCAGTTGCAGCAGTTGCGGCGCGAGTCCGGTCTCCGCGAGGATCTCCGCCACGTCCGCGACCAGATCGGAGTCCCAGACCTGGCGTACGGCGACATTGACGCTGACGAAGAGCGGCCGGGTGTCCGGGTGGTCCAGCTGCCACCGTCTCGCCTGGCGGCACGCCGTACGCAGCACCCAGCGGCCGAGCTGCACGATCGAGCCGTCCTCCTCGGCGATCCCGATGAACCGATTCGGCGCGAGAGTCCCGAACTGCGGATGGTTCCAGCGCACCAGCGCCTCCACGCCGCGTACGACCCCGTCGGCCATCTCCACCAGCGGCTGGTACTGGAGCACGAACTCCTCACGCTCCACGGCCGGCCGCAGTGTCGAGGTGAGCGCCTGCCGGGTCATCCGGTGGGCGTTGCGCTCCGGGTCGAAGAGCGTCCAGCGGGCCTTGCCGTCGGCCTTCGCCCAGTACAGCGTGGTGTCGGCGGCCTGCATCAGACCGGTCGGGGTGGTGCCTTCCGCGGCCCGCTCCACGACCCCGATCGACGCCGAGACGGAGAGCCGCTGCCCGGCCAGATCGAAGGGGCGCTGGAGCGCGGTGAGTACGGAGCGGGCCAGATCGGCGAGCTGTTCCGTACCGGTGGAGTCCTCGACGAGGATCGCGAACTCGTCCCCGCCGAGCCGGGCGACCAGGTGGCCGCCGCTGCGGGTGTAGCCGTCGTGGTCGGCGCACTCGGTGAGCCGGGTCGCCACGGCGGCGAGCAGCCGGTCGCCGGTGCGGTGGCCGAGCGTGTCGTTGACGGCCTTGAAGCCGTCGAGATCGAGGTAGCACAGCCCGATCCGCCCTGTTCTGCCATCGCCGTACGACCGGCGGTCCAGATAGGCGGGGGAGACGCCGTACGCCACACCGTCGTACGCCGAGGCCTCCAGCGCGGAGGCGAGCCGTTCGAAGAACAGGGTGCGGTTGGGCAGCCGGGTCACCGGATCGTGCATCTGGAGATGACGCAGCCGCGCCTGGAGCTCGCGCCGGTCGCTGATGTCCGCGATCGACAGCAGCGCGCCGCGGCTCTCCGGTACGGGGACGACGGTGACCTCGGCCCAGAGGGTCCGCCCGTCGGGGTGCTTGAGCCGGCGGGTGCAGCGGAAGCGGGCGCGCCGGCGCTCCAGCACCGCGCGATAGGCGTCCCAGGTGCGGTTGTCGGAGGCGAGGTCGACGAGATCGGCGGCGGCCCGGCCGGTGAGCGCGGCGGGTTCGGTGTCGAGAAGTACGGCGAGCGCGTCGTTGGCGCCGGCGACCGCGCCCTCGTCGTCGATCACGGCCATGGCGAGTTCGGCGGCCCGGAAGGCACCGCGGAAGTCCTGTGCGTCGCACGCCGTACGAGCGCCGGCCACCGTATGCGCGGCGACCGTATGCGGGGCCACCGTATGTACGGCGGCCGTATGCGCGGCGGCTGTATGCGTGGCGACCGTATGCGCGTCGCGCGGTGTGTGTGCGTCGCCAGGGGTACGTGCGTCACGCCCGCCCGGCGGCTCGGCGGCCGTTCTGCCGAAGGTATGACGCTCCGTGACGGGGGGCCGTGCGATGCCGGCCGCCGCGACCGCCGCTGGACGCGGCCCTTCGGAGGTTCCGCTCACGGCTCGCTCCCGCGGTGCAGTCGTGTCGTACAGAGTGGTCGGGACGGTCTGCCAGGGAAAGTGTGCCGATCATAGAGGCAGGCCGGGCGGCCGTTCCAGCTCCTGGACAGCGAAGAGGCCCCGGAATCCCGCCGGCTTGCCACCGGGCGATCGTTTCTGCACGTCTGTGGCACCGGAAGAGCTCGCCGTGATCGCTTGTGACTTTCCGTGATGCGTCGGGGTGTCGGGTTGCCGACGCGTACTCACGAGCCCCTCACCCATGTGGTGCAGCGGAACAGGGCGTAGTCGTACAAAACGACCCAAGGTGGGAGTGGTGTCCCCCCATCCGGAGACGGAGGTCGATGTGGAGCGTCCGCAGCCACCCGGGGGAGTGGAACGGCCACGCCTGCGCAGGACCGCCGCCGCCGTGACCTCCCTCGTGGCGCTCGCCGCCACATCGCTGATCGCCGGGCCCGCCGGGGCCTCGGCCCCCGAAGGGCCCTGCGCCCTGCCGCGCACCTCCGCCCATCACTCCCTCGGCCTCGACACCTGGAACGCCTCCTACCCACGCCCGGACCGCGCCCTCGACGCGGTCATGATCTTTCTCTCCTTCCCGGACTCGGCGCCGCTGGCCGACCCCGCCGAGCTGGCGGCCGATCACTTCCCGGCCACCAGCCGCTTCTACGAGCAGGCGTCGTACGGGAAGTTCGCGCTGCGCGTCCACCCCCAGCTCCAGTGGGTCCGGATGCCGCACGCCTCCACCGACTACGGGATACGGCGCGACTGGGAGCCCGCCCGGCGCACGGCCTATCTGCGGGACGCGCTGGCCGCGGCCGATCCGGCGGTCGATTTCTCGCGCTACGACGTCGTGTATCTGGTCGCCGATCCGGACGCGCCGGGTGTCGATTCCGATGCCACGAAGGTGGTCAACTTCGACCGGCCGATGCGGGCGGACGGCACGGATATCCGGCGTATCGTCACCGTCTTCGAGCGGCACCCGCCCGACCGCAATGTGCTGGCCCACGAGACCGGCCATGTCTTCGATCTGGCGGATCTCTACCACCGCCCCACGGACGGCAAGGGCGACTGGGACACCTATGTCGGTGACTGGGATGTGATGGGAAGCCAGTTCGGGATGGCGCCCGACCTCTTCGGCTGGCACAAGTGGAAGCTCGGCTGGCTGGAGCAGCGGCAGGTGCGGTGCGTGCCGCCGACGGGCACGAGCCTGCTCACCCTGGAGCCGATCGCCGCGGCACCCAACCCCGGCGGCAGCACCGGGACCCGGCTCGCGGTCGTCAGGACCGGCCGGAACACCGCGCTCGCCATCGAGGCGCGCGCGGCGACCGGCAACGATCTGCACACCTGCACCGAGGGGGTGCTGATCTACCGGGTACGCAGCGATACGGCGTCGGGCGGCGGCCCGGTCGAGGTGGTGGACACCCATCCGGGCGGTGAGGCCTGCTGGGACCGGTCGGTCTATCCGCCGCTGGCGGACGCACCGCTGGGGGTCGGCGAGACCTTCACGGTGGAGGGGGAGCGGACGCGGGTGCAGGTGGCGGACCGTACGCCCACGGGCGCCTGGACCGTCAAGATCACCCCGGAGGTCGCGCCCTGAGCCCCTGGAGCACCCGGAGCCCTGGAGTCCGGAAAACGAAGGAGCCCCTCGCTCTCGCAAGGGGCTCCTTCATGTCTGTGCGCCGCCAGGGACTCGAACCCCGGACCCGCTGATTAAGAGTCAGCTGCTCTAACCAACTGAGCTAGCGGCGCCTGCTGACGTCGTAGACCTTAGCACCCGGATCGGCGCGAAGAAAAATCGATATACGCGGGCCCGTACAGGAGGCGTTTCCCGTGGTCAGGAGCACGACTGGGGCAGCCGGGCAGCCGCTCCCGGCACCGCTCCCGCCGACGATTCCGGCGCCGTCCTGGGGCGCGGTACGGAGCCCGTCCCGGACGCCGTCTCCTCGCGGGCCGCCCGTACGCACGCCCAGAGCAGCACATCCGGCCCCGGCAGCCAGGGGTGGCGGGTGTCCGGGGCGACCAGCCAGCGCGGCCCCGACGCGGGACCCGGCGACAGCGGCGGTACGGTCACCGCGTCGCCGGTGCCGTGGCAGAGCAGGGGCGGCGGCGCCGTCTCCCGCCGGCCGGGCCCCGAGCCGCCCCACTCCTCCCAGGAGAGCAGGGACGGCAGCCGCTGGGCGGTGCCCGGCGCGGCGAAGAGGAGCGTACGGCCCCGGTACGCGGCGACCGGCCCGGAGCCGGGGCCGTCCGACCAGAGCCGGTCCAGCATGCGCCGGCCGAAGATCGCGGGGACGTTCACCACATCGAAGGCGGAGCCGCAGGGCAGCACGGCCGGAGCGGTCGGATGGGCGGTCCAGAGGGAGAGCGTGGAGCGGGAGTACGGTCCGGCGGAGGCGAGCCACTCCGCGCCGGCCGGGGTGACCCGCGCGGTGTGATGGCGGCCCTCGTCGCGGAGAAGACCGAAGATGTCGGTGCGGCGTTCGTCGTCGCTCGTACCGGGACTCAGCGGGGATTCATCTCGTAGCCATGCGCTCATGGCAGTCAGATCTACCGGGAGTAATGAACCCGTTCCCGAGAGTTCGCGAAAGCCGGGACAAGGGGATGCGGGGAGGCGTAACCTGCGCGCCGCATATGCCACACGGGTGACACACCCGGCTCGCCCGGCACGCTGGCACCTCCCGTACCGCCCGGTCTCACTGGCTCGCTATGCCCTCGCCGCTCAGCAGGTCCCGGCCGAACTCGACCATCTTCTTCGTGTAGTCCTCGGTCCACTGCGCGCGCAGCGCGATGTCCGCCGTCGTCAGCCGGTCGAAACGGCGGGGATCCGCGAGCTGCGCGGCGGCGATCGCCTGGAACTCGACGGCCCGGTCGGTCGCCGCCCGGAACGCGAGAGTCAGCTCCGTGGCTCTGGCCAGCAGGTCGGCGGGGTCCTCGATGGATTCGAGGTCGAAGAAGTGCTCGGGGTCGGCGACCGCCTCCGAGGGCTCGAAGAGCAGCGGAGCCGGCCGCAGCCGCCGCTCGCTCCGCTCGGGATCCGGCATCGGTTTTCCTCCTGCTCGTGCGTGTACGGCCTCTCGGCCACCGTCCATTGTCCCGCCCGGCGCAAGGGGGCCTCGTGTCGCGGCACGAGGGCCCCGTAGCGAGCCCGTTTCTCAGGGCTGCCAGCTCACCCGGTGCTCCGCGAGCCGGGCCAGGACCGAGTGGTTCGCCTCCCAGCCGTCCGGGAACTTCACCGTCACTCCCAGCTGCACCGGCTCCGTCGACGGGTGCTCGTCCAGCAGCTCCGCCACGCCCGCGCGGCACACCACGACGCACGCGTGCCGGTGCCGGGACGCGAGGACGCACAGCCGGCCCGTCTCCAGATGGAACGCGGTGGCGTCCGGCCTGCCCGAAAGCGGGTGGAGCACCACCGTGACATCGAACTCACGGCCCTGGAGCCGGTTCGCGGTGTCCACGGCCACCCCGCTCACCCCCAGCTCCGCGAGGGCCGCGCGGACCGCCGCCGCCTGGTCGCGATGGGCGGTGCCGACCGCGATCCGGTCGGCCGTCACCGGCACCGGACCGGGGGAGCGCTCGCTGGTGGCCGCGCCGCCGCGGTCCAGCACCCTGCGGACGACCAGCGCCACGGCCCGTACCGCCTCCGGGTCCGTACGGGGCGTACGCCGGGCGGGCAGCTCCAGCAGCCCCCAGCCGGACTGGGCCGCCTCGTCGAGCACCCGGTCGGGACCCGAGCCGTCGGACGGCACCCCGAACGCGAGCCCCCGGTCGCCGTGGCCGGTACCGCTGCGGAACGGGGTGTACGGATAGAACGCGTCCGACACGAGCGGCGCCGCGGACGCGGGCAGCCGCCATGACACGGGCAGCCGGTGCTGGGGCAGCTCGGGGTTGTGCGCGAGGAGTGTGGAGACCGCGCTCGCGGACGGGTCGTACGACAGCCCCGCCCACTGGTCCGCGCCCACCACGCTGAACGGGTCCAGCTGGCCGGGGTCGCCGACGAACAGCGCGCGTTCGAAGAGCCCGGCGACGGCGAGCAGCGCGTCCGAACGCATCTGGTACGCCTCGTCCACGATGGCGTGCCGCCAGGGCTCGACGCCCTGCACGTGCGCCCATTTCGCCGCTGTCGAGATCACGACATCGAGCCCCGCCAGATCCGCCGCCTTCGCGGACTTGCGGACATTCGGCAGCGCGTCCAGGGACTTGTCGTACGGGTCGGGGTCATTGCTGTGCAGCCGGCCGACGGGCAGCTCGGGATCCTTCTCGGCGAGCCGCGCGACCAGGTCGTCCACCTGCGCGTTGGTCTGCGCGACGACCATCAGCGGCCGCCCGGCGGCGGCCAGTTCGCGGGCGGCCCGGACGACGAGCGTCGACTTGCCCGCGCCGGGCGGCGAGTCGACGACCACGCCGCGGTGGGTGCCGTGCAGCGTGTCGCGCAGGATCGCGTCGGTGGCGCGCGCGGCGGCGGCGCCCGGATCGAAGGCGGCCCGGCCGGTGGCGGGGCCGGAAGTGGCGGGGCCCGACGCGGCGGTGTCCGTCACAGGAAGTCCTCCTCGGTGATCGGGTCCGGAGCGTGAGCCTCGGCTTGGGCTTGGGCTTGGGCTTGGGTGAGGGGCGAGGTCGCGTCGTCCGCGCCCGGGGGACCGCCGTGGGTCCACGGGGTCTCCTCCGGGTCCGGCAGTTTCGGGCCGCCGCGCTGGTCGTGCTCGAAGAGCGTCCAGGCGATCCGGTCGCCCTTCTCGGGCACGGAACCGGGAGCGGGCTCCTTGCCGCGGCCCATACGGTCGGTCAGGCGCAGCACCAGTACACCGCCGGTGCCGTCGGCTCCGTCGGTGTCGCCTGTGCCGTCGCCGTCCCCGCCGTCCCCGCCGTCCCCGCCGTCCCCGCCGTCCCCGCCGTCCCCGCCGTCCCCGGCGGACGACCGCACGAACTCCGCCGACTGCGGCTTGCCGTCCAGCGAGCGGAACACCTTCGTCCCCGCCTCCAGATGCGGCCGGTCGTCGGTGCGGACGGTGACCAGCGGGCGCGGGCTCGGCCGTTTGCTCTCGCTGTACGCCATCACCACCTCCGTCACCTCGCTCAGGAACGCCTCGCCCGACAGCCTGCGCCCCGCGAACACCAGCGGATCGTCCAGCGCCTCCTGGGCCTCCAGCTGCGCCTGCGCCGTCTCGCGCGAGGCGAGCTTCTGCGCCGCCGTCACCGCGTCGTCCCGCCGGGGCTGCGGCGGCTCCCCGGCGCGCACCCGGTCGCGATGGCCGGTGAACGACCAGCGGTCGCGCGTCCAGCGATCGGCGACGCGCTCCCCCTCCGGCAGCGCGCGCAGCAGATCGAGACCGTGCCACACCGCGTCCCACGTCGGCCGCATGACGCCCGCGAGCAGCGCGCGGATCTCCCGCTCCGCCACGGACAGCCGGGCCAGCTGCTCCTCCGCGCCGGGCCCGTCCTCGGCCGCCGCGAGCGCCTGGCGCGCCCGGTCGTACGCCTCGATGGCGGGCGCCAGCAGCCTGTTGTCGAACGCCGGGTCGGTGGCGGGCCCCGCCGGAGGGCAGCGCAGCTGTCCGCCGCGGTCCCGGTCCAGCTCGGCCCGGAGCGCCGCCTCGGCACCCGAGACGCTCTCCGGCGGGTCGATCCAGGAGAGCAGCGCGCCGAGATGCTGGTCCTCCAGGCTGGACTGCCCGGTCGCCCAGTGACGGTTCAGCAGATCGGTCGCCGCGAGCAGCAGCGAGGACCCGGGCACCCGCGCGCGCTCGCCGTAGTGCGTCAGCCAGCGGCCGAGCAACGGCACGCGCGGCGGCGCGGGATACGGCGTGTCCGGATCGTCCTCGGCCGTACGCCGGAACCGCATCGACCGCCCCAGCAGCCGTACGAAGTCGATGCCCGGCCGGCTCGGCACGATCAACTGCGGTGCGTCCACGCACAGTTCGACCTCGACCTTGACCCGCTTGCCGGTCTCCGGGTCCGTCTCATTGCGTTCGGCGGGCTCGATCACCTCGGCGTACGCGTCCAGATACGGCAGCACGGCCTCGGCCAGCTCGCCGAGGAACGCGAACCGCAGATCGCGGTCGCGGGGCTGCGCGACGGTCAGCAGCCGGGGCGCGTCCCGGTCCGTCCCGACCAGCGCGCCGAGCGGGGCACCGGCCTCGCCCGCCGTGGTGAGCGGTACGAGCACCAGCGGCTCGTCCGAGATCCGGCGGTGCCGGACGGTGGCCAGCGGCCGGGCCCGTCCGCTCTCCACGGCCTCCAGCCGCGCGAGCGTACTGATCAGCGACATGTGACCGCCTCATTCGCGGACTCCGTAGGCGCGGACTCCGTAGGCGCGGACTCCGTAGGAGCGGACTCCGGCGGCGCGGACTCCGTGGACGCGGATTCCGTGGGCGCGGATTCCGTGACCGCCCCGGCGACCGCCTCGCGGGAAGCCTTCGCCGCCGCCAGTGCCTCCGCCCGCAGCGCCGCCGCCCTGCGCAGCGCGCCGACCGTCGGGTCCGCCGGGTCGCCCGCCCCGCCGTGCGCCGCCGCCAGCACCGCGCCGACCGTGGTCAGACCGCCCAGCTCGCCCCGTACCCCACGGCCCAGCGTCTCCACCGCGCCCTGCGCGCGGGCCCGGTGGCGGCAGTGGAAGGCCAGCTCGCACGTGGACAGGCACTCGGGCGCGTAGGCCGCCGCGACCGATTCGACCGCGGCCGTCAGCTCCTCGCCGGAGCAGCGGTCCAGATCGAAGGTGGTGCCCTCGGGCAGCCCCGCGGCGATGTCCTCGATCCGGGTCAGCCGGGCCAGCTGACGGCGCGTCACCGACAACTGCTTGCGTACGTCCACGACCGACGCGGCCGGCAGATTGGAGAAGTCCTTGGGACAGACCAGCAGAACGCGGTCCGCCACCTCCGCGCCCGCCGTGTGCAGGGCGACCCGCTCCAGCGCCAGTACGTACACCGCCGCCTGCCGCGCCGCCGCGCCGACCTTCGCCGCGTCCGCCGAACCGTCGATCATCGGGAAGGACTTGATCTCCACGACCGTCCACCGGCCGTCCGGACGCACCACCACCGCGTCCGGCTCCAGATACGCGGGGGAGCCCGCCACCTCAAGGGCCAGCAGCGGATGGTCGAGCAGCGCCCAGGCCCGCGCCTCCGTGGCCTCGCGCAGGGCCAGCGCCGTACGGGCCGTACGCCCCTCGGGGCCGGCCGCCGACAGCTCGGGGACGAGCACCTCATCGGAGGCGGGTGGGGGTGACTGCCCGCCGAGCCGCTCGGACAGCAGCCGCATCAGCTCCGTACCGCCGTCGGCCTTGACCTTGGCCTCGAAGGCGTTGCCGCGCATGAACGCGAACTGCGACTGGCCGTACGGGGCGGGCGAGCCGAGCGCCGACGCGAGCGCCGCCTTGTCGACCCCGGCGCCGTCCAGCAGGGCGCGCCGCCGGCAGCCGGGGTTGGCGGCGAGGGCGGCCAGCGCGCGGGCGTCGAGCGGATGCGGCGCGGCGGCGGGGCCGCGCAGCTCAGCGAGCCGTCGCCGGAGTGTCGTCTGCGGAGGTGGTGCCGGGGGTGCTGGTGCGGGTCCGCTGCCCAGGGAATCGCTCACCCGCGGAAGTCTCGCATCCGCCGCTGACAATCGGGTCTTGACGGGGTGACGCACGGGACGGCGTACGGCGTGACAGGGCGGCGGAAGCGTCCACGGGAGACACGGCGGCCGGCGTCGGCGACCGCCCGGAACGGTCCGCCGCCGCGACCCGTACGCGCTCGGCCGCCCGCAGCGCCGGCCGGGTCAGCAGCGCCCCGAGTCCCATCACGGCCGCGCCCGCGACGGCGTCCAGGAAGTAGTGGTTCGCGGTCCCCATCACCACCACGGTGATGAGCAGCGGATAGCCGGCGCCCACCCACTTCACCAGCGGGGTACGGGCGTGCCGCCACAGCAGCACCCCGCACCACAGGGCCCAGCCGACATGCAGGCTCGGCATCGCCGCGTACTGATTGGTCATCCCGCCGAGACCGCGCGGCGCGCTCGCCTCGTCGCCCCACCAGCCGTACGCGCTGTACTGCGCCATGGTGTCGACGAAGCCGTGCTCGGCCGCCAGCAGCCGGGGCGGGCAGGTGGGCAGGAGGGTGAAGCCGGCCAGGCCGAGGACGGTGGAGAGCATCAGCCAGGTACGGGCGGCCCGGTAGCGGGCGGGGCGGCGGCGGAAGAGCCAGACGAGGACGGCCGGGGTGACGAGGTAGTGCAGCGAGGCATAGGCGAAGTCGGCGGGTATCCCGAGGGCCGGGGTGCTGGTGAAGAGCCGGTTGAGCGGGTGCTCGGCGTTGAGGAAGAGCGCCTTTTCCACCCGGAGGATCGCCAGTCCGTGGTCGACGGCGGTCGACACGTCGCCCCGCGCGAGCAGCCGGCCCAGTGAGTACGCCGCGTAGACGAGGACGAGCAGGGTCAGCTCGGTCCACCAGCGAGGCCGGGGGCCGGGGCGGGTCGTCCCAGGGCTCTGCGGCGCGCTGGCGCTGTTCGGCATTCGGGCGGTCTCCATCGTCAGTTCACGCGGCTGTCGGCCGACGTTCAACCGTACGGTGTACGTGATTGAGCCCTTCGGCCGGGTGTACCTCCGGAAGAATGTTCGACAACATCGCCCCCGACAGGGAGAGGGACGCGGTGATCTCCCGGGAGGTTGCCCCTGGAGGCCGCCCTCCGTTCAGGTGCGCGATGATGGAACTGCACCAGTTGTGAACCTTCAGGGAGCACCTTCATGGCACCGCGCATCCTGCTCGCCCGGCACGGTCAGACGGCCTGGTCGCTGTCCGGCCAACACACGGGCAGGACGGACATCCCGCTGCTCGACGAGGGCCGGCGCGGCGCCAAGCTGCTGGGCGAACGCCTCCATCAGGCGCCCTGGTCGGGGCTGCCCGGCGTGGAGATACGCACCAGCCCGCTGGCGCGCGCCGCCGAGACCTGCGCGCTGGCCGGCTTCGGCGACCGGGCCGAGGAGTGGGACGCGCTGATGGAGTTCGACTACGGCGCGTACGAGGGCCTGACCCCGGCGCAGATAAAGGCGGACCGCCCCGACTGGTTCATCTGGCGCGACGGCGTCCCGGACGGCGAGACCCTGGAGCAGGTCTCCGCCCGCGCCGACGAGGTCGTCTCCTGGGCGCGCTCGGCGGACCGCGACGTCCTGGTCTTCGGCCACGGCCATATCCTGCGCGCGATCGGCGCGCGCTGGCTGGGCGAGGACATCTCGTTCGCGGCGCGCATCAGGCTCGACCCGACGTCGGTGTCGGTGCTGAGCTGGGCGTACGAGATGCCGGCGATCCAGGTGTGGAACGACACGGCGCATCTCACGCCCTGACTCCGGGCTCCGGGGCCCGGTCCCGCCCGGTCCCGGTTCTGGCCCTGGTCCCGGCCTTGGTCCTGGTCCCGGTCCCTACGCCCGGATGTTCGTCGAGGCGTGACGGTCCAGGAAGGCGCCCACCTCCGGGACCCGCCGCTGCGGCAGCAGGACCCGCGCCGTGGCCGCGAGTCTCGTATGGATACGGGACGACTGGACGACATCCAGCAGATCCAGCACCTGATGGCCGGCCGCCGCCGCCTCGTCCGGCGCGCCCGCGCGGGCCAGGTCCGTGGCCAGCTCCACCCGGTAGAGCGCGAGATTGCGGGAGAAGTGCGGATTCTGGAGCGCCGCAGCGCGGTGGGCGTGCCGGGCCGCGCGCGGCCAGTCGCCCAACGCCGCGTGACACAGCGCCTCCTGCGACTCCAGCTCGGGCTCGCCGAAGAAGGACATCCACTCGGGGTCGGCGTCCGAGGGGCCGCGGTCGAAGAGGCCGTGGGCCCGGGACAGCGAGTGCTCGCAGTTCGTACGGTCGCCCAGCTTGGCCCAGCCGGCCGCCTCGCGCAGGGCGAGCAGCGACAGCAGCCGGGACGAGGACAGATGTCTGGCGGCGCGCCGGCCCGCCTGCGCGGTCCGTACCGCTTCCCGGTACCGGCCCGAATCCTTCGCCAGGAACGACGTGTTGGCGAAGGCGTGCGCCTCCACCCCCGGATCGTTCGCCATCCGCGCGGTCGCCAGCGCCTCCGCGTAGTGCGAGCGCGCGTCGTCGAAACGGCCGGAGTCATGGGCGAGCCAGCCCACCGAGATCGACAGCTCGCCGGCGCCCGCGTAGAGCCGGTCCGCGATGGACTGGCGGGCGGGCGTGGCCGAGTCGAGCAGCGCGTACGCGGCGCGCAGCGGCTGGGCGGCCTGGCGGTAGATCCCATCGGCGCCGTGCCGGTCGTCCAGCAGCCGGATCCGCCGCACGGCCGCCTCGACGGCGATCACCTCGGCGTCGCCGACCCGCCGCTGTGTCCGGCGCGGGGTGGGTACGGCCGCGGCGGCCGTACCGCCGAGACCGAGGGAGGCGGCCACCACCGTGACGGGGCCGCTCGTCATGAATGCGCGACGCAACACGTCGCTCTCCTCGCTGGTATCGCCGTTATCGCTGGTATCGCCACGGGTCTTGGTGGTGTCCCCCCTGTCCGCGGCGGTCACCGTGGCCCGCCCCGCTCTGCCGCGTACGTGCTCACGCGGGAAGAAGCCCAGGTCCTTCAGGGTCAGTCCGGGGAACATATGCAGGAAGACCCGCTCGTACGCGTAGTTGGGGCACCGGATCTCGCCTGCCTCCACCCGTCCGATATACCGTGCGTCACAGGCGACTTGTTCACCGATCTCCCGCGCTGCCCTGCGTACGGCGGCGGCGAACTCCCCCGGCGAGCGCCGCGCGCGCAGTCGGCGGAAGGCGAGGTTGGGAACCGCCCGAGACAACGCCATGGCCGAGCCCTCTCCTGGTACAGCCGCTGGTGCCCGCGGGGCACCCGGAGCGTGCGGTGCGGTGTGGCGCGGTGCCCAACTCCGGTTGTTCCGGGGTTGTTCCGACGGGCAGAAGGTACCGGCTGTGACGGTCGTGACACATAGAGTTTGCCCACAAACCGGATTTCTCGCCCATGATCTGCCATGAACTGCCATCTTTTTCGACGGTGCGCCGCCGTAGCCGTTGACGCGGCCCCCGCGTTGAACCGTGGGAGACGCTCAATGTGGAGGTCGGTATGGAGACCAGTGGTGGCTCGCGGACGACTGCTCGGCGCGTGCCCGGCCAGGAGTACGGCGCGCGTCCCGGGGACGACGCCGGGGAGCCCTGCGACCTGGTGACGGTGCCGGCCCGGCAGGGGCTCGAAGCGGTGGACATCCTGCGCCGGGGGGGCGCCACTCCCAAGGTGGGGCCGGTGCTCCACGACGGCCCGTGCGACACCCTCGGCTTTCTGGTCCCGCCGGGTACGGCCGCGGGCTGGGACATGCCGGGCAGCGCCTGTACGCAGACGAACGGCCGAGGTCTCCGTCTCCCCGCCGAACCCCCGGTCATCGGCTCGGACTGGCTGCTCCACCCCGACACGACGGGCCCGGTCACGGATCCGGCGCTGCTGAGGCAGGCGCTGGGGGAGGCGGCGCGGCTCCTTGAGGCCGCGGACCGATGTAGATAGCCGGCCCCCTGTGCAGACAGCCGGTGCAGATAGCCGGCCCTGTCCTCTCCGGGCGCCCTGTCCCCGCGCGAGCCCCCAGAATAGAGCCCGTGGCGAAGAACAAGCGCCGGGCCGCGTCCGCGACGGTCCTGGCCGAGGATGTCGACGGCGGGCGCGCCGAGCTGGTGCCCGACCGGGAGCGGGCGCGGGCCTGGTCGTTGCTGATCGACGGGGCCCCGCAGTCCCATGTCGACCTCGACGACCCCACGTATCTCTCCTTCGCGTATCAGCGCAGGCTCGGCCATGTCGCCGACCTCGTCGCGCCCCCGGGCCGGCCGCTGCGTGTCGTGCACCTCGGCGGCGGGGCCTTCACCCTCGCCCGCTACATCGCCGCCACGCGCCCCCGCTCCACCCAGCAGATCGTGGAAGTGGACGGGCCCCTCGTCCACTTCGTACGCGAGCGGCTTCCGCTGGACCCGAACGCCCGGATCCGTGTCCGTACCACCGACGCGCGGGCCGGGCTCGCGAAAGTGCCGGACGGGTGGGCGGATCTGGTGATCGCCGACGTGTTCGGCGGCGCCCGTACCCCCGCGCATCTGACCAGCGTCGAGTTCCTCGGGGACGTACGCCGCGTCCTGGGGCCGGACGGCCATTACGCGGCCAATCTCGCGGACGGCCCGCCGCTCGCGCATCTGCGCGGCCAGATCGCCACCGCCGCCACCGTCTTCGGGCGGCTCGCGCTCGCCGCCGATCCGGCGGTGTTCCGGGGTCGCCGCTTCGGGAACGCCGTACTGCTCGCCTCGGACCGTGAACTGCCCGTCGCCGAACTGACCCGCCGGGTCGCGAGCGATCCGCATCCGGGGCGGGTGGAACACGGCCGGGCGCTGACCGACTTCACCGGCGGCGCGGCCGTGGTGACCGACGCGAGTGCCAAGGCGTCGCCGCCGCCCCCGGACAACGCCTTCAACTAGCCCGGCTCGTACGACGGGAACGCTCAGCGGTCGTCGAACTGCACCATCGGCGGATGGCCGTTCCACGTGCAGAACACCGAGACTTCCCGGCCCTCCCGGGTGAACGTCACCCGGATCCACGTCGGTTGTGTCCACACCTGCATCTGCCAGCCGCTGTCGGGCGTGGCCGAGACCAGTTCGGCCGAGGCGGCGCCGATGTCGAAGACGACCCGGCCGCCGTCGACCGTATAGCCCTTCACCTCACCGGAGGAGCCGGACGGTCCGTCCTCCGAACCGGCGCTCCCGTCCGTCGTCCCGCCCGTGTCCTTCGTCTCCTGGGGCGGTGGACGCGACGAGGGCCGCTCGCTGCGGCTCGGTGCCGCCGCGGACGAGGGCGGCGGCTTCGCGGACGGGCTCGGGGGACGCCAGGTGGACGACGCGAGAGGGCTCGCGCCCGGCTCCGTCGCGCTGTCCACCGGCAGCGGGAGCGCGCGCGGCGGGTCGTACGCCGTCCCCGCCATGACCGAGTGGACGCCCCACCACGACAGCGTGACCGCCGCGCCCGTGGCGAGCGACCACGCCAGGGCGTGTACGAGTCCCATGCGCATCCGGGCCATACTGCACCACCCGCGCCACGGCTGTCCCGTGAGCGCCGGGAAGGGACACCGGCCACGGCCGTCCCGGGCCGACCCGCGCCGACCGGCCCTCCCGTACGTCCCGGATGGCGTACGGTGCCGCCCATGCCCAGTGTGCTCGTCGTCGAGGACGACCAGTTCGTACGCTCCGCCCTCATCAGGCACTTGACCGAGGCCTCCCACACCGTACGGAGCGTCGGCACGGCTCTGGAGGCGCTGCGCGAGGTGGCCCATTTCCGGTTCGACGTGGTCATTCTCGACCTCGGTCTGCCCGATCTGGACGGTGCGGAGGCGCTGAAGATGCTGCGCGGCATCACCGACGTACCGGTGATCATCGCCACCGCGCGGGACGACGAGGCGGAGATCGTACGGCTGCTCAACGACGGCGCCGACGACTACCTCACCAAGCCGTTCTCGGTGGAGCATCTGGCGGCCAGGATGGCGGCGGTGCTGCGCCGTTCGCGCGCCACCGCGGGCGAGGCCATGCCGCCGCGTGTCATCCGGGTCGGCGGGCTCTCCATCGATCCGCTGCGCAGGCAGGCCGAGTTGGACGGGGCCCGGCTGGATCTGACCCGGCGGGAGTTCGACCTGCTGACGTTCCTCGCCGGGCGCCCCGGGGTGGTGGTGGCGCGCAAGGAACTGCTCGCGGAGGTGTGGCAGCAGTCGTACGGCGACGACCAGACCATTGACGTCCATCTCTCCTGGCTGCGAAGGAAACTCGGCGAGACGGCGGCCAGGCCGCGCTATCTGCACACGCTGCGGGGCGTCGGGGTGAAACTGGAGCCGCCGGTCCCCGAGATGCCCGTATCCGAGCCGCCCGTACGGGAGTTGCCGCTCCCCGGCCCCCTCCCCGAGCCCCTTCCCGGCCCGCTCCCCGAGCCGCCCGTATGAGATGGGCCCTGGTCAAGGTGGCCGTGGCCGTTACGGTCATGGTCGTCGTGGCCTTCGCCGTTCCCCTCGGGCTGGTCATCAAGGAGATGGCCAGGGACCGCGCGTTCTCCAACGCCGAGCGGCAGGCCGCCGCCATCGCCCCCACCCTCTCCATCACCACCGACCGGGAGCAGCTGGAACGGGCCATCGCCTCCACCAACGCCGGTGCCGACGGGCGGATGGCCGTGCATGTCCCGGCGGCCACGGGACCGGACACCGGCCGGCTCGACATCGGGCGCGGCCGGGCCGCCGAGAAGGATCTGCGGACCGTCCAGCGGATCCCGCGCGCGGCCATCGCCGAGGTCGCGGACGGTTCCGTACTGCTCCAGCCGACCGCCCTCGGCTCCGGCCAGATCGCGGTCGTCGAGATCTATGTCCCCCAGGACGAGGTCTCCAAGGGCGTCACCACGGCCTGGCTGGTGCTCGCGGGCGTGGGGTTCGCGCTGATCGTCGGGTCCGTCGCCGTCGCCGACCGGCTCGGCGTACGGATGGTCGAGCCCGCCCAGCGGCTCGCGGGCGCCGCGCACGCGCTGGGCGAAGGGAAACTCGGCGCGCGGGTCCCGGAGGAGGGCCCCGCCGAGCTGCGGTCCGCCGCGGTCGCCTTCAACTCCATGGCCGACCAGGTCGTCGGGCTCCTCGCCAACGAGCGGGAGCTGGCGGCCGATCTCTCGCACCGGCTGCGCACCCCGCTCACCGTCCTGCGCCTCAACGCCGCGTCCCTGGGCGAGGGACCGGCCGCCGACCAGACCAGGGCCGCCGTCGCGCAGCTGGAGCGCGAGGTCGACACGATCATCCGTACCGCCCGTGAGGCCAAGCCGCAGACGGTGGCGGCGGGCCCGGCCGGCGGGTGCGACGTCTCGGAAGTCGTCAAGGAGCGGATGGACTTCTGGTCGGCGCTGGCGGAGGACGAGGGCCGTACGGCACGGGTAGCGGGCATCGGCCGCCCCGTACGTATCCCGGTTGTACGCGCCGAACTGGCCGCCGCCCTGGACGCGTTGCTCGGCAATGTCTTCCGTCACACCCCGGAGGGCACGGCCTTCTCCGTCGATGTGCACAACGGGGAGGACGCGGTGATCGTCCTGGTCTCGGACGCCGGTTCCGGCATCGCCGACCCGAAGGCCGCCCTCGCCCGGGGCAACAGCGGCGGCCGGGAGGGCTCGACCGGGCTCGGCCTGGACATCGTGCGCAGAGTGGCCGAGTCGACTGGCGGCGATGTACGGATCGGACGCTCGGTGCTCGGCGGAACCGAGGTACGGATCTGGATCGGCCTCGACGGCTGGCGCGCCGCGGACCGGCCGCGCCGGGGCCACCGGCTGAGGCGCCGTGGACGCCGCGCGGGTCCGGACCTTTAACGGCTTCCGATGCGCCCCTTAAGAGCGCCCTAAGAAGTGCGGTGCTTGCCCGGAACAGGCCGTGTGTCCGGACCGGGGCGGCTAACGTGAAGACATCAGCCACCCCGCGCCCGTCCCCCCCCCAGGACCGCGCGCTCCGGCCGGTACATAACCCCCCACCCGGCCGGGGCGCGCACCCCCCACTCAACCGGCGTCAGCCGATGGGCACCTCCGGAAGCACCCCCGTACCGGCCAGCCGGCCATACCAGCGCGCGCTCGACTTCGGCGTACGGCGCTGTGTCTCGTAGTCCACATGGACCGCGCCGAAGCGCTTGCCATAGCCGTACGACCACTCGAAGTTGTCCATCAGCGACCACAGGAAGTAGCCCCGCACATCGGCCCCGTCGGCGATCGCGCGCTGTACCGCCGACAGATGACCGTGCAGATAGCGGATCCGGTCCGGGTCGTGGACCGCGCCGTCGGCGTCCGGCTTGTCGGCGTACGCCGCGCCGTTCTCGGTGATCATCAGGGGCAGACCGGGCGCCTCGCGCGTATAGCGCAGCAGCAGGTCGTACAGTCCGCTCGGATCCACCGACCAGCCCATCTCGGTCAGTTCGCCGGGCGGCTGGTGGAAGGCGACGGACTCGGCGCCCGGCCAGGGGGAGTGCTCGCTCGCGCCGTGGCCGTCCGGACGGCCACGGCGGCCGGCGTCCCGGCCGTCGGCGGCGGAGACCACCGCGGGCTGGTAGTAGTTGATGCCCAGCGAGTCCAGTGGCTGCCGGCTCGCGGCCTCGTCCCCGGCGCGGACGAACGCCCAGTCGGTCAGCCGCGCGGTGTCCGCGAGGAGGTCCTCGGGGTACGCGCCGGCCAGCATCGGGCCGGTGAAGACCCGGTTCGCCAGGGCGTCGATACGGCGTCGCGCGTCCAGGTCCTCGGGGGACCGCGTACGGGCCCTGACCGCCGCCGGATTGAGGCTCACCGAGACCTGGCCGCGCGCCGGGAGCACGGAGCGCAACGCCTGGGCGGCGAGCCCGTGGCCGAGGTTGAGATGGTGGGCGGCGCGCAGGGCGGCCACCGGGTCCGTACGGCCAGGGGCGTGCACACCGGATCCGTACCCCAGAAAGGCGCTGCACCAGGGCTCGTTGAGGGTCGTCCAGCGCGTCACCCGGTCGCCCAGCGCCTCGGCGACGGTCCGCGCGTACTCCGCGAAGCGGTACGCCGTCTCGCGCTCGGGCCAGCCGCCCGCGGCCTCCAGCTCCTGCGGCAGATCCCAGTGATAGAGCGTCAGGACGGGCTCGATGCCATGGGCGAGCAGATCGTCGACCAGACCGCGGTAGAAGTCGAGACCGCGCTGTATGGCCGGGCCGCGGCCGGTGGGCTGGACACGCGGCCAGGAGACCGAGAAGCGGTACGCGTTGACACCGAGGTCCGCCATCATCCGCACGTCCTCGGCCCGGCGGTGGAAGTGGTCGACGGCGATATCGCCGGTGTCCCCCCTCTCGACCTTGCCGGGGGTGTGGCTGAAGGTGTCCCAGATGGAGGGCGTACGGCCGTTCTCCCGTGCCGCGCCCTCGATCTGGTACGCGGCGGTGGCGGTGCCCCACAGGAACCCGGGCGGAAAGGTGTCGGACATGATGCGGCTCCCGTTGACCGTAGGGATGGGGGATGTGGTGGTACGAGCGGGGTGCAGGCGGGCAGGCGTGCAGGCGGTGCGGGGATGCAGGGGCGCGGGAGTGCGGGGCTGCCGGGCCCGGCCGTACGAGGACCGGTCGCCCGGGCCCTCAGCCCTCTCAGCCCTTGACCGCGCCCTGCATGATGCCGCCGACGACATGTCTGCCGAAGATCACGAAGGCGAGCAGCAGCGGCAGCGTGCCCAGCAGCGCGCCGGCCATGATCACCGACTGGTCGGGGATATAGCCGCGGCCGAGCCCGGTCAGCGCCACCTGCACCGTGGGACTGCCGTTCTGGGTCAGCGCGATGATGGGCCAGAAGAAGTCGTTCCAGGCCATCACGAAGGTCAGCATCCCGAGCACCGCCATCGCGGGCCGCGCGGCCGGGAAGACCACATGCCACACCACCCGCCAGCTGCTCGCGCCGTCCACCCGGGCCGCCTCGATCAGCTCGGTGGGCAGCGCCCCGGTCAGATACTGCCGCATGAAGAACACACCGAACGCGCTGACCAGGGTGGGCAGGATGACGGACTGGAGCTGATCGGTCCAGGACAGCTCGGCGATCAGCATGTACAGCGGTACGACGCTGAGCTGCGGCGGCACCATCATCGTGCCGATCACCAGCAGCAGAAGCAGATTCTTCAACCGGAAGCGCAGCTTGGCGAAGGCGAAACCGGCGAGCGTGGAGAAGAGCACCGTACCCGCCGCGACCGCCCCGGCGACGACCGTCGTATTGAGCAGCGCCGTGCCCATGTTTGCGTCGGTCCAGGCGATTTCGAGGTTCTTGAAGAGGTTTCCGCCGAACCAGAAGGGCGGTGGGGTCTGGGCGAGCCGGGTGTTGTTGCGCGAGGCCGCGACCGCCGTCCACACCAGCGGGAAGAGCGAGCCCGCGGTGAAGAGGATCAGTACGGCGTGGGTGATCCGCCCGCCGTGCAGCTGGCGCCCCGCGCCCTTCCTGGTCTTGCCACTGATCGCGTTTCCGGTCCGCCGCACGCCGGTCTGTGAAGTCGTCGCCATCTCTCTCCCCTACGCGCTCTTGCGGAGACGGCGGGCGATGATCCAGTTCACCGCGCCGATGACCAGCAGGATCAGGAACATCGTCCAGGCGATCGCCGAGGCCCGGCCGAGATGCAGATTCACCCAGCCCTGCTCGTACAGATAGAGCCCGAGTGTCTGGAACTGGTGATCCGCCCCGCCCGTCGCGCCCGCACCGCCGTTGAACAGCAGCGGCTCGCCGAAGAGCTGGGTCGCGCCGATCGTCGAGACCACGCACGTGAACAGGATCGTCGGCCGTAGCGACGGGACGGTCACATGGAGGAACTGCTGCCACCGCGAGGCCCCGTCCAGCGCCGCCGACTCGTACAGATCGTCCGGGATGGCCTGCATCGCCGCCAGATAGATCAGCGCGTTGTAGCCGGTCCAGCGCCAGATGACGATCGTGGAGACGGCGAGCTGTGAGGTCCAGGTGCCGTTCTGCCAGTCGACCGGGTCGACACCGGCCAGCCCCAGCACCCAGTTGATCATTCCGTAGTCGCGGCCGAAGAGCAGGACGAAGACGAGCGTCGCGGCGGCCACCGAGGTGGCGTACGGAGTGAGCACCGCGACCCGGAAGAACATCGAGCCGCGCAGCCGGTAGTTGAGCAGATGCGCGATCCCCAGCGCGATCAGCAGCTGCGGAACGGTCGAGAGCACCCCGATGGTGAGGGTGTTCTTCAGCGCGTTCCAGAAGAAGTCGTCACTGATCAGCCGGGAGAAGTTCCGCAGCCCCACCCACTCCATGTCGGTGGGCGCGGTCAGTTCCACCCGGTGGAGCGAGGCCCAGCCGGTGTAGAGGAGCGGGAAGAGGCCGAAGGCGAGGAAGAAGACGAAGAACGGGGCGATGAAGGCGTACGGGCTCCACCGCACGTCGCGGCGGTACCAGCGGCTGCGCCGCTCGCGGCGCCGGTCGTCCCGTTCGCCGCCCCGTTCGCCGCCCCGCGGCGCCGGTCTCTCCCGCTCCTGTCGCCGTTCCCGAGGCCCGGCGGGCGCCGAGTCGCCGGCGCCCGCCGTGTCCCCGACGCCCGCCTCAGGGACGGCGGTCGCGTCACTGCCGGCCATCGGTCACTGGTCCAGTGCGTTGTCGATCGCCCTGACGGCGGCGTTCCAGCCGTCCTTGGAGGACGTGCCCTTCTGGTCGACCTGGAGCATGCCGACATCGGCCAGGTTCTGCGCGATGATCAGGTCCTTCGGACCGACGATCTGGACCGGTACGCCCTGGGCGGCGGCGGAGAAGATCTCCCCGATCGGAGCGTTGTCGAAGTACTCGTGTGTGGCGCCGGACACGGCGGGCAGCGCGTATGCCGCCTGGGAGCTGGGGAAGCTGCCGCGCTTCGCGAAGAACGTGGCCTGCTGTTCGGGCGCGGTCAGCCAGGCGACGAGTTCGGCCGCCTCCTTCTTGTGCTTGCCCGCCTCGGGCACGACCAGGAAGGAGCCGCCCCAGTTGCTGGGCTTGGGCGCGGCGGCCACATCCCACTTGCCCTTGCCCGCGGCGCCGGACTTGTCCTGGATGTAGCCGAGCATCCAGGCCGGGCAGGAGACGGTGGCGAAGCCGGCGTTCGCGTACCCCTGGTCCCAGGCCGGGGTGAACTGCTGGAGTTTGGCGGTCAGTCCCGCCCCGGCGAACTCCGCGGCGATGTCCCACGCGTTCCGTACGGCCGGGTTGGTCTTGTAGATGACCTTGCCGTCCTTGTCGTAGAACCGGTTCGCCTCGCTGCCGGTGATGGCGGCCATGACACCGCTCGCCGAGTCCACGAAGGCCGTTCCCTTGGGCGCCTTGGCCTTGAACTTCTTCCCCGCGTCCAGATACTTCCGCCAGTCGCCCGCCCAGAGCGCGCCGACCGACGCGCGGTCGGTGGGGAGCCCCGCCGCGGCGAAGAGATCCTTGCGGTAGCAGATGCCCTCGGGCCCGATGTCGGTGCCGAGCCCTATGGTCCGGCCGGCCTGGTTGGTGGCCTGCGACCACTTCCACGGCAGGAAGCTGTCCTTGCGTACGCCGTCGGTCTTGCCGAGGTCCACGAGCTTGTCCGCCTGGGTGGCGGTGACCTCCGCGATGTTGTTGACCTCGACGGCCTGGATGTCGGCGAGTCCGCTGCCGCTGCCCAGGTGGGTGAGCAACTGGGGGTAGTAGTTCTCGTTGCGCTCGATGGACGTCTGTTTGATGACGACATCGGGGTGGAGCTTCATGTACTGGTCGTAGAGCCCGGCCTCCTTCAGACCGAAGGCCCCGAAGACCCCCACCGTGAGCGTGGTCTTCCCCTTGCCGCCGTCTCCGCCGCCGCTCGCGGCGCTGCCGGAGGGGCCTTCGCTGTCCTGGGCGCAGCCGGCCAGAACTCCCGCGCCGAGCGCGGCGACGGCCGCGAGGACCACCACCCGGGACGAGCGAGTACGTGTACGCATGACGTCCTCCTAGTGCACCGACCTGCCGGCCCTCCGGGCCCTGCGGGCGGCCGTCCGGGCGTGGCCGGGCAGCGTGCGGGGCATGGATGGGTCGGGTACGGTGGGAGCGCTCCCATGTGTGATGTGTTGAAGCGTCGCGGGTCCCCGTAGGGGTGTCAAGGGACCGGGCTGGACTCGGGACGGATTCATTGGGGAGGCGGAGATGACAGCTCGTACGGCCCGGTCGCGCGGCGGGAAGGCGCCCACGCTCGAAGAGGTGGCCGCGCGCGCCGGGGTCGGACGGGGGACCGTCTCCCGGGTGATCAACGGTTCGCCGCGGGTCAGCGCGCCCACCAGGGCCGCGGTGGAGGCGGCGATCGCCGAGCTGGGATACGTACCGAACCGCGCGGCCCGCGCGCTCGCCGCGAACCGCGCCGACGCGATCGCCCTGGTGGTGCCCGAGCCGGAGGCGCGGTTCTTCGCCGAGCCGTACTTCTCGGACATCGTCAGCGGGGTGGGCGAGGCGCTCACCGAGACCGGGATGCAGCTGCTGCTCACCTTCGCGGGCGGCGCGCGCGAGCGCCGCAGGCTGGCGCAGTATCTGGCCGCGCACCGGGTGGACGGGGTGCTGCTGGTCTCGGTCCGCGCGGACGATCCGCTGCCGGACCTGCTGGCCGGGACGGGCATCCCGACGGTCGTCAGCGGACGCCGCTCGGCGGCCGAGCCGCTGCCCTCGGTCGACTCCGACAACGCCGGGGGCGCCCGGACGGCCGTGGCGCATCTGCTCGCCCGGGGCCGCCGTACGATCGCGACCATCACCGGACGGCTGGAGGTCTACGGTGCGGCCTGCCGCCTGGACGGCTACCGCAGGGCCCTCACCGAGGCCGGTCACGCGCCCGACGAGTCCCTGATCGCCGTGGCCGACTTCACGGAGGAGGGCGGCCGGCGGGCGATGCGCGACCTACTGGCCCGCCGCCCGGCCCTGGACGCGGTCTTCGCGGCCTCCGACGTCATGGCGGCCGGCGCCCGCCAGACTCTCCGCGCGGCGGGCCGGCGCATACCGGACGACGTGGCGCTGATCGGCTTCGACGACTCGGCGATAGCCCGCCACATGGACCCGCCCCTGACGAGCGTCCGCCAGCCGATAGAGGAGATGGGCCGGGCGATGGCGCGGCTGATCCTGTCGGAGGCGGGACCGACGGCGTCCGGGAAGCCGGAGCCCGGGGGAGACCCGCGCCAGCTGGTACTGCCGACGGAACTGGTGGTGCGGGGCTCGTCCTGAGGCTCCGAGGGCAAAAAACAGTCCCCGGTAGTGCTGCGCGTGTCCTGAAGCTTCAGTCGTCACTGCTGCCTCGGTATCGCGCCAGCTTGCCGGGGGCCTAAACCACATCCTGTCCCAGTCACTCCGCCGACCAGACGTCCTCACCGACTTCGTGGCTCTTTCGGTGTTATGGCTCTACTCATCAGCTTCCACCACATATGGGACGAGTCAAGAGGATTTGGGTAAATTTTTCAGTATCCAGTGCTCGCAGGGGTCGCAGCGGCACCGGCGAGGGGCGACAGCCCGCGCCGTACAGCCGAGAGCGGCCCCGCCCGCAGGCGGGGCCGCTCATGTGTTCAGTGCTCGGCCCGGGGCGCGAGATGCCGTCTCAGACGGAGAGGTAGACGTACAGCCCTTTGATGTCGCAGCTGTAGCTCTTCCACTTGCCCGCGTCGACGCCGGACCGTCCGGTCTTCTCGCAGATCGCGTTCCCCTCCTTGAGGCCCGCGCTCGTCTTGTAGGGACCCCAGCTCGCCACGACCGCCGTGGGCGCGTAGGTGATCCAGTCGTCGCCCGCGACGGTGGTCACGGCGGCGGGTGCGGCGGTGCTCCAGTCGTCGCCCGCCGCGGCGGGTCCGGCGGTGGCGATGCCCGCCGCACTGAGCGCGGCGAGCGCGGCGACGGTGGTGGCGATCTTCTTTCGCTGCTTCATGACTTCCCCCGTTGAGTCGGTGCCGGATAGGTGGTTATGAGAGCGAGACGCCGGGGCGTACTGGTGTGGTTCCCGTGCATGAAGAAGGCCCGATCCGCTTTCGCGGATCGGGCCTTGATCGGTGAGGGTGAGTAACGGGACTTGAACCCGCGACATCCTGGACCACAACCAGGTGCTCTACCAGCTGAGCTATACCCACCAAGGGCCGGTCTTCGTTCCCTACCGGCCGAGAAAAAGTGTACAGGGTCCGCGAGGGTGCTCGCGCCCGGATTCCCGGGGCGGGGCCGGGCCCGGCGGGGGGTGGTTATTCCGCGGGGCGTACGTGCTTCGCGGCGATCTGCTTGGCCGTGTCCGAGTCCGGGCCCGGCTGGGGGACGAAGACCGCTTCGCGGTAGTAGCGCAGCTCCGCGATGGACTCGCGGATGTCCGCCAGCGCGCGGTGGTTGCCGCTCTTCTCCGGGCTGTTGAAGTAGGCCCGCGGATACCAGCGGCGGGCCAGCTCCTTGACCGAGGAGACATCGACGATGCGGTAGTGGAGGTAGCCCTCCAGCGTCGGCATGTCGCGGAGCAGGAAGCCCCGGTCGGTGCCGACCGTGTTGCCGCACAGCGGGGCCTTGCCCGGCTCCTTCACGTGCTCGCGTACGTAGGCGAGGACCTGCTCCTCGGCGGCGGCGAGCGTGGTGCCGCCCGCCAGCTCGTCGAGGAGCCCCGAGGCGGTGTGCATCTGCCGCACCACCTCGGGCATGGTCTCCAGCGCCGCGTCCGGCGGGCGGATCACGATGTCCACCCCTTCGCCGAGCACGTTCAGCTCCGAGTCGGTGACCAGCGCGGCCACCTCGATGAGTGCGTCGTCCGTCAGCGAGAGCCCGGTCATCTCGCAGTCGATCCACACCATTCGATCGTTCATGCGCCTTACCCTACGGGGCGCTCCGCTGACCGGGCAGACTCGGACGGGACGGACCTGTCGCGTACATGTCGGAGCTGGTCTTTCCGTGGTCCGTCACCGGTGCCGACGCCGCCGCCTGGCCGGGCGTACTGGCGGCTGCCGCCGCCCGCCTGGAGTGCGGGGACGCCTGGGCGGGGACCATCGACTCCATGACCCCGTGGGGCATGGAATCGCCCTGCGGCCGGCGGGCCCGGTAGGCGGACCGGTAGGCCGCCGGGGACGAGCCCAGCTGGCGCCGGAAGTGGCCGCGCAGCGCCACCGGGGAGCGGAAGCCGCAGCGGCCCGCGACCTCGTCGACCGAGTAGTCGGAGGTCTCCAGCAGCCGCTGTGCCTGGAGCACCCGCTGGGTGATCAGCCACTGGAGCGGCGCGCTTCCGGTGAGCGAGCGGAACCGCCGGTCGAACGTACGGCGGCTCATGTACGCGCGGGCCGCGAGCGTCTCCACGTCGAACTGCTCGTGCAGATGCTCCAGCGCCCAGGCCACGACCTCGGCGAGCGGGTCGGAGCCGATCTCCTCTGGTAAAGACCTGTCCAGATAGCGCTCCTGGCCGCCGCTGCGCCGTGGTGGTACGACCAGTCGCCGGGCGAGCGCCCCCGCCGCCTCCGCGCCGTGATCCGTCCGGACTATGTGCAGACACAGATCGATTCCGGCCGCTGTCCCCGCGGAGGTGAGCACATCGCCGTCATCGACGAACAGCTCTCTCGGGTCCACGTGGACGGACGGATAACGCTTGGCGAGCGTCGGTGCGTACATCCAGTGCGTGGTGGCCGGCCGGCCGTCCAGCAGACCGGCCGCGGCGAGCACGAACGCGCCGGTGCACAGACCGACGATCCGCGCGCCCTCTTCATGGGCACGGCGCAACGCGTCCAGTGCCTCCGGCGGTGGCGGTGATGTGATCGACCGCCAGGCCGGTACCACGACCGTGCCGGCCCTGCTGATCGCCTCCAGGCCGTACGGCGCGGTGAGTTCGAGGCCGCCGGTGGTGCGCAGCGGCCCGTCCTCCCCGCCGCAGACCAGCAGGCGATAGCGGGGAACCCCGGCGTCCTGGCGGTCGATTCCGAACACGGAGAGCGGGATGGAGCTCTCGAAGATGGGGCCACCGCTGAAAAGCAGCACGGCGACGACTTCCCGGCGGCGTCGCCCGGAAAGTTTGCGTGCTGACTCCGGTGCGGTAGTGGAGTCCTGGCTCATGGTGCTAAGCCCCCCTCGGTGTTCGCGTCTCCCCGTTCTTGTCGGGCCTCTCGCTCCTGCACGATTCCCCTCGGTTTTGCACGGGTCCCCAGCCTTCGATACTCATGATCGAATCTACTGTGTCCCGTGGTGCCGGCGTGACAAGTTCTCCAACCGGCGCTATGTCGACAAGGCAACTTGGCGCGAAGCATTCGATCACGAAGCGTTCCACTCGGAAGCCGAGAGTGGAAGTGGGCGTCGCATGCATGGCCCGTCCCCGTAGGGTGCCCAAGACCGCTGCGGTCCTTTCTTCCCTGGTGGCAAGGGGGTTGGCAGGCCATTTCACCAAGGGTTCTACCCAAGCGTGAAGTTGGCTGAAAACCGATGGGTGCGTCGGTGTGAAGCGCTCAGTCTCCCGGCGCACGCCTTTCGTTGTACGCGCGAGCCCCGGCGCGCCCCTTGGTGACTCCGGGAGTGACGGCTTCCGGACGTTGCGTACGTTACGTACGTCCGCGCCCCCTGCGCACCTTGCCGGGCGGTGGCGCGCCCGGACCGGTGCGGCGGCGGGCGGCGGACCGCGGTCACCGCGAGGAGACCGGCCGCGGCCGCCGCCGTGCCGCCGAAGGACGCGCCGTACGCCGCGAGGACCACCGGGACCAGCGAACAGCTGAATGCCGACCGGCCGGCCGGGGCGACCGCCGGGTCCACGGCGGGCCGCGCGGCGGGCGCGACGGGGACCGCCGGGGGCCGGTCCGGCTCCGCGCGGTGCGCCCCATGATGCGCCCCGGGGTGCGCTCCGTGGCGCGCGGGCCCCGCGGCGACAGCCGGGGCCTGAGCGATGGGTGGTGCGGGCACGGGGGCTCCCTGGGGCCGGGGACATGGCCGATGGCCAACGAGGAGCGGAGCCGTCCGGTCACTCAGGGTTCGCGCGGGGACAGCTGTAGAGACCATCCGGCATTGCCATCCGGGACCTCCTCGTGCATGCTCCCTGGAACGCCGCGTGTGGGGCGCCGGTCTCTGGGCATGAGAGGAGTGCCGCCGTACCCTTTGGGGTATGGGCTCGGGAAGACCATTCCCGGACACAGCTCCCCCTGTCACGCCACTTGTTGATCCTTCTCAAGAGGACCTCTTTCGCCGAGACACCCATGGCCGGTCACGAAATCCCAGAACCCGCAGACCGCGAGCAGGTAGCCGACCCACTGTCGGACCTGCAAGCGGCGGAACAGACACGCGCTTCCTGCGATCCCGCCTTCCGGCACGGAGTCGTTGTCGGCTTCGACGGTTCGATGTCGAGTGAGCGGGCCCTCGCGTATGCCATCGGCATGGCCAGACGGCTGGGCTCGGGTCTGATCATCGTCCATGTCGCCAACCGGCTGCCCACCACGGTCTGGGCGGGCTGCGAACCCCCTGTCTTCGTGGACGTGCCCGATCACCGCACGGAAGTGCTCGGCCTCGAACTGGCCTGTGCGGACTATCTCGCCGAGGTGCCGTGGATCCTGGTCGAGCGCGGCGGCGACATCTGCCATGAACTCGAAGAGGTGGGGCAGGAGTACTCCGCCGACGCGATCGTCGTCGGGTCCACGCACGGCATCGTGGGGCGGATCTTCGGCTCGGTGGCGGGGCGGCTGGCGCGGCGCGCGCAGCGGCCCGTCGTGGTGATCCCGTAACTCCCTGACCGTGTAAGGGAAGTAGCGCCGCTGGCCCCGCCGGCAACTGCCCCCCGGGCAACTGTCTCCCCACGCGCACGTCTCCGCGTGCCCGCGTCTCCTCGCGCGACCGTCTTCACTCGCAAACTCTCCCCGCGCGCGAACCCCCCTGTGCGGCGACCGCGTTGGTGTCAACTGCTTGCTGACGAGGTGTCAACTTCCTTGCCCGCAGTGTGAATCTACTCACAGGTAGAGGTGGATTGCGTGCTTGTGAAGGGTACATATCGGCCGCTGGGACACAGCACCACGCACATCGTGAAGGGAGCCCGCCGTGGACAATGCCGTCTCTGCGGGAAGCGCTACTTCGACCTGGGTCCTGGGCCATCTCGCCCTGGGCCTCACCCTGCTCGCCTTCGGAATCGGCCACACCGGCGTCGTCGACGGAGTGACGGCGGTCGCCGCCGTCCCGCTCGCGCTCTACGTCGGTGGCATCGCCCTCTTCCTCGCCGGACTGCTCGAATTCCGGGCGGGCGACTCATTCACCGGTACGGCCTTCGCGGGCCTCGGCGCGTTCTGGTTCACCTGGGGGATGGGCGTCGGCCATCAGGTCTCCGCGGACGCCGCGGGGCTGTTCCTCGTCCTCTGGGCGCTCCTGGCGTTCAGTCTGGCCGTCGGCGGCGCGGGCGCGGGGCCGCTGGTGCAGAGCGCGTACGGACTGTTCTGCGTCGGGCTGCTGCTGCTCGCCGTGGGCCAGTTCGCCGACAGTACGGGCCTCACCAGGGTCGGTGGCTGGTTCGCCGTCGTGGCGGGCCTCGCCTCCTGGTACGCGGCGACGGCCGCGCTCGCCAAGTGGCCGACCGCCCTGCCGCGCCGTCGTGCTGCCGGCCGAGGAGTGACGGCCACCGGCTGAGGCAGCCCCGGGCCCGCGCCAAGGGCAAGGGCCCGTCCGGCTGATCCATGAGGATCCGCCGGACAGGCCCTGGCGCCGGCCCCTTCGGGGAGCGCCCCCAGCGCGATGGGTGGCACGCGCCGGGGGCGCTCTCGCCGTACAGGCCCTCTCGCCGTACAGGCCCCCTGAAAGACCGAGGGGGCGAGCCGCTACTCGACCGTCACGGACTTCGCGAGGTTACGGGGCTTGTCGATGTCCCGGCCCAGTGCCAGCGCCGTGTGGTACGCGAGCAGTTGGAGCGGGATGCCCAGCAGGATCGGGTCCAGCTCCGTCTCGTTCTTCGGTACGACGATGGTGTGGTCGGCCTTCTCCTGCGGCTGGTGCGCCACCGCCAGGATGGGACCGCTGCGGGCCTTGATCTCCTCCAGCGCCGCCCGGTTCTTCTCCAGCAGATCGTCGTCGGGGACGATCGCGACCGTCGGCAGCGCCGGTTCGATCAGGGCGAGCGGGCCGTGCTTCAGCTCCGAGGCCGGATACGCCTCGGCGTGGATGTAGGAGATCTCCTTCAGCTTCAGCGACGCCTCCAGCGCCACCGGATAGCCCCGCACCCTGCCGATGAACATCATGGAGCTGACCTGCGCGTACTGCGCCGCCAGCTTGGCGATGTCGTCCTCCGTCGCCAGGATCTCGGCGATCTGGGCGGGCAGTCTGCGCAGCCCGTCGATGATCCGCTTGCCGTCCGCGACCGACAGATCACGGATCCGGCCCAGATGCAGCGCGAGCAGCGCGAACGAGACCACGGTGTTGGTGAAGCACTTGGTGGAGACGACACAGACCTCCGGCCCCGCGTGCACGTACACGCCGCCGTCGGTCTCCCGGGCGATCGCCGAACCCACGACATTCACCACGCCCAGCACACGCGCGCCCTTGCGCTTCAGCTCCTGCACCGCGGCCAGCACGTCGTACGTCTCGCCCGACTGGGACACCGCGACATACAGGGTGTCGGGGTCCACGACCGGGTTCCGGTAGCGGAACTCGGAGGCGGGCTCGGCGTCCGCCGGGATCCGGGCCAGCTCCTCGATCAGCTGCGCTCCGATGAGCCCGGCGTGGTACGAGGTGCCACAGCCGAGGATCTTGATCCGGCGCACCCCGCGCGCCTCCCGGGCGTCCAGGTTGAGGCCGCCCAGATGCACGGTGGAGAACCGGTCGTCGATCCGGCCGCGCAGCACCCGGTCCACGGAGTCGACCTGCTCGGAGATCTCCTTGTGCATATAGGTGTCGTGGCCGCCCATGTCGTACGACTCGGCCTCCCACTCCACGGTGGTCGGCGTCGCCGAGGTGCGCGAGCCCTCGGTGGTGTACGTACGGAAGTCGTCGGCCTTGAGGGTGGCCATCTCGCCGTCGTCCAGCGTGACGACCTGGCGGGTGTGCGAGACCAGCGCGGCCACGTCGGAGGCGACGAACATCTCCTTCTCGCCGATGCCCAGGACGACCGGGGAGCCGTTGCGGGCGACGACGATACGGTCCGCGAAATCGGCGTGCAGGACGGCGATGCCGTACGTGCCCTCGATCAGCTGGAGCGCCTGGCGGACCTTCTCCTCCAGGGTCGCGGCCTGGGAACGCGCGATGAGGTGGGTGATCACCTCGGTGTCGGTCTCCGACCGGAACACCACACCGTCGGCCTCCAGCTTGACGCGCAGCTCCGAGGCGTTGTCGATGATGCCGTTGTGGACGAGGGCGACCTTGCCCTCCGGGTCCATGTGCGGGTGCGCGTTCTCGTCGCTCGGGGCGCCATGAGTGGCCCAGCGGGTGTGCGCGATCCCGGTGGTGCCGGCGAAGCGCTTGGGCACCCGGGCCTCCAGCTCGCGGACCCGGCCCTTGGCCTTGACCATCTTCAGCGCGGCCGGCTTGCCCGCGGCGGGCTTGCCGGTGATGACCAGCCCGGCCGAGTCGTACCCCCGGTACTCCAGCCGCTGCAAGCCCTCCAGCAGCAGTGGTGCCACATCACGCTTTCCGATGTATCCGACGATTCCGCACATACAGTCTTCGCTCCTCCTGAAACACGATGTCCTGAATCACGCTGGTGCTTCGCACGGTGTCATGGGTGCTTCGCACGGTCAGCCGTAGACGATGCGGCGCAGCTGCCGCAGCGAGAGCGCCGGGGGCGCCACCGCGCGGTGGGGCAGCTCGGCCGCGATCCGCTCGAAGATCTCCGCGTTCGTGGACCCACCGGACTGCATCTCCCGGTGGCGGCGGCGGACGAACTCCTCGGTCGTCTCGTCGAAGTACGCCAGTACGTCGAGCACCACGCGGGCGGCCTCACCGCGCTGGAGAGCGGTGCTGCGGACCAGATGGTCGATGAGGTCGTCGTACGACGGGCGGCGTTCGAGCACTTGTTGATATTGCGGGTGACCGAGAGGCTTTGCAAGAAATCTGCCCGGAATCGGGCAGGAATCACGGAAAACAGGGGCCGAAAGAGGGAAGGCGGGGGCGGTGATCAGAGCCGCTTGAGGATGGCCCGCTTCGCGGTGCTGAACTCCTCGTCGGTGAGAATGCCCGCCTGGTGCAGCTCGCCCAGCTCCCGCAGCCGGCGCAGCAGGGCGTCATGGTCGTCGCCGCTCGCCGCCGCCCGGGCCGTCGGGTCCGCCGTCCCCGAGGTGGTCACCGCGGCCTTCGTCAGGCTCGGGGCCGGGGCGGCGGTGGGCTCGGCGGCCGTGGCGCGCGGATGGGGCAGCCGGGCCACCACCGCCGCGCCGACCAGCGCCATCAGCGGATCCTTCCTGAACCCGTACAGATCCACCGCGTGCGGGTCGTACTTCGGCGGGGTGGACACGGGCGCCCTGCTGGTGAGGAAGCGCAGATAACCGTTCTCCAGACCGGCGCTCGGCAGCCACTCCACCGCCTGCACCTCGCCGAGCGCGAGAGTGCGGGGGCCGCCGGAGGACTTGGACTCCTCCGTCTTCCAGTTCCATTCCAGCCGGATCCGCTCCCCGTCGAAGGTGACGCTCGCGTCGCCCGCGCTCACGGTGATCGGCAGGGCGGGTCCCGGCAGCAGATAGCGGCCGACGGGTCCGGGCTCGACCTGTTCGAGCAGCAGGGCGTTCCGCACCTCGTCCACGAGGTACTCGGCGACCCCCGTGCGGTCCTTGTCGACGGTCAGCAGATACGGGTCGGAGCTGTCGCCCAGCCGGCTGCCGGTGATCTGGAGCAGCGGGTCCGCGCCCTCCCGCAGCCGCAGCCGCAGCCGCCCCGACCTGCGCCCGGCCTCGAAGGAGATACCCGTCAACGCGCCGAGCGGCACGGCGACTTCACCGAGAGCCTTGCGGAGCAGGCTCACGCCCTTGTCCTTGCCGGGCACGATACGGACCGTGTCCCCGTCGAAGGTCCATGTGCCGTCCTTCTGGATGATTTCCGCCATGCGTGGATTCTTCCATCAGGCGGGCGGAAATTGGTCTACACCTTGACCGCCGGCGGGACGGGCGGGTCCCATGGTGATGCTCGGCACGCAGGTGAGTACCCCGTCGCACCGTCGAAGGGACAATCTTGTGAGACAGCACAGCACGTTTCCCCGTCTGTTCGGTTCGCTGCTGCTCGTCGTGGCGGCCGGTATCTCCAGCATCGGAATGTCCGGCAGCGGAATGTCCGGCAGTGGAGCCGCGTCGGAGCGTGGCGCTCCGGGCCCCGCCCATGAGCCCGCCGCGCGCCCCCTCGATCAGATCGTGCCCGCTCCCGCCCAGGTCAGAGCGGGCGGGGCGGCGTACACCCTCACCGCGCGCAGCCGGATCCAGGTCGAGGGCCGGTCGCACGAGGACGCCCGCGAGGCCCGCCGGATCGGCTCGTATCTGGCCGGGCTGCTGCGGCCCTCGACCGGTTACGCGCTGCCCGTCACCGACCGTCGCGGCGAGGGCGGCATCCGGCTGCGGCTCGTCGGCTCCGACGAAAGCGACCGGGAGAGCGACCGGGAAAAGGGCCGGGAGAATGGCCGGGAAAGGGGCAGGGAAGGGGACAGGGCGCTGGGCGAGGAGGGCTACCGCCTGGAGTCCGGCCGCGCCGGTGTCACCATCACCGCCCAGGAGCCCGCCGGGCTCTTCCACGGCGTCCAGACCCTGCGGCAGCTGCTGCCCGCCTCCGTGGAGAAGCGGACGCCCCAGCGCGGCCCCTGGACGGTCGCGGGTGGCACCGTCACCGACACCCCGCGCTACGCCTACCGGGGCGCGATGCTCGATGTCTCACGCCATTTCCTGACGATGGATCAGGTCAAGCTCTATATCGATCAGTTGGCGCTCTACAAGATCAACAAACTGCATCTGCATCTCTCCGACGACCAGGGCTGGCGGATCGCCATCGACTCCTGGCCGCGTCTGGCCACATACGGCGGCTCCACCCAGGTCGGCGGCGGCCCCGGCGGCTACTACACCAAGGCCCAGTACCGGGAGCTGGTGAGTTACGCGGCCTCCCGTCACCTGGAGGTCATCCCGGAGATCGACATGCCGGGCCACACCAACGCCGCCCTCGCCTCGTACGCCGAGCTGAACTGCGACGGCGTCGCGCCCCCGCTCTACACCGGCACGGCGGTGGGCTTCAGCTCGCTCTGCGCGTCCAAGGAGGTGACCTACGACTTCGTGGACGACGTGATCCGCGAACTGGCCGCCCTCACGCCCGGGAAGTATCTCCACATCGGCGGCGACGAGGCCCACTCCACCAGCCACGCCGACTATGTGACCTTCATGGAGCGGACGCAGGCCGTCGTCCGGAAGTACGGGAAGACCGTCGTCGGCTGGCATCAGCTGACCGGCGCCACCCCGGTGGAGGGTGCCGTCGCCCAGTACTGGGGGTACGACGCCACGGGCGCCGCCGAGCGCGCGCAGGTCGCGACGGCGGCCAAGAAGGGCACCCGGCTGATCCTCTCCCCGGCGGACCGTGTGTACCTCGACATGAAGTACGACAGGACCACCGTGCTGGGCCAGTCCTGGGCCGGCTATACGGAGGTGGACCGCTCGTACGACTGGAATCCGGCCACCTATCTCGCCGGCGCGGGCGTGCCCGAGGACGCGGTGCTCGGTGTGGAGGCGCCGCTCTGGACCGAGACCCTCGCGACGAGCGACCAGCTGGAGTCCATGGCCTTCCCGCGGCTGCCCGGCATCGCCGAGCTGGGCTGGTCGCCCGCCGCCACGCACGACTGGGACACGTACAAGGTCCGGCTCGCGGCGCAGGGGCCGCGCATGGCGGCGCTCGGGATCGACTACTACCGCTCGCCGCTGGTGAACTGGCCGACCGGCCAAGCGAGCCGGTAAGGCGGGAAAGGCGCGGGCGCCGGGGGCTCTGCCAACCCCCGGCGCCCGCCCGTACCCAGCTCGCTACGACGCGAACCGCGCGAGCGGATTCGTCAGCGTCCCGACGAGCTGGAGCGCGCCCGCCGGATCCTGGAGGTCGACCATCTGCTCGTTGTCGCGCAGCTGGAGCCGGTTGAGGCAGGACAGCGCGAACTCACCGGTGAACAGGTCGTACTGGCGGAATGTATCGGCGAGGTGGGGCGCGGACTCCTGGTAGCCCCGGACGCACTCGGCGACGGTCCGCCAGAACGTCTCCTCGTCCAGCACGCCGTCCGAGACGAGCGACGCGTTCAGGAAGCGGAAGAAGCAGTCGAAGACATCGGTGAAGACCGACAGCGCCTTCATGTCCTCCGGCACCTCCGCGCGGATCCGCTCGACGGCGGGCGGCAGCACCGCGTGCGGGTCCATCACCGCGATCTCCTCGGCGATGTCCTTGAAGATCGCCCGCTGGACGGTGCCGTCCTCGATGACCAGGACGACGTTCTCGCCGTGCGGCATGAACACCAGGTCGTACGCGTAGAAGGAGTGCAGCACCGGCACCAGATACGCGTCCAGATAGCGGCGCAGCCAGTCGGCCGGCGCGCGCCCCGACTCGGCGATCAGCGCGCCCGCGAAGGACGCCCCGTCCCGGTCGGTGTGCAGCAGCGACGCCATGGTGGCCAGCCGCTCGCGGCCCCGGAGCGAGGGCACCGGGCTCTCCCGCCAGAGCGCGGCCAGCATCTTCAGATACGGCGAGCCCTTGGCGGTCGCGGCCTCGTACTGGCGGTGGTGGTAGCCGATGGCGGCCCGCTCCCGGATGATCGAGAACCGCGCGGCCCGCAGCGTGTCGTCGCCCTCGATCAGCCGCGCCAGCCAGTCGTTGATGGCGGGCGTGGCCTCCATGTACGCGGCGGAGAGCCCGCGCATGAAGCCCATGTTGAGGACGGACAGCGCGGTCTTGACGTAGTGCCTGGCCGGATCGCTCGTATTGAAGAAGGTACGGATCGACTGCTGGGCCAGATAGCTGTCGTCCCCCTCGCCGACACAGACCAGCCGCTGCCGCGCCACTTCGGCGGCGAACGTGACGGACAGCTTGTTCCACCACTGCCAGGGGTGCACCGGGATCAGGAAGTAGTCCCCGGGGTCGAGTCCCTGGCCGCGGAGCACGCCGTCGAACCGCTCCAGCGTCTCCGGCGCCAGCTCCCGCCGTATCAGCGAGTGGTAGTCGAGCCCGGCGCCCGCCGTGAAGGTGGCGCGGTCGCGGCGGGCGGCGAGCCAGACCAGCCGGACGGGGCTGGCGGTCTCGGGGGCGTACGCGCGGTACTCGTCCACCCCGAAGCCGAGCCGGCCGTTGTTGGCGACGAAGCAGGGGTGGCCCTCGGTCATCCCCGTCTCGATCTCCTGGAAGCCGGAGGCGGCCAGTTCGGCGGAGGTGACCGGCTTCTTGGTGAGTTTGTACGCCGTACCGGCGAGGGTGGCGGAGATCTCCTCCAGATAGACCGGCAGGATCGCGGCGGAGAGCCCCAGGGTCTCGCGCAGCTCGATGAAGAACTCCAGCGGATCCAGGTCCAGTTCCATGGCGTCGCGATGGCGGGTGACGGACTCGGCGGGGATCTGCCAGTGGTCGAGCGCGAAGCGGCGCGCGGTGAAGCGGTACTCCGTCGCGCCGTCGTCCGAGCGGACGCGATAGCGGTCCTCGCCCAGCGCCTCGGGGGTCAGCAGGCGTTCGTGCGAGAACTCCGCCAGTCCCTTGCGGATCAGCAGCCGGCCCGCCCGCTCCCAGAGCGCGGGGGTCAGATGCGCGACGCTGTCAGTGACGTTCATGACCGGCTCCTTGTGCCGCGCGGAACATCTCGCGCGTGCAGATGCTGAGGTGGGCGTCCTTCTCCGGCTTCGCGAGCTGCTCCACGATCCGGAAGCCGACGGCCTCGTTGAGGGCGTGCACGGCGGTGTTGCGTATATCGGGCTCGACCACCACACGCCGTACCGAGGGGTCGTCGAAGAGCAGCTCCATCACGGTCGTGATCACGGCGCGGGTGAAGCCGTGCAGCTGCCGCGCTCTGTCGGCCGGCGCGACCAGGAAGTGCATCCCGATGTCGCCGGGCTCGGCGTCGTACAGCCCCTTCAGCTCCACCTCCGCCGGGTCGTACCGCTCGATCAGAAAGGCCGGGACCCCTTCGTGCAGCCCGATGAAGGCGTCATGGTGCCTGGCCGCCGCGATCGCCATGTACGCGCGCTCCACCTCCAGGAGGGACGCGCCCTGCATCAGCCAGTAGGCGGCTTTGGGATGGGTGACCCAGCCGTGCAGCAACTCGGCGTCGGTGAAAGGGTCGACGGGCCGCACCTCGAACCGGCCGAGCCATTCGTCGGTGCGTACGTACACGATGTCCGTGGTCCGCTCGCTCATACGACGGTGCCTTCCGGGGCGGAGAACTCCTGGAACGCGATGGCCTTCTCGACCGGGTAGTACGCGCGCCCCAGCAGCTCGGCGATGATGTACGCGTTGCGGTACGGGCCCATGCCCAGGTCGGGCGAGGTGACGCTGTGCGTGTGCGTGCCCGCGTTCTGGAGGAAGATCCCGCGCCCGGTGATGTCGATGCTGTAGTTGCGGGCGATGTCGAAGCGGCCGTGGCCGTCCCGGCGGATCCGGTCGTCCACCGGCTCCAGGAAGTCGGGCGTGACGTACTTGTAGCCGGTGGCGAGGACCAGTCCCCGGGTCGCGAGCGAGAAGTCCCGCTCCTGCTCCTCCTGCCGCAGCCCCAGGGTGTAGGTGCCGTCGGCGAAGGCGGCCGAGGTGAGGGCGGTGTTGGCCAGCAGCCTTGTCGGCACCGGGCCTTTCAGGTTCTTCCGGTAGAGCAGATCGAAGATCTCGTTGATCAATTCTGAGTCGATGCCCTTGAACAGGCCCTTCTGGCCCGCCTCCAGCCGGTAGCGGGTGGCCTCGGGCAGCGCGTGGAAGTAGTCGATGTACTCCGGGGAGGTCATCTCCAGCGTGAGCTTGGTGTATTCGAGCGGGAAGAAGCGCGGCGACCGGGTGATCCAGTTGAGCTGGTAGCCATGGACATCGATGTCGGAGAGCAGGTCGTGGTAGATCTCCGCCGCGCTCTGCCCGCTGCCGATGAGGGTGATGGACTCCTTGGCCTGGAGCGCGGCCTTCCCCCGCACATAGCGGGAGTTGTGCAGGAAGTCGCCGCCGAGCCCCTGGCAGGAGTCGGGTACGTACGGCGGGGTGCCGGTGCCCAGGACGAGATGGCGGGCCCGGTACGTCTCGTCCCCGGCGCGGACGACGTACAGCTCGCTCTCGTCGTCGTAGGCGACCGAGGTCACCGTCCGGTTGAAGCGCACGCTGGTGAGTTTCGCGGCGGCCCAGCGGCAGTAGTCGTTGTACTCCGTGCGCAGCGGATAGAAGTTCTCGCGGATGTAGAACGAGTACAGCCGTCCGGACTCCTTGAGGTAGTTGAGGAAGGAGTACGGCGAGGTCGGGTCCGCCAGGGTGACCAGGTCGGAGAGGAACGGCGTCTGGAGATGGGCCCCTTCGAGGAACATCCCCGAGTGCCATTCGAAGTCCGGCTTCGACTCCAGGAAGACACAGTCGAGTTCGGCTATCGGCTCGGTCAGACAGGCGAGGCCGAGGTTGAAGGGCCCGAGCCCGATGCCGATGACGTCGTGCGGGGCGTGCGGCTCACGAGGCGCGGACAAGGGTCTCCCCTCCCAGGTACTGCTCGGCGTGGCCGGCGATCAGATCGAGGACGGCCGTGATGTCCCGTATCGAGGTCTCGGGGTTGAGCAGGGTGAACTTGAGGTACTGCCGGCCGCCGACGCTCGTCCCCGCGACCACGGCCTCGCCGGAGGCGAACAGCGCCTTGCGGGCGTGGAGATTGGCCCGGTCGATCGCCGCGGGGCTGGTGATACGGGCGGGGACATAGCGGAAGACGAGCGTGGAGAGCCGCGGCTCCACGACCACGTCGTAGCGGGGGTCCGCGGCGAGCAGCCGCCAGCCCTCGGCGGCCAGCTCGCACACCTCGTCGAAGAGCTGCCCGATCCCGTCCGCGCCCATCACGCGCAGGGTCATCCACAGTTTGAGGGCGTCGAAGCGGCGGGTGGTCTGGAGGGACTTGTCGACCTGGTTGGGGATGCGCTCCTCCACCGCCCTGCGTGGATTGAGGTAGTCCGCGTGGTACGTGGCATGGCGCAGCGTCGCTCCGTCCCGTACCAGCACGGCCGAGGAACTCACCGGCTGGAAGAAGGACTTGTGATAGTCGACCGTGACGGAGTCGGCGTGCTCGATGCCGTCGAGGAGCGAGCGGCGGGTGGTGGAGGCCAGCAGCCCGCAGCCGTACGCGGCGTCGACATGCAGCCAGGTGCCGTACCGCGCGCAGAGCGCGGCGATCTCGGGCAGCGGGTCGATGGAGCCGAAGTCGGTGGTGCCCGCGGTGGCGACGACGGCCATCGGGATCAGGCCCTCGGCGCGGCAGCGCTCCAGCTCGGCGGCGAGGGCGACCGTCCCCATGCGCTTGTCGCGGTCGCAGGGGATGGACACGACGGCGTCAAGGCCGAGCCCGAGGAGGCTGGCCGACTTCCGCACGCTGAAGTGGCCGCACTCGGAGGCGAAGACACGCAGTTTCGCCGCGGCGTCCGCCTTGGCCTCCTCGCGGGCGAGCAGCAGGGCCTGGAGGTTGGACTGCGTACCGCCGGAGGTGAAGACCCCGTCGGCGGACGCGCCCAGACCGATGCGGCTCGCCGTCCAGTCGATCAGCCGGCGCTCGATCAGGGTGCCGCCCGCGCTCTGGTCCCAGGTGTCGAGCGAGGAGTTGACGGCGGAGAGCACGGTCTCGCCGAGCACCGCGGGGATGACGACCGGGCAGTTGAGATGCGCGAGATAGCGGGGGTGATGGAAGTAGACGGCGTCCCTGAGATAGACGCGCTCCAGTTCGTCGAGGGCGGCGGAGGCGTCGCCCAGGGGCCGGTCCAGATCGACGGCGGACACGACCAGGGCCAGCGCGTCCGGTGTGACTCCGGTGAACGGCCTTCTGGTCGTGGCGAGTCGGTCCGCCACCCGCTCGACTCCCTCGGTCACGGAGCGCCGATAGCGCTCCGCTGTCGCGTCATTGAGCAGGTGCGCACGCATCAAGGTCCTCCCGGACGTGTGGGGGAAAGTAAGGTTAGCCTAACCTAACTTTCAATCGTCCGGGCGTGCTTCCTCCCGCAACCGCTCCTCGCCCGGGCCCCGTCGCCAGTGGCCGACGAAGGTGACGGGGCTCCGGTCGCGGCCGTCCACGGCGAAGCCTGGGTTCGGCCGGCCCGCGCGGCGGCGACGGGCGGCGGAGCGTCAGCCCGTCGGAGTCAGATCCTCCAGCCCCAGCTCCCGCGCGATCAGCATCCGCTGGACCTCGCTCGTCCCCTCACCGATCTCCAGGATCTTGGAGTCGCGCCACATCCTGGCCACCGGATACTCGTTCATGAACCCGTATCCGCCATGGATCTGGGTGGCCTCACGGGCGTTGTCGACGGCGACCGTCGAGGAGTAGAGCTTCGCCAGCGCCGCCTCCTTCTTGAACGGCTCGCCGTGCGTCAGCCGGGAGGCCGCGTCCCGCCAGCCGATCCGCGCCATGTGCGCGCGCGTCTCCATGTCGGCGATCTTGAACTGGATGGCCTGGTTGGCGCCGATCGGCCGGCCGAACGCGTGCCGCTCGCGCGCGTACGCCACCGACTCGTCCACACACCCCTGGGCGAGCCCGGTCGCCAGCGCGGAGATCGCGATCCTGCCCTCGTCGAGGATCCGCAGGAACTGCGCGTAGCCGCGGCCCTCCTCACCGAGCAGATTGGCCAGCGGGACCCGGACGTCCGAGAACGACAGCTCGCGGGTGTCCGACGCGTTCCAGCCGACCTTCGAGTACGGGGCGGCGACCGTGAAGCCGGGCGTGCCCGACGGCACGATGATCGAGGAGATCTCCGGACGGCCGTCCTCCTTGCGGCCGGTGACGGCGGTGACCGTGACCAGACCGGTGATGTCCGTACCGGAGTTGGTGATGAAGCACTTGGTGCCATTGATCACCCAGGAGTCGCCGTCGCGCACGGCGGTGGTGCGCGTGCCGCCCGCGTCCGAACCGCAGTCCGGTTCCGTCAGGCCGAACGCGCCGAGCAGCTCGCCCGAGCAGAGCCGGGGCAGCCACTCGCGCTTCTGCTCCTCCGTACCGAAACGGTGGATGGGCATGGCGCCCAGCGAGACCCCGGCCTCCAGGGTGATCGCCACCGAGGAGTCGACACGGGCCAGCTCCTCCAGGGCGATGCCGAGCGCGAGATAGTCACCGCCCATGCCGCCGTACTCCTCCGGGAACGGCAGCCCGAACAGCCCCATCCGGCCCATCTCACGGACGATCTCGTAGGGGAACTCATGCCGCTCGTAGAAGTCGCCGATCTTGGGCGCGACGACCTCGCGGGCGAACTCCTCGACGGTGCGGCGCAGTTCTTCATGCTCGGCGGAGAGCCGGTGGTCCAGGGACATCGATGGTCACTCCTTGTGGGAGAGGGCGCGTACGGTACGGGAGGGGCTGGGGCGGCCCAGCCGTTCGGCCAGCCAGCCGCTGGTGGCGACGAGCCGGCCGAGATCGACGCCGGTTTCGATACCGAGGCCGTCGAGCATCCACACGAGGTCTTCGGTGGCGAGATTTCCGGTCGCGCTCTTCGCGTACGGGCAGCCGCCGAGGCCGCCCGCGGAGGCGTCCACGATGGTCACCCCGTGCTGGAGCGCCGCGAGGGTGTTGGCGAGCGCCTGGCCGTACGTGTCGTGGAAATGCACCGCGAGGACGTCGGTCGGCACGCCCTCCTCGTTCAGTTCGGCGAGGAGCGTCTGCACATGGCCGGGGGTGGCGACGCCGATGGTGTCCCCGAGGCTCAGCTCGTCACACCCCATGTCCCGCAGGGCCTTGGCGACCCTGACGACCTGATGGATCGGGACGGGCCCCTCCCAGGGGTCGCCGAAGCACATCGAGAGATAGCCGCGGACCCACATCCGGTCGTCCTTGGCCCTGGCGACGACCGGCTCGAACATGGCGAGCGACTCGTCGACCGTCCGGTTGAGGTTGGCCTTGGCGAAGGATTCCGTGGCGCTGCCGAACACGGCGATACGGCGGGCGCCCAGCGCCATGGCGCGGTCCAGCCCGCGCCCGTTCGGCACGAGCACGGGAAGCTCGATGTCGGGGGCGCCGCCGAGGTCGGCGAGCATCGGGAACAGCCGCTCGGCATCGGCCAGTTGGGGCACCCACTCGGGGCGGACGAAGCTGGTCGCCTCGATGGTGGTCAGCCCGGCGTGGGCGAGGCGGTGGATGAACTCCGCCTTGACCTCGGTCGGTACGACGGCCTTCTCGTTCTGGAGCCCGTCGCGCGCGCCCACCTCATGGATACGGACCCGGGGCGGCAGGCCCTGCGCGGGCACCGCCATGGGAAGTCCTTCGGTCATGACTCCTCCTCGGCGGGACCGGCCGGCGCGACGACGGCCAGCACCTGATCCATGGCGACGGTGGAGCCGGGGGTGACATCCAGCTCCGTGACCGTGCCGCCGTGCGGGGCGGAGATGACGTGCTCCATCTTCATCGCCTCGACGACCAGCAGACTCTGACCGGCCGTCACCTCGTCCCCGACGGCCACCTTGACGACGGTGACCGTCCCGGGCATCGGCGCGGTCAGCGCGTCCACACCGCCCGCCCCGGCGGCCCCGCGCAGAGCGGCCTCGACGGGGTCGAAGTCCTGGACGTGCCAGCTGTCCCCGTCCCTGCCGAGCCAGTCGCCCGCGCGGTGGAAGGCGTGGGTCACCCCGTCCACGGTGACCGTGACCCGGCCGGGCTCCACCCGGAACCGGTCCGCGGCCGGCGCCTCCCGCGTCACGGGGTCCAGCCCCGGCACCCGCAGCGGATGGCGGACCGGTTGGGGGGCGCCGCCGAGGCGCCAGCCGTCCGGTACGGAGAAGGGGTCCACCCATTCCGCCGTCGCGGGCGGCAGCAGCCCCGCCTGACGGACCGCCGCCGCGGCCGTGTACACCTCGGGCGGGACCGTCTCCGCCAGCAGCCCCGCCGCCTCGCGCTCGACCAGCCCCGTGTCCAGCTCGCCCGCGACCACCGAGGGATGGGCCAGCAGCCGGCGCAGGAAGCCCGCGTTCGTCGGGACCCCGAGCGTGACCGTCTCCGCGAGCGCCGCGCGGAGTCTGCGCAGGGCCGTGGCGCGGTCGGGGCCGTACGCGATGACCTTGGAGAGCATCGGGTCGTACGCGCTGCCGACGTCCGCGCCCTCGGAGAGGCCCGAGTCGGTCCGTACGCCGTCGCCCTCCGGCTCGCGCAGGGCGAGCACCGTACCGCCGGAGGGCAGGAAGCCGCGGGCGGGGTCCTCGGCGCAGACGCGCGCCTCGACCGCGTGGCCGTCGAACGCGATGTCATCCTGGCCGAAGGGCAGTTCCTCACCGGAGGCGATCCGCAGCTGCCACTCGACCAGGTCCAGGCCGCGCCTGCCGCCGACCGACACCGCCAGCTCGGTCACCGGGTGCTCGACCTGGAGGCGGGTGTTCATCTCCATGAAGAAGTACGACGACGGGTCGCCGCCGGGGACGATGAACTCGACCGTCCCCGCGCCCGTGTATCCGCACGAGCGCGCCGCCCGGACCGCCGCCTCGCCCATCGCCGCGCGTGTCGCCTCGTCCAGCAGGACGGACGGCGCCTCCTCGATGACCTTCTGGTGGCGGCGCTGGAGCGAGCACTCACGCTCGCCCAGATGCACCACGTTCCCGTGGGTGTCCGCCAGGACCTGGATCTCGATATGGCGCGGGCGGTCCACCCAGCGCTCCACCAGGAGCGTGTCGTCCCCGAAGGAGGAGCGCGCCTCGCGCCGGGCCGCCGCGATCTCCTCGGCGAGCGCGGCCTCGGACCGCACCAGCCGCATGCCCTTGCCGCCGCCGCCCGCCGACGGCTTCAGCAGCACCGGCATACCGATCCCGCGCGCCGCCTCGGCCAGCTGGTCGTCGCTCAGCCCGCCGCCCGAGGAGCCGGGCACCACCGGGACCCCGGCGGCCCGTACGGTCTCCTTGGCGCGGATCTTGTCGCCCATCAGCGCGATGGCGGGGGCGGGCGGGCCGACGAAGACCAGCCCCGCGTCCGCGCAGGCGCGCGCGAAGCCGGCGTTCTCGGCGAGGAAGCCATAGCCGGGGTGGACCGCCCCCGCGCCGGTACGGGCCGCCGCCTCCAGCAGCCGGTCGACGCGGAGATAGCTCTCGGCCGCGGCGGCGGGCCCGATCCGTACGGCGGTGTCGGCCTCCCGTACATGCCGGGCGTCCGCGTCCGCGTCGCTGAACACCGCGACCGAGCGCACGCCCAGCGCCCGCAGGGTGCGGATGACGCGAACCGCGATCTCGCCGCGGTTGGCGATCAGAACCGTGTCGAACATTCCCACCCTCACATCCGGAAGACGCCGAAGCCCTGCGCCGCGCTGTCCCTCCGGGGCAGCGGGGCGTTGGCACACGCGGTCAGGGCCAGACCCACCACCTGGCGGGTCTCCAGCGGGTCGATCACGCCGTCGTCCCAGAGACGCGCCGTCGCGTAGTAGGCGTTGCCCTGGGTCTCGTACTGCGCGCGGACCGGGTCCTTGAAGGACTCCTCGGCCTCGGCCGGCCACTCCTCGCCGCGCCCCTCGATCTGGTCGCGCTTGACGGTGGCCAGCACGGACGCGGCCTGCTCGCCGCCCATCACCGAGATCTTGGCGTTGGGCCACATCCACAGGAAGCGGGGGGAGTAGGCCCGGCCGCACATCGAGTAGTTGCCCGCGCCGTACGAACCGCCGACCACGACCGTCAGCTTCGGCACCCGCGCACAGGCCACGGCCGTCACCATCTTCGCGCCGTGCTTGGCGATCCCGCCCGCCTCGTAGTCCCGGCCGACCATGAAGCCCGAGATGTTCTGGAGGAAGAGCAGCGGGATACCGCGCTGGTCGCACAACTCGATGAAATGCGCGCCCTTCTGGGCGGACTCGGAGAACAGGATCCCGTTGTTGGCGACGATGCCGACCGGATGGCCGTGGATCCGCGCGAAGCCGGTGACCAGCGTCGTCCCGAACTCCGACTTGAACTCGGCGAACCGTGAGCCGTCGACCAGCCGCGCGATCACCTCGCGGACGTCGTAGGGCGTACGGGAATCCACCGGCACCGCGCCGTACAGCCCGGCGGGGTCGGCCTTGGGCTCCTCCACCGGCTCGACGGACCACGGCAGCGGGCCGCGCGCGGGGAGCGTGGAGACGATCGTGCGGACGATGCGCAGCGCGTGCGCGTCGTCCTCGGCGAGATGGTCGGTGACGCCCGAGACCCGGGAGTGGACCTCGCCGCCGCCCAGCTCCTCGGCCGTGACGACCTCGCCGGTCGCGGCCTTCACCAGCGGCGGGCCGCCCAGGAAGATCGTGCCCTGACCGCGGACGATCACGGCCTCGTCGCTCATCGCCGGGACGTACGCGCCGCCCGCCGTGCAGGAGCCGAGCACCGCGGCGATCTGCGGGATACCGGCCCCGGACATCCGGGCCTGGTTGTAGAAGATCCGGCCGAAGTGGTCGCGGTCGGGGAAGACCTCGTCCTGCATCGGCAGGAAGGCGCCGCCGGAGTCCACCAGATACAGACAGGGGAGGCGGTTCTCCAGGGCCACCTCCTGGGCGCGGAGGTGTTTCTTCACCGTCATCGGGTAGTACGTACCGCCCTTGACCGTGGCGTCATTGGCGACCACCACGCACTCGCGGCCACTGACCCGGCCGATCCCGGCGATCACCCCGGCGGCCGGGGCCGCCCCGCCGTACATCCCCTCGGCCGCCAGCGGCGCCAGCTCCAGGAAGGGCGAGCCGGGGTCGAGGAGGGTGTCCACGCGGTCGCGCGGGAGCAGCTTCCCGCGCGCGGTGTGCCGGGCGCGGGCCTTCTCGCCGCCGCCGAGGCGCGCGGCGACGAGCCGGGAGCGCAGACCGTCGGCCAGCTCCTGATGAGCCGCCTCGTTGGCCTGCCATGCCTCGGACGCCGGATCGGCGGCGCTCGCCAGCACTGGTGCCTGCCGCATCGCTCGTAGCCCCCTCGCTGGGTTCACTGGTGTTAGTGAGCGTTAACGTATTGCCTTCAGGTTAACGACCGCTAACGGCCCTGTCTAGAATGATTTCCCATGAGCACCAGGACCGCGGCCCCGACCCGCCGCGAGCAGATCCTCAGCGAGGCAGCGCGCCTCTTCGCCGAGCGCGGGTTCCATGGCGTCGGTGTCGACGAGATAGGGGCGGCCGTCGGCATCAGCGGGCCCGGTCTGTACCGCCATTTCGCGGGCAAGGACGCGATGCTCGCCGAGCTGCTGGTCGGCATCAGCGGACGGCTGCTGGACGGCGGGAAGCTGCGCGTACGGGGCGCGGGCGCGGCCGGCGACCCGGCCGCCGTACTGGCCTCCCTGATCGACGGACACATCGACTTCGCCCTCGACGACCGCCCGCTGATCACCCTGCACGACCGCGAACTGGACCGGCTGAGGGACAGCGACCGCAAGCTGGTGCGCCAGCTCCAGCGGCAGTACGTGGAGCTGTGGGTCACGGTCGTACGGGAGCTGTACCCGGCCGTCCCGGAATCCCAGGCGCGCGGCGCCGTCCACGCGGTCTTCGGCCTGCTGAACTCGACACCGCACCTCGGCTCACCGGGCGGTGGCCTCCCGGGCCGCGCGGCCACGGAGTCCCTGCTGCGCCGCCTGGCACATGGCGCGTTCGCGGCGCTCGGCGAGACGGGTGAGGCGGGCGGTACGGACGAGCCGGGGGACGCCGCCGGTCGCGGATGAGGCCCGGCGGACCCCGCCGACGGGGGCGTACGGAGTCCGGGCTGGTCGAAGACCGGCCGAAGACCGTCCGTGAACCGGGACACCCGGCGCGGCGCGCGGGCCGGACGGCACAATGGGCTCATGCCGATACCGAGCCGTGCCGCCCTTGTCGACCATCTCGTCCGAACGCGTATCGCCGGGAATGTCGCCACGCCCCGTGACAACAACCTCTCCCACTACCGCAAGCTGGCCAACGGCGACCGCCACTACTGGCTCGGCCTGGAGCTGGGCGACCGCTGGACCGACGAGCAGGACGTGCTCGCCGTGATGGCCGAGCGGTGCGGGGTCAGCGACGACCCCGAGCACCGGGCCGGCCAGGACACCATCGATCCCGAGCTGACCGTGGACGGCCTGGAACGGCTCGCCGCCCGGCTGCGCAAGGCCGCCGCCGGCAAGCAGCGCGTACTGTTCGCGACCGGCCACCCCGGCGGGCTGCTGGACGTGCACCGGCAGACGGCGGACGCCCTGCGGGCCGCGGGGTGCGAGATCGTCCGGATCCCGGGCGGGCTCACCGCCGACGAGGGCATGGTCTTCCAGTTCGCCGATGTCGCGATGCTGGAGCGCGGCGCGACCCTCTGGCACACGCACTCGCCGGAGCCGATGCGGGCGATCCTGGACGGTCTGGAGCGCGAGGGCAGACCGCAGCCCGATCTGGTGGTCGCGGACCACGGCTGGGCGGGGTGCGCGGGCCAGCGCGGACTGGACTCGGTCGGGTACGCGGACTGCAACGACCCGGCGCTCTTCATCGCCGAGGCGGAAGGCACGCTGGAGGTGACCGTCCCGCTGGACGACCATGTCACGGACCCGCGTTTCTACGACCCGATGACCGCCTATCTGCTGAACGAGGCGGGCCTGCTCTGACCGTACGGCCGCGCCGGCCCGCCCCCTCGTCGCGGCGTGTTACAGCCCCATCGACTTGGCGATGATCATCTTCATGACCTCGCTGGTACCGCCGTAGATCCGGTTCACGCGGTTGTCCGCGTACAGCCGGGCGATCGGGTACTCGTTCATATAGCCGTAACCGCCGTGCAGCTGGAGGCACTTGTCGATGACGCGGTGCGCGACCTCGGTGGTGAAGAGCTTCGCGGACGCGGCCTCGGCGGCGGACAGCTCGCCCAGGTCATGGGCCTCCAGCGCGCGGTCGACGACGGCCTCGGCCGCGTCCACCTCGGCCTTGCACGCGGCCAGTTCGAACTTCGTGTTCTGGAACGACGCGACGCTCTTGCCGAAGACCGTCCGCTCCTGGACGTACGCCTGCGCGAACCGGACCGCCGCGGCGGCCTGCGCGTACGCGCCGACGGCGATGCCCAGCCGCTCCTGCGGCAGATTCTGGCCGAGGTAGGAGAAGCCCTTGTTCTCCTCGCCGAGCAGGTCCTCGACGGGGACCTTGACGTCGGTGAAGGACAGCTCGGCGGTGTCGGAGATCCGCAGGCCCAGCTTGTCGAGCTTGCGGCCGACCGCGTACCCCTCGGACTTCGTGTCCACGACCAGCAGCGAGATGCCGTGCCGGCGGTCCTCGGCGGTCGGGGCGGCGGTACGGGCGCAGACGATCACCCGGTCCGCGTGCACGCCGCCGGTGATGAACGTCTTCGCGCCGTTCAGGACGTAGTGCGTACCGTCCTCCGAGAGCCTGGCGGTGGTCTTCATACCGGCCAGGTCGGAGCCCGTGCCCGGCTCGGTCATGGCGATGGCGTACATGGCCCGGCCGCTGACGAAGTCCGGCAGCCAGCGCTTCTTCTGCTCGTCGGTGGCGTACGCCTTCAAATAGGGCAGACAGAGCGCCACATGGACCCCGGAGCCGCCGAAGGAGACACCCGCGCGTGCGCACTCCTCGGTGATGACCGCCTGGAACTTGAACGATTCCTCACCCGCGCCGCCGTACTCCTCGGGCACCTCGATCCCGAAGATGCCCAGCTCGCCGAGTTGGTGGTAGAAGTCGCGGGGCGCCTGCCCCGCCGCGTACCACTCGTCGTGGACAGGGACGACCTCGGCCTCGATGAAGGCCCGGATGGTCTCCCGGAACGCCTCGTGGTCCTCGTTGTAGACGGTACGGCGCACTGGAGTTCCTCCCCCTCGTGGCTAAGCGCTTGCTCATCCAAGTTACCCGGCGGTTCGTTCCGGTGTCCAGGCCCCCGGGACGACCGGCGGGACCGCCGGGCACCGCCTACGGCCGCCGGACCTCGAACTGGAAGCAGCCGTACTCCAGGGCCCGCACATGCACCAGCGCCACCTCCGGCTCGGCGAACGCTTCCGCGAAAGCCCGGTCGAACCCTGCCTCGGCGTCGTCCGGGATCTCGAAGAGGCGGCCCCCGACGATGTGTCCCGCGTCGTCGTAGCGGCGGAGGGTGCGAAGAGCGCCCGGTCGCGCGAAGGGGTAACCCCGGGCTTCCGGTGGCTCTGCGCACGCGTCGGCGTGGATGAACACGGGCCCCGCCTCGTCGTAGGCCCCGGGCTCGGCTCCCGTCGCCGCCGCCCAGCGGCGCAGCGGCGCGTACGAGACGAGGGCGACCCGGTCGCCGGGCTCGATCGCCCGCAGACAGCAGCGCAGCGGGCTGCCCACGCAAGCGAGGGGAACGCCGTCCTCACGCGCGAGGTACGGCAGCACCGGCCGCCCGGCGTCGTCGAGTTCGCGGAGTTCCTTGAGCGCGGCGGGAGGGACGGGGAGAGGTGTGTACGTGGTCATGAGCCCAGCCTCGGCGGCCGGCCCCCGGCGCGCTGGCGGAATCCGGACAGGGCGCTCGGCTCGGCGCCGGGTCACGCGCGCCGGGTCACACCCAGCGCAGCGCGAACCACAGCTCCATCCGTACGTCCGCGTCGTCCAGGTCCACGTCCAGCAGCGTCGCGCAGCGGGCGATGCGCTGGCGGACGGTGTTGCGGTGGACGGTCAGGGCCACCGCCGTACGGTCCCAGCTGCCGTGCAGCGAGAGCCAGACCCGCAGCGTCTCGGCCAGGGCCGGGGAGCCGGTGAGCGGTGCCAGGCGGGTACGGGCGTGGGCGGCGGCCTCCTCGGGGGCGAACAGGCCGGTGAGTCCCTCCCCGTGGTGGCGTACGAGCGGGGTACGGGTGGCCTCCGCGCGGCGCAGCGCGCGCTCGGCGCGGGTGTCGGCGGCGGCCAGTTCCGCCGGTTCCACCGGCTCGCTGACCCCCAGGGTCCAGCCTGGCCTGGCGGTGACCTCGCGGTCGGTGACGACCCGGGTCGTGGTGCCGTCCGTGTCGACCAGCGCACTGCCCAGCGCCGCCGCCAGCGCGCCCGCCGCGAAGGGCGTGGAGCCGCCGCGCGCGTGGACCACGCTCCACGGCCCCGGCCCGAGCAGCGGCGCGGCCTCGGCGGGTGTGGCCCCGAGCAGCAGCCGGACGAGCGCCGCCGAGCGGCCCGCCTCCGCCGCGCTCTGATGCGGCGCGGTGAGCAGCGACAGCAGGACGACGGCGACACCGGCCACGGTGTGGTCCCCGGCCTCCCGCCCCTCGGTGACCACGCCGAGGACGAGACCCTGGCCGCCGCCGAGCGCGTAGGCGGCGAGATGGGCGCCCTGGGCGGTGTCGGTGGCGGACGCCGGTCCGCCGCGTACCACCCGGGCCAGCCGGGCGAGCGCCGTACGCGCCCCGGGCGATGGAAGCCTGCCCGTGGTGTGCAGCTCCGCGCCGTCCGGCGCGAACAGCACCGCCCGGCCCCCCAGCCGCACCGCCAGCTGCCGCAGCACCGCGGGCACCGGGTCCTGGCGTGCCGCGGCGGCCGCCAGGCCCTGCTGCGCCTGGGTCACCCGGCGCAGCTCGCGATGGCGTGCTTCCGCCATCAGCCGCCACACCCCGCGTGCGACGGTGGTGAACGGGGTACGGGGCGGCACTTCGAGCAGCGGCAGACCATGCCGGTCGCATGCCTCCACGAGCGCGGGCGGCACCGTGTCGTACACCGGTGTCACCCCGAAACCGAGCGCCGCCGCGCCCGCCTCGACCACCCGCGCCGCGTACTCGTCCGCGTGCGCGTCGCGGAGCTGGACACCGGCGGTCAGCAGCAGCTCCCCGCCGAGCAGATACGGATACGGATCGGCCATCTCGGAGGTGTGCACCCAGTGCACCGCCTGGGAGCCGTCGTCCGGCGGCCCGGCGATCCGGCGCAGCCCGAGATCCCGGTCCGCGAGCAGCGCCGCCAGCGGAACCGGCGGGGTGGGCGGGGTGGGGTCCGTCATGGATGTTCCATCCATCGGTCGTACGTCGAGTGGATGAAACGTACACTTCAGCGACGCTTTCCGGCCACCTACCGTCATGACCCACACGAACACGGGATGAAGAACCCGAGTCGAGACGGAGGAAGCCCATGGCTGTCGATTACGCGGTGATCGTCGTCTATCTGGCCGGCATGCTGGCCATGGGCTGGTGGGGCATGCGCCGCGCCAAGTCCAAGAGCGAGTTCCTGGTGGCGGGCCGCAGGCTGGGCCCCTGGATGTACTCGGGCACGATGGCCGCGATCGTCCTCGGCGGCGCCTCCACGATCGGCGGGGTCGGCCTCGGCTACAAGCACGGGCTCTCCGGCGCCTGGATGGTCTTCACCATCGGCCTCGGACTGCTCGCCCTCTCGGTCTTCTTCTCCGCGCGGATCGCCCGGCTGAAGGTCTACACCGTCTCCGAGATGCTCGATCTGCGCTACGGCGGCCGGGCCGGGGTCATCTCGGGCATCGTGATGTGGGCGTACACCCTGATGCTGGCCGTCACCTCGACCATCGCGTACGCCACGATCTTCGACGTCCTCTTCGATCTGCACCGCACCGTCGCGATCATCCTGGGCGGGACGATCGTCGTCGCGTACTCGACGCTCGGCGGCATGTGGTCCATCACGATCACCGACATGGTGCAGTTCGTCGTGAAGACCATCGGGCTGCTGCTGCTCCTGCTGCCCATCGCGGTGGTCAAGGCGGGCGGGTTCAGCGAGATGCGGGCGAAGCTGCCGGACGAGTACTTCGCGCCGTTCGGAATCGGCGGCGAGACGATCTTCACCTACGTGCTGATCTACACCTTCGGCATGCTGATCGGACAGGACATCTGGCAGCGGGTGTTCACCGCGCGCGGCGACAAGGTGGCGCGCTGGGGCGGGACCGTCGCCGGTACGTACTGTCTGGTGTACGCGCTGGCCGGAGCGGTCATCGGAACCGCGGCCAAGGTGCTCTACCCGAACCTCGGCAGCGCGGACGACGCGTTCGCGACCATCGTCAAGGACGAACTGCCCATGGGCGTACGGGGGCTGGTGCTGGCCGCCGCCCTCGCGGCCGTGATGTCGACCTCCTCCGGCGCGCTGATCGCCTGCGCGACCGTCGCGAACAACGACATCTGGTCACGGCTGCGGAGGCTCGGCGGCCGGGGCGGCGGGGCGGCGGGCGGGGCGGACGGCGTCGGGCACGACGAGGTCAGGGGGAACCGGCTGTTCATCCTGATCATGGGGATCGGCGTCATCGCCATCGCGATCGCGCTCAACGATGTCGTCGAGGCCCTCACCGTCGCGTACAACCTGCTCGTCGGCGGACTGCTGGTGCCGATCCTCGGCGGTCTGCTCTGGAAGCGCGGGACGGTGTACGGCGCGCTGGCCGGTGTGATCGTGGGCGGCGGAGCCGTCGTGGGGCTGATGGCGGCGTACGGCATCCTCGCCAACGAGCCCGTCTACTACGGGCTGTTGTCCTCGCTGGCCGCCTATCTGATCGTCAGCCTGGTGACCAGGCCGACGGATGAAGCGGTGCTGGCCGCGTGGCGGCGGCGGCTCGCGGGCGAGACGGACGACGAGAGCCCCGAGACCCCGTCGGCACCAGCCGTTCCCGTGGGCTGAGGGCGGCGGACACACGACCCGGACCGGCCCCTTGTCAGTGGGCCGGTCCATTCTTGACAGAGCACCACACAGCAGCACGCGGCGGCGTTTATCGGTACACGGCAGCACGAGGCCGCGCGAGCAGAACCCGGAGAGGCCCGACGATGAGCAGCAACGGAAACGAATCCCAGGTCCCCGGCGCCGGGGGCGGCGACGGCGGTCCACGCGGTCCGGTCGACTCGTCCCGGGTCCCGAGGTACGCGGGCCCGGCCACCTTCGCCCGGCTGCCCCGGCTCGACGAGGTCGGCACCGCCGATGTCGCCGTCGTCGGCGTCCCGTTCGACACCGGCGTCTCCTACCGCCCCGGCGCCCGCTTCGGCGGCAACGCGATCCGCGAGGCGTCGCGCCTCCTGCGCCCGTACAACCCGGCCCAGGACGCGTCCCCGTTCGCGCTCGCGCAGGTCGCCGACGCCGGGGACATCGCCGCCAACCCGTTCAACATCAACGAGGCCGTCGACACCATCGAGGCCGCCGCCGACGAACTGCTCGGGACGGGCGCGCGGCTGATGACCCTCGGCGGCGACCACACCATCGCGCTGCCGCTGCTGCGGTCGGTGGCGAAGCGGCACGGCCCGGTCGCGCTGCTCCACTTCGACGCCCATCTGGACACCTGGGACACCTACTTCGGCGCCGAGTACACGCACGGCACGCCGTTCCGCCGGGCCGTCGAGGAGGGCATCCTCGATACGGAGGCGCTCTCCCACGTCGGTACGCGCGGCCCGCTGTACGGCAAGCGGGATCTGGACGACGACGCCAAGATGGGCTTCGGGATCGTCACGTCCGCCGATGTGATGCGCCGGGGCGTGGACGAGATCGCCGACCAGCTGCGCCAGCGCATCGGGGACCGTCCGCTGTACATCTCCATCGACATCGATGTGCTGGACCCGGCGCACGCGCCCGGCACCGGCACGCCCGAGGCCGGCGGGCTGACCTCCCGCGAACTCCTCGAAATAGTGCGGGGGCTGGCCTCCTGCCACCTCGTCTCGGCGGATGTCGTCGAGGTCGCGCCCGCGTACGACCACGCCGAGATCACCTCCGTCGCCGCCTCCCACACGGCGTACGAACTGACGACGGTCATGTCCCGGCAGATCGCCGCCGGAAGGGCGTCGAAGTGACCCACGACCACGATCACGACCACGGTCCCCGGCCCCTCACCCCGGAACAGACCGCCGCGGCCCTGGCGCCGCCCGCCGGGCGCAACGGCGGTGATCTGGTCGTCGAGACGCTGTACGGGCTCGGCGCCACCACCGTGTTCGGGCTGCCGGGACAGCACGCGCTGGGCATGTTCGACGCCCTGCGCCGGTCCTCGCTCCAGTACATCGGCCTCCGCGTCGAGAACAACGCGGGGTTCGCCGCCGACGCGTACGGCAGGGTCACCGGCGAGGTCGCCCCGCTGCTGCTCTCCACCGGTCCTGGCGCCCTGACCTCGCTCGCCGCGCTCCAGGAGGCCGCTGCCGCCTCCGCGCCCGTCCTCGCGATCTCCAGTCAGGTCCCGTCGGCGGGGCTCGGCGGCGGCCGGCACGGCTATCTGCATGAACTGCGCGACCAGCAGGCGTCGTTCCGCGACATCGTGAAGTCCGTGCATCCCGTGCGCGCCGCCTCCCAGATCCCGTCCGCGATCGCCGCCGCCTGGGAGTCCGCGCTCACCGCGCCGCACGGCCCGGTCTGGGTCGAGATCCCGCAGGACGTCCTCCTCGCCGAAACGTCCCTGCCGGTCGTCACCGCCATGGACGCCACCCCGCGCGAGCTGATGCCCCGTCCCGAGCTGACCGCCGTGGCCGCCCACGCGCTGTCGAACGCCGCCCGCCCGGCGATCATCGCGGGCGGCGGAGTCGTACGCGCCGACGCCGCGGGCAAGCTCCGCGCGCTGGCCGAGAAGCTGTCCGCGCCGGTCGTCACCACCTTCGGCGGCAAGGGCGCCTTCCCCTGGGAGCATCCGCTCTCGCTCCAGTCCTGGCTGGAGGACCGCCACACCACGGACTTCCTCGAAGACGCGGACGTGCTGCTGGTGGTGGGCTCGGGGCTCGGTGAACTCTCCTCGAACTACCACACGTTCCGCCCGCGCGGCCGGGTGATCCAGATCGAGGCGGACCTCGGCAAGCTGGAGTCCAACCACCCCGCCCTCGGCATCCACGCCGACGCCCGCAACGCGCTGTCCGCGCTGCTGGACGCGGTGAGCGAGCGCCGGGACCCGTCGGGCGCCGAGTCGGTCCGCACGGTGCTGGCCAAGGTACGGGCGAGGATCGACGCCCAGGACCTCACGCTGGAGCGGCGGGTGCTGGCCTCCGTACGCGACGCGCTGCCCGCCGCGTCCCCCAGCTTCTGGGACATGACGATCCTCGCCTACTGGGCCTGGTCCGCCTGGCCGGGCCCGATGCACTCCGGGCAGGGCGCGGGCGGCCTCGGCTACGCCTTCCCCGCCGCCCTGGGCGCGGCGGCGGCCGACCGTACGAAACCGGTCCTCGCCGTCTCCGGCGACGGCGGCGCGATGTACTCGCTCGCGGAGCTGGCCACCGCCCGTCAGTACGACCTGCCGGTCACCTGGCTCATCGTGGACGACGGCGGCTACGGGATCCTGCGCGAGTACATGACGGACGCCTTCGGTGAGGCGACCGGCACGGAGCTGTCCCGGCCGGACTTCGTGGCCCTGTCCGAGTCCTTCGGGGTCCCGGCGGTCCGTACCACCCCGGAATCGCTGCGCGAGGACCTCGCCAAGGCGCTCACGGAGCCGGGCCCGTCGGTGGTCGTTCTCCCCGCCCTGCTCAGGATGTTCGCCCCGACCCATCTCTGAGGGGCGCCCCGTCTCTGAGGCGAGGGCGGCTCGTCTCTGAGCCGGGGGCACGGGGGACGCTTGCGGCAAGGGCGACAGTTGTGATAATCACGACACCGGCCGACCGTATAACCCCTCACCCGTCCGTGTGCATCATGTTCAGCGAGCGCGCCGCGCGGGGCGCGCTCGCCGACGCTCCAGGGGCGGGAATCCTTCATGACTCACCAGCGAATACCCCGGCGTGCCCGGGGCCCGCTCGCCGCTGCCCTGGCGGCGGGCGTGCTCGTACCGGTGACCGCGGGAGCGGCGCCCGCCGCGGCGGCGGCTCCGGCCGTCGCCTGCACCTCGGACAGGACCGGGCTCGGGGCCAAGCTCGCCCGGGACATCACCGCGTCGCTCAAGGGCCGGAAGTCCACCACGGCGCTCGCGGTCGACGACCGCACGACCCATACGCGCTGCACCCTGCGCGCCACGCAGCCGTACGACTCCGCCAGTGTGGTCAAGGTCACTGTCCTCGCGACCCTGCTCTGGGACGCGCAGAAGACGGACCGCGAGCTGACCAAGCGTGAGACCGATCTCGCCACGGCCATGATCACCAAGTCGGACAACGCGTCGACCAGCGCGCTGTGGAAGCAGCTCGGCCCGACGAAGGTCAAGGGCTTCCTCAAGGCCGCGGGGATGACCCGGACGGTTCCGGGCGCGCGGGGCTCCTGGGGCCTCACCCAGATCACCGCGCAGGACGAGAAGAAGCTGCTGTCCCTGATCACTGCCAGGAACACCGTGCTCAGCGCCGGCTCACGCGCCTTCATCCTGGACCGGATGGGCAAGGTCGTCACCTCCCAGCGCTGGGGCGTACCGGCGGGCGCCCCGGCCGACGCCACCGTCCAGCTCAAGAACGGCTGGCTCCAGCGGTCCACCCACGGCTGGCGCGTGCACAGCGTCGGCGCGTTCACGGGCAAGGGCCACGACTACACGATCACCGTGCTCACCCACGACGACAAGACGATGAACGACGGCATCAACACCATCCAGGCCGTCGCCAGGACAGTCCACAAGGACCTCCTCCAGGCCGGCGCCTAGGTCCTGGCTCCGGCGGTCCTAGGACCTCGGCCCCGTACGTCTACGGCCGCGGACGGGTATGTGTTGCGGAGGGATGAAATCCGCGACCGCCCGCGTTGGTGCCTTCCGGCAGATCAGGTCGATCGGGAGGCATTCAGTGGCGGCGGCGGAACAAGGCTGGGCACGACGGCTCACCGGGTACGCGTGGCGGTACCGGCGCAATGTGGTGCTCGCCCTCGGATCCTCGCTCGCCGGGATGGCGGTGATGGCTCTCGTCCCGCTGATCACCAAGGTCGTCATCGACGATGTCATCGGGGCCGGTGACCGTTCCCTCCTCGTCTGGACCGGCCTGCTGATCGTCGCGGCGCTCGCCGTCTACGTGACCACCTACATCCGCCGCTACTACGGCGGGCGGCTCGCCCTCGACGTCCAGCACGACCTGCGTACGGAGATGTACGACACCATCGCCCGGCTCGACGGGCGGCGCCAGGACACGCTCTCCACCGGCCAGGTCATCGGCCGCGCCACCAGCGACCTCCAGCTCATCCAGGGCCTGCTCTTCATGCTGCCGATGACCATCGGCAATGTGCTGCTGTTCCTGATCTCCCTGGTGATCATGGCGTGGCTGTCGCCGCCGCTGACGCTGATCGCGCTGGCGGTCGCCCCCGCCGTCTGGTTCATCGCCCGCCGCAGCCGCACCCGGCTGCACCCCGCCACCTGGTACGCCCAGTCGCAGGCCGCCGCCGTCGCCGGGGTCGTCGACGGGGCCGTCTCCGGCGTACGCGTGGTCAAGGGGTTCGGCCAGGAGGACCAGGAGACCGGAAAGCTCCGCGAGGCCGGCCGCAAGCTGTTCGCCGGGCGGCTGCGCACCATCAGGCTCAACGCCCGCTACACCCCCGCCCTCCAGGCCGTCCCCGCGCTCGGGCAGGTCGCGATGCTGGCCCTCGGCGGCTGGCTGGCCACCCGGGGGCAGATCACCCTCGGCACGTTCGTCGCCTTCTCCACCTATCTCGCCCAGCTCGTCGGCCCCGTCCGGATGCTCGCCATGGTGCTCACCATCGGGCAGCAGGCGCGGGCCGGGGTGGAACGGGTGCTGGAGCTGATCGACACCGAACCGACCCTTCAGGACGGTACGAAGGAGCTCCCGGCGGATGCCGAGGCATCGGTCGAGTTCGACGACGTGTCGTTCGCGTACGAGGACGGGCGGACCGTTCTCGAAGGCTTCTCGCTGGAGATGCGGCCCGGCGAGACCGTCGCCGTCGTCGGCTCCTCCGGCAGCGGCAAATCCACCGTCTCGCTGCTGCTGCCCCGCTTCTACGACGTGACGCACGGCGCGGTCCTCGTCGGCGGCCATGACGTACGCGAGCTGACCCTCCACTCGCTGCGGGCCGCCATCGGGCTCGTACCGGAGGACAGCTTCCTCTTCTCCGACACCGTCCGCGCGAACATCGCCTACGGAAAGCCGGACGCCACCGAGGAGGAGATCCTCCGGGCCACCCACGCCGCCCAGGCCCACGGCTTCATCTCCCAACTGCCCGGCGGCTACGACACCAAGGTGGGCGAGCAGGGCCTCACGCTCTCCGGCGGACAGCGCCAGCGCATCGCGCTCGCGCGGGCCATCCTGACCGACCCCCGGCTGCTCGTCCTCGACGACGCCACCTCCGCCGTGGACGCCCGGGTGGAGCACGAGATCCATGACGCGCTGCGCGCGGTGATGGCCGGGCGTACGACGCTGCTCATCGCCCACCGCCGCTCCACCCTCGGACTGGCGGACCGTATCGCCGTCCTGGACGGCGGCCGGCTCGCGGACATCGGTACACATGACGAGCTTCAGCGCCGCTCCGCCCTCTACCGGCGGCTGCTGACCGAGCCCGACGAACTGGGCGGGGTCTCACCCGGTCACACTCCGGTCGCCGTCGAATCCCTGTCCGGGGCAGGCGGTGGGACGGGAGCGGTCGAGTCCGAGGCGTCCGTCGAGTCCCTGGGGTCCGTGGAGTCACCGGAGTCCGTGGAGGACGCCCGCGCCCTCCAGGCCGAGATCGACGCGGAGTTCGACGTCGAGCGTGGCGTCACCCCCGCCCTGTGGGAACGGGACGAGGCGTCCTGCGGCTCCTCCGACTCCGCCGCCCCCGGCGCCACGCCCGAACTGCTCGCGCAGGTCGAGGCGCTGCCCCCGGCCACCGACCTGCCCGCGATCGACGAGGCGCGCGCCGTGGCCGCCGAGGACGCGTACGGGCTGCGCAGGCTGCTGCGCGGGTTCGGACTGCCGCTGCTGGTCAGCCTGGCGCTCGTCGCGGTGGACGCGGGCATGGGCCTGCTGCTCCCGGTCCTCATCCGGCACGGCATCGACCAGGGCGTCGAGCAACTGGCCCTCGGCGCCGTCTGGACGGCCGCCTCGCTCGGTCTGCTCACCGTGCTCGTCCAGTGGGCCGCGCAGATCGGCGAGACCCGCAAGACGGGCCGCACCGGCGAACGGGTCCTCTACGCGCTGCGGCTCAAGATCTTCGCCCAGCTCCAGCGGCTCGGACTCGACTACTACGAGCGTGAGCTGACGGGCCGGATCATGACCCGTATGACCACCGACGTCGATGCCCTGTCGACCTTCCTCCAGACCGGGCTCGTCACCGCGTTCGTCTCCGTCGTCACCTTCTTCGGCATACTGGCGGCGCTGCTGGTGATCGATGTCGAACTGGCGCTGGTGGTCTTCGCGACCCTGCCCGTGCTGGTCGTCGGTACGTACTTCTTCCGCCGCAAGAGCGTGCAGGCGTACGAACTGGCCCGTGAGCGCATCAGCGTCGTCAACGCGGACCTCCAGGAGTCCGTGTCCGGGCTGCGGATCGTCCAGGCGTTCCGGCGCGAGAAGGACGGCGGCGAGCGCTTCGCGGCCCGCAGCGACCACTACCGCTCGGCGCGGGTGCGGGGCCAGTGGCTGATATCGGTCTACTTCCCGTTCGTTCAGCTGCTCTCCTCGGTGGCCGCCGCCGCCGTGCTGATTGTGGGCGCGGGGCGGGTGGAGGCGGGCACGCTGACCACCGGCGCGCTGGTCGCGTATCTCCTGTACATCGATCTGTTCTTCGCGCCGGTGCAGCAGCTCTCGCAGGTCTTCGACGGCTACCAGCAGGCGACCGTCTCGCTGGGCCGGATCCAGGAACTGCTGCGCGAGCGGACGTCGACGGCCGCCCCGAAGGAGCCGTTGGACGTGCTGTCGCTGCGCGGTGAGATCGCCTTCGAGGGCGTCGAGTTCACGTACGGAGGCGAGTCGGCCGACGGCTTGTCCACCGACCGTGTCTCCGGCGACGGCGACGGCGGCGCCGAGGCCGCGCTGACGGGGGTGGATCTGCGTATTCCGGCCGGCCAGACCGTCGCCTTCGTGGGCGAGACCGGCGCGGGCAAGTCCACACTGGTCAAGCTGGTCGCGCGGTTCTACGACCCGACCGCGGGCCGGGTGACGGCGGACGGTACGGACCTGCGCGAGCTGGATATGACGGCGTACCGGCACCGGCTCGGTGTCGTACCGCAGGAGGCGTATCTCTTCGCCGGTACGGTCCGGGACGCCATCGCGTACGGGCGCCCCGAGGCGACCGACGCGGAGGTGGAGGCCGCGGCCCGCGCGGTCGGCGCCCACGAGATGATCGCCACGCTGGACGGCGGCTATCTGCACGAGGTCGCCGAGCGCGGCCGCAATCTCTCCGCCGGACAGCGCCAGTTGGTCGCCCTGGCCCGCGCCGAACTGGTCGACCCGGACATCCTGCTGCTGGACGAGGCGACCGCCGCGCTGGACCTGGCGAGCGAGGCGCTGGTCAACCAGGCCACCGACCGGCTCACCGGCCGCCGTACCACCCTGGTGGTCGCCCACCGGCTGACCACCGCGGCCCGCGCGGACCGGGTGATCGTGATGGACCACGGCCGGGTCGTGGAGGACGGCACTCACGAGCAACTGCTCGCGCTGAACGGCCGGTACACCCGGCTGTGGAACAGCTTCATCGGCGAGGAGGAGCCCGCGGTGGTGCGGTGAGAGGCCGGGGGCGCGCTGGGCCGGACGGGGGTGTACGCGGTGGTACGGGGCGGTTCCGCAACCGTCCCGGCCCCTCACGCGTCGTACGCATGTACACCCGAGTAGCCAAGGGGGGCATTCGTGTTCGGTTCGGCTGGGACCGCCCGGAACGGAATCGGGATCAGGAGAGCGCTTCTGCACTGTCTGGTGGTGCTGATCGCCACAGGAGCCACGGTCCTGGCCGGTCCCGGTGCGTCAGGAGCCGAGGCCGCGTCGGTCTGTTCGGGCCGGCCGCAGAAGACGGTCAGCTTCGCCACCGGTGAGCTGCGCGTCTACAAGAACCGCGCCTACGCCTGCGCGGTCACCGTCGCCAAGAAGCCGGGGCCCCGGCGCGCGATGTCGGTCAGCCTCCAGCCGCGCGGCGGGAGTCCGGTCGTGGACAGCGGCGATTACACCGAGCGGGCCGGTCCGGTCACGGTGCACGCGCTGAACCGCTGCGTACGGGCGACGGGTGTCGTCTCGGGGCGGAAGGGCTCGACCGGTTGGATCCTCTGCTGAGGATTGCCCGGACACCCGGCGGGATAAAACGGTCAAGAGGACTGGCGGTTCGGGCGGTGACCGGGCTAGGTTCACGGCGTCTGTCATGAACACAGGGAGTGTGAATGCGCAAGGCGCTGAGATGGGTGTTGTCGCTCGTGCTGGTCATAGGCACGGTGGCCACAGCCGGCGCGGCCACCGCCGCCGATCGGAGTGCGGGTCAACAGACCGCCTCCGACACCACTGACATCAAGGACCGAATCCTCGCGATCCCGGGGATGAGCCTGATCCAGGAGAAGCCGTACGAGGGTTACCGCTACTTCGTCCTCAACTACACGCAGCCGGTGGACCACCGGAAGCCGTCCAAGGGCACGTTCCAGCAGCGCATCACCCTGCTGCACAAGGACACCAACCGGCCCACGGTCTTCTTCACCAGCGGCTACAACGTCTCCACCAACCCCAGCCGCAGTGAGCCGACCCGGATCATCGACGGCAACCAGGTCTCGATGGAGTACCGCTTCTTCACCCCGTCGCGCCCGCAGCCGGCCGACTGGTCGAAGCTGGACATCTGGCAGGCGGCCAGTGACCAGCACCGGATCTTCACCGCGCTGAAGAAGATCTACCCCAAGAACTGGCTCTCCACGGGCGGTTCCAAGGGCGGTATGACCGCCACGTACTTCGAGCGCTTCTACCCGCGCGACATGGACGGTGTCGTCGCGTACGTCGCGCCCAACGACGTGTGGAACAACGAGGACTCCGCGTACGACCGGTTCTTCCAGCGCGTCGGCACGAAGGAGTGCCGCGACAAGCTCAACGCCGTGCAGCGCGAGGCGCTGGTCCGGCGTGAGCCGCTGGAGGAGAAGTTCAAGGAGTGGGCGGACGCCAACGGCGCCACGTTCAACACGATCGGCACGCTCGACAAGGCCTACGAGGCCACCGTGCTCGACTTCGTCTGGGGCTTCTGGCAGTACAGCCTGCTCTCCGACTGCGACTCGATCCCGGCGGCCACCGTCTCCGACCAGGAGATCTACGACACCGTCGACGCGATCTCCGGCTTCTCCGCCTACACGGACCAGGGTCTGACGACCTACACGCCGTACTACTACCAGGCCGGCACCCAGCTGGGCTCGCCCGACATCAAGCAGCCGCACCTGGGCAATCTGAGCCGGTACGGATACCAGCCGCCGCGGAACTTCGTGCCGCGCGACATCCCCATGAAGTTCAACCCGCTGACGATGCCGGATGTCGACAACTGGGTCCGCAACAACGCGAACCAGATGCTGTTCGTGTACGGCGAGAACGACCCGTGGGGCGCGGAGCCGTTCCGCCTCGGCCGCGGCGCGCGTGACAGCTATGTGTATGTCGCGCCGGGCGCCAACCACGGCGCCAATGTCGCGGGTCTGGTCCCGGACCAGCAGGCGAAGGCCACGGCCCGGATCCTGGCCTGGGCGGGCGTCGCTCCGGCCGCCGTGCAGCAGGACGAGTCGAAGGCGAAGCCGCTGGCTCCGTTCGACTCCAAGCTCGACCGTCAGAAGGTGGAGCGGCAGCAGACCTTGAGGCCGTAGCCCATCGGCTCTTCGAGGCGCCCGCCGTTCACCGGGCCACTGCCATCAGGCCTGGTGAACGGCGGGCATGTCGCTGTCTTCGGTGCTCGTCGACTTCGGTGCTCGTCGTCTTCGGTGGCCGTCAGTAGCCCAGTCCATGGCCGATGGGATACAGCACCCGCGCCGGATCGTCGGCGCGCTGCACCGGCACCGGCAGCCGGCCCTTGGGCCGCGCCCGGCCCGCGATCACCCGTGCCGCGGCCCGCAGTTCGACATCGGTCCACGAGTACGCGGCGAGGGACGCGGTGACACCGGTCAGCCGCGCGATGTCGTACGGATTGCGGATGGCGACCGTGATGACGGGCACGCCGCTCGCGGCCAGCGCGCTGACCAGCGTGCGCTGTGTGCTGGTGGCCGACACGTTGTACGTGGCCACGACCACCGCGTCCTTGCCCCGTGCCGCCCCCACCGCCTCCTCGATGCGCGCCGCGGTGGGCGCCGTACCGGTGGACAACGCCGTGGCCGTGAAGCCCAGTTCGGTCAGGGCGGTGGCCAGCACGGTGGTCGGCGGACCCGTCGTCCCGGAGGGCGAGGCCGGATCGGCGCCCACGACCAGCAGATTCCTCTCCCGGCGGCGGCTCAGGGGCAGCAGTCCGCGCTCGTTGACGAGCAGGGTGGTGGTGCCGTCGGCGATCCGGTCGGCCGCGGCGAGATGCGCCCGGGTGCCGACCTCACGGTCCACATCCCGGGGCGAGACATAGGGATCACCGCGGAACAGCCCCAGCCGCTCCTTCAGTTCGAGGATGCGCAGGACCGACTCCTCGACGCGCCGCTCGCTGAGCTCCCCGTCCTTGACCGCGGTCAGGACCGCGTTCCACGCCACCCGGAGGTCCGGCGGATTGAGCAGCTGGTCGACGCCCGCCTTCAGCGCGAGGACGGGCACGCGGTCGTCGCCGTACTTCTGCCGTACGCCCGCCATCCCGAGCGCGTCCGTGATCACCACGCCGTCGTAGCCGAGCTGTTCGCGCAGGACGCCGGTGAGGATGGGGTGCGAGAGGGTCGCCGGGTCCTCGCTCGGGTCGAGGGCGGGGACGACGATGTGCGCGGTCATGATCGAGGTGACACCGGCCGCGATCGCGGCCCGGAACGGCGGCGCGTCCAGCTCCGTCCACTGTTCGCGGGTGTGGTGGATGGTGGGCAGCGCGTAGTGGCTGTCGTCCTTGGTGTCGCCATGACCGGGGAAGTGCTTGGCGGCGGTGGCGATTCCGGCGCTCTGATACCCCTTGACCTGCGCGGTGACCATCCCGGCCACGGCCTCCGGGTCGGCGCCGAAGGACCGTACGCCGATAACGGGATTGGCCGGGTTGACGTTGACGTCCGCGTCGGGCGCGTAGTTCTGGTTGATGCCCATGGCGGCCAGCTCGCCGCCCGCGATCCGGGCCGCCTCGCGGGCGTCGGAGGGCGAACGGGACGCGCCGAGCGCCATCGCGCCCGGCAGCAGCGTGGCGGGCTTGCCGACCCGGGCGACGATGCCGTGCTCCTGATCGGTGGCGATGAGCAGGGGCAGGGGGACGCGCTGGGCCAGGCCCGCCTTCTGGATGCCGTTGGAGAGACCGGCGATCTGCTGCGGATCCCGGGTGTTGTGCGCCCAGGCGAAGTAGATGATGCCGCCGACGTGGTACGTGGAGATCAGCTCGGCGGCCGTGCGAACGCCGATCTCGGCGAGGTTGGAGTCGATATCGGCCTGGTCGGGCGCGGTGGCGGAGTGGCCGTACACCCGCATGACGAAGAGCTGACCGACCTTCTCCTCCAGGCTCATACGGCTGATGAGCAGGCGGAGGCGGTCGCGGGGGTCGTGGCGGTCGAGGGGGAGCCGGTCGGGGGCTCGCTCGTGAGGCGGGGGAACGACTGCGGCTGCGGGGACGGTGGCGGTGGTAACGGCCGCCGCCGCTACGGCGGTTGCGGTGAGGAGGGCGCGTCTGGAGATGGTCCGGTCGTGCACTGGTGCTCCTTCCGGCCGTGCGCTGCGAGGGAAGTGAAGGAAACTTCCAAGATTTACGGATATCCGGAAAGTAACTTCCAGTCAAGGGACGCGCCACGGAAAGCGCCCGCGCGCCACGACGGCTCGGACGGCCGGCTCAGCCGGCGGCGACCGCCGGCCAGTGCCGGCGCAGCGTCTCCACGGTCGCCGTGACCGCCGGACGCCTGGCCGCGCCCGTCCGCCAGAGCGCGTACAGCCTGCGTATCGGTACCGGGTCGAGCGCGATCGCGCGTACCCCCTCGGGCAGCGGCCCGCGCCCCAGACGCGGAATCATGGCGATACCGAGCCCCGCCGCCACCAGCGCGAGCTGGGTGTGGTTCTCCTCGGCCTGGTGCGCGAGATCCGGCTCGCACCCGGCCGCGCGCAGCGTACGCACCAGCCAGTCATGGCAGACCGTCCCGGGCGGCTGGCAGATCCAGCGCTGCCGTGACAGATCCTCCCGCCGTACGGACGGCCGCGCCGCCAGCGGATGCGCCACCGGCACGAGCACATCGCACAGGTCGTCCCCGATGACCGCCTGCTCCACCCCCTCGGGGGCGGGAAGCGGCGCGATGTCCCAGTCGTGGGCGACCGCCAGATCGATCGCGCCGCGGGCCACCAGATCGATGGAGAGATGCGGATCGATCTCCCGCAGCCGGATATCGAGGGTGGGGTGCCGTACGGCCAGCTCCGCCAGGACGCCGGGGAGCAGGCCGCGGGCCGAGGAGGCGAACGCCCCGACGACGAGCTGCCCGGTCGGCTGCCCCCTGCGCTCCTCCAAGGTGGTCTCGGCGCGCTCTACTATCGCGAGCAACTCCTCGGCGGTGGAGGCGAGATGGCGCGCCTCGTCGGTGAGCGCCACGCCGCGTCCGCGCCGCTCCAGCAGAGTCGTACGGGTCTCCCGCTCCAACTTGGTGATCTGCTGCGACACGGCCGAGGGCGTATAGCCGAGAGCGGCGGCCGCCGCCGCGACGGAGCCGTGGACGGAGACGGCGTGCAGCGCCCGCAGCCTGGCCAGATCGAGCATCGCTGCCCCCTTTCTCGGAGAATCATAAGCAACGCTGAATTCCACCATGAAGAAATTCGCGCTGGTGCTACATAGTCCGGTCCGGTGATCCTCTGTGCATGCGCACCACTCATATCGCTCTCGCCGTTCTCGTCACCGCCGTCTGGGGAGTGAACTTCGTCGTCATCGAGGTCGGTCTCGGCCACTTCCCGCCGCTGCTCTTCTCCGCACTGCGCTTTCTGGCGGCGGCGCTGCCCGCGGTCTTCTTCGTGGGCCGGCCGAAGGTCGCCTGGAAGTGGGTGATCGGGGTCGGACTGATGCTGGGTGTGGCCAAGTTCGGTCTGCTCTTCGTCGGCATGGACCAGGGCATGCCGGCCGGTCTCTCGTCTCTCGTCCTCCAGATCCAGGCTGTCTTCACGGCCCTGTTCGCGGCGGTCGCCCTCGGCGAACGGCCCGGCCGCGTACGGCTGCTGGGCATGGCCGTCGCGCTGGCCGGTATCGCGGTCGCGGCGGTCGACGAGGGAACCTCGGGCCCGCTGCTCGCCTTCACGCTGGTCATCGCCGCCGCGGCCTGCTGGGGTGTCTCCAACGTGCTCACCCGCAAGGCGTCCCCGCCGGACGCCCTGAACTTCATGGTGTGGGTGTCGGTCGTCCCCGTGCTGCCGCTGCTCGGTCTCTCACTGTTCTTCGAAGGCGCGGACGCCGACCTGGCCGCCCTGCGCGCCCTGGACGGGACCGGCATCGCGGTCCTTCTCTATGTCGCCTGGGTCACGACCGTCTTCGGCTTCGGCGCCTGGGGCTTCCTGCTGCGCCGCTACCCCGCCTCGTCCGTGGCGCCCTTCTCACTGCTCGTCCCGGTCTTCGGGATGTCCTCGGCCGCGCTGCTGCTGAGCGAGTCCGTGAGCCCTCTGCGCTGGTGCGCGGCGGCGCTGCTGGTCGGGGGAGTGGCCCTCACGTCACTCTCCCGCACCGGAGGCCCCACGCCCCCGCTCCCCACTGAGCCGGCTCCCGCCGAGCCGCTCCCCACTGAGCCGCTTCCCGATGGGCCGGTCTCCGCCGAGCCGATACCCGCCGCGTCCGCCTCCGCCGGACCGGTGCGGGTGTCCGTGGCGCCGATTCCCGCTCGCCCTGCCCCGGTCGCCAACACCCCCACCGGGCCCCTGATACCAGAGTCCTCGCCGACACGGCCCTGATGCCTCGGACGTCCCGACGTCCCTGACTCCTGCCCCCTCCACCTCCGCTTCCGTCTACGTCTCACCCGGGGCTTCCTCAGCCGTGGCGGCTCGCCGCGATCAGTCCCTCCAGATGCTCCCGCCCCGCGGCGAGCAGCCCCGGCAGCTCCTCCGCCTGCGGATACCACCGCTTCTCGTACTCCCAGCACACCCAGCCGTCGTCATCGAGCAGTGCCAGGCACTCGCCCAGGGGAAGCACCCCCGTCCCCAGCGCGAGCGGCGTCGTGTCCTCCGCCGAGGCGATGTCCTTCACCTGCGCATAGCCCAGGTACGGAGCGAGCGCCGCGTGCGTGGTGGCCGGCGCCTCGCCGCCCAGCCAGGTGTGCATCACATCCCACAGCGCCCCCACGTGCTTGTGCCCCACCGGCCCCAGCACCCTGGCCGCGTCCGTACCCGTGCGGTGCGAGTCATGCGTCTCCAGCAGGATCCGTACGCCGAAGTCCGCCGCCAGTTCGGCCGCCGCGCCCAGCCGTCGCGCGGCCGTCGCGTCGGCCTCGGCCGCGGGCCGGTCGCCGCCCGGGAAGACACGGATGAACGAGGCGCCCAGATCCCGTGCCAGCCACAGCAGTTCGTCCAGCTCCTGGCGCAGCCGCTCCTCGTCGGCGTCGGCCTTCGCCACCCGTACGTACCCGGCGACGGTCAGGATCTCGATTCCGGCACGCTGGAACTCCTCGACCACCGCCGCCCGTTCGCGTGGCCCGATGCCCGGGTGGACCGGCTCCTCCGGGTGGGCACGCAGCTCCACCCCCTGGTAGCCGGTCCGGGCGGCGAGCGCGAGGACGTCGGGGATGGGCAGGCCCGGTACTCCAAGGGTGGAGAAGGCGAATTTCACAGTGGTATTCCTTCCTGGCTTGAGGTGTCTCCTGTCCCGAGAGGGAGCCGCCAGTCCTGGCCGACCAGATCCGCTCCGTACGAGTGGTGCGGGGTCTCGGAGACCAGCGTGAATCCGGCGTGCTGGTAGAGGGTGCGGGCGGCGGCGAGGACGTCATTGGTCCACAGCGTCAGTTCCTGATATCCGGCCTCGCGCGCGAAATCCACCACCGTCCCGACCAGCCTCTTCCCGAGGCCGTGTCCCCGAGCTCCCGGCTCGACCAGGAGCAGCCGCAGCCGCGCCGTGACGGGTGTCTCGTCCCGTACCTCCGGTGCGTCGTCCCGTACGCACATCACGGACCCCACCGGGACGCCGTCCAGCTCGGCGATCCAGACCCGCTCCAGCCGGGAATCGTGGTCCGCCGCGAAGTCCGCGACGATCCGGGCGACAAGGCCCTCGAACTCGGTGTTCCAGCCGTACTCCGCGGCGTACGCGGCACCATGGCGCTGCACGATCCAGCCCAGCTCACCGGGCATCGGATCGCGCAGGACCGGCCCGTCGTGGTGGGGCGACGCCCGGCGGTCGGCGCCGAGGATGTCCTGTACGGTCCGCATCGCGTCCGCGAGCCTGGGCCGCTGCTCCGGCTCGACCCGGGCCAGCAGCGAGCCCACCGCTTCCCGTGACCTCTCGTCGAGCAGCGCCGCGGCCTCGCGCCCCTGCGGTGTGAGCGTTATCCGCTGCCGCCGGGAGTCCCGCTCGGACGGCGCGCGGCCGACCAGCCCGTCCTTCTCGAACTTGGTCAGCAGCCTGCTCAGATAGCCGGCGTCGAGCGACAGCTCGACCCGCAGATCGGCGGCGTCGGTGCGCGGCGCGTGAGCCAGCTCGTACAGCACCCGCGACTCCGTGAGCGTGTACGGGGTGTAGAGGTGCTTGCTGTAGTCGAGCGCCCCGATCAGATTCGTATAGAAGCGGTTGAACGCGCGGATTTCCTGAACGGCCATGATCCACCCCCGAGCCTTTTCTTTGACTGAGTCAACGCTACGCCGGTCCGTCGAGGCTCGACAAGGCCCCCTCCGCACATTGGCGTCAGCTCGCCACCCGCCTCCCCGCCCGTCAGCGCGTCGGCCGTGGTGGCGCCGTCGACGCCCGTGCCATCAACTCGGCCGTGATCGTGGCGATCCCGCCCGGCGGCGGTGTCTCCGTGCCCATCGCCAGCCGGCCCGCGCGCGCCCCCGCCTCGTACAGCGGCAGCCGCACCGTCGTCAGCGCGGGCGTCGCGTCGACCGAGAACGGCAGATCGTCGAAGCCCGCGACCGAGACGTCCTCCGGGATGCGCAGCCCCTGGTCGCGTACCGCCGCGCACGCGCCCAGCGCCACTGTGTCGTTGGCGGCGACCACGGCCGTCAGATCCGGCGCGCGGCGCAGCAGCTCAAGCGTCGCCTCGTATCCCGACCGGCGGCTGTAGGGGCCGTGCACGACCAGCTCCTCCTGCCCCGGCCGCCCCTCGCCGGATCCCTTGCCCCGCCCCTTGCCCGACGCCGGATCCCCCAGCCCCGCCGCCAGGGCGGCCAGGTGCCCCTCCAGCCGGTGCCGGGTCGTCGTCCGTTCCAGCGGGCCCGCGACATAGCCGATCTTCCGGTGTCCCAGCGTGAGCAGATGCTCCGTCAGCCGTCGCCCGCCGCCCCGGTTGTCGAAGGCCAGCGAAGCCACGATCGCGTCGCTGCCCGGCAGCGGCGGGCGTCCGCACAGCACCACCCGGGTCCCCGCGTCCGCGAGTTTCGCCAGCTTCGTGGTCATCGCCGCGATATGGCCCGGGTCTTCGAGCGCTCCGCCGGTGAGGATGACGGCCGCGGCGCGCTGGCGCTGGAGCAGGGTCAGATAGGTGAGTTCGCGCTCGGGCGAGCCGCCCGTGTTGCAGACGACGGCGAGCTTCTCGCCGCCCGCCCGGCCGGTGCCCTCCTGACCGCCGATCTCGGTCTGCGCCGCGCCCGCCATGATCCCGAAGAACGGGTCCGCGATGTCGTTGACGAGGATGCCGACCAGATCCGAGGTGGCGGCGGCCAGCGAGCTCGCGGGCCCGTTGAGCACGTAATCCAGATCGTCCACCGCGCGCAGCACGCGCTCCCGGGTGGCGGCGGCGACCGGGTAGTTGCCGTTCAGTACGCGGGAGACGGTGGCGGGCGACACCCGGGCGCGCGCCGCCACATCGGCCAGGGTGACTGTCATCGCTTACCTCCGAGGGGGACGAGGGTGATCGAGGTGCGTTCGGCGAGATCGGTGCGGGATGGTGCGGGATCCGAGCCGGGCTCTTGTCCGGTTCGCTGTCGCAGGCTAGCTTCTTACCCAATAGAAAGCGCTTGCTACGGCAATATGGAGGGACCTTCGTGACACGCAGGACAGTGCGGATCGCCATGAACGGCGTCACGGGGCGGATGGGATACCGGCAGCATCTGCTCCGCTCCATCCTCGCGATCCGCGAGCAGGGCGGACTGGACCTCGGGGGTGGCGAGGCGCTGTGGCCCGAGCCCGTACTCGTCGGCCGCCGCGAACACGCCCTCAGGGAGATCGCCGAACGGCACGGCCTCACCGAATGGTCCACCGATCTCGACGCCGTCCTCGCGGACGACACGATCGACATCTACTTCGACGCCCAGGTCACCTCCGCCCGGGTCGAGGCCATCAAGAAGGCGATCGCCGCCGGCAAGCACATCTACACCGAGAAGCCGACCGCGGCCGATCTCGACGGCGCCCTCGAACTGGCCCGGCTGGCCCGTGACGCCGGGATCAGGCACGGCGTCGTCCAGGACAAGATCTTCCTGCCGGGTCTGCTCAAGCTGAAGCGCCTCATCGACGGCGGCTTCTTCGGCGAGATCCTCTCCGTCCGGGGAGAGTTCGGGTACTGGGTCTTCGAGGGCGACTGGCAGAACGCCCAGCGCCCCTCCTGGAACTACCGCGCCGAGGACGGCGGCGGTATCACCGTGGACATGTTCCCGCACTGGGAGTACGTCCTGCACGAACTGTTCGGCCGGGTCACCACCGTCCAGGCGCACATCACCACACACATCGCGCAGCGCTGGGACGAGCAGGGCAAGCCGTATGCCGCGAGCGCCGACGACGCCGCCTACGGCATCTTCGAGCTGGACGGCGGCGCGGTCGCCCAGATCAACTCCTCCTGGACGGTCCGGGTCAACCGCGACGAGCTGGTCGAGTTCCAGGTCGACGGCACACACGGATCGGCCGTCGCGGGCCTGCGCCGCTGCCGCGTCCAGCACCGCAGCGCCACCCCCAAGCCCGTCTGGAACCCCGATCTGCCCGCCACCGAGTCCTTCCGCGACCAGTGGCAGGAAGTGCCGGACAACGCCCAGTTCGACAACGGTTTCAAGGCACAGTGGGAGCTGTTCCTGCGCCATGTGGCGCTCGGCGAGGCGTACCACTGGGATCTGCTCGCGGGCGCGCGCGGTGTGCAACTCGCCGAGCTGGGGCTGCGGTCCTCGGCCGAGGGCCGCCGCTTCGACGTACCGGAGCTGTCGCTGTGACCCTCCGACTGCCTTCCCCCGGCGGCGGATCGCGGAGGTACACGCCTCGCTCCGAGCCCGCCCGCCTCGTCGCGGGCGGGGTGCCCCTCGCCTCCCGTACGGTCTTCTCCGCGGCCCATGTCGTGGCCGACCCGTTCGCCGATATCAGCCCCGACGCGCCCGCCGTCGTCGACTGGGACGCCACCCTCGCCTTCCGGCGCCATCTCTGGTCGCACGGCCTCGGCGTCGCCGAGGCCATGGACACCGCCCAGCGCGGCATGGGTCTGGACTGGGCGGGCGCGGCCGAGCTGATCCGCCGCTCCGCCGCCGAGGCGAAGGCGGTGGGCGGCCGGATCGCGTGCGGTGTGGGCACCGATCAGCTGACCCCGGCGGCGGGCGGCTCCCTGGACGGAGTCCGGGCCGCCTACGAGGAGCAGTTGGCGCTCGTCGAGGAGACCGGCTCACAGGCCATCCTGATGGCCTCCCGGGCCCTCGCCGCGACCGCCAAGAGCCCCGACGACTACCTGGCCGTCTACGCCCATCTCCTGCGGCAGGCGTCGGAGCCGGTCGTGCTGCACTGGCTCGGCCCGATGTTCGACCCCGCACTGGAGGGGTACTGGGGCAGCACGGACCTCGACGCCGCCACCGGGACGTTCCTCCAGGTCATCGCCGAGCACCCGGACAAGGTCGACGGGATCAAGATCTCCCTGCTGGACGCCCGGCGCGAGATCGAACTGCGCCGCCGCCTGCCCAAGGGAGTGCGCTGCTACACGGGCGACGACTTCAACTACCCCGAGCTGATCGCGGGTGACGAGCGGGGCTTCAGCCACGCGCTGCTCGGGATCTTCGATCCTCTGGGGCCGCTCGCCGCGGCAGCCGTACGCGTCCTGGACACCGGCGACACGAAGGGTTTCCGGGAACTCCTCGATCCCACCGTCGAGCTGTCCCGGCATCTCTTCCAGCCGCCGACCCGCTTCTACAAGACCGGCGTGGTGTTCCTCGCCTGGCTGGCCGGACACCAGGACCATTTCACGATGGTCGGCGGCCTCCAGTCGGCCCGCTCGCTGCCCCACCTGGCGCGGGCGTACGAACTGGCCGACGGGCTGGGTCTGTTCCCCGATCCGGCGGTGGCGGAGGCCCGGATGACATCCCTGCTCAGCGTGTACGGAGTGGACCAGTGACCGAGCGGCCCATGGCGGAGCTGAAGCGCTTCAGCATCAACCAGATGACGGTGAAACAGCTCTCCCTGCCCGAACTGACCGAGGCGTGTGTACGCCTTGGTGTGCCAGGGATCGGGCTGTGGCGCGAGCCCGTCCGGGCATACGGGACCGAGGCCACCGCCAAGCTCGTACGGGACGCCGGCCTCGCGGTCACCACGCTCTGCCGCGGCGGGTTCCTCACCGCCGTCGACCCCGGCCGGCGGGCGGAGGCGCTGGCCGACAACCGCGCGGCGATCGACGAGGCGGCGGCGCTGGGCACGGACACCCTCGTCCTGGTCTCCGGCGGGCTCCCGGAGGGAAACCGGGATCTGCCGGGGGCGCGCGAACGCATCGCCGACGCCCTGGGCGAACTGGCGCCGTACGCGGCGGAGCGCGGGGTGCGGCTCGCCATTGAGCCGCTGCACCCGATGTTCGCGGCCGACCGCTGTGTGGTCTCCACCCTCGACCAGGCTCTCGACCTGGCAGAACGCTTCCCCGCCGACCGGGTGGGGGTGGCGGTCGACACGTACCACATCTGGTGGGACGACCGGGCTCCCGCGGCCGTCGCCCGCGCGGGGTCGCGCATCTTCACCTTCCAGCTGGCCGACTGGACGACGCCGCTGCCGGCCGGGGTGCTGAACGGCCGTGGTCAGATCGGGGACGGCGCCGTCGATATGCGTGCCTGGCGGGAACGGGTCGACGCGGCGGGCTATACCGGCCCGATCGAGGTGGAGCTGTTCAACGACGAACTGTGGGCGCGGGACGGCGTGGAACTGCTCACCGAGGTCATCGGACGGTACGTACAGCACGCTCTTTAGCGGCTACAGCCGCTATGGACGCGTTTTTCACGGCGCGCTCCATAGAGGCGTTCCGTGGGGACCGCGGAACGTCCTCCGGTACGCGGTCGGCGTCACTCCTGTCGCCTCCAGGAGGTGGTGCCGCAGCGAGACCGCCGTACCGAAGCCCGCGTTGGCCGCCACCCGGTCGACGGGGAGGTCGCTCTCCTCCAGCAACTGCCTTGCCCGCTCGACGCGCTGAAGGGTCAGCCACCGCGCGGGGGAGAGCCCGACCTCCTCACGGAAGCGGCGCGTAAACGTCCGTACGCTCATCGATTCCAGCGCGGCCAGCTCCCGCAGAGGCAGCGGGCGTTCGAGATGATCCAGCGCCCATGCCCTGGCCGCGCCCGTGGAGGAGCCCGTCGCCTCGGGGACCGGACGGCGGATGTACTGGGCCTGGCCGCCGTCACGATGGGGTGGTACGACTGTCGTACGGGCCACCGCGTTGGCGACCGCGACGCCGTGGTCGGCGCGGATCATATGCAGACAGAGATCGATGCCCGAGGCGACGCCCGCCGAGGTGAGCACGTCCCCGTCCTCGGTATAGAGGACATCGGGATCGAGACGTACGTCCGGATGCAGCTCACGGAACCGGTCACAGGACTTCCAGTGCGTGGTCGCGCGCCGCCCCTTGAGCAGCCCGGCGGCGGCCAGGACGAACGAGCCCGTACAGATGGAGGCGATCCGCGTACCGGGGCGGATCCGGGCCAGCGCGGCGGCGAGTGGCGGGCTCAGCCGGCCGTCCACCGGGGTGTAGTCCTCGTCCGAGGTCGGGACGATCACCGTGTCCGCCTCGGCCAGCAGTTCGGGGCCGTGCGCCACATTGACCGTGACATCGCCGTCCGTCCGTACCGCTCCCGGCGCGAGCGTGCAGGTCAGCACGGTATAGAGCGGATCGCCCGCGGCCGAGACGGCCTGGCCGAAGAGCTGGTGGACGATGCCCAGCTCCATCTGGAGCAGACCGGGCCGGACGAGCACGGCGATTCGGTGGGGGTCGGAAGCGACAAAGGCAGCCATGGCCCGAACCTTTCCCGTCCTGGCCATCGGGCAACTCGATCGGCCGGACCGGTTGCCGCAGGGTCGAGGAATGGCCCAACGGACAGCGCGATCACCGGAAACACCGCGATCAGCGAAGACACCCGGACGCCGCCCGCGCGTGCACCGCGCCTGGTGGGTCGCCCTCGCCGCGGCTCTGACGATCGTGGTGGCCGGCGCCTTCACCACCCTGTCCGGCGTGCTGGTCACCCCGCTCCACAGCGCCTTCGGCTGGTCGCGCGGCACGATCGGAGTCGCGGTCTCGGTCAACATGGTGCTGTACGGACTGACCGCCCCCTTCGCCGCCGCGCTCATGGACCGCTTCGGGATCCGCCGTACCGCACTCGCCGCGCTGGCCGTCGTCGCCATGGGCGCCCTGCTGACCACCGTGATGACCGCGCCCTGGCAGTTCACCCTTTTCTGGGGGCTGTTGGTCGGCCTCGGCAGCGGCGCCATGGCGATGACGTTCGCGGCGACCGTCACCCAGCGGTGGTTCGTCCACGGACGCGGTCTGGTCACCGGCATCCTCACCGCCGCCGGGGTCTTCGGCCAGTTCGTCTTCCTGCCGGTGCTCTCCTGGCTCACCGAACGGCAGGGCTGGCGCCCGGCCCTGGTGTCGGTGGCGCTCGCCGCGCTCGTCCTGCTGCCGCTGGTCCGGCTGCTGCTGCGGGACCATCCGGCGGACTGCGGGCTGAAGCCGTACGGCGGCGCGGAGTTCGTGCCGCGCCCCGCTCCGGCGCCCGGCGCCGCCCGGCGGACCGTACGGGTGCTGCTCGGCACCGCGCGTACGGGGCCGTTCTGGCTGCTCGCCGGCGTCTTCGCGGTCTGCGGCGCCTCCACCAACGGCATCATGTGGAGCCACTTCACCCCGGCCGCCCACGACCACGGCATGGCCGCGACCACCGCCTCCTCGCTGCTCGCGCTGATCGGCGTCTGCAATGTGGCGGGCACCATCGGCTCCGGCTGGCTGACCGACCGGTACGACCCCAGGCGGCTCCTCGCGGGCTGTTTCGTACTGCGCGGCATCTCACTCGTCCTGCTGCCGATGCTGATGACCGCCACCCCGGGGGTGCCCCTGGTGCTGTTCGCGGTGCTCTTCGGGCTGCTCGACGTGGCGACCGTCCCGCCGGTGATCGCGCTCTGCCGGGAGTTCTACGGCGCGGACAGCGCGATCGTCTTCGGCTGGGTCAACGCGGCCCACCAGTTGGGCGCCGGACTGATGGCCGGTCTCGGCGGCGCCATACGGGACACGTTCGGGACGTACGACCCGGTCTGGGTTGCCTCGGGCGCGTTCTGCGCGATGGCCGCGCTGCTCGCTCTCGTCATCCGCGGACGCGTGGCCGCGGGTCCGGAAAATTACTCAGAGGAACCGCGCAACCCTTCCGGGGTGACGTGAGTCGTATACGTCAACAGGGCTTTCGGGGGTGGGATCCGGGGGGATCGGGAAGGCCCTGTCGAGGGGGGAGCGCGTGGGGCCCGGTCCGGTGGACCGGGCCCCCAGTAGTTGTCCACAGGGGCAGTTGTCCACAGGTCGGCCATGATGTCGGAGCCTGACGGTAGCGTCGGATCATGTCCAATTCCGCTGTGCTCGAAGCCGTCCTTGAGCGGATCACGTACGCCAATGAGGAGAACGGCTATACCGTCGCCCGCGTCGACACCGGCCGCGGCGGCGATCTCCTCACCGTGGTCGGCTCGTTGCTCGGCGCGCAGCCCGGTGAGTCACTGCGGATGGAGGGCCGCTGGGGCTCGCATCCCCAGTACGGCAAGCAGTTCACGGTGGAGAACTACACCACGATCCTGCCGGCCACGATCCAGGGCATCCGCCGCTATCTCGGCTCCGGCCTGATCAAGGGCATCGGCCCCGTCTTCGCCGACAGGATCGTCGAGCACTTCGGCCTGGACACGCTCGACATCATCGAGCAGCAGCCCAAGAGGCTCGTGGAAGTCCCCGGCCTCGGCCCCAAGCGGACGAAGCGGATCGCCGCCGCCTGGGAGGAGCAGAAGGCCATCAAGGAGGTCATGGTCTTCCTCCAGGGGGTGGGCGTCTCCACCTCCATCGCCGTCCGCATCTACAAGAAGTACGCGGACGCCTCGATCTCCGTCGTCAAGAACGAGCCGTACCGCCTGGCGGCCGATGTCTGGGGGATCGGCTTCCTCACCGCCGACCGGATCGCCCAGGCCGTCGGGATCCCGCACGACAGCCCGGAGCGGGTCAAGGCCGGGCTCCAGTACGCCCTGTCCCAGTCCACCGACCAGGGCCACTGCTTCCTGCCGGAGGAGCGGCTCATCGCGGACGCGGTGAAGCTGCTCCAGGTCGACACCGGCCTGGTCATCGAATGCCTCGCCGAGCTGGCCGCTGAGGACGAGGGGGTCGTACGGGAGAGGGTGCCGGGGCCGGACGGCGGCGAGGAGGAGGTCACCGCGGTCTATCTGGTCCCCTTCCACCGCGCGGAGCTGTCCCTCTCCGCCCAGTTGCTGCGGCTGCTGCGCACCGGGGAGGACCGGATGCCGGCCTTCCAGGACGTGGTCTGGGACCGGGCGCTGACCTGGCTGGCGGGGCGTACGGGTGCCGAGCTGGCCCCCGAGCAGCAGCAGGCGGTCCGGCTCGCCCTCACCGAGAAGGTGGCCGTTCTGACCGGCGGTCCCGGCTGCGGCAAGTCCTTCACGGTCCGCTCGATCGTGGAGCTGGCGCGGGCCAAGAAGGCCAAGGTGGTGCTGGCGGCGCCCACCGGGCGGGCGGCCAAGCGGCTCGCCGAGCTGACGGGGGCCGAGGCGTCCACCGTGCACCGGCTGCTGGAGCTCAAGCCGGGCGGGGACGCGGCGTACGACCGGGACCGCCCGCTGGACGCCGACCTGGTGGTGGTCGACGAGGCGTCGATGCTCGATCTGCTGCTGGCCAACAAGCTGGTCAAGGCGGTGGCGCCGGGCGCGCATCTGCTGCTCGTCGGGGATGTGGACCAGCTTCCCTCGGTCGGGGCCGGCGAGGTGCTGCGCGATCTGCTGGCCGAAAGCGGCCCCGTGCCGCGGGTCCGGCTCACCCGGATCTTCCGGCAGGCCCAGCAGTCGGGGGTGGTCACCAACGCCCACCGCATCAACTCCGGGGTACCGCCCATCACCCAGGGCCTCATCGACTTCTTCCACTTCGTCGAGGAGGAGACGGAGGACGCGGGCCGGCTGACCGTCGAGGTGGCGGCCCATCGGATTCCCGCCAAATTCGGTCTCGACCCGCGGCGCGATGTGCAGGTGCTGGCGCCGATGCACCGCGGCCCGGCCGGCGCGGGCGCGCTGAACGCACTCCTCCAGCAGGCCATCACCCCCGCCAGGCCCGATCTTCCGGAGAAGCGGCTCGGCGGCCGGGTCTTCCGCGTCGGTGACAAGGTCACCCAGATCCGCAACAACTACGAGAAGGGCGAGAACGGCGTCTTCAACGGCACGGTCGGCGTCGTCACCGCACTGAACATGGACGACCAGCGGCTGACGGTGCTGACGGACGAGGACGAGGAGGTGCCGTACGACTTCGACGAGCTGGACGAGCTGGCGCACGCGTACGCGGTGACGATCCACCGCTCCCAGGGCAGTGAGTACCCGGCCGTGGTCATTCCGGTCACTACCGGTGCCTGGATGATGCTCCAGCGGAATCTGCTCTACACGGCGGTCACCCGCGCCAAGAAACTCGTCGTGCTGGTCGGCTCACGCAAGGCCATAGGACAGGCGGTGCGGACGGTCTCCGCGGGCAGACGCTTTACCGCCCTCTCGCACCGGCTGACGGGACTTTCCGCGCCTCGGCTTCCCACAACTGGGGCGAAGGGGGCAGGATGAGCAGGTTGGCGGCACTGAGTGCCGCCAAAAGGCCTAAAGGCCGACCCCGAGTGCACTCTCCTGAGCCAAATGGGGGATGGTAGAGACAGTCAGGGCACCTCGAAGAAGAGGCACTACGTCGGTGAGGGATGACGTGAGCGAGAAACGCGACAACGCGGTAGTACTGCGGTACGGCGACGGCGAGTACACCTACCCGGTGATCGACAGCACCGTCGGCGATACGGGCTTCGACATCGGGAAGCTCCGTTCTCAGACCGGTCTGGTGACGCTGGACAGTGGATACGGCAATACCGCCGCCTACAAGTCCGCGATCACCTATCTCGACGGCGAACAGGGCATCCTGCGCTACCGCGGCTATCCGATCGAGCAGCTGGCGGAGCGTTCCAGCTTCGTCGAGGTGGCGTATCTGCTGATCAACGGCGAGCTGCCGACGGTCGACCAGCTGGCCTCGTTCAAGAACGAGATCACCCGGCACACGCTGCTCCACGAGGACGTCAAGCGGTTCTACGACGGTTTCCCGCGCGACGCCCACCCGATGGCGATGCTGTCCTCCGTGGTCAGCGCGCTGTCCACGTTCTACCAGGACAGCCACAACCCGTTCGACGAGAAGCAGCGTCATCTCTCCACGATCCGGCTGCTCGCCAAGCTGCCCACCATCGCGGCGTACGCGTACAAGAAGTCGATCGGCCACCCCTTCGTCTACCCGCGCAACGACCTCGGGTACGTCGAGAACTTCCTGCGGATGACCTTCTCGGTCCCGGCGCAGGAGTATGTGCCGGACCCGGTCGTCGTCTCCGCCCTCGACAAGCTGCTGATCCTGCACGCGGACCACGAGCAGAACTGTTCGACCTCCACCGTGCGGCTGGTCGGCTCCTCGCAGGCGAACATGTTCGCCTCGATCTCCGCCGGCATCAGCGCCCTGTGGGGCCCGCTGCACGGTGGTGCCAACCAGTCGGTGCTGGAGATGCTCGAGGGCATCCAGGCCTCCGGCGGCGACGTGGACTCCTTCATCCGCAAGGTGAAGAACAAGGAAGACGGCGTGAAGCTCATGGGCTTCGGGCACCGCGTCTACAAGAACTTCGACCCCCGGGCGAAGATCATCAAGGCGGCGGCGCACGACGTCCTCTCGGCTCTCGGCAAGTCCGACGAGCTGCTCGACATCGCGCTCAAGCTCGAAGAGCACGCCCTTGCCGACGACTACTTCGTCGAGCGGAAGCTCTACCCGAACGTGGACTTCTACACCGGTCTGATCTACCGGGCCATGGGCTTCCCGACCGAGATGTTCACCGTGCTGTTCGCGCTCGGCCGGCTGCCCGGCTGGATCGCCCAGTGGCACGAGATGATCAAGGAGCCCGGCTCCCGTATCGGCCGTCCGCGCCAGATCTACACCGGCGAGGTCCTGCGCGACTTCATCCCGGTCGAGTCCCGCTGACCCACGCTTCCCGCGCCCGGGCCCCCGCGGGCCCGGCGCGCCTGCTCGTACCGCGCACGCCGGTCCACGCCGGGTGTACGCAGCGAAAAGCGCCCCGCCGCCGATCCCCCCACGGGTCGGCGAACGGGGCGCTTTCCATATCCCCGGAGCGGATTCCCCCCACGGGATCCGGGCCGGGCGTCTGCCGTAACCATCAACGGCTACTAGCGGTCGGACCGGGGTACGTACGGGAGGGCCGCTCAAAGCTCCCCGGTGCACGTGCCCCGGCCAATCGCGTGCATGAGATGTCCCCCAAGACATCCCACACGATCCCGTCGAACGTCCCCCAAGACGTTCTCTGGCATCGTCCTCTTAGACTCGCGAGTCGACCTAATGGTTACCCCTCAATCTATGTGATCTAGATCTCTTTGTGAAGGTCCTGTGGTGCATGTGAAGGACCGCAGGCGCATAGAAGGTGCTAACCACATAAACGGAGGAGCGGGCGGGTCCCTGCCTCCGATCGTGCGGTCAGGCCTGCCCGGCCAGTTCGTAACCGGCCTCGTCGACGGCGGCGCGTACGGCCTCCTCGTCCAGCGGGGCCTGGGAAACGACGGTCACCCGGCCTGTGGCGGCCGTGGCCTCCACGGACGTGACGCCCTCGATTCCGGAGATCTCGCTGGAGACGGCCCCCTCGCAGTGGCCGCAGGTCATGCCGGTGACCTGGTAGACGGTCGTGACCTGGTTCTTCGTCTCGGCGGTCATGGCGTTTCTCCTCTTCGGGGCTGGCGTAGGGATGGGTGATGCGCCAGGGGCGCGCGTGGGCCGCGTGGCTCCCCGGTCGCTATGACTTTACCCCTAGGGGGTATGAAATCGAACCGGTCCCGGCGACCAGGGTCGGTTCAGTGATCCCCGACGAGCGGATCCAGATAGCGGAAGAGGACCGTCTTCAGCTCGGTGATGTACGCGTCCCGCTCGGCGGGCTCCGCGGCGAGGATCAGATCCATGCCCGCCTTGAATACGGCGAAGGCCGTGTGCGCGACCCGGGTGATGTCGGACTCCGGTGTCGCGGGGAGGTAGCCGGCGAGGACTTCCTCGACCCGGGTGAGCATGGAGGAGTGCAGGGCGTCGTGCTCCCGGGTGACCTGGCCGGGGATGTCGGGGCCGTGCATGAGGACGCCGAAGGCGGGGTTCTCGGAGTTGAACTGGATCAGCGGGTCGAGGACGGCGTCCAGCAGCTGGTCCAGGGGCAGTTCGAGATGGGCGGGGGTGAACGCCTGGCCGTAGGTGGCGCGCCAGCGCGTCAGCAGATGATCGCCCAGTTCGACGGCGATGGCTTCCTTGTTCGGGAAGAACTGGTAGAGCGTGCCCGGGGAAACGCCGGCCTCGCGGGCGATGGAGTTGGTGCTCGCCCCGGAGTATCCGGTGGTGCAGAAGACGTTGGCCGCCGCTTCGAGGAGCTGGGCGATGCGGCGCTCGCCGCGGGCCTGACGGCGGCGCGGCTTCGCCGTCCCGCTCTCGCTGCCGTTCTTGGCCTCCGGCATGTGAATCCCCGGCTTTCCTGGATCGGTTGACAAACACGAGTGGCAGCTCGCAATATTGACTTATGCGAGCGATGACTCGTGTTTGTCTATTCTATGGCAATCACTGACCCATGCCACGGGTCACGGTGAAGGGGACACCGCACCATGTCCGAAGTCAATACTGGACCGAGTCTTGGGGGATGGACCCGGTTCGTCACCGCGCGCCCAAGGCTCTCTCTGCTGGTCGCGCTGGTGATCACGGCCCTGGCCGTCTTCGCCGGGAGCGGCGTCGCCGACCGGATGGGAAGCGGTGGCTGGGCCGATCCGGACGCCGAGTCGACGTACGCGACCCAGGCGCTGGAGCGGGAGTTCCCGGCCTCCCAGCCCAATCTGCTGCTGCTCGTCGACAGCGGGAGCCGGAGTGTGGACGACCCCGCGGTGGCCGCGGAGGCCAAGCGTCTCACCGACCGGCTCGCGGCCGAGCCGGGCATCACCGGGGTCGGTTCCTACTGGGGGACCGGATCGGCCGCGCTGCGCGCCGAGGACGGCCGGGAAGCGCTGATCGCGGCGAGGATCGAGGGCGACGAGAAGACGGCCGCCGCGGCCCTGGACCGGATAGCGCCGGAATTCCGTGGCGCGCACGGACCGTTGGAGGTCTCGCTCGGCGGACCCGTCGCCGTACAGCACGAGATGCAGGAGATCATCCAGGAGGATCTGCTGCGGGCCGAGCTGATCGCCCTGCCGGTGACGCTGGTGCTGCTGGTGATGGTCTTCGGCAGCGCGGTCGCCGCTCTGCTGCCGCTCGGGCTCGGCATCGTCGCCATCCTGGGGACGAACGCGGTACTGCGCGGGATCACCGAGCTCACCGATGTCTCGGTCTTCGCACAGAACCTCACGACGGCCCTGGGGCTCGGACTGGCCGTCGACTACGCCCTGTTCATCGTGCGCCGGTTCCGTGAGGAGCTGGCCGAGGGCGCCGAGGTACGGGACGCCGTGGGTGTCACGCTGCGCACCGCCGGGCGGACGGTGCTGTTCTCCGCGCTCACCGTGGCCGTGTCGCTGGCCGCCATGCTGGTCTTCCCCCAGTACTTCCTGCGCTCCTTCGCCTATGCCGGGATCGCGGTGGTGCTGCTGGCGGCGGCCGCCGCGCTGATACTGCTGCCGGCCGCGCTGATGCTGCTGGGCCACCGGGTCAACGCGCTGGATCTGCGGGTGCTGCTGCGCCGGAGGCGGCGGAAGTCCGGGACGCGGGACGGATCGGGAGCCGCGGGCGAGTCCGCCGAGCCGGGGGCCGGCTGGGGGCGTACGGCAGCGCTGGTCATGCGCCGGGCGCCGGTCTTCGCCCTTGCGACCGCGGCCGGGCTGATCGTGCTCGGACTGCCCTTCCTGGGGGCCACGTTCGGCACCGCCGACTACCGTCAGCTGCCGTCTAACGCCGACTCCCGGGTGGTCCAGGAGGAGATACGGGACGGCTTCCCCGGCAGCCCCAGCGGGAGCCTGGAGATCTTCGTGGGGTCCGCCGGCACACCCGCCGAATACGCGGACTACCGCAGCCGGATAGAGGCTCTGCCGGGGACGCTCGGGGTCGACGGTCCCGTCACCGAGGGCGAGCACGGGTACTTCACGGTGCGGGCCGAGGGAGAGGCGGTGGGCCAGGAGGCCCAGCAGCTCGTCCGGGACATCCGTGCGGTACCGGCCGCGTTCGACACGTCGGTGACCGGCACCGCCGCCGTGCTGGTCGACTCCAAGGAGGCGATAGCCGACCGACTGCCCTGGGCGGTGGCCATCATCGTGGTGGTGACCCTGCTGCTGGTCTTCCTGCTGACCGGCAGTGTGCTGATCCCGGTCCAGGCGGTGGTGCTCAACGCGCTGAGTCTCACGGCCATGTTCGGGGCGGTCGTCTGGGTCTTCCAGGACGGCAACCTCTCCGGGCTGCTCGGCTTCACCGCCACCGGCGACATCGAAACGACCCTGCCGGTCCTGATGTTCTGTGTCGCCTTCGGACTCTCCATGGACTACGGCGTCTTCCTGCTCTCCCGGATCAAGGAGGAATACGACCGGAGCGGTGATCACGAACAGGCGGTGACCTTCGGCCTCCGGCGCACCGGAGGACTGATCACCGCGGCGGCCGTGATCCTCGCGGTGGTCATGGTGGGCATAGGCACCTCGCGGGTGACCAACACCAAGATGCTGGGGCTCGGTATCGCGCTCGCCGTACTCATGGACGCGATGGTGGTCCGCAGTCTGCTGGTGCCCGCGGTGATGAAGCTGACGGGCAGGGCGATGTGGTGGGCCCCCGGGCCGCTGCGCCGCTTCCATGAACGGTTCGGGCTGAGCGAGGGTGAGTCGAAGCCGGCCGCCGGAGGGGATACGGGAGATCCGGCCCGGCCGGAGCCCTCTGCCCGCGACCGGGACACGGCGGGCGTCTGACCGGGACGGAACGGGGGCCGCGCGGAGGAACGGAATGGGGGCCGTGGGGGCCGTACCGGATCGGCACGGCCCCCACGGCGGGCCCTTGGGCGGCCCCTGAGCGAGCGCCTCGCTCAGCTTCTGCTGCTTCTGTTACCGGGACGTTGGGCCACCCAGGCGCGGACGGTGTCCGCGTACCAGTAGGGCTTTCCGTTCTCCACATGGTCCGGCGGCGGAAGCAGTCCGTGCTTGCGGTACGAGCGGACGGTGTCCGGCTGCACGCTGATGTGCGCCGCGATCTCCTTGTAGGACCAGAGCCTTTTGTCCGTCATCAGTGGCACCTCCCCGCGTCCGCCGCAGGGAGGCCGGTGGGCCGTCGGGGGAGCTGCGGCACGACGCTGGTGATCACCCAGCCTGTGCCTCTTGAGCGACACAGAGTGATGAAGAGAGTGGATTTGTCACCTTCCTGTGACGGAAGGACCGTGTAATCGAGATATGCGTGACAGTAGAGGGATCTTTGTGGCACACACGGCACATTTGGCGCGTGCACCTCATGTGGCGCGCACCTCATGTGGCATGGATACGCACATCAGTTACATGACGTCAGGTGCCTTGCGTCAGTCCGGCTCGGGCAGCCCCCACCGCGGGTATGTGCCGTCCGCCGGTACATCGCGCGGTCGTAGCACCGGGTCTGAGCCTCGTCGGGTCACCACGGCGGTACGGCCCTTCGGCAGATCGACGGTGATGGTCCCGGTGCCCCGGTACGGCAGCTTCCGGCCGCGCTCGTCGCGTACGTCGATCGCGCCGTCGATGCCGTGCTCCAGCACCAGCGGCGCGCCCGCCTCGCTCCGTACCGTCACCCAGTCGGTGCGGCCGGCCGAACGGGACGCGTCCACGAGGAACGCCCCCTGGGTACGCAGGCGTTGGACCGACGCGTCGGCCCAGCCCGAGGGGACGGCGGGGAACACGCGGACCGTACCGCCATGGCTCTGGACCAGCATGTCCAGAAGTGACTGGGCGGCGGCGAGCGGGCTCTCGATGGCGAAGTTGGAGCCCTCGCGGTACATGGTGTTCGGCGTCAGCTGCGTGCCGTCGACGGTGTTCCCGTCGGTGAAGAACTTCAGATGGGACAGCGCCCGGTCCGCGTTGCCGAAGAGGGTCTCCATCGAGGCGGCGGCCGCGAAGCTGTAGCCGTGCCAGCGCTCCCGCATGCCCGCCCAGTGCTCGAAGCTCGTGCGGTCCAGCGACTCCTGGAGGGGGTAGAGCCACAGCAGATGCGAGTAATGCCGGTGCGACTCCGCGAGCGGCACCTCCGCGCCGATCAGCACGCCCTGCTCGCCCCGGTGGTACGGCACCAGCCGGGTCAGGATGTCGTGCAGGCGCGCGGTCGGCGCCTCGTCGATCCGCAGTGCCCGCGCCGTCTCCAGCAGTGTCCGGCAGCCCCAGCGGATCAGGGACAGGTCGTAGGTGCAGTCGGACGCGTTGGCGTACTCCGGTGACCGGGTCTCCGGCAGATGCAGCAGACCGTCGGACCCTTCGGTCAGGAAGCGCGCGTAGTAGGCGATGGCCCGGCTGAGCACCGGATACAGCACGTCCTGGAGAATCCGCCGGTCCATGGAGTGCCGGTAGGACAGCCACACATTGTGCATGGCCCAGGTGAGATTGCCGGTGTGGTCGTTGGGGCTGATCCCGGGCACTCCCACATAGCGCGGGCCCGGACGCAGCTCCCGGTCGCCCGGATGGCAGAGCGCGTAGCTCTCGCCGTCCCGGTGGGCCGGGTGGATATTGAGCTCCAGATTGCGGTGGTACGTACGGAAGGTGGGGGTGATCGCATCCAGTTCCAGATGGTTGGAGCCATTGATCAGCGGATACGCGACCTGGGTGTTGAGGTTCCACCAGATATTGGTCCAGTTGTTCCCGGTCTCCGGGAACCACGGCCCGAAGACGGGCAGTACGGGGGAGTCCTTCCCGGTGGACGACGCCATCTTGTAGAGCTGGATCCAGTAGAAGCGCTGGAGATGTTTGTCGGGGACCGAGACCAGACTGCGCCGGTAGAAGTCGCCCCACCACCGGCGGTGTTCGCGTACGAGCGTGTCCGGGGAGGTCGTCAGCGCCCGGTTCACGGCTGACAGCGCACGCTCGCGGCCGGTCGAATCCGGGAAGCCGTAGGCGATGCCGGCCGCGAGCAGCCGGCGGCTGCCCTCGTGGATCTCCCGCCACGCCGTGGTGTACCCGCCGCCCGCGTCCAGTGGCTGTTCCACGAAACCGGGCCCCGCGGCCGGATCGGGGTTGGCGGTGTACTCCGGTGGTACGCGGGTGGTCCTGGTGGTCGCGGACGGGAGCGCCGTGAACCCCCAGGCGGCCTCCCGCTCACCCGCCGTGGGCTCCAGGGACACCAGCAGCACATCGCTCTGACGCAGGATCAGCACCCGCAGCCGGACGCCGCCGGCGGTGGTGGTGACCGTGCCGTTCAGCTCGGCGGTCGCCGGATCCAGGGACCAGTCGATATCCGTGACCGTGCCCGTGAACGTCAGGGTGAGATAGCCGACCGGCAGCCGGGAGTAGCCGATGGCCGCCTCCCACTGCCCGCGCTGGTCCTGCACGAGCGAGTGGTTGAGCATGATCCTCAGGGCGTTGCCCTCGCCCGCCTTGCTGTAGAGATGCGCGGCGAGGAAGCCGTTGCCGAAGAACGGCGCGGACTGCCAACCGGAGGGAAGCCTGCGCCACTTCATGGCCGCGTCGAGCAGGATGCGTCCATGTGGGTCCGTGTCACCACTCCCGCCGCGCACATCGCCGCCGTCACCGTCGGAGGTCCGTGCCCAGGCGGTGCGGGAGGAGACCGCGAAGGCCGCCGCTCCCGCCGCCGTCATGAACGTACGCCGTGAGATGTGCCCTGCTCGCGTGATACCTCCGAGGAATCCGGGACGCGATGAAGGTGAAGGAACAGGTGAATGCACGACGTCCCCTGTCTGCGGTTCAGGAATAGCCCTTACTGGGACGATCCTTGCGCAGTCGTGTCCCTGTCAAGGTGGCGACATGAGGAGAGGTCGGATCAATGAGGCCGGTGGGGCTGTTGGACGGAGAAGCGGAAACGCCCGGACGGAACCTCTCGGATCCTGTCCGGGCGTCAGGTCGGCCGCGGGGCGGCGTCAGGGCGCCGTCGGAGTGGAGCGGTGCGTCAGGCGCCGCAGCTCCGCAGGAAACGGCGGGTGCGTGCGGCGATCGGGAACGGCTTGTCCGGAGGGCACGGATACATGTCCTGTTCGACGATGGCGAAGAGGTCCACATCCAGCCGCCGCGCCGCGGCGAGCACCGGCTCCAGTGCGGGAACCCCGCCCGGCGGCTCGCACATCACCCCGCGCCCGACCGCCGGCCCGAACGGCACCTCGTCCGCCACGACCCCGGCGAGGATCTCCGGGTCCACCTGCTTGAGGTGGAGATAGCCGATGCGCTCCCCATAGGTCTCGATCAGTTTGACGCTGTCGCCGCCGCAGTAGGCGTAGTGCCCGGTGTCCAGGCACAGCGAGACCAGGGCGGGATCGGTCGCGTCGAGGAAGCGGCTGACGTTCTCCTCGCTGTCGATATGGGTGTCGGCGTGCGGATGGACGACGATGCGCAGCCCGTACCGGTCCCGCACCTCACGGCCGAGCCGCTCGGTCTGCGCCGTCAGATCGCGCCACTGCCGCGCCGTCAGGGTGCGGTCCTCCAGCACCTCGCCGGTCTTGTCGTCGCGCCAGAACGAAGGGATGACGACCAGGTGGTCCGCGCCCATCGCTTGGGTGAGCGCGGCGATGTCCGCGACATGCGCCCAGGTCTTCTCCCAGACGGCGGGGCCGTGATGCAGTCCGGTGAAGACGGTTCCGGCGGAGACCTTCAGCCCGCGCCGGGCGGTCTCCTCGCCCAGCCGGACGGGATCGGAGGGGAGATAGCCGTACGGGCCGAGTTCGATCCACTCGTAGCCCGCCTCGGCGACCTCGTCGAGGAATCGCCGCCAGGGAACCTGCTGGGGATCGTCGGGAAACCACACGCCCCAGGAATCGGGGGCCGACCCGACCCGGATGCGGTTGGACGTGGGTACGGAAGAGGTCATACCGGTCAGCTTTCCGGCCGCGCGGAAAGAGTGTCAACCCCTTCGTCCGAATGTAAGGACAAAACGTTGACAGGGCTCCGGGCCGGGCATTAGACCTGGGAGTGACGTGGACGTGGGAATGACATCGGAGTGACCGTCGAACCGAAGGGACGCGCATGCCTGAGCCGTACGACGTCATCACCATGGGCCGGATCGGGGTGGACCTCTACCCGCTGCGGACCGGTGTCCCGCTGGCCCAGGTCGACACCTTCGGCAAGTTCCTCGGCGGCTCCGCGACGAATGTCGCCGTCGCGGCGGCCCGGCTCGGCCGGCGCGCCGCCGTCATCACCCGTACCGGCCACGACCCGTTCGGGGACTATCTGCACCAGGCGCTGCGGGAGTTCGAGGTCGATGACCGCTGGGTGACGCCGGTGGACGCGTATCCGACCCCGGTCACGTTCTGCGAAGTGTTTCCCCCGGACGACTTCCCGCTCTACTTCTACCGGCTGCCCAAGGCCCCCGATCTGGAGATCCATCCGGACGAACTGGACCTGGACGCCATCCGTTCGGCCCGTATCTTCTGGATGACCGGCACCGGTCTGTGCGCGGAGCCGAGCCGTACGGCGACGCTCGCGGCGCTGGAAGCGCGCGGAAAGACGGGGCTCACCGTCTTCGATCTCGACTGGCGGCCGATGTTCTGGCCGGACGGCGCGGGGGCGGACGGCGCGGGGGCGCATGACGCAGCGGCGAACGGCACGGAGCCGGGCGCGGTGTACGCGCGGGCGCTGCGGCACGCCACCGTCGCCGTGGGCAATCTCGACGAGTGCGAAGTGGCCGTGGGGGAGCGCGAACCGCACGCCGCCGCGCGGGCGCTGCTCGCCGCCGGGGTCGAGCTGGCCGTCGTCAAACAGGGTCCCAAGGGTGTGCTCGCCGTGCACCGGGACGGCACCCGGGCCGAAGTGCCTCCCGTCCCCGTCGATGTCGTCAACGGACTCGGCGCGGGGGACGCGTTCGGCGGCGCCCTCTGCCATGGGCTGCTGGCCGGCTGGGATCTGGAGCGCGTGATGCGGTACGCGAACGCCGCCGGGGCCATCGTGGCGGGCCGCCTCGCCTGCTCCTCCGCCATGCCGTACGACGGAGAGGTCGCCCGGACGCTCGCGGACGGACGGGTCGCGGCGGGGGACCCCGCGGCGTCCACCGTGACACCGTCAGCTTCTGCGCGGTCTTCCGCTCAAACCCCCGAGGCCCTTTCATGAGCGGCGTCGATGTGTCCGAGCTGGTCCGGCTGCGTACGCACCATCCCGAGGCCGTCGCCGAGGCCGCCGCCCGCCGTACCCGCCGCCCCCTGCTGCGCGCCGGCGGCCGGCTGATGATCATCGCGGCCGACCATCCGGCCCGCGGCGCCCTGGCCGTCGGGGACCGGCGGCTCGCCATGGCCAACCGCGCCGATCTGCTGGAGCGGCTCTGTCTGGCGCTGTCCCGCCCCGGTGTCGACGGCGTCCTGGCCACCGCGGACATCCTCGACGACCTGCTGCTCCTCGGCGCCCTGGAGGACCGTGTCGTCGTCGGCTCCATGAACCGCGGCGGGCTCGCCGGCGCCGCGTTCGAACTCGACGACCGTTTCACCGGGCACCGCCCCGAGGACCTCGCCAGGCTCCGCTTCGACGCGGGCAAACTGCTCCTCCGTATCGACTACGAGGACCCGCGCTCCCTCGACACGCTCCACTCCACCGCCCGTGCCATCGACGCCATGGCCGAACGCCGGCTGCCGGTCTTCGTCGAGCCGTTCATCTGCCACCGCGCGGACGGCCGGCTCCGCACCGATCTGGGCGCGGACGCGGTGACGCGCTCGATCGCCATCGCTTCCGGACTGGGCGGTACCTCCGCGTACACCTGGCTGAAGGTTCCCGTTACCCAGGACCCCGACGATATGGCCCGGGTGATGGAGACCTCGACACTCCCGGCCGTCCTGCTGGGCGGCGAGATCGGGGGCGATCAGGAGGGCGCGTACGAGAAATGGCGCAAGGCGCTGCAACTGCCCACCGTCCGGGGGCTGGTCGTCGGCCGTTCGCTGCTCTATCCGGTCGACGGGGATGTGGCCCGTGCCGTCGATACGGCCGTGGGTCTGCTCTAGGGGGTACGGAGACTTCATGACGACCAACCACGAACCGTACGGATGGTACGTACCCGCGGGCAGCGCCGCGGCGGGACCGTACGCCCTCGACATCGATCCGCGGCGGGCCGGCTGGGCACACAGCAGTCTGCGCGTCCTGGAGCTCCCGCCCGGCGGTACGCACGCGCTGGACGCCGGGGAGAGCGAATGGATCGTTCTTCCGCTCACCGGCGGTTGTACGGTGAACACACAGGGCAAACTCTTTGAACTGCGGGGCAGGGCAAGCGTGTTCAGCGGAGTCACGGACTTCGCGTACGTGCCGCGTGATGCCCACGCACAGATCGCCTCCGGTGCGGGAGGCCGCTTCGCCCTGGCAGGAGCGAAGTGCGAGCGACGACTCCCCGCTCGCTACGGCCCCGCGCCGGAGGTTCCGGTCGAGCTGCGCGGCGCGGGCGGCTGCTCGCGCCAGGTCAACAACTTCGGCGCGGCGGGGGTCTTCGCGTGCGACCGGCTCATCGCGGTCGAGGTGCTCACCCCGGGCGGCAACTGGTCGTCGTATCCGCCGCACAAACACGACGAGCACCGGCCGGGCGTCGAGTCCGAGCTGGAGGAGATCTACTACTTCGAGATCGACGGTGACGGCGTCGGCTATCACCGGGTCTCGCCGTCCCGGCCCGGCGGTACGGATGTGCTCGCCGAGGTCCGTACGGGCGACACCGTCCTGATCCCGGACGGCTGGCACGGCCCGTCCATCGCCTCGCCGGGCCGGGACATGTACTACCTCAATGTGATGGCGGGGCCGGGGGAGTCGCGGGAGTGGCTGATCAGCGACCACCCCGACCACGGCTGGATCAGGGAGACCTGGCCGGGGCTGGCGGTCGACCCCCGGCTGCCGCTGTACGAGGCGCCGTCGGCCGGGCCCGATTCCGACCCCGACCCCGAGCGCGCGGCCGCGAAGCCAGGGGCCACGGTCGGAGCGGGCACCGCACCCGCAGCCGAGGAGGATTCCCGATGAGTACGCGTCGTCTTACCGTCGCCCAGGCGCTGATCAGCTTCCTGTCCCGGCAGTACACCGAGCGGGACGGCCACAAGCAGCGTTTGATCAACGCCACTTGGGGCATCTTCGGCCATGGCAACGTGGCGGGTATCGGCCAAGCCCTTGTCGAGTCCGCCTCGGAGATGAGGTACTTGCAGGGACGCAATGAGCAGGCCATGGTCCACGCCGCCGTCGGCTATGCCCGCCAGAGCAACCGCCTGTCCGCCCATGCCGTGACCACCTCCATCGGTCCCGGCGCCACCAACCTCGTCACCGGTGCGGCTCTCGCCACCATCAACCGCCTCCCCGTGTTGTTGCTCCCCGGTGACACCTTCGCCACCCGACCCGCCGACCCCGTCCTGCAACAGCTCGAACTGCCCAGCGCGGGCGACATCACCGTCAATGACGCCCTGCGGCCCGTCTCCACGTACTTCGACCGTGTCACCCGCCCCGAGGCGCTGATCCCGGCCGCGCTCGCCGCGATGCGCGTGCTCAGCGACCCCGCCGAGACCGGGGCCGTCACCCTCGCTCTGCCCCAGGACGTGCAGGCGGAGGCGTACGACTGGCCGGAGGAGTTCTTCTCCGAACGTGTCTGGCGAGTCCGCCGTCAGGCGCCCGATCCCGACGAACTCGCCGAGGCGGTACGGCTGGTGCGGGAAGCCCGCCGTCCCCTGCTCGTCGCGGGCGGCGGAGTGCACCACAGCGCGGCGGAGGAGGTGCTCGCCGCGTTCGCCGACGAGACCGGTATTCCGGTCGCCGCCACCCAGGCCGGCAAGGGCTCGCTGCCGTACGACCACCCCTGCGAGGTCGGCGGCATCGGCCACACCGGCACGGCCACCGCGAATGAACTGGCCAGGACCGCCGATCTGGTGATCGGCGTCGGCACCCGCTGGTCGGACTTCTCCACCGCGTCCGGCACGCTCTTCTCGAACCCCGCCGTCCACTTCCTCAATATCAATATCACCGGCTTCGACGCCCACAAGCTCGTGGCCGACCCGTTGGTGGCGGACGCCCGTACGGCCCTGCAACTGCTCGCCGCGGGCCTCGTCGGCCACCGGGTCGCGCCCGCCTACGCGGCCGAGTACACCGAGGACAAAGAGCGCTGGGAGTACCGCGTCGCCGCCGCGTTCGCCGCCGACGAAGATCTCGTGCGCCCCACCCAGGCCCAGGTTCTCGGCGCGCTCGACGCCCTGGTCACCGACGAGGACATCGTCATCAACGCGGCCGGATCGCTTCCCGGCGATCTCCACAAGCTGTGGCGGGCCCGCTCCCGCGACCAGTACCACGTCGAGTACGGCTACTCCTGCATGGGCTACGAGATCCCGGCGGCCATCGGCGTGCAGCTCGCGGCGCCGGGCCGGCCGGTCTGGGCGCTCGTCGGTGACGGCACGTATCTGATGAACCCCACCGAAATCGTCACGGCCGTCCAGGAGCGGCTGCCCTTCAAGGCCGTGATTCTCCAGAACCACGGATACGCGTCCATCGGCGGCCTGTCCGAGACGGTCGGCGCGGAACGGTTCGGCACGGCCTACCGTTTCCGGGCCGGCGACGGGACCTACACGGGCGCCCCGCTCCCCGTCGATCTCGCCGCCAACGCGGCGTCCCTCGGCATGCGGGTGATCCGCGCCAAGACGGTTCGTGACCTGCGTGAAGCCCTGGCCGAGGCGCGCGCCGCCGACGTTCCCACATGTGTCTATGTGGAGACCGAAACGGCAGACACTGTGTCGGGCGTCCCTCCGGCCCAGGCGTGGTGGGATGTCCCCGTGGCCGAGACCGCGACGCGCCCGTCCGCGGTCAAGGCCCGTGAGCAGTACGACCGGCACGTAGCCGCCCGCCGCCGCCAGCTGTGAAGGAGCAAACGGAATGAAGACCGTCAACCACTGGATCGGTGGCAAGACCGTCGAGGGCGCGTCGGGCAACTGGGGCCCGGTGACCGACCCGGCGACCGGCGCCGTCACCACACAGGTCGCGCTCGCCTCCGCCGAGGAGGTGGACAGCGCGGTCGCCGCCGCCAAGGCCGCGTACGCCACATGGGGGACCTCGTCCCTCGCCCAGCGCACAAGCATCCTCTTCCGCTACCGCGCGCTGCTCGACGCCCGCCGCGACGACCTCGCCGCGCTCATCACCGCCGAGCACGGCAAAGTGCACTCGGACGCCCTCGGCGAGGTCGCCCGGGGCCTGGAGATCGTCGAGCTGGCCTGTGGGATCACCACACAGCTCAAGGGCGAGCTGTCCACACAGGTCTCCCACCGCGTGGATGTCTCCGCCATCCGCCAGCCGCTGGGTGTGGTCGCCGGCATCACGCCGTTCAACTTCCCGGCGATGGTGCCGATGTGGATGTTCCCGCTGGCGGTGGCCTGCGGTAACACCTTCGTACTCAAGCCCAGCGAGAAGGACCCCTCGGCGGCGAACCTGCTGGCGGAGCTGGCGGCCGAGGCCGGGCTGCCCGACGGGGTGCTGAATGTCGTGCACGGCGACAAGGTCGCGGTGGACGCGCTGCTCGCGCATCCGGACGTGGCGGCGGTCTCGTTCGTCGGCTCCACCCCGATCGCCCGCTATATCCACACGACGGCCTCCGCCAACGGCAAGCGCGTCCAGGCGCTCGGCGGCGCCAAGAACCACATGCTGGTACTGCCGGACGCGGACCTCGACGCCGCCGCGGACGCTGCGGTCTCGGCCGCCTACGGGTCCGCCGGTGAGCGCTGTATGGCGATCTCGGCGGTCGTGGCGGTGGGCGCGATCGGGGACGAACTGGTCGCCAAGATCCGTGAGCGCGCCGAGAAGATCAAGATCGGCCCCGGCAACGACCCGGCCTCCGAGATGGGCCCGCTCATCACCAAGGCCCACCGCGACAAGGTCGCCGGTTATGTCACGGGCGCGGCGGCCCAGGGCGCCGACGTCGTCCTGGACGGTACGGGGCACACGGTCGAGGGCTTTGAGGAAGGCCACTGGATCGGGCTCTCGCTGCTCGACAAGGTCTCCACGGACTCCGACGCGTACCGCGACGAGATCTTCGGCCCGGTGCTGGTCGTGCTGCGCACGGAGACCTACGAGGAGGGCGTCGAGCTGATCAACGCCTCCCCCTTCGGCAACGGCACGGCCATCTTCACCCGCGACGGCGGCGCCGCCCGCCGTTTCCAGCTGGAGATCGAGGCCGGCATGGTCGGCGTGAACGTACCGATCCCGGTGCCCGTCGGCTACCACTCCTTCGGCGGCTGGAAGGACTCGCTCTTCGGCGATCACCACATCTACGGCAACGACGGCGTGCACTTCTACACGCGCGGCAAGGTCGTCACCACCCGCTGGCCGGACCCGTCCGAGGCCCCGGCGGGCGTGGACCTCGGCTTCCCGCGCAACCACTGACACGCCGCTCGCGGCCCTGATCGCAGCCGTGGCCCGTACGACGTTCCGCGTCGTACGGGCCACAGGTGTGTACGACCCTCGGCCCCAGGCCGGTTGATGAAGTCTTTGCCCATGGCCTGATCGGGCCGCCCCCTCCGGCACGTGGCACCGCAACGGCACTGGCGCGCCCCGGGATCCCGGCCCAGAGCAGTTCATTACCTTTCGCGCCGTACGGCTGAAAGCGTCCGGTTCGCGTAACCGGGCGCCGGGCAGCCGCGTTGACCGAGCGCAGTCGTATGACTCACGCTCGTTACATAGGTGCTGGATACAACTGATCTGGCCCGGTGCCCCGTCCTGCCGTGAACCCCAGGCTCGTCCACGGTCTCCGACCCGCGCTCCGGCCCGGGATCGGAAGCAGGAGGACACACATGTGTGGCATCACCGGCTGGGTCTCCTTCGACCGTGATCTGCGTTCCGCGTCCGAAACATTGGATGCGATGACGGAAACCATGTCCTGCCGGGGCCCCGACGACCGCGGTACCTGGATCAGCGGCCCCGCGGCCCTCGGCCACCGCCGGCTGGCGATCATCGACCTGCCGGGCGGACGTCAGCCCATGACGCTCGACACCCCGCAGGGCACCCTGGCGCTCGTCTACTCGGGCGAGACCTACAACTTCACCGAACTGCGCCGGGAACTGACGGACCGGGGCCACCGGTTCCGCACCGACTCCGACACCGAGGTCGTCCTGCACGGCTATCAGGAGTGGGGCGAGGCCGTGGCGGAACGCCTCAACGGCATGTACGCCTTCGCGATCTGGGACGGCCGCACCGACACGCTCGTGATGATCCGCGACCGGATGGGCATCAAGCCCTTCTACTACTATCCGACCCCCGACGGTGTGCTGTTCGGCTCCGAGCCCAAGGCGATCCTCGCCAACCCGCTCGCCCGCCCGCGCGTCCGCCTCGACGGACTGCGTGAACTCTTCGCCTTCGTGAAAACGCCCGGCCACGCCGTCTGGGACGGAATGCACGAGGTCGAGCCCGGCACCGTACTGACCCTGAACAGGGACGGACTGCGCCGGCAGATCTACTGGTCGCTGGAGACCCGCCCGCACACCGACGACCGTGACACCTCGGTGGCGCGGGTACGCACCCTCCTCGACGACATCGTGCGGCGCCAGCTCGTCGCGGACGTACCGCGCTGCACGCTCCTCTCCGGTGGCCTCGACTCCTCCGCCATGACGGCGCTGGCCGCGCGTCAACTGGCCGAAACCGGCGAGCGGGTCCGCAGCTTCTCCGTCGACTTCCTCGGCCGCACCGAGAACTTCGTCGCCGACGAGGTGCGCGCGACCCCGGACACCCCGTTCGTCCATGACGTCGCGCGCGCGTCGGGCACGGAGCACCAGGACATCGTGCTCGACTCCCACGCCCTGGCGGACCCCGACGTACGCGCCCGGATGATCCGGGCCCGCGACCTCCCCATGGGCTTCGGCGATCTGGACACCTCCCTCTACCTCCTCTTCCGGGCCATCCGGAAGCACTCGACCGTCGCGCTCTCCGGCGAATCGGCCGACGAGGTCTTCGGCGGCTACCTCCAGTTCTTCGACGAGGAGGCCAGGCAGGCCGAGATGTTCCCGTGGCTGGTGCGCCTCGCCGACCACTTCGGCGACGACTCCGACGTGCTGCGCACCGATGTGAACACGGCGGTGAACCTGCCGGACTTCCTCCGCGAGAGCTACGCGACGGCCGTCGCCGACATCGAACGCCTCAGCGGTGAGAGCGACTTCGAGTACCGGATGCGCACGATCTGCTATCTCCACCTGACGCGTTTCGTGCGGATCCTGCTGGACCGCAAGGACCGCGCGAGCATGGCCGTCGGCCTGGAGGTCAGGGTGCCGTTCTGCGACCACCGGCTCGTCGAGTACGTCTACAACACCCCGTGGTCCCTGAAGTCCTTCGACGGCAGGGAGAAGAGCCTGCTGCGGGAGGCGACGGCCGACCTGCTGCCGAAATCGGTGTACGACCGGGTGAAGAGTCCCTACCCGTCCACCCAGGACCCCAAGTACGCCATCGCCCTCCAGGAACACGCCAAGGACCTGCTCGACAGCCCGTCCCACCGGGTCTTCGACCTGGTCGACGCCGACCGGGTCCGACGAGTGGCGGAGCGCGACACCCCACAGGTCACCCAGGCGTCGAGGCGCGGCCTGGAACGCACGCTGGACCTGGCGATCTGGCTGGACCTCTACAACCCGGAGATCACACTGACCTGAGGGCGCGGACCGGAGCCGGGGCCCGGGGGGCGTGCCCGGCGTCCGTGATCCGCGGTGAAGACGTCCGCGATCCGCCGTAAATCGGTGGCCGCCCCGGGCACCGCGCAGCACGCTGGTCCCATGTCGGAACCGAAGTACCGGATACGCGCGCTGCACACGGCGTCCACCATCACCGTCTACCAGGCCTACTCGCCCGTCCTCGGCCTGCCCGCCGCCCGTGACGGCCGGTTCCCGGCGGCCTGGAAGCGCGACCGGATGACCTGGATCAAGCCGTCTTTCCTGTGGATGATGTACCGCTGCGGCTGGGGTACCAAGGAGGATCAGTCGACCGTACTGGCCGTGGAGATCTCCCGGGAGGGGTTCGAGTGGGCGCTGTCCCGCGCCTGTCTGTCGCACTACGACCGTGACCTGTACCCCGATCCGGGGCTCTGGAAGCGCGAGTTGAAGCGCTCTCCCGCCCGCGTGCAGTGGGATCCGGAGCGGGATCTGCACCATAGGGCGCTGCCGCACCGCTCGCTTCAGCTCGGGCTGTCGGGGGAGACGGCGCGGCGGTACGCGGACGAGTGGACCGTGTCCATCCGGGACGTGACGCCGCTCGCGCACCGGATCCACGGGCTGGTGCGCGAGGGTGAACTGACGGCCGCCGCGGAGCTGTTGCCCGAGGAGACCGGCTACCCGGCGGGAGACGAACTCCTCGGACGGCTCCGGGCCTAGCTCCGGGCCTGGGCGCCGTCCCCGGGGGCCTCCGCGTCGTCCGGCGTGAAGTGCCAGGTCAGCATGGCGAATTCGCCGTCGTCCTCGGCTCCCGTCGCGCGGTAGAGCGCCAGCGCCGGGGCATTGTCCGTGTCCACGCCCACCCACATGTCGTAACAGCCGCGTGCGCGGGCCTCGGCGGCCAGGGCGTTCGTCAGCGCTCGGGCTATGCCGCGGCGGCGGTAGGGGGCCGCCACGGACAGTTCGTACAGGCACATCTCCGATCCCTTGTCCGGGTGGAGCATCTCGATGCCTGAGATCATTCCGGCCGGGGTGCCGTCGGCGTAGGCGATCAGCATCAGGTGGCCCGGCGCGGCGAGGAAGCGTTCTGCCCAGGCGGAACGGGCCGGGCCGTCGTACAGGTGCTGTGCGGCGATCAGTTCCGCGACCGTCGTCGCCCGGCGGATCTCCGTGCCCATCCTCTGCCCCTTCCCCTCGGCAAGGCCCGCATACCGCGTCTGGTGTACGGCGAGGCTACCCGTACTACCCCGGGAGGTCTTCGAGTTCCGACCGGTGTCCGTACGGCCGGGTCCGGGGCCCGTTTAGGGTTCAAGCATGGAGCTACGAACCCCCCGCCGGTTGCGGCCGCGCGCGCGATGGCTCGCGGGCCTTGGCGTCGCCGCCGTGCTTGTCGGAGCCGGGACCTGGACCGCCGTCGCCTCGGACAGCGCGCCCGCCGTGCACCGTACGGACCAGGTGCTGTCGATGGACGGCGCCCGGATCGACACCTCGTACTTCACCGCGGGCAGCGGGCGCCGGCCGGCCGTGCTGGTCGGGCACGGCTTCGGTGGCAGCAAGGATGACGTACGGGCCCAGGCCGAGAAACTCGCCCGGGACGGGTACGCGGTGCTGACCTGGTCGGCGCGGGGTTTCGGGAAGTCCACCGGCGAGATCGGGCTCAATGACCCCGATCACGAGGTCAAGGACGTCTCCCGGATGATCGACTGGCTCGCCGCCAGGCCCGAGGTGCGGCTCGACGCGAAGGGCGATCCCCGGGTGGGGGTGACCGGTGCCTCGTACGGCGGCGGCATCTCGCTGCTCGCCGCCGGATACGACAAGCGGGTCGACGCGATCGCCCCGCTGATCACGTACTGGAACCTCGCCGACGCGCTCTTCCCCGACGGCGTCTTCAAGAAGCTCTGGGCGGGGATCTTCTTCTCCACCGGCGGTGGCTGCCAGACGTTCCAGAAGGAACTGTGCGACATGTACCAGCGGGTCGCCGTCTCCGGCACGCCGGACGCGGCCGCCCGTGAGCTCCTGGAAGAGCGCAGCCCGTCAGCCGTCGGTGACCGTATCGATGTGCCCGCGCTGATCGTCCAGGGCCAGACCGACTCCCTCTTCCCGCTCGGCCAGGCCGACGCCATGGCGAAGGCGATCAGCGCCAATGGCGCACCCGTCGACGTCGACTGGATGGCGGGCGGACACGACGGCGGTGACCAGGAGAGCGGCCGGGTGCAGAGCCGGATCACCTCCTGGTTCGACCGTTATCTCAAGGACGACAAGGGCGCGGACACCGGACCCGCGTTCCGCGTGAGCCGGACCGGAGGCGTCGACTCCACCGACGGCCAGGCCCTGTTGCGGGGCGCGAGCAGCGACCGTTACCCGGGCCTGGAGAGCGGCACCACCAGCGTCCCGCTGAGCGGCGGCACGCAGACCTTCGCCAACCCGCCGGGCGGGAGCCCGCCGGCCATCTCCGCCGTACCGGGCGTCGGCGGCGGACTCTCCCAGCTCTCCACCCTCGGCGTCGGGCTCTCCCTCGACTTCCCCGGACAGCACGCGCGCTTCGACTCCGCGCCGCTCGACCGGTCACTGCGCATCACCGGCTCGCCGACCATCCGGGCCACCGTCACCTCCGACAGCGGTGACGCGGTGCTCTTCGCCAAGGTGTACGACGTCGGGCCCGACGGCCGCCAGCAGGTGCTGCCCTCACAGCTCGTCTCGCCCGTACGGATCGAGGACGCGCGCAAGGGCAGGACGGTGGAGCTGACGCTGCCCGCCGTCGACCATCAGGTCGTGCCGGGACACCGGCTCCGGGTCGTCCTGTCCGCCACCGACCTGGGCTATGCCTCACCGGCCGCTCCGGCCACCTACCGGGTCTCCGTCGACGGCGCGCTGACCGTACCGACCGTGCCCGCGCTCACCACCGGATCCACCGCACTGCCCTGGTGGACCTGGGGGCTGCCGGCCGCCGGCGTACTGATCGCGGGCGCCCTGCTGCTCACCGCCCGGCGCCGCACCAGCGCGCCGGCGCCCGATCCCGAGCTGGCCGAGGTGCCGCTCCGGATCACCGGTCTGACGAAGCGGTACGCGGGGGCCACCGACCGCTACGCCGTCCGTGATCTCTCCTTCCAGGTCGAAAAGGGCCAGGTCCTCGGTCTCCTCGGGCCGAACGGCGCCGGCAAGACCACCACCCTGCGCATGCTGATGGGGCTGATCAGCCCCGACGCGGGCGAGATCCGTGTCTTCGGGCATGCCATCAGGCCGGGCGCGCCGGTGCTCTCCCGGGTCGGCTCGTTCGTCGAGGGTGCGGGCTTCCTGCCGCATCTGTCGGGCCGGGCGAACCTGGAGCTGTACTGGCAGGCCACCGGCCGCCCCGCCGAGGACTCCCATATCGAGGAGGCCCTGGAGATCGCCGGGCTCGGCGACGCGCTCGCGCGGGCCGTACGCACGTACTCGCAGGGCATGCGACAGCGGCTCGCGATCGCCCAGGCCATGCTCGGCATGCCGGATCTGCTGATCCTCGACGAACCGACCAATGGCCTGGACCCGCCCCAGATCCGCGAGATGCGGGACGTGATGATCAGGTACGCGGCCGGTGGCAGGACCGTGATCGTCTCCAGTCACCTCCTCTCCGAGGTCGAGCAGTCCTGTACGCATCTGGTCGTCATGCACCGCGGGCAGCTCGTCCAGGCGGGCCCGGTCGCGGAGATCACCGGCGCGGGCGACACCCTGCTCGTCACCACCGCCGAGGAGGTGCCGGAGCCCGTCGTCGAGAAGATCGCCGCGCTGGCGGGCATCGGCTCGGCGGTCCGTACGGACGACGGACTCGGTCTGCTCGTACGGCTCGACGGGGCGAACACCAACGCGCTGGTCACCGAGTTGATCCGGCTGGATGTCCCGCTGACGGGTGTCGGACCGCACCGCCGCCTGGAGGACGCGTTCCTCACCCTGATCTCAGGAGGCTCCGCATGAGCGCGCTGATGGAATCGGCCCCCGGCTACCGGGCCCGGCGCACCCTGCCGCTGAGGGTCGAGGCGCTGCGGCAGCTGAAGCGCAGACGGACGCTGGCGATGGGCATCCTGCTGGCCGTGCTGCCCTTCGTGCTCATCGTCGCCTTCGCGATCGGCGGCACCCCGGACGGCGGCGATCGCAACGGCCGGGTGACCCTGATGGACACCGCGACCGCCTCCGGCGCCAACTTCGCGGCCACCTGCCTCTTCGTCTCCGCGGGCTTTCTGCTGGTGGTGCCCGTCGCGCTGTTCCACGGGGACACCGTCGCCTCGGAGGCGAGCTGGTCCTCGCTGCGGTATCTCCTCGCCGCGCCCGTGCCACGGGCCCGGCTGCTCTGGAGCAAGCTGGCGGTGGCGCTCTGCATGAGCGCGGCGGCGATGCTGCTGCTGCCGCTGGTCGCCCTGGCGGCGGGCACCGCGGCCTATGGCTGGGGGCCACTCGAACTGCCGACGGGCGGCTCTCTGGCCACCGCCGACGCGGTGCCCCGGCTGGCACTCGTCGTCGCGTTCATCTTCGTCTCCCAACTGGTGACCGCCGGCCTTGCCTTCTGGCTGTCGACCAAGACCGACGCACCTCTGGGAGCGGTCGGCGGGGCGGTCGGGCTGACCATCATCGGTAACGTGCTGGACGCCGTGACGGCGCTCGGTTCCTGGCGGGACTTCCTGCCGGCGCACTGGCAGTTCGCCTGGGCAGACGCGCTTCAGCCGCAGCTGGAGTGGAGCGGCATGGTGAAGGGCGCGGCAATTTCGGTGACATATGCCGTGGTGCTGTTCGCGCTGGCTTTCCGGGGCTTCTCCCGTAAGGACGTTGTCTCCTAGCGAGGACTCTCCAGGACTCTCCAGGACTCTTTGGACGTACGGGCTCCAGGCCCTGGATCCCTAGATCCACCCCCTTCGAGCCGCTTCCGCACCCGCCCGGAAGCGGCTCGTCGTGCCGAGGGCGGTGAGCAGGTCCCCCACCCGACGGCTGTACGTACGGCTGGACATGCCCAGCCGTGTCGCCGCCGTCTCGTCGGTGAGCCCGGCGAGCAGCGCCTCCAGGACGGGCCGCAGATGTCCCGGCAGACCCCCGGGCGAGGGGAGCGCGGCGGTCGGCAGCTCCTCGCCCGTGTCCCACCACGTCTGGTGCGTACGGACCAGGGCCTGGACGACCACCGGATCGCGGATCAACAGCAGCCCGTGGTAGTGGAGTTGGAGATCGAGCGGGACGGCCGCGACCGAGCGGTCCACCAGGATCATCTTGAACGGGATGGAGTCCGTCTGTCTGGCCAGGCCGGGCAGGTCGCGGGGGAGTGGGTACGAAAGCCCGGCGAGCCCATGGCGCGGCACGATCCTGCGGACCCCGACCGCGCTCGACCGGCCCCGCGCTCTGCCTCCCGGGCCGCTGTCATGCCAGCTCTGCTCACCCGCCGCACGCACACAGGCGCCGGCGAATTCCAGGAACTGCTCCGGGATGCACTGCCCCAGACAACTGCCCGGGTCGTCGAAGATCAGCAGCTCCTGGCGGGCGGAACGGACCAGAGCGGTCAGCGTGGCCGTCACCTCCCGCACACCCTGGATCGGCCGGCCGGGCGGATGGGGCGTGTCCACCACGTCCTCTCGCGCTCCGCCCACCGGTAATGCCGACCTGTTGAGCACAGAACCCGAAACCTCTGCCACGGCTGACCACCCCCGCCATCCCCTCGGAGCCGTACGCCACTCCATGTACGCACATCATTGCTCACCGTGACAAGTGCCAGTACGGAGAGTGGCGACTCCATGCCAGAGCTTCCACAACCGGCCTAAAATCCCGCAGTCTGGGTGATCGGCGGCGAACAGCGGTGATGGACCGGCGGTCGACCGGCGTGATCGGGAAGCCCTCAAGAACGTGATCGAGAAGCGCTCAAGAACCCTGCCCCGTCGGCCATTTGGTGCGCGATGATGTGCGCATGGCCACTCTGCTGCTCGCTCTCGCCGCGATCTCCACGGGTCTGTTCGCGGGGTATTTTCTGATCTTCCAGACCGGCATCATGCCCGCCCTGGGCCGGCTGAACGACGAGCAGTTCGTCGCCGCCATGCGCCGGGTCAATGAGTACGTGCCCCGCCCGGTCTTCCTGCTGACCTTCCTCGCCGTGGTGGCGTTCCCGGCCGCGGCGCTCGCCGTACCCGTCGACGGGCGCTCGGACACGCAGCGCTGGCTCCTGGTGGCCGGACTGGTCTGTGTCGTCCTCAACCATCTGGTGACCATCGGCGGCAACGTCCCGCTCAACAACGCGCTGGCGTCGGCCACTTCTTCACCCGACGGGGTGGCGCGCGCGGCCTTCGAGTCCCGGTGGAACACCTTCCACCTCATCCGCACACTCTTCTCCGTCGCGGCCTTCGCGCTGGTGGTCGGCGCCGCGCTGTCGTGAGCCGGTGCGGCCGGGCCGAGTCCGGCTCGGCCCGGCCGCACCGGCCCGATCGGCAGACCCCTGTACTGCCGGTCGGGACCGGCGACAGCCCTCGGCCCGACGTGTCGGCCAGGAGACCGGCGTCGCCAAGAACGTCGGGGTGTGCGGTTCAGATGCCGGACCCGTGACTCAGCGGGAGCATCGCCCAGACCGTGCGCCCCATCCCGCCCTCGCGGGATCCGACGCCCCATGCCTCGGCCAGACTCTCCACCAGCAGCAGTCCCCGCCCGTTCTCCGCGCGGGAGTCGGGGTTGCGGGGGCTCGGTGCTCCGTCCCGCGCGCCCTGGTCGTGGACGTCGAGCCGTACATGCTCGGCCAGCAGCCGGACCTCACAGCTGATCAGCGCGCTGGCCGTGTGGAGCACGGCATTGGTGAACAGTTCGGAGATGACCAGGACGGCGACATCGCACAGATCCGTGTGCAGTCTCCACCGCTGAAGCTCATCACGGAGCCAGTGCCGCGCTCTGGCGACGGAGTCCCGTCTGCTGGGGAGCGTGAAGGCGCTTCTGTACGCGGCGTGCCGGCCGTGTACGCGTACCTCGTTCCAGTGCGCGTCGTGCCCATGTGCGTCGTGCCCGTACGCCTGGCGCCCGTATGTCTCGTACCCATAGGCGTCGTGACTGTGCGTACGCGCACGGAGGCCGGGGCCGGTTCCCTCGTCCCGTCGGCTGACCGAGGCGCACCAGGCGCCCCAGGGGTGCCGAGCACGCGCTTGTAACTCCCCGGCGAGGGGCTGGGGTTGCTTGTGTGCACGGTGATCCGTGATGTGAGCCACGCGTTCACTATGAGCGCTGGCGGTCACAGGCCGCAACCGATCGTTCTGATAATTTCACAATGCTCCACATCTCTCTGGATAGAGCACTACTCACCTGTCAGACTTTGTGAGATGAGTCGACGTCAGGAGACCCCGCATGAGTGAGGCTCGTCCGGGAACCGCGCCCACCGTCCTGCGTATCGTTCTGGGCAAGCGGCTCGGGGCACTCCGTGAGAAGGCGGGGGTGTCCCGTGAGGCGGCGGCGAAAGTCCTGGACGTCGCTCCGCTGACCATCCGGCGAATGGAGAATTCCGAGGTCAGCCTCAAACTCCCCTATGTCCTGCTGTTGTTGCAGGCGTACGGAGTCACGGAGAGTGAGGCCGAGGAGTTCGCCGAGCTGGTCAAAGTCGCCAACAAGCCAGGCTGGTGGCATCGCTATCGGGACGCGCTGCCCGGCTGGTTCAGCGCGTACATCAGCCTGGAGGACCAGGCCAGCCTGATCAGGACGTACGAACCCCACTATGTGCCGGGTCTGTTGCAGACCGAGGAGTACGCCCGCGGTGTGCTGCGCGCGGGCGCGCACCGTAACGCCGAGGAGCTGGAGCGGCGCGTCGCGCTGCGCGTCAAGCGTCAGCAACTGCTCACCAAGGCCGACGCGCCCTTCCTGTGGATTCTGATGGAAGAAGCGGTCCTGCGCAGACCCGTCGGCAATCCGGAGGTGATGCGGGGGCAGGTCGACCGGCTGCTGGAGGCCACCGCGATCCCCAACGTCACCTTGCAGATCATGCCGTTCGCGATCGGACCGCATCTCGGGGCGTTCGGACCGTTCCATCTCTTCCGGTTTGATATGCCCGAACTGCCCGATGTCGTCTACACCGAAAATCTGACCGGCGCCGTCTATATGGATCAGCGCCCCGATATCGCCGCCTATCTGGAAGTCCTGGACAATATGTCCGCTCGGGCGGCACCCGTTGACGAAACCAGAGCTTTTCTCCTAGGGATACGCAAGGAGCTCTAATGCGGGAGATTTTCAACGGTATGCCGGCCGACGAACTGGGAGCCGACGGCTGGGAGAAGCCGTGGAGCGGCCCCAATGGCGGCAGTTGCGTCGAGACGAAGAAGGTGGACGACGAGCATGTCGCGATCCGCCAGTCCGCGGACCCGTCCGGGCCGACGCTGATCTGCACCGCGGCCGCCATGGCCGACTTCGTCGCGGGCGCCAAGAACGGTCTCGCCGACTTCCTGCTGTAGCCGCCACGCCCCCGGCTGCCACGCCCCCGCCGGACGCACCCCGCTCTCCCCAGCCCCCAGCCCCCCTCAATCTCCTCCCCCCAGCAATCCCCATTACCTTCTTGGTGGCCCCGCAACGGGGCGCCCGGCCTTCGGAGTTGGCATGACTTTCTCCCCCTGTCGATCGCATGTCTTGGGGGGTGG
>NZ_JBHTZS010000017.1:0-161161 GCF_042790125.1 Streptomyces scopuliridis
GCCGGGCCGGTCCGTGACGGGCGGTGAAGGGGGGCGCGCAGGGGTCGTGTCCGGGACACTAAAGCGTGATTTGTGGCGCGCGACCGCCCGTCTTCTGACTGTGGCCAGTTGCGCCGTAAATCATGCCGTCCCGGGCGCGAGCCCCGGAGCGCCACCCGGCGACAACCCGCACACAACCACCGGCCCGAGCCGAAACGCACCGGGACAACGCCCCCCGCCGGAGGCGCACCGCCCCGGAGCGCACCCCGGCCACAACCCGCACACAACCACCGGCCCGAGCCGAAACGCACCGGGACAACGCCCCCCGCCGGAGGCGCACCGCTCCGGAGCGCCACCCGGCGACAACCCGCACACACCCACCGGCCCGAGCCGAAACGCACCCTGGCGACAACCCGCACCCGGAAACCGGCCCCAGCCGAGACGCACCCCGGACAACGGCCCCCCACCGTGAGCCGGACGGCGCTACGCTCAGGGTTTATGGAGCATGAGGTGTTCGTTCCGGTCGCGGCAGAGGCTCTTCGGCGGGCGCTGGGGGATCCCCTTCGCGTCGCCCGTTGTGTGCCTGGGCTTCAGCGCGACGCTGAGGAGTCGGCCGGGCCGCTCTCCGGGCGTATGAAGGTGCGGGTCGGCGGCCACACGATCACCTACCGGGGCGCGTTCACGCTTGTCGAGCGGGACGGTGTCTTCGAGGTGGAGGGCGAGGGCGTGGAGGTCCGGGGGTCGGGCTCCGCCAAGTTGTCGCTCAGTGTGCGGCTGATGGAGACGCCGGACGGTACGACGCTCGTCTTCACCGGCGGATCGCGTTCGGAGGGCCGGCTCGCGGAGCTGCCCGCCGAGACGACGACCGCCGCGGCCCGTCGGCTGCTGGACCGTTTCGTCGCGCGGCTGGGGGAGGAGACGGAGCCCCCCGAGGACGTCGTGCCCATCGCGGAGGTGCTGCCGGACTTCGGGCTCGACGGGGAGACCGTCTCCGGTGAGGGGGACTTCATCATTCCGGACGAGCCGCCGGCCGAGGCCGCGCACGCGCGCCGCACCATGATCGGGCGCAGCGCCGAGGAAGTGGATCACGCACCGCCGCGTGGGCGTTACGCGCCCGTGCCCGCGCCCGACGCCGGTGGCGCGCGGGCCACGCTGCGCTGGGTCGCGCCCGCCGCCGCGCTCGCGCTCGCCTCCGCCGTGGTGGTCGGACGGGCACTGCGCCGGCGCAAGTAGTGTCGTGGTGTGAGTAGCAGCGAAGAGAGCATCCGACTGGCGGCGGGCGACGCCGAGTTGACCATCACCCCGGCGAACGGCTGCCGGATCGGGAGTCTGCGTATCGGCGGGACCGAACTGCTGCGCCAGGGCGAGCGGTACGGCTGCTTCCCGATGGTGCCGTGGTGCGGGCGGATCGAGAACGGCCAGTTCCGCAACGGCGGGGTCGTCCATCAGATGCCGCTCAACTCCCCGCCGCACGCGATCCATGGCACCGGCAGGGACACGGCCTGGCGTACGGCGCGGGTGGCCGGGAGCGAGGCGGTGTTCACGTATGACCTCGTCGACCCCTGGCCGTACAGCGGCCGGGTCACCCAGACCTTCGAGCTGACCGAGGACTCGCTGACGCTCGGGCTCGGGGTGGAGACGTATGACACGTCCTTCCCGGCGCAGGCCGGCTGGCACCCGTGGTTTCTGCGCAATCTGGGGGAGAGCGACGTGCGGGTCGATTTCGACCCGGCCTGGCAGGAGGAGCGCGGGGCCGACCATCTGCCCACCGGCCGCCGGATCACACCGCGCCCGGGGCCGTGGGACGACTGCTTCGGGATGCCCGACGGTGTCGATGTGACGCTGACCTGGCCCGAGCAGCTGGAGCTGAAGGTCACGAGCCGCGCCGAGTGGGTCGTGGTCTACGACGAGCAGGCCGAGGCGGTCTGTGTGGAGCCGCAGTCGGGTCCGCCGAACGGGCTCAATACCGCGCCCCGGCTGGTCACCCCCGTGGAGCCACTGGAGATCGCCGCGACCTGGCGCTGGCGGCGGCTCTGAGGAGAGCACTTAAGCTCGTGGGCATGACTGACGTACGGGCTGAGCTGCTGCAACTGATCAAGGACAAGGCCGTGGTGCACGGCAAGGTGACCCTCTCCTCGGGGCTTGAGGCCGACTGGTACATCGACCTGCGCCGGATCACGCTGGACGGTCATGCCGCACCGCTGGTCGGTCAGGTCATGCTCGACGCCACCGCCGATCTGGACTTCGACTGCGTCGGCGGGCTGACGCTGGGCGCCGACCCGGTGGCGACATCGATGCTGCACGCCGCCGCCGCGCGCGGGCAGCGGCTCGACGCGTTCGTCGTCCGCAAGGCGCAGAAGGCGCATGGCCTCCAGCGCCGGATCGAGGGTACGGACGTCAAGGGGCGCCGCTGTCTGGTGGTCGAGGACACCTCGACCACGGGCGGTTCGCCGCTGACGGCGGTCGAGGCGGTACGTGAGGCCGGCGGCGAGGTCGTCGCCGTCGCGGTGATCGTGGAGCGGGGGGCCGCTCCGGCGATCGCCGAGGCGGGGCTTCCGTACCTCAATGTCTATGGGCTGGATGAACTGGCTCTCGGCTGAGCTGGGCTTTCGTCCGGATCCGGCCGTTTCACGTGAAACAGCCGGGACCCAGGTGGAGTCCGTACAGGAGTCTGGAAGGATGGGGTGTGACGATGACGTCGCCCCCAGGTCAGGGACACGCACCTCTCACCCGCACATCACAAGGAGCGGCCAGATGCCCATCGCAACCCCCGAGGTCTACGCCGAGATGCTCGATCGGGCGAAGGCAGGCAAGTTCGCCTACCCGGCCATCAATGTGACCTCGTCCCAGACCCTGCACGCCGCACTGCGTGGCTTCGCGGAGGCCGAGAGCGACGGCATCATCCAGATGTCCACCGGTGGTGCGGAGTTCCTGGGCGGCCAGTACAACAAGGACATGGTGACCGGCGCGGTCGCCCTCGCCGAGTTCGCGCATATCGTCGCCGCGAAGTACGACATCACCGTCGCGCTGCACACCGACCACTGTCCCAAGGACAAGCTCGACGGCTATGTCCGTCCGCTGCTCGCCATCTCCGCCGAGCGCGTCGCCGCCGGCCGTGACCCGCTCTTCCAGTCGCACATGTGGGATGGCTCCGCCGAGACCCTCGCCGACAACCTGGCCATCGGCGAGGAGCTGCTCGCCCAGGCCGCCGCCGCCAAGATCATCCTTGAGGTCGAGATCACCCCGACCGGCGGCGAGGAGGACGGCGTCAGCCACGAGATCAACGACGAGCTGTACACCACCGTCGAGGACGCGCTGCGCACCGCCGAGGCGCTCGGTCTCGGTGAGAAGGGCCGCTACCTGCTGGCCGCGTCCTTCGGCAATGTCCACGGCGTCTACAAGCCGGGCAATGTCGTGCTCCGCCCCGAGCTGCTCAAGGACCTCCAGGACGGTGTGGCCGCCAAGTACGGCCGGGCCGCGGGCAGCCAGCCGTTCGACTTCGTCTTCCACGGCGGCTCCGGCTCCACGGCCGAGGAGATCGCCACCGCGCTGGAGAACGGCGTCGTGAAGATGAACCTCGACACCGACACCCAGTACGCCTTCACGCGTCCCGTCGCGGACCACATGCTGAAGAACTACGACGGCGTGCTGAAGGTCGACGGCGAGGTCGGCTCCAAGAAGACCTACGACCCGCGCACCTGGGGCAAGCTGGCCGAGGCCGGCATGGCCAAGCGCGTCACCGAGGCGTGCGCCGCGCTGCGTTCCACGGGTACCAAGCTGAAGTAACGCGTGAGAGGGCCCGGCACCGGTAGTGGTGCCGGGCCTTTGTCATGCCGTCCGCCGGGTCGCCACCCGGCCGCGGGGCGAGGATGATCCCCGTATGGACATCAGGCTGTCCTCCGCCCAGGGACGCTGGGTCATTCTGACGACGGTGCTCGGCTCCACCATGGCCCTGCTGGACTCCACCGTCGTCAATGTCGCGCTGCCGCACATCGGGCGGTCCCTCAACGCGGATCTCGCGGACCTCCAGTGGACCGTCAACGCGTACATGCTCACGCTGGCCGGGCTGATCCTGCTGGGCGGATCGCTCGGTGACCGGTACGGCCGGCGGCGGATCTTCGTGATCGGGGTCGTCTGGTTCGCCTGCGGTTCGCTGCTGTGCGGGATCGCGCCAAACGCTCTCGTGCTGATCATCGCCCGCGCGTTGCAGGGTGTGGGCGGGGCGCTGCTCGTTCCGGGCTCGCTCGCGATCATTCAGTCGAGCTTCCATCCGGACGACCGCGCGCGGGCCGTCGGGGTGTGGTCGGGGCTCGGCGGGGTCGGCGCGGCGGTGGGTCCGTTTCTCGGCGGCTGGCTGGTCGACGGTCCCGGCTGGCGCTGGGTGTTTCTGATCAATGTGCCGCTGGCCGCGCTGTGCGTCCCGGTGGCGCTGCGCCACGTACCGGAGACCAGGGACCCCGCGCACCACGGCCGGTTCGATGTGCTGGGCGCCTTCCTCGGTGCGGCGGCGCTGGCGCTGATCACGTACGCGCTGATCGGCAAGGCGCCCTGGTCGGGGGTGGCGGGGGTGCTGATCGCGGTCGCCTTCGTCCTGGTCGAGCGGCGCAGGAAGGACCCGATGCTGCCGCTGTCGATCTTCGCGTCCCGGCAGTTCACCTCGGTGAATGTGGTGACGCTCTGCGTGTACGCGGCGTTCGGCGGCTTCTTCTTCCTCGCGTCGCTCCAGCTCCAGGTGGTCGTCGGGTACTCGGCGCTGGGCGCGGGGGCGGCCCTGCTGCCGACGACCGTGCTGATGCTGCTGCTCTCCGCGCGCTCCGGCGCGCTGGCGGAGCGGATCGGCCCGCGGATCCCGCTCACCGTGGGGCCGCTGCTGTGCGCGGCCGGGCTGCTGCTGATGCTGCGGGTGGGCGCGGGCGCCTCGTATCTCGCGGATGTGCTGCCCGCGCTGGTGGTGCTGGGGATGGGCATGGTGACGCTGGTCGCGCCGCTGACGGCGACGGTGCTGGCCTCCGTGGACAACGCGCGGGCGGGTCTGGCCAGCGGCATCAACAACGCGGCGGCCCGCGCGGCGGGCCTGCTCGCGGTCGCCGCGCTGCCCCTGCTGGCGGGCATGGGACCGGAGACGTACCGCTCGGCGACCCAGTTCGACACCAGCTTCCACCGTGCGATGCCGCTGTGCGCGGGGGTGCTGGTGGCGGGCGCGCTGATCGCCTGGGCGACGGTACGTACGCCGAAGACGGCGGCCGACCGGATAGAGCCCGAGTGCCGGGTGAACTGCGGGCTGTCCGCACCGCCCCTGGAACAGCTGGCCGGGGACGGCGCGAGCGGGGGCGGGACGGCCGGGGACGGCGTCGGACCGGGCGGGGGACCCGGCGGCCCGGCCGGAGGTCCGGGCGGCGGACCCCGGGGCGATACGGGCGGGGGTCCGGGCGCAGGCGGGGACGCGGGGTCCGCCGGGCCGGGGCAAGGCAGACTGTAGGTATGGCCATCCATGAAAACCTCCTGGGGGGACCGCCCCCCACCCAGCTGCCCGACGATCCCGAGCCGCGTGAGCTGCTCGCGAACGGCACGCCGCCCGCCGACGTCGCCGCGAAATATCCGACCTCCTCGCTGGCCTGGGCACAGCTCGCCGACGGCGCGTTCGAGAGCGGCCGCGTCGTGGAGTCGTACGCGTACGCCAGGACCGGTTACCACCGCGGGCTCGACTCCCTGCGGCGCAGCGGATGGAAGGGGCACGGCCCGGTGCCGTGGGAGCACGAGCCGAACCGTGGCTTCCTGCGCGCCCTGCACGCGCTCGCCCGCGCCGCGCAGGCGATCGGGGAGCAGGACGAGTACGAGCGCTGCTCGACGTTCCTGCGCGATTCCTCGCCGCTCGCGGCCGACACCCTCGGCTGACCGGCTCGCTCCGCTGACCGCCCCTCCCGGGCGGCGGCGGATCTCCGCTTGATCGTTCCGCGACGGAACCTATCGAAGGCCCCGCCCGTCATCCAGGGCGCGGGCCTTCGGTCTGATCGATCGCACGCACCGCAGATCATCGGCCCGCCCCGGCACAGAGGCCCCCACCCGCGCCTCTCCCCCCACGCCGGCGTACCAGGGGAGAAGTCCGTTTTGGGTAAGCGTGCTGCCGTACGCCGAATAGGCCGCCGTGGTCGTGACCGGGTCCGTGCCCGTGTGCGCGGGAGACGCCGTCGCGGCCGTCCGCACGCCCGGCTGGTTCTGGCGGGGCTGGGCCTGGGCGCCGTGGTGCTCGGCGGGGGCGCCGCCCTCGCCGCCTGGCGTGGCGGCGATACGGCGGACAGCGGGGCCACCACGACCGCCGACGTGATCAACGAGTCCCCCGTCGCGCCGCCCCCGGAGTCCCCGGCCCCGCCCCCGCCGTCCCCGGAACCGCCGCCGCCGTCGCCCAGTGAGCGCGCCGAGGAGGAGTCCCCGCTCACGTCGTCCGATGTCCCCGCCTCAGGACCCGGCACCTTCACCACCGCGCGGACCGACGGCGACCCCGTCGGCGAGGGACCGCTGCGCCGCTATCGCGTCCAGGTCGAGAACGGGATCGACATCTCCGCGAAAGAGGCGGCGGCCGAGATAGAGCGGATACTCGACCATCCGCGCGGCTGGGCCGCGCACGGCCGGGGCTCCTTCCAACTGGTCTCCGCGAACGCCGACTTCGTCATCCGTATCGCCACCCCCGCCACCGCCGACAAGCTCTGCGGCGCCCAGGGACTCGACACCCACGGCGAGCTGAACTGCGAGACCGTGGACGGTGTCGTGGTCAATCTGCGGCGCTGGGTCCTGGGGTCCCCGACGTTCGACGGGCCGGCCTCCGAGTACCGGCATCTGATCATCAACCACGAGGTCGGCCACGAGATCGGCCTGCGCCGGCATCTGGGCTGTTCGGGCCCCGGCCGGCCGGCCCCGGTGATGATGCAGCAGATCAAGGGCCTGGACGGCTGCGCATCCAACGCCTGGCCGTACGACGAGAACGGGAAGTACATCACAGGCCCCGAACTATGACTCCGGATTATGATGCGGAGAGGGGACCGGGGCTCCGTAACCAACACGGAAGGGGCGGACCGCTACCCGGCAGCACATATCGAGGAGACAGCGATGTCGCACGCCCCCGATGTCCCCGAAGCCGGTTCGGAAGCCCCGAATCTCGACTTCGCCGGGACCACCCCGTACGAGGACTACGTCCAGGCGGACGTCCTCACCCATCTCCAGCACCCGCGCTCCGACGACCCCGGCGAGATGGTCTTCCTCGTCACCACACAGGTCATGGAGCTGTGGTTCACCGTCCTCGTCCATGAGTGGGAGACCGCGTCCCGCGCGCTGCGCGAGGACCGGATCCCGGTGGCGGTCGACGCGCTCAAGCGGTCCGTACGCGAGCTGGAAGCGCTCAACGCCTCCTGGAAGCCGCTCGCGCAGCTGACGCCCGCGCAGTTCAACGCGTACCGCGGCGCGCTCGGCGAGGGCTCCGGCTTCCAGTCGGCGATGTACCGGCGCATGGAGTTCCTGCTCGGTGACAAGTCCGCGTCGATGCTCGTCCCGCACCGGGGCGCGCCGCGCGTCCACGCCGAGCTGGAGAAGGCGCTCCAGGAGCCCAGCCTGTACGACGAGGTCCTGCGGCTGCTCGCGCGGCGCGGACTGCCGGTGCCGGCGGAGGTGCTCGGCCGCGATCTCGCGCAGCGGTACGAGCCGTCGCGGGCGGTCGAGGAGATCTGGGCCGCGATATACGGGGAGCCCGATCAGCACACCGAACTCATCCGGCTCGGCGAGGCGTTGACGGATGTCGCCGAGCTGGTGTGGCGATGGCGCAACGACCATCTGGTGGCGACCCGGCGGGCGATGGGCTCCAAGACCGGTACGGGCGGCTCCGCGGGCGTGGCCTGGCTGGAGAAGCGGGCCACGAAGAACGTGTTCCCCGAGCTGTGGACGGCGCGCAGCCATGTCTGACTCACCCGAGACCGCCGGGACCGCCGGGACCGCCGGGACCTCCCGGGAACACCACGCGTCCCAGGACAAGTCCCTCGCCGTACAGGCCGCGATGCTCGACTCCGCCGACGAACTGGCCGCACTGCGCGACCTGTTCGCCCTCCACGACGACTCCGTCTATCTCGACGGGAACTCGCTGGGCGCGCTGCCCCGCCATGTCCCCGAGCGTGTGCAGGATGTGATCACCCGCCAGTGGGGCGAGCTGCGTATCCGCTCCTGGACCGAGGGCGGCTGGTGGACCGCGCCCGAGCGGATCGGCGACCGTATCGCCCCGCTCGTGGGCGCGGGGCCGGGACAGATCGTGGTCGGCGACTCCACCAGCGTCAATGTCTTCAAGGCCGTGGTGGGCGCGGTACGGCTGCTGGACCCGGCGGAGCCGGCCAGGGACGAGATCCTCGTCGACGCCACGACCTTCCCCACGGACGGGTACATCGCCCGCTCCGCGGCCCGGATGACCGGCCTGCCGATCGTCCCCGTCGACCCGGAGAAGCTGCTCGGCGCGCTCGGGCCGCGTACCGCCGTCGTCCTCGTCAACCATGTCGACTTCCGGACCGGCCGGCTGCACGACCTTCCCCGGATCACCGCCGCCGTGCACGAGGCCGGGGCGCTCGCGGTCTGGGATCTGTGCCACAGCGCGGGCGCCCTGCCGGTCGGGCTGGACGCGCACGGCGTGGACCTCGCGGTGGGCTGCACGTACAAGTACCTGAACGGCGGGCCCGGTTCGCCCGCCTTCCTCTATGTCGCCGAGCGCCACCAGGCCCGCTTCGACTCCCCGCTGCCCGGCTGGAACGGGCACACCGACCCGTTCGCGATGTCCCAGGACTTCGCGGCGGCGGACGGCGCGGTACGGGGCCGGGTCGGCACCCCCGACATCCTCTCCATGCTGGCCCTGGAGGCGGCCCTCGACGTATGGGAGGGGGTGAGCCTGGCGGCGGTACGGGAGAAGAGCCTCGCGCTCACGGACTTCTTCCTGGAGTGCGTGGAGGCGTACGCGCCGCAGGGCCGGGTCCGTTCGCTCACCCCCGCCGCGCACGCCGAGCGCGGCAGCCAGATCGCGCTGCGCTGCGCCGAGGCGCCCGCCGTCATGGCGGCGCTCATCGCCCGGGGGATCGTCGGGGATCTGCGCAGGCCGGACGTGTTGCGCTTCGGATTCACCCCGCTCTATACGGGTTTCGCCGACGCGGAACGGGCGGCGAGGGTCCTCGGCGAGGTCCTGCGGGAGGTGCCGGCCGAAGGCCCGGCCGGGGACGCGGCGGGGAACGCGGCCGGGGACGCGGCGGCCCCGGCGGAGGGTTCGGTGCAGGGCTCGGCCGACGAGGTGTGACAACTGAGGCCACAGTGACCCGGCGGTCGCCCGTGCGGCCGCCGGGGATCGGGGTGATCGGGTCCCCGCGGGGCTGATAGCGTCCCCGCTGATCAGGTCAATTCGGCCCCCGTACCGAAAGGTTGGAGCAAGATGCCGGACCCCGCCGCGCACGATGCCCTTGCTCGTGACGCCGCAGAGACCGAATCGGTCTTCTCCCATCCGGTCGTCCGGCCCGATGCCACCGCCGCGTACGGCGAGCACCCTGATCAGGTGATCGACTTCTACGCTCCCCGGGGCAACCAGGAGCGCGTGCCGCTGGTCGTCGTCCTCCACGGCGGCGCCTGGCGCGCGGCGTACGACCGTACGCATATGACCCCTTTCGCGGACTTCCTGGCGCGGCGCGGATTCGCCGTCGCCAATGTCGAGTACCGGCGGGGTCCCGCGGTCCCGCAGCAGGGCGGCGGGCCGCCGGTGGCGGGGCGCTGGCCCGAGACGTTCGACGATGTGGCCGCGGCGATGGACGCGCTGCCCGCGCTGGCCGCCGGCGCGCTGCCGCAGGCCGACGCGCGGCGGACCGTACTGACCGGCCACTCCGCGGGCGGCCATCTCGCGCTGTGGGCGGCGGCCCGGCATGTGCTCCCGGCGGGCTCGCCCTGGCGGCTGCCGCAGCCCCCGCCGCTGCGCGGGGTCGTCGCGCTGGCGCCGATCGCGGATCTCGTACGCGCCGTGGAGCTGGATGTGTGCGGCGGGGCCATCCTCCAACTGCTCGGCGGTGATGAGCGGTTCGAGCAGCGCAGGGGGAGCGCGGACCCGGCGGTGCTGCTGCCGACGGGGATCGCGACGGCGGTGGTCCAGGGCCGTACGGACCTCACCGTGCCGCACACCGTCTCCGAGGCGTTCGTGGACGCGGCCGGGCGGGCGGGCGAGATGGTGGGGCTGACGCTGCTGGAGGAGGTCGGTCACTTCCCGCTGATCGACCCGGCGGCGGACGCGTGCGCGGTGGTGGCGGAGGAGATCGCCCAGCTCGCCTGGTGACCGAGACGTCGTCCGGGCGGGGCGGGGCGGAGACGCGGACAGAAACCGACCGCAAGTCCTCCTACGGTCTCCCCATGACCAAGAACACCGGGACCACCGGGACCAAGAACACCGGCCAGACCGTGCTCGTGACCGGCGCCACCGGAACCGTCGGCCGCCAGGTCGTCGCCGAACTCCTCCGCCGCGGCCACACCGTCCGTGCGCTCACCCGTGACCCCGAGAAGGCGAAGGCCGGCCTGCTCACCGACTTCCCGTCCGGCGTCCCGGGCGTCTCCGGCGTCTCCGGCGTCGAGGTCGTACGGGGTGACCTCAGCGACCCCGCGAGCCTCGCCCCCGCCCTCGACGGTGTCACCGGGCTGCATCTGATCACCTTCGGCGGCGCGATGTTCGCGCCGCTGGAGACCGGACCCGAGATCGTGGAGCTGGCCCGGAAGGCCGGAGTCCGGCGGGTGACCGTTCTCTTCGGCGGCGAGGAGACCCCGCTCCAGCGGGCCGTCGAGGCGAGCGGACTGGACTGGACCGTGGTGCAGCCCGTCGAGTTCATGTCCAACGCGCTGGAGTGGGCCGAGGCGATCCGTACGGAGGACACCGTGCGCGAGCCGTTCACCGGCCGGCTGAGCGCCATGATCCACGAGGCCGACATCGGCGCGGTCGCGGCGGTCGCGCTCACCGAGGAGGGGCACGCGGGCCGTACGTATCTGATCACCGGGCCCGAGACACTCACCGTGCGGGACAAGGTGGACGCGCTGGCGGCGGCCCGGGGCCGGGCGATCGCGCTCGTGGAGCTGACGGAGGAGGCCGCGAAGGAGCGGTGGCGCGCGGCGGGCCATCCCGAGGACGTGATCGACTTCCTGATCATGGTGTACCGCGACACCCCGCCCGAGGGCAGGACCGTGGTCGGCACGGTCGAGGAGGTCACCGGCAGGCCGGCCCGTACGTTCGCGCAGTGGGCGGAAGAGCACGCGGCGGTGTTCCGCGCCTGAGCGGAGAAGCGTGCGCCCAGTAGTACCTGGGACGGACGGGCAAGGATCCGCTTCGCAGGTGACGACCCCGTCCCTCCCTCCGCTTACCGTGGCAACGTGACCCAGACAGACACCGGGAAGACCCGGAGCCCTGAGATCCGCTTGGCTGCGGACCTGATCAGCGGCCTGCGCGAGGACCTCTTCCACGATGCCTTCGCCTACCGTCCGCTCAAGCCCATGCGGACCGACGGCCCGCTCACCCGCCGGCTGCCGGGCCGGATACGTGAGTACGCGGCCTGGACCCCGCACGCCGTGATCGTGGCGTGCGCGCTGGTGGTGCTGTTCGTCGGCTTCTCCGAGGCCGGCAGTCTGCTCGGCCTCCTTCCGGCGATTCCGGTACTGCTCACCATGGTGAGGCCGATCGGCGCCTGGTGGCTGTCGCTGGGAGCCTCCGGCGTGCTGGGTTTCATCGGATTCGGCGACTGGCCGTGGGGCGCGTCCACTGGGCTCGGGTATCTCACAGTGCTGACGGTCGCCGCGATCCGTACCCGCCCGCGCACGGGTGCCTACATGTGGGCTGCCACGGCGGCGTACGGGTTCTTCGCGGAGGTTCTGTTCACCCGTGGCTACGGGTCCGGAGCCCCCGGCACGATGGTGATTCTCTTCCTCTCCGCGCTCGTCCTGCTGACCGTGACCGTGCGGCACGTCCGCCGGGAGGCGAAGCAGGAGGTCGCCGCCCAGCAGAGCGTCACCGCCGTCGAACGCGACCGGCGCACGCTGCTGGAGGAGCGCACCACCATCGCCCGCGAGCTGCACGATGTGGTCGCGCACCATATGTCGGTCGTCGCGATCCAGGCCGAGGCCGCCCCGTACCGTGTGGAGAACCCACCGCCCGAGCTTGAGCAGGCGTTCGCCACGATCCGGGAGAACGCCGTCGCCGCGCTGACCGAGCTGCGCCGGGTCCTCGGGGTCGTACGGGCGGAGGACTACCAGGCGCCCGACGCCCCGCAGCCCACGCTCGCCGATCTCGACGGGCTGCTCGGGAACGTCCGGGACGCGGGGCTGACCGTGGAGAAGGCGATCACCGGATCCGTCCGGACGCTGCCGCAGGGCGTGGAGCTCTCGGCGTACCGCATCGTGCAGGAAGCCCTGAGCAACGCGCTCCGGCACGCGCCGGGGTCGACCGCGCGGGTCGAGATCTCGTACGTACTGGGCGGCCTCGGCCTGCGGATCGTGAACACGCCGCCGCGCGGCCTGGTCAAACCGTCGCCCGGCTCTGGGCACGGCATCACGGGGATGCGGGAGCGTGTCACGATGCTGAACGGCGAGATGACCGCGGACCTCCTGGAGGACGGCGGCTACGAGGTCGCGGCCTTCATTCCGGTGGCCGCCGTGCAGGACGGGGACGCGTCATGACCATCCGGGTACTGATCGTCGACGATCAGGTGATGGTCCGCGAGGGCTTCTCGGTCCTGCTGAACGCGATGCCGGACATCGAGGTCGTCGGCGAGGCGGTGAACGGCCGCGAGGCCGTCGGCCAGGTCGCCGCGCTCCACCCCGACGTGGTGCTGATGGACATCCGTATGCCGGAGCTGAACGGCATCGAGGCGACCCGCGAGATCGTCGCGGCGAACGCCGACGCGAAGGTGCTGGTGCTGACCACCTTCGACCTCGACGAGTACGTCTACCAGGCGCTGCGCGCCGGCGCCTCGGGCTTCCTGCTGAAGGACGCCTCGGCTCGCCAACTGGCCGACGGCGTACGGGTGGTGGCCTCCGGCGAGGCACTGCTCGCACCGACCGTCACGCGCCGCCTGATCACGGAGTTCTCCAAACTCTCGGAGACCCCGCGCGCCCCGGCGATGGCCCGGATCGGCGATCTCACGGAGCGCGAGACGGAGGTCCTGGTCCTGATCGCGCAGGGCCTGTCCAACGCGGAGATCGCCGAGCACCTGGTGGTCGCGGAGTCCACGATCAAGACGCATGTGAGCCGCATCCTGGTGAAGCTGGGCCTGCGGGACCGTACGCAGGCGGCGGTATTCGCGTACGAGGCGCGGCTGGTGACTCCGGGCTGAGCCGGTGACCCGGGCTGAGCCGGTGTCCTCGGCTGAGCCGATACCGAGCGGGGTGGCGAGCACCGGTCATTTGATCACTCGCGCGGGTGATCGCACCGGAAGGAACCGTTTCGTCCGCTCGGGGGCACGTCACGCTGGTGTCCGCCTGACAGGAGGTGCACCATGACAGTTATGGCAGAGCGCGCGGTCCAGATGTCCGTCGAGGAGTTCGAGAAGATCGCCCGACTCGTCGAGAGGGAGTCCGACACCGTCAGGTTGGAGTTCATCAACGGACGGATCGGGTTCAAGGGTATGACGGACGGCGACCACAGCGAGATCATCAGGTGGCTGCAACAGCGCTGCATGCGGGTTCGGTCCGACCTGTGGCTGTACGCGGGGGGCGAGTTGGGGCTGCTGGTCGAGGAGTACCGCAAGGGCCGGGCCAAACCCGACGCCGTCCTTGCCCCGGAGAAGACCTTCGCCGGACAGGGGGACTGGGCCGACCCGGCACGCGTGTTGATGACGGTCGAAGTCACGTCGTACGACCGGGACACGGACCGGCGGGACCGCAAGGAGAAGCCCGCTGCCTATGCTGCCGCAGGCATCCCGCTCTATCTGCTGATCGATCGCGACCATGGCACGGTCACCGTGCACAGTGATCCGGCGGCGGACGGCTACGGCTATCTCCACGTGGCGGACTTCGGCAAGAAGATCGTCCTCCCCGACCCCGTAGGCATTGAGCTCGACACCGAGGAATTGAAGAACTACGTCCGCTGACGCGGGCGTCGCCGCGCATCGGCCCGCCTTGTCCACAGCCTGTGGACAAGGCGGGCCGATACCCGTCCCCGGTCAGTTCAGGTCAGCAGATCCCGGCGGCGCAGCCCCGCCAGCCCCGTCCCCACCAGCGCCACCGCCAGCGCCGTCAGCACCGCCACCGGCGTCCACGCCATCTCCCCGCCCGGCAGCTTCGGCAGATGTCCGAACGGCGACAGGTTCATCACCGACTGCGGCAGATCCAGCGCCGGGCCGATCCAGCCCAGGGCCAGCGCCAGGCCCGCGACGGCCCAGGCGGCCACGGCGGCCTTCGGGAAGACGCCGTACAGCAGGACCGCCAGCGCGCCGAGCACCCAGACCGCGGGCAGCTGGACCAGGGCGGCGCCCAGGATGGCCGGGAAGCGTGCGCCGTATCCGAGGAAGAGGCCCAGACCGCCGAGCGCCATGATCAGGACCGCGCCGCCGAAGGCGATCACCAGATGGCCGGCGGCCCAGCGGAGACGGCCGACCGCGCCCGCGAGCACCGGTTCCGCGCGCTGGCCGGTCTCCTCGGCGTACAGCCGCAGCACCGACGCGACCACATACAGCGCGGCGACCATCCCCAGGATGCCGACCATCGCGGCGAGGAAGGCATCCGTCAGTCCCTGCTGGCCGCCCATCCGCTGGATGATCTCCTGGGTCTGCTGGTTGTCGCCGACCAGGTCCGCCGCGCCGTCGGTGATACCGCCGAACATGATCCCGGCGAGCAGGAAGCCGCTTCCCCAGCCCAGCACGCTGCCGCGCTGGAGGCGCCACGCGAGCCCGCCCGCCGTGCCGAGTGTGCCCGCCGCCGGTCCCGGTCGCGCCGGCAGGAAGCTCATGCCGAGGTCGCGCCGGCCCGCCAGGGTGTACGCGAGGACCGCCTGTACGGCGATCGCGGCCAGCAGGACGAGCAGCACCCACCAGCGTTCGCCCGCGAAGGCGCGTACGTTCTCGGCCCAGCCGATCGGGGAGAGCCAGGTCAGCGGGGACGAGCCGTCGTCGGCCGACGCGTCGCCCGCCGCTTTGAGGACGAACGCGGCGCCGATGACGGCGGCCGTCAGCCCCTTCGCGAGCCGCGCGTTCTCGGTGATCTGCGCGGCGATGGCGGCGGTGCAGGCGAAGAGCATGCCGACCCCGCCGGTCGCGAGGCCGAGCGCCAGCGCGCCGGTCGCGGCCTGCCCGTTGCCGACGAGCCCGGCGGCGATCGCCAGGACCAGCGCGCCGTTGGCGATCAGCGCCGTGAGCAGCGCGGCGGTCAGCGGCGCGCGCCGCCCGACCATCGCCGACGAGAGCATCTCCTGACGGCCCGTCTCCTCTTCCTCCCGGGTGTGCCGTACGACGATGACCAGGCTCATCACCGCCGCGAGCGCGGCCCCGAAGGCGATCATGCGCCAGGAGGTGAGCCCGCCCACGGAGTCGCTGAAGACCGGTCCGTACAGGGCGCGCAGCGAGCCGTTGGCGGACATCGACCGGACGAGGTCGGCCCGTTTGGCGTCCGTGTCGTACAGCGCCGAGACGGACTGCGTGACGGACAGGAACGAGGCGCCGAGCACCAGTACCCACACCGGCAGGATGATCCGGTCCCGGCGCAGGGCGAGCCTCAGCAGCGTGCCCGTACCTGCCAGTTGCCGGGTGCCGCCGGTGCGCGCCATCGGTACGGCCAGGGTGGTGGCGGTCATGACGCGACCGCCCGGCCCGCCGCGTAGGTGTCATCGGCGTCATCGGCCGCGTAGTGGCGCATGAACAGCTCCTCCAGGGTGGGCGGAGTGCTGGTCAGCGAGCGGATGCCGGACTCGGAGAGCGAGCGCAGCACGGCGTCCAGCTTGTCGGTGTCGACCTGGAGCCTGACCCGCTTCCCCTGGATGTCGAGGTCGTGCACGCCGGGGAGCCGCCCCAGTCCGTTCGGCTCGCCGGACAGCTCCGCGCTCACGCTCGTACGGGTCAGATGGCGCAGCTCGGAGAGCGAACCCGACTCGACGGTCACGCCCTTGCGGATGATGCTCACCCGGTCGCAGAGCGCCTCGACCTCGCTCAGCACATGGCTGGAGAGGAGCACGGTCCTGCCCCGGTCGCGCTCCTCCTCGACGCACCGCTGGAAGACCTCCTCCATCAACGGGTCGAGTCCGGAGGTCGGTTCGTCGAGGATCAGCAGATCGACGTCCGAGGCGAACGCGGCGACGAGCGCGACCTTCTGGCGGTTGCCCTTGGAGTACGTACGCCCCTTCTTGGTGGGGTCCAGCTCGAAGCGCTCGACGAGCTCGGCCCGCCGGGCCGCGTCGAGTCCGCCCGCCCGTCGCCCACCACCACCCTGCCTGACGCGCTTCGCGCGGCCCCCATTACGCAGCCGCCCGTACAGATCGATGACCTCGCCGCCGGAGAGGTTGCGCCACAGGGTCACGTCCCCGGGTACGTAGGCCACGCGCCGGTGCAGTTCGACCGCGTCCTTCCACGGGTCGCGGCCGAGGAGCTGGGCCGCGCCGGAGTCGGCGCGCAGCAGTCCGAGGAGGACTCTGATGGTGGTGGACTTGCCGGCTCCGTTGGGGCCGAGGAAGCCATGGACCTCACCGGCCTCGACGGCGAGGTCAAGGCCGTCCAGCGCGTGTGTCCGGCCGAACGACTTGTGCAGTCCGGCGACGGTGATTGCCTTCGTCATGCTTCGGAACGTACGCTACTTTCATAAAGTTGTGAAGTTAAGGAAGTGTAAAAAGGGTTCGGGTTAAGATCGAGGGGGACGCCGAGCAGGGGAGACGATGGGCCGATGAGCAGCGAGGACCAGCGCGGGGGCGCGAACGGGAACGGGAGCGCGGACGGCGCCCGGCGGGACGAGGAGGCCGTGACCCGCTTCGTGGAGCGCTTCGCGGCCGATATGACCGAGGCCGGGATGCAGCGCACGGCCTCCCGGGTCTTCGCGGCGCTGCTCAGCTCGGACGACGCGAGCATGACCTCCGCCGAGCTGAGCGAACAGCTCCAGATCAGCCCCGCGGCCGTCTCGGGGGCGGTCCGCTATCTGACGCAGGTCAGCATGATCGGCAGAGAACGCGACCCGGGCTCGCGCCGCGACCGCTACCGGCTGCACACCCAGCCCTGGTACGCCACTCTCACCCAGCGCGAGAATGTACTGAGCCGCTGGGAGAGCACCCTGCGCGAGGGCGCCGAGACGCTCGGCCGGGACACCCCGGCGGGGGCGCGGGTGGCGGAGACGGTCGAGTTCTTCGAGTTCCTCCAGCAGGAACTGTTCGCGCTGCTGGACCGCTGGAAGGACCGCCAGGAGACGAGGCGCGCGGCGGAGGCCCGGGGGGCGGGCACGGGTATGGGTACGGGTGCGGGTACGGGCTGAGGTGCGAGGGCTGTCCCTGGCGTACCGGGGCTGCTGACGGCGTACCGGGGCTCCTGACGTACGAGGCCCCTGACGTGACGAGGGCTATCCGGAGACCGCTCCCGCTGCCGCCCCCGCTGGAAGCGTCAGCTGCCACGCCCCTGGCCGGAGCGTCCACGTCCGTGTCCGGACCGGGCCCGTGACGCGGGTGTCCGCGCGGTAGCGGAAGTCCGCGCCCGAGACCGTGACGGACAGCGCGCTGGCGCGCACCGGCTCGGCCGAGGCGTGCGTACGGATCACGACCTCGGCGCGCCCGCCCCGGGAGGACACCCGTACGCCCTCGACCGGCTCGTCCAGATCGTTCAGCAGCACGCCGTCCGCCTCCACTCTCAGCCGATGGTGCGTATGTGCCGCGAACACATACGGGACCGGCCGTACGAGCGTGCGGACCAGGGAGCGGCAGGTGTGCCAGACCGATCCCGCCGGCGACCCCGCCGCCGGGACCGTGCCCCGCGCGCGCGTCGCGGGCAGCGCCGGGATCCGCAGATCCCCCAGCACCACCCCGTCGCTGTCGTCGACCAGCAGATCGAGCCGGCGCGCCGCGCCGTCCAGCACGGCCCGCGCCGCCGCCACCGCGCCCGTGGGCACGCCCAGGGAGCGGGCCAGCTCCACGGAAGCGCCGATCGGCACCAGCGACAGCGCCCCCGAGGCCAGCTCCCGTTCCCGGTGGAGGAGGGCGACGGTCCGCAGCAGCGCCCGGTCGTCGCCCACGACCACCGGCCGTCTGCTGCCCCGGCGGGCCAGCGCCCGCGCGAATTCCTCGGGACCGTCGGGGAGGCAGTACTTCACCGCCGCACCCGCGCTCAGCACGTCCTTCGCGATCCGGACCGATTCGCCGTCGGTCCTGCGGGCGAAGGGGTCGATGACCACCAGAAGCTGTTGCGCACCGTTCTCGGCGGGCTCTGGAGCCGACACCTCGGTCCTTCCTCGGGTAGCATCTTTGTGCAAGAGCCCCTTGCGCTATTGCGCCAGGGGCTTCGTCTATTCCGGGGCATCCGGTTCGACGGTCAGGACCGCGTCGTACGACGTAGTGCGATGTCATACGCGTAGATATGGCGTACACGCGCCGTATGAACGGCGTTTGCGCGCCCCCTGACCTTGGACATGCCCCGCCCGGAAGGGGTGTACGCCTGTGCCCGCACTTGTGCTGCTCGGTGCTCAGTGGGGTGACGAAGGCAAGGGAAAGGCCACCGATCTGCTCGGTGGGTCCGTGGACTATGTCGTGCGCTATCAGGGCGGCAACAACGCCGGTCACACGGTCGTCGTGGGCGACCAGAAGTACGCACTGCATCTTCTCCCTTCCGGAATCCTCTCCCCGGGGTGCACCCCGGTGATCGGCAACGGAGTGGTCGTCGACCCGGCTGTCCTGCTCTCCGAGCTGAGTGGGCTCAACGAGCGCGGTGTCGACACGTCCAAGTTGCTGATCAGTGGTAACGCGCACTTGATCACGCCGTACAACGTGACCGTCGACAAGGTGACGGAACGGTTCCTCGGCAAGCGGAAGATCGGTACGACCGGCCGGGGCATCGGCCCGACCTACGCCGACAAGATCAACCGCACCGGCATCCGCGTCCAGGACCTCTACGACGAGTCGATCCTGGAGCAGAAGGTCGAAGCGGCGCTGGAGTCCAAGAACCAGCTGCTCGCCAAGGTCTTCAACCGGCGCGCCATAGAGTCCGGCAAGGTCGTCGAGGAGCTGCTGGCGTTCGCGGACCAGCTCAAGCCGTTCGTCGCGGACACGACGCTGATCCTCAACAACGCCATCGACGAGGGCAAGGTCGTCCTCTTCGAGGGCGGCCAGGGCACGCTGCTCGACGTGGACCACGGCACGTACCCCTTCGTCACCTCCTCCAACCCGACGGCGGGCGGCGCCTGCACGGGCGCGGGGGTCGGGCCGACGAAGATCAGCCGGGTCATCGGCATCCTCAAGGCGTACACGACGCGCGTCGGCGCGGGACCGTTCCCGACGGAGCTGTTCGACGAGGACGGCGAGGCGCTGCGCCGCATCGGCGGCGAGCGGGGCGTGACAACGGGCCGCGACCGCCGCTGCGGCTGGTTCGACGCGGTGATCGCGCGCTACGCGACGCGGGTCAACGGCCTGACGGACTTCTTTCTCACCAAGCTGGACGTGCTCACGGGCTGGGAGCGGATCCCGGTGTGCGTGGCGTACGAGATCGACGGCAAGCGCGTCGAGGAACTCCCGTACAGCCAGACGGACTTCCACCACGCGAAGCCGGTGTACGAGTACCTGCCGGGCTGGTCGGAGGACATCACGAAGGCGAAGACCTTCGCCGACCTGCCGAAGAACGCGCAGGACTACGTGAAGGCGCTGGAGTCGATGTCGGGAGCGCCGATCTCGGCGATCGGCGTGGGTCCGGGCCGTACGGAGACGATCCAGATCAACTCGTTCCTGTAGGAACGGGGTTTGGGACGGTGGACAGGCCCCGGGGGGAGAGACCCCGGGGCCTGTTTCGTACCGGGGGAGTCGGGGCGGCCCCCACCTGCCATCAAACGCTCCGGCTCACTCCGATGGGTGAACTCCGTTGACGTGCCGGGGTACTTCTCGCGTGGCCCCGGAGCCCCCCACGTTCGCCGGAAAGCGCAGGTCAGCCCCAATCCAGTGGGCGGGTTTCGGGGCTCCGGTCGCCAACTCAGGTCTATGCCAACGGCACTTGCGCTCGTCACTGTGTGTGCGGCTACAGTCACCGACGTCATCAGGCGGGACATCCCGCCTGAACCCAAGACGTTGAGATGCCCCCGCGGTGCGCCAACACCCGGGGGCTCGACACCAGGAGTCGGACCTCCAGATGCGCATTTACCGTACAAGGCCCACGCGTTCCTTCTCCACCTTCGGCAATGAGCTGCTGCGCGACCGCAGCATCTCGTGGTGCGCGGCAGGCGTACTCATGTACCTCCTGAGCCTCCCTCCCGGCGCCCGCGCCTCGATCCGTTCCCTGGCCGAGCAGCGCAAGGAAGGCCGCGCGCGGATCGCCGAGTCGCTGCGTGAGCTGGAGGAATCCCGCTATCTGCGCCGGGTGGTCGTGAAGAACCGAGCATCCGGCCATCTCTCCACCGTGTACGAGGTGTTCGATGCCCCGTACTCGGACGAGGGGCCGGTCCCGGACGGCGAAAATGGCCGAAACCTGGCCTCCGGTGAGGGGACCCCCGGCGCGTCGGGCCCGCTCCCTTCGGGAGTAAACACTGAAGTACAACAACCTCCCTCCCGGCCCAAGCTGTCCGTTCCCGAACAGCTCAGGTCCGCCACCGAGTTACTGCTCTCCCTCGGCCGCCGCGAGCCCCGGCTCGCACTCGGCACGGTCGAGGCGGTTCGGCTGGCGCCCCTGGTCGAGGAGTGGCGGTCGGTGGGCGCGAGCGACGCGCAGCTGCGCGCGGCCCTGACGGCCGGGCTGCCCGAGGCCGTCCGCTCGGCGCCGGGGATCCTCGCGGACCGGTTGCGCCGCAAGATGCCGACACCGCTCCCGCCGGCCGGTCCACCACCGTCCCGGTCCCGGTCGCCCCGCGAGTGCGAGGAGTGCGGCGTACCAGTCGCGCCGTCGGGCGACTGCCACGCCTGCGCGCCTCCACCGCCCGCGCCCGCGACGGCCGCCTTCGTCAAGGCGGCGAGAAGAGGCCGCGAGAAGGTCCGGGCGGCGCTCTCCGCGCCCGTGACGGCCGCCCTCGCCTGACGTCGGCGAGCGGGGCCCCACAGACCCCCCGGCCCGTTCCAGGGCCGGTTCATCAAGAGAACGGAGTGCCATGACCCTCACACTCGAACGCCCGGCGGAGGTATACCGCAGGTATACTGCGCCCATGGCTGACACCACGATCAAGGTCGACCCCGTAGTCCGAGACCGGCTTCAGGAGCTGGCCAGGGATCGTGGGATGACGATGCGCGACCTGCTGACCGAGCTGGCCGGTGCCACCCCCACCAAGGAAGAACTCCGCAAGCGGTACGAGGAGACCAAGGCGTACGTGGAGGAGCACTTCCTCGGCAGGCCGTACACCGAGGAGGACGAGAAGGCCGGCGAGGAGCTGTGGGCCGGGATCGTGTCCGGGAACATCGGGGAGGTCCAATGAAGAAGGACGACAAGTACCCCCTTCCGCGCGCGGTCATCCTCGATGACACCGCAGCTCTCGCGCTCGGCGCGGGCAACCGGATGGCGTCCCGCCTGGTGGTGGAGGCGGAGAAGGATCCGACACTGAGGATCTACGTTCCCGCCCTGTGCCTCGCGGTTGCCGAGAGCGGCCGGGCGGGCGTGGCCGAGCATGTCGGCGCCCTGGAGTCGGTGGACATCACGGAGTTGGACTTCGCGGGCGCGGCTGCCGTGGGCAAGCGCCTCCGTGACCAGAAGGCCGTTGACGCGGACTGGAGCGGCGCACACGCGCTGCACCTCGCGCAGCCGTCGGTCGAGTGGCCGCGAGGCAGGCCGGTCGTCACCGTCGACCCCGTGCGGTACCGAGGCGCGGGCGTACGGGTGATCCGCATCGAGGTGTAGCCCCACAAGGGCGGGCGGTGCGGGGCCGGACTGCAGCCGGCCCCGCTCCGGGTTATTCGGCCCAGGTGAGGAACCGCGCCCAGGCGTCGGGGGCGACGGTGAAGGTGGGGCCTTCGAGGTTCTTCGAGTCACGGACGTAGACGGAGTGCGGGCAGGTGGCGACCTCTACGCACTCGCCACCGCTGGAGCTGCTGTAGCTGGACTTGCGCCAGTCGAAGGCGACTTCGATGCACTGGCCTCCGGCGTCGCTGCTGTAGCTGGACTTGAACCACCGCAGGGTGCTGCTCATTGTCAATCTCCCGCCAACCGCTCGATGAGGCCCAGCGATTCGTCCGGGCCGAGGGCCTGTGCCCGGATTTTCGCATACCGCTGGGCATAGGTGCTCACCTTTGCGGGGTCGCTGATCAGAAGACTTTCGTCTTGGTGCTCTATGTAGACCAAGCGGTCATGCTCCGGAGTCTCCAGCAGGGTCAACCCACCCCGCAACCCGGCGTGATCGCCACGCAGTCCTCTCTTGAGAGGCATCACCTGAAGGGTGACATTGCGGCGTTTCGCGCACTCGGCGAGATAGGCCAACTGTCGGCGCATGACTTCCTCGCTGCCGACCGACCGCCCTAGTACAGACTCTTCAAGGACCAGTTCGATCAGCGCGATGGGGTCCCGGTCGAAGATTGCCTTGCGCACCATCCTGGCCTCAACGAGTTCGTTGACGCGTTGCTCGGAGAGGGGCGGATACCCTCCGCCGATCAGATCGCGTGCGTACTCCTCAGTCTGGAACAGACCGTTGATCACCAGCGTCTCGTATGACGACAGGGTCAGAGCCTTCTGCTCCGGCAACGCGAAGTCCTTGAATAGCTCCGGGTACTTGTCCAACCGTACGTACTCGCGCGCGCCCTCAAAGATGCCCATCCCCTCCCCGAGCACCCTCTCCAGCGCCACCAGCATCTCGTCGCTCGCCGGCTGTGCGCACGTCTCCATCGCGCTTACCGCCGCACCCGAGAATCCCAGCTCCTTTCCCAGCTGTTCCTGCGTCAGCTTTTTCTTCATGCGCATCCTGCGGGCGACATCCGCCACCAACCGCGTCGCAGGGCCCGCCGTTTCCTTGTTTTCCGCTCGCGCCATCGCGATCACCTTTTCGACTCAACCGAACTCAACCGGTCACAACCGAGACTTACGGAATTCCACCTTCCGCAAAGGGTGTTCGGGCAGGTCAACCCCTGTCCGACGTACCCCACGCAGACATGGAAAACGCTAGCCAGTGAGCCCCAGAATGTCCCCATGGATGCGACAACTCGCCAATTAGGTGACATCGATTGGATTCCGGCCTCCGGATTCCAACTCCGTAAAGCGGGGGCGCGATTCGATGCCGTAAGGGTCGACGCGGATGACGGCCGCCGTCTCGCCGACATGCTGGAGGCGCTCTGCGGCGGCGAGCCCGGACCAGTGGTCAGTGAGGCGAATCGGCGGCGCGGAATGTATTTCCTGCTGCCGCCGGGAAGTACCGCCCACCGTTCCTGGCCGCCGGGCGTTCAGCGGTTCAACTCGGCGCGGAATACGGTGAGTTACGTACCGGTGCCCGCGCTGTCAGGGCGTACGTGGCCGCTTTCCTGGTACTTCCCGCCCACGGCTCGCGACCGCTTCGTCCACCCCCTGCTCCTGCTGAACGCCTCGATCGCCCTCCTCAGCGAACCGCCGGGCCGAGACGTCCTGGAGACGATCGGCTTCCGCCTCTCCACGCTCGACGTTCACGACGGCGCTCCACAACCGCCAGGGCCTTGACCTGAACCATGATGAACGGCCTCTGGGGCTGGTGGGCTCGCATGTTGAGGTGTCGCCAAGCTCGCCGTCCGCCACGAGGCGACCGTGCTGGTCGCAGCCGTGAACCAGTGGCTGTGACCGGCACCATCGCGACGGCCCTCAGACGACGTCGAATTCGTTGCCCTCGGGATCCTGCATGGCCGTGGCGTAGAGCCCCATGTCCGGCTCATCCTTGATCCTCAGCACGGTGGCACCGGCTTCGACCAGCTGGTCCACAGCGTCCCTGACCCGCCGCGTGCGGACGTCCAGCGGGACGTCACGGCCGCCACCGACCTTCAGGTCGAAGTGATACCGGTTCTTGGTGGTCTTGGGCTCCGGAACCTGCTGGAACCACACGCGCGGTCCGCGCCCCGCCGGATCGACGATCGACTCCGGAATGTCGCCGGCCCCGGTCGGCAGCTCTTCCGCGGGCACTCCCATCGCCTCCCAGTAGGCGCGCCACGTGGCGTGCCCGTCCGGCGCGGGCTCGGGCACATAGCCCAGGGCCCGGGCCCAGAACGCCACCATTCTCTGCGGATCGGAGCAGTCGATCGTCAGCTGCAATGTCATCTCCATGCCCGGAGCCTCCCAGACAGGTCTGACAGACGACCCACTCTCACAACGGGCCCTAGGGCCTTTCGTTTGGATCAGGCCGGGCTCGCGGGCCCTGGCACCGCGCCTCGCCGCGTTGTCGTCGGTCCACGACGCTCCGCGTCGCCTCCCTCCTCCGCCTTGCGATCCACGGCACCAGACCCCGCTCCCTGATCCGGCCTGATCCAAACGAAAGGCCCTAGTTGTGCCGGCTCACCCGTCCGTTGCCGGAGGTCCGGCGAGGGGGGTATGGGGCGCTGAGCGCCTTGCTTCCGCCCATTCGCCGCTCTCCGACCGCAGCAGCTCCTCGGTTCGCGCCACGAGTACGGTCGCGGAGTCCGCGCCGTCGTACGGGGCCGACCCACAGCTCCAGTTGACGAGCTCGCCTTGGAGCGCCATCAGCACAGAACTCGCCCGTACCCAGTTCTCGCCCCACCGGAACAGCTGCCGCAGCCCCGCCGAGACCACCACCGCAGCCCCGAGGACCCCCGTCACCGTGACAGAGGCGCCAACCGCCGCGCACGCCGGTATGGACGCGGACAACAGCAGCAGTGCGGCCTCCGAGAGGTAGTGGCCAAGCCGCTGGCGCCGCACATACCGCTCGTACCACATGGCGCGCTCCCGCACGCTGGGCGGAAGCTCGGCCCCGGCCGATCCCCTCAACTCTGCCCACCAGAAGCTCACTTCACCCGCCCGGCCTGCCATGGACGCGACCCTAGGGGATGGTGCCCCGTCCATGTCCCGGGCGTGCCGCACATTCGATGAGCGGGGAACCAGCGTCATGAGACACCACAGCCAGTGCTGTGACCGGGATGGTCCACCGTGATCGGAAGGCGGCTCGCGGGACGAGCGCACGCGCAACGCTGGTATTACTGGGGCATGCAGGAAGAGACGGCACGCTCCGCGATCGACACGTTCATTTCCGCGTTCAACGCCTCGGACGACAGCTATGTGACTGCCCTGCTCTCCCAGGCCCTGACCTCAGACGTGGTCTTCTGGGGGCCGTTGGGCCGCAGCGAAGGAATCGCCGCGGTCGAGCGGTTCGTGCTGGACATCCGGCGCCACCCGGCGGGGACCGGCACGATGGTGCGCTGCTCGGCGGTGGACATGCCTGACGAGTGGGCCCGGTACCAGTGGGTCTTCACCACGCCGGATGGCGGCCCCCGCCTGGCGGGAACGGACGTCGTCCATCTGCGGCGGAGCCTCATCGACCAGGTCATCGTCTTTGCGGGGGAGATCGATGCCGTGGCGCCGGAGCAGGCACCGTAAGGCTTCACGGCCGATGCGGATGACACGTCCGTGCCCTTCCCGCAGTGGGCACGGGACCACGTTCCGCCTCCGGCCCCTCGTCCTCATCAGGCGGGGCGCTTGGCCATGACGACCAGGCTCGGCCCGGAGTGCTCATCCGGAGGGAGCCGGAGTTCGGCGACCGGGTGGAGTCCGGCCCGCTCGATCAGTTCCACGAACTGTTCCGGCCGCCATTTGTGCGTTGTCCAACGTACGGGTACGCCTCCGTATGCCTCGGTGCGCGCGAAGTCTTCGTCGCCGACGTGTGTTCCGGTGATGAAGTGTCCGCCCGGCTTCAGGGCGCGCGCGAACATGGCGAGGACCTGAGGAAGGATGTCGCGCGGGAGGTTGAACAGTGACCACCAGCCGAGGACGCCGCCAAGAGACGCTTCTTCGAGGTCGAGTTCGGTGGCGGAGGCGACGCTGAAGCGGCACTGCGGATGCAGACGGCGCGCGTTCTCGATCATGCGGGGTGAGAGATCGACTCCGGACACGTCGAGTCCGCGTTCGGCGAGGTAGCCGGTCACCGTTCCGGGGCCGCAGCCGACATCGAGGACGGGTCCGAGGTCGCTCACGGTGTCGGCGAAGGCATCGATCGATGCCTTGAGCCATGGGTATCCGCGGATGTCACCCATTCCCGTAGTCAGCACCATGTGGGCGTAGTTGTCCGCCACCCGGTCGTAGGACTCACGGACTATGTCGAGATCGGCCGGGCGGTCAATGGGGTGTGCGCGCATCGGCCAACCATAGGGCGACGGTCCTGGCTCCGGAGGCGGATCCGGAGGTGGATCGCGATCCTGGCCCAGTTCCTCCGGTTCAGCTCTCCTTCGTGTACGTCAGGGACTCGCCGCTCGTTGTCACCCGGGTCAGGCTGCCGTTCGGCTGGATCGTCAGATCCGTGGGGGTGCCGGGGGTGCAGGAGGACATGGGCCGGCCCGTGGTGACCTTGGACGGGCCGATCCGGAGTGGCCCGTCCGGTGATGGTGCCGAGGCCAGGGTGGCCTCGAAGACGCAGTGGTACGTGCCGTCGCCGGGTGGGCCGTCCACCGTCAGGGAGAGGACCGTTTCGCCCACCTCGCCCTGCTGGATGACGAGTCGGCGGGTGCTGCGGCCCGCGCTGGTTTCGACCCCGCTCGTCCAGGTGCCCAGATACTTCGTGGGTACCTCGCCCTCCTTCGTCGTCTCCTCGGAGGGACTGGCGGAAGGTTTCGGCGAGGGGGCGGCGGGATCGCCGGCCGGGGGCGTCGGGTCGGCCGTGCCGCTGACGCGCGTGTTCTTGTCGTCCTTCGTGCCGTCGCCGTCCATGAAGGCGTACACCGAACCGCCCGCGCCGATCGCGACGACCACCGCCACGGCGATCAGCGCGACCGTGGCGCGGGTGCTGCGTGGCGCGGGCTGGGGCTCCGGGGGCGCGACGTGCGTCGGGGCCATGCCGTACGGAGGGGTGGGGCCGAACGACCCGGGCTGCTGCGCGTGGTGCTGGGGGTGCTGCGGGTGTTGCGGGGGCTGCGGGCGCTGGGCGTAGTGCTGCGGGGGAGAGGGCTGCGGCGGGCCGAATTCCGGCTGCGGATACCCGTACGGTGCCGGTGCCGGTGCCGGTGCGGGGGCCTGCGCCTGTGCCGGTGCGGGTGCCGGTCCCTGCGCCTGTGCCTGTGCCGGTCCCTGTGCCTGCGCCTGTGCCGGTCCCTGTGCTGCCGCCGGTGACGGCGTCGGCGTCGCTCCCGGCGTCGGTGCGTGATGGGCGGCCTGCGACGGACTTCCCTGCGCCGGACTTCCCTGCGCCGGCTTCGCGGTCGGCGCCAGCCGTAGCGTCTGCTCGGCCGGTGCCTCCGGCCGCGCCCCCGCCTCCGGCCCCGCCCCCGGCCTCCGCATCTGGCCCGTCGGGTTCTCGTACTCCAGCAACTCCACCGCGTGCCGCCCCAGTTGGGCCAGCAGCCCGCCCGGCAGCCACGGTTCCCCGCCCGGTCGCCCAGCCGCCGTGTCCGCCGTCTCGCCCACCCGGGCCAGTACGTCGCGTGTCGTCGGCCGCGCGGCCGGGTCCTTCTCCAGGCAGCCGCGTACCAGCTCGGTCAGGCCCGCCGGCAGGCCGGTCAGGTCCGGTTCCTCCTGCGCGATACGGAACATCAGCGCGTGCGCACCCGTGTCCGCCGTGCCGAACGGCAGCCGGCCCGTCGCCGCGTACGTCAGCACCGAGCCCAGGCAGAAGACATCGCACGCCGCCGTCACGCGGTCGCCCCGTACCTGTTCCGGGGCCATGAAGCCGGGCGAGCCGATCAGCGAACCGGTCCGGGTCAGGCTGTCGTCGGCGACCGTCTCCAGCGCGCGGGCTATGCCGAAGTCGATGACGCGCGGTCCGTCGATCGTCACCAGCACGTTGGACGGTTTGAGGTCGCGGTGGATGAGGCCAGCCGAGTGGATGTCCTGGAGCGCGTGGGCGAGGCCCGACGCGAGGATACGAACGGAACGTTCCGGCAGCGGACCGTGACCGCCACCAGCCGCGTCCCCGGAGCCGCTACGCCCGCCCGAGACGACCGTGTGGAGCGACGGGCCCGCGACATATCCCGTCGCCAGCCAGGGCACCGCCGCCTCCGTGTCGGCGTCGAGGACCGGCGCCGTCCACCGGCCGCCGACGCGTCGCGCCGCCGCGACTTCCTGCCGGAACCGGCTGCGGAACTGTTCCTGCTCGGCCAGTTCCTGGTGGACGAGCTTGACCGCGACCGTACGGCCACGGTCGGAGCGCGCCAGATAGACCTGGCCCATCCCGCCCACGCCGAGGCGCGCCAGCAGCCGGTAGGCGCCTATGCGTTGCGGATCGTCAGCTGCGAGTTTCTCCATGGCCGGCCGGCCCCTCCCCATCGTCACGCCTCGGATCATCTCGCATGACGTGGCCGAACTCACCGTCCCCCTCGAACGAAACCCCTACGGGACGGTGTTCGCCGGAGTCATAGGCTCCGTTCCCCTCACTCGGGTCCGCTCACTCGGGCCAGGCCGAGTTCTCGATCACGTCCACGAAGTCCGTCCGTACGAACCCGGGCGAGAAGCGCGCCAGCACATCCGCCTTCACATTGCCGAAGGCCGTCTCCGGCCGGTGTTCGATCCCTTCCGTGAACGCCTGGAGGATCCGGCGCTTGAAGTCCGGGCGCGGGTGGGCCGCCACGACCTCCTCCCGCACCTCGTCCGGTACGGAGTCCAGCCCCATCCCCAGCACATCGAACTCCACCCCCGCCGTGACGAGAGCCACCTCGGGCTCCATGTGGGACGGGATCCCCGGCGTCGTGTGCAGGGCGATCGCGGTCCAGACGATCCGCGCGCTCTCCTGCGAGAGCCCGTGGCCCAGCAGGAAGTCGCGGGCCGCGTCGGCGCCGTCGAGCTCGAAGCGCTGCCGCGAGGCGCGGTAGCCCTCGGTCAGACCGAGGTCGTGGAACATGGCGCCGATGTAGAGCAGCTCGGGGTCGTACGTGAGCCCGCGCCGCTGTCCCTGGAGCGAGCCGAAGAGGAAGACCCGGCGGGAGTGGTCGTACAGCAGGTCGTTCGTGGTGTCCCGGACCAGCTCGGTGGCCTCCTTGACGAGGGTGCTGTCGGGGATCTCGATACCGGCGATGCGGTCGGCCGAGGCCGAGGCTGAGGCTGACATGGCGGGTTCCTTTCCAGGAGGGAGCTTTCCTTGAGGGACTGAAGGGACTGCTTCCACTCTCGGTCCGGTCGCCCTGCCCCCGCCATGTCTATCCGGACGCGCATCCCACACATATGGCCATGGATCCGGGCTACCGTTGCCATATGAGAGCCGGAGAGCGCGTCAGGGAGCGCGTCGGGGAGCGCAGAGACATCACTGTGTTCGTGTACGACGGCGTTCGGCTGATGGACGTCGCCGCTCCGCTGGAGGTGTTCGGTACGGCGGCCGGGCTCGGCGGCGCGTACAGCACGGCGGTCTGCTCGGCGGACGGCAGGCCCGTGATCACCTCCACCGGCACCCGGCTGCACGCCGATGTGGCGGCGGCCGAGGTCGGCCGGACGCACACGCTCGTCGTCCCCGGCTCCGACGATCTGCCGCACCGCCCGCCGCCGGCCGGGCTCCTGGACGCGGTGAGCGCACTGGCCGGCGGCGAGCGGTCCCGGCGTATCGCGTCCGTCTGCACCGGCGCCTTCGCGCTGGCCGCCGCCGGGCTGCTGGACGGCAGGCGCGCGACCACGCACTGGCGGCACGCGGCCGTCCTCGCCCGGCGCTATCCCGCGATCACCGTGGACCCGGACGCGATCTTCGTCAGGGACGGCCGTACGTACACCTCGGCCGGGGTCACCGCGGGCATCGACCTCGCGCTCGCGCTGGTCGAGGACGACGAGGGGGTGGAGCTGGCCCGTGAGGTCGCCCGCGATCTGGTGGTCTTCCTCCAGCGGCCGGGCGGGCAGTCGCAGTTCTCCGTGGCCGCGCGTACGCCGAGCCCGCACCACGACGGGCTGCGCGCACTGCTGCGGGAGGTGACGGCCGATCCGGCGGCCGACCACTCGCTGCCCGCGCTGGCCCGGCGCGGCGGGCTGAGCGCGCGCCATCTGACGCGGCTCTTCAACGAGCAGGTCGGCAGCACACCGGCGGCGTACGTCGAGTCCGTACGGCTGGAGGCGGCGAAGGCGCTGCTGGAGGCGGGGGAGACGGTGACGGGCGCGGCGCGGCGCAGTGGGCTCGGCAGTGACGAGTCGCTGCGGCGGGTCTTCCTGCGGCAGTTGGGCGTGACACCGTCGGCGTACCGGTCGCGTTTCCGGACGACCGCGCCCGCGAACTGAGACGAGGCGTACGGCGCCCCGGGGCGGAGCGCGCACAGATCCGGCAGCCTGCTGACCCGACAGCATGCCGACCAAAGCCGCTGACTCCATACAAGGTGGCGATACCGTCCCGCTCCCGCGCCTCCCTACCCTTGCCGCATGACCCCTCATACCGACCCTGTCGGCCCCGCCGAGCCTGCCGGCCCCGCCGGCCCCGCCGATCCGCGGTCCGGCGCCGCGGTGAAGGCCGCCGACCGAGCGCATGTGTTCCACTCCTGGTCAGCCCAGGGCCTGATCGACCCGCTCGCCGTCGCCGGCGCCGAGGGTTCCTACTTCTGGGACTACGACGGCAACCGCTATCTCGACTTCACCAGCGGCCTCGTCTTCACCAACATCGGCTATCAGCACCCCACGGTCGTCGCGGCCATCCAGGAGCAGGCCGGCCGGCTCGCCACCTTCGCGCCCGCCTTCGCCATCGATGTGCGCTCCGAGGCCGCCCGCCTCATCGCCGAGCGCACCCCGGGCGATCTCGACAAGATCTTCTTCACCAACGGGGGCGCCGAGGCCGTCGAGAACGCCGTCCGGATGGCCCGGCTGCACACCGGCCGTCCCAAGGTGCTCTCCGCGTACCGCTCGTACCACGGCGGTACGTCCACCGCGATCAATCTGACCGGCGACCCGCGCCGCTGGGCGTCCGACAGCGGTACGTCCGGTGTGGTGCGGTTCTGGGCGCCGTTCCTCTACCGCTCGCCGTTCTACGCCTCGACGGAGGCCGAGGAGTGCGCACGCGCGCTGGAGCATCTCGAAGCGACGATCGCCTTCGAGGGTCCGGCGACCATCGCCGCGATCATCCTGGAGACGATCCCGGGCACGGCCGGCATCATGACGCCGCCGCCGGGCTATCTGGCGGGTGTCCGTGAGATCTGCGACCGGCACGGCATCGTCTTCGTACTGGACGAGGTGATGGCGGGCTTCGGCCGTACGGGCAAGTGGTTCGCCGCCGAGCACTTCGACGTGGTGCCGGATCTGCTGACCTTCGCCAAGGGCGTCAACTCCGGATATGTGCCGCTCGGCGGGGTCGCCATCTCGGGTGCGATCGCCGAGACCTTCGCGAGCCGTCCGTACCCCGGCGGACTGACCTACTCCGGTCATCCGCTGGCCTGTGCCGCCGCCGTCGCCACGATCGGGGTGATGGCGGACGAGAAGGTCGTCGAGCACGCCGCGCACATCGGCGAGACGGTCCTCGGCCCGGGGCTGCGCGATCTGGCGGCCCGGCATCCGTCGGTGGGCGAGGTGCGCGGTACGGGGGTCTTCTGGGCGCTCGACCTGGTCAAGGACAGGGAGACGCGCGAGCCGCTGGTGCCGTACAACGCGTCGGGCGAGGCGAACGCGCCCATGGCCGCCTTCGCCGCGGCCTGCAAGAAGAACGGCCTGTGGCCCTTCGTGAACATGAACCGCACGCACGTGGTGCCGGCCTGCAACATCACCGAGGCGGAGGCGAAGGAGGGGCTGGCGGCCCTGGACATGGCGCTGACGGTCGCGGACGAGCACACGGCGTAGCCCGAGAGGGAAAGCCCGAGGAGGAAGCCCGAGGGGGAAGCGCCGACTGGCGGGGCGGGCACGCCGGGGCGGGTCCGGCCTGCCCGCCCCGGCCCCCCGCGTCACCTGGCTTAAGGTGTCCCAAGCCGGACGAGGGGACGGAAAACCATGCCCGCCAGCGGAGCTGTGACCCGCAATACCTTGCGGCAGCAGATCGCGGACGCGTTGCGTGACGAGGTGCTCGCGGGGCGTTTACTGCCGGGCCAGGAGTTCACCGTCAAGCAGATCGCCGAGCAGTACGGAGTCTCCGCGACCCCGGTGCGGGAGGCGCTGGTCGATCTCTCCGCGCAGGATCTGCTCGACTCCGACCAGCACCGGGGCTTCCGCGTCCATCAGTTCTCCGTGGACGACTTCCGGCGGATGGTCGACGCGCGCTCGCTGATCGTGGACGCCGTCTTCCGCAGGCTGGAGGGCGAGCATCTGGCGGCCAGGGCGCACGGCGCGGTGCTGGTGTCCGTACGGCGCCGGGCCGAGGAAGCGGCACGGGCGGCCAGGAGCGGGGATCTGACCATTCTCATCGGCTACGACCTGCGGTTCTGGCGCGAGTTGTGCGCGCTGGTGGCCAACCCCTATGTCGCGGACTTCCTGAACCGGCTGCGCGTCCAGGCGTGGGTGTTCTCCGTGCCGTTCCTGCGCGCGGACCCGGAGGTGCGCAAGCGGCTGTGGGGCGGGCACGAGCAGCTGGTCGACGCGCTGACCCTCGGTGACGTGCGGGCGGTGCGTGCCGTGATCGGTGAGTACGACAACCACTCGCTCGCGTGGGCGGACAGGCTGGAGAGTCCACAGCGGTGACCGGCGACATGGCGAGGGCTTCGACAACGAGCACGGAACCGACGAGCACGGAACCGACAGGTACGGACGCGGCCGGCGTCGATCTGTCCGTCGTCATTCCCGCGTACAACGAGGAGGGGCGGCTGCGCCCCACCCTGGACGCCATCCGCGCCCATCTGCGCGCGGACCCCGACCGCTGGGGTACCTGGGAGCTGATCGTCGTGGACGACGGCTCGACGGACGGTACGGCCGCGGTCGCCGCCGAGGCCGCGGCCGGCGAGCCGCGCGTGCGGGTGGTGACGGGCGGCGGCAACTTCGGCAAGGGCCATGCCCTGCGCCAGGGCGTGCTGGCCTCGACCGGCCGGCGCGTGCTGCTGACCGACGCGGATCTCGCGACCCCGATCGATGAACTGGACCGGCTGGACAAGCAGCTCACGGCCGACGGCGGCGGCGCGGCGATCGGCTCGCGCGCGCATCCCGACGCACGGATAGAGGTGCGTCAGCTGGCGCTGCGCGAGTGGCTGGGCCGGCTCGGCAACCGGCTGATACGGCTGGTCGCCGTCGACGGCATAGCCGACACGCAGTGCGGCTTCAAGCTCTTCGACGGCGAGCGGGCGCGGGCCGCCTTCGCCGGCTCCCGGCTGGACGGCTGGGGGATAGACGTCGAGATCCTGCGGTTCTTCCGGCGCTCGGGATGGCCGGTGACGGAGGTGCCGGTGCGCTGGGCGCATCAGCCGGGGTCCAAGGTGAGGCCGCTGGACTACGGCAGGGTGCTGCTGGAGCTGGTACGGCTCAGGGCGGCGCGGCGTGCTCCCGCCCCCGGAGCGGGGGACGTGCTCCCGTACCGTCGCCGCCGTACGGACCTGGTCGTCGGCGCGCTCTTCGTCCTCGCCTCCTTCTTCCTCTACAAGGGGCTGTGGGCGGACCTCGACCGCGGCTATCTCGCCGACGCGGGCTCCGACCAGAACCAGTGGGAGTGGTTCTTCCGGGTCACCGCCGACAATGTCGTCCACCTGCGGAACCCGCTGTTCACGACCCTTCAGAACTTCCCCGACGGCGTGAACCTGATGGCGAACACCGTCATGCTCGGGCTCTCCGTCCCGCTCACGCCCGTCACGCTCGCCTTCGGACCGACCGTCACCTGGGCGCTCGTCCTCACGCTCGGTCTCGCGGTCACGGCGTTCGCCTGGTACTGGCTGTTCGCGCGCCGGCTGGTGCGCGGCCGGTGGGCGGCGGCGCTCGGCGCGGCGCTCGCCGCCTTCGCGCCGCCGATGATCTCGCACGCCAACGCGCACCCCAACTTCCTCGTCCTGTTCATGATTCCGGTGATCATCGACCGGGCGCTGCGGCTCTGCGAGGGCCGGCACGTGGTCCGGGACGGGGTGCTGCTCGGGCTCTTCGCGACGTATCAGATCTTCCTCGGCGAGGAGGCGCTGCTGCTCGCGGTGATGGGCACGCTGCTCTTCGCGCTCTCGTACGCCGCGGTGGACCGCGAGCGCGCGCGGGCGGCGGTGCGCCCGCTGCTGCGCGGGCTGGGGTGGGCGCTGACGGTGTGTCTGCCGTTGGTCGCGGTGCCGTTGTACTGGCAGTTCTTCGGGCCGCAGAGCTATCACAGCGTGCTGCACGGCGACGGCGCGGGAAACAGTCCGCTCGCCTTCCTCCAGTACTCCGGGCGCTCGCTGTTCGGCGACGACGCGACGGCCGACCGGCTCGCGATGAACCGCACCGAGCAGAACGCCTTCTACGGCTGGCCGCTGATCGCCCTGGCGTGCGGGATCGGGGTGTGGCTGTGGCGGGCCGCGGTGGTCAGGGCGCTGGCGTTCACGGCGCTGGCGGCGGCGCTGCTCTCGATGGGGCCGAAGATACGTATCCCCTTCACGGACGTGGTGCTGACGGGGCCCTGGCGGATCCTGGCCCATCAGCCGCTCTTCGAGTCGGTCATCGAGTCGCGGGTGGCGATGATCTGCGCGCCAGCGCTGGGCGCGCTGGTGGCACTGGCGGCCGGCCGGCTCGCCGAACTGCGCGCCGAGGAGCGGGAGCTGAGGCTCGGCGGGACGGCGCTGGAGGAGCGGCGCAGGCTCCGGCTGGTGGCATGCGCGGTGGTGGCCGGGGCCCTGCTGCCGATCGTCCCGACACCGCTGCCGGTACGGGAGCGCGCGGAGGTCCCGGCGTTCATCGCGGACGGCATGTACCGCCGGTACGTCGGGGAGGGCGAGACCGTGGTGCCCGTACCGGTGCCCGATCCCGGCAACGCGGAGGCGCTGCACTGGCAGTCGGCGAGCGGCCTCGGTTTCTCGGTGCCCGGTGGGTACTTCAACGGGCCGTGGGGGGAGGAGCGGATGGGGATCTACGGTGCCCCGGCCCGCTACACCTCCAATCTGCTGCGCGATGTCCGCTACAGCGGCCAGGTCCCGGCCATCGACGCCAAATGGCGCGCGCAGGCCCGCTTCGACCTGGAGTTCTGGAAGGCGGGGGTGGTGGTGCTCGCGCCGCAGCCCAATGACGCGGCGCTGTACGAGACGTTGGAGAAGCTGCTCGGGGGGCCGGGGAAGCGGGTGGGCGGGGCATGGATCTGGGATCTGCCGCCTTACTCGTCCACGGGATGACTGTCTCCGTACGCGCCCTCGCGTACCCCCGCACAGCCCTCACCTACCAGCCCCGTCGCCCCGGGCCTCTTCGCTGAACGTGCCCTCCGCATTACGCTGTCCCGACCGTCGCGACCATCGCGCGCCCCGCGTACGAACTCGTTGGAGAGCGAGCCTCCCTTGGCCTGTGACTTGTGGTTGGTCCCCCTCGTCGATGTGCTGTGCCACAGCCCCGACAACCCCTTCGCCGAAGAGATCGCCGTCTACGACAAGGCGCTCGGTGCTGCCGGGCTGCCGTCCGTTCCCGTCTTCGCCTATATGCCGGGCCTCTCGGGGGATGTCGCCCCCGTCGCCGGTTTCGACTACGACGCGCTGCACTTCCTGCGGCGCGCGTATCTGCTCCAGCTCTGCGGCCTCGCGGTGACGCCGGTCGGTGAACTGGGGGGCGACTACGAGCAGTTGCTGGAGATGTTCGAGTCGACGGCCCAGCAGTCGCATCTGGTCTGGCACTACGACCACGCGGGCGCGTATGTCCCGGTGGACTACGACGCGCCCCTCTCGAACGAGGAACTCCTCGCGGGCGGTGGCCCGCTGGGCTCCACGCAGGGTCTGCTGCGGGAGCTGGAGATCGTCGGCCCGGCGATCGGTATCGACCCGGCCAACCCCCCGTCCGCCCCCGCCCCGCCGGCCCGCCCGACGTCCTTGGAGGAACCGGCGACCTCGATCCCGTACGACGACAGTCCGTTCGCCCGGGAGCGCCATGTGTGGCTCGGTCTGCACGCGGCGGCGACCAGGAGCCTGGGCCAGGGCTCGATGATCATCTTCAGCTGAGGAGCATCTCGACTGAGGAGCGGTGCGGGCCGGGGGCCGGCGAGAGCCCGCCCCCGGCCGCTCTCGCCGGGAGGCAGCATCTTTCACCGACCGTGCATCGGCCGCTCGCTCTCACCGCGCTGCTCTTTCACCGCGCTTCGGGCGGTCGTTGCCTCGGCATGTTCGGGCGGGTGCCCGGCGGGAGCGGGAAGCGTCCCGGAGGCGGTACCACGCCCTCCCCGCGCGCCCCGCCCATCGGCACCGACTGCATCATCAGCGGCGCGGGGCCCGAGCGGAACTCGACCATCCAGTCCGCCGTCTCCGCCCGTACCAGCTCCGTCACGTCCTCCGTGAACCGCCGCAGGACGCCGAGGCAGCGCTCCGCCGCCTCGCTGGCCGTGCCCTCGGTCGGGCCGAGGACCTCCCGTACGCACTCCGAAGCCCAGTCGAACTGGAACGTCTGGAGTCTGCGCTGCACCGCCTGCGCCGTCGCGACCGCCCGCATCCAGCCGGACGTCAGCCCCAGGTACCGGTCGCACCCCACGCAGGCCGCGCCCAGCAGCAGTGAGAGATAGCCCCACCCCGCGGCCCCGGTCAGCGCGCCCGTCAGATCCAGCAGCGGCAGCGCCGCGCCCGCCGTCACCGCGACGGCCGTCGCCGCCCGCAGGGCGCGGGCGGCGCGCCGCTTGCGTACCCGGTCGGCGAGATACCAGTCGACCGTGCGCAGCGCCCCCGTCTCGACCCAGCGGTAGAGCTCGTCGAGCCGCTCCGCGGGCTCTCCCCAGTCCCCGAGCGGGAACGGGCCCCCGGTCAGATCGCCGTAGGGCGGCGGGCCGCTCTCGTCCTCGCCGGTGATCTCCCCGGACGGAGGCCCCTCCTCCCGGGCGGGGCCTCCGGGCTGCATCTCCGGCTGGCTCACCTGGGTACTCCTCTACGGTCTGCTGTGACTCTGTGTGACGATCGGTGTACGTACGTACCGCCCAGGGACCGTCCGGCCATGCGCCTGTCGATGCGCATCCACTTCCTACCGCCAAATGGTGGGCTGTGTGCTCGAAATCCCGGCATTTCCCTCCACATGGGCGCCGTGATCAGGTAAAGGAGCGCGGAAGCTCTCACTCGAAAGAGTTCGCTTGGGGTTCGTTCCGGCGGGGTAGGGCGAGCCGACCGGGGACCACGTAGGCTCGCCTTACGGACAACTCGTCCAGTAACTCGTCGTCGAGATGCCAGGAGTGACCGTGATTCCCGGTGGTGGTCAGCCCAATATGCAAGAGCTGCTCCAGCAGGCCCAGAAGATGCAGCAGGACCTCGCGCGGGCACAGGAGGAGCTGGCGGACGCCGAGGTCGAGGGACAGGCGGGCGGTGGTCTCGTGAAGGCCACGGTCAACGGCTCCGGAGAGCTGCGCGCTCTGGTCATCGACCCGAAGGCCGTCGACCCCGAGGACACGGAGACCCTCGCGGATCTCGTCGTGGCGGCCGTGCACGCGGCGAACGACAACGCGCAGCAGCTCCAGCAGGAGAAGCTGGGCCCGCTGGCCCAGGGGCTCGGCGGGATGCCGGGCCTGCCCTTCTAGCCCGGCCTTCTCACCCGCGCGGGCAGCAACTAGCGTATGTACTCACCGTAGTAGGGAAGGCAGTCCGTTGTACGAAGGCGTGGTCCAGGAACTGATCGACGAGCTGGGCAGGCTGCCCGGCGTCGGTCCCAAGAGCGCGCAGCGGATCGCCTTCCATGTCCTCCAGGCCGAGCCCACCGATGTCCGCCGTCTCGCCCATGCCCTCCTTGAGGTCAAGGACAAGGTCCGGTTCTGCGCCGTGTGCGGCAATGTCGCGCAGGAGGAGCGCTGCGGGATCTGCCGTGACGCGCGCCGCGATGTGACGGTGATCTGTGTCGTGGAGGAGCCGAAGGACGTCGTCGCCATCGAGCGCACCCGCGAGTTCCGCGGCAAGTACCACGTGCTCGGCGGCGCGATCAGCCCCATCGACGGCGTGGGCCCCGATGACCTGCGGATCCGTGAGCTGCTGAGCCGTCTCGCCGACGGTACGGTCACCGAACTGATCCTGGCGACCGACCCCAATCTGGAGGGCGAGGCCACGGCCACGTACCTCGCCCGCATGATCAAGCCGATGGGCCTGAAGGTCACACGCCTGGCCAGCGGTCTGCCCGTGGGGGGCGACCTGGAATATGCCGACGAGGTCACGCTCGGGCGTGCCTTCGAGGGGAGACGACTTCTCGATGTCTGACGCAACGCTGCACGCCGTCAATCAGGATCCGGACGACTTCGCGGTCCAGATCGCCGACCAGATCGAGAGCTTCATCGTCGCCGTCACGGAGGTGGCGAAGGGCGATGAACCGGACAGTGCCGTGCCCTTCCTGCTGCTGGAGTTCTCCCAGCTCATGCTGGCCGGCGGCCGGCTGGGCGCCCACGAGGACATTCTTCCCGACGAGCGGTACGAGCCCGATCTCGGCCCCGAGCCGGACGTCGACGACCTGCGCGAACGCTTCGCCGTGATCCTTGAGCCGATCGACGTCTACTCCGAGGTCTTCGACCCGTACGAACCGCGCAAGGCGCCCGTGCCGTCCCGTATCTCCGACGACATCGCCGGTGTGGTGACGGACCTGCGCCACGGTCTGGCCCACTACCGCGCGGGCCGGACGACCGAGGCGCTGTGGTGGTGGCAGTTCTCGTACTTCTCCAACTGGGGTTCCACCGCCTCGGCCACGCTCCGTGCGCTCCAGTCGCTGGTCGCCCACGTACGCCTGGACCAGCCGCTCCCTGCCCTGGACGGTCTCGACACCGACCAGGGCCTGACCGAGGAGGCCGAGGACGTCCTGGCGGAGGAGGCCGGCAAGGTGATGGCGGAGGAGATCGCGACCCCGCTGGGCATGCGCACGCTCAGGTGACGTGGGCCACGTTCCCGCGTGTACCGCGCCATCGGGGGCATGCATCCTCACCGAGCGGCCGTAACCGTCTCAAGATGATCACGGAGTGGGCTGGACATCTCACGATGTGGTATAGCCGGGACGCCGGGCGGTCGCTCGTTAAACTGAGCCGACAGTGACTATGGACTGAGCGAGGAGCGCACGTGGGCCTTGTCGTGCAGAAGTACGGAGGCTCCTCCGTAGCCGATGCCGAGGGCATCAAGCGGGTCGCCAAGCGGATCGTCGATGCCAAGAAGAACGGCCACCAGGTGGTCGTCGTGGTGTCGGCGATGGGCGACACGACGGACGAGTTGATCGATCTCGCCGGGCAGGTATCCCCCATCCCCGCCGGGCGTGAGTTCGACATGCTGCTGACCGCCGGAGAGCGGATCTCCATGGCCCTGCTGGCGATGGCGATCAAAAACCTGGGCCACGAGGCCCAGTCGTTCACCGGCAGCCAGGCGGGCGTCATCACCGACTCGGTCCACAACAAAGCGCGCATCATCGATGTCACGCCGGGCCGGATCCGTACGGCGCTCGACGAGGGCAACATCGCCATCGTCGCCGGGTTCCAGGGGGTGTCCCAGGACAAGAAGGACATCACTACGCTGGGCCGTGGCGGCTCGGACACCACCGCTGTCGCGCTCGCGGCGGCGCTGGAGGCCGAGGTGTGCGAGATCTACACCGATGTGGACGGTGTCTTCACCGCGGACCCCCGGGTCGTGACGAAGGCCCGGAAGATCGACTGGATCTCCTTCGAGGACATGCTGGAGCTCGCCAGCTCCGGCTCCAAGGTGCTGCTGCACCGGTGCGTCGAGTACGCACGCCGTTACAACATCCCGATCCATGTCCGCTCCTCCTTCTCGGGACTTCAGGGCACATGGGTCAGCAACGAACCGCAAGGGGACCGCAAGGTGGAGCAGGCCATCATCTCCGGTGTCGCCCATGACACCTCAGAGGCGAAGATCACGGTCGTCGGTGTCCCCGACAAGCCCGGCGAGGCCGCGACGATCTTCCGCGCCATCGCCGACAACGAGATCAACATCGACATGGTGGTGCAGAACGTCTCCGCCGCGTCGACCGGTCTGACCGACATCTCCTTCACGCTGCCGAAGACCGAGGGCCGCAAGGCGATCGACGCGCTGGAGAAGACGAAGTCGACGATCGGCTTCGAGTCGCTGCGCTACGACGACCAGATCGCCAAGATCTCGCTCGTCGGCGCCGGCATGAAGACCAACCCGGGCGTCACCGCCGGATTCTTCGAGGCGCTCTCGGACGCGGGCGTGAACATCGAGCTGATCTCGACATCCGAGATCCGTATCTCGGTGGTCACCCGCGCGGACGAGGTCACCGAGGCGGTGCGCGCCGTGCACACCGCCTTCGGTCTCGACAGCGACTCCGACGAGGCCGTCGTCTACGGAGGCACCGGACGATGAACGCGCCCCGTGGCGCCGTACGGAGCGCCGCGCGATGAACGGCGGGCCGACGCTCGCGGTCGTGGGAGCGACCGGAGCCGTCGGCGCCGTGATGCTCCAGATCCTGTCGCAGCACGCCGACGTCTGGGGCGACATCAGGCTGATCGCCTCCTCGCGTACGGACGGCGGCAAGCTGTCCGTACGCGGAGAGGCGACCGAGGTCGTCGCGCTCTCCGAGGCGGCTCTCGACGGTGTCGACGTGGCGCTGTTCCTCGTACCGGACGAGGTGTCCACCCAGTGGGCACCGATCGCCGCGGCCAAGGGCGCCGTCGTCGTGGACAATTCGGCCGCGTTCCGGATGGACCCCGACGTCCCGCTGGTCGTGCCCGAGCTCAACCCCCATGCCGTACGGGCCCGTCCGCGCGGCATCGTCGCGAGCCCGGGGTGCGCGACGCTCTCGATGATCGTGGCGGTGGGCGCGCTGCACGCCGAGTTCGGGGTGCGGGAGCTGGTGGTCTCCTCGTACCAGGCGGTGAGCGCGGCGGGACAGGACGGCGTCAGCGCGCTGCGCGAACAGCTCTCCCTGGTCGCGGGTACGGAGCTGGGCACGCGCGCCGGCGATGTGCGCCGCGCGGTGGGCGATGCCACCGGCCCCTTCCCCGCACCGCTGGCGCTGAACGTCGTGCCGTGGTCCGGGTCGGCGGTGGAGGGCGGCTGGTCCTCGGAGGAGATGGCGATCCGCGAGGAGACCAGGAAGATCCTGGATCTGCCGACGCTGCGGGTGTCGGCGACCTGTGTCCGGGTCCCGGTGATCACCGGCCACTCCCTCGCCGTGCACGCGCGGTTCGAGCAGGAGATCACGGTCGGCCGGGCGCATGAGATCCTGGCGACCCAGCCGGGCGTGGTGCTGTTCGACAATCCCGGGGCGGGCGATTTCCCCACGCCCGCCGATGTGGTGGGGACGGATCCGACCTGGGTGGGGCGGGTACGGCGGTCGCTGGACGACCCCCGGGCGCTCGAACTGTTCATCTGCGGTGACAATCTTCGCAAAGGCGCCGCGCTGAACACGGCCCAGATCGCCGAGGCCGTCGCGGGCGAAATCGGGAAGCCGTAGATCAGTAAAACTTTGTAGAATCTGTGAACGTCCTGTGGGCAATTCTGTGCTCTATGCCTCTTGAACTGGGACGTTGTCGTGTTCGACGATGCCCATCCGTCTTTCCGCGAGAGCTCTGCAACCGCTGGACGGCTGGAAAGCGTCTCTGCGGTCGCCCCTTTGCGGTGTCGCAAAAAATGGGGCATAGGGGGAGAACAGTTACGCATGACGGTATTTGGTGCAGCGTCAAATCGGGTGGTGTGCGCGTACAACCCTGGCGGGGGGAAGCGTGTCCAACTGGCGTGGCAGAGGTTCTCGAATTCACAGCGATCGGCCCGGTGCGCGGCGCGGCAGCGCGTCCGCTCCGGCGGCCACGCACGCCCGGCGGCATGCCGGTGATCGCCCCCATGCCCGCCGCGCGGCCCGCACGCATCCCCTCCCAGCGCGACGGCGCTGACGAGGCGGCGGCCGCGGGCACCACCGTCGACCACCTGACCGAGACCTACCGCGCCCACTACCGGTCGCTGCTCGGTCTCGCCGCCCTGCTGCTGGACGACACGGCCTCCTGCGAGGACGTCGTCCAGGAGGCCTTCATCCGGGTGCACTCCGCGCGCAACCGCGTCCGTGAGCCGGAGAAGACCCTCGCGTATCTGCGGCAGACGGTCGTGAACCTCTCCCGCTCCGCGCTGCGCCGCCGCATACTCGGTCTCAAGCTGCTCTCGAAGCCGATGCCGGACATGGCGAGCGCGGAGGAGGGCGCGTACGACCTGCTGGAGCGGGACGCGCTGATCAAGGCCATGCGCGGGCTCCAGCGCCGGCAGCGCGAGGTGCTGTCGCTGCGCTACTTCGCGGACATGACCGAGGCGCAGGTCGCCGAGACGCTGGGGATTTCCCTGGGCTCGGTGAAGGCGTACGGCTCGCGCGGCATAGCGGCGCTGCGCGTCGCCATGGAGGCCACGGCATGAGTGGGCGCGAGGACCGGCGAGGAATCGGCCGCGGCGATGACGGCGGGGACGAACTGACCGGGCCGGACGCTCCGTTGAACGACCTGACTGGAAACGGAATTGTGAACAACGGGCCGGAGAATGAGCTGAGCGGCCTCGGTGACACGGGTGCCGACAGGTGGGAGAACACCGCCGATGACGACAGGGCCGGCGGTGACCGCGCTGACGGCGGTGACCGTGCTGACCGCGCTGGTGGTGACCGTGCCGACGGCGGTGACAGTGGTGACGGTGACGGCGGCGGGGTCGTGAGCAACGACCTGAACGGCGGCCTGGACGGGGACGAACTGGCGCTGCGGCGGATGCTGCACGGCGCCGTGGGCGACCTGCGGCCGTCCGACGGCGCCCTGGAGCATCTCCGCAAGGCCGTACCGACCCGGCGGGCCAGAAAGCGCCAGGCGGTCGTCGGTATGGCCGCGGCGGCGCTGCTGTTCGGGACGGCGGTCCCCGCCTTCGTGCATGTCGCCAACTCCACGGACACGGCGGACGACCGCGCCGTCAGCACCGGCCACAGCGAGCAGGCGCAGGGCGGCACCGACGCCGGCAAGGGCACCACGGACGGCAAGAAGGACACGGGCGGCCCCTCCGACAAGGTGTCCGCCGGCGAGGACGAGCCCGACAAGAAGGACAAGCCGGAGGGCGGGGCCGTGTCCGGTTCGCCGGAGGGCGGCAAGGGCGGCTCGGACGACCCCGGCGCCCCCTACGAGACCGCTTCCTCGCCCGCCTGCGACCCGAGCCAGCTCCTGGTCGTGGGCCAGTCGGGTGCCCCGGACGCCGGAGGCACGGTCTACGGAAGCTTCCGCGTCTCCAATGTCTCGGCCTCGGGCTGTTCGGTCACCGGCCGCGGCACGGTCAGCTTCCTGGCCACGGGCGCGGCCGACCAGAACAAGATCGCCGTCGCGCAGCACACCGCGGGCGACCCGGCGGCCGGACTGCCCGACCCCTCCCAGGAGGCGACGGCCCTGGTGCTGCCGCCGAACGGCGCGTACGAGGTGAAGTTCGCCTGGGTGCCCTCGGAGACCTGCCCGACGACCGGTGCCTCACCCGACCCCTCCCCGTCCGAGGACGGCTCGGCGGGCGCGACCGGCGACCCCGGTACGGGACCGGGCACCGGCGGGGACGACTCGAACACGGTGACCCAGCTGACCACCGACGGCGGCACGATGGACGGCTCGGTCGCGGTGTCCCACACGGCGGAACCGGGCGCCCCGAGCGGCCAGACCAGCATCCCGAACGCCTGCGCCGGCACCATCTACAAGACGGGCGTTCTCAACGCGTCGTAACCCGTCGTAGGCAGACGCGAGCGGTCGCAGGGACACGAGCCGTCGTGGGGACGTGAGCGGTCCTGGGGACACGGGCGGTCGTAGGGACACGGGCGGTCGTAGGGACACGGGCCGCCGTGGGGACACGGGTTGCCGTGGGGACGTGGGCTGTGCGACAGGGCAGGGGCCGGGCGGTCCGCGGGCCGGGAGGTCCGGCGCGGTCGCGTGGCCTCGCGCCCGGCCGGTGCTACGCGGAGGTCCGTGCTACGCGGCGGTCCCCAGCCCCAGCTTCCGGTCCCTGATCGCCTCCGCCTCGCGCCGGACCAGCCGGAACCACATGAAGACCACGAAGCCGGCGAAGACGAACCACTCACCGGTGTAACCGAGGTTCTGGAACGCCTTGAGGTCGAGCCCGGTGTTCTGCGGCGCGCCCGCCGGCACGGCCCGCAGCCCGTCCGACGCCTTGCTGACAGTGACCCAGGCGTCGTACACGTCGTACGGCACGACGTTGACCAGCGACGCCGCGCTGATCATGGCCAGCTGCCCCTGGGGCAGCCCGCCGCCCGCCCGCACCCCGTCGGAGCCGGTGGACTCGGACGCCTGGAGCGACCCGGTCACGGTGATCTCGCCGGTGGGCGGCGCGGGCACCTTCCCGCCGCTGGGCAGCCAGCCGCGCACCACGGGCAGCGCCTTGCCGCCGTCGGTACGGAGCATGGTCAGCACATACGAACCGTTCTCGCCGTCCAGCTCCCGGTCGGGCACCAGGAACTGATCTCCGTACCGCCCGCTCGCCGTGGCATGGCGGCCCGAGGTCGTCTGGTCGACCGGCAACAGGGTCTCCAGCGCGGCCGCGGGCCGCTCACCGGGATCGGGCGCCGCCTTCGCGGCCTCGTGCGAGGCGACGCGGTCCTCGAAGCGCCCCAGCTGCCAGGTCCCCATGAAAATGCACACGGGGATCGCCAGCAGAACGAAGACGTTGATCCCCAACCAGCGCGGAGTCACCAGGAAGCGGTACACCCCTCCACGGTACGGAACGCCGCCCGGACGCCCGGTCCCGGGTCCCCCGTAGCGGCCCCCCGTCCCGGCCTCGCCTCTTCTCGTCTCAGCTCACCGTGCGTCCACCCCCAGGTGCTTGACGGCGAACTCCAGCTCCAGCCGGACCTGCTTGATCCGCTCCTCCACGACGAGCGAGCCATGGCCCGCGTCGTACCGGTACACCTCGTGGACCGCGCCCCGGGCCGCCAGCCTGTCCACATAGTTCTCCACCTGGCGGATCGGGCAGCGCGGGTCGTTGACGCCCGCCGAGATATAGACCGGGGCCCTGACGGCGTCGACATAGGTCAGCGGTGACGAGGCCGCGAACCTCTCCGGCACCTCCTCCGGCGTACCGCCCAGCAGCGTGCGGTCCATCGCCTTGAGGGCTTCCATCTCGTCGTGGTACGCCGTCACATAGTCGGCGACCGGCACGGCCGCCAGCCCCACGGACCAGGCGTCGGGCTGGGTGCCGAGGCCGAGCAGGGTCAGATAGCCGCCCCAGGAGCCGCCCGCGAGCACCAGCTTCGCCGGATCCGCCAGGCCGGACTCCACCGCCCACTCCCGGACCGCCGCGATGTCCTCCAGCTCGATCAGCCCGACCCGGTGTTTGAGCGCGTCCGTCCACTCCCGTCCGTATCCGGTGGAGCCCCGGTAGTTGACCCGGACGACCGCGAAGCCGTGGTCGACCCACGCGGCCGGGCCCGCCGCGAACGCGTCGCTGTCGTGCCAGGTCGGGCCGCCGTGGATCTCGAAGACCGTCGGGAACGGGCCCTCGCCCTCCGGCCGCTGCACCAGCGCGTGGACCCGGCCGCCGGGGCCCTCCACCCACGCGTCCTCCACCGGCACCGAGGCGGGCGCCGCCGGCCCCGGCGGATCGAGCACCACCCCGCCCGCCGTGGACCGCACCTCCGGCGGGCGGGCCGCCGACGACCACAGGTACTCCACGCTTCCGTCGGGCCTGGCCGTCGCCCCCGAGACCGTCCCGGCCGGGGTCTCCACCTGGATCAGCGCGCTCTTGGCGAAGTCATAGCGCCACAGCTCGCTGCGGGCCTCGAAGCTGTGCGCGACCAGCAGCCCCGATCCGTCCGGATACCACTCCGCATTCACATCACCGGGCAGCTCGATGGCGAGATCGGTCTCCTCGCCGGTCAGCGGATTCCAGACGACCGGCTCCCAGCGCCCCCGCCGCTGATGACCGATGAGCAGCCGGCTGTCCCCTTCCACCGGCGCGAAGCCCAGCACCTCCAGGCCCAGCTCGCGCGTACCGCCCTCCGTGTCGTCCAGCTGGGCCACCACCGAGCCGTCCAGCCGCAGCACCCGCACCGCCGAGTGCATCGCGTCGCCGTGCTCGGTGTGCTCTATCGCCAGCAGCGAGCCGTCGTGCGACAGATCCCCGACTCCGGCCGACTCGCGGTGCCGGTAGATCTCCACGGGCTCCTCGCCGGGACGTACGACATGGAGCGTCGAGCCGTCCTCGTCGGTCGAGCGCCCCACCACGGCCGTGCCGTCCCGGCCGAGCGCGAGCCCGGCCGGATAGGAGGGGCCGAGACCCGGCACCGCCGGCTCGTCACCGGCCGCGTCCGCCCCGGCGGCGAACCGCTGGCGCATCCAGACCCCGAACTCGTCCCCGTCCGTGTCCGAGAACCACCAGATCCACTCGCCGTCGAGCGAGAGCACGCCGTCCGTCGTCCCGTTCGGCCGGTCCGTCGCCTGCCGCTGCTCACCGGTCGCGCGATCCCACGCGTACAGCTCGTACGTCCCTGTCGCATTGGAGACGAACAGCGCGCGCTCCGGCGCGTCCTCCGCCCAGTCGGGCAGCGACACCCGCGGCGCCCGGAAGCGCTTCTCCCACTCGGGCATGGAGGCCGCGGCCGAGCCCGCTGCCGGGACCGCAGGCGAGGCCGCTGTCGAATTCGGTGTCGAACCGGTGATCTCAGTCATGCCCCCTATTCTGCGCCCGGCCCCTGACATTCCGTCGGTGTCCCGCCCAGCCTGTGGATAACTCCTTGAACAGCACCTTCGTGGCCAAGGTCATCCCGGCCTTGAGAGCACCGAGGCGCGTGATGTGTGAGGCGATCTCTCGGGGGGCACAGGAGTAGTGAGAGAGGTGCCTTCGCCCCAGAGTGCTTCCGCCGCTTCGCGGTGGGCGAGCAGGGCGATGGCGGAGACGGCGTCCTCGGTGCCCCGTATCCGCCCACGGTCTCCTGAGCGCCGGAGTGCGCGGCCGCGCGGCGGACGGTTTCCCGCAGTATGTCGAGCCGGCCCCCGGCGCTGACGCACACCGTCTTGACCGCGGTCCCTGCCTGGCGGGCGATCTCGGCGACGGACACCTGCGCGAAACCCCGCTCCAGGCGGGCTTACCTCATATTTCCGAGGGACTGAGAATGACGGTTTCATCCATGCTTCGAGCCGAACGCTCGCGCATATACGACGAACTCCTCGCCGAGCACACGATCATGCGGCGGGGCGCTGCTCTCGACGCCGTCGCGTTCGCCAATCTCGCCGACGGGCAGCCCGTCGATGTCAGGACGCTGGTCAGCACCTCCCGTTGGCTGATCGAGTACATCAGGAGCCATCACGGGAGTGAGGAAGAAGAGCTCTGGCCGACACTGAACCAGCTGTTTCCCACTGCTGTCGCCGATCTCGACCGGATGGTCATCGAGCACCAGGCGCTCGACGCCGAGCTGCACACGCTTTCCAGGGTGGTCGACGCGATCGCCGCCCGGGAGATCACGGGCGGCCCCGCCGAGGTGCTGGTGGTCGTCAGTGAGGCGGCGATGTCCGGGCTGCCGTCGGCCCAGCGCGTCCGCGAGATTCTGACCAGGCACTTCGACGAGGAGGAGCCGGTCCTGCTCGACCTGTTCCCGCAGGTGTCCGACGCCGACCTCGGCCGCGTGCGGAACGGGATCTTCCGCGGCGACTTCCGGGCCGGCCCGCATCTGGTGCTCGGCCTGATGGAGGACCCGGACCGGATCCCCGGGTACGCGGCCGCGCTGAGCGCCTTCCCGGCGTCGGTGCGCTGGCTGCGCCCCGTAATGCTGGCGCGCTACCGCTCCACCAAGAAGGCGCTGGCGGTGACGACGTTCCCGGACAGGGTGTAGACGTTCCTGGACAGGGCGTAGACGAGTAAGCCCGGCTCTGCCGGTCCGGCCCGGCCCTGCCCTGGACGTCGTTCTGTACCTCCCGGACGGAGGTGGTCAGCCGCCGGAGGCGCGTGAACGGGCGTGCAGCGTCCTCGCGACCCTCGGGCCCAGCCAGCGCTTGAGCTTGCGCAGCGCCTCCAGCTGCTCGGCCGCCCTGTCGATCCGGTAGTACAGCTGGGGCGGGACGTGCGGCAGCAGCGGGGAGTGCCGCTGCCCGAGCAGCGCGAACATCTGCGGCGGGGCGAGCTGGATATAGCGCGGAAGGTTCTCGTACCACTGGGCGCTGTAGCGGGCCGCGCTCTGGACGGGGAGGAGGGCGGACCTCCGCTCCCGCTCGTACTGGACGAGGGCGCTCCGCAGTTCCGGGCGTACGTCGTGTCCGTCGGGTCCGCGCTGCCTGCCGGGTCCGCGCTGTACGCCGTGTCCGCGCAGCGCGCCGGCCAGCGCGATGGCGTCTTCCAGCGCGAGTGTGGTGCCCGCGCCGATGGAGTAGTGCGTGGTGTGGGCGGCGTCGCCGAGCAGGACGACATTGCCGTGATGCCAGGTCCGGTTGGTCAGGGTGCGGAAGTTCAGCCACTGCGCGCTGCCGTCGGCGTGCGCCCGGCCGATCAGCCGGTGCCCGTCCAGCGGTCCCGCGAAGAGCCGCTCCAGCAGGGCCAGGCCGTCCGCCTCGCTCGCTCTGTCGAGCCCGAGGCCCGACCAGGTCTCCGGGGAGCACTCGACGATGCAGGTGCTCCCGTCCTCGCTGAACCCGTAGGCGTAGCACCAGATCCAGCCGTGCTCGGTCTCCACGAAGGCGAAGGTGAAGGAGTCGAAGATCTTGGTCGTGCCGAGCCAGATGTATGTGTTGCGCCCGGCCCTGGTCTCCGTGCCGAAGTGACCGGCGAGCCGCTCGCGCAGTGCGCTGCCGACCCCGTCGCAGGCCACGACCAGGTCGGCTGCGGGCAGTTCGGCCGTGTCGGCGATCGGGTGCTCGAACTCGACGCGTACGCCGAGGGAACGGGCCCGCTCGGCGAGGATGTCGAGCAGCCGGCGGCGGCCGATACCGAAGCCCGTGTCGCCGTGGTGCACCGTCTTCCGGTCCCCGACGTGTGCGACCCCGTCGCTCCAGCGGACCGAACTCGCGCTGATGGCGACCGCGGATTCGGGGTCGTGGACATGGAGCTTGTCGATCAGGCTGCCCCAGTAGGTCACGCCCCAGCCGTAGGTGGATCCGGCCGCGTTCCGTTCGTAGACGGTGATGTCGTGGGACGGGTTCTGCCGTTTCATCAGGATCGAGAAGTACAGGCCGGCGGGTCCGCCGCCGACGCATGCGACCTTCACAGGTGCTCCCGGTTGTCCCTTTGTGACGCTAAGTGATCAATGGCGGACGAAGAGTAGCAGGGTGTGAGTGTCTTCCGGTGTGATCGAAGGGGTGACGCGGGGGGTCGGCATGGGTAGGTGCCGGTGGGTGTTGTCGGCTTCGCGGTGGCTCGGTCCGGGCTTGTTGTGCGCTTGCCTCGTACGGGATACTTCTACAGCACTGTAGAAGTCGATCCGATCCGTTACCGGGAGAGAGCAGACCTGATGTTCGGCTTGAGTGAACTGGCCCTGATCCTCATCGTTGTCGCGGTGGTCGTCGGGGTGAAGAGGCTCCCTGAGCTGACCCGCTCCGCCGGCAAGGCCGCCCGCATCCTCAAGAGCGAGACGAAGGCTCTCAAGGAGGACGGCAAGGACGAAGGCAAGGCGGGGGGCAAGGAGGAAGGCAGGACGTCCGATGCCGCCGCGCCGGGGGAGCGCCGCGTCGTCACCGGCATCATCGTCGAGCCGGACGTCCAGCCCGCGCGGGATCCCCGCGACAAGCCGTAGCTCTAGACTGAACCGCTGGTTCGGGCCTTCGGGCCCTCAGACATGAGGACATTCGGGTTGACGGGGTGACGGCCCGCGCGGGACGGGAGAGCGATCGTGACGGCAGGCGGGCCGGTGGGTGCCGGCGGTTTCCAGGATCCTCCTGCCGAAGTGCTGGCCGAGGCCGCCGCCGCGTTCGGGCTGCTGGCGTCGTCGGCTCGGCTGCACATCGTGTGGGTGCTGGCCCAGGGCGAGAGCGATGTGACCGGACTCGCCGAGCGCGTGGGCGGGGCGCTGCCGGCCGTCAGCCAGCATCTGACCAAGCTGAAGCTGGCCGGTCTCGTACGGTCGCGGCGTGAGGGCCGACGCCAGGTGTACTTCGTCGACGATCCGGATGTCGTGACCGTGGTCCGGCTGATGGTCGGCCAGCTGACCGACCGCGCGGCGCACGCTCCGGCACGGCGCGTCCGCGACATCACGGCCTGAGTCCGCGGTGCGCGACTCCGTGGTGTCCGGGCCGGGCGTGGCTGGGCCGGGCGTGGCTGGGGCGGGCGTGTTTACGGCGGCCGGGCACGGGTCCGGGGCGGGGGCCGGTGCGGACCCTGGTCCCACGGATCCGTGGGCGCCGGATGCGGGCGGCACCCCGCACGATCTGACCTCCCTCACCTCCCTCCAGGTGCTGCGGCTGCTGGACAGCGGGCCGCGCGGGCTGACGGACGCGCAGGCCGAGGAGCGGCTGCTCCGGTACGGCGAGAACGCGGTGCCGGAGTGGCGTACGGCGTCCTGGCCACGGCGATTCGTACGGAGCGTGCGGGATCCGTTCACCGCCGTGCTGCTCTGTCTCGGGGTGGTGTCGGCCACCGTCTCCGCCTGGGGCACCGCCCTGGTGATCCTCTCGCTGGTCGTGGTCAGCTGTCTGCTGCGCTCGTCCGGGGAGCACCGGGCGGACCGGTCCATGGCGGCGCTGCGCGAGCTGGTGGCCACGACGGCGACGGTGCTGCGGCGCGGGAGCGACGGGTGTGAGGGCCGGGACGTCCGTGACATCCGTGACGGGCGTGGTGTGCGTGACGGGGGCGGTGCGCGTGATGCGGGTGGCTCGCGTGACGGGGGCGGCTCGCGGCCGAGGGAGATTCCGGTCGACCAGCTCGTGCCGGGCGATGTGATCCGTCTCGGCCCCGGCGATCTGGTGCCCGCCGACGTACTGCTCCTGCGCGCGAGCGGGCTGACCGTACACCAGGCGGCGCTGACGGGGGAGTCGGCGCCGGTCGCCAAGTACGCCGTCGACGCGCCGGGCCTGCCCGGCCTGCCGGGCGTCGGGGGAGACCACCCGGCCGCGGAGGGCGGCGCCGGGTCCGGCGGCGCCCATACGCCCGCGGCCGACGAGGCGTTCGCGGGGGTGTTCGCCCAGCCGCGGCTGTGCTTCCAGGGCAGCAGCGTGGCCTCTGGCAGCGGCACCGCCGTCGTCGTCGCGACCGGGACACGTACGCGGTTCGGCGCCGCGCGCAGCCGTCCGGGGCGCCGTACGGCCAGCGCTTTCGACCGGCAGGTGCACGGGATCTCGTGGGTCCTCATCCGGTTCATGCTGCTCACCCCGCCGCTCGTCCTGATGGCCAACGCCGCCCTGCGCGGCTGGGGCCTGGAGACTCTGCCGTTCGCGGTCGCGGTCGCCGTCGGGCTCACTCCCGAGATGCTGCCGGTCATCGTCACCACGGCCCTGGCCCGTGGCGCCTCACGCCTCGCACGCCACCACGCGGTCATCGTCAAACGCCTGCCCGCGCTGCACGACCTGGGCGCCGTCGACGTCCTGTTCCTGGACAAGACGGGCACGCTCACCCAGGACCGGCCCGTGGTCGGCGGGGCGATGGACGCGTACGGTGCCCCCGACCCCGAGGTGCTGCGCTGGGCCGCCGTCAACGCCTGGTGGACCCTGCAACTGGCCGATCTGCCCGCCCCGGACGCCCTTGACGACGCGATCCTGGACGCGGCGGACGAGGCGGATCCGGCGCGGTACGAGGGCGTTGCGGCCCTCCCGTTCGATCCCGTACGCCGCCTCTCCACCGCGGTCGTACGACGGCCGGGCCGCCTCGGTACGCACACTCTCGTCGTCAAGGGGGCGGTGGAGGCCGTCCTCCAGCGGTGCGCGCTCGACGACGAGGAACGGAACCGGCTCTCCGCGCTGGCCGCGCGCGAGGCGGACCGCGGTCAGCGGCTGCTCGCGGTCGCCACGGCGGAACGGTCCGCCCGTCACCGCGACTACACCCCGGCCGACGAGCGCGGACTCGATTTCCTGGGCTTTGTCGCGCTGCACGACGCCCTCGCTCCGACCGCCGCCGAGGCGCTGAAGGTGCTGGCCGCGCGCGGCGTCTCGGTCAAGATCCTGACGGGCGACCACCCGGGCACGGCGGCCCGCGCCTGTCTGGACCTGGGCCTCGACACGACCGCCGGCGAGGTCGTCACCGCGGAACGGCTCGACGCCCTCACCGACGCGGAAATCGCCGAGGTCGCCCGGCGCACCACCGTCTTCGCGCGCTGCACCCCCGAGCACAAGGCCCGTATCGTCGCCGCCGTCCGCGCCGACGGTCACACCACCGGCTTCCTCGGCGACGGCGTCAACGACCTGCCCGCGCTGTACGCCGCCGACGTCGGGATATGCCCGCGCGACGCCGTCGATGTCGTCCGCGAGTCCACCGATGTCGTGCTCGCGCGGAAGGACCTCACCGCGATCGAGCACGCGATCGGCGCCGGGCGCCATTCGAGCGGCAATATCGCCACGTATCTGCGGATCACGCTCTCCTCCAACCTCGGCAACGTCATCGCGATGCTGGTCGCGGGGCTGCTGCTGCCGTTCCTGCCGATGCTTCCGGCCCAGGTCCTCGTACAGAACCTGTGCTTCGACGCCGCGCAGCTCGCCTTCGCGTACGACCGGCCGCGGCCCGAGGCGCTGCGCCGGCCGACGGAGCTGCGGTCCCGCGCGTTCTTCCGGTTCATCACGGGCTTCGGGCTGATCAACGCCCTCGCGGACCTGGCGACGTTCGCGGTGCTCGCGGCGGCCCTGCACACCCCGGTCGACGTGGGCAGCCAGGCGGACTTCCACTCCGGGTGGTTCACCGAGAACCTGCTCACCCAGGCGCTGGTGATGCTGCTGTTGCGTACGAGCGCACGCCCCGCGACCGGCCGGCGGGCCCCGAGCCCCGTCCGCTGGGCCGCCGCCGGGCTCGCCGTGACCGGGCTGCTGCTGCCGCTCTCGCCGCTCGGTCCGATCCTGGGCATGCCCGCGCTGCCGGGGCTCTACTACGTACTGCTCGCCGCCGTGCTCGGGCTGTACGCGGCGGGGCTGGTCTTCGCGCGGGGGCGTATCGGCGGCGCGCGGCTATAGCGGTGCTCAGCCGCGGACGCGGCTATAGCGGTGCTCAACCGTAAGAGCCGCTATAGCGGTGCTCAGCCGTAGGAGAGGTTCGCGCAGGGGTCGTCGTCGGCGGAGCGTGCGCCGTCGGCCACGGCCGACGGGAGGGGGCCGGGCTGCGCCGGTCCCGGTTCCGCCGAGCTGTACGACCTTCCGAGGATGACGTTGATCCCTCCAGCCGTCTCCGCGGCGGACGCCGATGTCAGCCGTGCGCCGGGGAAGATACGTTCGACGGTCCGCGCCTTCTCCTCCTGGCCGGGGCCGTACTCGATCACCGTGGTCGCGTGGTCCTGGGTGCTCGCGGTCGCCGTACCCGTGACGGTGAAGCCCTGGTCGGTGAGCGTACGGGCGGCACGGGCGGCGAGCCCCGTCACCGTCGTGCCGTTGTAGACGGCGACGTCGATGCCCGCGCCCGAGACGGGCCCGGCGGCGCTCGGCGTGGCGGAGGGTCCGGCGGCCGCCTGGCCCTTCTTGCCGCTGGCGTCCGCGCCGTCGAGCGTACGGTCGGCCCGTAGCGCCGCCCAGAGCGCGGACGCGTCAGGCTCGACGATCGCGACGCGCGACCCCTCGTAACGCCAGGGAATCGTCACGAACTTGGTGTTGTGCAGATCGATGTCCTTGAGCGACATCGCGAAGCCGAGCAGCTTGTCGGCGGAGCCCAGCCCCGGGTCGACCGTCATGGACTGGGTGGCCGCGTCCGCGAGCGGCAGGAGCTTGGCGGGCGTCAGCCCCTGCTCCTTGACCTTCTTCAGCAGGCTCGCGACAAAGGCCTGCTGCCGCTTGATCCGTCCGATGTCGGAGCCGTCGCCCATGCCGTGCCGGATCCGTACGTAATCCAGCGCCTTCTGCCCCGAGACGGTCTGGGTGCCCTTGGTGAAGAGGCGCTCGCCGCGGGTGGTGCGGTTGGGGTTGAGGTCCTTCTGGTAGATGTCCTGCGGGACACACACCTGTACGCCGCCGACGACATCGGTCAGCCGCGCGAAGCCCTTGAAGTCGACGACGACGGTGTGATCGACGCGCAGTCCGGTGAGCTTCTCGATGGTGTTCTGGGTGCAGGCGGGGTTGCCCTTGACCGTCTGCCCCACGGAGAACGCCGCGTTGAACATGGCGTTGCGCTGCGGCTCCGTCCAACCGCCGTCCGCCAGCCGGCAGGGCGGGATGTCCAGAAGGGTGTCGCGCGGTATGGACACGGCGACGGCGTGCCGGTGGTCGGCGTAGACATGCAGCAGGAACGCGGTGTCGGAACGGCCGACGTCGTCCTTGCTGCCGCCGCCCAGCTCGCTGTTTCCGCCGGTGCGCGCGTCCGAGCCGATGACCAGGACGTTCTGTCCCTTCGAGGTGCCCGTCGGCCGGTTGTCGGAGAGTCCGCCGGCGCTGAAGGTGTCGATGTTCCCGCTGAGCTTGAGATAGATCCAGCCGGCACCGGCCGCGGCGAGCACGACGAGGGACAGGGCTATCCCGAGGGCGAGCCGCAATCGGCTCCCCTCTCCACTCCTTCTGCGCCGGCCGCCTGCCATATGTGTGCCTTCCCATGGTTGTACAGTTGCGCAATGTAGCAACTTATAGGGCCATGGTTCGACGAGAGGAAGGCGGGGCGGAGATGTTGCGTAACGGGTTGGAGCCTTGGCACCTGCTGATCGTGGCGATCGTGATCATCGTGCTGTTCGGCTCGAAGAAGCTGCCGGACGCCGCGCGTGCCGTGGGCAAGTCCATGCGCATTCTCAAGAGCGAGACGAAGGCGATGAGGGAGGAGGGGGAGGGTGCCACGCACCCTGCCCCCTCCTCTCACACGTCCCCGGTTCAGGCGTCCCCGGCTCAGGCGGCCTCCGTCCAGGCGCCGTCCGTCCAGGCGGCCTCCGCTCAGGCTCCGGTGGCCGCCGCGCGTCCGGTCGCTCCGGAAGGCGCCGACGCGGCCCGTTGAGCGTGCGGCCCGGCTCAGGGGCTGGCTCTGTCGATCCCGTACCGCAGCGGCTCGCCCTGTACGCGCGGGTCCCGCCGGTACACGTAGACGGCCTCCGCCTGCGCGCCGCCCGCCGGTCCTTCCAGCTCGCAGGGGTATGTCACCTGCACTACGGCCGGCCGGTCGGTGACCCGCATCCGTATGCCGTCCGCGGGCCCGCCGTCGAGTACCGCGGTTTCCCAAACCGTCCTGCCCGGATCCCTGCCCTGATCATTCATGCGAACACTTTAATGGTTGCGCAAGTTTAGAACTATGGCGGGATCCGGACAGGGGCGTGCCTACAGGGTGCGCTCCAGGCGGTCCGCCATCAGCTTGATGAAGCGCGAGGGGTCACTGAGTTCGCCGCCGTCGGCCAGGAGGGCCATCCCGTAGAGGAGTTCGGCCGCCTCGGCCAGTCCCGCGTCGGCGTCCCGCTCGGTGTGGGCCGTCCGCAACCCGGTGACCAGCGGGTGTGTGGGGTTGAGTTCGAGGATGCGCTTGATGTGCGGCACCTCCTGGCCCATGGCGCGATACATGTTCTCCAGGGCGGGCGTCACATCGTGGGTGTCCCCGACGATGCAGGCGGGCGAGACGGTGAGCCGGGACGAGAGCCGTACCTCCTTCACGCTCTCGCTCAGCTCCTTCGTCATCCACGTCAGCAGGCCGGCGAACTCCTGCTGACGCTTTTCGCGTTCGGCCTCGACCTCCTTCTTCTCCTCCTCGGTGTCGAGATCGACTTCGCCCTTGGCGATCGACCGCAGCTGCTTGCCGTCGAATTCCGGTACGGACTGGACCCACACCTCGTCGACCGGGTCGGTCAGCAGCAGCACCTCGAAGCCCTTGGCCTGGAAAGCCTCCATGTGCGGCGAACTCTCGATGGCCGAGCGCGACTCACCCGTCATATAGAAGATGTGCTGCTGCCCCTCCTTCATACGGTCCACGTACTGCCGGAGAGTGGTCAGCCCCTCCTTGTCCTGGGTCGACGCGAACGAGGAGACACCGAGGATCGCGTCGCGGTTCTCGAAGTCGCTGAGAAGCCCTTCCTTCAGGACCCGGCCGAATTCCTTCCAGAACGTCGCGTAGCGCTCCGGATTTCCGGACATCATGTCCTTCAGCGTCGACAGCACCTTCTTCACGAGGCGACGGTGCATCAACTGGATCTGACGGTCCTGCTGGAGGATTTCCCGCGACACATTCAGCGAGAGGTCCTGTGCGTCGACAACACCCTTGATGAAGCGGAGGTATTCGGGCATGAGCGCTTCGCAGTCATCCATGATGAACACGCGCTTCACATAGAGCTGAACTCCGCGCTTGTGCCCCTGCATGAACAGGTCCTGGGGCGGGTGTGACGGGATGAAGAGCAGCGCCTGGTACTCGAACGTGCCCTCCGCCTGCATACGGATGGTTTCGAGCGGGTCGTTCCAGTCGTGACTGATGTGCTTGTACAGCTCGCTGTACTCGTCATCGGTCACCTCGTCCTTGGACCGGGCCCACAGGGCCTTCATCGAGTTGACCGTCTCGACCTCGCGGGGAGTTTCACCGTCCCCGTCGCCGCCCTCGCCCGTGGATTCCGCGGATTCGGCGGACTCCTTGGCCATCTTGATGGGCCAGGTGATGAAGTCCGAGTACCGCTTGACGATTTCCCGGATCTTCCAGGCGGACGTGTAGTCGAAGAGCTGATCCTCGATGTCCTCGGGCTTGAGCCGCAGCGTCACCGACGTACCCTGCGGCGCGTCATCGACCGTCTCGACGGTATACGTCCCCTCACCACTGGATTCCCAGCGCGTGCCCCGGCTCTCTCCCGCTCGCCTGGTCAGCAGCGTGACCTCATCGGCCACCATGAAGCTGGAGTAGAAGCCCACACCGAACTGCCCGATGAGTTCCTCGGAGGCGGCCGCGTCCTTGGCCTCCTTCAACTCCTTCAGGAACTTCGCGGTGCCGGAATTCGCGATCGTCCCGATGAGCTGCACCACTTCATCGTGCGACATCCCGATGCCGTTGTCGCGTACGGTGAGCGTGCGCTGCTCCTTGTCGACCTCGATGCCGATGTGGAGATCCGATACGTCTTCGCCCAGCTCGTCGTTGCGGAGGGATTCCAGCCGCAACTTGTCCAACGCGTCGGAGGCGTTGGAGATGAGCTCGCGCAGAAATACGTCCTTGTTCGAGTAGATCGAATGGATCATCATCTGCAGGAGTTGACGCGCTTCTACCTGGAACTCGAATGTCTCGATAGGCATGTTGCCCGGATTCCTTCCCCGATTACTCGTCAGCGCCAATGCAGTGGGCCGCCCCACATGGTATCCAGCCGCCGCGCCGAGGGCGGGGTGAACCTCGTACGGCCTTGCCTTCGGCGATCTCGTCCAGCGGCGAGTCCGGGCGGATGTCGCGCGGGGACGCGCCGTGATCGGCGACAGCGGATCCTGCGATCCGACGCAGCGGATCCCGCGATTGGCGACAGCGGATCCCGCGATCAGCGGCAGCGGATCCTGCGAGCAGCGGCAGCGGATCCTGCGCGAGGCGCGGGCCGGATCCGGAGGCTTCGCGCGATGTTCACCAGCTGATTCCGGCCGCCACCGGCCGGTGATCGCTGCCGGTGGCCGGCAGCAGCCACGAGCTCTCCGGCTCCACGCCCCGGACCAGGATCTGGTCGATCCGCGCCACCGGGAACTTCGCCGGCCAGCTGAAGCCGAAGCCGTCCCCGGCCGCGTCCTGGGCCGACCGCAGGTGCGAGGTGATGCCGGCGAACGCGCGGTCGTCCATGGTGCCGTTCAGGTCACCGAGCAGCACCACCCGCTCGCTGTGCTCGGCGGCGATGGCCTGGGCGAGTGCCTGCGCGCCGCGGTCCCGGCTGTCCGTCCAGAAGCCGTTCCTGGGAAACACCCGCACGGACCCCAGGTGGGCCACATACACCGCCAGCGGCCCCTGGTCCGTGGCCACCGTGGTGCGCAGCGCCCGGTTGTAGGCCATCTTCACGTCGGCCGGCTTGGTGTCCGCCAGCGATCCGTAGTCCATCTCGATGTCGACCGGCCGGGTGTCCGACAGCGGCAGCTTGCTCCACAGCCCGACCGTGCCCTGCACGGTGTGGTGCGGATACGCCTCCGCCAGCTCCTTCTCGTACAGCGGCTTCGCCTGCGGGGTGATCTCCTCCAGGGCCAGTACGTCCGCGCCGGAGGCGGCCAGGTCGCGAGCGGTGCCGGCCGGGTCGGGGTTGTCGGCGCCGACGTTGTGGCTGACCACGGTGAGATCGCCGCCCGAGTGGGACTTGTCGATGAGCAGCCCGCCGAAGAGGCTCAGCCACACCACGACCGGTAGCAGCAGCGCGACCACCGCGGAGGCCGAGCGGCGCCACAGCGCCCAGGCCAGCAGCACCGGGATGAACAGGCCGAACCACGGCAGGCAGGTCTCCACCAGGCTGCCGAGGCCGCCGATCCGGTTCGGTATCTCCGCGTGCAGCAGCATGAGCAGGCCGAGCAGCAGCGCCGACGCCGCGAGCACCGGGCCGCGCTTCCAGGGCCCCGGCCGGGAGCCGAGGCGGATCGCCCGGCGGACGCCCGCGCGCCAGGTACCGGAGCCGGTGTCCCGGCGGCCGGCGCCCTCCTGTCCGGTCTGTTCCGCCGCGTCGACCCGCACGATCGTCTGTCCTCGCTCACTACCGGTCACTGCTGAGTCCTCGGGTCCTGGGTGGGGTCGGCATACGTACGCGGGCAACGACGATCGATCGCTCCGGAGCGCGGCTCGTAGTGCGTACAGGACGCCGGTGAATCCGGCGGGTCGTTGTTCGCGCTGAAGGCGGGGCGTGGTTCATGCCGCCAATCAAGGCGGTGAGCTGTTGCCGGCACGTATGAGATTTTCGATACGCCGACGATATGCACGGGCTCGTAGCATCGAGAGCATGCGCGTGTTGATCGTCGAGGACGAACCGTTTCTGGCAGAAGCCATCCGCGACGGCCTGCGCCTGGAAGCGATCGCGTCCGACATCGCGGGTGACGGCGACACCGCTCTGGAACTGCTGAGCGTCAACGCCTACGACATCGCCGTCCTCGACCGCGACATCCCCGGACCGTCCGGTGACGAGATCGCCCAACGCATCGTCGCCTCCGGCAACGGCATGCAGATCCTCATGCTCACCGCGGCCGACCGTCTCGACGACAAGGCATCCGGCTTCGAACTCGGCGCCGACGACTACCTCACGAAACCCTTCGAACTCCAGGAACTCGCGCTCAGGCTCAGAGCACTCGACCGCAGGCGCGCCCACAACAGACCGCCCGTGCGGGAGATCGCGGGTCTGCGGCTCGACCCGTTCCGCCGCGAGCTCTACCGGGACGGCCGCTATGTCGCGCTGACCAGGAAGCAGTTCGCCGTGCTCGAAGTCCTCGTCGCCGCCGAAGGCGGTGTCGTCAGCGCCGAAGAACTCCTGGAACGCGCGTGGGACGCGAACGCCGACCCGTTCACCAACGCCGTGCGCATCACCGTCTCGGCACTGCGCAAACGGCTCGGCGAACCCTGGATCATCGCCACCGTGCCAGGTGTCGGCTACCGCATCGACACGGCACCTGGCACCGGACATGCCGAAGGCGAGCGTGGATAGGGCGCCGGGGCTGAGCGTTCGCCTCAGACTCACCCTGAGCTACGCCGCGTTCCTCATGGTCGCGGGCGCCTTGCTGCTCGCCACCGTGTGGGTGTTCCTCTTGCGCGACGTGCGGGTCGTTTCGAGCCGCCCCGGTGAATTCGTGCCTGTCCGCTCCATCATTCTGGGCGCCTACGCCCCGGCGACCGCGGCAGTGCTGGTGTTCCTGCTGGTATTCGGTCTCCTGGGAGGATGGACGCTCGCCGGCCGCATGCTCGCCCCGCTGACCCGGATCACGGACGCGACCCGCACGGCCATGAACGGATCACTCTCCCACCGGATCCAGCTGCCGGGCCGCGAAGACGAGTTCCGTGAACTCGCCGACGCCTTCGACCTGATGCTCGCACGGCTCGAAGCACACGTCGCGGAACAGCAGAGATTCGCGGCCAACGCCTCTCACGAGTTGCGCACCCCGCTGGCGATCTCGAAGGCACTGCTCGACGTGGCCCGCGCCGACCCGAACCACGACACCGGCGAACTCGTCGACCGCCTCCACGCCGTCAACACCCGGGCCATCGACCTCACCGAGGCACTGCTCCTGCTCAGCCGCGCCAACCAGCGGTCCTTCACCCGAGGACATGTCGACCTGTCCCTCATCGCGGAAGAAGCCACCGAAACACTCCTCCCCCTCGCGGAAAAGCACGGCGTCACCCTTGAGACCAGCGGCGACATCGCCCCCACGATCGGATCGCAGGCGCTCCTGCTGCAACTGACCACGAACCTCATGCACAACGCGATCGTCCACAACCTGCCCGAACAGGGCACCGTGTGGGTCCATACCGGCGTCCGCCCCAAGACGGTGGTGCTCACTGTCGAGAACACCGGCGAGAAGCTCACCCCGGAACTGACCTCGACACTCACCGAACCATTCCGGCGCGGCACAGAACGGATACACGCCGACCACCCGGGCGTCGGCCTCGGCCTGGCGATCGTCAAGACCATCACCCGGGCACACGACGGAACGCTCACCCTCACCCCGCGCCCTGCCGGCGGGCTCCGTATCACTGTGGAACTACCCGCGACAGCCCCGCACAGCCGCCACCCATGAGGCTGAGCCCACCGCCCGCTGCACAGACCCCTGCCTCCAGGAGGACAACGCCGGGGCCCGCTGACCCAGTGAGACACGCAGTACGGCAGAGGGCCCGGTGTAACTTACACACCAGGCCCTCTGAACTGCTATTTAGCTGTCGGGGTGGGGGGATTTGAACCCACGACCTCTTCGTCCCGAATGAGGTTCGGACATGATCGCCACCGGTCGATTTGCTGTTTTGCCTGGTCAGGGTGTTGGGGTGGGGCAGTGCCGGTTGGCGCCGAGGGGGCTTGGGGAGCGGGTCGGCTCCCAGACGGCTCCCAGAGCCCAGCTTGGCGCCGACGTCCCTATGTCTGACGTGACAGGTCGTCCACCAGAAGGTCGAGAGTGGCCTCCTCATGGAGCGCGACGCCGATGGCGGTCATGGCGGGGGCGAGATCCGGGTCCCAGTCCGCGCTGATTGGTTGGTTGTTGAGCGCCAGTTGACGTATGCCCTCAGTCTGGCTGCGAGCAGCCAGACGCTCGTAATCCGCGGTGCTCATGCAACACGGCCGGGCTTCGTAACGACGGACGACCCGGTTGGCCAGAGCGATCCCGGGCCCGTCGAAGTCGCCGTGGTACGCGAAGCGGCAGCCCGTGGTGGCGGGGGCATCGAGAAGCGTGAAGACCACCGCGGCCGCGCTGCCGGACGTGCACACGAGGGGCTGGATGCGGGCCACGTCCGCCGCGGCTGTCGACATCCGACCAATCCAGCTCTCCTCGGTCCCGTCCTCATGGCCCGCCGCCGTCTGAGGTGACGGTTCCCATCCGGGATCACGAACAGGAATCCAGATCGTAAGGTCTTTAGTCCCTGACGACCTCACCACGCGGCGCGGAGGCGGAAACCTGGGCCGGAACGCTTGTGGGCTTGGCCTTCATGAGTTCCAGCTGCACCTGCACGTCGTCGAAGCTGACGTCCGGTGTACCGATGCGGCCGACGGATCGGCTGTAGGCGATCAGCATCGCCTCCGCGAAGGGGCTGTCGAGTGTGGCGACCCGCTTCCAAGCTCGTACTTCATCGAGCTCTTCAGACTTGACGTTCTCGAAGTCGATCACGAGGTGCGGGATGTCGAGGTACCGGGGGAGCGCACGGTAGCGGTTGTCGTCGACTCTGAAGGCGCGCTGGGCCTGGGCCTTGTCCTTGCTGCCCTTGGAGCTTGCATGCCACGCGGAGATGGCCGGAGACTCGGAGCGCTTCTCGTCCTCGGTGAAGACCCGGTCGGCCCTGGCCAGGCGTACGTAATGGGCCTTGGCGGTACGAGGCTTCGCCACGTTCGAGTCCGGGTGATCCTCATACAGGTCGCAGGCTGGTGTGAGAACCAGCCACCAACCGCCGTCGGGGTCGACCACGAGATCGGCCGCCGTGAGGTGGTGGGTGACGGGAGGCATCAGGTAGACCCGTGCCGCCGAGGGCCGTGCCGCCACAGCGGCGAGGTCGCCTTCCACGGTCTGGTCAAGCTTGTGGAGACCGTTCTCCCTGAGCCAGGCGGCGAGGCGGTTGACGATGACCGGGACGATCTCGTTCTGGTCGGCGCCCGCCATTTCGTTCCAGTGCGGAGCAACGACATCACGCATGAAGTTGCGGACATAGTCCTCGACCAGCCCCGAGATGCGACGCGTCAGCGCCGACACACCGGACACCAGGCCGTCCCGCACTGCGGGGGCGATGTCGTCCAGAGCGTTCTTCGTCACCACGCGGATGAGCGGAGGCTCCTCCAGAGCACGCACCTGCTCGGGAACACCAGTGAAGAACACCACTGGTACCCAGCGGATCCTGGCGATCCGCTCGTACAGTTCGCGCCCACGCCCTTCTATGTCCGCGGAGGGACTGCCATCGGACGCGTCCCGGACGTCGAGGACGACCAAGTCGAAGTCCGCATGGCTCAGCCGCTCCTCGGCGGCGGCGAAGTCCTGCTCGGCTTCGAAGTGGATGACTCCCAGGTCCTCCAGCTCGTCGGTCAGCAGCTCCTGGAGCTGCTCCGCCATTCTGGCGTCGTCGTCGACGATGAGTACCCGATACGCAACGTCTGGTGACGTCACCCAACTCTCCTTCGCAGTCGTGCCCGGAAACTCGCGCCGGCGAGGGGGCCGGGGCTGACCAGCCACAGGTCGCCGTCGTAGAAGTCCTTCACGACGCTGCCTGCGATGCTGAGGCCGAGACCGATGCCGTCCGGCTTGTCACTGAAGTAGGTGTCGAAGATCAGCTCTCTGATCTCCTCGCGCACCCCGGGACCGCTGTCGCTGACTGTGATGTCCACCACGTCCGCCCCACCCTCCCGGGTGCGCTCGGTCTCGATCAGAACCGCGCGCTCTGTCCCGTCGGGCGTCGTGGACAGCCAGTACACCGCGTTGCTCACGAGATTGAGCACGAGTGTTCTGATGTCTCCCGGCTCGGCGGTGACCGTCACGTCCTCCCCGCCGACCGTGACGTCCACCCGGTGCCTGGTGATCTCCGATTCCAGAACGGAGACCGCCTCGGAGATGCTCTGGTGGAGGGAGAGCTCGCGTGGGCGTCCCCGCTGCCGCCCGCTGAGTGGCTCGATGCGGGTGAAGAGCCGGTCGATGGCCCTCTCCTGTGCGGTGAAGTCCGTTCGCAGGTCCACTAGCGCGGCGGACAGCTCGGCGTCGAGTTCCTCTACCTTCTTCGTGATCTTGCCGAGTTGGCGTAGGTCGAAGGCCATGCGTGCCAAGGCCGTCCGACCGTCGTGGAGTACGACGTCGACGAGGGTGCCCAGTGTCGCGAGCCTGGAGAACTGGGCGATGATCTCCTGGACCTTGCGGACCCCCTCGTTGATCGTCTCCGTGGCCTCTTCGATGGCCCGGCCCAGGACGACGTCGTTCGGGTACCGCTCGGTGGCGACTTGGCGGAGCGGTTCCAGACTGAAGCTCTGGAACACCCCGTGGCCTCGCCCACCGGGCGGGCCGGTAAGGAGGCCGGCCCCAGGCTGCACGATCGGCTCGGGACGGCGCAGCTTGTAGCGCTGGATCTCCAGTCTGGTTATTGCCTGGAGTATGACCGTCTTCAGTTCCTCGTACTCCGGGCTGTCGATGAGTCCTTCTCGGTGGGAACGGTCCTGGAGCCCGGGGTTGTCGTCCGCCGAGATGTAGACGAATCCCGCCACCTGGTTGTTGGACAACCGCATCGTCGGGTTGTTGACGCGTCGTTGGTCGAAACCGAGCCAGTCGAACCCCGGCTCTCCGAAGGGCTGAACGCGAAACCCGTCCCGGTACAGGGTCACACCGCTGTTGTCCTTGATCAGCTTCCGCACCTCGGTGAGGTTTCTCGCGCCCGTGTCGAGATGGAAGAGCGGCTGAAGTGCCGACTTCTCAAGGTCCCACACGCGGAAGTCCAACTTCAGCGGGCCGCAGGACGGTCTGTCTGAATCCTTCCGAAGGTTCTCCTCGACGACTTCCACCGGCTCGTCGCCGTCGGCGTAGACGGCCAGGTGGGCGTTCCCGGCAGTGTCCACGCTCCCGATCAGGCGGTAGCGCGGATGGGCCAGCGCCTCGCTGGCCGCCACGAAGCCGGCGAGATGGCGCAGCGGACCGTCGGGGATGTCGACGTAGATCGCGAACTCCGGCTGATGCGGCACGGACAGCTCTGCCGGAGGCGGTGGAGGGAGAAGTCGGGACAGGGAGCGCTTGAGGGACTCAACGGCCTCCTGCCCCCACTCCATACGCAGCCCCTCTAGCCTCACCACGGTCCCGTGATCCGAACGTGCGTCGGTCGAAGCTGTCGTGAACTCCCGGGCGATCTCGGAGAAGTGCTGCTCCGCCTCGCCGTCCTCCCTGAAGACGGAAGGTGCGGCCGTGGACCAGGAGATCGGAACCTCGTCGAGGTACGCGTCACCTTCCGTGAAGTTGCCCCAGTCGATGCGAAGGGTGACCTCCGGCTCGCCCACACGCCGGGTTGTGATGGCGGTGACGTGAGCCAGGCGGGCAGCGGCGAACCGACCGATACCCTTGGCCCCGAGCACACGCCGTCTCCCCGACTCACTGCGCGGATGTCGGTGCCTGTGTGAGGTCGCGATCTCCATCCAGGTGCCACGCACCGTGTCCGGCGACATGCCGTGGCCGTCGTCCCAGACCTCAATCGAGCCAGCACCCGCTTCGAGTGGGGGGCTGAAACGGATCAGCACCAGGCTGGCGTCCGCGTCGTAGGCGTTCTTCACGAGCTCGGTCAGGGCGACCCGCTCGTTGCTGATCAGTTCCTCGCCGAGCGTACTCATGAGTCGGGCCCGAGGCCGGAGATACGCCTCTGCGCTCTCGGAGTTCACCTGTGCCCCCGCTTCTGGTGACTGTCAGCTGTGCTTCACTGCGGAGCGCAGTGAAGTGAGGGGATTCTACAAACAGTTCGACGGTGAACCACGTGGTTCCTGGGGCCAGTTGTCCGATATCTTGCGACACCATCCCGACGAGTCGAACGTGTCTTCAGCGTCTCGACGTCGTTGGGCAGACAGAGTGAAGCGGGGACTCTTTGCCCACCCCGATGGCAGCGGTGTCGGTGGGTTCCACTATGATCAGTCGCCTCGGAGTGCAACAGAACACCGGTTCGAAGCCGCTGGCTGGGAGCCCTGTTCACCCGCGGTGGGCGCCGGAGGGAACCTTGACAGTCACTCCAGGCAGCCCTCTTGGTCAAGATGCCGGAATTCTTGCTTCCACCAGCGCGTCTGTGATCTCCTGGTGCTCGTTCATCTCATGCGTACGGAGGGCTGTGCTGTGAAGACGGGATGGTACGGCGTACCCCTTGAACGCAGCGACTACCTCAGGCTTGATCCAGACACGAATAGCTGCGAGCCCGAGGGCTTTCAGGGGTGGCTTGAAGACTTCGGCAAGGGCAAGAGGTTGGCTGTCGACCTCTTCTCCGGTGCTGGCGGTCTCAGTTTCGGTGTTCAGCAGGCGGGTTGGACCATCGCGGCCGCCGTGGACTTCGACGACGCGGCGCTGGACACTCACAGGGCGAACTTCCCGGGCCTCAGCCTGAAGATGGATCTCGGTGATCCCGCAGAGCGCGACCGACTCGAAGCGATCCTGAAACCCGCCAAAATCGATCTTGTGTCGGGCGGACCGCCATGTCAGCCCTTCAGCAGGGCCGGGCGCAACAAGATCCGGGATCTCGTCAAGAACCATGGCCGTGACCCGGAGGACCGCCGGAAGGAGCTCTGGAGCGCCTACCTGGACATGGTGAAGCGCATTCGCCCTCGGACGGTCCTCATGGAGAACGTCCCCGACATGGGTCTTCACGACGACTTCTTCGTCATCCGGACGATTGAGGACGAACTGGAGGAACTCGGATACGCGACGCAGGTGCGGCTCGTCGACGCGTGGAGCTACGGTGTTCCACAGCATCGGAAGCGTCTGATCCTCCTCGCCAGGAACGACGTCGATGATTTCAGTTGGCGGAAGCCCGACGAGAAGCGCACCACTCTGCATGACGCCATCGGTGACCTGCCCGAACTGGAGGTCATCCCCACCGAGCGGGTCGGGCAGCGGAAGCTGACGTACCGCACGCCTCGCAACCTGTCTGATTTCGGCAGGAAGATGCGCGAAGGGGCACCTCGCGGGATGGTCTGGGACCACATGACCCGAAGGGTCCGGCACGACGACCACCGGATCTTCGAGGTCATGGAGCCCGACACCAAGTACTCGGACCTCCAAGAGAAGTTGACCGGGAAAGAGAAGAAGTACCAGCGGTACAGCGCGACGAAGTACACGGACAAGTACAAGAAGCTGGCCTGGAACGAACTCAGCCGTACGATCACCGCGCACATCGCCAAGGACGGCTACTGGTACATCCACCCGGAGCAGCTTCGGACCCTCACCGTGCGCGAGGCGGCGCGCGTGCAGACCTTCCCCGACCGGTTCAGGTTCGCCGGCACACGGAGTGATGCCTTTCGGCAGATCGGGAACGCTGTTCCCCCTCTGCTCGGAGAGGCGGCCGCGACCGTACTGAAGCCCGTCAGCGACACGACCACGGAGACCGCCGAGCTTCGACCCCACTGGCGGGAGGTCCGGGCCGCTCTCACGGAGTGGGCGGAGCAACGGCGTGACAGCAGCGACTGGTACCAACTCCCCAGCAAAACGCCCGTTCCGCTTCACGCTGCCATAGTCGCCCTGCTCTCCGGAACAAAGATCAAACCGACCGTCATGGCGGACATGATGGCCGCTGCGAAGAAGTCGAAGCGACTCACCTCCACGCTCTTCAAGAAGCTGGTCGACACGGCTCCCACCACGGCCGCCCGGGCCCGAGTGGATCGGCTGGCACCACTGGTGAACAAGCCGTACGACTGGCAGTGGAGCAAGCGGTTCGACGTACCCTCCAAGCTGGCCATGAAGCCGTCTGAGGAGTCCCTCTATCGACTGCTGATCGGCGAGGACCTCATGTTGGTCGTCCAGGGGACGCTGCGGGTCGCGGCCCGGATGAACGACATCGACACGGACCATGCGAACCGGCTCAGTGAAGGCCGCGTCAATCTGGTGAAACTCGTTGGCGCGGGGGAGGACGCACCCCTCCGGATGGGAGCGATCCGAATCATCGGAACGGACCTGTGCAGGGAGGACCAGCCCGTCTGTTCGGAGTGTCCGCTCGTCGCTCACTGCCCCCGGCAGAAAGCGCTCCCGACGATCTTCTGACGCTGGCTGTCACCTGGGTGCGGTCGGCCGGCGGCGCGACGTCGCTTCGGTCGAGGCAGCGGTCTCCGCCACTCTCTGAGCCGCTCCATCGACGTTTCGACGGATCTCGCACTCCCAGATCCGAACCACGGTCCAGCCGGCGGCTGCGGCCTGCGCGGTGTTGCGTCGGTCCCGCTCTCTGTTGGTCTCGATCTTCTCCTCCCAGAGGGCGGCGTTGGGCCCGCGGAACTCTGCGGGGGAGTGGTCGGGGCAGCCGTGCCAGAAGCAGCCGTCGACGAAGACAGCGACGTGATGTCTGGGAAGCACGAAGTCGGCCGTACACCGGGGCGCTACTCGCTGCTGGAGGCGGAACCTGAGGCCGAGCCGGTGTACGGCCTTCCGGATGGCCACCTCGGGCTTGGTGTCCCTTATGCGCCGACCGCGAAGGTGCTCCCCTTCCGTAGTGGCGACCCACCGCCGGTCCGGTGGTCGGCCCGTTTCGGTCATGGTCACAGCCCCAGCCTGTCGACGTCCTCCGAAAGGGAGGGTGCCACACTCTCCTCATGCTCCGGGAACCAGCCGAACTTCATGTCGACGATCAGGGCTGTGTCGAACTGCCCCTCGGCCTGCTGGCGGAGGCCGGCATCGCGCCAGGTGCCGATGTTGTCGCTTTCAGTGACGGAGACGGTCGCATCGTGCTCAGGCGAGCCGAGGACGCGATCACGGACCTCATCGAGAGGGGCATGCTCTGACGTCTCGGTGGGTTCGCACTCACCGCGCGAACCCACCCCAGGTGCAGCACCTCTTTGCGAGTGAGCGACGCCTGTATGGTCTGCGTCTCGGGAACGCGCTGGCCGAGTTCGAGGCGCCCGTCGATGAACGGGGCCAGCTGTCGCTGCCAGGGCTACCGGGGGCCACCAGTGCTATTCGTCGGAGAATTCCTCAAGCAACTCGGCGAGACCATCGGTCCAGGATGGCCGGGGCAGGGCATCGAAGGCATCGCGCGCAGCCAGGACCGCCTTGCCGAGACCGTGCATGTCCTTGATGGATCGCCCGTAGATGTACCAACGCCCGTACACCTGGTCGATGCCGCAGCCGTTCTGCTCTGTCAGCCGGGCGAGCAGGCTGGCCCGCTCGGGATCGGGCACAGCACCGACCGTTGGGTAGTCGGCGTGATGGCTCACGCCGAGCCCGCTGGAGCAGGAGTAGAAGGTGGCGATTCGGGCGGCGCTGAGCGCCAGACTGAGCCCCGCCACCCCGACGTCGTTCCAGCAGAACGTGTACGCCATCAGTTCGGCGTAGCCGACGTCGTCGGCGTGCTGCAGTTCGTGAAGGATCGCCTCCACCCCGTCGGGCGCTTCGGACTTGTCCGCGCGTTCGAGGAAGATGGCTTCCTCCTTCAGGCACTCTGCGGCTTCTTCCCAGCTCGGGAGCCCCAGGCATTCGTACTCGTGGTGATCCGTGAAGCCCCTGGCCACGTCTTCCGCGCTCAGGCCCGCACGTAGCGTTTCCATGTCGTGGTCGAGACTGATGTCCACATCGAACTCGGGAATCATCCCTCTATCTTGGCGAACTACCGTCTGACATGTCGGTGGTTCGCGCCCAGGACGCGAACCACCGGCTACGGATGAGGGGTGAACCCCAGCCGCAGAGCCTCGGCACGGGCGTGCAGGGCCTGAACGGCCTGCGTCTCGGGAACCTCCTGTTCCAGTTCGAGGCGCCTGCCGACGAACTGGGCCAGCTGCCGCTGCCAGGGTTCGAGATTGCGGGTCTCCTTGGCCCAACGCTCGATCGCGTACCACTCGTCAGCAGGGATCAGCGCTGCCTCCTCACCTGCTCCTTCCTCAGCACCGGTACCGCCGGCGAGCGCCGCCTCGTCCAACGAGTGGTCCAACAGCTCCGCCGCCAGTGCGCGGGGAGCCGTCCAGGGCACCTGGGACACCGCGTCCCAGCACGTAGCTTTCTTCGCCCACTCGCCCACATGGTTCCCTTCAAGGGGCGTGGTCACCGCCCGCATGACGCGGGGACACAGGTCGTGGATCGCGGCCTCCAGCACCGGCGTGACGCCCTGCTCCCGCCAGATCCGGTCGAGATCGATCCGACGGTCGGTCGCAAGGGACAGGCGAGCCACGGTGTAGGCGGTGATCATGCTCTTGTGACTGCCGGCTCCGTGGATGGCGGCGATCCGGTCCACCGCCTTGAACAGGACGGCCATGGCGATCACCCGCTGGCAGTACTGGACGTCGACGCGGGGCGGCGCCTTGTCGACGTTGACCATGAACTCGACGAAGTTCTTCTGCGCTCCGCGACTCACGTGGTATGGCAAGTGGTTCCACGAGTGGACGAACTTGGCGAGGTCCGCCTTCGTGAACTTCTGCTTCGTCGGGTTCAGCTTCTTGAACTGCGCCTGCCTGGCGGGGGTGCGGGCCTTCGCCAGCTCGTCCGTGTACTGGCCGCGCGCACGCTCGTAGAACCAGTGGGTCTCCTGGCCACTGCCGTCCGTTGCGGGGGCCCACAAGGAGCGGGTGATTCGCTGCATGTCGACGTGGTAGTCGTGGTTGGAGCTGAAGTCGACCTGGGTCACCCGGTTCTGTGTGTTGGAGTACTCCGAGATCTTGGGAACGATCTCAGCGAGCCGCTCGGGCGCCACCTCCGTCAGCTTCATCTGGACCCGGACGTGGGACAGGTCGGCCTTGTCGCGGCTCAGCGCGTAGTGGAGCGAGGCGGTCGTCTGGCCGCCGTTCACGATCTGGAGGCCGTGCACTCCGGAGATGTGGGTGGGTTCGCCGTCCGGGCCCCTCACGAAGTCGACCTGCGACGCGGTCGCGGTGATTCCGTTGTTGTAGGCCAGGAACCTGCCAGGTGCGTTCAGCAGGGTCTCCCGGATACCCCGGTTGACCGCACCGCGAGTCTGGAGGAAGGAGCGAACGTTGAGTTCGAGGAGCCGGGTGCCGTACTCGGCGTACAGCTCGGCGAGCATCTCCCCCGGTATGACTGCCAGAACCACGGAATGGTCCTCTTCCGCGCTCGGGGCGGAGACACAGGGCAGCGGAGGGCTGAAGGGCACCATGATGGGCTCGCCGAGAGCGCCCGACGTCGCATGGCGGTGTAGCCGTGCCAGGTCCCACACCTCGTGGGTCACCGGGAGGCCGTCGAATTCCGAGGCCGGTAACTCGGTTGCGGTACCCACCCTGTTGCTGAGCAGGAAGAGCCTGATGCGCTGCACCTCGGTGAGTGCCTTCTCGACTGCAGCGCACATGTCGTACACGTCGAACGACTCGTCGATGTGCTGCTGCAGCCCGTCCCGGCAACGCTGTACGAACGCCAGAAGCCGCCTGAAGGACGTCTCGGTCTGTGCCTTCGTGAGCTTGGACTCCAGTGGTTCCAGCTGGAAGTCCGTCACGAACAGGTCCAGGGACTCGCCTGACTCTCCGATGCCGTAACCGTGCACCTCGTGGCCGTGCATCTTGTGGTAGGCGGTGAAGGTGTTGGACACGACGCCGGCCTGCTCCAGGTCCTCGAAGACCCGGCGTGTGAATGCCTCTGGGGTGGTTGTCCCCTCGGCGTCAGCGGTCGCCTGGACGTCGGCGACGAGGCTCCGCGAGAACTCGGCCAGGTCGAGCTCAGCCATGGGACCCCCCGATCAGTTCCTTCACCTCGTCGGCCGTGGCGCGATAGGCGTCCAGACCCGAGGTGCTCACGTGGTAAGTGCAGTCACCGACGCCCTCGGGCAGGTCCGACTCGACCAGCCTGGGAAATCCTTCCCGTACGTGCCAGAACCGAAGCTCGCGGAGGGTGTACCGGGGTTCTTCGTAGAGGTCATGGTGCCCAGGGAGGTAACCGACCTGGATGAGTAGACCGTCGAACCGGGCCCGAGCGGCGGGACTCGTGAGCTGCTGGCGTATGCCCTCCACCCTCCTGTTCAGGCTCTCTCCCGATCCACCCCGCCGCTCGTCGAGATTCGCGAGTGCGAGTAGCAGCGCGGGCGTCCCGGTTCCGTCCAGCTGTCTCTCGCTGGCGATCCGTATGCTCCGGGGCCGCTTCGCGACACTGGCCTTGGTCTCGATGGCCAGCTCGGACAGCTGGAAGTCCTGGTTGGTCCCCGTGGGACCGGTCCACGCCTCGACCGCCTCGGCTTGGCCCAGAGAGGCCAGGAGGACGTCCCCCAGTACCAGGAGTTCGCCGTAGAGTCCACGACGCGCCTCGGCGCTCAGCCCGTCCCTGCTGACAGCGCGCAGGAGGTCCTGCCACCTCTCGAACCTGTCGACGGCGGCTGCCAGGGCCTCAGCGGCGGCCGGAGCGGACCTGGCGGTCTCGGCAACGTCGGTGACGAGCGGGTTGAACACCTCGCGAAGCCCGTCTGCCGTAAGGATCACCTGGAGCTCGTACTCAATCCGGGACACAGCACTCAGGTTCATCTCGATCCCTGCCGCCTTGGGGAGTCGGCCCACGGACCGCACGACCGGGTCTGCGGAGCGAGCATCCGCCCGGAACACCAGCATGCGCTGGCGGCCAGGGTGGGAGACGGAGAGGAAGATGTCGAGCGGGGACTCCGGGTACAGACGGAGGCTGGACCGCCCTGGGGCGTCCTGGGGTCTCTCCAGTTCACGCCACTCGTCCTCGGTGACGGTCACGCCTCGTCCTCCTCGGCGATGGTGTAGATGTCCTCTTGGAGCCAGACGGTGTTGGCGATGTACTCGGTCTTGGACTGGTAGTCGGAGTGCGGGAAGCTCACCTGGAAGCCCACGAGGGGAGCCGTCGACTCATCGTCGTCGGACTTCGGCAGCTCGATGGGGTAGATCAGCAACAGACCCTGATCAGTCCGCCGCTGTCGCCGTATGTGTGGGCCCGCCGGGTTCTTCGGAACTGACGACTTCTCCTTCTGCGCCGCGGCCTTCCTCGCGGCCTCTCGTGCCGCGGCCTCCTGCGCCTCGTCGAGGTCGATCAGCTCGTCCGGCGGACTGAGTACCCGGCGGATCGTGTACCTTCCCTCGGCCCTGAAGGCGTCATTGAGTGCCTTGCGGGTTACCAGGCCGACGGTGTGATCGCCAATGTCCTGCGGCGTCTTCGACGTCGTGCTGCCGACCAGACACACTGTCCAGTTGCCCAGCTCACCCACCTTGGCGCACTGCTCCACGTATTTCGCGATGAGTCTCGGGCGAACACGCTGAGCCATGCGGTCGGTCTCGTAGGAGGTGAGGAACTCGGAGATGATCTCTGGAGGCACCCCTCCCCACTGCACGTTGCCGCCCGGAGTCCCCGGTACGGGTTCTGCGACGGCGTCCAACCGGCGGACGAGGGTCTCAAGAGTCTTGAAGTTGTTCTCGACGGTCTTGCCGGTGAGCTTGAAGATCACCGTCTCCGGCCCCTCCCCGGAATAGCTGAGCAGGATCTTCGCGCTCTGCCGCATCTTGTTGGCCGCGGTCACCGTGAGCCCCAGGGAGGAAGAACGGACCTTCAGTCCGAACTCCTTCGGGGTGAGGCTGAGCGCCGCCATCTCCTCGACCTCCCTGCGGAGTTCGTCGGTCGCGGCGGTCACCTCCACGTATGCGTCCTCAAGCGCCGGCGTTGTGTACAGGCGGCACACGTCCTCGTAGCCGGGGCGGTATCCGAACCACCGGCCCATCTGAAGGAGGGTGTCGTACGTCTTCGACACGCGCAGGTAGTAGCTGACGGTCAGGCCGTCCAGGGTGAGGCCACGGGAGAGTTTCTGTCCCCCGATGGCGATCACGGACAGACCGTTCCTGCGGTTCTCGTAGTAGTCGAGCGCATCCTTGGAGGTGCCGTTCACCGTCTTGACCTGGATCTTCCTGAGGGCAGGAAGGAGCTGTTCGGAGACCTGCTCCCAGGTCAGGCGTTGTACCTCGTCAGCAGGGAACTCGTCCGTGGTGGGAACGAAGTCGCGCTCCCAGAGGGCCCGGAGTTCGGCACGGAGCTCAGGGCCCTTTCCGTACCGGTCTCGGATCATGTCAACGATGAGCCGCAGGTGGTCGTCGACCTGGTCGCGAACGAGGGCCTGCACCGCGGTGAAGCGGGTGACGTGCACCAGCATCGAGTTGTGGACCTTCGTCTGCCCTCGCGCCCGGCGGGCGGCACAGGCGAGCACGAACGAGAAGATCGCGTCGCGCAGAGACTGCGGGAGCCTGTCGCCCGGGACGTCGCCGGGCTTGTGCTGGGTGGGAAGCCAGGTGTCCGCGTCGTCCACATGGCGAACGAGGGGCAGCGGCTGCACGTCCTCCTCGTCCTCGTCGTCGACCTGGAGCCCGAAGACGCGCTCAGGACCAAGGTAGTTCGACGGCGAGGGAAGGCTGCGGATGAAGCTGTAGGGGAAGAGGTCTTCACCGGCGACGTCGTGGTTCACGCTGGGGTCGATGTAGATGTTGGCGAAGGGGGTGGCCGTGTACCCGACGTACGCGGCTTTGTCGAAGCTCTTCATTAGCCTGCGGATGGCGGCGTTGGTTTTGGTCGGGTCCGCCTCGGGGTCACGGACCGTGTTGATCGAGGCGTTGTCGGCCTCGTCGTCGATGACGAACAGGGGGAGGTCCTTCACGACCTTCTCGCCGTTCTCGTCCTCGGTGCCGTGGACGTCTATCACCCAGTTACGGAGGTATTCCAGGATCTTGTAGTGCTTCTTGACGACGAGAACGACGGGAAAGCTGCCGAGGGGGAAGTTGATGGCCTTGGCCGTCGCGAGCCCGAAGTCCCCCTTCTCCGCGCTGCTGGTCGGCGACGCGATGTCGAGCTTCTTGGCGAGGGGCATGGCTCCTGCACCGATCGCGCGTGAACGGCCGTCCTCGTTCGACCGGTTCTGGTGCTGGGTGTCGAAACCCAGGAGTCCCTCGTCTATCCGGAGTTGTGTCTGGCTCCGGAGGTCGTTGTGGATGCCGGCAAGGACCACGATGAACCTGTATCCCGCGTCCACGGCCTTCGCGGCGAGCCCGATGTACTGGCCGGTCTTGCCCGACTGCACTTGGCCGATCACGAGCCCCTGGCGACGCCAAGGGCCTGAGCGGCGAGGATCCTCCAGCTGGCTGAGTACCTCGTCCGAGCTCTGGTCCAGCCGCCTCACGACCCACGGCGGAAGATTCACCACGTCTTCGAGATACCGCCGGTAGCGCTCCCAGAAGTCCCAGGCACGGTCGTTCTTCGCCTCGGGCAGCCAGGGTTCGTGCCCCTTGGGGTCCACGAGTGCCAGCGACCGCTCCTGGAACACGGCAGTCATGGCCTCGATCTCCTTGGCCAGCTGGTCCCGGTCAAGGTCCTCCCCCTGGGCGGCCAGCATCCCGAAGATGGCGTTGACCGCGTTCTGGACCTCGTCCGGCTTCGGCTGACGATCCTGTGGCAGGAACCCGAGAACCAGGCGCGTGGCCTTGGCCATGGGTTCGTCGGGAACAGCGCTCACGTGGGACCTCCAGCGGGATGTAGACGGTGTCGAGCAGAGTAGGGGCGGCCACTGACAACAACTCAGGGCTCATCCGCTCCAGAAACCCTGCAGTTGGTCGAAGGGAGGCATGGTCCGCAACCTCTCACGCGCGGCGGCTGGCGATCGGCCGCCCGAGACGAGTGACTCGTAGATGCGTTCTGCTACCTCGGTAGCCGCCTCGTCGGCGGGCCCTGGACCACCGAACGGTTCCGGGTCGTCGCTCGTGTCCGTCTCATGCATCACGCGGAGGGCGGCGACGGGCACTGTCTCTTCCAGAAGCCGGATCAACGCTCGTACGTCCGCGACGTTGTTGCCGCCGGGTCGCAGAGCAGCTTGGACCAACGGATGGCTGCGGTTGATCCTGCACGTGACCCTGCCGTCCGGTCGGCGCACGTTCCACGCGTATGACAGGGGGTCTCCGTGGGTACGTGCAGCCACCTGTCCACGGTGCCGCAGAACGTCTGCGGCCCTCGCCCGGGCTTGCCGTGCGATGCGATGGAGGTGCGGACGTAGACCCACGGGCGGGACGACGCTGGACTTCCTCACATCTACGCCCCACTCGACGTCGGTCTCGGCCGGGATGTCGACGGCGATGCGCGCCAGGTTGTACTTCTCCTCACGACGCATCCCTCTCTGCCCCAGCCAGTCGCCGGCCAGGATCAGGCGGTTGCGGCGGTAGACATAGAAGCCCTGCTGGTCGAGCCACCCCTGTGGCCCTGCGGCCATGCCGTACTCCTCCGGGGTGAGCCGGTGGGCGCTGGGGAGGATGAACGCTTCGACCCTCACGGAACTGCCGCTGAGAGGCAGTTCCTCCGTGGGGAGCCGCTGGACAGAGGGGTGGTTACCCATGAACGGATCCCAGGGTTTCACCGAGGTTCCGGACACGCGCAGGTTCCGGCGCCGGCTCCCGGTGAGGAATCGGGCGAAGACCATTCCGAGGTGCGACTCCGTGCGGGCTGCCTCGGCGTAGAACTGCTTCTGGGTGCGCTCGTCGTCCTCGCGAACGGCACTGCTGTTGTAGCCGTTGAGTCGCCGCCACAGCACGATTGTCCCGCGGTCAGTGCTGCTCCGAAGCCTGTCCAGCACGGTGGTTGTGTCGACATCCGCTCCGTGGAGGAGCCTCCACTCGCCGGACTCCTCAACGACATCGAGGTCCCAGGTCCGTACGTGCCACACGCCATCGGTCGCTGTGGCCACGGAGAGTTGCCGCGACTGCGAGAACGAGGCGGACTTCAGACCCACGCCGAAACGGCCCAGGTCCGTGGAGGAACGTGAGGTCGCGGGTCCGCGAGCCGCCACGGTCATTGCCGTGATGAGTTCCTGGGCGCTCATGCCCCTGCCGTCGTCGACGACTGCGATCCACGAGTCCCGTCCCGCCCAGGTGAACTCGACGTCGATGCTCCCGGCCTCAGCTGCGATGCTGTTGTCGACGAGATCCGCGACGGCAGCGGGCAGCGAGTACCCCAGGGAGCTGAGCGAAGCCACCATGCCCGCGGGTTCGGGGGCCGCGATGTCGTAGGTCATGGGTGGTTCCAGCCTGCTTCCCCGATACGGGCCCTCTCGCTGTGCGGCTGACTCATGATCCACATGAACCAAAAGAGCCCCCACGAAATCCAGGAGACGCCCCTCCGCGTCGCCATTTTAAGCATCCGGCAAACGCCCGCCCAAGGTCGATGTTAGTAGAGGCGCGGGATCAATCATCCGGTGTTCTGCGGATCTCCGGTCTGCGCGGTGACAGAGACATGGTGACCTTCATCGCCCTACAGCCACTACCGTCATCCGCGGTCGAACTGCCCGAGGCGTTCGACGAACACTGGAGCCACCTGCTCGGTTGCCGTGAGCGAGCTGTGAGCTTCGCTCGGGAGTGGGGCGGCCTTCCGGTTGGGCTGCGGACGCGTTGAACTTGGTCCCGACGTGTTCGGAGACCTGGAACGCCACCGGTGCTGCAGGAGTCGGGCACACCCGAGCGAGATCGTCGAGCCGGTCGGACCCGCAGCTGCTCGTTCGACCGTCGATTGTCGGCAGGTGGGGTCTAGGTCAGCCGCTACGGCTAGGAGGACTGCGATTTCACCGGGCGAGGGGCGGTCTCTGCGCCGGACGGGCGGCGCCATCGATCGGGCTGTGTTGGATCCCGAGGGCCTCACGGCCCACGGCCTCCGCCACCCCCCCATCGGACCGCGATGGAGGACCTCGGTACCGAGAAGGTACTCATGGATGAGCGCATGGGCCACGTCGGCGGCGTTAGATGGGTGACCAGTCTTTGGGATTGGTGGAAAGAAGCCACGACCCACAAGCAGCCAAGTCGAGGTCGTACGAGACTCGTACGACTCCGCTCGGCAACCCAGTTGGGAAGGAGTCGTGAGTCAGCCGAGGGAATTCGTCCGTGACCTGGTAGAGGCACTCCTCAACAATTCGGTAGGGAATCTCATGGGTCTTACGTTGGACGGGGCTGTAACCTCGACTCCCAATCTTTTGTAGGAATCGTTCTCGGGCGGCCGGGTGATCCGCTAGGTCCGTCGCCACCCTGTCGACGAGCTTGGGCAGCGTGTTGTTGGCCAGTTGGTCCCGCATCACGCGGAGGCTGAAGAGATAGAGTTCACCCGTCTCCGGGGCCGCGAGTTGGTCCAGGCTCCGGATCGTGTGGACGCTGCCAGCATCGCCACTACGGGCGGTGGCTTTGACCTCGACGGATGCGTTCGGCCATTGGAAGTCGTGGCGGGATCCCTCGGATGCTGTCCAGGCGTCTATGTGGGTCGGCGTCACGCCGGCCCACCGCACCAGAAACCAAAGCTCCGCAAAGAGAGCCAATGCGTCGTTGTTGGTGAGGCGACTGGAGTCCACCTCCCAGAACCACTTCCACCGCTCAAGGACGTCACCTACAGCGGTGGCCCGCTCCGCTGCCTGCAATGATCCAGCGAGGTGAATGATGTCTGCGGCCACGGCAGCGAAAGTTGTCACTGCTGCTGCGTCCAGGCAGGCAACATCCAGATAATCGCTGACCGGTTGTCCGGCCACTTGATGCTCGCCCACCCGGACTTGGAGGCCCTTGGTGTGGGTGCTCGGTGCCTGTGTGCCTGGCGGCACGTGTAGCAGTAGATGACAGTGCCCGTCGGCATCTACCGCGGCCCACAGATCATCGGCTGGCAGCTTTTCCGCAGACAGCAGGCCAGGAGCTGGCGCATCCGGAATCTGGCTCCACAGATTCTCTAGCTCAGCCGCGTTCATGGGCGCCCTGCCTTATGTCCAACCACGTAGGGAAGGCTCCTCGGGCTCGTGGAGTAGGGAAAGGATACCGCGTATGCCAAAACGCATTCCGGCCGCTCGATTTCCTCATCGAACAACTTTCGTCGGTTCTTCGCGTTGGCGCCCACTCCGCTGCTCGGATCGATGGGGTAGAGGACGAGCAATCCCTCTCGCGGCGACCGCTGGGACCTGAACGCATCACCAAGCGTGGAGAACGTCCCTGACTCCTGCAGCTTACGGGCCTCTTCGATCTGGGCCGGGGTGAGTCCTTGCAGCTCGTCCTCCGGCTCAGTGACCACACCAAGTGAGCTGGGGTCCTTCGCGAGCCTGCTGCGTTGGATCATTGTCACTTCAGGATGCCCCGAGATGCCCAAATCGACTGTACGGTGCTCGTTTTGCTGGACGCGGGCAGACGAGACCATCACCCGCCAGGATACAAGTTCGTTGTGCTGGGTCTGAGCCTGAATGTAACTCGCGACGGACGGCACGTCGAAAGCGCTTTGGTCGCTGAACCGAAACAATTCGATAAAGCGAACAATGGCCTCGACGCTGACGCCTTCCCAGTTTAGACGCCCAGGGTCTGCGTGGTGTGGTGGCCCCAAGGGGCCCAGTAGAGCGCGAGTGGTTCCGAGGTTCTCACTACACAGGTCAAGAATCATGGGGTCGTCGAACGGGAAGCGGAGGGTCTGGAGTTTCCTGCCATCGAAGGATTCCTGCTGAAGCGAGGTGTCCTTCATCTTGTTCTTGGCTGTCGGCAGCATTTTCTCGTGGCTACGGATTCGTGGCGCGGCATCCCATGGTTTGAGTTTCCGGCGCGCGTAGTGCTCTATCTGCCGTCGAAGCTCCTCCTCGATCGTGGCCAGGTCATGGAACCACGTGACAAGGAGCTGGGTGCTGTACAAGCGCGTCAGGTCGACATAATCGCCTCGGTAACCAAACCAACGCCCCATCTGCAGGAGCGTGTCGTAGTAGGGGCTGCGTCTTACGAAGTACGAGACGAGGAGTCCCTCGATGGTGACACCTCGGGAGAGCTTGTTGCCTCCGACCAAGACGGCCTTAAGGTCCGGTTCGATCTCGAAGTCGAGCTCGTCTTCATGGTTTGAGTTCAGGATCCGGACCTCTACTCCTGGTGTGAGCAGAGCGTCCAAGTGCTGCTCCAGTTTCTCGAACGGCACGTCATTGTCGAGGTCCATCGACGAGGTGAGTGGACGGAACTCCATGTCCCATCGATCACTTAGCACGGGAAGGAAGTTCTCCCGGTCATAGCGCCACTGCTGTCGCATGTGACCGAGCTCGGCGGTGATCTCGGCAGCGAGCTTGTCTTGGGCTTCCTTGCGCATGTCAATATGCACAAGCATGGTGCAAGGCTGATCGGCGCCGTTCCGTGCCATCCGACCAGCAGCTGCCAACAAGAAATCAATAAGAGAAGCTTTGAGAGTGCTTGGGATTACGGGAGTGTAAGGCTTTCGTTTTCCCTTCGGAGGAATGACCTGCTCCACCTCGATTTCCGGAACGATCCGAATTACGTCAAGCCCTTCGACCTGCCCGACCTCGCCGGGGAGCTGCTCGCGGCCGAACAGACGGTCAGAGCCTACGTATTTCTGGCCAGGAGGATGGGGGAGGGTGAGGATGAAGTCCCGTGGGAACAGGTCATCTCCACCTTCGCGGTCTTCCGCGTTGGGGTTGATGAGAATGTTGGCGAAGGGGGTCGCCGTATAGGCAACGTAGGACACCCGCGCGAAACAGCGCAGCAGCCTTCGGATGCGAAGGTTGATCGCGCTGGGGTCCAGTTCGTCGTCTGCCGGTGTCTCGCCGTCGAAGTCCGCTGCCCTGAGGTCAAGGACCTCGGACACTGGCTCGTCATCGGGACGGTTGCCCCCCGTGTTCACTGACGCTTGGTCGGCCTCGTCGTCGACGACAAGCACCGGCACATGTTCAGGAACCTTGTTTTCGAGCCAGTCAAGAAGCCGGTCCAGGCGTGTCTTGTTCTTCTTGACCACCAGGATGACCTGGTTCTGTCCCTGCAGAGGTCCGACATTGACTCCTGGGTCGAAGTCGCCATCGAGGTCGTCCCGGGTCAACCAGGTCCAGTACTTCTCCGGGTCTCCTTGTCCCACGCCTTTGGGGAACGGAACGTTCTCGTGGCCAAGGTCGCGCTGAAGGCGCCTCTGCGTCTGCTGGCGTAGCGTGTTGTGGAGCCCGGAAAGCACGATGATGATCTTGTAGCCGGCGTCGGACGCCTTGGCTATCAGGGCGGAGAAGTTGCTCGTCTTGCCGCTCTGTACGTGCCCCACGACGAGGCCGCGCACAATGAACGGTTCCGGGTGTCGCGGGTTCTCCAGGTGGGCCAATACTCGGTCACTCGCCAGGTCGACGCTGTCGATCTCGTAGTCCTGACGGCGCAGTACGTGGCTGAGGAAGCGCCGCTGACGTGCCCAGTAGTAGCCCTCGGCGGTGTTCCAGTTCTCAGCCCAGGGCCGCGGCCCCCCTGTAGCGGTGAGCTCGGTCGGGCGCACAGTACGGATGATGGTCGTGGTCCGCTGCTGCTGTTCCCAGTGGCGGCGAACGGCGTCGTGGTCCTCTGCCGGCACGAGGCCGGGGTAGCGGGAGAGGCTTTCCTCAAGGGTCAGTTTGTCCCTGTCCATGATGGCCTTGAGGACAAAGAGGTGGCCCTCTACGCGGTCACCAACCGAGGTCATGAGCCACCTCCGGAGACATAGTGTGCAGGGCCGAGACGATCCGGTTGAGTGCCTCGGTCTCGCCGACTTGACTAGCGGCAGCTTCCAGTGCCTCACGCGCTGACAGTGGAGCGGCGTCCGCCACCCGCGAGGTTGTGCCGGCGCCCCGGTGATCTGCCAACGCAGGTGAGAAAGCAGTGGGCTTGAAACTCGACGCCTGCTCGTGGCTGGGGTCGGGCTGGCTGGAGGATGGACGTATGGTGGGCGCTGGTGACGACAACGCGGCACCTGACCGCTTGGGGGGTCTGGGCGGCGGGCTCGGAGGTCGTTGCTTCTGGCGGTAGGCAGTGTCGGCCGCCCTGCCCCAGGTCGTCACCAGGGGTGTGAGCTCCTTGCGGAGCTCCTCGGGCAGTGTGACGGAAGCCTTGGCCACGTTGACGCCGAAGGCGCTGTCGAGCTCCGGGAAGAACTCCAGCGATATACGGGCGAGTTTGGCGTGCTCATCGACGGCTCGCAGGCGACACCAGCCACCGGACTGGATCAGACGTTCGGCTCGGTAGATGTAGAAGCCCTGCTGTCGATTCCAGCCCTTGGGTCCCGAGGCCCGCTTCCATACAGCCTGCGACGAGAAGTGGTTCTGGTTGGGGAGTACGAAGGGACGCAGACGCACAATCCCGTGGCCGTCTAGGGAGCGCACCTCCATGTCCTCCTCCTGCAGGGCGGAGGTGCTCGGCTCTGCACGGCAGAACGGGTCCCACGCTTCCACGGGAGTCCCGTTCACCGTGATTTGAAGCGGCTCCCGGTCGTCAACCTCTCCAGCAAGGAAGCGATGGAACACCATGCCCAAGTGCTGGTCGATGTCCTCGGCATGAGCGATCAGCTGCTTCTTCGCCCAACCTCCGAACGGATCCTGATACCGGAGAACGCGGTCGAGGCCCTCCCACAGGACGACCGTGCCAGAACCCTCACCGAGCACAGCCCGGGTCGGCTCGGGCAACTCATCAGGGGGCAGGTCGAAGATCTCCCAGTCGTCGACCTCGTCGATGTGGTCGAGGTCGAGCTGACGGGCCTCCAGCGCGGCACCGGGAGTGTCCGCACGCGACACCACGGTCATCTTTCGACACTGGGAAGTGGACGCAGACTTGAGCCCGAAGCCGAAGCGCCCCAGCTCCGTCCCGTTGTACTCACGGTCGCTCCCATAGCGGAACGCCTCGCTCAACGTTTCGGCGTCCATGCCTCGCCCGTCGTCCGAGATACGGATCCAGGAACGCGTGCCGTCGAAGCGCACAGTCACGTGCACAGTCGTTGCGTCCGCGGAAACGCTGTTGTCGACGATGTCTGCCACGGCGTGACGCAGGTCGTAACCCAGGTTGCGAAGCGAAGTCAGCGTGCGCCGCGCTCGCGGCACCACTTGGATGGTCTTGCGTACAGCCACGAACGGCCCCCCACTCGAAACTTCCCCAATCCTGCCATCTCCAACGGTTATTGACGACGAGTGCTACCGCTGGTCATCTGGGAAGACGGAGAACGATGGGCCCCTTCAGGTTGTCACTCGTATGAGTTCCTGCGGAGCCCCGGAGCGCAGTACGGGCAGGGGGCCGTGCATCGCTGGTTTGAGAATCGCCACTACGGTGAACCTTCGCTGCCCAGGATCGTCACGCGTGCTGGGGCCAAGCGGCCCCTGGTCAAGCCCCTGTTTCTGGCGACACCCCTTGTTCCAGGTAGGCGGTCAGGCCGGCTGCGTGGGCCTGGATCCCCGCGGTGATTCGGCGTGCGAGGCGGGGGATAGTGAGCTCGGGCAGTTGCTCGGCGTGGTGGAAGTCGTAGCTGCGGAGCTCGTCGGCTTGCAGCGCGATCTGCTGGCGCTGGTGCGCGCTGAGGCGGCCACCGTCGAAGAGGTAGAGGACCTTGTCTCCCTCTCCCGGATTCGGTGCCCAGTCCACGACGAGCAGGCGGCCGATGTGGGGCTTGATCCCCAGCTCTTCGTGGACTTCGCGTACGCAGGCTTGTCGGGGAGACTCCCCATGCTCGACGTATCCGCCGGGGATGTCGCGGTAGTCCTTGTACGAGGGTTCGACGAGCAGGACTCGGTCGGCGTCGTCGAAGAAGAGTGCGCCGGCTGCCATGCGCGGGTGGGCCATCTTCGCTTCGTGCTCGTTCTCGCTCACGGGACGGACTCTAACCGCCGACGACGCCGAGTCTGCGTGCCAGGTCTGCCACCGGCTGGGACGGGCGGCCTCGGGTACCTCGGATCCAGCCGATGACCAGTTCCCGGCTCAGGTAGTGGTGGCGCACCTGCTCGGGGGCAGCCTGTTCGGCGTCCAGCAGGGTGGCCAGGGCTTCGTCGGTCCGGTTCCAGGCGCTGAGTGCTCGGGCGACTTCCAGGTTGTGCCTCACGCGGCGTTCTACCGGCAAGCCGCTGGTGTCGATGCGTTGTCCGAGGTCCGCGGCTATCTGGATGTCTCCGAGCTCTCCGGCGGTGGCGACGCAGTGGATGGCCACGTTGGTCGGGCCGAAGGCCGTCCACAGGTGGTTGGCATCGGTGCCCAGCCGCTGTGCGGCTTCGTCGGCTTCTCGAAGGAAGGTCTGTGTCGTCGCCCGGTCCTCCGCTCGGGCGGCCGCCATGGCGCCGGCGAGGAAGAGGGTGCCGTAGACCGAGAGGTATTCGTCGTTCGCGGTGTCCAGGCCGGGCTGCATCACCGCCGCCGCATCGTTCACCAGCTGGACCGCCGGGGTGAAGCGCCCGGTGGCCAGCAGGCAGTGTGTGACCGCCCGGAAGAGCGAGCCCGTCACCACGCTCTGGCCGCTGTGCTGCGCGGCCGCCAGGCCGCGGTCGGCGGCGATCCATGCCAGCTCCGGCTCCCCGACCTTGCCCAGCACCATGGCCGCGCCTTGGTAGGTCAGGGCGAGTAGGGCATGAGCCTCCTCCCTCTTGCCCCCCGAGTACCCGCGGGATGCGGCGAGGGCATCGGCCAGTACGAGGGGAAGGCGTCGTGTGGCGAAGCCGTATCGAGACGCCTGGTAGGCGTCGAGGATCTCCTTCACGTTGGCCCGAAGGTCCTTCAAGCCGGGCGGTTCGTCATCGGGCGGAGGCCCCAGCAGCGGCGTGAGCTGCTTGTAGTCCATGAGGGCTTCGCGCAGGGCGGGGACCGTGCGACGGCCGCTGTCGTTCGACCACTCCATGAGGGTCGGCTCGGCGAGCAGGTCTCCGAGGGAGACGTCGAGGGCCTCGGCGAGTGAGGTGATCACCGAGAGCCGGTCGAGCTCGATCCGATTGTTCTCCGCTTTGCTCAGCCAGTCCGTGGTCCGCCCGACAAGGCCGGCCAGGACTTCTTGGGAAAGGCCGCGTCGGCGCCGGTACCAGGCGACGCGCTCGCCGATGGTCAGGTTCTCTGTCATCCCTCGCATGTCCTGAGCATCACCTCGTGGCCGGAATCGACCCCGGAAAGATTTTCCGGGGTGCTGCGGGGTGCCGTACCTACTGTCGCAGTAGATCGAAAAAGCCGCCGGGCAATGTGGTCAACTCCCTCTGCTTCGGCTGGCTTTGGTGATCGGTCCTGCTTCTCAAATGGGAGCAGGGCACGGCTCGCTGCTACGGACTGGGGGTGTGGAGGGTGCGCAGCACGAATACGGCGGAGCCGTGGATCGAGCAGGGTCTCGGCCCGTTCGGACCGGCAGCTCTCAAGCCGTACTCCAGAACGCGGTTTGCCACGGACGGCAGTGCCTTGCTGAAGATCTACGTGGGCATCGACCCCGAGGGGCGGCGCCAGCGTGAGGTCGCGACGGTCGAGCGCGCTGCCCTGTGGGGTATCTCGGTCCCGGCGGTCCTGGCCACGGGAAACGATGGGGCCGGGTCTTGGACGGCATTCCGAACGGTGGATGGGTCGCCGTGCTCGGTAAGCACGCGCTCAGCGATTGAGGAGTACATCGGTCACGTCGTGGCTGTGAGCGACAGGCTGCACCGGCCTACCGCTGGCGCCACTCCAGGCTCCGGCTGGGAAGCACGGCAAGCGAGTGTCGCTTCCTCGCACCAGTTCCTGCTCGATCAGTTCTCTCCTCGCTGCTGGTCGCTGCCCTGGTGGACGGTGCTGAGTGAGGCGCTCCAGCCGATCGATTCCCATCCGGTCGTTCACCTGCATGGCGACCTCAAGCCCGAGCACCTCCTCGTGGACGGCGAGCGCCTGCACGTCGTCGACTGGGAGGCGAGCGCCTGCGGACCGGCCGTACTCGACTACACCGACGTGGTGTTCCACCTCGTACGCGACCTGCTGTACCGGGGCATGCCGCCCGGACGCATCCCGGTCGATCTCCTGACTCGGTTGCCGTTCAGCGGGCCGGTCCTGGCCTGGCGCCTGCTCCTCTGGCTCGACCGTCGTCGGACGCAGGACATCGACCTCATCACCGCCCACGACGTCTATCGACTCGCTGCCGAGGAACAGGTGGCCTCCGCGTACCGGTCACTCGCTCAGACGGTCGCGCTTCTCCGCGCTGCCGGCGTTCCTCGCTGAATCCTCCGCTCCACCGCTCGTCCAGGCGTGCTGACGCCTGCGCTCATCCCCTTCTATCCACCCCTGAAAGGGAGTTCGTGATGCCTCGTACGAGCACGACCATCGACAACAGCCACATCGTCATCGACACCGGCATGGCCCAGCCGGACGCGACGACCATCGTGGAACGTAAGGGCCTCGGCCATCCGGACACCCTGGCCGACCATCTCGCCGAGCGGTTGTCCCGCGCCTACAGCCGCTACACCGTTCAGCACTTTGGCGCCGTACTGCACCACAACTTCGACAAGCTCGCCCTCCTCGGTGGAGCCAGCGAGGTGCGGTACGGCGCCGGCCGGATGACATCGCCGGTGAGGGTCCTGGTCAATGGGAGGGCTGCGCCGTTGTGCGGCGGCGAGTCGATCCCGGTCGAGGACATAGTGGAGGCCGAGGTCCGGGCGTTCTTCGCCGAGCGACTGCCCGAGGTCTCGGCTCACCTCGACATCGTCTTCAACATCACCAGCAATTCGAGCCCCGGTGCTGTCCTCACCGGCGACGGGGTGCCCGACCGCACCCGGTGGTTCAACCCGCGTTCCGTCGAGGATCTCCGCGAGCGGCGGGTACGGCTCTCCAACGACACGTCCCTCGGCACCGGCTGGGCGCCGGAGAACCCGTTCGAGTCGTTCGTACGGGAACTGGTAGACCACTTCTCCGGGAAGAGCGAGTTCACGCTCGCCCACGCCTGGTGCGGCTTTGACGTCAAACTCATGGGCTACTGGGACGGAGCCCAGGCCGACATCGTGTTGTGCGTCCCCCAGAAGTCGCGTCACGTCGCCAGCCGAGCGGAGTACGTCCGCAACGCGGAGACCGTCCTCGCCGAGTGCCACCGCCTCGCCGGCCTCCGGCTGCCTGGAGCGGAGGCGCGCTTCCGGCTGAATGCTCGCGACGTTCCGGAGAAGGACGAGCTGTACCTCACCTACACCGGCAGTTCGATCGAGTCCGGTGACGAAGGCGTTGTGGGGCGAGGAAACCGGGTCAACGGGCTGATCACACCCTTGAGGCCGATGAACCTTGAGGGCGCCAACGGCAAGAACCCCGTCTATCACGTCGGCAAGCTGTACAACGTTGCCGCGCAGCGACTCGCCAACCGGCTCCACGAGGCGACCGAGGGGCACGCCGAGGTTCACCTGGTGAGCACGACCGGGCAGCGACTCGACCAGCCCTGGCGGATCCTCGTCCGCCTGTCCTCTCCCCACGCCGAGGTGGACAAGGTGCAGGCCCTGGTCACCGAGGCTCTCGGCGAGTTCCCGGCCCTGACGGACGAGCTGGTCTCCGACGGGATCGTGCTGAGCTGATGGCGACGCGGACGCTCGGAGAGGTTCCCGCAGGGTGCCAGCGGCGGCTACTCGCGCACTACGGGCCGGAAGCCCAGGCGTGGCTGGACACAGCACCGGACCTGCTGGAACAGGCCGCCGAACGCTGGAAGTTGTCCCTCGGTGACTACCACGACGCCGGACACGCCTCGGTGATCGCGACAGCCACCGCCCTCGACGGGCGTCCGCTACTCCTCAAGGCATGGACCGACCCCACCCGGTATCGCCACGAAGTGAGTGCACTGCGGCTGTGGGCCGGCGGACCGACGGCGGACGTCATCGAGGCTGCTGACGACCTGGCGGTGGCCGCCCTGGAGCTGGTGGGAGGGCGCCCTGGTGGCGCCGAGCGGCCAGAGCGCGAGGTTCAGATGGTGGCGGCTGCCCTTCAGGGGCTGCACACTCTCGGCCAGCGCCGAAGGCGACCGAACAGCTTCCCGCTGCTCAGCGACCACCTCGGCACGGAGTTGCTGCCGCGGATCCGGCGACGGATGGAGACGCTCGACCTTGACGCATGGCATCTCCTCCTCGACGCCGCGCTCCCGGCGCTCGCAGGACTGCAGGAAGACCCAGGCAGGACGACTGTCCTGCACGCGGACTTGTATCGGGAGAACGTGCCATTCGACTGGCTGGGGCACCCTCGCCTACTCGATCCGCTGCCCATGCTGGGCGACGCGGCATTCGACTGGGCCTTCTGGACCGTCTACTACAACCTTGGGCACGGGACCGACGGGCGGCTGGCCGCTGCCGCCCGGATCTCGCGGATCCCCATTCCCGTACTCGCGCCGTGGTGCAGAGCGCTGGCCCTCGACGGACTCCTCTACTACCTGGAGGCCGGGGACCCGAGAGCGCCGCAGATGGCGGAAGTGCTCGCCGGCCTTTCAGCGTCGACCCCGAGGAGGGGCTCGTGACCACCTACGTCCTCCGCCACGGACAGACGAACCACAGCAAGCGGTACCTGGTCAACGGCGACCCGTCTCAACCCATCCACCTGACCGAGGAGGGTCGACAATCGCTGAGCCTGGGCTGGTCCACCCTCCCTCTCCACACCGTGCGGACATGGCTGACCAGCGAGTTCCCTCGTGCCCGGCAGACGGCTTCTCTGCTGATGGGCGTGCCGGCGGCGGAACTGGTCATCGACCCTCGCCTGAATGAACTCGACTACGGAGAGTTCGAGGGCCGCCCGTTCCTGGAGTACGCGGTCTGGCTTGACGGCCAGGGTCCGAACGAGTGGCCTGTGGGTGGCACCGAGTCCCAGCGCGCCGGCATCCGGAGGATGCTCACCGGATTGCTTGCCACCCTGGAGCGACCCGGACCCCGCGTTCTCGTAGGCCACGGCCTTTTGGCCTCCGTGCTCCTCTGGCATCAGAATCGATCTCCGAAGGAGGCCATGCCGCTCTTCTTCCCGGAGGCGCCGTACGTCGAGCCGATCGCCATACCCGACGACGAGCTGCCGGACTGGATCACGGCGCTGATGAGTGATCTCGACAGGGACGTTCCCGGAGGTCGTGCCGACCGCGGTGGCGCGGACATATTCCGGATCGGTGAGGGCTCGGCGGTTGCTACGGTCGATTCCGTATCCCACCAGCCGGATCAAAAGGATCTTCCTCATGCATGATGCCCGCGCCCTAATCGAAATGGGTGCCGAAGCGGTTCGTCGGCTCGCTCGTCGTGGTTACTCTCTGGACCTGTCCGAGCTGGAGTCCCTCCAGTCTCGGCGCAACCAGAACATCCGCTCGGCCGACGAGCTGCGGGCTGAGTCCAAGCGGGTGGCGAGTGAGGTCCAGCAGACGGCCAAGCAGGGCGGCGACATCTCCAAGCTGAAGGAGCACGCCCGCGAGCTGAAGGACCAGATCCGGGACATCGAGGCCGGGCAGGTGCAGGTCGAGGAGCAGCTCCGCGACCTCCTCCTCAGCATCCCGAACCTGCCGGACGACGCGGCCCCGGACGGCGACTCCGAGGACTTCGCGGTCGAGATCCGGCGGGTCGGCACTCCGCCGGCCTTCCCGTTCGAGCCGAAGGACCACGTCGACCTCGGTGAAGCCATCGGCATCCTCGACTTCGCTCGGGCGACGAAGCTGTCCGGCCCGCGCTTCGCGGTCTCGCGCGGCGCCGGAGCAGCGCTGGAGCGTGCCCTGGCCACACTCTTCCTCGACCTGCACACCCGTCGCCACGGATACGTCGAGCACGCGGTGCCGTACCTGGTCACCCGAAAGACCATGACCGGTACGGGGCAGCTGCCGAAGTTCGAGGAGGACCTGTTCAAGACCGGCGTCGCCGACCGCGAGCTGTTCCTGATCCCGACAGCCGAGGTGCCGCTGACCAACCTCTACGCGGACGAGATCATCCCTCCGGCCGAGCTGCCGCTGGCGCTCACCGCGCACACGCCGTGCTTCCGGTCCGAAGCCGGGTCGTACGGCCGCGACACCCGGGGCCTGATCCGTCAGCACCAGTTCGCCAAGGTGGAGATCGTCCAGATGGTCGACCCAGCGGACGCGGACGCCACGCTGGAGACGATGGTCGGCCACGCCGAGTCGTGCCTTAAGGAACTCGGCCTCGCCTATCGCGTCGTCAAGCTGGCCGCCGGTGACACGGGCTTCTCCGCCCAGCTCACCTACGACATCGAGGTCTGGATCCCGAGCCAGAACACGTACCGCGAGATCTCCTCGGTCTCCAACTTCGGCACCTTCCAGGCCCGCCGGGCCAACATCCGGACCCGTGGCGAGGACGGCAAGCCCAAGCTCGTCGCCACGCTCAACGGCTCCGGTCTGCCTATCGGCCGCACTCTGGCCGCTCTCCTTGAGCAGTGCCAGCAGCAGGACGGTTCCATCCTCCTGCCCGAATCTCTCGTCCCATACCTCGGCTTCCGCCGGATCTCGGTGGACGGAACACCGGAGGCATAGTGCTCGTCGGCGTCTGCGACTTCCCTGGTAGCTACGCATTTCCACCCGCCGGATACGGCGGAATCGAACGATGGCTATGGGCGGTCGCCGCAGGCGCCCGAGCCGCAGGCGCCGACGTACACCTCCTCGGGCCGGGCTGGCTCACGGACCTGGAACACGACTGGGTCCGCAAGCCGGTCCGCCTGGAGGACATCAAGCCCGGAACCCTCTCCGAGCGAGAGCTGCGCGACAGCGGCTACGACCTCCTGGTCGTGGGTCACGAGTACCCGTCCCTTCCGGCCTGGACCCGCACATGGAACGAGCTGGACTGCGACGTCGCCACGTTCCAGCACTCGCCGGTCTTCCAGCACACCGCCACCGCCTTCGACGGCCAGCGGTCGCGGCTTTACTGCTACTCGCCCGAGATGACCGAGCGCTACGCCGGCCACCGGCCGATACCCGAACTCGCTGTTCACCTGGGCCTCCAGGAGGAGGAGCCTCCGGCCACCGCCGGCACCGACCTCGTCTGGCTCGGCCGGATCGACGAGGACAAGGCGCCGCACATCGCGGTGCGGGCGGCACAGATCCTCGGCCGCCGGATCCGAATTGTCGGTCCGGTTTTCGACAAGGAATATGTGCGCCGCCACGAGGACCTCCTCGGGGCCGAACACGTGGAGTGGGTCGGGGAACTCGGTGGCACCGCCAAGACGGCCGCGATCGCCGAGGCGTCTGTCTTCGTCTATACGTACGCCCGTGAGTACGTGGAGGCCGGTGCCGCTGTCTTCGGTGAATCTCTTCGCGCCGGCACCCCCATGGCGGCTCTGACCTGGCGGGAAGGCACATGCGCCCAGGCGGCCCTGTGCAACGAGACCGGTGGCGTCGCCGCCGCTGACCCCCTGGAGGACGACGAGACAGCGGCGCGAAGGCTCGCCGACTCGATTCAGCAGGCGGAAGACCTCGACCACCGCCGGGTCCAGGCGATCGGGATGCAGCGCTTCGACCCGGTCCGCCACTTCCAGGCGATGGCGACGCGATCGTGCTGACCCGCGCGAACCGCGTGCTCGGGGATGACCTGGCCCAGCAGATACCCGGCGTATTGCGTGCTGCGTTAGGCCCCCACTGGGAGTTCACGGTCGACGGCCATCACATACAGGTCCGTCACCCGAACCGCAGTACCCCCTACAGGCCGCCGCGCAGACCGCCCTCATGGAGGGAGCTGCTCGATTCCCTGGAGACTGGCTTCGCCCGAGTTGGGGCCCCACGCGATGCCTGCCTTCCCCTCCGCTGGGGGCGGGAGACCGAACTGACCATCTCCGCGGTCCAGGCACTTGACCCACTTCTCAAGGACGGGCAACTCCGCACGCACCGAAGCGGGTTCCTTCCCCAGCCAGTCGTCCGCTTCACAGGCCAGCGCGAGGCCACCGGCCACTTGAAGGACGGTTTCTTGACCTCCTTCGTCAACATCTCCCGGGTCCAACCCATAAGCAGCCTGGACGAGTACGGGGCCATCCTCGACGGCTGGCTGACAGTCCTATCCCAACTCGGCTTCCACGCACGGCACCTGAGCATCAACGGCGACCTGAGCTCGTGGCGCCGGCGTCAGGTGGAGGGGATCACGCTGCGCTTCCGCCATCTGGACCGCGCCCTTGGCGACATCGTCCTCCTGTGGAACACCGAACGCCCAGGCCGGATGGCCGTAGACCTCGGCAGTGGCTTGGAACGCCTGGCATGGGCTCGCACCCAGGAGCGCTGGCACCAGCTGATCTACGGCAGCTTCGCCGGGACTGCGCCGCCGCCCACGCTGGATGCCATCCGTACGGCCACGCTCCTCCTCGGACACGGGATCACCCCAGCCGCCCGAGGAGCGGGAGGAATCACCCGGCGAGTCATAGGCGCCATCGACCGAGACGCCGCACGCCTTGGCGTCGGGACCCTGGTCCGGGACGTGTACGGCTACTGGTCGCTCTTCGGCATCCTGCGCGCACCGTGGCCGGAGATCGCTCGGGCCATCGAAGAAGAGATGCGCCTGTAGGACGCGCCCGGTATCAGTTCTGTCCTCTGACAAGCGATGTTGACCGGTTGTCAGAGGACTCTGCTCACGGTGCGGCTCCGGTCGTCAGGGACGCGGCCCGAACAGCATCTGCGCAAGACGCTGGCGTACCTCTGGTCGAGCGAGTGCGTCGCCGGTACTGAAGAACGTGATGTCACCCGAGTCACTGATGAGCTGCGGTGCGAAGTATTCGAGCCGAGGATGCTTCTGCATCACGGGGCACGTCGGCTCGTGCGGCAAGCGGTGGCCTCCCCGCCCAGCGCACGAAGTGCAGCGGCCGGTGGCGTCTCGCCGACGCCCGTCTTCAGGCAGCGGCGTCGCCCACCCTTCGCCTTTGCAGTCCTGACAGACGTTGTCCTTCGCGAGGCACCTACAAGCCTCGGTGGTTTCGGCGACCTGTGACTTCATTAGGTGACGGTAGCCAACGCGCATGGGCTGGCGGTTGCAGATCCAGGGAACGGACACATGGCGATCAAACGCACCTGGCAAACGGTCAAGATCACTTATCAAAGGACAAGTTCGCCGGGGGCAGACAGGAAAGACCCCCTGAAGGGCTGGTGCCCGGCGGCAAGCCATGTCAACGTACAACGCTGCTGGTAACTACCCCCGAGTCCAGGAGGCGCCCCTGCACCCGCACCGCCCCAGCGAACCCTCCCATCCTGACTTCCCGGACCCCGTGTACTGGGTCACCCCACGCCACTTGGCCGGCGATGACGATGCGCTCGCCGAGCGTGTCGGGGACACCTTGGCCGGCCTCGGCTGGCGCATGTGGCCCACTGCCCGCCACACCCTGCTGTACGTGAGTCCCGACGGGCTGTGCGGCGCCGAGTGGATTCTTGCGGCCTACCCCTTCGAGCTGGGTGGACTGCCGGTGGCCTGGCAGCTGAGCGCCCGCCCGCATCCCACGTCCGTGATGCCGGAGTGGAACGCGTACTTCACCACCGGCGTCCCGTACGAGGCGCTTGCCGACCTCCTCATGGAGATCGACAGCCACAAGACGCCCGACGTGGGCTTCGAAGGGCCCGAGACCGTCCTCAACGCGCTCTGTGCCCGTGGCTGGATCCGCGACGTGGATCGGCCTCGCACGACTGCGGTGGACCCCGGGTTCTCCTCAAGCGTGTCCCTGGAGATGCTGCCACCGCTCATTGAGGACGCAGACCCGCGCCCCGACCTGGTGGGCTGGCAGGCGTGGGCGGAACCCGTACCTGGTGTCCCGTATCTGTGGTGCGCCAGCTTCAGCGCCAGCGTCCCTCACGGCCTGGTTGCCGCGTTCGCTTCCTCGCTCGCCTCGCCGGTTCCGGTGCCTCGCCGCACTGTGCCCGAGAGCGCTGAGGGGCGGCTCACGGTCGTCCGCCGCAGCTGACGACTCCGCCCCATTGGAGCCGCTGGTGTGCAGCTCGTTCGCCAGTCTCTCCCAGCAGCCGCACGTTTCCCGTGCCCGCCACATAACAGAGAGGAAGAGATCTTGTTCTTTCGACGCGCTCGTGAGGACCGCGGATTTCGTGAGGCGCAGCGTGCGGGCTTTGTGCTGCTCCTGCAACTGCAGGCCACGCAGCCGTGGCCCGATACCCCCGAGCAGAACGCTCCCGCTCCGGCTGAGGAGGAAGCGGTGGCGCCAGACTTCCTGCCGCCGGACTTGCGGGTGCCGTCCCGGAAGGAGGTGGCGGGACTGATGATGCCCTGGAAGCAGCCGCTCGTCATCGACGGAGAGGTCCGTACATGTTCCGGGTGCGGCGCGTACCGGGACTGGATCGTCCTCTGCCTGCGTGACGACTCGATCTGGCTGCACTGCCGCGCCGGCCATGAGACGAACGAGCCCCGTCTGGACGCGGCCTGGTACAACCGCAACTCCGGTCCCGTCGACAGGTTCCACCCCACTCTCGAAGAGGGCTTGCGTCACCTCGGCCACTGAGCCCCCGAAGCCCCTCCATCTCTTCGCATTGCCGGCGCCCGGAGGACCGGCCTGGTCAACCTGTCCGCCTCGCAGACCACCAGGGGTTCGCATGCGCTTTCACACCACGACCGTCCTCAGCCTCGGCGCCCTTGCCATCCTTGCCCTGACCGGCTGTTCGACCGGCAACGCTGATTCCAGCGCCCCGTCGTCGTCGACGACCGTCTCGGCGCACCCGGACGGCGAGAGTGCTCCGGCGTCCGCTCCGCTTTCCTCGGCCGCACTGGCCAAGTGGCTCTTGGACGAGAACGATCTGGGCGAGGGCTACGCCCGCACGCCGCAGCGTGCCGCGCAGCACGACGACGCGACCGTGATCGGCTGTCCGGCGTTGGAGAAGCTCGGCAGCGAGGCAGCGATCGGCGGCAGCTTCGACTTCCCGCACAAGGCGAAGGCGTCCTTCACCTATGCGGGCGGCAGCGACTCCGAGGTGGCCGAGGAGCTGTACAGCGATGCCGAGGACAAGCTCTCGCGGAGCGTGGGCCGGATCTTTGACGCGATGACCTCGTGCCCCACCTACCAGGTCCTCACCGGCAGTACTTCCGTCACGGTCACGACTCAGAAGGTGACCGCGGCCCGGCTGGGCGACGAGCGGTGGAGTCAGCTGCTGACCTTCTCCGTCGGCGGGCGCAGCAGCATCGTCAAGGAGACGGCCGTCCGCACCGGGACGGTGGTGGTCGTCGTCTCCGGAAGTCCCGGACTTGTCGATACTCACGTGGCGAAGGCCGTTGACAAGGCGCAGCGCACACAGTGACCTCGGGTACGCGAAAGGGGGCCGGTGGCCGGGAAAGCATCCCGGCTACCGGCCCCCTTCTCATCTGGAAATGCGGGCGCTGCTGCTGTTGGTCAGAAGGCGTACGGGGTGAACGGACGGACAGGTTCGGCTGCGGCGTTGACCAGCCGCTGAAGCTCTGCCCGCTCGTCCAGGTTCATGATGTCGATGGCGTTGCCGAAGGATTTCTCGGGAAGCTGCTCCATGAACGGGGCGAGGAAGCGGTCCAGGGCCTCCGGGGCTTCGAGCCACGTCTGCAGGTACGCGTGATACCGGTCTATCTGCTCTCTCGCCTCTTCGACCTCGTCGGTGGTTGGTGCGAGGGCGGCGGCCTGTTCCTTCTTGGTGAAGGGGCCTCCATCGCGGTGGTGCCAGGCATTGGTGCCGAAGTGATATTTGAAGTACGCGCCGGCCAGTTGGGCGACTACGTGGCGGCGGGGTTCGTTGCGGGGAATGCGGGTGCTCCTTGTAGGCGGGTTGGTGCGGTGGGGCAACACGAAGGGCTCGGAGAATCCCCGGTTTCGGTAACCGGGGATGTGCGGCTGCGATCCGTCGCCCGCTTACCGGGACCGACCAGTGCGGGATGGCGGCGGCGTGTACGTGGCTGGGACCCCGGCGCCGGTCTGTGGGGCGGTCTGAGTGTGTGGACTGCGGGCCTGCGCGGCTCGTGCGCCAGGGCCGGGTACGTGTCGTTCGCCGAGGCGTTGGATGCGCCAGACGAGGACTTCGGATGCTGACTTGGCGTCGTCCATGGGGCGTTGTTGGGCAGCTTGGTGGAGGACCGTGGCCGGGTCGTGGCCGGCGGCCTCGGCGGTGGCGAGGGCTGCAGTGAGCGCGGGCCAGGCGGTTTCGGCGATGATCCGCTCGGCGTAGGAAGGCAGGACCTCGTGCAGGGTGCGGGCGTAGCGGTGGACTGTGCCGTCGGTGGGGCGGTGCCGGGCCACTGCGGCGAGACTGTTCGGGGCGATCTGGTCGTACGCAGCCTGGAGGTGGACGCGGGCTTGGCGGGCGGCGGCCACCTGCCGGTCGTGGTGGCGCAGTGCGCTGCGGCGCTGGGCGGCGACGACGACGAGGATGGCGACGTCCAGGAGCATGGCCAGGCCGGTGTGGTCTGCGGGCTGATAGCGCATGCCCTTCAAAGCGCCGCGCAGGGCGCGAGCCTGCTGGTGGTCGGCACGGGCGCGGGTGTGAGCGGCGTGTTCGAAGGCGAGCGCGGCCCGCTGGAGTTCGCCCCTGAGGTGGAGGGGTGCATGGGCGGGCAGGGCATAGAGGACTTCGCTGAAGACCGTCAGGTGAGCCTGGGCGATGTGGTCGTCGGCGTGGTCGAGGTGGTGGGGGATACGTTCTGCGGCCGCGGTGGCCTGGTGCCACGGACTGGGACGGCGACGCCCAGCCGTTGAGGCTGAGGGGATAGTGTGCGTTTCGGCCGCGGCCAGTCGCTGGCGGATCTGAGGGAGGGACAGGTCGGTCGCGAGGCTGGAGCCGGAGTACCAGATGGGCGGGCCGTCGTCGGGCAGGGCGACCTTGTAGCCCTGGAGGTCGCCGGAGGGCAGGGTTCGGGTTTCGACCTGGAGCCCGGCGTCGGCAAGCAGGTTGAAGAACTCGTCCAGGCTCGTCGCGTGGGAGAGCGCGGTGCGCACGGTGTGCCGCAGCCGCTCGCGCGCTGTCATGTCGCGGCCTTGCCGTTTGGCCTTCTCCTGTTCGGCGCGGGTGGGGCGCTTCGCGGCAGGGGTGCCGACGACGGCTTTCGGGCCGCGCGAAACCTGGGTAAGGCCGAAGTCCTTCTCGATCGCTGCGAGTTCGGTCATGGCGCGGTGGTAGTCGTTCCAGTTCCGCGGCGGGCGCAGATCACCGCGCACCTTGGTGGCGACGATGTGGATGTGGTCCTCCGCGTGACGCACGGCAACCCACCGGCAGCCGTCCGGATCGCCATCGGGTGCGATGCCGGTCGCGTGCAGCACGCGCCGGGCGATGGTGGCCCACTCGACGTCAGTGAGGATGCGGTCCTCGGGCGCGGCGCGGATCGAGCAGTGCCACACATGCCCCTCGGGTGCCTTGGCGCCGGCCTGCTTGACTCGCAGGTCCAGGGCCTTGGTGAGCTGGCCGAGTCGCTGCTTGTGGTCGGGGCTGTCGTACGGGCCGGGGTCAGGAATGAAGTTGTCCCAGGAGGCGACGATGTGCTGTTCGGTGTGTTCGTTGGCGTGGCCCTGGTCGAAGAGGTACGCCAGCACGCCGCGGGTGTGGTTGCCCGGCTTGACGATGTTCGCGATCACCTCAGGCCGCCCGCCTTCTGCCCGGCTGCCCGAAAGGCCGCGTCGTCGATCGCCCGGACCGTGTCGTGGGCGGTGGCGAGCAGGCGCTCCGCCCGCTGCAGGATCGCAGCGTCCACAGGGTGTGGATCGCCGCCCGAGTTGAGGCGGCGGGCGATCTGGTTGACGTTGTTGCCGATCCGGGCGATCTGCGCCCTCATAGCGGCGAACTCGTCGACCGCATCGTCGTAGACCGTGCGCTCGGCAGCGATGCTGATCTCACCACGGACGCGGGCCATGGTGGCGTCGGCAATGTAGCGGGCCATGGTCACGTGAGCGGTCTTCGCCGCCGACTGGATGTCGTGCTTCTCGTACGGTGCGAAGCGGGCGGTGACGTGCTCGGAGCGCTGGGCGTCGAGGTTCGCGCGACGGTGCGGCACGCGCTGCTTGGCCCCAGCGGCAGGGGCGGTCGGCTGTTCGCCAGCCCCCACCCGCTCCTGCTCCGGCACGCCCCCGTGCCGGAGCAGCTCCTCTGCCACCCCCGGGGCGGAGGAGTTCGCGATGGACCGGCCTATGGACGGTCCATCGCCATTGCTTGCTGCGCGTGTGACGGGAGTGGTGACCATCTGCTTTTGGGGGATGGGGAGTTCGGGGTACTGGTCGCGTATGACGGGATGTCCTTGTGTCGGGGTTGCGGGGGTGGTGGGTCAGGCGGCGTGCGGTTGCGTGTTGAGCTCGGCGAACTGCTCGGCTGCGAGGTTGAGCAGATCCACCAGGCGCCGCTCCGGGAGGCGAGCCGCGGAGGCCAGGACGCCGTCGATGCGCGGGTCGAGGGCGCTCACGGCATCCAGTCCGGCGGCGCGGGCGACAACCAGGCGCAGCTCGGCCTCCAGCCAAGTCCACTGCTCGATGGCGGGCACCGGGGTGTCGTCATCGATCTGGCCCAGGGGGCCGATCCTGAGTCGGCTCAGGTAGTGTCCGCCGGCAGAGAGGATGTCGGGAAGGCAGATCTCGTCCTGGGCCATCCATCGTCCGCGTTCCAGCAGAGTGAGGATGGCGCAGCGCAGCAGGGTCATCTCGTCGCGCCCAGGCGCGGTGCAGATGGGGCAGGACCAGTTGTGGCAGTCCCAGGCGGGCGTGGTCGAGCGGGGCATGGCGGAAGGGCCCTTTCAGCGATGTGTGGTTAGAGGTGCGGGGGAGAGTTCAGTGGGGGTGGCCGGTACGGGCTGAGTCCTGTTGCTCGGCCTTGACCGCGTTGACGATGCTCTGGGCAAGGTCGGTGCCGACCTGGTGGCCGTCGGCACGGACGGCTGCCTTGAGGGAGTCACGTGAGAGGCGACCCGTCTCGCCGTAGATGCGCTCCGCGTACGCGATGAGGGCATCCCGAGGCAGGTCGGGCTTGCGACCCGGGCGTATCGGCTCCGGCTTCTCGCCAGGCTCGGCACCCGCGTCTCTGCCTGTACTCACCTCCGCGGCTGCATCTGTAGCGGGTTGAGGGCGGCCGATGGATTCCGGGCGGTCCGACCGGTGTACGCTTTCGCCGCCCGGATTCGGTACGGCCTCCGGGCGCTCGGGCCTTGCCCGCTTCGCCGCAACAGTGCGGGGCTGGCTGACTCGGTCTCCGGGCGTCTCCCACCGTTCGGGCAGTGGGAGCGAGGCCAACCGTGTGGCCTGCTGTCGGGTCCCGAGCTTCCGCAGCAGCAGCTCGTCCTGGCGGAGATCACCGTCGACGTCGGCCCTCTCCAGCGCTTCGTGCAGGCGCCGAGTCGCACGCCGGCCACGGCGCTTGTTGCGCTTCGTCTCGGGCATCGCTTCGATGCGGAGGATCAACGTGACGGCCCGGCTCAGGGCGCGTTCGCGGATGAGTCGTGCGGCATCGGCGTCCTGGTCGTGGATGCCCAGGCGTGCCAGCAGTCGCTCGCGTGCCTGTCGGCCGAGGATCGCGAGCAGGCTGCGTGAGGCGGCCTCGGGGGTGTGGTGGCGTAGCTCGATTCCCATGGCCAAGTGCCAGAGGACTGCGGCCATGACCGGGCCGATCAGGGCGCGGACCGTGCCACCGACGGGACCGGACTCGGCGTACGCGGGGATGATCTGGCCTCCGGTGATCACCCATACCAGGACGCCAGGCGGTCCCGGCGTCTGCCTGGGGCCCTTCAGGTTCTGGCGCGCCATCAATGCCATCGCGAACAAGGCCAGTTCAGCGATGGCGAACATGAAGGCGCGCTCGACGGTGCTGCCCATGCCGAGGTAGTCGGCGGCGAAGCGCCAGCTGGTGTCCGCGCTGTAGGCGGTGCAGCCGATCGCGGCGACAGCGGCGACCCGGACGGCGGCGCTGCTACGCCGCTTTCCGTCGCCTAGCTTGCGGGCGCGTGGCCACAGCCATCGCGTGACCAGCGCGAGGGTGATGAGCAGGGTTGCGATGGCCGCAGGCACAGGGATCCAGTGCGGCAGGACGGGCATGCCGATGCTTTCGGCGCTGATGAGCGTGGTGGTGCCAGGTGTCATGCAGAGGCTCTCCATGGGGCCCGCGCGTTCGAGGGCAGGCGGAAGCGAGGGCGGGCGGGGCGGTGGGGAGGGAGCGCGTTCTCGTCAGGCGGCGGGTGCGGTGCGGCGTCGGTCGGGGCCGGTGAGGATGACCCGCTCGGTCATCTCGGCGAGACGGGAGGCGACGCGGTCGCCGAGCGCGATGCGCAGCTCGGCGGTCGGGAGGTTGGTGGTGATGAGGGTGGGGAGCATGTGCTCGTACCGGTGGTTGATCAGCCGGTAGGTCAGCTCCTCGGTCCACTCGCTGGTCTTGGCCGCGCCGAGGTCGTCCAGGAGCAGCAGCGGGCTGCGGGACAGCGTCTGGAGCTCGCGTTCGCCGTCGTGGCCGGCGCGGGGGCGGAGCCGCGCGTGGAGGTCGGCGGATGTGGTGGCCTCCCAGCGCAGGCGGACGCCTCGGGTGAGGAGGGCGCGTACGGCGCCGTATGCCTGGTAGGTCTTGCCGGTGCCGGTGGGGCCGGCGATCAGCAGCGAGGGGCCCTCGGCGATGCCGGGTCCGGTCGGGCCGGGTCGTCCGGCGCGGGCGATCTGGTCGGCCCAGGTGGTGATCTGGGGGTGGTCGGTCAGGGCGCGGCGGTAGCGGGCGGGGATGCGGGCGTCGGCGAGTTCCAGGGCGGTGACGGTCTCGGGCGCCGGCTCCTGGGTGGCAGCGGCGGGGTCGATGCCGCGGTTGGCGAGGATCGTGTTGAGCCGGTCGGCGAGCGGGCCGACGCGCTGGGGTGCGCGGGTGAGGGTGGCGGTCAGAGTTCATCTCCGTAGGCGGCGACGACGTCGGTGGGGTTCGTCCATGCCCGGTGGGCGGCGGGCGTGGCGGGAGAGGTGGCGTTCATGACCTCGTGGACGAGGCTGGGCAGGACGCTCGGGGACAGCCCCTTGGCCCTGTGGCGTTCGAGGGCGGCCCGGAGGTGGGCGGAGGCGATGCCCTCGTCGAGCAGCTTGCGCACCTGTCCGCCGAGATGGTTCAGGAAGGCGTCCGGCGGGCGGTGATTGCACGCCGCGATGTATTCGCCGAGGAGCTGCTTGGCCGAGACGGTGTCGGGCGCGTGGGCGCTTGCGCCCCCCGAAGGGATATCTCCTAGATCCATGGTCCTAGGTCCTAGATCCGGGCAGTGAGGGTTCACAGACGGCTCCGGGAGGACTCCATGAGTCCTCAGGGAGTCCTCCATGAATCCGTCCTGACCTGCGGTTTCGCATGCGGTACCCGGATTCGCTGCGGGCTCGCGCATTCCCCTTGTGTCCTCGCGGAGGGCTCCGTGAGACGGCAGTGAGGGCTCCGTGAATCCGGCCTCGGCTGGGCCCGGTGTGACTCCGGCCGGAACCTCGTGATGCGGGCATGCAGGGAGGCGGCTCTTGCTGGGCCGGTTGATCTTCTGATGGAGGCCCCAGGTGACGATGTGCAGGTACCGCTTGTGATCCGGCGCCTTGTAGCGGCAGATCAGCCCGGCGTCGGCGAGTTGGGCGAGGTCCGTCTCGACATCGGACGGGGTGTGCTCCGGGCGCAGGACCCACAACTGTCCGGCGATGATCGCGGCGTGGTCGCGGTGCCGGCCCTGGTCGTCGGCCTGGGTGAGCAGGCCGAGGAAGGTGCGCTCGGCGGTCAGGGAGACGGCGGCCAAGGACTCGGAGACGAAGGCTTCGGGCTTGATGGTGCGGATTCGTGCCAAGTGCGGGGCGGTCCTCACTCGGTGGCCTGTGCGTGGACAGCACGGCTCACCGTCGGCCGGGGCGGGATTCGAGCGGGGGACGTTGGCGCGGACGCGCGCCGGGAAGCGATTGCGTTTCCGGGGGTGTCGTCAACATAGCCACACCCCCGTCGCGCAAGTCCAGCCCTATCCGGCGCAATCTCTCACGGCAGAAAGGCTGCGAGAAATGGGGCTGGGTGGGGGGCGGGAGGAAAACCGTAAGGCACGATCCGCTGTTGACCAAATAGTTGCCCGGACCGCACAGCCAGAAGCATCACATCGGCAAGCCGTTGACGCGCCGCCGGCAGGGAAGCTACAACACAACACCCCACGTCAGATCCATGATCGACACCCCGCTCCAAGCCGTTCCCGGTCCCTCGGGAACCACTTCGCGGCGGACCGCGCGAGCGCAACATAGCCGACGATCGCCGGTTACCAAAACCGGCGATCGGACCTTTCAATTGGAGTCATGCCCCCACGCTCATTGGAAGTCGGACCCGCTGGAATACAGGCGGCCCGCACCATCGGAATCCTCCGCACCGAACGAGGCTTGTCACAACGGCAGTTGGCTGGCCGGGTGACCGCCCTCGGCCACCCGATGTCCAACACAATGCTGTCCCGCATCGAACGCGCCCAACGACGATGTGATGCCGACGACCTCGTCGTGATCGCCGAAGCCCTCCTCGTCTCGCCTCTCGCGCTGCTGCAGAGGCCGACCGCCACGTGACAAGGCCCGCCCAGCGCCGCTGACAGAGCACGCTCCCACCCAGTAAGGACCTGCCCTTCTTGCACCACTCCGACATATCCCCTGCCCTCGTGCGACGTCTTCCCGGCACCGAGGGCGGAGCCCCATTGCCCCGTCTCTACCGCCCCGAGGAAATCGCCGAAGCCCTCGGCTGTTCCGCCTGGTGGGTCAAGGACCGGGCCCGACGCGGACTCATCCCGCACACACGCGTCGGCCGCGCCTACCGCTTCACCGCCACACACCTCGCCGAGATCGTGCGCCTCCACGAAGAACGCCCGAGGCGATCCGTCAGCAGCGCGACGGCCAGTCCGGCAGCAACAAGACCTCCCACTCCACGAACGCGTGCCGCCCAGCCTCCTGGGCCGACTACGGCTCCGGCGACAGGGCGTCTGCGGGCCCGACCGCCGCGCCGTACCCAGTACGAGACCGTCGCGTAGCACGCCCGCGCCCAGTCACAAGCCGAGAGCAGGGGAGGAAGACGGAAGTTGGGTTTCGCGGAGAAGCGCGGAAACTACTGGCGCGGCCGGTACAAGACCGCGCCCAGCAAGCACCTCACGGTCGTCGACGACAACGGCAAGGCGATCCGGTTCGCCACCAAGGGCGAGGCCCAGCGCGCCGCGAGCGAGGCCGAGAACAAGTACCGGCGCGGCGACTGGCGCGACCCGGCACTCGGCCAGGAGACCTTCGGCGAGTACGCGAACCGCTGGTACGAGGCCCAGGACCTGGCCGCCTCCACCATGCAGAACTACAAGCGCCACATCGAGGAGCACCTGCTCCCCGACTTCGAGGACAAGGCGCTCGCCGGCATCTTGCGCACGGACGTCGACCTGTGGGAGAAGAAGGAGAAGGCCGTCTACGCGGCCTCCAGCGTCAAGACCTGGCGCTCGACGCTCCACCTGATCTTCGAGGACGCGATCGACGAGGGCCTGATCACGTTCAATCCGGCGGCCAAGCGACGCGGTCGCGGCAAGCGCGCCGGCCGCTCCCGCGACCGAGGCCCGGAGAAGGTCGTCACCGACCCCCTCGGCATCTTGCTTACCGCCGAACGAGCGGCCCTGCTCTCTGGCCGCGACGACGAGTTCGTCGCCGTCGTCCTCATGGGGTACACCGGCATGCGTTGGGGCGAAATCGTTGGCCTGGAGACGGAGTTCGCCCGGCCGGGCGCCGTCCGCGTCGAGTGGCAGCTGTACGAACTCGACACCGGCGAGCTGGTGCGCTGCCCACCCAAGGACGACAGCTACCGGACCATTGACGCGATGGACTGGCTGTCAGCCCTGGTCGCCAACCACATCGCCCGTACGAAGCCGAAACCCTGCCCGTGCCACGGCAAGACCTACGTCTTCCGGGGCCAAGGCGCGGCCCGCACCGGCGGCCATCTGGGCGCGAAGCTCGTCGACGTCGCGCGTCGTGCCGAAGTTTCCACGGGCACAGTGTCCAACGTCCTCAATCACCCCGACCGCGTCACCGAAGCCAAACGGGTGAAGGTGCAGCAGGCCATAGCGGACCTGAGGTTCGTGCGGGGCGGCGCGGTCCCGGAGCATGCTGCCCACTGGCGCCGAAACGGCTTCGCGACCTGGCTGTTCACGCCGGCAGTCTCCGGCTGGTACCCGAAGAAGGCACCACAGGAGGCTCGCCCGGTACCGCTACTCGGCGAGCCGTGGCCCGGCGTCCCAGCCCGAGGACGCGGCGCCAGCGGCCGAGCTGACGCCTGCTGGCTTCGGATCGCCAAGGGCCTCACACCCCACGGCCTTCGCCACACCCACCGGACCGTGATGGAGGACCTCGGCACCGAAAAGGTCCTCATGGACCAACGCATGGGCCACATCGACGGCTCGGTCTCAGCACGCTACGCCCACGTTACCCCCGGCATGCGCAAGCGCCTCATGCTCGGACTCACCGACCAGTGGGAGGCGGCGCTTGACGCCCGCCTGGTGATGTGCCCTACGTCACCGGTGCGTGTCCTCGACGCTCTGTTGCGGGCACGCGTCACAGCTTATTAGTCATAGGCTGCGTCGAGCTTCCCTGCGTATGGCACGCCCCACTACTGATGAATGAACCGGGGCGACAGCGGAGGGAGCCCTTCTCGGAGCTCCTGCGTTGTCGCCCTATCCGTTCGAGCGGTTCATTGGCGCTCGGCGACTCGTGACCAGTAGCTGATCTGCGAGTGGGCGTTCATGAGGTGGTTCAGGAGTTCGTTCGGCTTCGCCCATCCTTCCTTGTCGAGGAGCGATCCTCCCTGGGCTTCCTCAACGTTGGCGAGCTCCTCAACATTGAGGTTTATCTGCTCGATGTATTGGCCGATTTGGCTCTTCAGCCGTGTCGCTTTCATCCGAGGTGTCTCGTTGGGAGGTGTCACCGGCCGCGGCAGGGTCGTTCCCGTGGCGTAGACCTCGTATCGCAGCCATTCATCCTCGATCGGCATGGGCTTGCCTGCGGAGTCCTCGTGCCAGCTTCCGTACTCGTCACGGACGCCGCGCTGGAAGTCCCCGTTTTCCGTGACGCGTCGTGGTTGTGTTCCATCCCGTCCATCGATGATCGCTTGGGCCAACAACCGCAAGCCCTGCTCGTCGCGGAGCATCGCTTCTAGGATTTGCTGGGGGCCGCGCGTGTCGGCCCCGGTGTTGCCCATGGCTTCGCGTCGCAGCCCGCCCCAGGCTGTGAGGTGGTATTGGGCTACGGCCGCCAGCTCCAGCCGGTTGACCCACCGGCTGGGGACGGCATGAGAGCTGGAGGGGTTAGCACGCAGTTCCTCCAGAGCCGCCTTAAGAAGGTTCTCTGGCGACCGACTGGTGACCTTCCACTCTGCGGTCGCGTACCGCGTCAGCCGAGCACAACGTAGGTATGCGGCGCGCATCCGCTCCGCCCGCTGGCGCTCGGCGTCCTTGGCTTCCAGGGTGGTGGCGATGCTCCGGGTGGGCCGGAGTGCCAACTCCGCGATCACGTCCGTTCGTCGGCCGGGGCTGACGCTCTTCTTGGCGGTGACGTCGCGGATCCCTCGTTCGACGAGGTCCCGATGCTGCTCGCGAAGCAGGGCTGCGAGCACAAAGGCCGCCTGCTCGTCACGCTCGATGGGGAGTCCCTCGTCCTCGGCTTGCTGCGGGGTGAGAAGACCCGCGAGGTAGTCGTGGACGGGATCGTCGAGTACGTCGGCGCTGCGGAGCACGTCTAGGACCGCCTCGGCCATGGCCTCGAGCTTGCCCGTTTGGCTCCACGGCCGCGGAGGGTCGACGTGCAGCATGCCGACGAAGGCGTTGACGGCGCGCGCGTAGTCGTAGCCCCCCCTGGTAGGAGAGAAGCGGAGAAACACGCGGGCGGGCGTGATCAGCGCGTTGCGCTGTCGTATCAGTCGCCGACGAGCGGCGGGACGCAACGCGTCGGGGTCGGCCTCGCTAATTGCTCCGATGAAGCGTCGGTAGTCGTCACGGTCCGTGGGAAAGTGGTAGTGCGTCTGTGGGTCGGTGAGCCCCAAAAGGTCGTGGGCGTTAGTGATGCGGCTGGAACCGTCTGCTGTCCCCAGGAGGGGCATGCAGGGTTCGTCGTCGCGGTGTCGCAGCTCGAAGAAGACAACGTTCACTGGCATGGCGATGCCGCGTGCCGCGATGGACTCGCGCAGGTTGTTGTTCGCCAGGATGAACTCGCGTGCCCGCTCTGTCTCGTCCTGCACGTGGCTGACGTCCTCGCCCTCGATCCAGAGCGTGGTCGTCTCACCGGACGGGGACCGGGGTCCGGTGAGTGGTCCCGTATACCCCTCGGCGCCGGCCGCCGGGTACACCCGTCGTTCCATTGTCCGGTTGTTGGTAGGGAGTGGCACCAGGCCGGGGACGTAGAGGTCGAGGTCGATTGCCTCGATGACGCCTCCGGCGATGTTGACGCGAGTCGGACGCCTCAGCAATGCCCTCAGCTCACTGGGGTCGACAGCTGCGTGGGCTAGGGCGGTCGCGAACTCTGGAGGCAGTCCGGCCTCAGTGCCTGCTCTGGCGGCGCGGATTACCGCCGCCATCTTCGGCAACGTCGGCAGGTCGCTGTTGCCGAACCGCGACCAGATCATCGCGCTTTCTTGGTCTGTGCCCTCGTCTGCATCAAGTTCGTCGTCCACGGCGTCGAACTCTTCCACTTCATCGGTCATCGCCTCGTATTCGGTGGCGTCCTGACCTGTCACGTCGTCCTCCATGAGGGCTGATCGGCATAGGGGGCGCGGGGTACCGCCGGAAATGAAGGGTCTGTGTGAATGCCGCCAGCGGAGCTTGGTCCGCTGGCGGCCGGTCGTTTCAAGCAGTGGGGGGCAGGTGTGAGCGCTTCCCGAGCTCGTACAGGTCGCTGCGAATCGACCTCTCGGCGTGCCCGAGCAACCGTGCGATGATCGCCGTCGGCACATTCAGGGCGTACAGCTCAGCCACCCGTCGACGCCGTTTGGCGATCTCGCCGGTCTTCCGCCACTTCTTACGCCGCTCCTCGGCGGTCTCCCCGGCCAGAAATACGTGCTCGTCCCGGCCGTCTTGGGCGTAACGGCGGCAGCCATCCAGCAGTGGGCACGTATGGCACATGGCCCGGGCCTGCGGGATGTCCCGCTTCGGTACGGCCGGCTCCCCGTCGAAGGCTGCCTGCTGCACCCTCATATCGGGGAACCGCTTCAGGTCCCACGTGCTACACGCGGCCTCACCCAAGGGCGGTCCGAAGGGCTCCATCGCCCAGAACAGGGCCTCCGGTGGAAGTACGTTCTCGATCTCGTCGTGGGGCTCCACGGCGCTCCTCCTCAGACCACGGGTCGCGTGGCGTGTGAGGACGAGGGGGTCACACCCACGTTCCCTTGATCGTTGCTTGGCGCCGTTCGAGTCTCTGGACGTGCGAGACGATCAGTACTGGGCGATTCCCAAGTCCCGTCGCGTGCCTGCGCCGTTCGGCGCTCGCACGGCCTGCGGAGTGACCCCCGAAGCGAATCCACCACCAGTGTGGCCCTAGACTCCGCTGAAACGGCAGAATTGGAGGGGGCGTTCGGGAAGAACCTGGCGAACTCGCCTTCACGGTGGCTGTGTTCTGGTAGGCGAAGGAGGGGCGAATGGGCCTCTCGTCCGGAGGCCGAGCGACTCACAGCGCACGGTGACTTGTGCCCCGGGAACAGCGACAGGCCCGATCGCGCCGTCATCTCTACCGCCGTGCCGCGCGAGGGCGACGGCAGTGTCTGAGGCATCGTGCTGGGCGGGAGCCTCGGGACCACGTCCATCCGGGACGCGCGACATCGTGAGGTGGTCTATTCGTGGCGCCCGGGCGGCCCAGGGCGCCCCCCACTCTGCCGGACCAGCTGCCACGCCTCATCCCCAAAGCGCGGCGGCATCTGGGCCACGGGGAGCCGTGACCTGAACTCGGCTCCCAAACGGCTCCCAAAACGTCCCATGGAACCACTCAGGGGCCCGACCCGCGAAGCGGATCAGGCCCCTGACCTGGTACTACGGCGTCGGGGTGGCGGGATTTGAACCCACGACCTCTTCGTCCCGAACGAAGCGCGCTGCCAAGCTGCGCTACACCCCGATGTCGCCCGTGTCGCGGCGACATCGATTACTTTAGCCCACCGCTGGCCGGAGACGAAATCCGGTTTCGGGGCCCGACGGCGGCAGCGGTGGGGTCGGCCCCGGTGGTCAGGGGCGGGGCGTCAAGGTCAGGAGCGTGGCTTCCGGGGGGCAGGCGAAGCGGATCGGGGTGTAGCGGTTGGTGCCGCACCCTGCCGAGACGTGGAGGTACGCGGTGTGGCCGCCGGAGCGGTGGGTGGAGAGGCCCTTGACGCGGTCCGTGTCGAGGTCGCAGTTGGTGACCAGCGCTCCGTAGAAGGGGATGCAGAGCTGGCCGCCGTGCGTGTGGCCCGCCAGGATCAGCGGGTAGCCGTCGGCGGTGAAGGAGTCCAGGGAGCGCAGGTAGGGGGCGTGCACCACGCCGATCGAGAGGTCGGCGTCCGCCTCGGGGCCGCCCGCGACCCGCTCGTACCTGTCCCGCTTGATGTGCGGGTCGTCCACGCCCGTGAAGGCGATCTCGTGGCCGTCGATCTTCAGCCGGCCCCTGGTGTTGGTCAGGCCCACCCAGCCCGCCGCGTCGAAGGCGTCGCGCATCGGCTCCCACGGGTTGTGTACCGCGTGGACGGCCGGGGCGTTGCCGTTCAGGCCGTGCCGGCCCTGGGCCTTCTCGAAGAGGTAGCGGGCCGGATTGCGGAGCTTCGGGCCGTAGTAGTCGTTCGAGCCGAAGACATAGACACCCGGGAACTCCATCAGCGGGCCCAGCGCGTCCAGTACCTCCGGTACGCCCTCCGGGTCCGAGAGGTTGTCGCCGGTGTTCACCACGAAATCGGGGCGCAGCCCGGCCAGCGACTGGAGCCAGCGCTGTTTCTTGCGCTGTCCGCTCACCATATGGATGTCGGAGACCTGGAGAACCCGCAGGTCACGCATGCCGCGCGGCAGCACGGGCACGGAGATCCGGCGCAACCGGAACGAGCGAGTCTCGAAGCCCGCGGCGTAGGCGAGGCCGGCCGCGCCGACCGCCGCGATGCCTGCGGTGATTTTCAGGGGAACCCCGTAGCGTGCGCGCATGCGCCCATCGTCGCAGACGCCGTACGGGCACGAAATCCGCGGGCGGGTCCGGCTCAGCACCTGCCACACTTGGCCTTATGACCAGCCTTAAGTCCAAGCTGAAGGAAGACCTCACCGAGGCCATCAGGGCGCGTGACGAGCTCCGCTCCGCCACGCTCCGGCTGACCCTCTCCGCGATCACCAAGGAGGAGGTCTCGGGCACGTCCGCGCGCGAGCTCTCCGACGACGAGGTGCAGAAAGTGATCGCCAAGGAGGCGAAGAAGCGCCGTGAGGCGGCGGAGGCCTTCGCCCAGGGAGGCCGCGCCGAGCAGGCCGAGCGGGAGAAGGCGGAAGGCGTGCTCCTCGACGCGTATCTGCCGAAGCAGCTGACCGACGAGGAGCTGGCCACGATCGTCGCGCAGGCCGTCGAGGAGGCCAAGGGCGCCGGAGCCGAGGGCCCGCGCGCCATGGGCGCCGTGATGAAGATCGTGAACCCGAAGGTGGCCGGCCGCGCCGAGGGAGGCCGGGTGGCCGCCCTCGTGAAGCGCTCCCTCGCCAGCTGAACCCCTGGATCCGGCTGAACCCCTGGATGACGAGAAGGGGCGCCCCATCCCGTCGGATGGAGCGCCCCTTCGTCATTCAGGGGTTCAGTTACCGCGGTTTACGGGAAGCCCCCGCCGCCGTTGCCGTTCCCGCCGTTCCCGTTGCCCTGGGACTGGTTGCCGCCGATCAGGCCCGGCGGGATCGACATGTCCGGGAACGGATCCGTACCACCGTTGCCGCCGTTGTCGCCCGGCTTGCCGTCGCCCCGGCCGCCGTTGCCCTGGCCGCCGTTGCCCTGGCCCCGGTTGTCCCCGCCCGGCTTGTCGGGGTCCCGGCCCTTCGGCGCGTCCGGGATGTCGACCGTCGTGAAGCCGGGGGCGGGCTTGCCCTCCAGCGCGCCGGACACCGCGTCCTTCCAGATCGGACCCGGGACCTGACCACCGAAGACCTTGTCGTGGTACTCGCCCCCGATCGTGATGTTCTCCATCTCGACCTGCTGGGACGGGCTGCCGACCCAGACCGCGCCGGACATGTTCGGCGTGTAGCCGACGAACCACGCGTTCTTACGGGCGTCCGTCGTACCCGTCTTACCGGCGTTGTCGCGGCTCGTCAGGCCGGCCGCCTCACCCGTACCGGAGTCGACCACGCCCTTCAGCAGCGTGTTGATCGTGTCGGCGGTCCGCTCCGACATGGCCTGGGAGCAGCTCGACTCCGGCACCTTCAGGCTCTTGCCCGTCGCCGTCTTGATGGAGTCGATGGCGATGGGGGTGCAGTACGTGCCGCGGTTCGCGAAGGCCGCGTACGCGCTGGCCATCCGCAGCGGCGAGATGCCCTGTGAGCCCAGGGTGAGGGCCGACGGCGACTCGGGAAGCTTCTTGCCGTCGCCCTGGACCACGCCCAGCTTGGCGATCGTCTCCGTCACGGGGCAGAGACCGATTTGCTCTATCATCTGCACGAAGTACGTGTTGACGGACTTTTCCATCGCCTCCCTCAGCGCGTACGGCCCGACCTCCGACTCGTTCTCGTTCTCGGCCGTGTCGCCCTCCGTGTTGACCCACGGCTTGCCGCTGCACGTCTGGATCGAGGCCGGGTACGGCATCTGGTAGGGCGCCGGATACGACTGGGTCGGCGGGACACCGCGCTCGATGGCCGCCGTCGCGAGGAACGGCTTGAAGGTCGAACCGGTCGGGAAGCCGTAGTTCGAGCCGCCCATGCCCTTGTCGACCGAGAAGTTGATCTGGGTCTCGTTCTTGCCGAAGCCGTACGGCTTGGACTGCCCCATGCCGAGGACCTTGCCGGTGCCCGGCTCGACCAGGGTCACCGCCGCGGCGACCTTGTCGCTCTGGTTGACGTGATCCTTTATCGACGCCTGTACCGAGCTCTGGGCCTTCGGGTCGAGTGTCGTGCGGATCGTCAGACCGCCCTGGTTCCAGACCTTGGCCCGCTCCTTGCGGTCCTTGCCGAAGACCGGGTCGGTCAGGAAGACCTCGCGTACGTAGTCACAGAAGAAGCCCGCACCGGCGACGGCCGTGATGCAGCCGTTCGCGGGACGGCTCACCTTCAGCTTGATCGGCGTGGCCTTGGCGCGGTCGGCCTCCGCCTGGGAGATGTCGCGGACGTCGGCCATCCGCTGCAGCACGGTGTTGCGCCGCTTGGTGGCCTCCTCCTCGTCGTTGACGGGGTCGTACCGGCTCGGCGACTGGACGATGCCCGCGAGCATCGCCGCCTCTTCGAGCTTCAGGTCCTTGGCCGGCTTGGAGAAGTAGCGCTGGGCTGCCGCCTCGATCCCGTAGGCCTGCTGCCCGAAGAAGGTGATGTTCAGATAGTTCTCAAGGATCTTCTTCTTGCCCAGCTCTTCCTCGACCTGGATCGCGTACTTCAGCTCCTGGATCTTGCGGCCCAGGGTCTGCTGGGTGGCCTGCGCGACCTTGTCCGGGTCGTCGCCGGCCTCCTCGACGAAGACGTTCTTCACGTACTGCTGGGTGAGCGTCGAGGCGCCCTGGGCGACGCCGCCCGACTGCGCGTTGCGGTTGACCGCGCGCAGGACGCCCTTCAGGTCGATGGCCCCGTGCTGGTAGAAGCGCGAGTCCTCGATCGCGACGATCGCCTTCTGCATATAAGGGGAGATGTCCTTGAGCGGGACGACGGTACGGTCACGTGAGTAGACCGTGGCGATACGGCCGCCCTGGGAGTCGAGGATCGTGGTCCGCTGACTCAGCGGCGGCGTCTTGAGGTTGGCGGGGATCTCGTCGAATCCCTCGACTGTCCCCTTGGCGGCGAGCCCCAGCGCCCCGAAGGCCGGCAGGGCGATTCCCGCGAGCACCGCTCCCGCGAGCACGCTGACACCGAGGAACTTGGCGGCCTGCTGGGTCCCGGTCAGACCCCCGCCCGAGCGCTTCTTTGGCATGAGGGCAGCCTACGTTCTCAATCGCCGGACACGCGTCAAGGCTCTGGCCTAAGCTGTCCCCAACTGTCACAGCAGTGCGGTGGTGTATCAAGCACCCGGCGTGAACTTTCCGTGAACCCGAAACACGGAAAACTGATGCCCGAATCCTCCGCACCGGGCATGGGATGCCCGTTGTGGCTCAAGCGAAATACCCGACTTTGTCGGATGTGCCGGTTATGCCCTCGGCTCACTCCCCTGGGTGATCTGCCGCGTACGCATAGTCCGTTCGGACCATTCAAGATTGGGCCCGAAGGGGGTGTTGCGCTGTGCCCGCCTTCCGTAACGTCCTCAACTGGCAACGGTGAATATGCCGCTGCCGCCGTGGGGGAGCCTCGATTCGGGAGAGGACGGCGCCAGCATGGGCTGGGTAACCGACTGGAGTGCGCAGGCAGCTTGCCGCACTACCGATCCAGATGAACTGTTCGTGCAGGGTGCGGCGCAGAACAGGGCCAAGGCGGTGTGCACCGGATGTCCGGTGCGGACGGAGTGCCTGGCTGACGCGCTGGACAATCGCGTCGAGTTCGGCGTGTGGGGTGGAATGACCGAGCGGGAGCGCCGCGCGCTGCTGCGCAGGCGACCGACCGTCACCTCGTGGCGCCGGCTGCTGGAGACCGCGCGTACGGAGTACGAGCGCAGCGCGGGCCTGCTGCCCGTGGGCTTGGAGGACGACGAGACGTACGAGACGTACGCGGCGGTGGGGTAGTGGTGGGGTAAACGGGGCAAACCGGAAGCTGCTCACCCCTGACCCTGCTGAGAGCGCCATGACTCGGCGCTGAAGTGGGCAGCACTCCGGGTGTGTCGTGCCGGGCAGGGAACGCCGATTGCGGTGTGTCAAACGCGGTCTGCCGATCGCGGTCTGCCTAACACAGTGCGTCGAACGCGGTCCGCCGATCGCGGTGTGTCGATTACGGCGTATGCCGAGCACGGTGTGCTGAACGCGGCGTGTCGGGCATGTCGCGTCGAAGCGGAACCCACGCGACTCGCCGTACGGTGCTCAGCTCGCCGTGCCACCCGTGCTCGTCGCGCCACCCGCCGCGAGGCGATCCGCGATGGCCCTGAGCCCGGCAAGGTCATGAACATCGCCGGGCAGAGCCGGGACCTCCGCCACCGCCACCTCGGGATGCAACGCCGTGAAGCGGTCGCGCGTGCGCTCTTCACGCGCGAGCACCTGCATCCGTTCGGCATGCAGGCGCAGCAGACCCGCCGTCAGCTGTTCCACAGTTGTGACAGACGCGACCGATTCGGGTGCGGCCGAGGCGGCGGGCATGGGGGATACGTCGGATTCATCACGTGCGGGGGCTTCAAGGGGCGGCTCGTGCGTCTCGGCGGCTCCGGGAGAAGAGCCTTCCGGGACTGCACTGCCACGACTCTGAGCATTCCCGGCCTCCTGATCCACAATGCGGCCGTCTTCAAGATTTTCCGCCGCGGCCCGCGCCCGCTCCGCCGACAGCCGCGCCGCCCCGCTCCCGTGGACACGGTTGAGCACCAGCCCGGCCAGCGGCATCTCCTCGGCCGCCAGCCGCTCCACGAAGTACGCCGCCTCCCGCAGGGCGTCCCGCTCCGGCGCCGCGACCACCAGAAACGCCGTCCCCGGCGCCTGAAGCAGCCGGTACGTCGCGTCCGCGCGCGTGCGGAATCCGCCGAACATTGTGTCCATAGCGGTGATGAAGGTCTGCACATCGCGCAGGAATTGGCCGCCGAGCAGCTTTCCCAGCGTGCCCGTCATCATCGACATACCGACATTCAGGAACTTCATCCCCGCCCGGCCGCCCATCTTGGCGGGCGCCATCAGCAGCCTGATGAACTTCCCGTCGAGAAAGGAACCGAGCCGCTTCGGCGCGTCCAGGAAGTCCAGCGCGGAGCGCGACGGCGGTGTGTCGACGATGATCAGGTCCCAGTCGTCGCGGGCCCGCAGCTGCCCCAGCTTCTCCATCGCCATGTACTCCTGCGTGCCTGCGAAGCCGGCCGACAGGGACTGGTAGAACGGGTTCTCCAGAATGGCCCGCGCCCGGTCCGGGTCCGCGTGCGCCTCGACGATCTCGTCGAAGGTCCGCTTCATGTCGAGCATCATGGCGTGCAGTTCGCCGGGGCCCTCGACGCCCTTCACCCGCCGCGGCGTGTTGTCGAGCGAGTCGATCCCCATCGACTGGGCCAGCCGGCGCGCCGGGTCGATGGTCAGGACGACCACCTTCCGGCCGCGCTCCGCCGCCCGTACGCCGAGAGCCGCCGCGGTCGTCGTCTTGCCGACGCCGCCCGAGCCGCAGCACACGACGATGCGGGTGGCCGGATCGTCGAGCAGCGGATCGATCGCGAGCGGGGCGGCCGCGGAGTCCAGGGTCATGCGAAGACCTCCCCGAGTTCCCGTAGCTCCCCCGCCAGCCGGTACAGACCGGCGAGATCCATCCCCTCGCCGACCAGGGGGAGTTCGTACGCGGGCAGCCCCAGCCTGTCCAGGACGGCCCGCTGCTCGCGCTCCAGCTCCACGCGCTGCGCGTGCTCAGCGGCCTGGTCGAGCAGCGGCCCGACGAGCTTCGTGGGCGCGGGCACCCCGGCCATGGCGAGGGCCTTGGCGACCTCCTTGCGGCGATCGCCGGCCGCGGCGCGTACGGCGGCCTCGTCCAGGAGATGCGGCCTGACCATGTTCACGATCACCTTGCCGACCCGCAGCTCCGCGCCCCGCAGTTCGGCGATGCCGTCCGCGGTCTCCTGGACCGGCATCTCCTCCAGCAGCGTCACCAGATGCACGGCCGTCTCGGGAGACTTCAGGACCCGCATCACCGCCTGCGCCTGATTGTGTATCGGGCCGATCTTCGCCAGCCCGGCCACCTCGTCGTTCACATTGAGGAAGCGGGTGATGCGGCCGGTGGGCGGGGCGTCCATCACGACGTAGTCGTAGACGAAACGTCCCCTCTTGTCGCGCCTGCGGACCGCCTCGCACGCCTTGCCGGTCAGCAGTACGTCCCTGACCCCCGGCGCGATCGTCGTCGCGAAGTCGATCGCGCCGATCTTCTTGAGCGCCCGGCCCGCGCTGCCGAGCTTGTAGAACATCTGGAGATAGTCGAGGAGAGCGCGCTCGGCGTCGATGGCCAGCGCGAACACCTCGCCGCCGCCCGAGGCGACGGCGATCTTCCGCTCCTCGTACGGAAGGGCCTCCGTCTCGAAGAGCTGTGCGATGCCCTGTCTGCCCTCGACCTCGACGAGGAGCGTGCGCTTCCCCTCGGTGGCGAGGGCGAGCGCGAGGGCGGCGGCGACCGTCGTCTTACCGGTACCGCCCTTGCCGCTGACGACCTGGAGCCTGCTCACGTATTCGAGCCTAACCAGTCGGGCCGCGGGCTACGCACGAGGCCGCCACGCGGTACGACTACAGTCGCCTCCATGACCAAGTGGGAATACGCGACAGTGCCCCTTCTCGTGCACGCGACCAAGCAGATTCTGGACACCTGGGGCGAGGACGGCTGGGAGCTCGTCCAGGTCGTCCCCGGGCCGAACAACCCGGAGCAGCTGGTGGCCTATCTGAAGCGGGAGAAAGCCGCATGAGCGGAGCCGTCGAGGCCACCCTCGCCGAGCTCGGGCTGAGACTGCCCGAGGTCGTACCGCCGCTGGCGGCCTATCAGCCGGCCGTACGGTCCGGCGCGTACGTCTACACCGCGGGCCAGCTCCCGATGGTGGAGGGCAAGCTTCCGGTGACCGGCAAGGTCGGCGCCGAGGTCACCGCGGAGGAGGCCAAGGAACTGGCGGCCACCTGCGCGCTGAACGCTCTGGCCGCCGTGAAGTCCGTCATCGGCGATCTGGACCGTATCGCGCGCGTGGTGAAGGTCACGGGCTTCGTCGCCTCGGCCGCCGACTTCACCGGTCAGCCGGGTGTCCTCAACGGCGCGAGCGAGCTGCTGGGCCAAGTCCTCGGCGACAAGGGTGTGCACGCGCGCAGCGCCGTGGGCGTGGCGGTGCTGCCGCTGGACGCGCCGGTCGAGGTCGAGATCCAGGTGGAGCTGACCGAGGGCTGACGGCTGGGCGAGAGCCGGGCGGGGGCGGGGCGCGGGTCCGGGTGCGGGCCTGCGGCTTCCGGGCGCGTGTTCTGCGCTCGGTGCTTGCCGGGCGGTGTCTGCCGGTTCGTTGAAGACCCTGCCCTGCTCGGTGCGGTACGTGTATGTGGCGCGCATCGGGCGGGATCGTGCTGTGAGTGATGCCGCAACACATGTCGTCCAGCGCCTCTCGAACATCCCCGCGCCAGCGCATAGCATCCGGCCATGCCCAATGGTCAGTGGTACCCGCCCGAATGGCCCGTGCGGATCCGTGCCCTCGCCGCCGGTGAGATCACCCCGATGACTCCCCGGCGGGCCGCGACCGTGATGCTCCTGTGCGACGGTCCAGACGGCCCCGCCGTCCATATGCTGCGGCGCCGTGCCTCCATGGCGTTCGCCGCCCGCGCGTACGCGTACCCCGGTGGCGGAGTCGATCCCCGGGACGACGACCGTACCGTCGGCTGGGCCGGCCCCGGTCGTGACGTATGGGCGCGACGGCTTGGCGTCGACGCCGCGTCCGCGCAGGCCATCGTGTGCGCGGCGGTCCGCGAGACGTACGAGGAGGCCGGTGTCCTGCTCGCCGGGGAGACCGCCGGGACCGTCGTCGGCGACACCACGGGCGACGACTGGGAGGCCGATCGCGACGCCCTCGCCGGGCACGAGCTGTCGTTCGCCGACTTCCTCAACCGACGCGGGCTGGTGCTGCGCAGCGATCTGCTCGGCGCGTGGGCCCGCTGGATCACCCCCGAGTTCGAACCGCGCCGCTACGACACCTGGTTCTTCGTGGCCGCGCTGCCACCGGGCCAGCGGACCAGGAACACTTCCACGGAGGCCGACCGTACGGTGTGGATCCGGCCGGCCGAGGCGACGGAGGCGTACGACAGGGGCGAGCTGCTGATGATGCCGCCGACCGTCGCGACGCTGCGTCAGCTCCAGTCGTACGGTACGGCCGACGAGGCGCTCGCCGGCTCCGACGGCCGCGATCTGACGCCCGTACTGGCCACGGCCCGGATGGAGGGCGAGGAGCTGGTGCTCAGCTGGCCCGGCCACGAGGAGTTCACCAAGCGCGTGGAACCGCGTCCGGGCGAGCAGCGGCCGAATCCGGGCCAGAGCGAGAGCCCGGGCCCGAGTCCGAGCCAGGACCGGGGCAAGGGGCAGGGCCACGGCCAGAGTCCGAGCCAGGGCCAGGGCCAGGGCCAGGGCGAGGGCGAGGGCGAGGGCGAGGGCCAGGGCCAGGGCCAGGGCCAGGCTCATAGTCCGTCCGGAGGCCCCCGATGACCGACGCCGCCGCCCTCCCGGGCCAGCCGCGCGGCGGGGTGCTCTCCGGCCCCGCCACGGCCCGCGCCGTCAACGTCCTCGCCCCGAACGCCTCCGCGATGACCCTCGACGGCACCAACACCTGGATCGTCTCGGAGCCGGACTCGGAGTCGGCGGTCGTCATCGATCCGGGCCCGCTCGACGAACTCCATCTCAAAGCGGTCATCGACGTCGCGGAGAGAGCCGGGAAACGGATCGCGCTGACCCTGCTCACCCATGGCCACCCGGACCACGCGGCCGGCGCGGCGCGCTTCGCCGCGCTCACCCGTACCCCGGTCCGTGCCCTCGATCCGGCGCTGCGCCTCGGCGACGAAGGGCTCGCGGCCGGGAACGTCATCACCACCGGCGGTCTTGAGCTGCGGGTGGTGCCCACCCCGGGGCACACCGCCGACTCGCTCTCCTTCCATCTGCCCGCCGACCGCGCGGTGCTCACCGGGGACACCGTCCTCGGCCGGGGTACGACACTCGTCGCGCACCCGGACGGCAGGCTCGGCGACTACCTCGACTCGCTCCGCCGGCTGCGCTCGCTCACGGTCGACGACGGGGTCCATACGGTCCTGCCGGGCCATGGGCCGGTCCTGGACGACGCCCAGGGCGCGGTGGAGTTCTATCTCGCCCATCGCGCGAACCGGCTCGCCCAGATCGAGACGGCCGTGGAGAACGGGCACCGTACGCCCGCCGAGGTGGTGGCGCACGTGTACGCGGGCGTGGACAGATCCCTGTGGCCCGCGGCCGAACTGTCCGTAAGGGCGCAGCTGGAGTATCTGCGCGAGCACGGCCTCATCTGAGGGACATCTGAGGGACGGCTCGGCCTCAGCTGAGGGGTGAAGAGCTGCTCGGAAGGGGCTCAGCGCCGAAGGGCCCCGCCAGCAGACGGAGCCCTTCGGGAAGTGCGGAGTGGTGTGTCAGCGCGAGCGCTTCGCGAGGCGCTCCACGTCCAGCAGGATCACCGCGCGCGCCTCAAGACGCAGCCAGCCGCGCTGCGCGAAGTCGGCGAGCGCCTTGTTGACGGTCTCGCGGGAGGCGCCGACCAGCTGGGCCAGCTCCTCCTGGGTCAGGTCGTGGACGACATGGATGCCCTCCTCCGACTGGACGCCGAAGCGGCGCGACAGATCGAGGAGCGCACGGGCCACGCGGCCGGGCACGTCGGAGAAGACCAGGTCGGACATCTGGTCGTTCGTCTTGCGCAGCCGGCGCGCGACGGCGCGCAGCAGGGCCGTGGCCACTTCCGGGCGGGCGTTCAGCCAGGGCTGGAGGTCGCCGTGGCCGAGCCCCAGGAGCTTGACCTCGGTGAGCGCGCTCGCGGTGGCGGTACGCGGGCCGGGGTCGAAGAGGGACAGCTCGCCGATCAGTTCGCCGGGGCCGAGTACGGCCAGCATGTTCTCGCGGCCGTCGGGGGAGGTGCGGTGGAGCTTGACCTTGCCCTCGGTGACCACATAGAGGCGGTCGCCCGGGTCGCCCTCGTGGAAGAGCGCGTCACCGCGCGCGAGCGTCGCTTCGCTCATCGAGGCGCGGAGCTCCGCCGCCTGCTCGTCGTCGAGCGCCGCGAAGAGCGGAGCACGCCGCAGAACGTCGTCCACGTGTTCTCTCCTTGTCGACCTGCTCAGGGAACCGTGGTCCCCACCTGCTCCGGGACCGTGGTCCCCATGATGCCGTACGTACCGCTTGTTCTCGGGTGGCTTGGCATCCCCGGGCTGATTGGCCCGCTACCGAATTCCGCTTGTTCGAAACCGTGCGATCAGTCACAAGTTTGACGTACGCGCGTGCCCAACTGTGCCCTGGGTGCCGATTCGGGTGGCGATCGGCCGTGGCCGGGGCGGATGTCAGTGCGGGGCTTTACGCTGGCCGGGTGTCCAACTCGCCGGTGACAGCGCAGGCCAAGGGGGCTGGAAGAGTGTCCGCGGAGCAGAATTCCGCTGTGGGCGAACAGCCTTCAGCGAAAGGGAAAAAAGCCGCAAAAGGGTCAAAGGTCAAGCCGGTCAAGGCCGCGGCCAAGGCCGTGACCGAGACCAAGTCCGCGACCAAGGCCGTGACCGCGACGGTGACCAAGACCGCGGCCAAGGCAGCGCCGGCAGCGAAGAAGGCCGCCGAGCCGAAGCCGGCCGCCAAGCCGGAATCGCATCTGGCGATGGTCCGCCGGGCCCGCCGGATAAACCGCGAGCTGGCCGAGGTCTACCCGTACGCCCACCCCGAGCTGGATTTCCGGAACCCGTTCGAGCTGCTGGTGGCGACGGTCCTGTCCGCCCAGACGACCGACCTGCGGGTCAACCAGACGACGCCCGCGGTCTTCGCGAAATACCCGACCCCCGAGGACATGGCCGCGGCCGTGCCGGAGGAGCTGGAGGAGGCCATCCGCCCGACGGGCTTCTTCCGGGCCAAGGCGAAGTCGCTCATAGGGCTGTCCATCGCGCTGCGTGACCGGTTCGACGGCGAGGTCCCGGGCCGGCTGGAGGATCTGGTATCGCTGCCGGGCGTCGGCCGCAAGACGGCGAACGTCGTTCTCGGCAATGCCTTCGGCGTCCCCGGCCTCACGGTCGACACCCACTTCGGCCGGCTGGTCCGCCGCTGGAAGTGGACCGAGCAGGAGGACCCGGAGAAGGTCGAGGCGGAGATCGCCGCGATCTTCCCCAAGAGCGAGTGGACGATGCTCTCGCACCGCGTGATCTTCCACGGCCGCCGTATCTGCCACTCCCGCAAGCCGGCCTGCGGGGCCTGTCCGATCGCGCATCTCTGCCCCTCGTACGGAGAGGGCGAGACGGACCCCGAGAAGGCGCGCAAGCTGCTGAAGTACGAGATGGGCGGCTACCCCGGCCAGCGTCTGAGCCCGCCCGCCGACTACCCGGGCAAGCCGGCCCCGGCGCGCGTTGAGTAGGCGGGCGATCCGCGCCGTATGAAGCACGACACCGAGTGGTACGAGTACCGAACCACCACAGGCACGAACGAGTGGAGCCGGATGAGGACGGAACGATCCGGCCGACGGCGGGCGTTGTCCGACGGGGGTGCCTATGACGCGCGCTGAAGAGACCTACCGAGCCGGAAAGACCTACCGGGCGAAAGAGGGCTACCGAACGAAAGAGAGCCACGGCGACCCGGCGACGGCCGGGGTCGCCGTCTCCGCCGACGGGCTGCCCGACTGGCTGATGCCCGTCGTGCGCACCGCGCGGACCGTCGTGCCGGAAGAGCTCAGCCGCTTCCTGCCGCCCGAGAGCGGCGACGGCCGGCAGTCCGCCGTCCTGATCCTCTTCGGCGAGGGCGCCCGCGGCCCCGAGCTGCTGCTCATGGAGCGTTCCAGCAGCCTGCGCTCGCATCCGGGGCAGCCCGCGTTCCCCGGCGGCTCCCTCGACCCGGACGACGGCGATCCGGCCACCACCGGACCGCTGCGGGCGGCGCTGCGCGAGGCCGAGGAGGAGACCGGTCTCGACCCGTCCGGGGTCCAGCTCTTCGGCGTGCTGCCCAAGCTCTACATCCCGGTGAGCGAGTTCGTCGTGACGCCGGTGCTCGGCTGGTGGCGCAGCCCCACCCCCGTCGGCGTCGTCGATCCCGGCGAGACCGCCCGGGTCTTCACCGTCCCCGTGGCGGATCTCACGGACCCGGCCAACCGCGCGACCGCACGCCACCCCAGCGGCTACCGCGGCCCGGCCTTTCTGGTCGCATCCGCGCTCGTCTGGGGATTCACGGCCGGACTGATCGACCGGATTCTGCATTTCGCGGGCTGGGAGCAGCCATGGGACCACTCCAAGCAGGTCCCGCTGGACTGGCGTGCATGACAGGCTGACCCCCATGCTCCGCCCTTCGGGGGTCCCTGACCGCGGCGGCTCCGCCCCAGGCCACCAGGGCCGCCGGAGCCACCGTACGGACGGCAGGGCGGGGCGACCCGCCGACCGGGCGGGGCGACCGGAGACGTATCCGCGAGGCAAGCGAGGCTATTGACGGTGAACGTGCTGGACATCCTGCTGCTGCTCGCCGCCGTGTGGTTCGCGGTCGTCGGCTACCGCCAGGGTTTCGTGGTGGGCATCCTGTCGGTGATCGGCTTCCTCGGCGGCGGTCTCGTGGCCGTCTATATCCTGCCCGTGGTCTGGGCCAAGATGACCGCGGACTCCGAGGTCTCCACCACGGCCGCCGTCGTCGCGATCGTCATAGTGATCGTCTGTGCCTCAGTCGGCCAGGCCTTCACCACCCACCTCGGCAACAAGCTGCGCCGCTACATCACGTGGTCGCCGGCCCGCGCCCTGGACGCCGGCGGCGGCGCGCTGGTCAATGTCGTGGCCATGCTGCTGGTGGCCTGGCTGATCGGGTCCGCCCTCGCCGGGACCTCACTGCCGACGCTCGGCAAGGAGGTACGCAGCTCGAAGGTGTTGCTCGGGGTCTCCCGCGTGATGCCCACCCAGGCGTCCAGCTGGTTCACGGACTTCTCGTCGGTACTGGCCCAGAACGGCTTCCCGCAGGTCTTCAGCCCGTTCGCCAATGAGCCCATCACCGAGGTCCAGCCGCCGGATCCGGCGCTCGCGGGCAGCCCGGTCGCGGCCCGTGCCCAGCAGTCGATCGTCAAGGTCGTCGGTACGGCACCCAGCTGCGGCAAGGTCCTCGAAGGATCCGGCTTCGTCTTCGCCGACCGCCGCGTGATGACCAACGCGCATGTGGTCGGCGGCGTGGAGGAGCCCACCGTCCAGATAGGCGGTGAGGGACGGCTGTACGACGCCAAGGTCGTTCTCTACGACTGGCAGCGCGACATCGCCGTACTGGACGTGCCGAACCTCCCCGCGCAGCCGCTCCAGTTCACCGACAAGGACGCGGCCAGCGGGGACGGCGCGATCGTCGCGGGCTTCCCGGAGAACGGCTCGTACGACGTACGCTCCGCGCGCGTCCGGGGCCGTATCGACGCCAACGGCCCCGACATCTACCGCCGCGGCGAGGTCCGGCGCGATGTCTACTCACTCTTCGCGAACGTGCGCCAGGGCAACTCCGGCGGCCCGCTCCTCACCACGGACGGCAAGGTGTACGGAGTGATCTTCGCCAGGTCGCTCGACGACCCCCAGACCGGCTACGCCCTGACGGCGGACGAGATCCGCGACGACATCACGCTCGGCCGCAACGCCAACCAGCAGGTCGACACCCAGGGGTGCGCCCTTTAGGCCCTGGGCGGGTGAGGCGGGTCGGCCGACGGCCGAGGCGGGCCGGACGAACTCTGTGGGGCGCCCTCAGGAACGTTGCTGACGCAGCCGGGCCGAGACCCAGCGCGCTCTGCGGCGAAGGATCAGTGAAATACCCAGCCGGGGATCATGGCCCTGCTCGTCGGGGCCGCCCCTTCTGTGGGTGATCGGCGCAGAGGCCGAGCGGCGGTTGCGTGCTGCGTCACCGTAGTCGTGCGTCCAGCCCATACTTCGACCTGTGCCCCTGGCCCATGGTCGGTAACCGCGCGAGAGGGGGCCAATTGGCCTATGCGCGAGGCATTTGGCAGTTCGTAGGACAAGCGTTCAAAGGGTGACAACCAGGACGGGCGGCGCGTCGCGCTTCACCGTCCCGTGTGAGCCGCCGACAACCGCCGACAACCGCGGCCGCCGTTGCCGCTGCCGGCGGACACCGACCGGCCCGGGAGGCAGGTTCCGTGGCCGGTTCAGCGGTCCGGCTCGGGATCCTTGAGCCAGTTGATGAGTTCCGCGGAGAACGCGGCCGGGTCCTCCTCGTGGGGGAAGTGCCCCAACCCATCGAACAGCCGCCAGCGATAGGGCGCTTCCACATACTCCGCCGACCCGGCGGTGCTGCGCGTCCGCATCGCCGGGTCGAGCGACCCGTGCAGCTGGAGCGTCGGCACCCGCACCGGTCGCTTCATCCGCCGGTTGAACTGGATGCCGTCGGGCCGTGCCATCGACCGCACCATCCAGCGGTACGGCTCGATCGAGCAGTGCGCCGTCGACGGGATGGTCATCGCCCGCCGGTAGACCGCGATCGACTCGTCGTCGGGCAGCCGCGGGCCGGACCAGTCCCGGATCAGCTGCCCCACCAGCGCCGCGTCCTCGGCCACGAGCTGACGCTCCGGCAGCCACGGTCGCTGGAAACCCCAGATATACGATCCGGCACGGCTCTGCGAGAAGTCGGAGAGCATCGCCGAGCGCCAGCGGCGCGGGTGCGGCATCGAGGAGACCGCGAGCCTGCGCACCAGCTTGGGCCGCATCACGGCCGCCGTCCAGGCGAGATAGCCGCCCAGATCATGGCCGACGAGCGCCGCGTCGGGCTCACCGAGGGAGCGCACCACCCCGGTGATGTCGAGCGCCAGATTGGCGGGGTCGTAGCCCCGGGGCGTACGGTCGCTGCCGCCCACTCCCCGCAGATCCATGGCCACCGCGCGATACCCGGCGTCCGCCAGCGCGGTCAGCTGATGGCGCCAGGTCCACCAGAACTGCGGGAAGCCATGGAGCAGCAACACCAGCGGCCCCTCGCCCATCTCGGCGATATGGAAGCGCGCACCATTGGCCGCCACATCGCGATGGGTCCAGGGCCCATCGAGACGGACGGCGGAGGCCGGCGTCGCTCCTGAGGTCTCACCGGAGGGCGTGCCAGGCACCGTGCCGGAGGTCTTGCCGGGGTCGGATTCAGGGGCGGTCATGCAGACGAGCGTGCCACAGACTTGGTGGCTTGCCGGACCTGGCGGGGGTGCGGCTTCACGTTCTGCAGGACGGCCGCCGTTTCCTTGGCCGAGGCGATGGACTTCTCCGGCGGCTTCAGCTTCTTGAACTTCAGCAGGGCGAGCCCGCCGAGCAGCGCCGCGAGGATCAGGAACGCTCCGCCCACGATCAGGAACGACCAGGCGAGCCCGAGCCCCAGGTTGTGGATTCCGTACGCGGCGGCGAAGCTCAGCACCGGCAGGGAGAACAGGGCGAACACCGCCGCGATCGTGCCGGCCGCTCCGCCCATCACGCCGCGCTTGACGTCCTGTCGGATCTCGGCCTTGGCCAGGGCGATCTCATCGTGCACCAGCGCGGACACATCGGCGGTGGCCGCGGCGACCAGCTGGCCGATGCTGCGTTCGCCCGTGGCGGCTTCGATCACGGTGCCGGTCCGGACGGCGTCGGCGACGTGCTTGCCGTGGTCGCTCATCGGTGACTCCCTCTTCTCGCTCTTCTCGGCTACGGACCGCTCGGCTACGAATCCGTTGTCCGATCATGCCGGACCGTCGCCGTCCTCGCGCGCTGCCCCCGCGTGTTCCGCCAGCCGACGGTGCTCGGCGGCCTTCGCCTCGTACAGCTCGGCCATGCGCAAGTGGTACCCCGGATCGTCCTGTTCATAGATGTCGGGGATACCGTCCCGGTCCTCGTCCCGCTCCTCTTCCTCGTACAGCGCGCGGTACTTGCGGACCCGCAGTTTGAGCAGCACCCCGGAGAGGACGGCGGCGATGACCGAGCCCGTCAGCACCGCGGCCTTCACTTCGTCGGTGAGCGCGGGGTCCGTCGAGAAGGCCAGTTCCCCGATGAGCAGCGAGACGGTGAAACCTATCCCGGCGAGCGAGGCGAGCGCGAAGACATCGGGCCAGGCCAGGTCCTCGTTCAGCTCGGCCCTGGTGAAGCGCGCGGCCAGCCAGGTGCCGCAGAAGATGCCGACCGCCTTGCCCACGACCAGACCCAGTACGACGCCGAGGGTCTCAGGCTGTGTGAAGACCTTGCCGAGCGCGTCGCCGGAGACGGAGACGCCCGCGGAGAAGAGCGCGAACAGCGGTACGGCCAGCCCGGCCGAGACGGGGCGCACCAGATGTTCGATGTGCTCGCCGGGGGAGTGCTCCTCGCCCTCGTTCCTGGTGCAGCGCAGCATCAGACCCATCGCGACACCGGCGATGGTGGCGTGGACTCCGCTGTTGTACATCAGGCCCCAGATGACCAGCGCCAGCGGGATATACACGTACCACCCGCGTACGCCCTTGCGCAGCAGCACCCAGAAGACGACGAGACCGGCGACCGCGCCGCCGAGCGCCAGGAAGTTCAGATCGCTGGTGAAGAAGACGGCGATGATCAGGATGGCGAAGAGATCGTCGACGACCGCGAGGGTGAGGAGGAAGGCGCGCAGCGCCGAGGGCAGCGAGGTGCCGATGACCGCGAGGACGGCGAGCGCGAAGGCGATATCGGTGGCGACGGGTACGGCCCAGCCGCTCAGGGACCCGCCGCCGGTCTTGTTGACCAGCACATAGATCAGGGCGGGCGCGATCATTCCGGAGAGCGCGGCGATCACGGGAAGCGCGGCGGCCTTGGGATCGCGCAGTTCCCCGGCCACCAGCTCGCGCTTCAGCTCGATGCCGGCGACGAAGAAGAAGATCGCGAGCAGACCGTCGGCCGCCCAGTGCTGTATGGAGAGGTCGAGGCCGAGCGCCGAGGGGCCGATATGGAAGTCGCTCAGGGCCTCGTAGCTGTGGCTCAGCGGGGTGTTCGCCCAGAGGAGCGCGGCGATGGCGGCTATGAGCAGCAGGACGCCGCCGACGGTCTCCGTGCGCAGCGCTTCCGCGAGATAGTTCCGTTCCGGCAGCGGGAGGCGTCCGAGGAACTTGCGGTTGGTGGGCGCGGACACGGGCACGAGGGAAACCTCCGGTCGAACTGCGGGCATGACGCATCACATGCCGACCAGACTTCCCGGCGCACCTTGAAATTCTTGTTGTGTTATTTACGCGCTGCCTACTTTACCGGGCCGCGGCGAGCGCGGCGCAGCGAAGCGGAGACGGGAACACAGGGGGAGCGGAGACGGGAAAGCGGAGACGGGAACGCGGGGACGGGGACGCAGAGCCAGGAACGCGGAGGCGGGAGCACAGAGGCGGGAGTACAGAGGCGGGGCGCCCGGCATCCGATGCCAGGCGCCCCGCCGCTTACGTCACGTACGTACCCGGTCCGTTCAGTCCTCGCTGGCCGCGCCGGGCAGCTGGCTCTGGATGAGGTCCATGACCGATGAGTCGGTGAGTGTGGTGACATCGCCGAGCTGACGGTTCTCCGCGACATCCCGCAGCAGACGCCTCATGATCTTGCCGGAGCGGGTCTTGGGCAGTTCCGCGACGGGGAGGATCCGCTTGGGCTTCGCGATCGGACCGAGCGCGGTGCCGACATGGTTGCGCAGCTCCGCCACGAGACCGTCGTCGACGACGGCCGTGCCCCGCAGGATCACGAAGGCGACGATGGCCTGGCCGGTCGTCTCGTCCGCGGCACCGACCACGGCGGCTTCGGCGACCTTGGGGTGTGAGACGAGGGCCGACTCCACCTCCGTCGTCGAGATGTTGTGGCCGGAGACGAGCATGACGTCGTCCACCCGCCCCAGCAGCCAGATGTCGCCGTCGTCGTCCTTCTTCGCGCCGTCCCCGGCGAAGTACTTGCCCTCGAAGCGCGACCAGTAGGTGTCGATGAACCGCTGGTCGTCGCCCCAGATGGTGCGCAGCATCGCAGGCCAGGGCTCGGTGAGGACGAGATAGCCGCCGCCCCCGTTGGGCACCTCGCGGGCCTCGTCGTCCACGACGGTCGCCGAGATGCCGGGCAGGGCGCGCTGGGCCGACCCCGGCTTGGTCTCCGTCACACCGGGGAGCGGGGAGATCATCATGCCGCCGGTCTCGGTCTGCCACCAGGTGTCCACGATCGGGGTCTTGCCGGCGCCGATGTGCTCGCGGTACCAGATCCACGCCTCGGGGTTGATCGGCTCACCGACCGAGCCCAGCACCCGCAGCGAGGTCAGATCGAACTTCGCGGGGATGTCGTCGCCCCACTTCATGAACGTACGGATCGCGGTCGGCGCGGTGTAGAGGATCGTCACCCCGTACTTCTGCACGATCTCCCAGAACCGCCCCTGGTGCGGGGTGTCGGGCGTGCCCTCGTACATCACCTGGGTGGCGCCGTTGGCCAGCGGCCCGTACACGATGTACGAGTGACCGGTCACCCAGCCGATGTCGGCCGTGCACCAGTACACGTCCGACTCGGGCTTGAGGTCGAAGACGGCGTGGTGGGTGTAGGCCGCCTGGGTGAGATAGCCGCCCGAGGTGTGCAGGATGCCCTTGGGCTTACCCGTCGTCCCCGAGGTGTAGAGGATGAAGAGCGGGTGCTCCGCCGGGAACGCCTCGGGGGTGTGCTCCGGGGACTGGCGCCCGACGATGTCGTGCCACCACACATCGCGGGAGCCGTCGAAAGCGGTGTCCTGGCCGGTACGGCGGACCACCAGCACATGCTCGACCTGCGGGCACTTGGCCACGGCCTCGTCGATGGCCGGCTTGAGGGCGCTCGGCTTGCCGCGGCGGTAACCCCCGTCGGCGGTGATCACCAGCTTGGCGTCGGCGTCCTGGATACGGGAGGCGACGGCGTCGGCCGAGAAGCCGCCGAAGACCACGGAGTGCGCGGCCCCGATCCGGGCGCAGGCCAGCATGGCCACCGCGGCCTCGGGGATCATCGGCAGATAGACGGCGACCCGGTCGCCCGCGCGCACCCCCAGCTCGGTGAGCGCGTTGGCGGCCCGCGACACCTCGTCCTTCAGCTCCGCGTAGGTGATCGCGCGGCTGTCGCCCGGCTCGCCCTCGAAGTGGATGGCCACGCGGTCTCCGTGACCGGCCGCCACATGGCGATCGACGCAGTTGTAGGCGACGTTCAGCTCGCCGTCCGCGAACCACTTCGCGAACGGCGGGTTCGACCAGTCCAGTGTCTCGGTCGGCTCGGTGACCCAGGTGAGCCGCCTCGCCTGCTCGGCCCAGAAGCCAAGCCTGTCCGCCTCGGCCTGCTCGTACGCCTCCGCCGTCACATTGGCGTGCGCGGCCAGCTCGGCCGGCGGTGCGAACCGCCGGTCCTCCTTGAGCAGGTTGGCCAGGCTTTCGTTGCTCACGACATCTCCCTTTCCCAGGGCGTCCTATGTGTCCCGGGCCTAGCTCATCAGGCGGATGCCCGGGTGACAAGGGGCTTCCGGAAATTGGTTTAGACCTGTGTGATGAGGATCGGATCCGCCGCCCGGACACGGGTCCCGGATCCGCTGTCCCGCGTCCGACTGAGAAGTGGCCCTCCTCCCCGGGGTGGTGGGGAAGGGGGCCACACACTCTCACGGATGCGGTACGAGGTCGGTTCAGGCGCGCGACTCCTCCAGCGTGGTCGGGGCCACCCGGTTGAACACCTCATCGCCGCTGTGGTCGCCGCCGGCCCCGACCCCGTCCGTCAGCAGATACGCCTGGGCCTCGCCGACATGGAAGTACATCCCGTGCAGCTCCAGCGTGCCCTCGGCCAGCCTGCGGGCCACCGACTCATGGGCCCGCAGATTGTCCAACTGCTGTACGACATTGGTCAGACAGAGCTGCTCGACCGCGTCGGCGGGCGTCCTTCCGGAGATTCTGGCCCAGGGGTGCTGACGGCTCTCCATCCGCTCCAGGCTGGGCAGCCCGTGGCGCAGCCAGCGCCGTAGCGGGGTCGGGGTCCCGTCCGCGTCGGCGGGGGTGGTCAGCAGCGCCTGCATCGCCCCGCATCCCGAATGCCCGCACACGGTAATGGACTCCACGCGCAGGACGTCCACCGCGTACTCGATGGCCGCGGCCACCGAATCGTCCGCTCCGTCCGCCCCGGGCAGCGGGACCAGATTTCCCACGTTCCGAACGGTGAACAGATCGCCCGGACCACTGGACGTGATCATGCTCGTCACCAGCCGGGAGTCGGCGCAGGTGAGGAAGAGCTGCGAGGGCCGCTGCCCCTCGCGCGCCAGCCGGGCCAGCTCGGCGCGCACCAGCGGCGCCGTATTGCGCTGGAAGGAGCTGATCCCGCTGGTCAGTTGACGGGCTCCCGGCGAACACGCCGCGCCTGCGGACACCGTGCGGCACATGGCGGTCTTTTCCGCTCCCGACCACGTGGTGACGGACGGGTCGGCCGCGGGCTGGTCGGTTGTGGACGGGCCGGCCGGGGACGGGTCGGCCGGGGACGGGGCGTTGCCCGTCTGCTCCGAGCGCTGCGAGGCATTCACCTGTGCAAGGGAGTGCTCCGCGCACTGGTGATTGCGCCAGGGCGTCCAGGGCGGGCAACAGCTGGGCGACTCCGCGGCGGGCTCGGCGATCCGGCCGCCCGCCCGGCCGGTGAACTCAGCCGTACCACCATGGGCGATATGCGCGGTCTGCCAGTCGTGCAGGGCCTCGAACGCGGCGTGGTCCATGAAGGAGCCGTCCAGCTCGACCACGCAGTCCGCGTCCCAGGGCACCTGGTGCAGCGTCCGGCTGAGCCGCGGCACGGCGAGGAACGTCAACTGGCCCCGCGCGCGCACCCGGTGGATTCCGTCCCGCACCTCGACCGTGATCCGGGTCCTGGTGAGCCGGTGCAGCGCCACCGCGACCGCCACCGCGATCCCGATCGCCACGCCCTCCAGCACGCCGGTGAAGACCACGGCGGCCAGCGTCACCACGTACACCAGCATTTCGCGGTTCCGCTGCACGCTGCGCAGATGGACGAGGTTCACCATCTGGACCCCGACGACCATCACCAGCGCCGCCAGGGCCGCCAGCGGGATCAGATCCAGCACGGGCACCAGCAGCAGGGCCGCGATGGCGACCCACAGCCCGTGCAGCATGGTCGAGCGCCGGCTCACCGCGCCGGCCGCCACATTGGCGGCGCTGCGTACGGCGACTCCCGTGATGGGCAGGCCGCCCAGCGCGCCCGAGACGACATTCCCCGCCCCTTGTCCGGCCAGCTCCCGGTCCAGCCGGGCGCGCGGGACCTGGACGGCCGGCTTCTTGCGCGCCGCCGCCAGCTTGTCCACGGCCACCGCGGACAGCAGCGATTCGACGCTGCCCACCAGAGTGACGGTGAGAACCGCCGCGAGCAGTCCGAGCACGGGCCCCTCGGGCAGCGAGGGCAGGGCATGGCTGCTCCAGGAGGGCAGATCGACGCGCTCCAGACCGACTCCGGCGAGCGCTGCCAGGGCCGTCGCGATCGCCACCGCGGCGAGGGCGGCCGGGATCTTGCGGACGATCCGGCCCGTACGCCCCGGAATTCGTGGCCAGGCGAGCAGTACGGCGATGGCCAGCAGGCTTACGGAGAGCGCGCCCGGATGCAGATTGGCCAACTGGGCGGGCAGACCACGCACATTGTCGACGGCGGAGCTCTGCGGCATACCGCCGAGCACGATATGGAGCTGGGCGAGCGCGATCGTGACGCCGATGCCGGCGAGCATGCCGTGCACGATCGCCGGGCTGACGGCGAGCGCCGAGCGGGCCACCCGTAGTGCCGCGAGGCCGAGTTGGGCGAGCCCGGCGCAGATCGTGATGGCACAGGTGGTGCGCCAGCCGAACCGCTGGATCAGATCGGCGGTGACGACGGTGAGCCCGGCGGCGGGGCCGCTGACCTGAAGCGGGGCCCCGCCCAGCCGGCCGACGACCAGCCCGCCGACCGCGGCGGCCACCAGGCCCGCCTGGAGCGGTGCGCCGGTGGCGAGCGCGATACCCAGGGAGAGCGGCAGCGCGATCAGAAAGACGGAAATCGACGCGGACACGTCGGCTCCGGCGATCCGGAACCCGCGTCCGCCGCGTCCGTCGCGCCCTCCATGGCCGCCGCGGTCCTCGCGGTTTTCAAGCGGAGGTCTGTGCGGCCGCCGGAGGCGTGAGACGCGCGCGAACCGGGACGCGGGATCGGTGGGGGCGGTCCGGACCTTGGAGTCGATGCGGGCGGTCCAGGACACGGGGGTGGTGCGGGTGGGGATGGCGGCAGTCATATTTCCCGTCTCCTCCGGGCGGCGCGGTCGCGGTATGTGGGGGCGCGGCCGTGGGTCACGGCGTGCAGTGGCGGGACGTGTTTCCTCAACACTCAGTAAATAGATCGTAATGGAGAGTAAAGAGTCTGGCATTACTTTCCGGGCAAATGGGGCAATGGTTCACCTGGGGGAGTGATTAATGATCTTGTACGGCTTGTCGTTTCATCTTCTTATTGGTCTCAGTGCGACGTTGTCGGCGCTCGGCGCCGTGCCGGCAGTCGCCGCTCGGCACTTCGGACTGAGACCTGAAGGAAGAGGGTGGGCGGATGCTGGCCGCCACAAGGAGAATCGGCTTCGGCGCCGCCGTCATGGCGCTCGCCGTCGGACTCGCGGGGTGTTCCGGAACGCCGGAAACCAATGACGGGGCCAGGAAGGGTGCGCCCGGCGCCGAGCGGGCCGCGGGGGCCGCCGAGAACGCCCCACACCTGATCGGCGACGGTTCAACCGCGTACACCGGCGCCCAGCCGCACCTGCCGAAGCCGGCGCAGCTGAAGCCCGGCGAGAAGCCGCCCCAGTTCGTGGTGTTCTCCTGGGACGGCGCGGGCGAGGACAGCCAGAAGCTCTTCTCCCACTTCCGCGGGGTCGCCAACAAGTACAACGCGAAGATGACGTACTTCCTGAGCGGCGTCTATCTGCTCCCCGAGGAGAAGGCGGACCTGTACGACGCGCCCCAGCACGGTCGCGGCACCTCGGACATCGGTTTCAATGACGCCAAGGGGATCAAGGACACGCTGCGGGAGCTGCGTGGCGCCTGGCGCGACGGCAATGAGATCGGCACCCACTTCAACGGCCACTTCTGCGGCAACGAGGGCGGCGTCGGCACCTGGTCCGTCGACGAGTGGAAGAGCGAGATCAACCAGGCCAAGTCCTTTGTGAAGAACTGGAAGACCAACTCGGGCCTGAAGGACGAGGCCCCGCTGCCCTTCGACTACGACAAGGAAATGATCGGCGCCCGCACGCCCTGCCTGGAAGGGCAGAAGAACATGATGCGGGCCGCGAAGACGATGGGATTCCGCTACGACTCCAGCGGCATCGGCGACCAGCTCTGGCCGAAGAAGACGGACGGTCTCTGGGACATTCCGCTCCAGCTGGTGCCGGTGCCGGGGCGTGATTTCGAGACGCTCTCGATGGACTACAACTTCATGTTCAACCAGTCGGGGACGGCCAGCGGCGATCCTTCACAGCACGCGTACTGGGGCAACCAGATGCGCGACGGCCTGCTGGAGGCCTTCGACCGCGCCTATAAGGGGAACCGTGCGCCGCTGATCATCGGCAACCACTTCGAGTCCTGGAACGGTGGCACGTACATGACCGCCGTCGAGGAAACGATCAAGACGGTCTGCGTCCAGAAGGACGTGCGGTGCGTGACGTTCCGCCAGCTCGCCGACTGGCTGGACGCGCAGGACCCGCAGACCCTGGACAAGTTCCGCAGCCTGGGTGTCGGCAAGGCGCCCAAGGGCGGCTGGACGGCGCTCGGGGCGGCCCCCCTGGCCAAGAGCCCGTCCCCGGCCGCCCGCCCGGCCGGCCACTCCGAAGAGCACTGACGGCACCGACGGCGGGACGGAGGGCGGGCGCGCTCCTCGTATCAGGACGGCTGGGGTACGGCGAGTGCCTCGCTGAGGACGAAGGCGGGGTCGACCTGCGCGGCGAGGTCGACGCCCGTCTTCGCGTTGCCCCAGCTCTCCGCGTTTCTGAGGTGGAAGTGGACCATCTGCCGGGTGTACCGCTCCCAGTCGCGGTGCTCGTACGAGTCCTCCGCGGCGTCCTGGAGTGTCTGGAGCGCGCAGCGGTTGTCCGCCTCCAGGAGCTCGAAGCGGATCGGCCGGCCCTTCTCCATCGCCCGGACCCAGTCGGAGTGGCCCACGGTGATGAGCAGGTCGTCGCCCACCTCCTCGCGCAGGAAGTCCAGATCGTCCTGGCCCTGGACCTTGTTGCCGATGACCTTCAGCGAGACGCCGAAGTCCCGCGCGTACTCCTTGTACTGGCGGTATACGGACATGCCCTTGCGCGTCGGCTCCGCCACCAGGAACGTCATGTCGAACCGGGTGAACATCCCGGAGGCGAAGGAGTCCGAGCCCGCCGTCATGTCGACCACCACGTACTCGTCCGGGCCGTCGACCAGATGGTTGAGGCACAGCTCGACCGCGCCGACCTTGGAGTGGTAGCAGCTCACCCCCAGATCCGAGTCGGTGAAGGGGCCGGTGGCCATCAGCCGGATCTCGCCGTCGTCGAGCCGGACGGTACGGGCGCAGGCGTCGTACACCGGATTGCTCTCGCCGACCCGGAGCAGCCGCGAACCCTCCCCGGGCGGTGTCGTCTTGATCATCGCTTCGGCCGACGGGATCCGCGGATTGCTGCCCCGCAGATATTCCTTGATCAGCGGCAGGTGCGCACCCATCGCGGGCAGCGTGGCGGCTTCCGTCTCGTCGAGGCCGAGCGCGGCCCCGAGGTGCTGGTTGATGTCGGCGTCCACCGCGACGACGGTGGCTTCGTTGGCGGTCAGATGGCGGATGAAGAGCGAGGACAGCGTGGTCTTGCCGCTGCCGCCCTTGCCCACGAAAGCGATCTTCATGTTCACCTAGGGTAGTGGCAACCTCGCTCAAGGTGAGGGAATTGCGTGAGGAAGACCACTCCAAGGTGGGGTGTGCGGCGCGGGCGCGTAGCCTCCCTACTTATGAGTACGACTGCCTCAGACGCCTCCTTCGCTCCCCGGCCGGAGGATCCCTTGCTCGCGCTGGCCTCCTTGCCGGGCGTTCCCGACGCGGTGGATTCCGTACGCAAGGCGGTCGACCGCGTGTACAGCCACCGCGTCATGCGCCGCCGCAGCAATGAGGTCACCTCCGAGGCGGCCTTGCGTGCGGCACGCGGCTCCGCGGCGCTGTCCGGTGCCGACTGGGCACTCGAAGAGGTGCGCCGGCGCAGCGACTTCGGGTCGGAGGCCGAGGCCCGTACGGTCGGCGCGGCTCTCCGGCTGAATGCCGAGGCCGGTCAACTCCTCTCCATCTGGGGGCAATCACCCCTGCGTGTGCTCGCCAGGCTGCATCTGGTGGCCGCGGGGGGCGCGGGCGTCGCGGACGAGACCGTGGGGCGGCCACGGCTGGCTGGCGAGCCGGTCGTGGAGGCGCCCGGGGGCGAGGTGCCGGAACCGCTGGCCAAGCCTCCGCTGCCGGAGGCCGACGAGGTGGCCGGGCGGCTGGAGGGACTCTCGCGGCTGGTGATCACACCGAGCAGGGCGCCGGCGCTGGTGACGGCGGCGGTGGTGCACGGCGAGCTGCTGGCGCTGCGCCCCTTCGGCTCGTACAACGGGCTGGTGGCGCGGGCCGCCGAGCGTGTGGTGCTGATCGGCAGCGGTCTCGACCCCAAGTCGGTCTGCCCGGCGGAGGTGGGTCACGCGGAACTGGGACGCACGGCGTACTCGGCCGCCTTTGACGGCTATCTGTCGGGCACCCAGGACGGTATGGCTGCGTGGATCACCCACTGCGGGCGGGCGATCGAGCTGGGGGTTCGGGAATCCACCGCCGTGTGCGAAGCGCTTCAGCGGGGCGCGGCCTGAGCCGAGGCGCTCCGGGCGAAGGCGGCCTCGGTGAAAGCGGCCTGAACAGGGTTGCGGCGGCGCCTCTTTGGCACCGCCGCTGGCATGTCCACCGAGTTACCAAGCGTCCTCGTTATGTTGCCCATCAGGTCGGGTACTTCGCCCGTCACCTGGTGCGGCTGGCCCGTAATCGACGGGTCGACGTCGCGTGGGTGCTCAGTTTTCATGCTCGGTCCGTGGGGCCTGGTGCGTAAACAGGTGATCCTCTCGGATGTCCTTGGTCTCGCGGGCCGTTGACTCCTTTCTACTCCTCTCCACAGGGATACGAAACCCCTGGCCAGACTTCTTTACTTTTAGGTTCAAAGAATGGCAAAGCGGTCATAAGGTTGCGTGTGGCGTGTCCCGGCCCGGCCGGGTGACCGTGAGGCCGATGGCCTCAGGCGAGCGTCGACTGCCGTCGTCTGCTGGCGTACCAGACCAGCCCGGCCGTCGCGGCGGCCGCGCCCACCGCTGCCGCGGCGACCAGTGCCGGCCGGGGCGGCATGGAGAAGGCGGGCAGTCGCTGCTTGAGTCGCACGGGCCGGTTGAAGACGAGAATCGGCCAGTCCCGCGCCGTCGCCTCCCGGCGCAGCGCGCGGTCCGGGTTGACCGCGTAGGGATGCCCGACCGACTGGAGCATCGGCACGTCGGTGATGGAGTCGCTGTACGCGTAGCAGCGGGAGAGGTCGTATCCCTCGGACGCGGCGAGCGCCTTGATCGCCTCGGCCTTGGTCGGCCCGTACGCGTAGTACTCCACCTCGCCCGTGAAGCAGCCGTCGGCGCCGACGACCATCCGAGTGGCCACCACCCGGTCGGCGCCGAGCAGATCGCCGATGGGCTCGACGACCTCCGCGCCGGAGGTGGACACGATCACCACATCGCGGCCGGCGATGTGATGGTCCTCGATGAGGGACGCCGCCTCGTCGTAGATGATCGGGTCGATGAGATCGTGCAGCGTCTCGGCGACGATCTCTTTGACCTGCTGGACGTTCCAGCCCTTGCAGAGAGCGGAGAGATACTCCCGCATCCGCTCCATCTGGTCGTGATCGGCGCCTCCGGCGAGGAAGACGAACTGCGCGTATGCGGTGCGCAGTACAGCGCGGCGGTTGATCAGGCCGCCTTGGTAGAAGGACTTGCTGAAGGTCAACGTCGATGACTTCGCAATGACCGTCTTGTCCAGGTCAAAGAAGGCTGCTGTACGCGGCAAGGAGTGGTTTTCCACGAGGCCGAGCATATGCGCCCACCATTCGGCGTAAGCTGGGGCGCGTGGGTTTGCCTGAGAAGGCTCTCGGGTACACCATGGAAGTCACGGATCGTTCGCGACCGTGCTAACCCGGTCCGGCTCCTCCCCCCCCGAGTCGGCCGTGGGGACGACCCCCGCTCTCCCCCCCGGCGGGGGTCGTCGCATGTCCGGACGCTTTTCAGGCTCTTCGAAGCCACTCGTCCCCCTTTCTGAGGCTCTGTGCGCGATGGTGCTTCCGCCAGCATGCCCGTCACTGTGCGTAGCCAATGCACTGCTCTCCGGAAGTCACTGGTATGAGCTACCGGGATATTCACAACTGGTGAGTTGTCCACAGTTTTCAAGCAAGATCCACACGATTTCTTGTTGCCCTGCACGGTGATTCCTGCCGCGAAGTTCGCGGAAGCCGGAATCGCGGATACCGGATCACTGCGAGATCGCGGAGAGAAGCGCTCGCGGATAGCCGGATCGCGGATAGCCGGATCGAAGAAGAGATAGGGGGCGGAGATCGTGGCTGGATCCATGACATCCGATCGTTCACGGATCGGTGGGGGCAACGGGGCGGGACCGCTGATCCTGACCGAGGATGTGGAGTTGCTGGACGATCTGCTGAGGCTCTGCGCCGCGGCCGGCGCCGAGCCACAAGTCCACCATTCGGTGCCGGAGCGGAAGGGGTGCTGGGAGGACGCGCCGATGGTCCTCGTCGGCGATGACGCGGCGGCGCGCTGCCGTGGCGCCACCCGCAGGCGGGACGTGATGCTCGTCGGGCGGGACCAGGACGACCCGGGCGTGTGGCGGCGAGCGGTGGAGATCGGCGCGGAGTGCGTGCTGCGGCTGCCGGACGCCGAGAGCTGGCTCGTCGACCGGATCGCGGACGCCGCCGAAGGGGTCGGCCGTCCCGCGCTCACCGTCGGTGTGATCGGCGGACGGGGCGGCGCGGGGGCTTCGACCCTGGCGTGCGCCTTGGCCGTCACCGCCGCGCGCGCTGGGCGGCGCACGATGCTCATCGACGCCGATCCACTCGGTGGCGGGCTCGATGTGGTGCTCGGCGGCGAGCAGGCGGAGGGCATGAGGTGGCCGGATTTCGCCGCTTCCAAAGGGCGTGTCGCGGGCGGAGCGCTGGAGGAGTCGCTGCCCCGGCTCCACGAACTACGGGTGCTCAGCTGGGACCGAGGCGATTCCGTGGCGATCCAGCCGGAGGCCATGCGGTCGGTGCTGGCGGCGGCCCGCAGACGTGGTGGGGTCGTGGTTGTGGACCTCCCCCGGCGCGCCGACGAAGCCGTCGTGGAGGCCCTGGCGCAGCTGGATCTGGGGCTGCTGGTGGTGCCCGCCGAGCTGCGGGCCGTCGCCGCCGCCGGCCGGGTGGCCTCGCTGGCGGGCATGGTGCTCCGGGATCTGAGGGTGGTGGTCCGGGGGCCGTACGCCGCCGGGCTGGACGAGCGGTGGATCGCCGACGCGCTCCGGCTGCCCCTGGTGGGTGAACTGCCCCTGGAGCCGGGCCTGTCGGAGTCCCAGGACGGCGGAGCGCCCCCGGGATCCCGGCCGCGCGGACCGCTGGCCGCGTTCTGTACGGCTTTCTGGGAGCGCGCGCTGGCCGGGGACGGGAGCGCGACGTCATGAGCGGCGGCACGACGGCCGGAATGAGCGGCGGCCCGGCGGCATACGGACTGCTGGACGCCGTACGGCAGCGGCTCGCGGAGAGCGGGGCGGACCCGACACCGGCGCGGGTGGCGGCGGCGTTACGGGCTCAGGGGCGGTTGCTCGGTGATGCGGAAGTGCTGGGGGCCGCCGCGGAGTTGCGGTGCGAGCTGGTGGGGACGGGCCCTCTGGAGCCGCTTCTCGACGACCCCTCGGTGACGGACGTGCTTGTCTCCGCGCCCGACCGGGTGTGGGTGGACCGGGGCGGCGGTCTTGAGCTGACGGCCGTGTCGTTCCCCGACGCCGCCTCCGTACGGAGGCTGGCACATCGGCTCGCCGCCGTGGCCGGGCGCCGGCTCGATGACGCCAGACCCTGGGTGGACGCGCGACTGCCCGACGGGACACGGATGCACGCGGTGCTGCCACCGGTGGCGGTCGGCTCGACCTGTCTGTCGCTGCGCGTGGTGCGCCCCAAGGCGTTCTCGCTGACGGAGTTGACCGCGGCGGGGACCGTACCGCCGGGCGGGGAGCGGGTGTTGCGGGCGCTGATCGAGGCCCGGCTGTCGTTCCTGATCAGTGGTGGCACGGGCACCGGAAAGACCACGCTCCTGTCCACCCTGCTCGGCCTGGTCGGGGAACGCGAGCGGATCGTACTGGCCGAGGACTCCGCCGAGCTGAGGCCCGACCATCCGCATGTGGTGCGGCTGGAGGGGCGGCCGGCGAACCAGGAGGGCGCGGGTCTGGTGACGCTGCGGGACCTGGTCAGACAGGCGTTGCGGATGCGGCCCGACCGGCTGGTCGTCGGCGAGGTACGGGGCCATGAGGTCACCGAACTGCTCGCCGCCCTGAACACGGGACACGAGGGCGGCTGCGGCACCGTGCACGCGAATACGGCGGCGGACGTCCCCGCCCGCCTTGAGGCGCTGGGCACGGCGGCGGGTCTCGACCGGGCGGCGCTGCACAGCCAGTTGGCGGCCGCGCTGTCGGTCGTGATCCATCTCGTACGGGACCGCGACGGGCGCCGGAGGATCGCCGAGACGCATGTGCTGGAGCGGGACGGCGCCGGGCTGGTGGTGCCGGTGCCCGCACTGCGCTGGGGCGCCGGAGGTTTCGCGTACGACCGTGGCTGGCCGCGGCTGCTGGCGCTGATCGGAGGCGCGCCGTGACGGCTCTGACGATGTCTCTCACCCTCTTCGTTGCGGTGCTGTGCGCCGGGGGAGCGGTCCGGCTGGCCGTCGGTCAGGAACGGGGGCTGCGGCGCGCCAGGCGGTTGCTCACGGCCCCGGGCGCGTCCTTCGCCGCGATGCCGGGGGCGCCGCCGTGGGAGCGATGGCTGCCCGAGGCTCGCGAGCGGGCGCGACGACTGCGCGGGAAATGGCTCTGTCTGCCGCCCGCCGTGCTGCTCGCGCTCCTGGGCGAGTCGGTGCTGCCGCTGTTCGGGGGTGCGGTGGCGGTGCCTCTGGTGGGGCGGTGGCTGCGGGGCAGGGAGCGGAGGAAGACGCGTGAGCGGCTGGGCGACCGGATCGTCGCGCTGTGCGGCACGGCCGCGGGCGAGCTGCGAGCCGGTGTGCAGCCCACCCAGGCCCTGCTGGCAGCCGCCGGATCGACCGGTGGGCTGGGAAGCGCGGACGGCGCTGTGCTGGCCGCCGCGCGGTTCGGCGGTGATGTGCCCGACGCGCTGAGGAAGGCGGCGCGTGAGCCGGGAGCGGAGGGCCTCGTGGGTCTCGCGGCCTGTTGGCGGGTGGCCGTCGACGGCGGGGCGGGGCTCGCCGCCGGGCTGGATCGCCTGGACGCGGCGCTACGGGCGGAGAGGGAGCAACGAGAGGGGTTACGGGCCCAGTTGGCGGGCGCTTGGGCGACGGTCGTGGTGCTGGCGCTGCTTCCCGTGGTGGGCCTGGCGCTGGGCTGGGCCCTGGGCGCGGATCCGCTGCGCGTACTGCTGCATACCCCGGCCGGGCTCGGATGTCTGGTGGTGGGCGGGGCTCTGGAGGGCGTGGGCCTGTGGTGGGCCGCGCGGATCGTACGGACCGGGGAGGCGCCGTGACGGGAGGGTTCGCCCACAGGCTGTGGGTGGCCGCTCCGGTGCTCACCGCGATGGGCTCTCTGGCCTTCGCGGTGGCGGCCGGGCGACGTGAACGGCGGGCGCGACGGCGGTTCGCGGCCCTGCTCGCGGCCGAGTACGGACGGCGGCGGCCACGGCGCGGCGCGGCGGCGGAGTGGGCACGGCGCTGGGGTCCGCCGGCCGGCGCGGTGATCTTCGGCTGGGTCATGGTCGGCGGGATGGCCGGCTGGCTGGTCGGGCTCGCCGGGGCGTACGGGGTCCGGAGATGGCTGCGGACGAGGAAGCCGGACGACCGTACCGGTACCGAGGAGGCGGCCCGTCAGCTCCCGCTCGCCGCCGATCTGCTGGCCGCCTGTATCGCGGCGGGGGCGGGGCCGCGCGAGGCCGCGGAGGCGGTCGGCGAGTCGCTCGGCGGCCCCGTCGGCGACCGGCTGGCACGGGCGGCGGCAGAGCTGCGGCTCGGCGGCGAACCGGCCGAGGCGTGGGGGCGGTTCGGGGAGATACCGGGCGCGGCCGGGCTGGCCCGATGTCTGGAACGGGCGGGATCGACCGGAGCGCCGGCCGCCGAGCCGGTGTCCCGGCTGGCCGAGGGCTTCAGAGCGGAGCGGGCCCGGGCCGCAGTGGCCAGAGCCCAGCGGGCCCAGGTGCTGATCACGGCTCCGGTGGGGCTGTGCTTCCTCCCCGCCTTCCTGGCGGTGGGGGTGGCTCCGGTGGTCATCGGTCTGGCGAGCGGACTGCTGAACGCCGACTGACCAATTTCTACGGTTTCTACGGTTTCTACGGGGCTACGGCCCTCTACGGGGAGATGGCATGTGGATGAGGATCCGACGAATGTGGCGGGCACGGCTGCGCGGGGCGCGAGCCGACGCCGGGATGACCACCTCCGAGTACGCGGTGGGGACGATCGCCGCCTGCGCGCTCGCGGCGGTGCTCTACAAGGTGGTCACGAGCGGGACCGTGGCGGGTGCCTTGCAGTCGTTGATCGGGAGGGCGCTCAGTGCGCAGTTCTGAGGCGGTCCGTACGTGCCCGGCCCGCGGCCGGCGTCTGGTCCGTCGCCGCGATCGCGGGTTTGTGACGGTGGAGGCGGCGGTGGCGGTACCGGCGCTGGCCGTGTTCGCCCTGGCCCTGGTCTGGGCGCTGATGGCGGCCTCCGCGCAGATCCAGTGCGTGGACGCGGCGCGGGCGGGGGCGAGAGCGGCCGCCAGAGCCGAGCCACGGGCCGCGGCGGAGGCCGCCGCCCGTTCGGCCGCCCCGGAGGGCGCCAGGGTCGCTCTGGGGCGTACAGGCGATCTGTGGCGAGTACGGGTGGAGGCGCCGACTCCGGGGCCGGGCGCCCTGGCTCTCACGCTCACCGCCGAGGCCGTCGCGTCGGCGGAGGACGCCATGGACGCCCCGGACCGCGTACAGGCCGCCAGAGATGGCTCTGGGAGCCCGCGGGTGGCCGGGGCGGCGCCATGAACAGGGATCGAGCCAGGCAGCGGCCCAGGGGACGAGCCGGGGACGGGGGGTCGGCGACGGTGTGGGTGGCTACGGCGGCGACCGCGTTGTGTGCCGTCTTCGCCCTGGTGCTCGCCATGGGGCAGGCGGTCGCCGCCCGGCACCGGGCCGGCGCGGCGGCCGACCTGGCGGCCCTCGCCGCGGCGGACCACGCCCTCCTGGGCTCGGCCGACGCCTGCCGCAGAGCGGCCGAGGTGGCGGCGGCACAGGGATCGGAGGTGGTGCGGTGCGTGGTGAGCGGTGAGATCGCGGATGTGACGGCGCGGGCGTCCTTCGGTCCGTACGCCCCGACGGTCAGGGCACGGGCGGGCCCACCGCTGCCCGTACCCCCGCCAGGTGCCGTGCCAGGCGGTCGCGGGCAGGTCCTAAGCCACGGTGGGCGCGTCCAGGTCCGCCTCGGCCCGGACACCGGGGGCGGCGCCGAGCAGCTCGGTCAGGAGTCGTACGGCGCCTCGTTTGTGCAGGGGATCGTTCCCGTTGCCGCACTTCGGGGACTGGATGCAGGACGGACAGCCGGCGTCGCACTCGCAGGAGGCGATCGCCTCGCGGGTGGCCGTGAGCCACTCACGGGCCGTCCGGAAGGCCCGCTCCGCGAAGCCCGCGCCGCCCGGGTGGCCGTCGTACACGAAGACCGTCGGCCGCAGCGTGTCCGGATGGAGGGGCACGGACACCCCGCCGATGTCCCAGCGGTCGCAGGTCGCGAAGAGCGGCAGCATCCCGATCGAGGCGTGCTCGGCGGCGTGCAGGGCGCCGCCCAGTTGCTCCGGATTGACCCGGGCCCGGTCGAGCTGGTCCTCGGTGACCGTCCACCACACGGCCCGGGTACGGAGCGTCCGTGGCGGCAGATCGAGCTTGCTCTCGCCCAGTACCTCGCCGGTGATGAGCCGGCGGCGCAGAAAGGAGACGACCTGGTTGGTGACCTCGACGGAGCCGTAGCAGAGGCGTCCCTCGCCCCACGGGATCTCCGTGTCGGTTTCGAGCACGGAGATGGCGGTGGTGTCGCGGGCGGTGGTGGAGTACGGCGGGTTCGCCTCCTCGACCAGGGCGACCGAGTCCGTCAGGTCGAGCTGCTTCACCAGGTACGTGCGGCCCTGGTGGAGGTGGACGGCGCCGTCGTGGACGGCGGTGTGGGAGGCGGCCTCGTCGACCGTACCCAGCAGCCGTCCCGTCCCGGCCTCGACGATCTGGACGGGACTGCCGCCCTCTCCCCGGATGTCGGCGAGATCGGCGGCCCGCTCGCGGCGGGTCCAGTACCAGCCGGAGTTGCGCCGCCGCAGCAGCCCCGCGGTCTCCAGCTGCGGGAGCAGGTCGGGTACGGCGGGGCCGAAGAGCGTCAGATCGGCTTCGGTGAGCGGGAGTTCCGCGGCGGCCGCGCACAGATGGGGGGCGAGGACATACGGGTTGTCCGGGTCGAGGACGGTGGACTCGACGGGCTGCTGGAACAGCGCCTCGGGGTGGTGGACGAGGAAGGTGTCCAGCGGATCGTCCCGGGCGACCAGGACGGCCAGCGCCCCCTGCCCGGAGCGCCCCGCCCGGCCCGCCTGCTGCCACAGGGAGGCACGGGTGCCCGGATAACCGGCGATGACGACGGCGTCCAGGCCCGAGACATCGATGCCGAGCTCCAGGGCGGTTGTGGCGGACAGGCCCAGCAGCTCGCCGGAGTGCAGGGCGTTCTCCAGGGCGCGGCGTTCCTCGGGGAGGTAGCCCCCGCGGTAGGCGGCGACCCGGCGGGCCAGCGAGCGGTCCACGTCGGCCAGCCGTTCCTGGGCGATGACGGAGATGAGCTCTGCGCCGCGCCGGGAACGTACGAAGGCGACCGTACGGACGCCCTGGACGGTCAGGTCGGTGAGCAGGTCGGCGGTCTCGGCGGTGGCGGTACGGCGGACGGGGGCGCCCTTCTCGCCGTGCAGATCGGTGAGCGGCGGCTCCCAGAGCGCGAAGACCAGCTCGCCGCGCGGTGAGGCGTCGTCGGCGACCTCGCGGACGGGCAGACCGGTCAGCCGGCCGGCGGCCTGGGCCGGTTCCGCGGCGGTCGCCGAGGCGAGCAGGAAGACCGGATTCGCTCCGTAGCGGGCGCATACGCGGCGGAGCCGGCGCAGCACCTGCGCCACATGGGAGCCGAAGACGCCGCGATAGGTGTGGCACTCGTCGATGACGACATAGCGCAGGGCGCGCAGGAAGGAGGCCCAGCGGGGGTGGGACGGGAGTATCCCCCGGTGCAGCATGTCCGGATTGGTCAGCACATAGTTGGCGTACTGCCTGACCCATTCCCGTTCCTCGACGGGGGTGTCACCGTCGTAGACGGCGGGGCGCACGCGGTTGCCGAGCGGGGCGGCCAGCGCCTTGACGGCGCGGCGCTGGTCGGCGGCGAGAGCCTTCGTCGGGGCGAGATAGAGCGCGGTCGTGCCCCTGCCGTTGGGCGCCTCGGAGCCGTCCAGGAGGGTGGTCAGTACGGGAGCGAGATAGGCGAGGGACTTGCCGGACGCGGTGCCGGTGGCGATCACCACGGACTCGCCGTCCAGGGCGTGCTCGGCGGCGGCCGCCTGGTGGGCCCACGGATGGTCGATACCGGCCCGCTGAATGGCGTTGATCACTTCCGCGCGGATGCGGTCGGGCCAGACCGCATGACGGCCCGCACGCGGGGGCAGGTGCTCCGTATGGGTGATGCGCGCAGCACGGCCCGCCCCCGTGGCGAGCCGGTCGAGGACCGTACGTGGGGAGGGGCGGTTTCCCCCGCTCTTGGGGGGTCCGCTGGGGCGGTGATTCCTGGCCATCGGCATCGAGTGTGTCACTGGCGTGACGGACAATGGTCTCAAGGCGTCGTGCATGACTGCTGGTAAGTGATTGAATGCCATCGCGGCTGGCGATACGTCCCCTGGCTCCGTAGGGGAGACCCGAGGGGCGACCGCTCGATAGCAAGGTGCTGGAGGATCCGTGGACCTGTCCCTGTCGACTCGCAATGTGTCCGGCCCTGGTGGCGACCGTACGGTCGTCGAGGTCGGTGGCGAGATTGATGTGTATACCGCGCCCAAGCTGCGCGAGCAGTTGGTCGAGTTGGTGAACGACGGCAGCTACCACCTGGTTGTCGACATGGAGGGCGTGGACTTCCTGGACTCGACCGGTCTGGGCGTGCTCGTGGGTGGCCTGAAGCGTGTGCGCGCCCATGAGGGCTCGCTGCGTCTGGTCTGCAACCAGGAGCGCATTCTCAAGATCTTCCGGATCACCGGTCTCACCAAGGTGTTCCCGATCCACACCACGGTCGACGAGGCCGTAGCGGCCACCGACTGAGGTCGGCCGCGTCTTCCGGAGGAGAGGGCAGAGGCACCGGGCGTGATGCCCGGCGCCCGCGCCCGTGAGTTTCCACGCTCGTACGTTCGAGGGGGATCGCATGGCCACCGTTGAACTCCGCTTCAGCGCCCAGCCCGAACATGTCAGAACGGCCCGTCTTGTGGCGGCCGCCGTGGCTCGTCGGGCAGGCGTCGATGAGGCTGTGTTGGACGAGGTCAGACTCGCGGTCGGCGAGGCGTGCAGCCGGGCGGTCGGGCTGCACCGCAGCCACGGCATCACCGCCCCGGTGAGAGTCGTGCTGAACGAGGAGGAGAAAGCCTTCTCCATCGAGGTCGGCGACGGCGTCACGGCCGCGGGCGGTGCCGCCGGGGAAGCCGGCGACGGCGCGGCGGCGGGCGATGCCCACGAGAGCGACGCCGAGGGCGAGGACGAGATGGGCCTCGCGGTCATCAGCGGGCTCGTCGACGATGTGGAAGTCACCTCGGGCGACGACGGTGGCGTCATCCGGATGAGCTGGCCGACGGCCTCGGCCGTCGCGCTGCCCTGACGGCGTCGCCCCGGCCCTTTCGGGCAGCCGGACGGAGAGCCGGTGATCCATTCTCCAGGAAGGCCCTGCTGAGCAGGGCCTTTCTCTTTTCCGTCGGATTATCGATCACCTATTAACGCGCTTATCCCATTACCCATTCCAAGGTCATTCGGTAAGTCAAGGTCAATTGCATGTGGCGTGCTCTGTTTTGATCAGGTTCCGCTCCCTACAATCCGTCCATCTTGAACGCTGAGCGTCAAGGAGGACGAATGGCGGGGCACTTCCACTCACAACTGTCCGAGCACCCCACTTCTCTCGCTGCCGCGATACTCACGGACGACAACCGCGTCATCGTGATCGTCATCGCGGTCGTCGCGCTGGCGGCGCTGTTCGTTGCCCAGCTGCTGGTGCGCCAGGTGCTGGCGGCCGGCGAGGGCACCGATTCGATGAAGGAGATCGCGGCCGCCGTACAGGAAGGCGCAAATGCCTATCTGGCACGGCAGTTGCGCACCCTCGGCGTATTCGCCGTCGTGGTGTTCTTCCTGCTGATGTTGTTGCCGGCGGACAACTGGTCACAACGCGCTGGACGTTCGCTGTTCTTCCTGGTGGGTGCGCTTTTCTCGGCGGCCACCGGTTACATCGGCATGCGTCTCGCCGTACGCAGCAATGTGCGGGTGGCGGCCGCGGCGCGTGAGGCGACACCGGCGGAGGGCGAGCCGGAGAAAGATCTCACCGCCGTTTCGCACAAAGCCATGAAGATCGCATTCCGTACGGGTGGCGTGGTCGGCATGTTCACGGTCGGCCTCGGCTTGCTCGGCGCCTCCTGTGTGGTCCTCGTCTACGCCGCCGACGCCCCCAAGGTGCTGGAGGGCTTCGGCCTGGGCGCCGCGCTGATCGCCATGTTCATGCGAGTCGGCGGCGGCATCTTCACCAAGGCGGCCGATGTCGGCGCCGACCTGGTCGGCAAGGTCGAGCAGGGCATCCCCGAGGACGATCCGCGCAACGCGGCGACCATCGCGGACAACGTGGGCGACAACGTCGGCGACTGCGCGGGTATGGCAGCCGACCTGTTCGAGTCGTACGCGGTGACGCTCGTCGCCGCGCTGATCCTCGGCAAGGCGGCGTTCGGGGACTTCGGGCTCGCCTTCCCGCTGATCGTCCCGGCGATCGGGGTGATCACCGCGATGATCGGCATCTTCGCGGTCGCCCCGCGCCGGGCCGACCGCAGCGGGATGAGCGCCATCAACCGCGGCTTCTTCATCTCCGCGGTGATCTCGCTCGCGCTCGTGGCCGTGGCGTCCTTCGTCTACCTGCCGTCCTCGTACGCCGAGCTGGACGGGGTCACGGACCAGGCGATCCTGACGCACAGCGGCGATCCGAGAGTGCTCGCCCTGCTCGCGGTCGCCATCGGCATCGTGCTGGCGGCCCTGATCCAGCAGCTCACCGGCTACTTCACGGAGACCGCCCGGCGGCCGGTCAGGGACATCGGCAAGTCCTCCCTGACGGGCCCCGCGACCGTCGTGCTCGCGGGCGTGGCCATCGGTCTGGAGTCGGCGGTCTACACGGCGCTGCTGATCGGTCTCGCGGTCTACGGGGCGTTCCTGCTCGGCGGTACGTCGATCATGCTCGCCCTCTTCGCGGTGGCCCTGGCGGGCACGGGTCTGCTCACCACCGTCGGCGTCATCGTCGCCATGGACACCTTCGGGCCGGTCTCCGACAACGCCCAGGGCATCGCCGAGATGTCCGGCGACGTCGAGGGCGCGGGCGCGCAGGTGCTCACCGACCTCGACGCTGTGGGGAACACCACAAAGGCCATCACGAAGGGCATCGCCATCGCCACGGCCGTACTCGCGGCGTCGGCGCTCTTCGGCTCGTACCGGGACGCCATCGCCACGGCCGTCGCGGATGTGGGGGCCAGGGCGGGCGAGCTGTCGCTCAGTCTGGACATCTCCCAGCCCAACAACCTGGTCGGGCTGATCCTCGGCGCCGCGGTCGTCTTCCTCTTCTCGGGGCTGGCGATCAACGCGGTCTCGCGGTCGGCGGGTTCGGTGGTCTACGAGGTGCGCCGGCAGTTCAGCGAGCACCCCGGGATCATGGACTACACCGAGAAACCGGAGTACGGCCGGGTCGTCGACATCTGCACCAAGGACGCCCTGCGCGAGCTGGCCACCCCGGGGCTGCTCGCCGTCCTCACCCCCATCGCCGTCGGCTTCTCGCTCGGGGTGGGCGCGCTCGGTTCGTTCCTGGCAGGCGCGATCGGTACGGGCACGCTGATGGCCGTCTTCCTCGCCAACTCCGGAGGCGCCTGGGACAACGCCAAGAAACTCGTCGAGGACGGCCACCACGGCGGCAAGGGCAGTGAGGCCCATGCCGCGACGGTCATCGGGGACACCGTGGGGGACCCGTTCAAGGACACGGCGGGCCCCGCCATCAACCCGCTGCTCAAGGTGATGAACCTGGTGGCGCTGCTCATCGCCCCGGCGGTCGTGCAGTTCAGTTACGGAGCCGACGCCAGCGCGGGTGTCCGCACGCTGGTGGCGCTGCTCGCCCTCGCCGTCATCGTCGGCGCGGTCTATGTCTCCAAACGCCGGTCGGTCACGGTGGACGGCGGAGGCGAGGGCGGCGGAGGCGGTTCCGGCGGCGGGAACGAGAAGTCGTCCGATCCGGTGGCGGCCTCCTGACAGCCGGGAACGTCCAGGAGCGGGCGGGTGGCGCGTGGCGAGCGCCGCCCGCCCGCTCGCGCCGTCCATGGCCGGCGAACGTCCAGCGTGAGGTGTCTCTCTCTTGGTGCAAATGGCTGCAATAGGGGATGGACCGGACGTTCGGCGCGCGGTCGTCGCCCACTTGGCGTGTATGTTCCGGGGCCGAGAGCCTTGGAAGGGACCCATCCGGTGAACAAGAAGCTTGTGGCCGCGCTGTCCGGCGGTGCGGTGCTGCTCATGGCGCTGTCCGGCTGCAGTGGTGATGACAGCGACCAAAAAGTGAACGCCTGGGCCAAGAAGGTCTGTGACCAGGTTCAGCCTCAGCTGACGAAGATCGCGAACTCCAACACCTCAATCCAGCAGGCGACCTCCGACAGCAGCAAGCCCGCTGATGTCCAGAAGGCCGACTCGGCCGCCTTCCAGTCCATCTCCGACGCCTACAAGGCGCTGGGCTCCGCCGTGGACAGCGCAGGCACACCGCCCATCACGGACGGCGAGAAGACCCAGAAGGAGGCCGTCAAGGAACTCAACGCCACCGCGACGGCGTACGCGGGGCTCAAGACGAAGGTCGACGCGCTCGACACCAAGGACCAGGCGGACTTCGCAGACGGCCTCAAGGGCGTCGCGGACGAGCTGGACAAGCTCAGCAAGAGCGGTGACCAGGCGCTCCAGAAGCTCCAGTCCGGCGATGTCGGCAAGGCGATGGCGAAGCAGGCAGGCTGCCAGAAGCCACCGGTCGCGGCCGGCGGGTCCGGCTCTCCGGCGGCCGGGTCGTAACCTCCCGGGCCGGGTCGTCACCTCCCCGGCATCCGCTCCCGGACGCCCTCAGGCGCTTCGTGCCGCCCCGGAACGCGGTCGCCCGCGGCCCGCGGCCCGGTCCCCCCGAACGGAGGGGCCGGGCCGCGGGCCGTTGTCAGTGGCAGCCGCCACAATGAGGGGGTGAGTACGACCAGCCTTCCCGCGCCCGACCACTCGCCCCGACTCCGTGCGGCCCTGCTCGCCGCCGACTTCACCGCCGACGGCCTGCTCGACCTGCTCGGCGCACCCGCCTACGCCGCACTGGCCCGCAGCGAGACCGTGCCCGCGCTGCGCGCCACCCCCGGCGACACCCCGCTCGAAACGCTCGTACGGCTCTTCCTGCTCCAGCGGCCGGTCCCCCGGGAGCGCGCGACGGCCGCGCTGCCGCTGGACGAGGCGCTGGCCGACGGCTGGGTCGTACAGGACGAGGACGACATCCACGCGACGGTGGACGTACGGCCGTACAGCGGACCCGAAGGGCAGGACTGGTTCATCGTCTCCGACCTGGGCTGCGCGGTCGGCGGCGCCTCGGGCGCGGGCGGCCGTGACGAGGGGGTGGTGCTCGGCGTCGGCGGCGCCTCGACGACCCTGGCCGGGATCACCGTACGTACCCCGGTCGGGAGCGCGCTCGATCTCGGCACCGGCTCCGGTATCCAGGCGCTGCACGCGGCCCAGCACGCCACCCGCGTCACCGCCACCGACCTCAACCCTCGGGCGCTCGGCTTCACGCGGCTGACCCTGGCCCTGTCCGGCGCCCCCGCCGCCGAGCTGCGCGAGGGCTCGCTCTTCGAGCCGGTCGCGGACGAGACGTACGACCTGATCGTCTCGAACCCGCCGTTCGTCATCTCGCCCGGAGCCCGGCTCACGTACCGCGACGGCGGGATGGGCGGGGACGACCTGTGCCGCACGCTCGTCCAGCAGGCGGGCGAGCGGCTGAACGACGGCGGGTTCGCCCACTTCCTCGCCAACTGGCAGCACGTGGAGGGGGAGGAGTGGCAGCAGCGGCTGCGCTCGTGGGTGCCGCGCGGCTGCGACGCCTGGATCGTGCAGCGCGAGGTCCAGGACGTGACGCAGTACGCCGAGTTGTGGCTGCGTGACAGCGGCGACCACAGGACCGACCCGGAGGAGTACACCGCGCGGTACGAAGCGTGGCTGGACGAGTTCGAGGCCCGTAAGACGAAGGCCGTCGGTTTTGGCTGGATCACGCTCAGGAAGACGGGCGCCGGGGAGCCGTCGATTCTCGTGGAGGAATGGCCGCATCCCGTGGAGCAGCCGCTCGGCGAGACCGTACGGGCCCACTTCGAGCGCGAGGACTATCTGCGGACGCACGACGACGCGGCGCTCCTCGCGGGCCATTTCGTCCTGGCGCCGGAGGTGGTCCAGGAGCAGGTGGGGCTGCCGGGCGCCGAGGATCCGGAGCATGTGGTGCTCCGTCAGCACCGCGGTATGCGCAGGGCCACGAAGGTCGACGCGGTCGGGGCCGGCTTCGCCGGGGTCTGTGACGGGACCCTGAGCGCGGGACGGATCCTGGACGCGATCGGCCAGTTGATGGGGGAGGACCCGGTGCTGCTCCGGGACCGCACCCCGCAGGCGATCCGGCTGCTGGTGGAGGAGGGATTCCTGGAACCCGCGCCCGCGGAGCGATGACGATGACGGTGGGGGGCGGGTAAGGGTGCGGGTGCGGGTGATATGACGGCGCGCGGCGGGGTGACGGCGCGATGACGGTGGGCGTGCGCGTTGGGCGTCTGCCCTCTCGGCCGCCGGCTGCGGGGAGCCGACTGCCGGTCGCCGGGTCGCCGGGCCCCGGGCTCGGCGTGCGGGTGAAAGCGCGCGACGTTCACCCGGAATTCGCGCCGGTGACGCCCCGGGGTGCCAGCCTCGGCCCCCTGAGACCTCGGCGCCCTGGAGCGGGTGCCCATGGAACGAGCGGGGTGCGGACATGGAGAGTGGGCCGGCGATCTTCGCGGGAACGGCGTTCACGCTGTTCAGCGCCGCGCTGCTGCTATGGACGGGGGCGCGCGTTCTGCACCGCGCGCCCGTGGCCCACGGCGTCCGGCCCGCGGCGTCCATCACGGTCGCGACACTCGCGGGCGTGGTGTTCCTCGCCCTCGGCGTGTGGTGCTTCGGTCGTATCTGAGGGCTTCCGGCGTATCCGGGCCCGGTTTCGGGAAGCCTGACCGGAACCTCCGGCCATGATCGATCCGGGCCTGTGCGCGGCTCCGGCAGGCCGTCGGACCTGCACCGGACGCGCCACGGGGCCTTGATCCGGAACCGTCGCCCCGTACCCCGGCGGAACCGCGGCCTCCGCGTTTCGACGCGACGAGCCCGGGGGTCCGGGCGGCAGGAATGACTGGAGTCGGGTTACCGTTCGAGTGGCCGTTGCGGGCTTTCGCCGTTTGACACGGGGGCGGGTTGTACCGTCACACTCCGCAGCGAAGCAGCGTCACCGCTGGGCCGTACCGGGCCCCGCCAAGGCGTACTGCCGTACTGCCGTACGGGCCCACCGAGCGTCGACCGGAGAGAAGAGCGAAGTTGTCCCCGACCAGCGAGACCGCACACGGCGGCCGCCGACTCGTCATCGTCGAGTCGCCTGCCAAGGCGAAGACGATCAAGGGCTACCTCGGCCCTGGCTATGTCGTCGAGGCGAGCGTCGGGCACATCCGCGACCTCCCGAACGGCGCCGCCGAGGTGCCCGAGAAGTACACCGGCGAGGTGCGCCGGCTCGGCGTGGACGTCGAGCACGACTTCCAGCCGATCTATGTCGTCAACGCCGACAAGAGGGCCCAGGTCAGAAAGCTCAAGGAGCTGCTGGCCGAATCCGACGAGCTCTACCTCGCCACCGATGAGGACCGCGAGGGCGAGGCCATCGCGTGGCACCTCCAGGAAGTCCTGAAGCCCAAGGTCCCGGTCCACCGGATGGTCTTCCACGAGATCACCAAGGACGCGATCCGGGCCGCCGTCGCCAATCCGCGCGAGCTGAACAAGCGCATGGTCGACGCCCAGGAGACCCGCCGTATCCTCGACCGGCTCTACGGCTACGAGGTCTCGCCGGTCCTGTGGAAGAAGGTCATGCGCGGCCTCTCCGCGGGCCGTGTCCAGTCCGTCGCCACCCGCCTCGTCGTCGAGCGCGAGCGCGAGCGCATCGCCTTCCGCTCCGCCGAGTACTGGGACCTGACCGGCACGTTCTCCACCGGCCGCGCCGGAGACGCCTCCGACCCGTCCTCGCTGGTCGCCCGGCTGAACTCGGTCGACGGCCGGCGGGTCGCCCAGGGCCGTGACTTCGGCCCGGACGGCCGGCTCAAGTCCGACCAGGTGCTGCATCTGGACGAGGCGAACGCGCGGGCGCTCGCCATCGCCCTGGAGAACGCCTCCTTCTCCGTACGCTCGGTCGAGTCCAAGCCGTACCGCCGCTCCCCGTACGCCCCCTTCCGTACGACGACGCTCCAGCAGGAGGCCTCGCGCAAGCTGGGCTTCGGGGCGAAGTCCACGATGCAGGTGGCGCAGAAGCTGTACGAGAACGGCTTCATCACCTATATGCGTACGGACTCGACGACCCTCTCGGACACCGCCGTATCGGCGGCCCGTGCGCAGGTCACGCAGTTGTACGGGGCGGGCTATCTGCCGGACAAGCCGCGTACGTACGCGGGCAAGGTCAAGAACGCGCAGGAGGCGCACGAGGCGATCCGTCCCTCGGGCGACCGGTTCCGTACCCCCGCGGAGACCGGATTGACCGGCGACCAGTTCAAGCTCTACGAGCTGATCTGGAAGCGGACCGTCGCCTCCCAGATGAAGGACGCGGTCGGCAACAGCGTCACCGTCAAGATCGGCGGCAGGTCGAGCGACGGCCGGGACGCGGAATTCTCCGCATCCGGCAAGACGATCACGTTCCACGGCTTCATGAAGGCGTACGTCGAGGGCGCGGACGACCCGAACGCGGAGCTGGACGACCGCGAGCGCCGGCTGCCGCAGGTCGCGGAGGGCGACGCGCTCTCCGCCGAGGAGATCTCGGTGGACGGCCACGCGACGAAGCCGCCGGCCCGGTACACCGAAGCCTCGCTGGTCAAGGAGCTGGAAGAGCGCGAGATCGGCCGTCCGTCGACGTACGCCTCGATCATCGGCACCATCCTCGACCGGGGCTATGTGTTCAAGAAGGGCACGGCGCTCGTCCCGTCCTTCCTGTCCTTCGCCGTGGTCAACCTGCTGGAGACGCACTTCGGCCGGCTGGTCGACTACGACTTCACGGCCAAGATGGAGGACGACCTCGACCGCATCGCGCAGGGCGAGGCGCAGGCCGTGCCGTGGCTGCGGCGCTTCTACTTCGGTGAGGGCGACGACCACAACGCGGGGGTCGCGTCGGGCGCCGGGAACGGCGACGGCGACCACCTCGGCGGCCTGAAGGAACTGGTCACGGACCTCGGCGCGATCGACGCCCGGGAGATCTCCTCGTTCCCCGTCGGCGACGGGATCATGCTGCGCGTCGGGCGGTACGGCCCGTACGTCGAGCGTGGCGACAAGGACGAGGAGGGCCACCAGCGCGCCGATGTGCCGGAGGACCTGGCCCCCGACGAGCTGACGGTCGAGTACGCCGAGGAGCTGCTGGCCAAGCCGAGCGGCGACTTCGAGCTGGGCGCGGACCCGGAGACCGGCCACCAGATCGTGGCGAAGGACGGCCGCTACGGGCCGTACGTCACCGAGATCCTGCCGGACGGCACCCCGAAGACCGGCAAGAACGCGGTCAAGCCGCGTACCGCCTCGCTCTTCAAGTCCATGTCCCTGGACACGGTCACGCTCGCCGACGCCCTCAAGCTGATGTCGCTGCCGAGGGTGGTCGGCACGGACGCCGAGGGTGTCGAGATCACCGCGCAGAACGGCCGGTACGGCCCGTATCTGAAGAAGGGCACGGACTCGCGTTCGCTGGAGAACGAGGACCAGCTCTTCAACATCACGCTGGACGAGGCGCTGGCGATCTACGCCCAGCCCAAGCAGCGGGGCCGGGCCGCGGCCAAGCCGCCGCTCAAGGAGCTGGGTACGGACCCGGTGAGCGAGCGGCCGGTCGTGGTGAAGGACGGGCGGTTCGGCCCGTATGTCACGGACGGCGAGACGAACGCGACGCTGCGGACCGACGACAGCGTCGAGACGATCACGCCGGAGCGGGGTTACGAGCTGCTCGCGGACAAGCGCGCGAAGGGGCCGGCCAAGAAGACCGCGAAGAAGGCGGCCAAGAAGGCTCCGGCGAAGAAGGCACCCGCCAAGAAGGCGACGACCGCGAAGAAGGCCGCCGCGAAGACGACGACCGCCAAGACGGCGGCGAAGAAGACGACGGCCAAGAAGACGGCGGCGAAGTCGTCGGCGGCGTCGGCGAAGTCGGATGAATAGTCGGATGAATAGGTGGATGAGCAGGTAGCCGGGCAGGCGGCCGAATCCCGGAGTCCGGGTACCTGAGTCGCGGAGTCCGGGTGACCGCGTCGCGGAGGGACGGCGGGAGTGGGGTGACTTGCTCCCTCTCGCCCTCTCTGTCGTGGTCGTCCGTACGGACGGGGCTCCAGGGTTGTCACTGGCTCCGGATAGGCTGGGCGGATGACGCGAGCCGAGCAGCCAACGGTCGTGAGCCCCACCTCCGACTCCGACGCACTTGCCGCAGACTCACGAGAGCGCGCCGTACGATCCCTGTTGCGCCTTCCACCGCTGCGGCGGCTTTGGGGTGCCCAGTTCGTCGGCGGGATCGGCGACGTACTCGCCGTACTCGTGCTTCTGCTGCTGTCGTTGCAGGCGGCGATCGCCGAGGGCTCGTTCGGTGCCGGATACCGGGGTGTGGCGTTCGCCGTCGCCGCCGTGTTCGGGGCCCGGGTTCTGGCGACGCTGCTGTTCGGGGCGGTGCTTCTCGGGCCGCTGACGGCGCTGATCGCGCCCAGTGCCGGGGCCAAGGCCAAGGCCAGGAAGACGGAGGCCGCCGCCGGTACGGCTGAGACGCCCGGGGCGCCCGGGGTGCCTGAGGCGTCCGGGGCCACGGCGGTCACGAGCAAGAAGGCGGCCAAGCCCGCGCGGGACGGCGGCCCGCTGGACCGTCGCTGGACGATGATCGGCGCGGACGTACTGCGCCTCGCGCTTCTCATCGTCGCGCCCCTGTGGATCGAATGGACCCCCGACCGCGCCCTGCCGATCCTCCTCAGCACGGTCTTCGTCGTCGGCGTCGCCGAGCGTTTCTGGACGGTCGCCAAGGAGAGCGCGGCTCCCGCCCTGCTGCCGGCTCCGCCGCTGGAGGGCGCCGCGGTGCGTCCGCTGCCCGACCACCTCGACGCGCTGCGCCGGCTCTCCCTCCGTACGTCCTTCGCCGCCGTCCCCGTCGCCGCCGCGGTCCTGCTCGTCGCCACGCTGATCGGCAATCTGCTGGGCACGGGCATCGAGTGGTTCTCGCTGCATCAGGCGGCCCTCGGGTCGTATGTCGCGGCCGGGCTGTTCGCCGCGTCGGTGTCGACCCTCTACTTCCTCGAACTGCCCGACGGCCATACGCCCCGCCCGCGTTCCCCGCTCGAAGGGCTGCGCCGGTCCGTGGGCGGCGCGAGCGGCAAGGGATCCGGCGGCAGCGGCGGCGGCCGGGACAAGGGGCGTACGGGCGCGGTGCCGCTGCTCGTCCTCGCGTGCGGCACGCTCGCCGGGGCTGTCGCCGCCGCCGTGGGCGTCTCCGTACTCCAGGCCAAGGACCTCGGGGGCGGTCCCGTCGCCTTCGCCCTCCTCGTCCTCGCCCTGACCGGTGGTACGGGACTGGGCATCCGCGGCGCCGCGAAGGTGCTGCCCGCGCTGTCCCGCCGGCGGCTGTTCGCGCTGGCGCTCGCGGTCACCGGTATCGCGCTGCTCGTCATGGGCCTCGTGCCGGACATGGCGACCGTGCTGTTCCTGGCGCTGTTCGCGGGCTTCATGGCCGGTGTCGCGGCGAATACTGGACACACCCTTATCGATCTGGAGACGGAGGAGTACCGTCGTAGTCGGGTCACCGAACATCTACAGGCTGTAGTCAGGGTCTTCATCGGCCTCGGCGTGGTCATCGCCCCCCTCGTCGCGGCGGCCATCGGCCCGCACCGCCTCGCCAGTGGCACCTTCGTCTTCGCGCATGACGGAGCGGCCTTCACGCTGATACTGGTCGGCGCGCTGCTGCTCCCCGTGGCGGCCGTCGTCCTCGCCAAGACGGACGACCGGTCCGGTGTGCCGCTGCGGCGCGATCTGCGCGACGCACTGCGCGGCGGAGCCGACCCGGCGCAGGCCCCGGCCGCGACCGGCTTCTTCCTCGCCATAGAAGGCGGCGACGGCGCCGGAAAGTCGACCCAGGTCGAGGCGCTCGCCGACTGGATCAGGGCCAAGGGCCATGAAGTGGTGGTCACGCGCGAGCCGGGCGCCACCCCGGTGGGCAAGCGGCTGCGCTCGATCCTGCTGGATGTGTCGAGTGCCGGTCTGTCGAACCGTACCGAGGCCCTGCTGTACGCGGCCGACCGTGCCGAGCATGTCGATTCGGTCGTCCGTCCGGCGCTGGAGCGCGGCGCGATCGTCATCTCCGACCGGTACATCGACTCGTCCGTGGCCTACCAGGGCGCGGGCCGTGATCTTTCGCCGACCGAGATCGCCCGTATCTCGCGCTGGGCGACGGACGGGCTCGTACCGCATCTGACGGTGCTGCTCGATGTCTCCCCGGAGACGGCGCGCGAGCGGTTCACGGAGGCGCCGGACCGGCTGGAGTCCGAGCCCGCGGAGTTCCACCAGCGAGTACGGGCCGGCTTCCTCACCCTTGCCGCCGCCGATCCCACCCGCTATCTGGTGGTGGACGCCGGCCAGGAGCCGGAGGCGGTCACCACGGTCGTACGACACCGGCTCGACCAGCTGCTGCCGCTCTCCGAGGCCGAGGTGAAGGCCCAGGAGGAGGCGCGGAAGGCGGCTATCGAGGAAGCCCGCCGCAAGGCGGAGGAAGAGGCCGCGCGGAAGGCGGAGGAGGAGCGGCTGGAGCGCGAGCGGCAGGCGCAGCTCGCCAAGCTCCGGGCCGAGGAGGAGGAGCGCAAGCGCCGCGAGCTGGAGGAGGCGCGGCAGCGCGAGGCCGAGCGGCAGGCGGAGGAGGCCAGGCAGCGCGCCGAGGAGGCGCGCAAGCAGGCCGAGGAGGAGCGGAAACGGCGCGAGGCCGAGGAGCGGGCGTACGAGGCGGAGCAGGCGCGCCTCAGGCGGCAGGCCCAGGAAGAGGCCAGGCTCCGGGCGGAGGCGGAGGAACGCCGCCGCGAGAAGCAGCGCAAGGCGGAGGAGGCGCTGCTCCGGGCCGAGGAGGCGCGGCGGCTCGCGGAGCAGGCGGCGGCCGAGGCGGCTTCGGCCGGGCCTTCGGAGTCCGGGGCGGCTTCGGCCGGGGCTCCGGGGGTCTCTCCGAACGAGATCACGGTCCCCACGCGTCTCGTCAAGGAGCCGGTGGTCTCGCCGGACGAGGTGACGCAGGAGGTTCCGGCGGTACGTCCGGCGGATCAGGACGAGACGACGGTCATTCCGCAGGTGCCGGATCCGGGTCGGCCTGCCGCCGAGCGAGGTGAGCGTTCGGACCGCGCGGACCGGGCGGCCGACGAGACGACGGTGCTTCCGCCGGTACGGGACGACGGGAACGGCGGCGCGCGGGGTACGGGTGACTCAGGGGGCAGCCGGGACGCCCGCGCGGCCGACGAGACCGCCGTACTCCCGCCCGTACGGAACGCCGATCCGGCCGACCGGGTGCCGCGGGACTTCTTCCGGGACGACGCGCGGCCGTCGCCGGTCGAGGGCGCCAACGAGCGCACGCGGGAGATGCCGCAGGTCAACCCGGAGGCGCCTCGGGAGGGTGGTCAGGAACGTACGCCCGAGCGCCCGCGTCGACGTTCCGACTGGGCGGAGGAGACTCCGTTGGACGACCTTCCGTCCCTGGCGGATGAGCTGCTCGGCCCGCATGACGACGGCGACGATGACCACGAGGGCAGGCGTCGGCGCTAGGTGGTGTCCGGCCGGCCTGCCCGGACTGTCGGGACTGTCAGACCCCGGCCTCACAATGGGATCCGGGACCGGGACACGGGTTCGGGATCCGGGACCGGGGCCCACGCAGGTAGGGACCGCACATGGCATGGAGGTGGTGACGGCGCATGACCGTATGGGACGACCTGGTCGGACAGGACCGCGTCCGGGCGACGCTCGCCGCCGCCGCTCGTGACGCGGACGCGCGGGTGACCGCCGAGGCCGCGGGCACCGAACCGCCGGAGGCGTCGAAGATGACGCACGCCTGGCTGTTCACCGGCCCGCCGGGTTCGGGCCGGTCCACCGCGGCCCGCGCCTTCGCGGCTGCTCTGCAGTGCACGAGCCCCGACCGGGCGCTCGGTGGTGAGCCGGGCTGTGGGTTCTGCGACGGCTGCCATACGAGCCTGATCGGTACGCACGCCGATGTGGACATCATCCGTACGGATCTGCTCTCGATCGGCGTCAAGGAGACCCGTGAGCTGGTCCGCCGCGCCCAGCTCTCACCGGCCGGCGGACGCTGGCAGGTCAATGTGCTGGAGGACGCCGACCGCCTCACTGAGGGTGCGGGGAACGTGCTGCTGAAGGGGGTGGAGGAGCCGGCGCCCCGTACGGTCTGGCTGCTCTGCGCGCCCTCCCTGGAGGACGTCCTGCCCACGATCCGTTCGCGCTGCCGCCATCTCGTGCTGCGTACGCCTCCGGTGGAGGCCGTCGCCGATGTCCTGATCCGGCGCGACGGCATCGAGCCCGACGCCGCCCGTGCCGCCGCCAACGCCACCCAGGGGCATATCGGCCGGGCCCGCCGGCTCGCCACCGACGAACGGGCGCGGGCCCGCCGCGCCACCGTTCTCAAGATGCCGCTGCGTGTGGACGACATCGGCGGCTGTCTCAGGGCGGCGCAGGAGCTGATCGACGCCGCCACGGAGGACGCCAAGCAGGTCGCCGAGGACGTCGACGTCAAAGAGACCGAGGACATGAAGGCCGCGCTCGGTGCCTCGGCGGGCGGCCGGATGCCCCGGGGCACGGCGGGCGTGATGAAGGAGCTGGCCGACCGCCAGAAGCGCCGTTCCACCCGTACCCAGCGGGACAGCCTGGATCTGGCTCTCACGGATCTGACCGGCTTCTACCGCGATGTGCTGGCCATCCAGCTGGGCTCGCGCGTGGCGCTGGCCAACGGGGACGTACGGGACGCGCTGGACCGGGTCGCCCGTGCCTCGACGCCCGAGCGGACGCTGCGCCGGATAGAGGCGATCGTCGCCTGCCGCCAGGCGCTGGACCGCAATGTGGCGCCGCTGCTGGCGGTGGAGGCGATGGCGGTCTCGCTGCGGGCGGGGTGACAGGTACGGGCGGGCTGACGCGAACGGGCTGTACGAGCGGGCCGTAGGCGCGCGCTGTACGAGCGGGCCGATTGTCCGGGAAATCACCCGTACGGGCACAGACAGGCGGCGTACGCGATTCGGCGGCTAGGCTCCCTGAATGGACACCAGGCGCCTGTTCCGTATCACCGCCACCACGTTCGTGGCGGCCGGTCTGCTGATCTCCGGCTGCAGCTCCGGCAGTTCCTCGTCGGAGGCATCGCCTTCGGGCGCGGACGCGGGTCCGGGCGCCAGGGCGGTGTCCATCGATCCCGCCTCGCTGAAGAAGTACTACGACCAGAAGCTCACGTGGCGCGCGTGCGGAGTCCCCGGTTTCGAGTGCGCCACGATGAAGGCCCCGCTCGACTACACGAAGCCGGACGGGACCCAGATCGACCTGGCCGTCTCCCGTAAGAAGGCCACAGGACCCGGCAAGCGCCTCGGCTCCCTCATGGTCAACCCGGGCGGGCCCGGCGGCTCGGCGATCGGCTATCTCCAGGCGTACGCGGGCATCGGATACCCGGCCCAGGTCCGTGCCCAGTACGACATGGTGGCCATCGACCCGCGCGGCGTCGCCCGCAGCGAACCCGTCGAATGCCTCACGGGCAAGGAGATGGACGCGTACACCCAGGTCGACCAGACGCCCGACGACCAGGCCGAGACGGCGAAGCTGGCCGCGTCCTTCAAAAAGTTCGCCCAGGGCTGCGAGAAGCGCTCCGGCGCGATCCTCCCGCATGTGTCCACGGTCGAGGCCGCCCGTGACATGGACATCTTCCGTACCGCGCTGGGCGATCAGAAGCTGTCGTATGTCGGGGCGTCGTACGGCACCTTCCTCGGCGCGACCTACGCCGAACTGTTCCCGAAGCGCACCGGCCGCCTCGTCCTCGACGGCGCGATGGACCCGTCCCTCCCGGCCCGGGAGCTGAACCGCGACCAGACAGCCGGCTTCGAGACGGCGTTCCGGTCCTTCGCCGAGGACTGCGTCAAACAGTCCGACTGCCCCCTGGGCACGAAGTCCGTGGCCGACGTCTCGAACCGTATGAAGACCTTCTTCACCACCCTGGACGCCAAACCCGTCCCGACCGGCGAGAGCCGCCCCCTGGGCGAGTCGCTCGCCACGACCGGCGTGATCGCCGCGATGTACGACGAATCCGCCTGGCCCCAGCTCCGCCAGGCCCTCGCCGACGCCATGAAGGGCGAGGGCGCGGCCCTGCTCTCCCTGGCCGACTCGTACTACGAGCGCGACAGCGGAGGCTCGTACGCCAACCTGATGTTCGCCAACTCCGCCGTCAACTGCCTGGACCTCCCGCCGGCCTTCAGCGGCCCCGAAGAAGTCACCAAGGCGCTCCCCTCCTTCGAACAGGCATCCCCGGTCTTCGGCAGGGGCCTGGCCTGGGCCTCCCTGAACTGCACCTACTGGCCCACCAAGGCCACCGGCGCCCCCCACCGCATCGAGGCGAAGGGCGCGGCCCCGATCGTCGTGGTCGGCACCACCCGCGACCCGGCGACCCCGTACAAGTGGGCCCGGTCCCTGGCCACCCAGCTCTCCTCCGGCACCCTCCTCACCTACAACGGCGACGGCCACACGGCGTACGGCCGCGGCAGCGACTGCATCGACACGGCGATCAACACCTACCTCTTGGAGGGCACGCCCCCGAAGGACGGCAAGAAGTGCTCCTGACCTGCGGAAAGCCCCCCGCGGCAGGCGTGTACGGAGCACCCTCCAAAACTGTGTAGACTTGGCCGCGCTGCTGATCGCACCATGGTGCGGAAGGCGCGCCGCCTTAGCTCAGTTGGCCAGAGCAACGCACTCGTAATGCGTAGGTCTCGGGTTCGAATCCCGAAGGCGGCTCCACTGAAACCCCAGGTCGTGTAGGTCGCGACCTGGGGTTTTGTGGTGCTTGGCGGCGCACTGCCTCGTGCGGGGGGTGGGTCAGTTCCGTGTCAGGGGCATATCAGACGGTTCTGTCAAAGTCGTAGGGCCGTTGCCTTGGCCGTACCGACGTACCGGTGAGGACAACGAGGCGTGGTCCCACTTCGCCACCGGGCCGGTCCCAGGGGACGGAGCGCTGCTGGACCGGCCGTGCTGATGGGACGCCGGCCGAGAGACAACCCTTGATTCTGGAGACGAGGAGCTGCCATGCCAGAACTTGGTCAGTCCGCTGTACCAGGACTTTCCGTCGCCGAGGTTTCCGCGGTTCATGACCTGCTTCTGCGGTGTCCCGGGGTGGCCCGTGCCCAGTTGGTGCGGAGCGATGCCGGTCACCTTGAGGCGCGAGTCCTCGGATGGGACGCGGTGGAGGACGCGTCCACGGACAGACCGCTCAGTCAACTCGCCCAGATCAACCCGCACGAGACGCGTTTTCTGCACGACGAGATCTTCGGTGCCGAGTCCTATCTGCAAGGCGGCATCGTCCTCCGCGAGAATTCCGTTGTCTTCGATGTGGGCGCCAATATCGGCATGTTCAGTCTGTTCGTCGGCGCGCGCTGCCCGTCGGCCGAGGTCTTCGCGTTCGAGCCGGTGGTGGACGTCTTCGACCTGCTGCGGCGCAACCTGGAACAACACGGTGTCTCGGCCCGGCTTTTCCCCATGGGGCTGTCCGACCTCGACCAGGAGATCACGTTCAACTTCTACCCCGGCATCTCGATCATGTCGTGTCAGAGCGACTACGCCGACCTGGACAACGAGGTCGGGCTGATCAAGCGGTATGTCGAGAATGCCCGGGAGAACGGCCCCGCCGGCCGGGACGCCCACCTGTCCCAGGTGGAAACCCTGGTCTCCCGTGACTTCGAAGTGACCGAGCGCCGATGCACCTTGCGTCGCTTCTCCGCGGTGGTCGACGAGTACGCGGTGCCGCGTGTCGATCTGCTCAAGATCGACGTCCAGCGGGCCGAACTCGATGTTCTTCTCGGTATCGACACCCGGCACTGGCCGCTGGTGCAGCAGATCAGCATGGAGGTGCACGACGAGGCCGGCACCCCGACCGAGGGGCGTGTGCGGCAGGTCCGGAGTCTGCTGCTCGAACAGGGCTTCCGCGTCGCGGTGGCGGAGGAGGACCTGCTGAAGGGCACTGGCCGATACGCCGTGCAGGCGGTTCGGCCCGAGTACGCGGACGATCCGCGCCCCGTGGCCGCCGCCGCGGGATCCGGTCGGGAGCTGGACGCCGGTGTGGTGCGTGACTGGCTGGCCGAGCGGCTGCCCGGGCACCAGGTGCCGCGTCGCGTTGTCGTGGTCGACGCGCTTGCTCCGGTGAACTGACACGGGAGAGCGGGCTGGGCACGGCCGCTGGC
>NZ_JBHTZS010000018.1:0-14060 GCF_042790125.1 Streptomyces scopuliridis
GCGCCCCCGGCCCCCCGGGGGCCCGGCCCCCCCCCGCCCCCCCCCCCCGCCCCCGCCCCCCCCCCCCGACCGGTCGCGGGGGAGGAGCCGGGGCTACCGGCCCGCGACCGACTCGCCTACCGGTCCGTCTGCCTGTCCGTCTACCGGCCCGCCTGAAGGGCCGACCACGTGGCGGGACCGGCTATGCCGTCCGCGGTCAGACCACGGCCGCTCTGGTAGTCGCGCACGGCCTGCGTCGTGTTCGGCCCGAACTGGCCGTCGATGGCCACGGTCCGGCCGAGGGCCGCCGTCAACGCGCGCTGGAGACGCTCCACCACGGCGCCCGTGCTCCCTTCCCGCACCTCGGAGGTGGTCCCCGCGGAGAGCAGGGCCGTCCAGGTGCGGGCGCCGACCACGCCGTCGGCGGGCAGCCCGCGGGAGGTCTGGAAGGACGTGACCGCGGTCGTGGTCCGCGTACCGAAGACACCGTCTGCGGTACCGGCGTTGTGCCCCTGCTGGTTCAGCAGGGTCTGAGCGGCCGTCACCTGGGCCCCGGTGGAACCGCTGCGCAGGGTGTTGTACGAGGGGAAGCTCAACTGGACGCTTCCGCCGCCCCCGCCGCCGCTGCCTCCGACCAGCTGCATGTAGTAGTTCCAGTTCCAGTTCGGTCCCGGGTCGGTGTGGTCATTGCCCGGCACCTCCGAGTGGCCGACGATGTGCGCGCGGTCCTTCGGTATGCCGTACCGGTCGCACAGGTACCGGGTGAGGGCGGCCGACGACCGGTACATCGAGTCGGTGAACCAGCTCGGGTTGTCGATGAAGCCTTCGTGCTCGATCCCCAGGCTGGAGGAGTTGGCCGAGCGGGCGTGGTACGCGGTGTTGCTGTCCCGGACCATCTGGGTGATCGCACCGTCCGAGGAGCGGATCACGTAGTGGGAGCTGACCTGCGAGGACGGGTTCTGGAACCAGCTGATGGTGCCGGCGTACGAGCCCTGCGTGACATGCAGGACCACGCTGCTGATCGACGCGGACCGGCCGACCGCGTAGTTGGCGGAGCTGGCCGGGACCCACGCCGCGTCCGGATAGTCGGGGGAGAGGGCGGCGCTCTGCTGGTCCGCGCCCCTGGCCGCGTACGCGCCGCGCTCGGGCTCGACGGCGCGGGGCCGTACGGTGACGCTCTCGCCACCCGCGACGTCCGCGTCGATGCCCTGCGCGAGGAGCGTGTAGACGGTGTCGGCGTAGAGCCGCGCGGTGCGGATGTCGGCCGCCCCGCCGTACTGGGCGACCACCGGATACCACTCGTCGATGCTGCGGCGCTCCCGGCTGTCCAGGCCGAGCCCGTCCGCGTAGGCGCGGAGCACGGCCGCGCCGCCACGGATGTTCGCCGTCGTGTCGGCGCGCAGCTCGGAACTCCGCTCGCCGGTGAGTTCGGCGGCCTTCTCCAGTGTGTGGCTCTTCGGGTTGCTCACCAGGTGCATCACCCCGTAGCCGTTGGCCTGGCTGGGTTCGCCCCGGTGCCCGTCGAGGCGGGTCTCGCCGTAGCCGACGGCCACCAACAGGTCCCGGGGGACCTCGAATTCGGCCGCGGCCCGGCTGAAGGCCCGGCTCATGCCGTCCCGGTCCGACGGGGTGACGGGCGCGGGCGCGGCGCCCGCGGGCTGGGCCGTGACGAGGAGCACCGTGGTGACCAGGCCACCGAGCGCGGACAGTGCTGTTCTCTTCGACGGTGTCCTCTGCCACGGTCTGTTCCCCGGCGTCGATTTCCCCGGAGTCGATCGTCGGTACATGCTTCCTCCTGGCCGATTTCGCGGTCTCCGCCGGAGCGGATCTGTGAGGGTCTACGCGAGTTGAACGCACCACTCCTATCGAGAGGTCATGCTCACGTCAAGCCCCACCTGTCGCGTACGCCACAAGTGACTCATCGGCCGGAAAACGCGCGTACCCGCGAAAAAGGCCCTCCACATGTGCGCGAAGAGCGTTACGTGTGAAGAGCCTTATGTGCGAGGGGACTTACGCGGCGAAGAAGTCCGTCAGGACCGGTGCCAGCACATGGGGCGCCACCTCATGTGTCTGGCCCGTCAGCGTGCGGTGCCGGCCTCGGGGGAGTGCCCTGGCCACCGCGCGGGCGGCGGCGCGCAGCGGCGGCGGGCTGGCGCCGCCGTCCACGACCATCGCCCGCGTCCTGATCGTCGCCAGCCGGTCGGCCGGGATCAGCCCCGGCCCCAGTACGGCGTTGTCGTACGCCAAGGTGTGCGCCAGAGCGTCCAGATCCGGCCACATCGGCGACCGGCGCATGCGGGCGATCATCTCGGGCACCATCCCCACCAGCGAGAGGAACAGCTCCACCGCCTCGCCCCGCCGCCCCCGCGCCAGCAGGTCCATGAGCCGCTCGCGGTAGGCCGCGGTGCCCGGCAGATCGGCCGGATCGGTCGCGTACGGAGGCTCGTACAGGGCGAATTGAGTGATCGGCAGGCCCGCTGCCGTCGCCTCCAGGACGAGGGCCGCGCCCGAGGAGACGCCGTATACGGACGCGCTCCCGCCCGCCGCGTCGAGGAGAGCGGCCAGATCCTCGGTCTCCCGTGCCACCGCGTACGGACCGTTCTCGCCGCTCGCGCCGCGCCCGCGCCGGTCGTAGGTGATGACGTCGAAACGCGGCGCGAGCAGCTTCGCCAGCGGGGCCTCGGATTCGGCGGTGTTGAGCGCGCCCCCCACCAGAATCACCGGCGGGCCGTCCCCCGACCGCCGGTACGCGATCGGGGTGCCGTCCCCCGATGTCACCGTGCACACATTGTTCATGACGACTGAGACCGGCGTGCCCGGCGCAACTCATCGCTCGCGGAGGAAGTTTGTTTCTCAGCCCGCGACGACCTCCGTGTCGTAGAAGCAGAAGTGGTCCTTGACCTGGGCGACTTCGGCCTTCGGCGTGTGATACGCCCAGACGGTGTCCGGCGCCCCGGGCAGCGACCAGTACGAGGCGTCGCCCTTGAACGGGCAGTGGGTGGAGGTGTCGGAGGGCGTCAGCAGTTCGGTGCGTACGTCCTCCGGCGGGAGGTAGTAGCGGACCGGACAGCCGGTCTCGCGCAGAAGCAGCGGGCCGCGGCTCTCCGCGATGGTCTGCCCGTCACGTACGACACGTACATGCTCGGTGCCCTGCTCGATGGTGATGCGGTGTCCCGTGCTCATGGTGGTCTGCCCCTTCGCAGTGCGGGTCATTGCCCCGTTCGGCCCCGTCGGTCCCTCTGTACGTTCAGCAACGAACCACGGCGTGCTCTTCCCGCCCGTACCGTTCACCTCATGAATATCTGTGTCTTTCTCTCCGCCGCCGATCTCCCCGAGCGCTACACCCGCCCCGCCCGTGAATTCGCCGAGCTGATCGGCAAGGGCGGCCACACCCTCGTATGGGGCGGTTCCGACAGCGGGCTGATGAAGGTCGTCGCCGACGGGGTGCAGGAGGCGGGCGGCCGGCTGGTCGGCGTCTCCGTGGACTTTCTCCGGGGCAGCGCCCGGCCGGTCGCCGACGAGATGGTGTTCGCCAAGGATCTCGCCGAGCGCAAGGCCCTGCTGCTCGCCAAGTCCGACGCGGTCGTGATCATGGTCGGTGGTACGGGGACGCTGGACGAGGCCACCGAGATCCTGGAGCTCAAGAAGCACGCGCTGCACACCAAGCCCGTGGTGCTGCTCAACACGGCCGGTTTCTACGACGGGCTCAAGCAGCAGTTCCGGCGGATGGACGAGGACGGCTTCCTGCCGCTGCCCCTCACCGACCTGGTGTTCTTCGCCGAGGACGGGGTGAGCGCCCTCGCCTATCTGGAGGAGTCCGCCGGCGTTCAGTGATCGGGCGCGGTGATGCGACCATGACCGCATGGCTACCCATCTGATCACCGGTGCGGGCTCCGGCATCGGCGCCGCTGTCGCGCGCCGACTGCACGAGCGCGGCGACGACCTGATCCTGTTCGCCCGTGACGCCGGCCGCGCCAGGGAACTCGCCTCGGCCTTCCCCGGCGCCCGTACCCTCGTCGGCGACCTCGCCAACCCGGACCGGCTCTCCTGGGCGCTGGCCCAGCAGACGCTTCCTGACCGGCTCGACTCGCTGCTGCACATCGCGGGCGTCGTCGACCTGGGGGCGGTCGGGGATCTGACCCCCAAGAGCTGGCACCACCAGCTGAGTGTGAACCTGATCGCGCCCGCCGAGCTGACCCGGCTCCTGCTGCCCCAACTCCGGGCCTCCCACGGTCAGGTGATCTTCGTCAACTCGGGCGCCGGGCTCAGCGCGCACGCCGAGTGGGGCGCGTACGCCGCGTCCAAGCACGGCCTCAAGGCGCTGGCCGACGCGCTGCGCGAGGAGGAGCGCGCGAACGGTCTGCGGGTGACCTCCGTCTACCCGGGCCGTACGGCGAGCCCCATGCAGGCCAAGGTCCACCAGCAGGAGGGCAAGGAGTACGACGCCTCCCGCTGGATCGATCCCGGGTCCGTGGCGACGACCGTCCTCGCGGCGCTCGACCTGCCGCGCGACGCGCGGATCGACGACGTGACCGTACGGCCGGGCCGGTGAGCGTGCCGATGGACGAGTCGCGGAACGAGTCGCGGAACGGGCCGGTGACCGGGCCGGCCGGGAACGTCTGGGGCGCCGCCACGGGGATCGGTTCGATGCCCGGCGGCGACGCGCGGGAGACCGCCAAGGCCGTCACCGGCAGCTTCGAGGACTTCCCGCATCTGCCCGAGCTGCCCGCCCGTGGCCCCGGCGCCGACATGATCGGCCGGACGGCCGGGCTGCTCGTCGAGGTCTACGCGCGTGTGGAGCCCAGCGGCTGGCGGATCGGCGACCGGCCGGGCCGTGACACCAAGCGGGCCAGGTCCTGGATGGGCGAGGACCTCGACGCGCTGGAGGAGTTCACCCAGGGGTACGAGGGCCCGCTCAAGGTCCAGGCCGTCGGGCCGTGGACGCTGGCCGCCTCGCTGGAGCTGCGCAACGGCGAGTCGGCGCTCAGCGACCCCGGAGCCTGCCGGGATCTGACCGGCTCGCTGGTGGAGGGGCTGACCGCGCATCTCGCGGAGGTACGGCGCCGGGTGCCCGGCGCCGTACCGGTGCTCCAGATCGACGAGCCCTCGCTCACCGCCGTACTGCGCGGCGAGATCAGGACGGCCAGCGGCTACCGCACCCACCGCGCGGTGGACCGCCAGATCGTGGAGAGCGCGCTGCGTGAGGTGACCGCGCTCGCCTCCGGGAGGGCGGTCGTGCACTCCTGCGCGCCCGGCGTTCCGTTCGCCCTGCTGCGGCGGGCGGGCGCGGCGGCGATCTCCTTCGATGTCGATCTGCTCACCGAGCGTGACGAGGACTCCATCGGTGAGGCGGTCGAGGGCGGAACGAAACTCCTCGCCGGGATCGTGCCGGGCACCGACGGCCCATTGTCAGACCCTGCCGGTAGCGTCATGGGTGTCAGAACGCTGTGGCGCAGGCTGGGGCTGAATCCGGGGACTCTCGCGGAGTCCGTGGTGGTCACCCCGTCGTGCGGGCTCGCGGGGGCCTCTCCCGCGTACGCGCGCGCCGCGATGGCGCACTGCGTCAGGGCCGCGAGATCCCTCGTGGACAACCCTGAGTGACGATCCGGGACGACGGGTCCTGGTGAACGGGAGGACGAAACGGTGGCTGGCGAACAGCGGACGGCGGTGCCCGCCGAGGCACGGGAGCGGCATGCCCAACTCGCCGAGCAGATCGAGGAGCACCGCTTCCGGTACTACGTGAAGGACCAGCCGGTCATCAGCGACGGCGCGTTCGACACACTGCTGCGGTCGCTGGAGGCGCTGGAGGAGGAGCATCCGGAGCTGCGCACGCCCGACTCGCCGACCCAGAAGGTCGCGGGGGCGTACGAGACGGACTTCACGGCGGTCCAGCACCGCGAGCGGATGCTCTCCCTGGACAACGCGTTCGACGACGCCGAGCTGGCCACCTGGGCCGACCGGGTCGCCAAGGACGTGGGCACGCCCGACTTCCACTTCCTGTGCGAGCTGAAGGTCGACGGGCTCGCGGTCAATCTCACCTATGAGCACGGCAGGCTGACCCGCGCCGCCACCCGCGGCGACGGCCGTACGGGCGAGGACATCACGCCCAACGTCCGTACGATCGCCGAGATCCCGCACCGGCTGGCGGGCGAGCGCGTCCCCGGACTGGTGGAGATCCGCGGCGAGGTCTACTTCCCGATGGAGGCGTTCCAGGAGCTGAACGCACGTCTGGTGGCCGCCGGTGACAAGCCGTTCGCCAACCCGCGCAACGCGGCGGCGGGTTCACTGCGCCAGAAGGACCCCAAGATCACCGCGACCCGCCCGCTGCACATGGTGGTGCACGGCATCGGGGCCCGCGAGGGCTTCGACATCGACTGCCTCTCGCACGCGTACGAGCTGCTGCGCGAGTGGGGGCTGCCGACCGCCCGGCACAACAAGGTGGTCGGATCGACCGGGGAGGTACGGGAGTTCATCGCCTACTTCGGCGAGCACCGGCACTCCGTGGAGCACGAGATCGACGGTGTGGTCGTCAAGCTCGACGAGATCCCGCTCCAGGGCCGGCTGGGCTCCACCTCGCGCGCCCCGCGCTGGGCGATCGCCTGGAAGTACGCGCCCGAGGAGGTCAACACCAAGCTGGTGAACATCCGGGTGGGTGTGGGCCGCACCGGGCGCGTCACACCGTACGCGCAGGTCGAGCCGGTCACGGTCGCCGGTTCCGAGGTCGAGTTCGCCACCCTGCACAACCAGGACGTGGTGAAGGCCAAGGGCGTCTGGATCGGTGACACGGTCGTGATCCGCAAGGCCGGCGATGTCATCCCGGAGATCCTCGGCCCGGTCATCGATCTGCGGCCCGGGGACGCGTACGAGTTCGAGATGCCCGCGGTGTGTCCCGAGTGCGGTACGGAGCTGCGGGCCATGAAGGAGGGCGACATCGACCTCCGCTGTCCCAACGCCCGTACCTGCCCGGCCCAGTTGCGGGAGCGGCTGTTCTATCTCGCCGGCCGCAAGTGCCTGGACATCGAGAACTTCGGCTATGTGGCCGCCGCCGCCCTGACCAGACCGCTGGAGCCGGAGACACCGCCGTTGCTGGACGAGGGCGATCTCTTCGACCTGACGGTCGAACAGCTGCTGCCCATCAAGGCGTATGTCCTCGACCAGGACAGCGGGCTGCCCAAGCGCGACCCGAAGACCGGCGAGGAGAAGATCGCCACGGTCTTCGCCAATCAGGAGGGCGAGCCGAAGAAGAACGCCCTGGCGATGCTTCAGAACATCGCGGCGGCCAGGGAACGCCCGCTGGCCCGCGTCATCGCCGGGCTCTCCATCCGTCATGTCGGTCCGGTCGCCGCCGAGGCGCTGGCCAGGGAGTTCCGCTCGATCGACCGGATCGAGCAGGCCACGGAACAGGAGCTGGCCGACGTCGACGGAGTGGGCGCGATCATCGCCACCTCCGTCAAGGAATGGTTCGAGGTCGACTGGCACCGCGAGATCCTGCGCAAGTGGCGGGCCGCCGGGGTACGTATGGAGGAAGAGGGCACCGGCGAGGACGACGCACCACGGCCGTTGGAGGGCCTGACGGTTGTCGTCACGGGCACGCTGGAGCGGTACACGAGGGATGGCGCGAAAGAGGCGCTTCAAACCCGTGGAGCGAAGGTGACCGGGGCCGTCTCGAAGAAGACCGGCTTCGTGGTGGTCGGGGAGAACCCCGGTTCGAAGTACGACAAAGCGATGCAGCTGAAGGTTCCGGTCCTGGACGAACAGGGGTTCACCATCCTGCTCGAACAGGGTCCGGAGGCGGCCAGGGAGGCCGCCGTCAGCCCGGAAGAGGCATCGGCCACCCCCGAGGAGTAGCGCGACAATTCCCCGGAAAGCGGAGTCCCACACCGTCGAATTCGGGCCGCAAAGCTCACCCGTTCGGCGCATACCAGATGGATACGGATGGGCAGGTCGCATTCGGGCAACAGCTGAAGAGCGCTGCCCGTCGGAGCGTTTCGCGGCCTACTGTTGAGAGGTGCGCCTGTCGTGAACGGCTGAGTGGTGTGATACCGGCCGTGTGTGCATGACAACGTGACATCGCGTGGCATCGGCTTCGCCGGCTGTGAGAGGGACGGGAATGAAACCGACCGAGAGCGCCGCCCCGGTCTCACCCCCGCGCGGATTCGCGCGAATTGCGGGCCTTGCGGCCAGGACGCCCGCTCTTGTGGTGGGATTCGCCGTCGTCGTCCTGGCGACGGGACTCTTCCTTACGGTGCGCGACGGCCACGCGCTCTTCCCCGGTGGCACATCGGGATGGGCCCTGGCCGTGCTGACCGGCATCATCGTGGGCCATCTGGTCGCGCTCGGCCGGGACCGCTGGTGGGGCGGCACGGGCTCAGGCGCCGCCCTCACCCTGGCCGTCCTGCTGCTCTACGGCTGGGTGGCGGCCGGACTGGTCTCCCTCGCCGTCGTGGTGCTGGTCGGGGTCGCCCGCAGACACCGCTGGCGGCTGGGTGTCCTGCACGGCGCGGCGGACATGCTCGGCATCGGCGCCGCCGCGCTCGTGCTCGCCCTGTTCGGTGTGGTCCCCACCGTCGAACGCCCCTGGCAGCCGCTCGACTGGGGGTTCGTCAGTGTCGTGGAGATCGCGCTGGCCGCCGCCGCCCATCTCGTGGTCACCCGGCTGCTGCTCTGGTACACACTCTCCCCGCAGGCCGGCGGGCTGCCGACCGTCGCCCGAACGGCCCTGTACCGGCAGGGTCTGGTCGCGGTCGCCCTGCTCGGTATCGCGCCGCTGATCTGTGTGGTCGCGGTGTCCCTGCCGGTCCTGCTGCCGCTCTTCTCGATCCCGCTGATCGCCCTCGACTCCACGCTCTGGATCGCGCGGGCACGCGCCGAGGAGCAGCTGCGCGACCCGCTCACCAAACTGCCCAACCGGCAGTGGCTGCTGGAGCGCACCTGGACGGCGCTGGAGGAGGCGGAGGGGCTGGGTGCCAGGGCCGGACTGGTCCTGATCGACCTCGACCGGTTCCGCTCGGTCAATGACACGCTCGGTCACCTCGCGGGAGACCGGCTGCTGTTGCAGATAGCCGACCGGCTCCGGCTGGCCCTGCCGCGCGGCGCCGAGGCCGCGCGGCTCGGTGGTGACGAGTTCGCGGTGCTGCTGCCGACCTGCGACTCCACGACCAGCGCCCAGCGGGTCGCCCGCCATCTGGTGGCCGAGCTCTCCTCGCCGCTGGACCTCGACGGGCTGACGCTCGTCCTGGAGGCGAGCGCCGGAGTCGCCGTCTACCCCGAGCACGCGGTGGACGCGGAAGGGCTGCTGCGGCGCGCGGACGTCGCGATGTACCAGGCGAAGCGGGACCGTACGGGCGTCGAGGTCTACGAGTCCAAGCGGGACTCCAACACCCCGGACCGGCTGGGCCTGCTGGGCGATCTGCGCCGCGCGCTGGACGCGGGCGAGGTGGAGCTGCACTACCAGCCCAAGGTCCGCTTCGACGGCCAGGTCGCCGGGCTGGAGGCGCTGGTGCGCTGGGTGCACCCGGAGCGCGGCCGGGTCCCTCCGGACGACTTCATCGCGATCGCCGAGTCCTCCGGTCTGATGCCTCATCTCACCGAGTACGTACTGGAGATGGCTCTCGCCCAGGTCGCCAGCTGGCGGTCCCAGGGACTGATGGTGCCGGTGGCGGTCAATGTCTCCCCGAGGGATGTGCACACCCCCGGTTTCGCGGGCGCGGTGGCGGCACGGCTGGCCCGGCACGGCGTACCGGCCGGCTCCCTCCAGCTGGAGATAACGGAACACGTCCTGCTGGAGGACCCCCAGCGGGCGGCCGACACCCTCGCGGGCCTGACCGGACACGGCGTGAAGATGTCCCTCGACGACTTCGGTACGGGGTACTCCTCCCTGGTGCATCTGCGGCGGCTGCCGGTCAGCGAGCTGAAGATCGACCGCTCCTTCGTGGCCAGGCTCGCCGTCGACACCGAGGACGGGGAGATCGTCCGCTGCACGGTCGATCTGGCGCACTCGCTGGGCCTGCTGGTCGTCGCGGAGGGTGTCGAGGACGACGAGACCTGGGAGCGGCTGCGGGATCTGGGCTGCGACGCGGTGCAGGGCTGGCTGGTGGCCGCCGCGATGCCGCCGCGCGAGGCCACGGCGTGGCTGCTGGCCAGGGGCGAGCGCGGCTGGCAGCGGCCGGCGGAGCTGGAGGCGGCCCGCGCCCGCGAGCTCGCCGTCGAGCGCGCCCGGGAGCAGTCGGGCCAGGTGGTCCAGTAACGGCCGCCGACGCGGTGAGAGGCCCTCGGGACGGCGTTCCCGGGGCCTCCGGGACGGGGCGAGGGCAAACCGTTTCGTGGCCAGGGGTCCCGGCCCCATAGGATTGGGCCAAAACCAATCACACTCACCCCTGAGGATCGCTGCATGCCTGGCATTACGCGCGAGGAGGTCGCCCACCTCGCCCGGCTGGCGCGTCTGGAGCTGAAGGCCGAAGAGCTCGATCACTTCGCCGGACAGCTCGACGACATCATCGGCGCGGTCGCCCGCGTATCCGAGGTAGCCGACCAAGACGTACCGCCGACCTCCCACCCGCTGCCGCTGACCAATGTCATGCGCGCGGACGAGGTCCGTCCGTCGCTCACCCCCGAGCAGGCGCTCTCCGGCGCCCCTGCCCAGGAGCAGCAGCGTTTCAAGGTGCCGCAGATCCTGGGGGAGGACTAACAGCCATGACGGTCAACAGCAAGATCGAGAACTGCGTCAAGCTCACCGCCGCCGAGATCGCCGGGAAGATCGCCTCCGGCGAGCTCACGGCCGTCGAGGTCACCGAGGCCCATCTCGCCAGGATCGAGGCCGTCGACGAGAAGGTCCACGCCTTCCTCCATGTCGACCGCGAGGGCGCGCTGGCCCAGGCCCGCGCCGTGGACGCGAAGCGGGCGGCGGGCGAGAAGCTCGGACCGCTGGCCGGTGTCCCGCTCGCGCTCAAGGACATCTTCACCACCGAGGGCGTGCCGACCACCGTCGGTTCCAAGATCCTCGAAGGCTGGATCCCGCCCTACGACGCGACGCTCACGAAGAAGCTCAAGGCGGCCGACGTCATCATCCTGGGCAAGACCAACATGGACGAGTTCGCCATGGGGTCCTCCACGGAGAACAGCGCCTACGGCCCCACCGGCAACCCCTGGGACCTGACCCGGGTGCCCGGCGGCTCCGGCGGCGGCTCGTCGGCCTCGCTCGCCTCGTACCAGGCGCCGCTGGCCATCGGCACGGACACCGGCGGTTCCATCCGCCAGCCCGCCGCCCTGACCGGCACGGTCGGCGTCAAGCCGACCTACGGCGGGGTCTCCCGCTACGGCATGGTCGCCTTCTCGTCCTCCCTCGACCAGGGCGGCCCCTGCGCCCGTACGGTCCTGGACGCCGCCCTGCTGCACGAGGCGATCGCCGGCCATGACCCGCTCGACTCGACCTCCATCGACGCCCCGGTCCCGCCGGTCGTCGAGGCGGCCCGCAACGGCTCGGTCGCCGGGATGCGCGTCGGTGTCGTCAAGCAGTTCCGCGGCGAGGGCTACCAGGCCGGTGTCGTCCAGCGCTTCGACGAGTCCGTGGAGCTGCTCAAGGGGCTCGGCGCCGAGATCGTCGAGCTGGACTGCCCGTCCTTCGACCTCGGCCTCGCCGCGTACTACCTGATCGCGCCGTCCGAGTGCTCCTCGAACCTCGCCCGCTTCGACGCCATGCGCTACGGCCTGCGGGTCGGCGACGACGGTACGAGGTCCGCCGAGGACGTCACGGCCCTGACCCGCGAGGCGGGCTTCGGCGACGAGGTCAAGCGCCGCATCATGCTCGGTACGTACGCGCTCAGCTCCGGCTACTACGACGCGTACTACGGCTCGGCGCAGAAGGTCCGCACGCTCATCACCCGGGACTTCGAGAAGGCGTTCGAGCAGGTCGATGTGATCGTCTCGCCGACGACCCCGACCACCGCCTTCCCGATCGGCGAGCGCGCCGACGACCCGATGGCGATGTATCTCGCGGATCTGTGCACCATCCCGACCAACCTGGCCGGCAACGCCGCCATGTCGCTGCCCTGCGGCCTCGCGCCGGAGGACGGCCTCCCGGTCGGACTGCAGATCATCGCCCCCGCCATGAAGGACGACCGGCTCTACAAGGTCGGTGCCGCCGTCGAGGCGGCCTTCGTGGAAAAGTGGGGCCACCCGCTGCTTGAGGAGGCTCCGTCACTATGACCAGTGCAATGAGCAAGGCCAAGGGCTTCAAGAAGTCCAAGACCGGCACGTATCTGTCGATCGGGACCACCGCGTTCGGCGCGATCAGCGTCGTCAAGCAGGCCAGGACGGCCCGCAAGGACCATGACACGCTCCGGCTGGTCGACGCGGTCGTCTCCGCCGCCGCCATCGTCACGGGCGTCGCTCTGCTCCTGCGGGAGCTGAAGCGCCTGGGCGACGACGACGTTCTGCTGGGCTGAGAGGGAAAGTTTCACCGTGACTGTCACTGAACTCGTGCCGTACGAGGACGCCCTCGCGACGTACGACCCCGTCATGGGCCTGGAGGTCCATGTCGAGCTCGGCACCAGGACCAAGATGTTCTGCGGCTGCTCGACCGAGCTGGGCGCCGAGCCCAACTCGCAGACCTGCCCCACCTGTCTGGGCATGCCGGGCTCGCTCCCGGTCGTCAACGCGATCGGCGTCGAGTCGGCCGTGAAGATCGGCCTCGCGCTCAACTGCGAGATCGCCGAGTGGTGCCGCTTCGCCCGGAAGAACTACTTCTATCCGGACATGCCGAAGAACTTCCAGACCTCCCAGTACGACGAGCCGATCGCCTTCAACGGCTATCTGGACGTCCAGCTGGAGGACGGCGAGACGTTCCGCGTCGAGATCGAGCGCGCCCACATGGAGGAGGACACCGGCAAGTCGCTGCACGTCGGCGGCGCCACCGGCCGGATCCACGGCGCGTCCCACTCCCTGCTCGACTACAACCGCGCGGGCATCCCGCTCATCGAGATCGTCACCAAGCCCATCGAGGGCGCGGGCGAGCGCGCCCCCGAGGTCGCCAAGGCGTACGTCGCCGAGCTGCGCGAGCTGATCAAGGCGCTCGACGTCTCCGAGGCCCGCATGGAGATGGGCCAGATGCGGTGCGATGTGAACCTCTCGCTGCGCCCGCACGGGCGGGAGAAGTTCGGTACGCGCTCCGAGACGAAGAACGTCAACTCGCTGCGCAGCGTCGAGCGCGCGGCCCGCTACGAGATCCAGCGCCACGCCGCGGTGCTGAACTCCGGCGGCACGATCATCCAGGAGACCCGCCACTTCCACGAGGAGGACGGCTCCACCACCTCGGGCCGGGTGAAGGAGGAGGCCGAGGACTACCGGTACTTCCCGGAGCCCGACCTCGTGCCCATCGCCCCGCCCCGGGACTGGGTGGAGGAGCTGAGGCAGGGTCTGCCCGAGCTGCCGCGGGTGCGGCGCAACCGGCTCCGTGAGGAGTGGGGCGTCTCCGAGCACGACATGCAGTCGATCCTCAACGCGGGCGCGATCGAGTCGATCGTCGCCACGATCGACGCGGGTGCCCCGGCCGACCAGGCCCGTAAGTGGTGGATGGGCGAGCTGGCCCGGCACGCCAACGAGTCGGGCCGCGCGCTGGACGAGCTGCCCATCACCCCGGGGCAGGTCGCACGGGTCGCGGAGCTCGTCACCTCCGGCGATCTCAACGACAAGCTGGCCCGTCAGGTGCTGGAGGGCGTGCTCGCCGGTGAGGGCGACCCGGACACCGTCGTGGAGAAGCGCGGACTGAAGGTGGTCTCGGACGAGGGCGCGCTCGGCGCGGCCGTGGACGAGGCCATCGCGGGCAACGCGGCCATCGCCGACAAGATCCGCGCGGGCAAGGTCGCCGCGGCGGGCGCGCTGGTCGGCGCGGTCATGAAGGCCACGCGCGGCCAGGCGGACGCCGCGCGGGTCCGCGAGCTGATCCTTGAGCGGCTCGCCCCGGCCGACGCCGGTTCGTAGGTCCGTATCCACGCCACTGGGGGCGGGGGGGCCCGAGCGTGGGGCCCCCCCCCCCCCGGGCTATTTTTTTGAGTGTAAAACCGCACCCCCGCGAAAGTGAAAAA
>NZ_JBHTZS010000018.1:14070-71976 GCF_042790125.1 Streptomyces scopuliridis
GCGCGCTGCCTGTCTGGGGGCCCCCCCCCGGCCGGCGGGGGGTGTTGGCGCCCTACCCCCCCGCGGGGGGGGGGCCCCCGGGGGGGGCCCCCCCCCCCCCCGCTCGTGAATGTGAAGGTCCGTGAACTCCGTCGCCGCTGAGATCGTCTCCGTCGGGCTGCTGCTCGCCGTGCTGGCGTTCGCCGTCGTCCGGCCGCGCGGACTGCCCGAGGCCGTCGCGGCCGTGCCCGCGGCGCTGCTGGTCATCGTCCTCGGCGTGGTCTCGCCGGAAGAGGCCCGGACGCAGACGTACACGCTGCTGCCCGTCGTCGTCTTCCTCGCGGCGGTGCTGGTGCTGGCTCAGCTCTGTGACGAGGAAGGGCTGTTCACGGCGGCGGGCGATCTGGTGGCGCGGTTCTGCGGCGGCCGGCCGCGGCGGCTGCTGGGCGGGGTGTTCGCCGTCGCCGCCGTCATCACCGCCGTACTGAGCCTGGACGCCACGGTGGTGCTGCTCACCCCGGTCGTCTTCGCGACCGCCGCCCGGGTCGGTGCCCGGCCCCGGCCGCATGTCTACGCCTGTACGCATCTGGCGAACTCCGCGTCCCTGCTGCTGCCGGTCTCCAACCTCACCAATCTGCTGGCGTTCACGGCGAGCGGGCTCTCCTTCACCCGGTTCGCCGCGCTGATGGCGCTGCCGTGGCTGGCCGCGATCGCCGTCGAGTACGCCGTCTTCCGCCGCTTCTTCGCCGCCGACCTGGCCGCCGGGGCGCACCCGCCGAGGACCGAGGAGCGGCGCGAGGTTCCGGTGTTCACACTGGTGGTGCTGGGGCTGACCCTGGCCGGGTTCGTGGTCACCTCGTTCGCCGGGATCGAGCCGCTGTGGGCGGCCGTCGCCGGTGCGGCCGTCCTCGCGGCCCGCGCCCTGCGACAGCGGCGGACGACCCTCATGGGGCTGGTCAGGGCCGCCTCCCCGCTGTTCTGTCTCTTCGTCCTCGCGCTCGGCGTGGTCGTCAAGGCGGTCGTCGACAACGGCCTGGACACCGGGATCAGCCGGCTGCTGCCGGAGGGCTCGTCGCTCGCCTCGCTGCTGGCGATCGCCGCGATCGCCGCCGTACTGTCCAACCTGATCAACAATCTGCCGGCGATCCTGGCGCTGCTGCCGGTCGTCGCGCCCGCGGGGCCCGGTCCGGTGCTCGCCGCGCTGATCGGCGTCAACCTCGGGCCGAATCTCACCTATGTCGGTTCGCTCGCCACCCTGCTGTGGCGGCGCATCCTGCACGAGCACGACACGGAGCCCGCGCTGGGCCACTTCACCCGGCTCGGGCTGCTGACCGTCCCCGCCACGCTCGTCGTCTCGACCGTGGCGCTCTGGGGCACGCTGCAATTGATCGGAGGCTGACCGCTGTGACCGTACCCCCGACCGGTCCACCGAGGAACGATCCCGAGAAGGCCGTTCCCGAGAGGGCCGTTTCCTCGACGCCCGTTCCCGCGAGGACCGTTCTCGTCTGGATCACCGAATCCACCTGGCCCGCCTGTGTCGACGCGGCGCGCGAACGCGCCCCGCACGACGACGTGGTGCTGCTCCATGTCAGCGACGACGAGATCGCCGCCGCCGCCCACCAGGCCTATACGGGGCTGCTCGGCCGTGGCCACCGCCCGGACCGCGACCCCGGCGCCCGGCTCGAAGCCCTCTCGGGAACGGCCGCGGCCGACCTGCTGGAGGCCGCCGCGCACCGGCTCGGCCGGCCCTGCGAACTGCTCGACCACCACGGGCGCGTGGAGCACGAGGTGGTACGCGCGGCGGCCGGCGCGGCGCTGCTGATCTGCGCGCGCGACGGGGAGCGCGACCACCCGGGGCCGCACAGCCTGGGCCGGGCGACCCGGTTCGTGGTCGACCACGCGGAGTGCCCGGTGCTGCTGGTGTGGCCGTACGGGGAGCGGGGCGGGCGGGACTTCTGAACAGGGCCGGGCCCGGTGACGTTCTCAGGCCCCCGGTCACTTCCGCAGGGTGGGAGTGCCCAGCGCGACCGTGCCCGCGTCGCACGCCTCCGTGTCCGTCGCGGTGTACGAAATGACCAGCCGCAGCCCGTTCTCGACGGTGAGGGACGGCTTCCGCGGCTTGCCCAGCTCGATCTTCTCGTCGAAGAGGGACGTTCCGTCGAGCGTGATACGCAGCCGGGCGGTGTAATCGGCGCTGTTGTCGTCGATGCCCGCGACCAGATCGAGGGTCGACCAGGCGCGGCCGATATTGAACTCCATGTACCCGTCGCAGCCGGAGTCCGAGACGAACGCGTCGCTGTGGCCCTGGCTGTTGATCACCGTCTCTTTGACCGAGAACGCGTCGTCGTCGTCGATCTGCTGGAAACCGGTGAGCGATACCGAGTCGGCGCCGGCCACGCTCCCGGGGTCGGCCGACGCGTCGGGGCTGCCGCTCGCGGAGGGGTCCGGGACCGCGGGGTCGGCGGTCTCCGTCTCGGTGGCTGTCGCCGTGACGGTCTCGGTGACCGACGGCGCCCCGTTCCTCTGGTCGTCTCCCCCCGCCGACAGCGCCTGGACGCCGATCACGGCGAGCGCGACCGCCAGCGCGACCGTGAGCACGGCGACGGCCGGACGGCGCTTTCGGGGCGGGGCGGGGGTGATGACCAGCGGGCCCGGCCGGAGCTCGGGGGTGACCCGGCGGGGCGGTACGGCGTCCTGCACGGAGTGGACAGGGGGCGGCGCCGGGGTGGGCGGCGGCGCGGGGGCCGGCGCGGGCTTCGCGGGCGGTGCGAGTGGCGGCGGTGGTAGGGGTGGTGCCGGGGGTGGGGGAGCGGAGGTCACGGTAGGAGCGGAGGGCGTGGCCGAGGCGGAGGGCGTGGCGGGGCCGAGGGCGGAGGGCGTGGCGGGGCCGGGGGCGGAGGGTGTGGCGGGGGCGGAGGACGTGGACACCACCGCGTCCCGTACGTCCTTCAGCCACCCCGCCAGACTCTCCGGCCGCTGCTCCGGAGCCGTCGCGCAGACGGCGAGCACGCGCTCCTTGCGCTCCGGAGGGAGCGACGAGAGCTGCGGCAGCGCGCGTATCGCGTGGCGCAACTGCTCCGGGGTGTTCGGCGGCGCCTGGCCGCTCAGCAGGAAGTACGCGATCGCCCCGAACGCGTACCGGTCCGTCGCGGGCGTACGCCTGCCGTCGAAGACCTCGGGGGCGGCGTACCCCGGCGTGAACCAGACCTCCGCCGTCTCGTGGTCCGCCGTCAGCTTGCTCAGGCCGAAGTCGACGAGGGTGGCCTGACCGTGGGCGTCGACCATGACATTGCCGGGGGACAGATCGCCGTGCACGACCACACGACCCGAGGTCGTGGCCCGGCCGGAGTGCAGCCAGTCCAGTACGTCGGCGAGCTGGGCGAGCGTCGCCATCACCTCGCGCCGCTCGGCGGGCGTCGTGAGGGTCCGCTCGAACCGCCAGTCGCGCAGATCGACGCCCTCGACATGGTTCATCACCAGCGCGAGCGCCCGGCCCGACACGGTGGAGGCGCCACCGGGCCGGTGGATCGGCGCCCCCTCGAAGTGCTCCCGCACCCCCACGACGCCCGGCCGGTTCGCGAAGCGCAGCAGCTCCGCCTGCTCGTTCCACTTCGTGCTCAGCCGGGCGAACTGCCCGGGACTGAGCGCCGCCTTGGAGTCGAGCACCTTGACGACCACCGTCTCCGGCGCCCCGTCCAGCTCGAACTGCGCCCGGTACAGCACGGCTTCGCCCCCGCGCCCGATGGAGCTGAGCAGTCGGTAGCGGTCCGGCGCCGTGTCCGGTCCGATGTGGTGTGCCGCACTGTTCACCTGTCCCCCAGTCAGCGCGAGTTGCCCGGTAACCGGACGTATCCGGCGTTACGGCCGACCGCCAGCATGTCCAGCCCCGGACATCCCGGTCAACGAAGAGCCCGCGCCCGCTCTGCTTCCGCCCGGCAATCGCCCAGATCCCGCCCTGACGGGGTCCTTCGCCGCCTCTCGCCGTGCGTGGGAGGCGTCCTACTCAAAGTCCCGCGGGCCGCGGGACTTTGAAGACAGGCCCTAGACGAGGGCGTCTCCCCGACCCGTTGCGAGCCATGGCCGGATGGCGGCCGCGCGGGCGGGCCCGAGCCCGGCGGCGCCGTCGGCCCGCGCCCGCGGCTCCCCACCGACGTTCACTCCTCGGCCGACGCCGGGTCTTCTCGCGGACACCGGGCTTCATTACCGTCCCCGGCATGTCTCCGGAGATATCGCGCAGAAGAATGCTCGCCCTCGGCACCGGCGCCCTGGGTGCGGCGGCGGTGGGGTCCGTGCTGCCGCCGTCCCTTCAGGCCGCCCTGGCCGCCGAGCCGGCCGACGGCGGGATGCGGGCGATCAAGCATGTGGTGATCCTCATGCAGGAGAACCGCTCCTTCGACCACTACTTCGGCACGCTGCGCGGCGTGCGGGGCTTCGGGGACCGTAACGCCGTCGAGCTGCCGTCCGGGAAGCCCGTCTTCGAGCAGCCGGGGCCGCTCGGGACCGTGCTGCCCTTCCCCATCCGGGACGCGGCCGAGACGCAGAAGAAGGACCTCCAGTACATCGGGGACCTGGACCACTCCTGGAACGGCGGGGCCGCGGCCTGGAACAACGGGTGGATGGACCGGTGGGTCTCCGCCAAGACCGCCGCCACCATGGCGTACTACGACCGTCACGACCTCCCGCTGCACTACGAGCTGGCGGACACGTTCACGATCTGCGACGCGTACCACTCCTCCGTCCACACGTCGACGAGCCCCAACCGCAACCATCTGTGGAGCGGCTGGACCGGGTACGAGGCCGACGGGCGGCGGGCCGTGGGGAACGACGCCTACGACGAGGCCACCCACCCCGGCTATCCGTGGCCGACCTACGCCGAGCGGCTGGAGAAGGCCGGGCGGAGCTGGCAGACGTACACGGAGTGGGAGAACTTCACCGACAACAACATCGAGTTCTTCACCACCTTCAAGGACATCGCCCGCAAGGCGCTCACCAAGGCCCGCGCGCTGCCGGGTCAGCCGGGCGCGGCCGGCTTCACGTACATGGAGGCCTTCTACGCCGCCGTGCGCGACACCGAGGACACCGCCGAGCGCGAGCGGCTGCTCGCCGCGCTGGAGGAGGGCGTCGCCGCGCTGTCCCCGTACGAGCGGTCGCTCTTCGAGCGCGGGCTGCGGCGGGTCGAGAGCGGCACCCTGGCCGAGCGGTTCCGGGCCGACGTGGCCGCCGGGACGCTGCCCGAGGTGTCCTATCTGGTGCCGTCGGCCGTCGACTCCGAGCACCCCGGCTCGTCCTCGCCGATCGCCAGCGCCACGCTCGTCTACAAGGTGCTCGACGCGCTCGGCGCGCACCCCGACGTCTGGCGGCACACCGTCGTACTGATCAACTACGACGAGAACGACGGCTTCTTCGACCACGTGCCGCCGCCGGTGCCGCCCGCCGAGGGACCCTCCGGCTCCGCCGAGCGCTGGCAGGGCCGGCCGACCGGGCTCGGTATGCGGGTGCCGCTGCTGGTCGTCTCGCCCTGGACCGTCGGCGGCTATGTCTGCTCGCAGGTCTTCGACCACACCTCCGTGGTCCGCTTCCTGGAGAAGTGGACCGGGGTGGACGAGCCCAACATCACCGCGTGGCGGCGCAATGTCACCGGCGATCTGACCTCCGCCTTCGACTTCCAGCGCGGTCGCAGGCTGCCCGAGGTCGAACAGCCGGGCGCGATCCCGCCGTTCACCGGCCGCTGGCGGCCCGTACCGCCCGCCGAGCAGCGGATGCCCGTACAGGAGAAGGGCGTGCGCCCGGCCAGGCCGCTGCCGTACCAGACCGACGCGTACGGCCGGATCGAGGACGAGCGCGCGGGGCGGGTGCTCAACGTCGCGCTCAGCAACACCGGGCGCGCGAGCGCGCACTTCGCGCTGTATCCGTACGCCGGTGAGTTCGCGATTCCGCAGCACCGCGATGTAAGGGGCACGGCGCAATGGACGGTACCCCTTACCGGGCTGACCGGTGACGCGTACCGCTTCACGATCACCGGGCCGAACGGCTTCCGCCGCGAGTTCGCCGGACCGGTGGCCGGACACGGCGCGGAGGTCTCCTCGACCGTCGACCACCACGACCGCGATCTCCATCTCGAACTGCGCAACAGGGGCGATCAGTCGATCACGTTCACGGTGCGGCCCCTGGGCTACGTCGACGAGGCCGATCTCGACGGCTGGACGCGGCAGATCACGGTGAAGCCCGGCCGCAGCCGGACCGTCGTGCACTCGGCGGCGGACGCGCACGGCTGGTACGACATCGAGATCACCGCCGACGGCGACACCGGTAACACCGGTACCGACAACACGGGTACCGGGTTCCGCCGCCGGCTGATGGGCCACATCGAGAACGGGCGGGTGAGCGTCTCCGGTTGAGCGGCCGGAGCCGCTCTGAGCAGCGGCGACCGCCCCGAGTTCCCGTGCGCGGGGCACTGTGAGTAAGCCCACCAAACGGACAATCGATCACTATTCGCTGCGACAGTGAATCTCCCACGAGTGACCCAGGGAGCGATCCGTTGGCAGCCATCGCACGGTGGTGCATCAGGCACCGTCTCCTCGCCGTTCTCCTCTGGCTGCTCGCTTTCGGTGGTGTCTCGACCGCCGCGGGCGTGCTGGGCTCCTCGTACTCCAACGACTACGAGGCCCCCGGCACCGAGTCGGGCCGCGCCGCCCAGCTGCTCAACGACGGCTTCCGGGGGCTCGGCGGCGACGACAACACCATCGTCTGGCACGCCGACCGCGCCTCCGGCACCGGTCCCGGCTATGGATCCGTCCGTACGCCGGAGGTCAAGCAGCGCATGGGGGAGATGCTCGACAAGGTCGGGAAGCTGCCCGGTGTCTCCTCCGTGGCCGGTCCCTACGCGGCCGACGGCGCCGCGCAGATCAGCGCGGACGGGCGGACCGCCTACGCGCGGATCACCTTCGCGCAGCCGACCGACGAGATCCCCGTGTCGCAGGCCGAAGCGGTGGTCGACACCGCGAAGGCCGCCGCCGACGACGGGCTGGACGTACAGCTCGGCGGCAGCGCCGTCGCGCTCACCGAATCCACCACCGCGCACATCGCCGAGATCGTGGGCGTGGCCGTGGCCGCCGTCGTCCTCTTCCTCGCCTTCGGCTCGCTCGCGGCCAGCATGCTGCCCCTGGCCACCGCGCTGGTCTCGGTCGGCACCGCGTACGGGGGCATCGCGCTGCTCGGCCATGTGATGACGGTCGCCGACTTCGCGCCGATGCTCGGTCTGCTGATCGGCCTCGGCGTCGGCATCGACTACGCGCTGTTCATCGTGACCCGGCACCGTACGGGTCTCAAACGCGGCCTGAGCGTCCACGAGGCGGCGGTCAACGCGGTCGCGACCACCGGCAGAGCCGTCGTCTTCGCCGGGGCCACCGTCTGTATCGCCCTGCTCGGCATGCTGATCCTGGGGCTGAGCTTCCTCAACGGCGTCGCGATCGCCGCCTCGCTCACGGTCGTCCTGACCGTCGCCGCGTCCGTGACCCTGCTGCCCGCCCTGCTCTCGTACATCGGTACGCGGGCGCTGAGCCGGCGCGAACGGGCGCGGCTGGCCGCGCACGGGCCGGAGCCGGAACGGCCCACGACCTTCGCCGCCCGCTGGTCCCTCTTCGTCGAACGCCATCCCAAGCTGCTCGGCGCCGTGGCCGCCGCGGTGATGCTGATCCTCGCCCTGCCCACGCTCTCGCTGCATCTGGGCACCTCGGACCAGGGCAACAACCCCGCCTCCACCACCACCCGGCAGGCGTACGACCGGCTCGCGGAAGGGTTCGGCCCCGGCGTCAATGGCCCATTGACACTGGTCGCGCACCTGGACGGCGCCGACGACCGGCTCGCCATGGACCAGCTGCCCAGCACGCTGCGTACGACGGAGGGCGTCGCCTCCGTCGGCCCGATCACGTTCAACGGCAGCGGCGACACGGCCGCGCTCACCGTCGTACCCGACTCGTCGCCCCAGTCGCAGGACACCAGCGCGCTGGTCGACCGGCTGCGTACGGACGTGCTGCCCGAGGCCGCGGCCGGCACCTCCCTGGACGTGCACGTGGGCGGGCTCACCGCGAGCTATGACGACTTCGCGGACATCATCATCGGCAAACTGCCGCTCTTCGTCGGGGTGGTCATCACCCTCGGCTGTCTGCTTCTGCTGCTCGCCTTCCGGTCCGTGGGCATCCCGGTCAAGGCCGCCCTGATGAATGTGGCCGCCGTCGCCTCGTCCTTCGGGGTCGTCGTCGCGATCTTCCAGTGGGGGTGGGGGAGCGAGCTGCTGGGGCTCGGCAGCGCGGGCCCCATCGAACCCTTCCTGCCCGTGATCATGGTCTCGGTGCTTTTCGGGCTCTCCATGGACTACCAGGTCTTCCTGGTGAGCCGGATGTACGAGGAGTGGCTGGAGACGGGGGACAACCGGCGGGCGGTCCGCGTCGGCCTCGCCGAGACCGGGCGGGTGATCAACTCCGCTGCGGTCATCATGATCTCGGTCTTCCTCGCGTTCGTGCTGAGCGGCGAGCGGGTCATCGCCATGTTCGGGATCGCGCTGGCGGCGGCGGTCGCGCTGGACGCCTTCGTCCTCCGTACGCTGCTGGTCCCGGCCCTGATGCATATGCTCGGCGGCGCCAACTGGTGGCTGCCGCGGCGGCTCGACCGCTGGCTGCCGCGGATCAGTATCGAAGCGCCCGAACGGCACGGACATGCGAAGATCCCTGAGCCGCACGAGACCGAGGCCGACGAGACAGAGGACAGCGCGACCGAGGACCGCGTGCTCGTGCGGTGAACACCCGTAAACCTGTTCACTCGCACATAAGGGGCCCGATGTTCGCGATACCACTGGGGGACGGGGCGGAGCTGCGCCCGCTGGAACCATGGCGGGCCGAGGAGTTCCTCGCCCATATGGACCGCGCCAGGGATCTGGTCGACGAACACATCAAGCTGGCCGACGCCGTCACCGATCCCGTGTCCGCCCGCGCGCTGCTCACCTCGTACGCGGAGAAGCAGGCGGCCGACGGCGGGCGGATCTACGGGATCTGGCTCGACTCCACCCTCGTCGGCGGTGTGCTCTTCCGGATCTTCGACGCGGGGACCGGCAACTGCGAGGTCGGCTGCTGGCTCGAGCCCGCCGCGACGGGGCGCGGTCTGGTCACGCGCGCGGCCCGGGTACTGATCGACTGGGCGGTGGAGGAGCGCGGGATGCACCGCGTGGAGTGGCTGGTGTCGTCCGCCAACACCCCGAGCATCAAGGTCGCGCGACGGCTCGGCATGACACGGGACGGGGTGCTGCGGGAGAGCTATCCGCACCGCGGCGTACGGCAGAACACCGAGATCTGGTCGGTCCTGGCGTCCGAGTGGCGCGAGCGGGCGGACAGCGCCGGCTGACCTCGCGGCCCCTCGGCCCGGCCTCGCTGATCCCCTCTCCGATCCCCCGGCCCGGCCTCGAAACGGTTTTCGGCGGCGAGTTTCGGCGTTCTCAGGAAGTTCTCAGACGGGGCCCCTAGCGTGCGCCGTATGAACCCGACCCCCGAGACCGAGACCGCCACCCCCACCCCCACCACCGACCCGGAGACGGCCGGGACCGCCGCCTCCGGCGCCGAGGCGACGGCGGAGACCAAGACCGGCCCCAAGGCCGACCTCACGAAGGGGTCCGTCGCCGAGCACACCGACACGGACGCCACCCCGGCCGCCGGGACGGACGAGGAAGCCGACGACGTCGAGGACCTGGACGAGGAGCTCGCCGCGGCGAGCCGCCCGTCCGGTCTCGGTTCCGCGGCCGCCGCCGTCCTCGCCGTATGCCTCGGCATCGTCGCCCTCACCGGCACCTGGACCAGCCGGGTCCTCGCCGAGCGCCAGGGCCTGGTGGGACAGCTCAAGACCGGCCAGTCCGGCACCGCGGAGCAGCAGATCTCCGCGATCTACGGCGACGCCTGGCATGTCACCGCCGCGATCAACGGCGGCGTGGCCTTCGTGGCGCTGCTCATCGGAGTGATCGTGCTGGCCCTGCCGCAGCGCACCGGCTGGGTGCGGCCCGTCGCGCTGGCCGGAGCGATCCTCGGCCTCCTGGGGCTGCTGGTCTCCTTCGGCATGTACTTCGACCTGTTCGCGGCCCTGCCGACCGCCGCGTCCTGAGCCCGCTGGACGAGTACGTCCGACGTAGGTCCTGAGGCCCGCGCGGTGTCCCACCGCCGGGGCCTTAGGCCTCACGTAAGTCCCCACCGCTGTTTCTAAGGCATGCGGGCCCGTCAAGATGCGGCACTCTCCCGATGTGGCCGTACCCCCTGGGAGACGAAGGTAGAGGCATCACCAGACGCCAGAAACCTTCATCAGGGGGACCCGATGTTCGAGTACGAACTCCAGAAGATCAACGCGGCCGAGCTCATCCGCAAGGCCGAACAGCAGCGGCTCGTACGGGAGATCCGCACCGCCCGCCGGCAGGCGCGGCGAGCCGCCGGGAAGGACCGGGAGGGGCGGGTGAGCACCCGTCACGACCGGTTCGCGCGCGCGGCGTGACCCGATGGCCCTCCGCCCGATAAACAGTGCCGCGCTGTCAGACCCCTGTGCGATGCTCGGGCTCGTGGAGAACAGGTCAGTCAGCCCCGTGTTCGTCGGAAGATCCGCCGAGTTCACCGCCCTCACCGAAGCGCTCGCCCGCGCCACCGCGGGCGAGCCGCAGGCGTTGCTCATCGGCGGCGAGGCCGGGGTCGGCAAGACGCGGCTCATCGAGGAGCTGCACGCCGCGGCCTGTGCGGAGAAGGCGGTCGTGGCGGTCGGCGGCTGCGTCGAAATAGGCGCGGACGGACTGCCGTTCGCGCCCTTCTCCACCGCGCTGCGCTCCCTGCGCCGCCAGTTGCCCGAGGAGCTGAGGGCGGCGGCCGAGGGCCAGGAGGACGAGCTGGCCCGCATCCTGCCCGAGCTGGGCCAGTCGGACCGCGGCGCGCTCGGAGAGGACGGCACCGCCCGGCTCTTCGAGCTCACCGCGCGCCTGCTGGAGCGGCTGGCCGTGGACCGTACGGTCGTGCTCGTCCTGGAGGATCTGCACTGGGCGGACGCCTCCACCCGCCATCTCCTCGCCTATCTCTTCCGCGCGCTGCGCCGTGGCCGGCTCGTCGTGCTCGCCACGTACCGCGCGGACGACATCCACCGCCGCCACCCGCTGCGCCCGCTCCTGGCCGAGCTGGACCGGCTGCGCTCCGTCCGCCGTATCGAGCTCTCCCGCTTCAACCGCGCCGAGGTGCGGAGCCAGCTCACGGGCATCCTCGCGGCAGAACCGGACCCGGCCGTGCTGGAGCAGATCTTCGAACGCTCCGACGGCAACGCGTTCTTCGTGGAGGAGCTGGCCTGCTCCATCGGGTCGGGGTGCAGCACCGGTCTGAGCGACTCCCTGCGCGATCTGCTGCTCGTCAGGGTGGAGGCGCTGCCCGAGGACGCCCAGCGGGTCGCCAGGATCGTCGCCGAGGGCGGCACGACCGTCGAATACCGGCTGCTGGCGGCCGTCGGCCGGCTCGCGGAGGACGAGCTGATCGAGGCGCTGCGGGCCGCCGTCGGCGCCAATATCCTGCTGCCCACGGCGGACGGCGACGGCTACCGCTTCCGGCACTCCCTGGTGCGCGAGGCGGTCAGCGACGATCTGCTCCCGGGCGAGCGCTCCCGGATCAACCGCCGCTACGCCGAGGTGCTGGAGGCCGATCCCTCGCTCGTACGGGCCGATGAGCGCACCCCCCGCCTTGCCAGCCACTGGTACCACGCGCATGACGCGGCCAAGGCCCTCCCCGCGGTGCTGAGCGCCGCCGTGGAGGCGCGCCAGCGCTACGCGTACTCCGAGCAACTGAGGCTGCTCGAACGGGCCATGGAGCTGTGGGACGACGCCCCCGAAGAGGTACGCGGCACGCTCCGGCCGCCGGACGACGTCGAGGTCTATCCGGCCTGCGGCGGCGATCCGACATCCCCGCCGCTGCGCTATCTGGATCTGATGGCGGAGGCGACGGTCGCCGCCCGCTTCGGCGGTGAGCGCGAGCGCGCCCTGGCCATCTCCAAGAAGGCCCTGCGGATCCTGGAGGGCGAGGGCGGCGGGAAGGATCCGCTGCGCGCCGCCTGGTTCTGGATCCAGCGCTCCCGGCTGACGCAGGACCTGACGCGCGGTGACGGCTGGCAGGAACTGGCCACCGCCCAGGAGCTGGTGCGCGGCATGCGGCCGTCCGCCGTGCACGCGGAGGTGCTCGCCATGGTCGCGAGCTGGGGCGCGCTGCACCAGCCGGGCCCCGACAGCCTGGCCGCCGCCGACCGGGCCGTGGAGTACGCCAGGCTGGTCGGCGCCGAGCTCACCGAGCTGCACGCCCGCCTCACCCGCGGCTGGCTCACCGCCGACGCGGGCGGCGTCGAAGAGGGCATCGCCGAGATCTACGCGGCCCGTGACCGGGCCGTCGAGCTGGGCGCCGCCGGGATCCTGGGCCGGGCCAGCATCAATCTGCCGTCCACCCTGGAGAGCATGGGCCGCTCCGGGGAAGCGGTGACCGCCGCCGAGCAGGGCATCGCCTTCAGCCATCAGCGGGGGCTCGCCGATACGGAGGCGTGGGTACGGCACAACCTGGCCCACTCCCTCTTCTCCCTCGGCCGCTGGACCGAGGCGGACGCCGTCCTCGACAGCACGGTGGAGCTCGCCCAGTCCCACAAGGCGCGCGGTCTGATCGCCGGGCGCCGCGCCGAACTGGCCCTGGTCCGGGGAGACTTCGAGGAGGCGCAGCGCCAGGTGGGGCTGACCCGGAGCTTCTTCGGCACCCATGACTTCCAGCCACAGCACCTCATACCGCCGGCCCGGCTCGCGATGTGTATCGCCGCGCGGCGCGGCGCGCTGGCCGACGCGCGGGCCGAGTTCGAGCGGATCACCGAGCACGGCTTCCCGCCGGGGACGCGGCAGTACGCGCTGCCGTTGCTGTGCGCGGCTGCCTCGATCGAGGCGGACGCCAGAGGGCTGCCGGACGCGGACGCCGGACGGGCGGCGGTGCTCACGGCCATACGCCTCCACGCCAAGCGGATGCCCACGCTCGTGCCCGTCTGGCACGCGTACGGCCTCATGCTGGAGGCCGAGCTGGCGCGGGCGGAGGGCAGAGCGGCGCCGGAGCTGTGGGCGCGTGCCGTCGCCGCTTTCGAAGCGACGGAGCGGCCCTTCGAGCTGGCGCTCGCCCGGCTGCGCGGGGCCGCCGCGCTGCTGGACGACCACGCCGACCGCGCCGGAGCCGCCGACCTGCTCGTCCTCGCCCACACCGCGGCCCGCGGCCTGGGCGCGCGCCCGCTGACCGAGGAGATCGAACTGCTCGCCGGCCGGGCCCGGATCAGCCTCGCGCCGACGTCCGCCGGTATGGGTACGGCCGCCGGCTCCGACCCGGACCCGGCGCGCTCACTGGGTCTGACCCCGCGGGAACAGGACGTGCTGCGGCTGGTCGCCGCCGGTCACAGCAATCGCAGGATCGCCGAGGAGCTGTATATCTCGCCCAAGACGGCGAGCGTCCATGTCTCCAACATCCTGGCCAAGTTGGGAGTGTCGGGCCGTACGGAAGCGGCGGCCCTTTCCCACCGGCTCCGCCTTTTCCCCGACCAGGCGGCGTAAGGCCCGCGATCGCGCGCCGCGGGTCCCCGTTCCGTCACTCCTCGTGCTGGGCCGGCAGCCTTATCGTGACCTTTCCGGAGGCGAGATCTATCGGTCCCCGGCCCGGATCGCTGTCATCGGCATCGACCCGGGTCAGCTCCAGTCTCTTCCGTTCCTCGTCGGTGTGCTTGCGGCCCGGGGCGAAAAGCTCCTCGATCAGGTTGAACACGGACTGCTCACCCTCTTCACCACGCGTCGGCGCGTATCGCTACGCGACCTCCAGCAGGAGGATCCTGTCGTCCCCCGGCTTCGGTGTGCCCCGGCCATCCGTATTGCTGGTCGCCAGCCACACCTTGTCGCCGCCCGCCGAAAGCACTGTGCGCAGGCGACCGTACTGACCCTTCAGGAACGCCTGAGGGGCAGCCGCGGATTCCCGGCCCGCCAGGGGAATCCGCCACAGCCGCTCGCCGCGCAGCGCCGCCATCCAGATCGAGCCCTCCGCGTACGCGATACCGCTCGGCGACGCCTCGGCCGGCCGCCACTCGACGACCGGGTCGACGAAGCCCGGCTTATGGGCCTTTCCCTCCACCTCGGGCCAGCCGTAATTCCTGCCCGGCTCGATGAGATTCAGCTCGTCCCAGGTGTCCTGGCCGAACTCCGAGGCCCACAGCCGGTTCCCGGAATCCCAGGCGAGTCCCTGCACATCGCGGTGGCCCAGCGAATAGACGACCGAATCCGCCTCCGGATTGCCGTGCGCGGGCTCGCCGTCCGGAGTCATCCGGAGGATCTTGCCGGCCAGCGACTTCTTGTCCTGCGCGAGCGCCTTGTCACCGGCGTCGCCGGTGCTCGCGTACAGCATCTTGTCCGGGCCGAAAGCGATCCGTCCGCCGTCGTGGATACGGCCCTTCGGAATGCCGCGCAGCACCGTGTCGGGCGCCCCCAGCTGCTGCCCGGCCGGCTTCCTCTCGTCGTAGTACATCCGCGCGATGCGATTGTCCGACGTGGTCGTGAAATACGCGTACACCTGATGGTCCGAGGCGAACGAAGGGGAGAGCGCGATGCCCAGCAGCCCGCTCTCGCCCGCCGGGGAGACCCCGGGCACCGAGCCGATCACGGACTTCTCGCCGGTCTCCGCGTCCACCCGGGTGATCGTCCCCTTGTCGCGCGAGGACACCAGCAGATCACCCTCCGGCAGAGCGGCCAGGCCCCAGGGGGTGTTGAGCCCTTCCGTGACTGTGGACACCACCTTCACCGAGCCCTTGGCGGGCGCGGCCGACGGGCTCGGCGACGCGTCCTGCGGCGTCGCGGCGGCCGGGGCCGTCGTGGCGCTCCGGCCGGGCGCGGGCCCCGTACCGTCGCCGGAGGAGCACCCCGTCAACACGAGGAGGGCGACAGCGGCCCCAACGGCCGTCACTGCTGAACGTTGCACGGTTCGATCCCTTCGAAGGCTGCGATTCCCTGCGCTGATTCCCGTGTGCCGCACCGTTGCCTGTGCTCCACCGTTACCGCATCCGCCGCACCCGCCGCATCTGCCGCACCGTGGCTGTTCCTACCCCACGGCCGCGCTCAGTCCCATGATTCCCGTACCGGCGGCAGCTCCGCGATCTCGGCCAGATCGCGCGCCGTCAGCGTCAGCTCCGCCGCCCGCGCGTTCTCCACCGCCCACCGCTCCCGCTTCGTCCCCGGCAGCGGCACCACATGCCGCCCCCGGCTCAGCACCCACGCCAGCGCCACCTGCGCCGGGGTCGCGCCCTGCCGCGCCGCGATCCGCCGCAGCCCCACCACCAGTGGCTGGTTCGCCGCCATCATCTCCGCTGTGAACCGCGGATGCCGCGCCCGTACGTCATCCGGCTCGAAACCCTGCCCCGGCGTGAGCGTGCCGGTCAGGAAACCGTTGCCCAGCGGCATCGCCGCCAGGAACCCGATGCCGCGCGCCTCGCACCACGGCAGCAGCCGCTCCAGCGCCTCCGGCGACCACACCGAGAGCTCCGCCTCCACCGCGCTCACCGGAAAGACCTGCTGCACCCGCTCCAGCTGCCGGATCGTCGACTCGTGCAGATGCGCCCCCGATCTGCGCCGGGACGCGCGCGCCCCCACCGCGCACAACCCGAGCGCCCGCACCTTCCCCGCGGTCACCAGCTCCGCCATCGCGCCCCAGGTCTCCTCGACCGGTATCTCGGGATCGGCGCGGTGCAGCTGGTAGAGGTCGATCACATCGGTCTGGAGCCGCCGCAGCGAGGCATCACAGGCCCGCCGCACATAGCCGGGGCGGCCGTTGGCGACGATGTGCTGATCACCCACGAGCAGCCCGCACTTGGTCGAGACGAAGACGTCCGCCCGCCGCTGCCCGAGCACCCGCCCCAGCAGCAGCTCATTGGTGAAGGGGCCGTACATGTCGGCCGTGTCGAGCAGGCTCGTACCGGCGTCGAGCGCCGCGTGCACCGTACGGAGCGAACGGTCGCCGTGCTGCTGCGAGCCGGTGTAGGCCCAGTGCATCGGCATACAGCCGAGGCCGATCGCGCCCACTTCGAGCGCCGCCGCACCGATTGTCCTGCGCTCCAACGCCGTACCCCTCCTCGTGCCGCCCTCAAGCTAACCCCATCGCTCCGACACGCATCGCATAGCCTCCTGGCCATGACTTCTGACATATGGCTCCCCCTGCCGGCCGACGGGATCGAGGGACTCCCGGAGGGACCGCGCTACCTCTTCTGGGACGGCGGCGAGGAGTACCCCGCCGACCCGGCCGAGTGCGCCTTCTATGTCGTCCCGTACATGAAGGGACCCGAGATCGCGGTACGGCCGCTCGCCGCCATGACCTCCGTACGCGTCATCCAGACCCTGTCGGCGGGCACAGACCATGTGACCCCCGCGCTCGGCGCGCTTCCCGCCGGCGTACGCCTGTGCAACGCCAAGGGCGTCCACGAGGCCAGCACCGCCGAACTCACCCTGGCCCTGATCCTCGCCTCCCTGCGCGGCATCCCCGGCTTCGTCACGGGCCAGCGGCAGGAGGAGTGGCGCTCCGGCTTCTACCCGGCGCTCGCCGACAAGTCCGTACTGATCGTCGGGTACGGATCGATCGGCGAGGCCATCGAGGATCGGCTCACGCCCTTCGAGTGCGCGCGGGTGGTGCGCGTCGCCCGCTCCGCCCGCACCACGGAGCGCGGCGCCGTCCACGCGTTCACCGAACTTCCCCAACTGCTCCCCGACGCCGATGTGGTGATCCTCTCCACCCCGCTCACCGAGGGGACGAGGGGCCTGGCCGGAGCGGAGTTCCTGGCCGGGATGAAGGACGGCGCGCTGCTGGTCAATGTCGCGCGCGGAGCCGTCGTCGACACCAAGGCCCTGCTGGCCGAGACCGGGAGCGGACGGATCACGGCCGCCCTGGACGTCACCGATCCGGAACCGCTGCCCGCCGGCCATCCGCTCTGGCACGCCCCGGGCGTTCTCATCAGCCCCCATGTCGGCGGCTCCACCTCGGCGTTCCTGCCGCGCGCCAAGCGGCTGCTGGCCGGCCAGCTCACCCGGTTCGCCGCCGGGGAGGAGCCGCGCAACCTCGTCCTCACCACGGGCTGACTCCGAGCCCACGGACCGACCCCGAGCCCACGGACCGACCCCTGGCCAGCGGACCCACCCCGAGTCGCAGCACCCCGCGTCAAGATCCGGAAGACAACCGGCCACTCTCCGCAGCCGCCCGGACACCCTCGTGGCCGACAACTCCCCTGGTCGTCACAGAGAGTAGAAGAACTATGTCCCTGAGTGACGAGACTGGTGTATCGTCCCGATCTGGGGGCTGCGGCGCGCCTGGGGCGGCGCAGCGGAGCGAGTCAGATTGCGAGGGGGGCGACGGGCGATGTACGGCCAATGGACGAACGATCCGACGCGGCAGGGACGACGGCGGCGACCCCCGGACATCAGGGTCAACAAGCAGGTTCCCCCGGCGTTGACAGCGACACCCCCCGGGGTGCTCCGGTGAGCGCCGACGGTGTGCTCATCGGCAGGCGGACGGTCTCCGGCAGCGGCTCGGGGCTGGTCGCGCAGCTCCTGCTCGCCCTGATCTGCGGGGGCTACGCGGCCGGCGCGGCGCTGGGCTGGGGTTCGCCCGAACTGGCCCTGTTCATGGGCGACTTCGGGCTGAGCCTGGCGGCAGCGATCGCCGCGGTCTCCTGCTTCTTCTACGCACGCGGCCGGGGCAGCCGCTTCCGGCCCGCCTGGCTGCTGTTCTCGTTCTCCTCCGCGATGGCCTCCGGAGGGAACGCCGTCTGGGGCTGGTACGAGGTCATCCTCGACGAGCCGGTGCCCAGCCCCTCACTCGCCGATCTCTTCTTCCTCTGCTTCGCGCCACCCGCCATCGTAGGGCTGCTCGTGCTCGCCAAGCGCCCGGTCAGCAGGGCCGGCTGGCTCTGTCTGGCGCTCGACTCCTGGCTGATCGGCGGCTCACTGCTCACCCTCTCCTGGAGCCTCGCCCTCGCGCGGACGGCGCATTTCCAGGGTGAGAGCGTGACCCAGGCGGCGCTCTCCCTCGCCTATCCACTGCTCGACATCGTGCTGGTCAGCATGGTGCTCGCGCTGCACTTCCGGCGGGCCACGGGCAGCCGCTCCGCCGTCAACACCGCGATCGCCGCCCTCGCCCTGACGGTGCTGTGCGACGCCCTGTTCACCTCCCCGCTGCTGCGGGAGACCTATCGCTCGGGACAGTTGCTGGACGCGGGCTGGTTCGCCGGCTCGCTGCTCCTCGCGTACGCGCCGTGGGGCATGCGCCGTATCCCGGAGAGCCCGCCGCAGCCACGTCAGCCCCGTACCCCCAGCCGTCCGATCGCCGGCTCGCTCGCGGCGCTCACGCCGTATCTGGCCGCCGCCGTCTGCACACTGGGCATTCTCTACAACGTGATCGAGGGCCGCCGGGTCGACCGGGTGGTGGTGCTCACCGGCTGCGCGGTCGTGCTCGCGCTGGTCGTACGGCAGGGCATCATGCTCGTCGACAACATCGCGCTCACCCATGAACTGGCCCAGAAGGAGAACCACTTCCGGTCCCTGGTGCAGGGCTCCAGCGATGTGATCATGATCGCCGCGCCCTCCGGCATACTCCGCTACGTCAGCCCCGCCGCCACGGGCGTGTACGGCCGCGAGGCCGAGGATCTCGTCGGCGCGGAACTGGCCTCGATCATCCACCCCGACGACCTCGGCCGGGTGGTCCACGAAGTACGGCGCTTCCTGGCCGCGCCCCCCTCCGAGGAGCCCACGACCCGCATCGAGTGCCGGTTCAGATCAGGGACCGGCGACTGGCTCAATGTGGAGTCCACCGTCAACCGCCACCAGGGCGGGCTGATCTTCAACAGCAGGGACGTCACCGAACGGGTCCGCCTCCAGGCGCAGCTCCAGCACAACGCCGAGCACGACCCGCTCACCGACCTGCCCAACCGCGCCCTGTTCACCGAGCGCGTGCGACAGGCCCTCTCCGGCCGCCGTACGACCGATCCGGGCACGGCCGTGCTCTTCATCGACCTCGACGGCTTCAAGGGCGTCAACGACCGGCTGGGCCACCAGGTCGGGGACGAGCTGCTGATCCTCGCCGCCCACCGGCTCCAGGACTCCGTACGGGCCGGGGACACCGCGGCCCGGCTCGGCGGCGACGAGTTCGCGGCCATCGTCCTCGGCGACGGAAACGACGACAGGACCGCCCGGGAGCACCAGGTCCACGAGATCGCCGACCGGCTGCGCCTCAGGCTCTCGCAGCCGTACCGCATCGACGGCAACGATGTCCGGGTCGCCGCCTCCATCGGTATCGCCTTCGCGGAACCGGGCATAACCCCCACCGAACTCATGCGCAACGCGGACCTCGCCATGTACCGCGCCAAGGCCGCCGGGAAGAACCGCGTCGAGCTGTACGCGCCCCAGATGCAGGCCGACGTCGTCCGCAGGACGGAGCTGGCGACCCGGCTGCGCACCGCCCTGCACGACGGCGAATTCGCCCTGCTCCACCAGCCGGTGGTGCATCTCACCACCGGCCGGGTCTCCGCCGTCGCCGCCCAGGCCCGCTGGCGCTCCGCCCAGGGCATCCTGTTCACCCCCGCGGAGTTCCTGCGCGTCGGCGACGACAGCGACCGCACCGCGGAGCTCGGCCGCTGGCTGCTGGAGGAAGCCGTCTCCCATGCCGCGGAACGGGCGAGAATCGGCCATCCTGTGCCCGTCACCGTACGGCTCCCGGCCCGCCGGCTGCTCGACAAGTCCCTGCCGCCCGGCTCCATCGAGGCCCTGCTCACCCGCCACGGGCTGCCCTCGGGGGCCCTGACGATCGAGCTCTCCGACAGCGATCCGCGCGCCTCCCTCGACGAGCTGGAGCACCGGCTCGTCGCGCTGCGCCGGCTGGGGGTACGGATCGCCCTCGACGGCTTCGGCAGTGGTTACGCCGCGATCAGCGCCCTGCGCAGGCTCCCCGTGGACGTACTGAAACTGGACCGCGGTCTGGTGGAGGGCGTCGTGGAGTCCGCGCGGCTGCACAAGATCACGGCGGGTCTGCTGCGGATCGCCGGCGATCTGGGCATGCAGTCCGTGGCCGACGGGGTCGACGTCCCCGAGCAGGTACTCGCGCTGCGCGCCATGGGGTGTACGCACGGCCAGGGAATGGCCTTCTCCGGGCCGCTGGACGAGTACCGGCTGCGCCGTGCCCTGCTGGCGGGTACGTACCCCCTGCCGGGCAGCGCGGCCCTCCCCGTACTGACCGGAAGCGCACTGCCAGGAAGCTCACTGCCCGGAAGCGCACTGCCTGCCAGGCCTTCCCGGCCCTCCTCGGGTGACCGGATTCCGCACCCTTCGATGCCCCTCGATCCGCTCAAATAGTGAGACTCCCGTCCCACCCACTTGACAGCCATGGCGGGACGGAGGGAGGGTCAGTGCCATGCGCACCCGAATCCTCGTACTTGGAAAGCGCGTCGGCTGAAGCAGAGCCCGAACCGCTCTGCGAACCAACACCGACGCGCTCCCCTCGCCTGCCTCACGGCACGAGGGGTTTTTTGTTGCACCGGCACACCCCAAACCCTCGCAAAAACCCTCAGCCTCATCGAGAAGAGAATGCCGATGACCGAGCAGGCCACCGGGGCCCACCATCCGCAGCCGCGGGCCCGTAACGGCGGACCGTCCACCGCCTCCGTCGAGCACGTCACGGGCGCGCAGTCCCTCATCCGCTCGCTCGAGGAAGTGGGCGCCGACACGGTATTCGGCATCCCCGGCGGCGCCATCCTCCCCGCGTACGACCCGATGATGGACTCCACCCGGGTCCGCCACATCCTCGTCCGCCACGAGCAGGGCGCGGGCCACGCCGCCGAGGGCTACGCCCAGGCCACCGGCAAGGTGGGCGTCTGCATGGCCACCTCCGGCCCCGGCGCCACCAACCTGGTCACCCCGATCGCCGACGCGCACATGGACTCGGTGCCGCTGGTCGCGATCACCGGCCAGGTGGCGAGCAAGGCCATCGGGACGGACGCCTTCCAGGAGGCGGACATCTGCGGCATCACCATGCCGATCACCAAGCACAACTTCCTGGTCACCAAGGCCGAGGACATCCCGCGCACCATCGCGGAGGCCTTCCACATCGCCTCCACCGGCCGCCCGGGACCGGTCCTGGTGGACATCGCCAAGGACGCGCTCCAGGCCGAGACGACCTTCAGCTGGCCGCCCGCCCAGGACCTGCCCGGCTACCGCCCGGTGACCAAGCCGCACGCCAAGCAGATCCGCGAGGCCGCGAAGCTGATCACCCAGGCCAGGCGCCCGGTGCTGTACGTCGGCGGCGGCGTCCTCAAGGCCGGCGCCACCGCCGAGCTGAAGGTCCTCGCCGAGCTCACCGGCGCCCCCGTCACCACCACCCTGATGGCGCTGGGCGCGTTCCCCGACAGCCACCCGCTGCACGTGGGAATGCCGGGCATGCACGGATCGGTCACCGCCGTCACCGCGCTGCAGAAGGCCGACCTGATCGTCGCCCTCGGAGCCCGTTTCGACGACCGCGTCACCGGCAAGCTGGACAGCTTCGCGCCGTACGCCAAGATCGTCCACGCCGATATCGACCCGGCGGAGATCGGCAAGAACCGCACCGCGGACGTGCCGATCGTCGGCGACGCCCGCGAGGTCCTGGCCGATCTGGTCCAGGCCGTGCAGGCCGAGCACACCGACGGTCACGTCGGCGACTACACCGCCTGGTGGCAGGACCTCAACCGCTGGCGCGAGACCTACCCCCTCGGCTACGACCAGCCCGCGGACGGCACCCTCTCGCCGCAACAGGTCATCCAGCGCATCGGCCGGCTCGCCCCCGAGGACACGATCTACGCGGCGGGCGTCGGCCAGCACCAGATGTGGGCCGCGCACTTCATCGAGTACGAGAAGCCCGCCACCTGGCTGAACTCCGGCGGCGCCGGGACCATGGGATACGCCGTGCCGGCCGCCATGGGCGCCAAGGCGGGGCAGCCGGACCGTACCGTCTGGGCGATCGACGGCGACGGCTGCTTCCAGATGACCAACCAGGAACTCACCACCTGCGCGCTCAACAACATCCCGATCAAGGTCGCGATCATCAACAACGGCGCGCTGGGCATGGTCCGCCAGTGGCAGACCCTCTTCTACAACCAGCGCTACTCCAACACCGTCCTGCACTCCGGCCAGGACGCCGCCGAAGGACCCAACGGCGGCACCCGCGTCCCGGACTTCGTCAAGCTCTCCGAGGCCATGGGCTGCGTCGCGCTGCGCTGCGAGTCCCCGGACGAGCTGGACGCCGTGATCGCCAAGGCCAACGCCATCAACGACCGCCCCGTCGTGGTCGACTTCATCGTCCACGAGGACGCCCAGGTGTGGCCGATGGTCGCCGCAGGCACCTCCAACGACGAGGTCATGGCCGCTCTGGGCGTCCGCCCCGACTTCGGCGACAGCGCAGACGACTGAGCCGCGGAACGAGAGCCCGAGAGACCGAGAGAAGAGACCGACACATGACCAGGCACACGCTCTCCGTTCTGGTGGAGAACACCCCCGGCATCCTCGCCAGGATCGCCGCGCTGTTCTCCCGCCGCGGCTTCAACATCGACTCGCTCGCCGTCGGTGTCACCGAGCACCCCGACATCTCCCGCATCACCATCGTGGTCAATGTCGAGGAACTGCCCCTGGAGCAGGTGACGAAGCAGCTCAACAAGCTGGTGAACGTCCTGAAGATCGTCGAACTCGAGCCCGGCGCCGCGATCCAGCGCGAGCTCGTCCTGGTGAAGGTCCGCGCCGACAACGAGACCCGCTCCCAGATCGTCGAGATCGTCCAGCTGTTCCGCGCCAAGACCGTGGACGTCTCGCCCGAGGCCGTCACGATCGAGGCCACCGGATCGAGCGACAAGCTCGACGCCATGCTGAAGATGCTGGAGCAGTACGGCATCAAGGAGCTGGTGCAGTCCGGCACGATCGCCATAGGACGTGGCGCGCGGTCCATCACGGACCGCAGCCTGCGGGCACTCGACCGCAGCGCGTAGGCCCTGTCCGGCCTCGCCCGTCCCTCCCCGCCAGTCAGTACGCCCACCCCCTCCCGTTCCGTTCGTATGGCGAGACCGGGAGACCAGCTTCGACCGTCCCGCCGTACGGTGGAACGAGAGCTGCGACATTTTCGAAGCCGCCTGCACCCCAAGCAGCGCACACCAAGGAGAAGACCCAGTGGCCGAGCTGTTCTACGACGCCGACGCCGACCTGTCCATCATCCAGAACCGCAAGGTCGCGGTCATCGGTTACGGCAGCCAGGGCCACGCCCACGCGCTGTCGCTCCGTGACTCGGGTGTCGATGTCCGGGTCGGTCTGCACGAGGGCTCCAAGTCCAAGACCAAGGCCGAGGAGCAGGGCCTGCGCGTGGTGACGCCCGCCGAGGCCGCCGCCGAGGCCGACGTCATCATGATCCTGGTGCCGGACCCGATCCAGAGCCAGGTCTACGAGGAGTCCATCAAGGACAACCTGAAGGACGGCGACGCGCTGTTCTTCGGTCACGGCCTCAACATCCGCTACGGCTTCATCAAGCCGCCGGCCAATGTCGATGTCGCGATGGTCGCCCCCAAGGGCCCCGGCCACCTGGTCCGCCGCCAGTACGAGGAAGGCCGTGGCGTGCCGTGCATCGCGGCCGTCGAGCAGGACTTCTCCGGCAGCGCCTTCGCGCTGGCCCTCTCGTACGCGAAGGGCATCGGCGGCACCCGCGCCGGTGTCATCAAGACGACCTTCACCGAGGAGACCGAGACCGACCTGTTCGGTGAGCAGGCCGTGCTCTGCGGCGGCACCGCCGCGCTGGTCAAGGCGGGCTTCGAGACGCTGACCGAGGCCGGCTACCAGCCGGAGATCGCGTACTTCGAGTGCCTCCACGAGCTGAAGCTGATCGTGGACCTGATGTACGAGGGCGGCCTGGAGAAGATGCGCTGGTCGGTCTCCGAGACCGCCGAGTGGGGCGACTACGTCAGCGGCCCGCGCGTCATCACCGACCAGACCAAGGTCGAGATGAAGAAGATCCTGGCCGAGATCCAGGACGGCACCTTCGCCAAGAACTGGATGGAGGAGTACCACGGCGGTCTGAAGAAGTACAACGAGTACAAGAAGGCCGACAGCGACAGCCTGCTCGCGACCACCGGCGCGGAGCTGCGCAAGCTCATGAGCTGGGTCGACAACGAGGACGCGTAACACCGCGCGCGGACGGCCCCGGCCAGGGATGAGCCGGGGCCGTCCGGACGGAACGCCGACGCGGGACCGCACGTACGGGTGATCCTGCCGCCGGGGCGGAAAACGGCCCGGTGACAGCACTACACTGCACAACACATACGCGTCAGGCCCACAGCGTCGTGCGTCTTCCACGCGGCCAGAACCCTCCACCGCATGCGGCCGTCGGGACGGCCGTCCGCTATGGGACTTGTGAGGACTCACGTGAGCTCGAAACCTGTCGTACTCATCGCTGAAGAGCTTTCGCCCGCCACCGTCGACGCGCTCGGTCCGGACTTCGAGATCCGGCACTGCAACGGCGCCGACCGCGCGGAGCTGCTGCCCGCCATCGCCGACGTGGACGCGATCCTGGTCCGCTCCGCGACCAAGGTCGACGCGGAGGCCATCGCCGCCGCGGGCAAGCTGAGGGTGGTCGCCCGCGCGGGCGTCGGCCTCGACAACGTGGATGTCTCCGCCGCCACCAAGGCCGGCGTGATGGTCGTCAACGCACCGACCTCGAACATCGTCACCGCCGCCGAGCTGGCCTGCGGTCTGCTGGTCGCCACCGCGCGCCATATCCCGCAGGCGAACACCGCCCTCAAGAACGGCGAGTGGAAGCGGTCCAAGTACACGGGCGTCGAGCTGAGCGAGAAGACGCTCGGCGTCGTCGGCCTCGGCCGCATCGGTGTGCTGGTCGCCCAGCGTATGTCCGCCTTCGGCATGAAGATCGTCGCGTACGACCCCTATGTGCAGCCGGCCCGCGCCGCGCAGATGGGCGTCAAGCTGCTGACGCTCGACGAGCTGCTGGAGGTGTCGGACTTCATCACCGTGCACCTGCCGAAGACCCCCGAGACGCTGGGGCTGATCGGCGACGAGGCGCTGCACAAGGTCAAGCCGACGGTGCGGATCGTCAACGCCGCGCGCGGCGGGATCGTGGACGAGGAGGCGCTGGCCTCCGCGCTCAAGGAGGGCCGGGTCGCCGGCGCCGGTCTGGACGTGTACTCCAAGGAGCCGTGCACGGACTCCCCGCTGTTCCAGTTCGACCAGGTCGTCTGCACCCCGCACCTCGGCGCGTCCACCGACGAGGCGCAGGAGAAGGCGGGCATCGCGGTCGCCAGGTCCGTACGGCTCGCGCTCGCGGGCGAGCTGGTGCCGGACGCGGTCAACGTCCAGGGCGGGGTCATCGCCGAGGACGTACGCCCGGGGCTGCCGCTCGCCGAGAAGCTCGGCCGGATCTTCACCGCCCTCGCGGGCGAGGTCGCGGTCAGGCTCGATGTCGAGGTGTACGGCGAGATCACCCAGCACGATGTGAAGGTGCTCGAACTCTCCGCGCTCAAGGGCGTGTTCGAGGATGTCGTCGCCGAGACCGTGTCGTATGTCAACGCCCCGCTGTTCGCGCAGGAGCGTGGCGTCGAGGTCCGGCTGACCACCTCCAGCGAGTCCCCGAACCACCGCAATGTGGTGACCGTGCGCGGCACGCTCTCCGGTGGCGAGGAGGTCTCGGTCTCGGGCACGCTGGCCGGGCCCAAGCACCTCCAGAAGATCGTCGGGATCGGTGAGTACGACGTGGAGCTGGCGCTGGCCGAGCACATGATCGTGCTGCGCTACGAGGACCGCCCCGGTGTGGTCGGCACGGTCGGCCGGATCCTCGGCGAGGCCGGGCTCAATATCGCGGGGATGCAGGTCTCGCGGGCGGAGGAGGGCGGCGAGGCGCTGGTCGTGCTCACCGTCGACGACAACGTACCGCCGGCCGTGCTGGCGGAGATCTCGGAGGAGATCGGCGCGGCCTCGGCGCGCTCGGTGGATCTGACGGACTAGATCCCCAGCGGGCCCGGCCCGGTGGTCAGAGCCGGGCCGCCTTCAGGGCCATATGGAGAAGCAGCCGGTCCTCGCCGTCGTCCAGCTCCAGGCCCGTCAGCTGCTCGATCCGGGAGAGCCGGTAGTAGAGCGTCTGGCGGTGGATGCCGAGAGCCGAGGCCGTACGCCCCGCCTGGCCCGCATGGTCGAGGAACACCTCGGCGGTGTGGGCCAGTTCGGCGTGTACGGGGTCGAGCAGCGGCCGGATCACGGGGTCGGGCTCGGTGGGGAGCGCGGTCAGCAGACGGTACGGGCCGATCGACGTCCACCGCGCCACCGGTCCGAGCCGGGGCTGGGCGACCGACGCGCGGGCCGCCGACACCGCCTCGTGCCAGGCCGCGGGCAGCTCGGCCAGGCCGCGGCGCGGCGCAGAGGAGCCGGCGGCGGCCCCCGGGACCGCGTCCTCGCGCAGCCGGGCGACGGCCGCGAGGACGGGCGCGAGCGCGTCCGGTGAGCGGAGCCGTACGAGCAGGGCCAGGGTGTCCGCCCCGCCCGCGCCGTTCACCGGGCCCGTGGTCGAGCCGTTCGGACGCCCGCTCTCCGGAACGGTCGCCGGCCGGGTCTTCGGGATCGCACCGTACGGCAGTACACACAGCGCCGCCGTCCCCGGCACCGCCCGTACCCGTGGTTCCTCACCGCGCCAGGGCGCCACACACAGCACCACATGCGATCCGTCCGCGCTCGGCCCCAGCGCCGCGCGCAGCGCCGCCAGCGCCATGTCCCGCTGCCAGCCCGGCTCCGCCGTCAGCACGGCGCGCAGCTCGCGGGCCAGATCCGCGCCCGCCCGCACCTCGTCGGCGAGCAGATCGCCGATCCGTGAGGTCACCTCCATGGCCGCCGCGAGCCGGGAGGCGCTCGGTCCCGGATCGGAGTCGTCGAGCAGCCAGACATAGCCGAGCACCGTGCCCCGGTGCCGTACGGGCAGACAGATCCGGCCGCGGAAGACGCCCGCGTCCGGGGCGGCGGGGATCCGGACCGGTTCCGTCGCGCGCGTGATGCCGAAGCCCTCGAACCAGGCGCGGACCGCCGGGGTGGACTTCCTGGTCAGGATCGAGCGCGTCCTGACCGGGTCCATCGCCGTGTCGTCCTCGCTGTCGTGCGCGCCGAAGGCGATCAGTCCGAAGTCCCGGTTCTCCAGCGTCGCGGGGACACCGAGCAGCGCCGAGATCTCGTCGACCAGCTCCTGGTAATCGTCCTTCACTCGGACATTCTCCCACTGCTTTCAGACAGATGTCTGAGATCCGGGCCACGGATGCGTGACAGCTGTCGATGGCAGAGGGTCGGGCCGATCTTTAGGTTTCACAGTGGTTCTCCTCGCCGTACCGAACTGATCGCTTCTGTTTCGCGGATGTTCGGTCGCGGCTCTCTCGATCTCACCGTGGAGGTGCCCCGTGCTGGGTCCCGTGATCCTTGCCGCGTCGCGGAGCGACAGAATGCGCCGTGTCGTCTCGGCCGCGCCGGTCACCAAGCCCGTGGTGAACCGTTTCATCGCCGGTGAGTCGGTCGAGGAGACGGTCCCGGTGGTCGAGAGCATGGCCGGCCGTGGCCTGGAGGTCACCCTCGACGTCCTCGGCGAGGACATCACCGACCCGACCGAGGCGCTGGCCGCCCGGGACGCGTATCTGCGGCTGATCGAAGCCCTCGCCCCGCTGGAGCTGGGTGTCCGCGCCGAGATGTCGGTCAAGCTCTCCTCCTTCGGGCAGGCGCTGCCCGGCGGACACGACCTCGCGCTGAAGAACGTCACCGCCGTCGTCGAGGCCGCCGCGGAGATCGGCACCACGGTCACCCTCGACATGGAGGACCACACCACCGTCGACTCGACGCTCGCCATCCACGCCGAGCTGCGCGAGCGCTTCCCGCAGACCGGCGCGGTCGTCCAGTCGTACCTCTTCCGCACCGAGGAGGACTGCCGGGCGCTCGCCGAGGCCGGCTCGCGCGTACGGCTCGTCAAGGGCGCCTACAAGGAGCCCGCGTCCGTGGCGTACCAGGACAAGAGGGAGGTCGACCGGGCGTATGTCCGCTGCCTCAAGATCCTGATGAAGGGCCCCGGCTACCCGATGATCGGCTCCCACGACCCCCGCCTCATCGCGATCACCCAGCACCTCGCCCTCCGCGCCGGACGTAAGCTCGATGAGTACGAGTTCCAGATGCTGTACGGCATCCGGGAAGCCGAGCAGGACCGGCTGGCCGCCGAGGGACACCGGATGCGTGTCTACATCGCGTACGGCACCGACTGGTACGGATACTTCATGCGCCGCCTCGCCGAGCGCCCCGCCAACCTCGCGTTCTTCCTGCGTTCGCTGGTCAGCCGCGGCTGAGCCGCCGGCACCGAAACCGACCGCCCCTGACCTACTGATGAAGGAGACACGGCACCCATGGACGCTGTGACCCAGGTTCCCGCGCCGGTCAACGAGCCGGTGCACGGCTACGCCCCGGGCTCCCCGGAGCTGGCCCGTCTTGAGGTCAAGCTCAAGGAGCTGGCCGAGAACCCCGTCGATCTGCCGATGACGATCGGCGGCGAGAAGCGGATGGGCGGGGGCGAGCGCGTCGACGTCGTACAGCCGCACAACCACCGGGCCGTGCTCGGTACGTTCGCCGGTGCCACCCAGCAGGACGCCCGTGACGCGATCGACGCCGCCCTGGCCGCCGCTCCCGGCTGGCGCGCGATGTCCTTCGACGACCGTGCCGCGATCATCCTGCGCGCCGCCGAACTGCTCGCGGGACCGTGGCGCGAGACGCTGGCCGCCGCGACCATGCTCGGCCAGTCGAAGACGGCCCAGCAGGCCGAGATCGACACCCCCTGTGAGCTGGTCGACTTCTGGCGCTTCAATGTCAAGTACGCCCGTGACCTGCTCGCCGAGCAGCCGCCGGCCAACTCGCCCGGCGTCTGGAACCGGCTCGACCACCGGCCGCTCGAAGGCTTCGTCTACGCGATCACGCCGTTCAACTTCACGGCGATCGCGGGCAACCTGCCGACCGCGCCCGCGCTCATGGGCAATGTCGTGGTCTGGAAGCCGTCGCCGACGCAGACCCTCGCGGCCGTGCTGCTGATGGAGCTGCTGGAGGAGGCCGGCCTGCCCAAGGGCGTCATCAACCTGGTGACGGGCGACGGCATCGCCGTCTCCGAGGTGGCCCTGCACCACCGTGAGCTGGCGGGCATCCACTTCACCGGTTCGACCAGGACCTTCCAGCACCTGTGGAAGACGGTCGGCGGCAATATCGAGAAGTACCGCTCCTACCCGCGGATCGTCGGTGAGACCGGCGGCAAGGACTTCGTCGTCGCCCACCCGAGCGCCGACCGCGCGGTTCTCAAGACGGCGCTGACCAGGGGCTCCTTCGAGTACCAGGGCCAGAAGTGCTCCGCCTCCTCGCGCGCGTATGTCCCGGCGTCGATCTGGAACGACGGGTTCAAGGAGGAGTTCGCGGCCGAGGTCGACGGGATCGCCATGGGCGATGTCACCGATCTGTCGAACTTCATCGGCGCCGTCATCGACGAGCGCGCCTTCGCCAAGAACAAGGCCGCCATCGACCGCGCCGCCGCCGACCCGACGTGCACGATCGTCGCGGGCGGTACGTACGACGACTCCGTCGGCTACTTCGTCCGGCCGACCGTCATCGTCTGTACGGACCCGGAGAACGAGGTCTTCACGACCGAGTACTTCGGCCCGATCCTCGCGGTGCATGTCTACGACGACGCCGACTACGAGACGGTGCTCGCCCAGATGGAGTCCGTCTCGGCGTACGCCCTGACCGGCTCGGTCATCGCCGGTGACCGCGCCGCGGCGGCCGACGCGATGGAGAAGCTGCGCTACGCGGCGGGCAACTTCTACATCAACGACAAGTCGACCGGCGCCGTCGTCGGCCAGCAGCCCTTCGGCGGCGGCCGCGCGTCCGGCACCAACGACAAGGCGGGCGCCCCGCAGAACCTGATGCGCTGGACGCTGACCCGCGCCATCAAGGAGACGCTCGTCCCGCCGACGGACTACCGCTACCCGCACATGGGCTGACGGTCCGTCACGTCCCGCAGACTCCGCCCCCGTACCGGCCGCCCCCCTTCGCCGGCACGGGGGCGGCTCCATACCCGTGGGCACCGGTCTCCTGACAGAGTGGCGCCCATGACGGAATTCCTGCGCACCGCCCACACCTTCGAGCTCTCCCCGGCCGAACTCACCGAGATCCGGGCCCTGTTGGACGCCGCCTTCCGGGGCGGCTTCTCCGACGAGGACTGGGACCACGGGCTCGGCGGTGTGCACGCCCTCGTGCAGGACGCGGACGGCGCGATCCTCGCCCACGGCAGTGTGGTCCAGCGCCGGGTGCTGCACGACGGCCGCTCCTACCGCATCGGCTATGTCGAGGCCGTGGGCGTACGGCCCGACCAGCACAGACGCGGGCTGGGCGGCCGGGTGATGGCGGCGCTGGAGCGGGTGATCGACGGCGCGTACGCCGCCGGGGCGCTCTCCGCCTCGGCCGCCGGGGCGCCGCTCTACCGGGCGCGCGGCTGGCAGCCCTGGCCGCACCGGATCGAGGCGCTGGGGCCCGCGGGAGTGGTACGGCTGCCGGACGAGGAGGGCTCCACGTATCTGCGTCCGGCGGCGGGGCGGCCCCTGCCCGGATCCGCGTCGCCCGATGGCGGCGGAGCGCTGATCTTCGACTGGCGCGACGGTGATGTGCTGTAGGGCCTGTCCGGCGGGGGATTTCCGCAGGTCGGAGTGATCACCGTCTCAGATAGTAGGAAGTCCGAGTAATCGTGGAGACAGAGCGGTGATCCTCGCTTAGCTTGGAATGAGCCGAACGTCTCGCTCCATCGAGCGAATGGCGGTCGATGGCACGCGCCCCCACGCAGGCAACCCCTGCCGCGTATGCCCCCGCCCCTTCCGGCCGTGCCCCTCCCGGCAGTGCGCCACGCCGCCACGCCGCGTGGCTCAGCTATCTCAAGGAGTCGATCACCATGGCCGAGACGACTGTCCGCCGCCGTGTCCGTCACACCCCCCGTACCAGCGAATCCGACCGCAAGAACGCCGCCGCCGCCCTGCAGCGCGCTCTCGACCGCAGGGACAACGGCGGCTCGACCGGTCACTGAACCCGCGCGGGTCAGCGAATCCGCGCCGGCCACCGACGCGGGTCAGCGAATCCGCGCCGGCCACCGACCGACCGGCGGCGCGGACGTCAGCGCGTGATCGTGAAGTGGTCCACGCGCTCGCCGCTCTCGGCGAGCGCGGAGACCTTGAGCGCCGGGCGGTGCCCCGTCGTCACCTCGACGGCGAGGAAAGAGAACCCGGTGTAGCGCACGCGCGACCACTCCACGGTCTCGGTGGCCTTCGTGCCGCCCCGCTCCCAGTGGTACGAGGGCACGCTCTCGACATCGGCGACATGGCCCTCGTAACTGTCCGGCACCGGGAAGTCGTACAGCGCCTTGCCCGCGCCGCCCGCCGTGACGTACACGATGCCGTCGCGCACCGAACTGACCGACTCGCCGACCGGCACCCGGCGCGTGACACCGCCGGCGCGCAGCGCGTCGGTCCGCTCGTACACATGGTTGTGGCCGTTGACGACCAGATCGACGCGGTGCTTGTCGAAGAGCGGCACCCATGCCTCGCGCACCCCGCCGTCCGAGGCGTGCGCGTTCGTGGTCGAGAAGGCGCAGTGGTGGAAGAACACCACGATGAAGTCGATGTCCCGGTGCGCGCGCAGCTCACCGAGCCGCCGGTCCAGCCAGCGGGTCTGGGCGCCGTCGGTGTAGCCGGTGTTGGCGCGGATCTCGTGGGAGACATCGTTCGCGTCGAGGGCGACCACCCCGACATTGCCGTACGTGAACGAGTAGACGCCCGGCGACTTCACCGGATCGAGCCCGCCGCCCGGCAGGGACCAGCGCGCGTTCTGGCCGCCGTAGCCGTCGGGGGAGTACCACGCCTCCATGTCGTGGTTGCCGGTGGTCACCATCCACGGCACCCGCGAGGCCACCGACTCGGTCTGCGCCAGGAACTGGTCCCAGACCCGCGCGTCATAGGTGTCCGCGGGCAGCCCCTGGCCGCTGCTGTCCGCGTAGCAGATGTCCCCCGCGTGCAGATGGAAGGCCGGGTTCTGGCCCAGGATCACCTGGTCGTTGGCGAGGGCGTCGTACGAGACGCCCTGGTCGCCGAAGGCGGTGAAGACGAATGACTCGGCGCGCGCGGGAGCGGTGCGGAAGGTGGAGACCGTGCCCAGGTTGCGCGCGTCGGCCGGGTCGAAGCCGTCGTGCCCCACGCCGTAGTAGTACGTGGTCCCGGGGCGCAGCCGCTCCAGCGAGACATGCAGGTAGTACTGGTCCACCGCGGGCAGCTTGGCCGACAGCGAGGGGGTGTGCAGCGAGCGCACCTCCGCCTTGATCCGCCGGCTCAGGTCCCAGGGCTTCAGACCGACCCGGACGTAGGGGTTCCTGACCGCGAACGGCACCTGCCAGGAGACCGACATCATGGTCTTCGGGTCGGCCCCGAAGGCCAGATGGCGGCCGAACGGGGCCACCAGCGACCCGTCGACGCGGGCGGCGGCCGACGACGGCAGGAAGGCGGGGGCGGCGGCCGTGGTGGCGCCCGCGGTGGCGGAGCTGGAGCCGAGCAGACCGGCGCCCGCCACCGTCCCGGCGGCGAGCGTGCCCGCCCGCAACAGGCCGCGTCGGCCGATCTTCTCGCGCAGATACGCGTGCTGCTCCGGCATGGTCATACGGGAGGCGAGATGGTCGGGAATCCCGACGCGGGGAGTTTCCATGTGCCGACCGTGACACCGGTGGGTGTCACATGAATGTATCCCGGGCGTCCTGTCGACGACTGATTCGCAATGTGTCCACAGAATGGACACGCGATGTCATGCACTGGGACGGGGGGTAGGGTGCCCCCATGTCTCGCAGCCTCAATCTCGCAGTGATCCCCGGTGACGGCATCGGCCAGGAGGTCGTGGCCCAGGGCCTGAAGGTCCTGAGCGCCGTCCTTCCCCAGGATGTGAAGCTGGAGACCAAGGAGTACGACCTCGGCGCGAGCCGCTGGCACCGCACCGGGGAGACCCTCCCGGACGCGGAGCTGGAAGCCCTCAAGGGGCATGACGCGATCCTGCTCGGCGCGATCGGCGACCCGACCGTACCGTCCGGCGTCCTGGAGCGCGGGCTGCTGCTCAAGCTGCGCTTCGCCTTCGACCACTATGTGAACCTGCGGCCGTCGAAGCTCTTCCCCAACACGGCCACCCCGCTGGCGGGCCGCCCGGACATCGACTTCGTCGTCGTCCGCGAGGGCACCGAGGGTCCGTACACCGGCAACGGAGGTTCGCTGCGCACGGGTACGCCCGCCGAGGTGGCCACCGAAGTGAGCCTCAATACGGCGTACGGCGTGGAGCGGGTCGTCCGTGACGCGTACGAGCGCGCCAACTCCCGTCCGCGCAAGAAGCTGACGCTGGTCCACAAGAACAACGTCCTCGTCTACGCCGGCCACATGTGGAAGAACATCTTCGACCGCGTGGGCCAGGAGTACCCCGACGTCGCCACCGACTATCTGCATGTCGACGCCGCGACGATCTTCTTCGTCACCCAGCCCGACCGCTTCGACGTGATCGTCACCGACAACCTCTTCGGTGACATCCTCACCGACCTGGCCGCCGCCGTGACCGGCGGAATCGGCCTGGCCGCGTCCGCGAACATCAACCCGGACCGTACGTTCCCGTCCATGTTCGAGCCGGTCCACGGGTCGGCGCCGGACATCGCGGGCCAGGGGAAGGCCGACCCCACGGCCACGATCCTCTCCGTCGCCCTGCTGCTGCGACACCTCGGGTTCGACGCCGAGGCCGTCCGGGTCGAGGAGGCCGTCGCGGCCGATCTCGCCGGGCGCGACGGTACGGCGGCCACCGCGCGTACGACCGACCAGATCGGTGACGCGCTCGCCGTACGCGTAGCGAGCTGACCCGTCGACTCCTCACAGCCGCCGGGTCTTCGGAGCCCGGCGGCTGTTCTTTTGCGGCCTCCGGGTGCCACCATCATCCAAGGGCCGCTTTCACCCCGTTTCATGCACCCGTCCCACCCGCGCGATAATCGGCGTGGGCCGCGGCATGCGGGAATGCTCGGACGTCCTAGTAGCAGTAGCGGCGTGAACGCGGTCCGTCACATCAACCGGTGAAGGACGAGTATTCATGACCACGCCCACGATCGAACTCAAGCCCTCCTCGAACCCGCTGTCCGACGCGGAGCGCGAGGCGATCCTGGCCAACCCGGGGTTCGGCCGCCACTTCACCGACAACATGGTGACGATCCGGTGGACGGAGGGACGCGGCTGGCACGACGCCCAGCTCGTGCCGTACGGGCCGCTCTCGCTCGACCCGGCGAACATGACCCTGCACTACGCGCAGGAGATCTTCGAGGGGCTCAAGGCCTACCGCCGCCCCGACGGCTCGGTCGCCACCTTCCGTCCCGAGTCCAACGCCGAGCGCTTCCGGGCCTCGGCCCGCCGGCTCGCCATGCCGGAGCTGCCCGTCGAGACCTTCATCGCCGCCTGTGACGCGCTCGTCCAGCAGGACAAGGCATGGGTGCCCGCGCACGGCGGGGAGGCGTCCCTCTATCTGCGCCCGTTCATGATCGCGGCCGAGGTCGGGCTCGGGGTGCGGCCGGCGAACGAGTATCTGTTCCTGGTCATCGCCTCGCCCGCGGGCGCGTACTTCCCCGGCGGGGTGAAGCCCGTCTCGGTCTGGCTCTCGGAGAACTACGTCCGCGCGGTGCCGGGCGGCATCGGCTTCGCCAAGACCGGCGGCAACTACGCGGCGTCCCTGCTCGCCCAGGCCGAGGCGGCCGAGAAGGGCTGCGAGCAGGTCGTCTACCTGGACGCGCTGGAGCACCGCTGGGTCGAGGAACTGGGCGGGATGAACCTGTACTTCGTGTACGGCGACCGCATCGTCACCCCCGAACTGACCGGCTCCCTGCTGGCGGGCGTCACCCGTGACTCGCTGCTGAGCCTGGCGGCCGACCTCGGCTACACCTCCGAGGAGGGCCGGATCTCCAAGGAGGACTGGCGCCGCGACACCGAGAACGGCACCCTCACCGAGGTCTTCGCCTGCGGTACGGCCGCGGTGATCACCCCGGTCGGTGTGGTCAAGTCGACGGGCGGCGAGTGGACCCAGTCGGGCGGCGAGCCGGGCGAGGTCACGCTGAAGCTGCGCGAGGCCCTGCTGGACATCCAGACGGGCCGGACGGCCGACACCCACGGCTGGATGCACGAGCTGGGCTGACGGGGCCCTGTGCGGAGAACGGGGCCTGAGAACGGGGCCTGAGAACGGGGCCTGAGAACGAGGCGTGAGAGCGGGGCCCGAGAGCGGGGCCCGGCAACGACCGCGGCGGAGGCCCGTGCCCGGAGCGAACCCGGGGCGCGGGCCTCCGCCGGGCCTCTCCCGGGCCCGTTTTCGTCCGTTCCGCGGTGCGCTTCCGTCACGCACCGCTCACGCGTCCCGACCGCATCGTGAGACGGGACTACCTCAGAGCGCCAGACATGCGAAAATCGCCGTGTGCTCTCGTTCGCCATGATTATCGGCAGCAAGCGCGCCGGTCCGCAGTGACCGCCTCGTACCACCCCGTACGGCGCGGCCACCGTGCCTCAGACCCGCGCGCAGACCTCTCGCACCCGCGAGGGGTTTTTTCATTTTCCGGCCCACCCTCGCCGGAGATGGGACGCGAGCGATGATGGGGGCAAGTGGAGCCAGTCCTTCCACTCGACAGGAGCTACACACCATGACCACTGAGTCCACAGGGCCCACGGCGAAAACAGACGACAGCTTTCATGTCTTCGACACCACGCTGCGCGATGGCGCCCAGCGTGAGGGCATCAATCTGACCGTCGCCGACAAGCTGGCCATCGCCCGGTACCTGGACGACTTCGGCGTGGGCTTCATCGAGGGCGGCTGGCCCGGCGCCAACCCGCGCGACACCGAGTTCTTCGCCCGCGCCCAGCAGGAGATCGACTTCAAGAACGCCCAGCTCGTCGCGTTCGGCTCCACCCGCAGGCCGGGGGCCAGGGCGGCGGAGGACCCCCAGGTCAGGGCGTTGGTCGAGTCCGGCGCGCCGGTGGTCACGCTGGTCGCCAAGTCACATGACCGCCATGTCGAGCTGGCGCTGCGCACCACCCTCGACGAGAACGTCGAGATGGTCCGCGACACCGTCGCCCACCTGCGCGAACAGGGCCGCCGGGTCTTCGTGGACTGCGAGCACTTCTTCGACGGCTACCGCGCCAACCCCGAGTACGCCAAGTCCGTCGTACGGGCCGCCACCGAAGCGGGCGCCGATGTCGTCGTCCTCTGCGACACCAATGGCGGCATGCTGCCCGCGCAGATCCAGGCCGTCGTCACCACCGTGCTCGCCGACACCGGCGCCCGGCTCGGTATCCACGCCCAGGACGACACCGGCTGCGCCGTGGCCAACACCCTCGCCGCCGTCGACGCCGGCGCCACCCATGTCCAGTGCACGGCCAACGGCTACGGCGAGCGTGTCGGCAACGCCAACCTGTTCCCGGTCGTCGCCGCGCTGGAGCTGAAGTACGACAAGCGCGTCCTGCCCGAGGGCGCGCTCGCCGAGATGACCCGGATCTCGCACGCCATCGCGGAGATCGTCAATCTCGCGCCCTCCACCCATCAGCCCTATGTCGGTGTCTCCGCCTTCGCCCACAAGGGCGGACTCCACGCCTCCGCGATCAAGGTCGACCCCGATCTGTACCAGCACATCGACCCCCAGCAGGTCGGCAACAGCATGCGGATGCTCGTCTCCGACATGGCCGGCCGCGCCTCCATCGAGCTGAAGGGCCGGGAGCTGGGCATCGACCTCGGCGGCGACCGCGATCTGGTCGGCCGCGTCGTCGGCCGGGTCAAGGAGCGCGAACTCAAGGGGTACACCTACGAGGCGGCCGACGCGTCCTTCGAGCTGATGCTGCGCGAAGAGGTCGAGGGCCGGCCCCGCAGCTACTTCCGTACGGAGTCCTGGCGCGCGATCGTCGAGGACCGGCCCGACGGTACGCACGCCAACGAGGCCACCGTGAAGCTGTGGGCCAAGGGCGAGCGGATCGTCGCCACCGCCGAGGGAAACGGCCCGGTCAACGCCCTGGACCGGGCCATGCGGGTCGGTCTGGAGCGGATCTATCCGCAGCTCGCCAAGCTGGAGCTGGTGGACTACAAGGTCCGCATCCTGGAAGGCAGGCACGGTACGGAGTCCACCACCCGCGTGCTGATCACCACCGGGGACGGGGCCGGCGACTGGTCCACGGTCGGGGTCGCCGAGAATGTGATCGCGGCCTCCTGGCAGGCGCTGGAGGACGCGTACACCTACGGACTGCTGCGGGCCGGGGTCGAACCCGCGGAGTAGCCGGCCACCACGCGCGGTCCGCCCCCGGCCCCTGGACAGCCTCTAGTGCCGGTCGCGGCACTAGCTCTGGAGCCGCCACTTCTGGTTGGCGGCTCCGGTGCAGGTCCAGATCTGGGCGCGGGCGCCGTTGGCCGGGGAATTGTCCGTCACATCCAGGCACTTGTCCGCCGGGATGTTGACGATGTCACCGGTCCCGGCGTTGTACGTCCACTGCTGGGCACCGCTCCCGTTGCAGTCGTACAACTGCACCTTGGCGCCGTTCGCCGTCGACGCCGAGGTCACGTCCAGGCACTTGCCGAGGGACCTGATCGTGGAGTCCGTACCGACCGTCCAGCGCTGGGCCGTCGAGCCGTTGCAGTCGTAGAGCTGGACAGGCGTCCCGTTGGCGCTCGCGCCGCCCGCCACGTCCAGGCACTTGCCGGCGAGCCCGGTGAAGGTGCCCGAGGTGCCGGTGCCGCCACCGCCGGACTGGGTGCCCGACCAGGTGAAGGTCGCCGAGGTCTTGCCGGGCAGGGAGTAACTGAAGTTCTGCCCGCCCCAGTTGACCCGCAGCTCACGGGCGGCCGACGCGTCGTTGTACGCGATCAGCGCCTTGGAGCCGTCCGGGTTGCGCCAGGCCACATTGGGCACGGCGGTGCTGGCGGTGGAGGCGATGCGCTCCGCGCCCGGCCTCACGAACTTCGTGAGGTGCCCCATCGTGTAGTACTCGATGGTGTAGTCGACCTGGCCGTGGCGCCCGTCACCGTTGTGGACCGTGACCAGCCCGTCGCAGGTGCCGCAGCCGCCGTTGTGCGGGCCGCGGTTCTGGTCCACCGCCAGCGACCACTTGGTCACCGACTTCGCCCAGTTGCGGGTGTAGTCAATGATGTTCGCCATGTCCTCGCGCTGCTGGTTGGCGATCCAGGTGCCGCCCGAGTGCTCGGTCTGGAAGGCGTCCAGCTGCGGGTACTGGTTGTGGACGTCCGTCTGCTTCTGGACGTTGCCGCCATAGCCGTGCCAGGCGACGCCGCCGAAGTTGGGGTGGCTGCGGACGGCCGCGTCGTTCACGGTATCGGCCGCGTACGCGTCGTACGTGTCCCAGTTCCAGTCGTGCGCGAGCACCTTGGAGGACAGCCCCGCGCCCTGGAGCTTGGGCAGCAGTTCGTTCTTGGTGAAGTACGCGAGACCCGAGGCGTTCCAGCTCATCGACGGGTAACCGGCACAGCAGGTCGGCTCGTTCTGCACCGAGACATAGTCGACCGGGACGCCCTGGTCGCGGTAGGCCTGGAGATACTTCACGAAGTAGTTGGCGTAGGTGCCGTAGTTCTCCGCCTTCAGCCAGCCGCCGTTGAGCTGGCCGCTGTCCTTCATCCAGGCCGGCGCCGTCCACGGCGAGGCCATGGTCGTCAGCGCCGGGTTGAGCTGCTTGGCCTGCTTGGTCAGCGGCAGCACATCGGCCAGATCGTGCGCGATGGAGAACCGAGCGAGGTTCGGATCGGTCTGGCCCGCCGGCATGTCGTCGTACGTGTAGCCGAAGCGGGCCAGGTCGGAGCCGCCCATGGGGTTGCGGACGAAGGAGAGCCCGATGCCCTCGGTGGGCGAGAAGAGCTTCTTCATCGTGTCGTCACGGGTCGCCTGGGAGAGCGCGCCGCTGCCCTTCATCAGCCAGGCCGCGGTGTCGGTGAAGGAGGCGCCGCCGCCCGTGAAGGTCTGATAGCGGGTGCCCTCGTCGACACTGACGTTCGTACCGCTGCCGCCGTTGCCCGGCTGGAAGGTGACGGGGGTCTGCTGCTGGAGTCCGCGGGTGACATGGCGCCCCCCGCTGTCGTCGGTCGTCGTCAGCCAGATACTGACCTGCTCGCCCGCGGCCTGCGCCGTGCCGGCGGAGAGGCCGGTGAGTCCGGCGGTGGCCAGGGCGCCCGCGAGGAGCGCCCTCGTCAGCCGCCGCCCGGTGCCTGTCGGTCTCGACATAAGTCTGCTGCCCTTCATCGGCAGTGCTGTGGGGGGTGGACCGTGCGGCGTGAGTGAACTGCCGTTACGAACTCCCGTCAAGGGGTCGCGTATTCAGAAACTGAACGCACAACACCCCTGTGTCGTACCTGACCTGCGGCCCGCCTGGTACGCAACAGAGGTGCGGACCAATCTCGGCGTGAAGTGTTGACGGCGCTCCGGCACGCCGGTTAACTCACCGCCGAGCACCGGTACCGGTTCCGGGACCGGTACCGGCCTGTGCGGGCGTGACCGGTTACCCACCTCTTCGGGGAGGCCACGATGCGTGTCACCATCGCCGATGTGGCCCGTGAGGCCGGCGTCAGCAAGACGACCGTGTCGCGGGTGATCAATACCAAAGGTGAAGTCGACCGGTGTACGGCCGCCCGCGTCCGGGCCGTGATCACACGGCTCGGGTACGTACCCAGCTCGGGCGCCGTCGGGCTGGCCCGGGGCAGCAGCCATACGATCGGCATGCTGGTGCCCGCGCTCAGCTGGCCATGGATGGGCGAGGTCCTTCAGGGGGTCGTGGACACCGTCGAGGCGGCCGGCTACGGGCTGTTGCTGTTCACCTGCAACCGCGGCCCCGAATCGGTGGAGCACTTCGTCACCCAGGTCTCGGCCCGCGCCTTCGACGGACTGCTCGTCGTGGAGCCGGAGAACACCCTCGACACCATCGTCGGACTGCACCGCAAGGGGCTGCCCGTCGTGCTGATCGACGACCGGGGCAGCCGCCCCGAGGGCTTTCCTTCCGTGGTGACCACCAACCACGAGGGCGGCGCCTCCGCCGCCCGCCATCTGCTGGCCGGCGGGCGGAGCAGACCGCTGGTGATCACCGGGCCGGCGCACTTCGGCTGCGTACGCGACCGGCTCAAGGGCTTCCGTGAGGTCCTGCCCACCGATCTCGTCATGGTGGGCGACTTCACCGAACTGTCGGGACGGATCGCGGTGGAGAAGCTCCTCAACAGCCGGGTCCGCTTCGACTCCGTGTTCGCGCACAACGACCTCAGCGCGGCCGGCGCGCTACGGGCCCTGCGGGCGGCGGGGCGCAAGGTCCCCGACGATGTCGCGGTGGTCGGCTTCGACAACGTCCCGCTGGCCCGGCACACGGAGCCACCGCTGACCACTGTCCGCCAGCCCACCCAGCAGATGGGCGAGACGGCGGCGCGGCTGCTGCTCGGACATCTCTCCGGGACGTCGCCCGGTCCCGGTGAGCCGGTCGTCCTGCCCACCGAGATCGTCGTCCGTGAATCGGCGCCGTAAGCCCTGCTTGGCCGCCTTTCCCGGTTCCCGCCGTCCTCGCCCGTCCGGTTTGGCCGTACTTCGGGTAGCGTCAATGGGTATGAGGACGAGGCTGATCTCCGTACTGTCCGGGCTGCTTCTCGCCTTCCTCGCCACGGCCTTCCTGGGGGCGCCGGGCGCGTGGGCGGCCACCGACGCGCCGGCGGCCACCGGCCCCCGCGCGGTGGCCGAGGGCCTCAAGAAGGGTCCTGTCTATGTGGACCCACGGGCCGCGGGGCAGCTCTCGGCGTCCGAGGCGGACGCCCTGGCGAAGAAGATCAAGGACGCGGACAAACCGGTCTTCGTGGCCGTCCTGCCGGCCACCGCGGAGTTCCCCGCCTCGTCCGTGCTGAGGACCGTACGGGCCGAGACCGGTGTGACGGGGCTGTACGCCATCCGTCTCGGCGACCGGTTCGACGCGGGCGCCGATCCGGTGGTGATGCCGAGCCAGGCCGTCCGGAATCTCACGGACGCGGTGAAGGCGGGCGGTCCCGTCGACGCCGCGACCGAGCTGAACAACTTCGTCGACCAGGCCCTCCCGCAGGCCCGGGGCCAGGCCCCGGCCTCCTGGGACACGGGCTCGGGATCGGATGGCGCCGGCAGCTCGTCCACCGGGCTGATCGTGCTCGGCTCCGTGGTCGTGCTGGGAGGCGCGGGCGCGTACGCCGTGGCGCGGGTGAACCGGCGCAAGCGCGACGAGCGCGCCCGCGAGGCGCTGGAGAAGCTGCGGGTCGTCGTGGACGAGGACATCACCGCGTTCGGCGAGGAGCTGGACCGGCTGGACTTCCACCCCGGCGAGCCCGGCGCAGATGACGCGATGCGGGCGGAGTACGAACGTTCCCTGGACTCGTACGAGAAGGCCAAGTCCCTGATGGGCGCGGCACGACGGCCCGAGGACGTACGGGGGGTGACCGAAGCGCTGGAGGACGGCCGGTTCGCGCTGGCCACGCTGGCCGCGCGCCGGACGGGCGCCCCGCTGCCGGAGCGGCGTTCGCCGTGCTTCTTCGACCCGCGGCACGGCCCTTCGACGACCGACGCGGAGTGGTCCCCGCCCGCCGGTGTCCGGCGTACGGTCCCGGTCTGCGCGGCCGACGCCGCCCGGCTGGCGGACGGTACGGACCCGCAGACCCGCACGGTCCAGACCGAGCACGGCCCCCGCCCGTACTGGGAGGCAGGACCGGCGTACGGGCCGTGGGCCGGCGGCTACTTCGGCGGCGGGCTGCTGCCGGGGCTGCTGGTGGGCACGATGCTCGGCTCGATGATGGCGACCCCCGCCTATGCCGCGGACTTCGGCGGCGGCGACCCGTCCGGCTTCAGCGGCGGCGACTACTCGGGCTCGGACTTCGACCCGGGCGATTTCGGTGGCGGCGGCTTCGGCGGGGGAGGGGACTTCGGCGGGGGTGGCGGGTTCGACGGCGGCGGCTTCTAGGGGCCCTTGTGGTGACGGTCCCCAGTGCCTGTACGGCGGACCGGCCCTAGGCCTTCTTGATCGCGGAGATGTCGAAGCTCAGCTTGACCTTGTCGCTGACCATCACGCCACCGGTCTCCAGCGCGGCGTTCCAGGTCAGGCCCCACTCGGAGCGCAGGATCGTGGCGCTGCCCTCGAAGCCGACGCGCTCGTTGCCGTACACATCGGTGGCCGAACCGTTGAACTCCAGGTCGATGGTGAGCGGCCGGGTGACGTCCTTGATGGAGAGATCACCGGTGAGCCGGTAGGTCTCCGCGTCCAGCTGCTCGACCTTGGTGGAGCGGAAGGACATCTTCGGGAACGTCTCGGCGTCGAAGAAGTCGGCGCTGCGCAGATGACCGTCGCGGTCGGCCATCCCGGTGTCGACACTGGCGATGGAGACCTCGATGGACGCCGAGGAGTCCGCCGGGTTCGTGCCGTCCAGGCTCAGCGTGCCCTCGTGCTCGGTGAACGTGCCCCGGACGTTGGTGACCATCGCGTGCCGGACGGTGAAGCTGATCGTGCTGTGCGCGGGGTCGATGGTGTATTCGCCGGTCAGCGCGGCGAGCGCCGGGTCCACCGTGGCGGTGGCGGTGCCGGCGGAGGTGGTGTTCTGTGCCGAGTCGTCCTTGCGGCCGAAGAGTCCCATGGTTGCTCCTGAGGAAGTGGTGCCCGGTTGTTGTTTAACGTTCAACGACCATCACCTTAGCCCTACCTGGTTCAGATTTCAACAATGTCACCCGATCGAGTTCGAATGAATCGGACGCCCTCTGGCGGACGCGCGTAGACATCGGGCACCATCTCCCTGTTCCACCTGCCCCACCGCCCCATTGGCCCCATCGCCCATCGGCACCAATCGGCCCCACGGTCTTCAGCAGGAGAGGGAATCCCCCCAATGAGAATCCGCTCGGTCATCAGCGCGCTCGCCCTCGTGCTCGGCGCGCTCTTCGCCCCCGGCTTCGGTGTCCTGAGCACGGCCACCGACGCCCAGGCCGCCACCAAGATCACCCACGCCACCGCCACCTCGATGTTCCGGTCGTCCGGGATCACCTGGTCCTCGTCGGGTGGCTGCTCCGACCGCAACAACCCGACCTGTACGTCGTTCGACCAGCTCAACCTGGACACGGCCAAGGGCGCGCAGACCCTGAGGAGTGCCAGCGGCTGCGGCCTCAACATCACCGGTGGCACGGAGACCGGCCACGCGAGCGGCACGTACTCGCACTGGAACGGCTACAAGCTCGACTTCGGCAAGGCCACCTGCGTCACCAACTACGTCAAGAACACCTTCACGTACATCGGGGTGCGCGGTGACGGCGCTCCGCAGTGGCAGTCCGGCGCCGGCAACGTCTACGCCGACGAGGGCAACCACTGGGACGTGACGTTCTACAACTGCGGCGGCTGCTGACGCCGTTGGCGGTCCGTGCGTACCCGACGGTGCCCCGTCCTCCCGGTCTTGGGAGGGCGGGGCACCGTCCTGTGTGCGTCCGGGTCAGGAACCGACCGACACCGTCCAGCGGCGCGGGTTGCCGTCGTGCGCCGCGCCCGAGACATCCGGCTGGCCGTCCGGCCGCACGTCGTCGTACGGGAAGGCGTAGCCGATCGGGGTGTTGGCGTGCACCACGCGGGCGAAGTGGTTGGTGACCGGGTCCCTGTAGTAGTCCGCCGCCGTGGCGCCGTTCGGCTGGTCCGGGTGGCTGAGCACCGTGGAGCGGTTGAACGCGGCCCCGAGCCGGGCGAGCAGGCCCTTCTTGTCGTCCGAGTCGGCGGGGTTGTTGGCGAACGGCCCGCTGTTGCAGGTGAAGATGTCCATCGAGGTCGGCTTGGCGAAGGTGTGGCCCCCGTTGAAGGTCAGCGTGTCGCCGCTGACCCGGCCCGTGAACACGCCCCGGCCGCCCTGGAGATCGATCCGCAGATCCGTGGAGCGGTACTTCTCCCAGACCTGGTCGACATAGCTGTCGAAGACCTGCGCGAAGGGTGTCTGGCCGGCCAGGTTCTGCGGCGAGATGACCCGCAGGACCCGTCCGTCGCCGCCGCGCAGGACCAACTGGTCCCAGGGATGTCCGTCCACGCCCGCCTGGGCGGTGAGCCCGTCCGCGATCCGCTCCAGCGCGCCTTCGGGCAGCGGGGCGACCGTATGGGTGGCATCGCCCTCCAGCGTGATGCCGATGGGCAGGGCCGTCACCAGGTCGACATAGCTGATGTTGGAGAACAGCTGGTCCTGGTTGAAGGTGAACTCGCAGAACGACCAGGTACGGCCGTAGTTGGGGTCGGCCGGGGTCGCGAAGGCGGGCTCGACCAGGGCGGGGCCCGGGTTGAGGAAGAAGTCCAGCGTGTCGTCGCGTACGAAGTAGACGCGGGCGCCGAACATCCGGGGCAGCGTCAGGACGACCGGTGCGCCGCCCGCCGCGTTCAGCGGGATCGCGCAGTCGACCGGCAGCGGGGTCTGCGGCGCCCCGGGCGACTCCGGCCGGTAGACGCTGCCGTCGGCGCGCAGCAGCACCCAGCTGTTGGTGGCCTGGTCGTGGCCGGTGACATACGCGTTGACCGCGCCCGGCAGCGAGGTGTTCCGCAGGGCGAGTTCGCAGGTCTCCGGGGCGGCCGACGCGTGGGGGCTGAGGGCGCTTCCCCAGGCGGGGTAGGTGAGCGCTGTCGCGGCTGCGGCCGTACCGGTGAGGAACAGTCGGCGGGATATCACGAGTGATCTCCTGGAATGTGGGGGAACGCAGGGGAACGCGCGGTATGTGGGGGGCCGCGCCTGCGTGGGCACCCACTCTTGCGACGCGTGGGGAACGCGTCAAGAGTTGAGCCTGAGAGCGCTCTCAGAAAATCATGGTCCTCGCAACATGGCGGCTACGGGCGGCCGTTGGGGACGCGAGGTGGTGTCCGCACCGTTGAAAGCGGCCGGGCTGGGTGCTAGACCAGCGGGCAGCCGGTCTACACCACTTCCCATCGCGGGGGTTTCCGTGTCGCTGTCCGCCTGGTCCCGTCGTGCCTTTCTGACCGTCACCGGAGCGGGCGCCCTCTCGCTCCCCCTCTCCCGCCCCGCCGCCGCCGGACAGCGCGCCGCCGCCGACGAGTTCGGGGAACTGCGGCTGCGCTGGGTGGATCTCCAGCTCGGCACCGGCTACGACCCGGCCGTCGAGCCGTACGCCTCCCGGCTGGCGCGGACCGGTGAACTGGCCGCGCGTTTCCGGCAGTCGATGGCCCCGGCCGCCGGCTCCCTCTGGCCGGACCGTCCCTTCGACCCGCCGTCCGGCATCACCCAGAGCTACAGCAGACTGTGGACCATGGCCCACGCGTACGCCCAGCCGGGCACCGGCCTCACCGGCGACGCCGCGCTGCTCGCCGATGTCCTCCGCGGCCTCGGCCATCTCTCCGCCACCGTCTACCGCCCCGGGACCACTCCGTACGGCAACTGGTGGGAGTGGCAGATCGGCTCTCCCCGGCTGCTCATGGATCTGGTGGCCGTCCTGTACGACCACCTCACCGAGGACCAGCGGGCCGCGGCCTGCGCCGCCGTCGACCACTTCATCCCCGACGCGCTGCTCGCGGACTACTCCGGCACCAGCACCGGCGCCAACCGGGTCGACCTCTGCCGCTCCGTCGCCCTGCGCGGGGTGCTGGGCCGGGCCCCCGCCAAGCTCGCCCTCGCCCGTGACGCGCTCTCGCCCGTCTTCCCGTATGTCACGAAGGGCGACGGCCTCTACGCCGACGGCTCCTTCATCCAGCACACCTGGGTCGCCTACTCCGGTACGTACGGACAGGTCATGCTGGACGGCCTCGGCCGGCTGTTCACCCTGCTCGCCGGCTCCACCTGGGCCGTCATCGATCCCCGTCGGCAGATCATCCTCGACAGCGTGGAGCGCGCCTATGCCCCGCTGATCTACAACGGACTGATGATGGACGGCGTCAACGGCCGGGCCATCAGCCGCGGTTACCTCAGGAGCGACGACAACGGGGTGATGCGCAGCGATCACTTCCACGGCCAGGGGTTGATCGCGGCCATCCCGCTGCTCGCCGGCGGCGCGGCCCCGGCCGAGCGGGACCGCTGGACCGCCCTGGTCAAGGGGTGGATCGAGCGGGACACCGTCTCACCGGTCCTCACCGCACGCCAGTTGGACGTCGCCGATCTCGCCCGGCTGCACGCCGTCGCCGCCTCGGCCGTCCCCGCCGCCCCCGAGCCCGTCGGCCACACGCTCTTCACCGCGATGGACCGCGCCGTGCACCGGCGGCCCGGCTGGGCCGCCGCGCTCTCCATGGCCTCGGACCGGATCACGCACTACGAGTGCGGCAACGGCGAGAATCCGCGCGGCTGGCACACCGGCGCCGGAATGCTCTACTGGTGGGGCGCCGACCGGGGCAACGACCAGTACACCGACTGGTTCTGGCCCACGGTCGACCCGTACCGGCTGCCGGGCACGACGGTCTCCACCAAGCGGCTCGCGGACCGGTCCGGCGGCGAGTGGGGCGCCCCCAAACCGGACGTACGGTGGGTCGGCGGCGCCACCGACGGGGAGTTCGCCGCCGTCGGCCAGCACCTCAAGGGCCTCGGCTCCACTCTCGAAGCCCGCAAGTCCTGGTTCTTCGCGGCCGACGCCGTCGTCTGTCTGGGCGCGGGGATCAGCGCCACGGACGGGGTGCCGGCCGAGACGGTCGTGGACAACCGCAATCTCGGCGAGAACGGCGCCGACGCGTTCACGCTCGACGACGGGCCGCGCCCCTGCTGGGCACATCTGGAAGGCCACGGGGGCTGGGTCTTCCCCGGTGGCGCCGGCGTACGCACCCTCGCGGAGGCGCGCACCGGCGCCTGGAGCGACATCAACACGACCAGTTCCACCGAACGGCGTACCCGCCGCTACCGCACTCTCTGGCTGGACCACGGCACCGATCCGGTCGACGCCTCCTACGCGTATCTGTTACTGCCCGGCGCCTCCCGGCGTACCGTGGCCGGCCGCGCCGCCGACCGCCAGTGGCTCCGGATCCTCGCCAATACGGCGGCCCTCCAGGCGGTCGAGATCCGCTCGCTCGGCTGTACCGCCGCGAACTTCTGGCAGCCGGGGACGGCGGGGCCGCTGACCGCGTCCGCTCCCGCGAGCGTGCTCGTCGTGGTGCGCGGCCGTACGGCGGTGCTCCTCGCCGGCGGGCCCACCCGCACGGGCGAGCCGCTGGAGATCGTCTGGGACCGGCCGGTACGGCGGGTCACCGGGCGGGACCCGGCCGTCGAGGTGCTCGCGGCGGGCCGTACCGTACGGCTGAGGGTCACTCCGGGAACGGCGGGCGCGAGTCATCGCTGCGAGTTCGCCGTCCGTTGACATCTACGTGCCGTCTGCTGACATCTAGGGGAATCCCACAAGAGCCGGGGGTACCTTCCTGTTCAGGAACCCCGCATCGGGCCGGGTTCTGTCCAGGCCCACCAGGAATACCGCCACGAGACTGTGTGGAGTCGACGGCGCGATTCCTTGGTGCTCTTCGTAGGGTTGGGACATGACCGTAGTGGACGAGACGCCGGGCGAGCCCGCAGACGCCCGGGGCCGTGTGGCCGAATTGCACGCCCTGCGCGAGCAGGCCCGCCGAGGGCCCAGCGACCGCGCGACCGAGGCCCAGCGCGCGAAGGGCAAGCTGACCGCCCGTGAGCGCATCGAGCTGCTGCTCGACGAGGGGTCGTTCAAGGAGGTCGAGCAGCTGCGCAGGCACCGCGCCAGCGGCTTCGGCCTGGAGGCCAAGAAGCCGTACACCGACGGCGTCATCACCGGCTGGGGCACGGTCGAGGGCCGTACGGTCTTCGTGTACGCGCACGACTTCCGGATCTTCGGCGGCGCCCTGGGCGAGGCCCACGCCACCAAGATCCACAAGATCATGGACATGGCCATCTCGGCCGGCGCGCCCCTGGTCTCGCTCAACGACGGCGCGGGCGCCCGGATCCAGGAGGGCGTCTCCGCGCTCGCCGGTTACGGCGGGATCTTCCAGCGCAACACCCGCGCCTCCGGTGTCATCCCGCAGATCAGCGTGATGCTCGGGCCGTGCGCGGGCGGCGCCGCCTACAGCCCGGCGCTCACCGACTTCGTCTTCATGGTCCGTGAGACCTCGCAGATGTTCATCACGGGCCCCGATGTGGTCAAGGCCGTCACCGGCGAGGAGATCACCCAGAACGGCCTCGGCGGCGCCGATGTGCACGCCGAGACCTCGGGCGTCGCGCACTTCGCGTACGACGACGAGGAGACCTGCATCGCCGAGGTGCGCTACCTCCTGTCGATGCTTCCGCAGAACAACCGGGAGAACCCGCCCACGGTCGTCTCCGAGGACCCGGCGGACCGCCGCTCCGACGTGCTGCTCGATCTGGTGCCCGCGGACGGCAACCGCCCGTACGACATGCACAAGGTCATCGAGGAACTCGTCGACGAGGGCGACTTCCTGGAGATCCACGAGCGCTGGGCCCGTAACATCATCTGCGCCCTGGCGCGACTCGACGGTCAGGTCATCGGCATCGTCGCCAACCAGCCGCAGTCGCTCGCCGGGGTCCTGGACATCGAGGCATCGGAGAAAGCCGCGCGCTTTGTCCAGATGTGCGACGCTTTCAATATCCCCATCGTCACGCTGCTGGATGTCCCTGGCTTCCTGCCGGGCGTCGACCAGGAGCATGGCGGGATCATCCGGCACGGCGCCAAGCTTCTGTACGCCTACTGCAACGCCACCGTGCCGAGGATCTCCCTGATCCTGCGCAAGGCGTATGGCGGGGCCTACATCGTGATGGACTCCCAGTCCATCGGAGCGGACCTCACCTTCGCCTGGCCGACCAACGAGATCGCGGTGATGGGCGCCGAAGGTGCCGCCAATGTCATCTTCCGCAAGCAGATCGCCGAGGCCGAGGACTCCGAGGCCATGCGAGCCCGCATGGTCAAGGAGTACAAGGCCGAGCTGATGCATCCCTACTACGCGGCGGAGCGCGGACTGGTCGACGACGTCATCGACCCCGCGGAGACCCGTGAGGTGCTCGCGAGCGCGCTCGCGATGCTCCGCACCAAGCACGCCGACCTGCCGTCCCGCAAGCACGGCAACCCCCCGCAGTAACCCTGCGGGCCCGCGCCCTCCCGCCGAGAAGACGGAGACACGACTCCATGAGCGATCCCACGAACGAATCACTGCTGCGCGTCGAGAAGGGCCAGGCCGGCCCCGAGGAGCTGGCCGCCATCACGGCGGTGCTGATGGCCCGTGCCGCCGCACAGCCCGAGGCCCCCGCCCACCGGGGCCGCTCCACCGCCGGCTGGCGCCGGCTGGAGCGCACGCCCGGCTTCCGCGCCCCGCACAGCTGGCAGGGCTGAGCACACCCCGTACGGCACCACCTCGTACGGCGCCACCTCGTACGGCGCCACTCCGTACGGCACCGACGAAGGCCCCCGCACTCCTGCCGAGTGCGGGGGCCTTCGTATGACTGCCACGGTTACCTGAGTCGGGCCATGAGGGCGTGTTCGACGAGGGTGATGAGTCCGCTTTTGGCGTCGGCGCGGTGGCGGGCGTCGGTGGTGATGATGGGGGTGTCGGGGCCGATCTGGAGTGCTTCGCGTACTTCGTCGGGGGTGTAGGGCTGGTGTCCGTCGAAGCCGTTGAGGGCGATGACGAAGGGGAGTCCTGAGTTTTCGAAGTAGTCGACGGCGGGGAAGCAGTCGGCGAGGCGGCGGGTGTCGACGAGGACGACGGCGCCGATGGCGCCGCGGACGAGGTCGTCCCACATGAACCAGAAGCGGTCCTGTCCGGGGGTGCCGAAGAGGTAGAGGATGAGGTCTTGGTCGAGGGTGATGCGGCCGAAGTCCATGGCCACGGTGGTGGTGGTCTTGTCTCCGGTGTGGGTGAGGTCGTCGATGCCGGCGGATGCGCTGGTCATGACGGCTTCGGTACGCAGCGGGTTGATCTCCGAGACGGCGCCGACGAACGTGGTCTTGCCCACGCCGAAGCCGCCCGCCACCACGATCTTCGCGCTGGTGGTTGAGCGGGCTGCACCGCCGCTAGAGCTTGCGAAGTCCACTGAGCACCCTTTCGAGCAGTGTCACGTCTGGCTGGCCCCCGACGGCCTCGTCGCCGCCGGGCTGATGGATGGCGACAAGTCCCGCCTCCGCCAGGTCGGCTACGAGGATCCGGGCCACGCCGAGGGGGATGGAGAGGAGCGCCGAAATCTCGGCGACCGATTTGATCTCGAAACACAGCCGGCAGATCCGCTGATGCTCGGGCAACTGCCCGTGCAGCTGGGACGGATCGGCCGTCGTACTGACCAGCGCCTCGATGGCGAGCTGGTACCGCGGCCTGGTCCGGCCGCCGGTCATGGCGTACGGACGCACCAACGGGTTGTGCGTGCCCATGGGTTCGGGCTCCGGCGAGTGCCGCGGCTGCACCGGCTGGATGCGGGGCCGCCGCGGCTGCTCGTACGGTTGTTGCGGTTGTTGCGGTTCTCGCGGTTGGTGCAGCTGAGGTGGGGGAAAGGGCTGCTGCCGTGGTGCGCGCTGTGGTGGGCGCGTACCGTCCTGGCCCCCCTGGCCGACCTGACTGCTCGGCGTGGAGGGAAAGTTGAAGCGGTTCCGGGCATGGTCACCCGGGGCCCGCGCGCCATCGTCATAGGGATGTCCGCCTGGGGGTGTAGCCACGTTTCCTCCTCCGACTGCCGGTCGCCGGGCCCTATGTTGACGGACCTGTGGAATCCGCGCCACCGAACCTTAATGGTGCGGCGGCGGGCAGCGCACTGTCTGTCAGTTGAGCAGACTTCCCTGGAGCTCGGCGCGGAGGTCCGGGGTGAGGACCGTGCCCGCGCGGTCGACCAGCAGGGCCATCTCGTAGCCCACCAGGCCGATATCGGCCTCCGGGTGGGCGAGGACGGCCAGTGAGGAACCGTCCGAGATGGACATCAGGAAGAGGAAGCCGCGCTCCATCTCGACCACGGTCTGGTTGACGGCGCCCCCCTCGAAGATCCGGGAAGCCCCCGCGGTGAGCGAGGTCAGACCGGACGCCACGGCCGCGAGCTGATCGGCGCGGTCGCGGGGGAAACCTTCGGACATGGCCAGCAGGAGTCCGTCGGCGGAGACCACCACGGTGTGGGACACCCCAGGGGTGTTGTCCACAAAGTTGGTGATCAACCAGTTCAGATTCTGCGCCGCCTGGCTCATCGGGCTCACACTAACGCTCCTGGTTGTAGGTACTGCCCGAGCCGAAGCCCGGTCCGTTCGTGTCCGCTCCCGCGTTGCGTCCCCGCTGGACACCGCGTCGCAGGTTGCTCAACCTGCCACGGATGTCCTCAGGGGCGCGGGAAACCTGGGTACCGCCCTGCGGGGTCTGCTCCGCCGATCCCTCGACCAGATTGGCCTTGGGCACGCGGCGGGGAAGACCGGACGAGGTGACTCCGCCGGCTTTGGGCTCGCGCAGCTTCTCGGCCCGCTGCCAGCGGTTGTCGTTCGTGGAACGCCAGTCCTCGGCGTCGGCCGCCTCGCTCGGGCCGCCGCTGCCGCTGCTGCCGTCGCCACTCCCGCCACCGCTGACCGCGCTGTTGCCCTCGCCGTGCCCGTTGCTCAGGGGCTGGCTGCTCCCCCGGCGCGGCAGGCCCGCATCCGTCAGCGCGTGGCTCGCGCTCGGGGAAGGGCCCGGACGGTCGAAGCCTACGCGTTCCCGGGCCGTGCCGGGAGCGCCCCCGGCAGATTCCGCTTCGGTCCGCGACTCGGGTTCGTAGGCACCCTGGTAGCCGCCCTGAGCGGGCCACTCTTCCTGGTGGGGCTGGGCGCCGAGGGCGTTCTCGTATGTTCCCTCGGAGTTCTGCGGAGGTTGGTACGGCGCCTCCGTATAAGACTGCTGCCCCTGGTACGCGGCGGGCGCGCGGTACTCCTCGTAACCGCCGTTCCCGTACGCCGTCCCGCTCTCCGCGGGCCGGGCCGCGTAGCCGGGGTCGTACGACGCCTCCTGGGGCGCGTACCGGCCGTCGGTCTCCTCGCGGTACCCGCCGTCGGCCTGGTCGGTGAAGAGCGGCTGCGGGGCGTCCTGGGCGCCGTCCGGCGCGGCCCGCCGCTCCTCGCGCCGCAGCGTGCGGTTGACCGGGTCCAGCGTGCGGGGAGAGTCGCCCGCCGGCGGCTGCTCCTCGTAGCGGGAGTCGTCGAAGCCCAGTTCCGCGGCGGTCAGCATGGGAGCGGTCGGGAAGGCCCGCTCCTCCAGCGGCGCCGCCGGCTGGTCGGGGATGATCTGCGAGACGGTGAAGTCCTCGGCCGCGGCCGGTTCGCCGCCACCGCCGCCGTGGGTGATCGCGTCGGGGAGCATGACCAGCGAGGTCGTCCCCGCCTGCTCGCCCGAGGGGCGCAACTGGACACGGATACCGTGCCGGTCGGCGAGCCTGCCGACCACGAAGAGCCCCATGCGCTGGGAGACGGCGGCGTCCACGGTCGGCGGGTTGGCCAGCTTGTGATTGATGTCCGCGAAGTCCTCGGCGGTCAGGCCGATGCCCTTGTCGTGGATCTCGATCATCACACGGCCGTCGGGCAGCCGGGTCGCGGTGACCCGCACCTTGGTCTGCGGCGAGGAGAACGTGGTGGCGTTCTCCAGCAGTTCCGCCAGCAGATGCACGAGGTCGGTCACGGACTGGCCGTGGATCTCGGTCTCGGGTACGCCGGACAGCTCGATGCGCGCGTACGACTCCACCTCGGAGGAGGCGGCGCGGAGCACGTCCACCAGCGGCACCGGCTGGTTCCAGCGGCGGCCCGGCTCCTCGCCCGCGAGGACGAGCAGGTTCTCGCCGTTGCGCCGCATCCGGGTCGCCAGATGGTCCAGCTTGAAGAGGTTCTCCAGCTGGTCCGGGTCGCCCTCGTTGTTCTCCAGATCGGAGATCAGCGACAACTGGCCCTCGATCAGCGACTGGTTGCGGCGCGAGAGGTTCGTGAAGATCGCGTTGACGTTGCCGCGGAGCATGGCCTGCTCGGCGGCGAGCCTGACCGCCTCGCGGTGGACCTGGTCGAAGGCGCGGGCGACCTCGCCGATCTCGTCGCGCGAATCGACCGGGATGGGCTGGACCCGGGTGTCGACCCGGCCGGGCTCGGCCCGGGAGAGCTGGTCGACCAGCATCGGCAGCCGCTGCTCGGCGACCCCGAACGCGGCCGTACGCAGCGACTGCATCGAGCGGCTCATCTGCCGGGCCATCATGCCCGCCAGGATGAACGCTGCCAGCAGCGCGACGACCACGATGGCGCCGTTGATGATGGCGTCGTTCCTGGCGTTGTCCGAGATCTGCGCGGCCTCGGTGACGGCCTTGTCGACGAGGTCCTTCTCGATCACCGTGTAGCCGTCGAACGTGGCCGTGGAGGCGGCCATCCAGGTCTCGGGCGTGACCCCGCGCGACGCGAGCCGCTCCGGGCTGTCCCCGGTGGCGATGGCCGCGACCATGCCGTCCAGGACCGAACCGTCCTTGCTCGGCGGCGTCTTGAAGTCCTGGCCGGCGGCCATGGCCTGCTGCTGCGCGGCGGCGAGCTTCCGCGCCCCGTCCGCCGCCTGCTCCCTCATCACTTCCTGGAGCTTGACGGTGTCCTCGGCGGTGCCACCGGAGACGTACTCGCCGATGGCGATGTCCTCCAGGTACGCGTACGAGGAGAACGCGATCGACTGGCCGTCCCTGACGTCGTCCTTCTGGCTCGGCCTGACCAGCAGATGCATCCCGATGGAGCGCTGGAGCGACTCGGCGGCCTTGGCGAGCTGGATCGCGTAGACGGTACGGCCGTAGCTGGTGATGTTGCCGGTGCCGAGCCCCAGTTCGTTGGAGAACTCCATGAGGGAGTGCTGAACCAGCACATAGCCCTCCTCGGTCGCCACGGGACCGCCGTTGTCGCCGTTCTTGTCCGGGGTCTCGACGCCCGCGGTGTACGCGGTCTTGCGGATGTTCTCCAGCTTGGGCTCTTCGCCGCGGAAGAGACTGAGACGGCGCTCCAGGCCCTGCTTCGCGGGCATGTCCCGCACCGCCAGGTCGAACTTCTTCTTCGCCGCGTCCGTGGCCGCGCGGGCCCGGATGACGCTCGGGGCGTCCCGCTTGTTGGTCAGCAGCGGCTGCGCGGTGAGGTCGCGCTCATTGAGCAGTGCCTGGCCGTACTCCGAGGCGGCCCGTACGACGAGCGCCGTCCGCTCGGCGTCCTGCGCTTCCTGCCAGGTGTCGATGGACCCCTTGACCTGGAAGCCGCCCATCACGAGGCCGACCAGTACGGGGACGAGCAGAATGGCGTTCAGCCGCGTGCGGACACGCCAGTTGCGCGGCGAGAACCGGCTGGAGCTGCCCGTCACCGGCGGAGAGCCGGTCGCGACCGCAGGCGGCACCGCAGCGCGCGGCGGCGGGGTGAAGTTGCCCCGCGCCTGCTGCTCCGCGGAGCTCGTCTTGCTTCGCCTCACTCGACCAACAACCTCTCGGCGTCGGCACCTACGTTTGTGCCGTGTTCTGTTCAGGGCCGTACTACTCGGGAGTTGTCGAATTCCAGCACGGGGAAGGGTCCCATTCCAAACAGCAGGAATCAGCCATTCCGAGTGGTACAAGCCTCACATAAAACGGGCATAAAGAGCGAGCCCCGTCAAAAGGCGGGGCTGATGTGAGCGCAGCGGCACCGGATGAGTGCGTCGGGTGTCCGGGGACCGTGAATTCTCTGTCGAAATGTTATGAACATGGAGGCGGGCCGTGTCGAACGACATAGCCCGCCTCTTGCATCTCCTACGCCAACTACCGTAGTGGACCGTCTACTTGAGTCGGGCCATGAGGGCGTGTTCGACGAGGGTGATGAGTCCGCTTTTGGCGTCGGCGCGGTGGCGGGCGTCGGTGGTGATGATGGGGGTGTCGGGGCCGATCTGGAGTGCTTCGCGTACTTCGTCGGGGGTGTAGGGCTGGTGTCCGTCGAAGCCGTTGAGGGCGATGACGAAGGGGAGTCCTGAGTTTTCGAAGTAGTCGACGGCGGGGAAGCAGTCGGCGAGGCGGCGGGTGTCGACGAGGACGACGGCGCCGATGGCGCCGCGGACGAGGTCGTCCCACATGAACCAGAAGCGGTCCTGTCCGGGGGTGCCGAAGAGGTAGAGGATGAGGTCTTGGTCGAGGGTGATGCGGCCGAAGTCCATGGCCACGGTGGTGGTGGTCTTGTCTCCGGTGTGGGTGAGGTCGTCGATGCCGGCGGATGCGCTGGTCATGACGGCTTCGGTACGCAGCGGGTTGATCTCCGAGACGGCGCCGACGAACGTGGTCTTGCCCACGCCGAAGCCGCCCGCCACCACGATCTTCGCGCTGGTGGTCGACCGGGCCGCTCCGCCGCTAGAGCTTGCGAAGTCCACTGAGCACCCTTTCGAGCAGTGTCACATCCGGCGTGCCGCCGGCCTCTCCGTTACCCGGCTGGTGGATCGCCACCATCCCCGCTTCCGCCAGGTCGGCCACGAGAATGCGCGCGACGCCCAGCGGCATCGTCAGCAGCGCCGACACCTCGGCCACCGACTTGACCTCGCGGCACAGGTGGCAGATCCGCTGGTGCTCGGGGAGCAGGGTGGCGAGATGCGCCGGGTCTGCTGTCGTACTGACCAGCGCCTCGATGGCGAGCTGGTACCGCGGCCTCGTCCGGCCGCCGGTCATGGCGTACGGACGTACCAGCGGCTGATCGCCTTCAGGACCGTACGACGCGTCGACCGAGGCGCCGTACGGATCGTGAGAGGCGGGTGGCGGGGTCATGAATCCTCCGGGCGTGACAGCAGGATGTCTGCGTGCCGTCTGACTTGGCCGGTGGGGGGCCGGTTGGGCGGCCTGACGGTGATGGTACTGGGGGCGGTCCTGGGGAGCCTCAGTGCAACAGACTTCCCTGGAGCTCGGCGCGCAGGTCCGGGGTGAGGACCGTACCTGCGCGGTCGACCAGGAGGGCCATCTCGTACCCCACCAGACCGATGTCGCACTCGGGGTGTGCGAGCACGGCCAGGGAGGAACCGTCGGAGACGGACATGAGGAAGAGGAAGCCGCGCTCCATCTCCACCACGGTCTGGTTGACCGGGCCGCCTTCGAAGATCCGGGAAGCCCCCGCGGTGAGCGAGGTCAGACCGGACGCCACGGCCGCGAGCTGATCGGCGCGGTCGCGGGGGAAGCCCTCGGACATGGCCAGCAGAAGTCCGTCGGCGGAGACCACCACGGTGTGGGACACCCCAGGGGTGTTGTCCACGAAGTTGGTGATCAACCAGTTCAGATTCTGCGCAGCCTGACTCATCGGACTCAACTAACGCTCCTGCTGGTGAGAGGTGCCGAGGTTGAAGCCGCTGTTCGTCGGGCCGGTGTTGCCCGCCTGACGACCCTGCTGGATACCCCGACGGAGATTGGTCAGCCGGCCGCGTACGTCAGCCGGCGCACGCGAGACCTGCGGACCGGCCTGGTTGTTCTGTTCCTGCGCGGTCCCCGGCACCAGATTGGCGCGCGGGACCCGGCGGGGCAGACCGGAGGTGGTGATGCCGCCGGCCTGGGGCTTTTTGACCCGCTCGGCCTGGCGTACCAGCTCGTCGTTGGGCGACGTACGCCAGGAGGAAGTGACGCCGGCGCCGTTGGCGCCGGAACCGTTCGTCCCCGAGGCGCCGAAACCGGAACCGCCCGTACCGGACGGCTGGAAACCGGAGCCGTTGGTGCCCTGACCGCCCGGCCCCGAACCGTTGCCGGGCTCGCGCCGCGGCATCGGCTCGCGCTGCTGCGCGGGCGGTACGGGAGACTGCGCGGCCGGACCGCGGTCCTGCGGCTGCTGGCCGCCGCCCTGCTGCGAACCGTGGAACCAGTTGGTCTCCAGGGTGTCGTACAGCGGGGTACGGCCGTCACCGGGACCGGCCGCCGGGGGCAGCGCCTCGGGCTGCGGCTGCGCCGGCAGGCTCGGCGGGCGGTAGCCGCCCTCGGAACCGGGCGCCGGAGCCGGCGCCGGGGGCCGCGGGGCGTTGAAGCCCTGCTGCGGAGCGCTGTACTCCGACGGCGGGTACTCCGCCGGCGGCCGGAAGTCGGACTGCGCGTTCTGGCCCTGCGGGACGCCGTACTCGCCGGAGCCGTAGCCCGCGGGGGCCGGCGCGTTGAAGTCCGGACGCTGGAACGCGGCCGTGGACGCCACGTCCTGCGGGCCACCGCGCTGCGCCGGACCCTGGTCGGGCCGGGGCCCGTTGAAGTCCGGGCGCTGGAACTCCGAGGTGGCACCGGGGCCCTGCTGCTCGGCCGTCGGCCGGGCGAACTGGCCCGTGGACTCGTGCTCCTCGTGACCGCGCGGGGCGTCCAGCGACGGACGCAGCGGAACGGCCGGCCGCTCGCTGCCCCAGCTCGTCGTCTGCGGGCGCTGGGGCTGCGGGTTGCCGCCCGGCAGTTCGGCACGCGGTCCGCCGGGCGGCGGAAGCTGCCGGCCGCGGTCGGGGGCGCCGCCCTGCTGGCCCTGCTGGAAGGCGTTCTGGGCGTGGCCGCTGAAGCCGTTCTGACCGGCCTGGCCGGCCCGGACACCCTGGTCCTGCCTGCTGTTCGGCCCGCTCTGCGTGCCGGGACGGTCCGTACGGCCCTGACCCTGGCCCTGTCCCTGACCGCCCTGGCCGGGACCGCCCTGGGGCGGTGCGCCGAAGGCGTTCTGGCTGAAGACACTGGGCTGACCGGAACCCTGACGCTGCGGATCGCGCGATCCGCCGCCCAGGGGGCCGCCCAGCGCTCCGCCCCGTGAGCCGTCGCGGGACGGCAGCGCGGCGCGCGGGCCCCGGCCGGCGCCCCCCCCG
>NZ_JBHTZS010000018.1:71986-160880 GCF_042790125.1 Streptomyces scopuliridis
GGGGCGGTGCGCCCTGGGGTGGGTGCTTCTCGCCCGGGGGCGCCCCGCACCCCTGCCGGGGCGGTCCCCGCCTCCCCCCGCCCTGGGAGCCGCCCTGCGCTCCGCCCGGTGAGCCGTCGCGGGACGGCAGCGCGGCGCGCGGGCCCGTACCGGCGCCCACCTGGCCGCGTGGCGCACCCGCGCCGAGCAGACCGCCGCCCGATCCGGCGCTTCCGGAGCCTCCGGCGCTGACCCCGGGGCGACCGCCACCGGCCGTACCGGGACCACCGGTCAGCTGGCCGCCCGTACCGGCGGGAGCCTGGCCCGCGCCGTTCTGGCCGCCGGGACCGACGCCCGCGCCCGGCCGGCCCATCGGGCCCTTCTTGCCGCCGTGGGCGACATCGACCGGCAGCATGACGAGCGCGGTCGTACCGCCCGAGTCGGAGGGGCGCAGCTGGATCCGGATGCCGTGCCGCAGCGAGAGCCGGCCGACCACGAACAGACCCATGCGGCGCGAGACCGAGACATCCACGGTGGGCGGCGAGGCGAGCCGCTCGTTGATCGCCGCCAGGTCCTCGGGCGAGAGGCCGATACCGGTGTCGTGGATCTCGACGAGCACCCGCCCGTCGGGCAGCGCGTGACCGGTGACCCGGACCTTCGTCTGCGGGCTGGAGAACGACGTGGCGTTCTCCAGCAGCTCGGCGAGGAGGTGTACGAGGTCGTTGACGACCCGGCCCGCGACCTCGGTCGTGGGGACCGAGGCCAGTTCGATGCGCTCGTACTGCTCCACCTCGGAGGCGGCGGCACGGAGCACGTCGACCAGCGGGACGGGGCGGGTCCAGCGGCGGCCCGGCTCCTCGCCCGCGAGGACGAGGAGGTTCTCGCCGTTACGGCGCATACGGGTCGCGAGGTGGTCGAGCTTGAAGAGCGAGGAGAGCTGGTCCGGGTCGGCCTCGCGGGACTCCAGCTCGGAGATGAGGGACAGCTGGCGCTGGATGAGGCCCTGGCTGCGGCGCGAGAGGTTGGTGAACATCGCGTTGACGTTGCCCCGCAGGAGGGCCTGCTCGGCGGCGAGCCTGACCGCCTCGCGGTGCACGTCGTCGAAGGCCGCGGCGACCTTTCCGATCTCGTCCTTGGAGTGCACACCGACCGACTCGACCGAGGTGTCGACGTCCTGCGGGTCCGAGTCGGAGAGCTGCTTGACCAGCTCGGGCAGCCGCTCCTGGGCGACCCGCGTCGCGGTGTCCTGGAGCCGGCGCAGCGAGCGGATCATGGAGCGGGCCACCACGAAGGCGCCGACCAGCGAGACCCCGAGCACGAGCAGGATCACGGCTGCGTTGATGATCGCGTCCTGCTGCGAACTGGTGCGCAGCTCGCGGGCCTTGCCCTCCATCTCGCCCAGCAGCGTGGCCTCGATGGTCTTCATCGCGTCGATCCGCGTAGAAGCCTGGTCGGTCCAGTCCAGATACGAGCGGTTGGGCTGCGTCTGGAGCCCGTCGGTGGTGCCGAGGACGCGGTCCGCGTACTTCTCGGACGCCTGGATCTCCGGGTTGCCCTGGCCGTTGAGCGGAGCCATCAGCTCCTCGGCGTTGCCGCCCATCGACTCGTACAGCCGGCTGAAGGAGGTGAGGGCGTTCTTCTCCTTGGTGGCCGCGGCCAGACCGTAGAGGCGGTCGTTCTCGGTGAGCTTGCCCTTGGTCTTCGGGTCGGCCGGCAGCGCGGCGGCGATGATCGCCCGCTGGATCGACGCGTACTCCTTGGCGGACGAGAACGCGGCCAGCGCGCGGGTCCGCTTGATCATGTCCGGGTTGCTGGTCGCCTGCGCCATGTCCTGCGAGAGGCTCAGCAGCGAGTCGATCAGCCCGCTGTACGCGTCGACCGTCAGCGAGTGCGCGTCCGACGTGTAGGCGCCCTTGCGGATCTCGCTGATCTTGTTGACCTGGGTGGCGATCTGGTTGACGTTGGAGCGGATGCTCTCCAGCGCCTGGTCGCCGTCGGTGTTGCCGATGTCGACCGTGGCGTCGAGGAACGCCCTCTTGGCGCGGTCGGTCGCCGTACGGCGGTCCTGGACCTTGAAGTCCTTGGGATTGACGCCGTTGTTGAGCGGACCCGCCGACTCGTCACGCTCCAGCTGGAGCGCGGCGGCCAGGCTGGTCGCCTCCTTGGTCATCTTGGTGAGCAGCTGCATGTGCTCCAGCTGCTGCATGTCGTTCATCGACTCGTTGATCCGGAGTCCACCCAGAGTGGTGGCCGCGACCACGGGGAGGGTGAGCAGCGCCACCAGGCGCGTGCTGATGCGCCAGTTGCGCAGCGCTATTCGTGACCCCGCGTCAGTGGGCGCCGCTGCCTTGGGCGCTGACTGGGGCGCGGCCGGGGACCCGCTGCCAGGGGCCGCCCCGGGGCGTCCCGCACGGCCGCCGGTCTCGCCCGACGGTGCCGGGCCCGGGTTCTGGGTGTGCTGGGGCGAGGAGCCGCGGTCGGTTCCGCCACGGGACTCCTGCTCCGCCGCAGCGCTGCTATCCCTCTTGAAACGTCCCTGCACTAGCGTCGCAACCTCTGGACCAGGCGTCCCCCCGCGAACGGCGGGACGGTGTCGGCGTCTTGGGGCGCTGAGCGCTCCCCATGGTGGTCGTGAGTGACCGGCGCTTGCTCCCCTTCCCCACCGCCACTCGGCGCTGCGTTGCGCCCTTGCGCGCCGGTACTTGAAACCCGCGGCGGTGGGGGGAATTCCAGCACAGTGCAGGATCTCCAACAAGGGCAGACGGCTCCCCTGTGACCTGAATGACACGGTGTGAGCGGCGCATCACAAGCCGTAGAAAGGGTTCGCGGAGGAAAGGGACTTTTATTGACGAGCCACTTACGGGTGGGGGGTGTCCCAGTCCTCATGATCAGGAGCGGAATGTTACGTTCAGTAGTGCATTGTCCGTTTCCTTGACCGTCGACACCTGTCCGTAATGCGAGAAATGCCCGGCGATTCGTGAGCAAACTCACACGGTGATCGTCGATGGATGCCCGCACCGCCGGGGAATTGGGTGTTTAGCCTGACGCTTTACAGGGATGGCATATCCGACAAGCGGCGCCCCGGCGCCCGTACTACCGACAGGGTCTGACAGCAGAGATGAAGACGACGATGATCTTCCGCACCACCGCCAACCCCCGGCGCACCACGCTGGCGCATCTGAAGGACGCCGAGGAACTGGTCCCCGTGGAGCAGCCGGAGCACCCTGTGGAACTGCCGAACCGCACCGCCAACCCCCGCCGTACGACCCTCATGGACGCGCCCGCGGCCCCGTAGGTTCCCGCCGGGCCCGGATCCGGGTGAGCCGCCTCCGTCCTTCCCTCGTCTAGCCTGGAGTGTCAGTCTCCAGACCAGCCAGCAAGAGTGAGGGGCGACAGCATCCCGTGCGCATCGCCAGATTCTCCATCGACGGCAATGTCGCCTTCGGCGCGGTCGAGGGCGACGGCAGCGGCGACCCCGCCGGCCTCGTCCTCGACATCATCAAGGGCATTCCGTACGCCGACTTCGAGCTCTCCGGCACCAAGGTCCCGCTGAGCAAGGTCCGCCTCCTGCCGCCCGTGATCGGCAACAAGATCCTCGGCATCGGCCGCAACTACGCCGATCACGCGGCCGAACTGGGCAACGCCGTACCGGAAGTCCCCGTCGTCTTCCTCAAGCCGACCACCGCGCTGATCGGCACCGGCGACGCCATCGAGTACCCCTCCTTCTCGCAGGAGGTGCACTACGAGGCCGAACTCGCCGTCGTCATCGGCCGGATGTGCCGCGAGGTCCCGCGCGAGCGCGTGAAGGACGTCATCTTCGGCTACACCTGCGCCAACGACATCACGGCCCGGGACGCCCAGCGCAGCGAGAACCAGTGGTCCCGCGCCAAGGGCTTCGACACCTCGTGCCCGCTCGGCCCCTGGGTGGAGACCGACCTCGACCCCTCCGACCTCACCCTCCAGTGCACGGTCAACGGCGAGCAACGCCAACTGGGCCGGACGAGCGAGATGATCCGCTCCATCGAGGACGTGATCGTCCACATCACCGAGGCCATGACGCTGCTCCCGGGCGATGTCATCCTCACGGGCACCCCCGCCGGGGTCGGCCCCCTCAGCGTCGGCGACGAGGTCGCCGTCACCATCGAAGGCATCGGCACTCTCACCAACAAGGTGATCAAGCGTGGCTAACGGACCCGTCCGTGTACGTTTCTGTCCCTCGCCGACCGGCAACCCCCATGTGGGACTGGTCCGCACCGCCCTGTTCAACTGGGCGTTCGCCCGCCACAGCGGCGGCACCATGGTCTTCCGCATCGAGGACACCGACGCGGCGCGCGACTCCGAGGAGTCGTACGCGCAGCTGCTCGACTCGATGCGCTGGCTGGGGCTCGACTGGGACGAGGGTCCCGAGATCGGCGGGCCGCACGCGCCGTACCGCCAGTCGCAGCGGATGGACCTCTACCGCGACGCCGCGGAGAAGCTGCTCGCCGCGGGCCACGCGTACCACTGCTACTGCACCACCGAGGAGCTGGAAGCGCGCCGCGAGGCGGCCCGCGCGGCCGGCCGGCCCTCGGGGTACGACGGCCAGTGCCGCGATCTGACCGCGGAGCGCAAGGCGGCGTACGAGGCCGAGGGCCGGACCTCCATCGTCCGCTTCCGGATGCCCGACGAGCCGATCACCTTCACGGACCTGGTCCGCGGTGAGCTGACCTTCACCCCGGAGAACGTCCCGGACTACGGCATCGTGCGCGCCAACGGCGCCCCGCTCTACACGCTCGTCAACCCGGTCGACGACGCGCTGATGGAGATCACCCACGTCCTGCGCGGCGAGGACCTGCTCTCCTCCACCCCGCGCCAGATCGCGCTCTACAAGGCGCTGATCGAGCTGGGCATCGCGAAGGAGATCCCGGCGTTCGGGCACCTCCCGTACGTCATGGGCGAGGGCAACAAGAAGCTCTCCAAGCGTGACCCGCAGGCGTCCCTCAACCTCTACCGCGAGCGCGGCTTCCTGCCCGAGGGACTGCTCAACTACCTCTCGCTGCTGGGCTGGTCGCTCGCCGCGGACCGGGACATCTTCTCGATGGAGGAGATGGTCGCCGCGTTCGACATCGCGGACGTCAACGCCAATCCGGCCCGCTTCGACCTGAAGAAGGCCGAGGCGATCAACGCCGACCACATCCGGCAGCTGGACGTGAAGACGTTCATCGAGGCGTGCGGCCCCTGGCTGAAGGCCCCGCACGCGCCCTGGGCGCCGGAGTCCTTCGACGCCACGGCCTTCGAGGCGCTGGCCCCGCTGGCCCAGACCAGGGTCACGGTGCTCTCGGACATCACGGCCAATGTCGACTTCCTCTTCCTCGACGCCCCGGCGGAGGACGAGGTGTCCTGGACGAAGGCGATGAAGCCGGGCGCGGACGCGCTGCTGGCCACGGCCCGTACGAAGATCGCCGAGGCGGAGTGGAACGCCGAAGCGCTCAAGAACGCGGTGCTCGCGGCCGGCGAGGAGCACGGCCTCAAACTGGGCAAGGCCCAGGCCCCGGTCCGCGTCGCGGTCACGGGCCGCACGGTGGGCCTGCCGCTCTTCGAGTCCCTGGAGATCCTGGGCCGTGAGCGCACCCTGTCCCGGATCGACGCGGCACTGGCGAAGCTGACGTCCTGAGGACCGCCGCGGGGTGGCGTCGTTGCCGCGTACACCGGGGGATGACCCCCGAACCCCGAGCCGTGGGGCCGTCGCGGGGTACCGTCGGTGTCATGCCGATACGTGCCGTCCTCTGGGACATCGACGACACCCTCTTCGACTACACCAGCGCGGACCGCGCCGGCATGCGGGATCATCTCGCCGCCGAGGGCCTGGCCGACCGATTTCCCACGGTCGACCGGGCCCTCGGGCGTTGGCGGGAGATCACCGATCTGAACTGGGACCGGTTCGCCGCCGGGGAGACCGACTTCCAGGGGCAGCGACGCGACCGCGTGCGGATGTTCCTCGGGTCCGAACTGAGCGACGCGGAGGCGGACGCCTGGTTCGAGCGGTACATCGTTCACTTCGAGTCCGCCTGGTCGCTGTTTCCCGACAGCCTCGCCGTGCTGGACGGGCTGGCCGCCGACTACCGGCAGGCCGTTCTGTCGAACTCCAGCATCCGCAACCAGGACCGCAAGCTGCGCGTCCTGGGGGTACGGGACCACTTCGAGGCGGTGCTGTGCGCGGCCGAGCTGGGCGTCTCCAAGCCCCACGCCGCCGCCTTCCACGCCGCCTGTGACGCGCTGGCGCTGGACCCCCGGGAGGTGGCGTACGTGGGCAACGAGCCGGACATCGACGCCGGCGGGGCGGTGGCCGCGGGGCTCGCCGGGGTCTGGCTGGACCGGGGCGGGATCGGCGGGCGCCCCGAGCTGGTGCGGATCACCGATCTCGGCCAGCTTCCCGGCCTGCTGCGCGGCGATACCCGTTTTGGAGCGCCGTCCGCGATCGGGTAATGTTCTTCCTGCGCCGCCCAAGAAGACCGAAAGGTCCGGCCGGGAGACGCAAGCCAGACAAACCCCCGCATGGGGGTTCAGTTTTGGTGGGCTATGGTGTAATTGGCAGCACGACGGTTTCTGGTTCCGTTAGTCTAGGTTCGAGTCCTGGTAGCCCAGCGCAGATGTTCTCTGCAACGCCCCCGTTGTGTAGCGGCCTAGCACGCTGCCCTCTCACGGCAGTAGCGCCGGTTCGAATCCGGTCGGGGGTACAGATCCTTCTCTCCGACGTCTTCGGGTCGCACCTGGATACGTCGATGCAGGATCGCTAGGGCCCCCGTTGTGTAGCGGCCTAGCACGCTGCCCTCTCACGGCAGTAGCGCCGGTTCGAATCCGGTCGGGGGTACTGGTCTAAACCACCTATGGGCTATGGTGTAATTGGCAACACGACGGTTTCTGGTTCCGTTGTTCTAGGTTCGAGTCCTGGTAGCCCAGCTGGACTTCGGTCCATGCCCCCGTTGTGTAGCGGCCTAGCACGCTGCCCTCTCACGGCAGTAGCGCCGGTTCGAATCCGGTCGGGGGTACATCGAGCAGTACGAGAAGGCCCTTCCGTTCGCGGGAGGGCCTTTCCGCTGTCCCGGTCCACGGCTACGACGCCAACCACCGCTGTCGAAGGGCCTGTTGGACTCCTCCGCCGATAGCCGATACCGGCCCGGCCGCTGCGGCGCTGGAGCGGCCTGCCGGTGGCAGTGAACGTGACAACGGGGAGCGCGGAGCGTGCGAAGAAAAGCCCCGAGGGCCTGGCGGCGGCGGATCAGCCGCTGCGGCGCAGGGCCTCGCTCAGCCGGCCCGCCGCGTCGATGACGGCCTGCGCGTGCATCCGGCCCGGGTGCCGGGTGAGCCGCTCGATCGGTCCGGATACCGAGACCGCCGCGACCACGCGGTTGGAGGGCCCCCGTACCGGCGCGGAGACCGAGGCCACGCCCGGCTCGCGCTCGCCGATCGACTGGGCCCAGCCCCGGCGCCGTACGCCCGAGAGCGCCGTCGCCGTGAATCTGGCCCCCTGGAGACCGCGGTGCAGCCGCTCGGGCTCCTCCCAGGCCATCAGGATCTGGGCCGAGGAACCCGCCTTCATCGTGAGCGTGGAGCCGACCGGGACCGTGTCCCGCAGTCCGGAGAGCCGCTCCGCCGCCGCCACGCATATCCGCATGTCGCCCTGGCGTCGGTAGAGCTGCGCGCTCTCGCCGGTCATGTCCCGCAGATGTGTGAGTACGGGTCCGGCCGTGGCCAGCAGACGGTCCTCGCCGGCCGCGGCGGCCAGCTCGGCCAGCCGCGGGCCGAGAATGAACCGGCCCTGCATGTCCCTCGCCACCAGCCGGTGATGTTCCAGTGCCACGGCCAGTCTGTGTGCCGTGGGCCGTGCGAGCCCGGTCGCCGCGACCAGTCCGGCGAGGGTGGCCGGACCGGACTCCAGGGCGCTCAATACCAGAGCAGCCTTGTCGAGAACGCCGACGCCGCTAGAGTTGTCCATGAAACGATACTCGCGTCTCACTCTGTGAAACGCAAGTTCAATTTCCCAGGGAACTTGCCAACCTGTATGTACGGGCCCGCGGACCGACGGGTCTCCAGGCGACGTCCCGTACGTGGGGAACGGGCGTGGGCCCACATATCTCTAGGAGCGCCGGCTGTGAGAGCCGGTCGGAGGGAAAGCGATGGGTAGGACACTCGCGGAGAAGGTCTGGGACGATCATGTCGTCCGGCGCGCAGAGGGCGAGCCCGACCTCCTCTTCATCGATCTGCACCTGCTGCACGAGGTGACCAGCCCCCAGGCCTTCGACGGCCTGCGGATGAGCGACCGGAAGGTCCGGCGGCTCGACCTCACCCTCGCGACCGAGGACCACAACACCCCCACCCTCGACATCGACAAGCCCATCGCGGACCCCGTCTCCCGTGTTCAGTTGGAGACGCTCCGTAAGAACTGCGCCGACTTCGGCGTACGGCTGCACCCGCTCGGCGATGTCGAGCAGGGCGTCGTCCATGTCGTGGGCCCGCAGCTGGGGCTGACCCAGCCCGGCACCACCGTGGTCTGCGGTGACAGCCACACCTCCACCCACGGCGCCTTCGGCGCGCTGGCGTTCGGCATCGGCACCAGCCAGGTCGAGCATGTCCTGGCCACTCAGACACTGCCGCTGGCCCGCCCCAGGACCATGGCGATCACGGTCGAGGGCGAACTGCCCGCCGAGGTCACCGCCAAGGACCTGATCCTCGCGATCATCGCCAGGATCGGCACCGGCGGCGGCCAGGGCTACATCCTCGAGTACCGGGGCTCCGCCATCGAGAAGCTCTCGATGGAAGCGCGGATGACCGTCTGCAACATGTCCATCGAGGCCGGGGCCAGGGCGGGCATGATCGCCCCCGACGAGACCACCTTCGCCTATCTCAAGGGCCGTGACCACGCCCCCGAGGGCGCGGACTGGGACGCGGCGGTCGCCTACTGGCAGACCCTGCGCACCGACGACGACGCGGTCTTCGACGCCGAGGTCTTCATCGACGCCGCGGAACTGGCCCCGTTCGTCACCTGGGGCACCAACCCCGGTCAGGGAGCGCCGCTCTCCGCGAACGTCCCCGACCCGGCTTCGTACGAGGACGCCTCGGAGCGCCACGCCGCCGAAAAGGCCCTGGAATACATGGGGTTGACCGCCGGGCAGGCGCTGCGCGACATCAGGGTCGACACCGTCTTCGTAGGCTCCTGCACCAACGGCCGTATCGAGGACCTGCGCTCGGCGGCCTCGCTGCTCGCCGGCCGTAAAGTCGCCGACGGCGTACGGATGCTGGTGGTCCCCGGTTCGGTACGGGTCGCCCTCCAGGCCGTCGAAGAGGGCCTGGACAAGGTCTTCACCGCCGCGGGGGCGGAGTGGCGGCACGCCGGCTGCTCGATGTGTCTGGGTATGAACCCCGACCAACTCGCGCCCGGCGAGCGCTCCGCGTCCACCTCCAACCGCAACTTCGAGGGCCGGCAGGGCAAGGGCGGCCGTACCCACCTGGTCTCTCCCCAGGTCGCCGCCGCCACCGCCGTGCTGGGTCATCTGGCCTCGCCCGCCGATCTGTCCGACACCGATGCCGGCGCCCGTACGCCCGCTGGAGCGCGATAACCATGGAAGCCTTCACCACCCACACCGGCCGGGCCGTACCGCTGCGCCGCAGCAACGTGGACACCGACCAGATCATCCCGGCGCACTGGCTCAAGAAGGTCACCCGCGACGGCTTCGAGGACGGGCTCTTCGAGGCCTGGCGCAAGGACCCCGGGTTCGTCCTCAACCGCCCCGAGTACGCGGGGGCCACCGTGCTGGTCGCGGGACCGGACTTCGGTACCGGATCGTCCCGTGAACACGCCGTCTGGGCCCTGCAGAACTTCGGTTTCAAGGCCGTCATCTCCTCCCGGTTCGCCGATATCTTCCGCGGCAACTCGCTCAAGAACGGTCTGCTGACCGTGGTTCTGGAGCAGCCGGTCGTGGACGCCCTCTGGGCGATCGCGGAGAGCGACCCCACGGCGGAGATCGCCGTGGACCTGGAGCAGCGCCAGGTGCGGGCGACCTCCCCCGACGGAGCAACGCTGACGGCTGATTTCGAGCTTGACGAGAACGCCCGCTGGAGGTTGCTGAACGGGCTCGACGACATCAGTCTCACCCTTCAGAACGAAGCGGAGATCGCCGCGTACGAGGCCGCCAGGCCGTCCTTCAAACCGCGCACAATTACCGCCTGAGCAGCGCTTTTCCCCTGCCGCACCCCCTGCCTCCTGGCAGGGGGTGCAGTTGCTTGTTGAGCCCCTGTCGGGCGACAACTCGCCCCAGATGGCACAATCGGTGCATGGAACGCGACAACCAACTCAAGCTCTACGGGTTAGTCGCCGAACAACTCAAAGAAGCGCACGCGAAGGTGCGTGCACTGCAAGTCCCGGATGGCGTACGGATGGCGCTCTCCCGGAAGCTGCTGGTCATCACGGCCGCGGCGAAACACGATCTCCCGGATGCGGCGCGACGTCTGGACCGCTTGATGAAGGACCTGGACGAGGGTCGATTTCCGGAAGGCGACTGACCTCCGCGGATCTCCGCCAGGTCGACTTCGTTGCGGCACTAGGGTGATTAGCCCGTTTCGTGTTTGATTTGCGGTATATATCTGCCTAACGTGCGAAAAAGCTTGAACACTTTCGTTCTGGCAATGTCTCCGAAGGGGAAGACGTGAACAAGGCGCAGCTCGTAGAAGCGATTGCGGACAAGGTCGGCGGCCGTCAGCAGGCCGCGGACGCGGTCGACGCGGTACTCGACGCGATCGTCCGCGCGGTGGTCGCCGGTGACCGGGTCTCGGTCACCGGATTCGGCTCGTTCGAGAAGGTCGACCGCCCGGCCCGCTACGCCCGTAACCCGCAGACCGGTGAGCGCGTCCGGGTCAAGAAGACCTCGGTGCCGCGATTCCGCGCGGGACAGGGCTTCAAGGACCTGGTCAGCGGCTCGAAGAAGCTCCCCAGGGGCGGCGAGGTGGCCGTCAAGAAGGCCCCCAAGGGCAGCCTCTCGGGCGGCGTTTCCGCCCGTACGACCGTGAAGGCCGCGGCGAAGAAGGCCACCGCCAAGACCGCGGCGGCCCGCAAGACCGCGGTCAAGAAGGCCACGGCCGCCAAGAAGACCGCGGTCAAGAAGACGGCCGCTGCCAAGAAGGCCGCCGCGAAGAAGGCCACGCCGGCGAAGAAGACCGCCAAGACGGCCGCGGCGAAGAAGGCCACCGCGAAGAAGACCGCGCCGGCCAAGAAGGCGACGGCCAAGAAGGCTCCCGCGCGAAAGGCCACCGCGCGCACCACCACCGCGAAGAAGACCGCCGCCAGGAAGAAGTAGGCAGGAAGCGGCACAGGGCCACACGCGCCGGGCCGGGCTCCCCTCGGGGAGCCCGGCCCGCGGCGTTGTACGGGGTACCGGGGGCCCGGACGGGACGCGTCAGAGCGTCTGGAGCGTCACCAGCGTGATCCGGAGGGACGCGCCCTCGCCCTCGGTCTCGATCCGTACGCGCTGCCCGGGCCGGAGCAGCCGCAGCCCGCCCGCGTCGAAGGCGGCCGCGTCGAACTCCACCGGGGTGCCGTCGTCCAGCAGCACACTCCCGGCGCGGGTCTCGGAATCGTATGTGTACGAGGTCGCCTGCATCACCGCAGCGTAGCGGTCCCGTGCCGGCCCGTGGGAGCCGTGCTCAGCTCCCCGGCCGCGGCGCGGGCAGCGGGCCGCCCGGCGCGTACCTGCGGGCCGTGTACGGGCCAAGACCCAGCGCCGCCGCCGCCCGCAGATCATCGCCCGTGTCCACGTCCTGTCGTACGGAATCGACCCCGGTCAGCACAATTTCCACCGCGCCCGAGGACAAATGCCGATGCCGGGAGGGACCGCCGAAAGCCGGATTCAATTCGGCACCGGGCGCGGCCGTCAGCAATGTCGTACCGATTTCGGCGGCATCCGCGAGAAAGGCGCGCGGAAATGCGTCCGCGGCGGAGAGCACCCGGGCCAGTTCGGCGGGCCGCAGCGCCGGCAGATCCGCGTTGAGCGCGGCCACGGCCGCCCGTGGCCTGACCGCCCTGACGGCCCGCGCGCCATGCGCCAGCGCCGCGTTGAGACCGTTCGCCGGGGAGTCGGGCACGATACGCGCCCCCAGTTCCGCCAGTTCCGCGCCCGCCGTCGGGTCGTCCGTGACGACCACCACATCCCGGACGAGCGGGCTGGCCAGCGCGGCTGCCACGGTGTCCTGCGCGAACGCGAGGGCGAGCCGCGGGCGCAGGGCGTCGCCCGCCGTTCCGGCGAGCCTGCTCTTGGCCAGCCGGAGCGGTTTGAGGGGGACGACCAGAGACCAGCGGGCGGTCGGGTCGGTGTTCGTGGCGGACTCTCCGTCCATGCTGTGGCGGCCCAGGTGTATCCGCCCTCTATTGTGGCCCGGCACCGTCCCGGCCCACAGAGGTGGTCCCGGGGGCGGGGCGTACGGTGTTCTCGACAGAGCAGGGGCCCGGGGCCACACTTGACCCCCGGCAGCCGGGCAGTGAGCCGGGCGAGAAGAGGAAGGTGTCCGAGTGTCCCGCCGCAGAATCGGCTTCTGGTACCGCCTTGCGGCGGCCATCGCGAAACCGCCGCTGATCGTGCTGCTCAAGCGGGACTGGAAGGGTGCGGAGCACATTCCGGCCGACGGCGGATTCATCACCGCGGTGAACCACAATTCGCATCTCGACCCGTTCGCCTACGCGCACTTCCAGTACAACACAGGCCGTGTTCCGCGCTTCCTCGCCAAGCACGGCCTATTCACCAAGGGATTCATCGGGGCCGTGATGCGCGGCACCGGCCAGATTCCCGTCTACCGCGAGACCAGCGACGCGCTGAGCGCTTTCCGCGCCGCCATCGAAGCCGTCGAGCGCGGCGAGTGCGTGGCCTTCTACCCCGAGGGCACCCTCACTCGCGACCCCGGCCTGTGGCCCATGACCGCCAAGACGGGCGTCGCCAGGGTCGCCCTGCAGACCAAGTGCCCGGTCATCCCCATCGCGCAGTGGGGCGCCAACCTGCTGCTGCCGCCGTACGCGAAGAAGCCCAACCTCTTCCCGCGCAAGACGCACCATGTGCTCGTCGGACCGCCCGTGGACCTGGCGCGCTACTACGGCCAGGACATCACCCCCGAATTGCTGCGCGAGGTCACCGAGGTCATCATGGCCGCGATCACGGAGCTGCTCTCCGAACTGCGCGGGGAGCCGGTGCCCACAGCCGCGTACGATCACCGCAAGGCCAGGGCGGAACAGCGGCGCAAGGCCGCGGAAGAGGGGTCGAAGTGACGCGGGTCGCCGTCTTCGGAGCGGGTTCGTGGGGTACGGCGTTCGCCATGGTCCTCGCCGACGCGGGGTGCGACGTGACGGTCTGGGGCCGCCGCCCGGAGGTCGTCGAGGCGATCAACACCTCGCGCGCCAACCCGGAGTATCTGCCCGGCTTCGAACTGCCCGCGGGCGTACGGGCCACCACCGACCCCGCGGAGGCCGCACGCGGCGCGGAGTTCACGGTGCTCACCGTGCCCTCGCAGACACTGCGCGGCAATCTCGCCGAGTGGGCGCCCGTACTGCCCGCCGACACCGTGCTCGTCTCGCTGATGAAAGGCGTCGAACTCGGCACGGCCAAGCGGATGAGCGAGGTGATCGAGGAGGTCGCCAAGGCACCGGCCGAGCGCGTCGCCGTGATCACCGGACCCAACCTCGCCAAGGAGATCGCCGGACGGATGCCGGCCGCCGCCGTCGTCGCGTGCCGGGACGAGGCCGTCGCGCGCCGCCTCCAGTCCGCCTGCCACACACCGTACTTCCGCCCGTACACCAACACCGACGTCGTCGGCTGCGAACTCGGCGGCGCGGTCAAGAACGTCATCGGTCTCGCCGTCGGTATCGCCGACGGCATGGGCCTCGGCGACAACACCAAAGCCTCCCTGATGACCCGCGGTCTGGCGGAGACCACCCGGCTCGGCCTCGCCATGGGCGCCGACCCGCACACCTTCTCCGGCCTCGCCGGCATGGGCGATCTGATCGCCACCTGCTCCTCGCCGCTCTCCCGCAACCACACCTTCGGCATCAACCTCGGCCGCGGGATGACCCTCCAGGAGACCATCGCGGTCACCAAGCAGACCGCCGAGGGCGTCAAATCCTGTGAGTCCGTGCTCGATCTCGCCCGCCGCCACGGCGTCGACATGCCGCTCACGGAGACGGTCGTGGACATCGTGCACAACGGCAAGCCGCCGCTCGTCGCGCTCAAGGAACTGATGTCGCGCAGCGCCAAGCCCGAGCGCAGCTGACTCCGCGCGACCGGCGCCGACCCGGCCGCGACCAACGCTGACTCGGGCGCTACCAACAGGTACGCTCATCGCGATATGAGCAGCGAGAACTCCCCCCAGAGCCCTGAGCAGCAGCTCCGCAAGCCGCGCGTGGCCGTCGTCTTCGGCGGCCGGAGCTCCGAGCACGCCATTTCCGTGGTCACGGCCGGGGCCGTACTGCGGTCCATCGACCGGACGAAGTACGACGTCCTGCCCATCGGCATCACCACCGACGGCCGCTGGGCGCTCACCGCCGACGATCCCGAGCGGATGGCCATCGCCGACCGCGCGCTGCCGAGCGTCGACCAGATCGCCGAGTCCACCGACGGCGGCGTCGTACTCTCCATCGACCCGGGCAACCGCGAGGTCGTCTACAGCGAGCCGGGTTCCGTACCCAAGGCGCTGGGCGAGGTCGATGTCGTCTTCCCCGTCCTGCACGGCCCGTACGGAGAGGACGGCACGCTCCAGGGGCTGCTGGAGCTCTCCGGAGTCCCGTACGTCGGCGCGGGCGTCCTCGCCTCCGCCGTCGGGCAGGACAAGGAGTACATGAAGCGGGTGTTCACCTCGTTCGGGCTGCCGGTGGGCCCGTATCTGGTGATCCGCCCCCGCGAATGGGAGCAGGGTCCCGAAGGCGCCAAAGGCGCCGCCGCCCGCGAGAAGATCACCGACTTCGCCGCCGAGCACGGCTGGCCGCTCTTCGTGAAGCCCGCCCGCGCGGGATCCTCCATGGGGATCACCAAGGTCGAGGACGCCTCGGGGCTCGACGAGGCGATCGCCGAGGCCCAGCGCCACGACCCCAAGATCCTTGTGGAGTCGCTGCTGCGGGGCCGCGAGATCGAGTGCGGAGTGCTGGAGTTCGAGGACGGTCCCCGCGCGAGCGTGCCCGCCGAGATCCCGCCGGTCACCTCGCACGACTTCTACGACTTCGAGGCGAAGTACATCGACTCGGCCACCGGTCTGGTGCCCGCGCCCCTCACCGAGGAGCAGACCGCCGAGGTACAGCGGCTCGCCGTCGAGGCGTTCGAGGCCGTCTCCTGCGAGGGTCTGGTCCGCGCGGACTTCTTCCTCACCGAGGACGGCGAGTTCGTCATCAACGAGATCAATACGCTGCCGGGCTTCACGCCCATCTCGATGTTCCCGCGGATGTGGCAGGAGAGCGGCGTCGGTTACCCGGAGCTGATCGACCGGCTGATCCAGGCGGCGCTGCGCCGGCCGACCGGGCTGCGCTGACCCCCGTACCGGGCCCCCGGCACGGGCCGCGCCGTCCGCGTCCGGCTACAGGCTGGACGGGATCGTCTTCTTGACCGGCGCGGCCAGCTCGGCGAGCGGGGTGGAGTCATGGGTGAACCGCTTGTCCATGGTGACCTCCACATAGGTCTCGCGGTACGTGGTGGTGAAGCGGGGCCCCGAGTCCCGTTCCTCCAGCATCCAGTTGACGCCGTTCGCCTCCACCGCGTCCGACCCGGCGTCGTTCATCCCCTCGGGCCGGGGGACACCGCAGCGCAGTACGATCGCGGCGTCCCCCCACCCGGCGGTCAGTTCGGAAGACGGCTCGGGATCAGCCCGGCCGAGGTCGGAGACGGTCTTCGGCAGCTCCTTGTGGAGAGCCCGGCACAGCGCGGCCTCGTCCGCGGGCGGACGGGGAACCGCGACCGTCGCGGACGCGTCGCTGGAGGAGCAGCCCGCCACCGCCGCCAGCAGAACGACGGCGGGCAGGCGGACGAGCGGACGGCCGGATAGCCTGCGGCGGAACGGCGGGCGACGGGAAATGGTCACCGGCCAAGGGTAGACGGGGGCTACAAGTGCACGACCGGGCAGGTCAGGGTGCGGGTGATGCCCTCCACTTGCTGGATCTTCGCGACGACCATGCGACCCAGCTCATCGACGGTGTCCGCCTGAGCCCGCACGATCACGTCATAGGGACCGGTGACGTCCTCGGCCTGGATAACTCCCGGAATCTTGGCGATGGTCTCGGCGACGGTCGTCGCCTTGCCCACCTCGGTCTGGATAAGGATGTACGCCTGTACCACGGAACCTCCAGGGCGGCCACGAGGATCATGTGGGGGAAAGAGACGCCACGGTATCGCGTCGCCGAGTTCCGCGGGGAGACCCGGGTCCCGGTGGCGCCCGCGGGGTGGCGTACGGAAGACGATGTTGACGCGACCGCGACGCACGACGGTACCGACAGCAGTGCAGGACCGCGACCGCGCGTGCGGCCCGGTAAGTGACAGAGAGGGGAGACTCGGTGAAGGGAACCGTGGGCGAGTTGGGGGAGTTCGGTCTCATCAGAGAACTCACCTCCCGGCTCACCACCACCCCGGCGGTCCGGCTCGGGCCGGGCGACGACGCCGCGGTCGTGGCCGCGCCCGACCGCAGGGTCGTGGCGAGTACGGACCTGCTGCTGGAGGGGCGGCACTTCCGCCGTGACTGGTCGACGGCGTACGACGTCGGCCGGAAGGCGGCCGCGCAGAACCTCGCCGATATCGCGGCGATGGGCGCGGTCCCCACCGCGCTGCTCCTCGGGCTCGTCGTTCCGGCCGAACTCCCGGTCACCTGGCCCACCGAGCTGATGGACGGCATCCGCGACGAGTGCCAGGTCGCGGGCGCGGCCGTGGTCGGCGGCGATGTCGTACGCGGCGACACCATCACCATCGCCATCACGGCGCTCGGCGATCTCCGTAACCACGAGCCGGTCACCCGGTCCGGTGCCCGGCCGGGCGATGTCATCGCCTACACCGGCTGGTTGGGCTGGTCGGCGGCCGGGCACGCGGTGCTCTCGCGCGGCTTCCGCTCGCCCCGCGCCTTCGTGGAGGCGCACCGCAGACCGGAGCCGCCGTACCACGCGGGCCCCGCCGCGGCCGGGCTCGGCGCCACCGCCATGACCGACGTCAGCGACGGACTCGTCGCGGATCTCGGCCATCTCGCGGAGGCCAGCAAGGTCCGTATCGATCTGCGCTCCGGTCTGATCGACATCCCCTCGCAGATGAACGACATCGGCCAGGCGGTCGGGATCGATCCGCTCCAGTGGGTGCTGACCGGCGGCGAGGACCACGCGATCGTCGCCACGTTCCCGCAGGACGTGAAGCTGCCGGCCCGCTGGAAGGTGATCGGTGAGGTGCTCAACCCGTCCGCGCTGCCGCAGGTGACGGTCGACGGGGCGCCATGGGCGAGCAAGGGCGGCTGGGACCACTTCGGGGACATCGAGGACGCCCAGTAGATTCGGCACCATGCCGATATCCGAGCGTGTCACGCCACCGCCGCCACCGTCCGTGCCGCCGCGCGTGCTCACCGTCGCCGGATCGGACTCCGGCGGCGGTGCGGGCATCCAGGCGGATCTGAAGACCATGCTGGCGTTCGGTGTGCACGGCATGAGCGTGCTGACGGCGGTCACGGCACAGAACTCCCTGGGCGTGCACGGCGCGTGGGAACTGCCGGTGGAGGCGGTACGGGCCCAGTACCGCGCCGTCGTCGACGACATCGGCGTCCAGGCGGTGAAGACCGGCATGCTCTCCTCCGCCGAACTGGTCGCGGCCGTAGCGGAACTGCTCACCGGGACCGACGCCCCCGTGGTCGTCGACCCCGTCGGGGTCTCCAAGCACGGTGATCCGCTGCTGGCCGCCTCGGCGCTGGACGGCGTACGGACGCGACTGCTGCCGGCCGCGACCGTCGCCACCCCCAATCTGGACGAGGTGGCCCAGCTCACCGGCGTACGGGTGGAGGACGAGACGGGGCTGCGGCGCGCGGCCGGCGCCGTACTCGAATTCGGGCCCCGCTGGGCGCTGATCAAGGGCGGGCATCTGCCGGGGGACGCGGTGGATCTGCTGACCGACGGCGCCGAGGAGCACTGGCTGCGGGCACCGCGCCACGACAACCGGCATACGCACGGGACGGGCTGCACCTACGCGTCGGCGATCGCCTCGGGCCTGGCCCGGGGGCAGGGCGTCGTGGAGGCCGTCCGGGCGGCCAAGGAGTATGTGACGGGCGCGATCGCGCGCGGCTTCGCGCTGGGAGCGGGGATCGGGCCGGTGGATCACGGCTGGCGCTTCCGCTGACGGCGCCCGACGGCGGACGGTGCCGCTTCGACGGCCCGCCCCGGTACGGCAAAAAGCCGGCCCACCGAGGTGGACCGGCTCTTCAAGGCAACCGCAGGGGCTGCGCTACGACGCAGGCGTCAGCGCGAGACCTTGCCGGCCTTGATGCACGATGTGCAGACGTTGAGCCGCTTCGGCGTCCGACCGACCACGGCACGCACGCGCTGGATGTTCGGGTTCCAGCGACGGGACGTACGGCGGTGCGAGTGCGAAATGTTGTTGCCGAAGCCCGGCCCCTTGCCGCAGACGTCGCAGTTGGCAGCCACGGGTCACTCCAAAGACTTCAGATGCTCGTACAGAGAAATCCGGCGTGCCGGAATCAGTGACTGATGTGGCGTTGCCGGGGGATTGGCCCGACTCTCATCGGGCAACCGCAGCAGCATACAACGCCTGCCTCGGTACAAGAAAACTACCATGACGCGCAGTGGCCCCGTTCCGCCAGGTTGGCCCGCTGTTCGCCTCCCGTCCCCGGGCTACCCTGCGTGCAGCCCGCAACCAGGCCGCTCAAGGAGGACCCCCAGGTGCCGCAGACCCTCGACGCAGCAGCGGTACGGAGCTGGTGCTCGCTGGCGCTGGAGGCCCTCGGCCGGGAGCGCGAGGAGATCGACGCGATCAATGTCTATCCGGTCGCGGACGGTGACACGGGCACCAATCTCTATCTGACCGTGGAGTCCGCGGCGCAGGCGGTCGAGGCCGTCTTCGCGGCTCATGAGACCGGCGCTTCCGTGCCCGCGCCCGGCGACGCCGTACGGGCCATGGCGCATGGCGCGCTGATCGGTGCCCGGGGGAATTCCGGGACGATCCTGGCGCAGCTGCTGCGCGGGATGGCGGAGGTACTGGCAAACGCGGCGCCGGCGGATTCCACGGGGGACGGCGGGTCCGAGGGGGACGGCGGGGCGGGGGACTGCGGGGACCGGCTCGCACCGGCGCTGCGGCGGGCCGCCGCGCTGGCCCGCGAGGCCGTCGCGCACCCCGTCGAGGGCACGATCCTCAGCGTGGCCTCCGCCGCGGCGGACGCGGCGGAACGGAGCACGGCGGGGCGGAGCGGGGCGGAGCGGGGCGGAGCCGTGGACGCGGGCGCCACCGTACGCGCGGCGTACGCGGGCGCACGCGCCGCGCTCGCCGCCACCCCCGACCAGCTGCCCGTGCTCGGACGCGCGGGTGTCGTCGACGCCGGCGGGCGTGGGCTGCTCGCCGTCCTCGGCGCTCTGGTGCGCTCCCTCACGGGCGAGACACCGGCCGCCTTCCCGATGCGCCAGCGCCGGTACGAGGACCCGGCCGCGGTCGCGTCGGCCATCGGGTCCTGCGCCCCCGCGGGCGGACCCGCCTTCGAGGTGATCTATCTCCTGGAGGCGGACGACCGCGCCGTGGCCCGGCTCCGGACCCGGCTCGACGGGCTGGGGGACTCGCTGGTCGTCGTCGGCGGCGACGGGCTGTGGAACGTACACATCCATGTCGACGACGCCGGCGCCGCCGTGGAGGCCGGGGTCGAGGCCGGACGCCCGTACCGCATCCGCATCACCCACTTCGGCGCCGCCGCCGAGGAGCCGCCCGAGCGGGTCCAGCGGGCCGTTGTCGCCGTGGTCCCCGGCGAAGGGCTCGCGGGGCTGTGCGCCGAGGCCGGCGCGACGACCGTGCTCGCGCGCCCCGGGGAACCGCCCGCCAGCGGGGAGCTGGTCGAGGCGATCCGGCGGGCCCACGCGCGCGAAGTCGTGCTCCTGCCGAACGACGCGGCGCTGCGGCACACCGCCGCGGCCGCCGCCGAACAGGCCCGCACCGAGGGCGTACGGGTCGCCCTCATCCCGACCAGGGCCGCCGTCCAGGGCATCGCCGCGCTCGCCGTCCACCAGCCGGACCGCCGCTTCGACGAGGACGTGGTCGCCATGACCACCGCGGCCGGCGCCACCCGCTACGCCGAACTGGCCGTCGCCGAACGGCAGTCCTGGACCATGGCGGGCATCTGCCAGGCCGGGGACGTCCTCGGGCTCATCGACGGCGATGTGGCGGTGATCGGCGCCGATCTCGCCGCCACCGCGGAGGCGGTGCTCTCCCGGATGCTGGCGGCCGGCGGCGAACTGGTGACGCTGGTGCTCGGCGACGAGGTGCCCGACGCGCTGGCCGACCGCCTGGAGACCTACGTACGAGACGGCCATCTGGCCGTCGACACCGTGGTCTACCGGGGCGGCAGGCAGTCCGTTCCGCTGCTCATCGGCGTGGAGTAGCAGCCTGTCAGTGGCGTGGTGTGCAATGGATCGCGTGTCCGCGCTGGATGAATCCCTCAAGAAGACGCTCGGCCCCGCCACCGCGAAGGTGATGGCCGAACACCTCGGCCTGCACACGGTCGGCGATCTGCTGCACCACTACCCGAGGCGGTACGAGGAGCGCGGCCAGCTCACGAAACTGGCCGATCTGCCGCTGGACGAGGACGTCACGGTGGTCGCGCAGGTCGCCGACTCCCGGATCCTGACGTTCAACCACGGCCGGGGCCAGCGTCTGGAGATCACGCTCACCGACGGCAGCGGCCGGCTCCAACTGGTCTTCTTCGGCAGGGGAATCCACAAGCCGCACAAGGAGCTGCCGCCGGGCAGCCGCGGGATGTTCGCGGGCAAGGTGTCCGTCTTCAACCGCAAGCTCCAGCTCGCGCACCCCACCTATGTGCCGCTGGGCAGGGCCACCGGCGACGAGGAGTCCACGGAGGACACCGCGCAGGCCGTGGACGCCTTCGCGGGCAAGCTGATCCCGATCTATCCGGCCTGCAAGGGGCTGGAGTCCTGGAAGATCACCAAAGCGGTCGACGCGGTCCTGCCCCGAGCCGCCGAAGCCGTCGACCCGCTGCCGCCCGCGCTGCGCGAGGGCCGTGGGTTCTCCTCCCTGCCCGAGGCGCTCCTCAAGGTCCACCGGCCCGAGAGCCGGGCCGACATCGAGTCGGCCAGGCAGCGGCTGAAGTGGGACGAGGCGTTCGTCCTCCAGGTCGCGCTGGCCCGGCGGCGGCACGCGGACGCCCAGCTGCCCGCCGTGGCCCGCAGGCCCGTGCCGGACGGGCTGCTGGACGCCTTCGACGCCGACCTGCCCTTCACCCTCACCGACGGCCAGCAGAAGGTCACCGGCGAGATCTTCGCGGACCTCGCCACCGAACACCCCATGCACCGGCTGCTCCAGGGCGAGGTCGGCTCCGGCAAGACGCTGGTCGCGCTCCGGGCGATGCTCGCGGTCGTCGACGCCGGCGGTCAGGCCGCCCTGCTGGCGCCCACGGAAGTGCTCGCCCAGCAGCACCACCGTTCGATCACGGACATGATGGGCGAGCTGGCCCAGGGAGGGATGCTCGGCGGCGCCGAGCAGGGCACCAAGGTCGTGCTGCTCACCGGCTCCATGGGGGTGGCCGCGCGGCGTCAGGCGCTGCTCGATCTGGTCACCGGCGAGGCCGGGATCGTGATCGGTACGCACGCGCTGATCGAGGACAAGGTGCGGTTCCACGACCTCGGACTGGTCGTGGTGGACGAGCAGCACCGCTTCGGCGTGGAGCAGCGCGACGCGCTCCGCTCCAAGGGCAAGCAGCCCCCGCATCTGCTGGTCATGACGGCCACGCCCATTCCCCGTACGGTCGCGATGACCGTCTTCGGCGATCTGGAGACCTCCGTCCTGGACCAGCTCCCGGCGGGCCGCTCGCCGATCGCCAGCCATGTCGTCCCGGCCCAGGACAAGCCGCACTTCCTGGCCCGCGCCTGGGAACGGGTGCGGGAGGAGGTCGGGAAGGGACATCAGGCGTATGTCGTCTGCCCCCGGATCGGCGACGACGAGGACGACGAGAAGGCGAAGGGGAAATCCAAGCCGTCCAAGGAGGACGAGGCCGAGAAGCGGCCCCCGCTCGCGGTCGTGGAGGTCGCCGGGCAGCTCACCGCGGGACCGCTCCAGGGGCTGCGCGTCGAGATCCTGCACGGACGGATGCAGCCGGACGACAAGGACGCGGTGATGCGCCGCTTCGCCGCGGGCGAGGTGGACGTGCTCGTCGCGACCACGGTCATCGAGGTCGGTGTGAACGTCCCCAACGCCACCGCCATGGTGATCATGGACGCGGACCGGTTCGGCGTCTCGCAACTGCACCAGCTGCGCGGACGCGTCGGCCGCGGCTCGGCCCCCGGCCTCTGTCTGCTGGTCACGGACATGCCCGAGGCGAGTCCGGCCAGGGCCCGGCTCGGCGCGGTCGCCGCCACGCTCGACGGCTTCGAGCTGTCCCGTATCGACCTCGAACAGCGCCGCGAGGGCGATGTCCTCGGCCAGGCCCAGTCCGGGGTGCGCTCCTCGCTGCGGATGCTCGCGGTCATCGAGGACGAGGAGATCATCGCCGCCGCCCGCGAGGAGGCCGCCGCGGTGGTCGCCGAGGACCCGGAGCTGACGTGCTCCCCGGAGCTGCGTACGGCGCTGGACGCCCTGCTGGACACGGAACGCGAGCAATACCTCGACAAGGGCTGATCCGCAAGGGCTGATCCGCACAGGGCCCGGACAGGGCCCGGGGACACCGGCCCGGGTCCGCTCGGGGCGTGCGCCATCGGGACGTACGGCACCGGGGCGTACGCCATATCGTGGGGTCAGAGCCATTCCGCGAGCCGCACGGCCCCGCGCCCACGACCGAACCGAACCGAGGACCCGACTCCCATGACCCGCGTGATCGCCGGTGCCGCCGGCGGACGCCGTCTCGCCGTACCGCCCGGCACCGGCACCCGCCCCACCTCCGACCGGGCGCGTGAGGGCCTCTTCTCCAGCTGGGAGTCGCTCCTCGGCACCCTCGACGGCATTCGGATCGCCGATCTGTACGCGGGATCCGGCGCCGTGGGCCTGGAAGCGCTCTCCCGCGGCGCCGCGCACGCGCTGCTCGTCGAGGCCGACAGCCGCGCCGCCCGTACCGTCCGCGCGAACGTCACGACGCTTGGTCTTCCCGGCGCGGAGGTCCGTACCGGCAAAGCGGAGCAGATCATCACGGGACCGGCCCCGGACACCCCCTACGACCTGGTCTTCCTCGATCCTCCGTACGCCGTCACCGACGACGATCTTCGGGAGATACTCCTCACACTCCGCACAAGGGGGTGGCTCAGCGGCGATGCCGTCGCCACCGTGGAACGCAGCACCAGGGGCGGGGAATTCGGCTGGCCCGAGGGTTTCGAGCCCTTGCGGTCCCGTCGTTACGGCGAAGGGACGCTTTGGTACGGTCGCGCCGCCTCTATGAGTGAAGACGCACCATGACCGGACCGGAGAGCGAGGGAATCAAGTTGCGCCGCGCCGTCTGTCCGGGGTCCTTCGACCCCATCACCAATGGACATCTCGACATCATCGCCCGCGCCTCCAAGCTGTACGACGTCGTACATGTCGCGGTGATGATCAACCAGTCCAAAAAGGGGCTGTTCACCATCGAGGAGCGGATCGCCCTGATCCGCGAGGTCACCGCCGAGTTCGGCAATGTGGAGGTCGAGGCGTTCCACGGGCTGCTCGTCGACTTCTGCAAGCAGCGCGACATCCCTGCCATCGTCAAGGGCCTGCGCGCCGTCAGCGACTTCGACTACGAGCTGCAGATGGCCCAGATGAACAACGGGCTCTCCGGGGTCGAGACCCTGTTCGTCCCCACCAACCCCACCTACAGCTTCCTCTCCTCCTCCCTGGTCAAAGAGGTCGCGACCTGGGGCGGAGACGTCTCCCACCTGCTGCCCGAGGCCGTTCACGCGGCCCTGATGGCACGCCTCGGCGAGCGCTGAGGAACTGACGGCCCGTCACCCGGTGTCGGACGGGCTCGAACTGGCCGTACAGTCGTTGCGTCCGTCTCCAAACCAGCTGAGAGAGTGGCGAGCACACGGTGGACGTACAGAAGAAGCTCGACGAGATCGTCGACGCGGTGGGCAGCGCCCGCTCCATGCCCATGTCGGCGTCCTGCGTGGTGAACCGCGCCGAGCTGCTCGCGATGCTGGAAGAGGTACGGGAAGCGCTCCCGGGCTCGCTGGCCCAGGCCCAGGAGCTGATCGGCGGCCGGGAGCAGCTGGCCGAGCAGGCGCGCCAGGAGGCCGAGCGCATCATCGAGGCGGCGCACGCCCAGCGCTCCGGGCTGATCTCCGACACCGCCGTCGCCCGGCAGTCCCAGGAGGAGGCCGACCGTATCCTCGCGGAGGCCCGCAGGGACGCCGAGGAGATCCGCGCCGAGGCCGACGACTACGTCGACTCCAAGCTCGCCAACTTCGAGGTCGTCCTCACCAAGACCATCGGCTCCGTCGACCGGGGCCGCGAGAAGCTGCTCGGCCGCGCCCCCGGCGGGGACGACGATGACGCCCCCGAGTACAGCGACGACCCCGGCACGACGATCCGGCGGGCCGACGAGTACATCGACGCCAAGTTCGGAGCCTTCGAGGCCGTCCTGTCCAAGACGCTCGAAGCGGTCGGCCGCGGCAGGCAGAAACTCATCGGCCGCACCGCCTCGGACGATCTCGGCGCGCACATGGCCGCCCAGGACGCGGCGGGCCCGCAGGGGCGCACCAGCGACGCGGACTATCTGGCGGACCTCGCGGGAAGCCCCCGGGAAGGTGCCCAGGAGCCCGTGGCGGCGCAGCCGCCGCCGGTGCCGGTCCAGCCGCCCTACACCGAGCCCGCGTACCCGCAGACGCCGCCCCAGGCCCAGCCGCAGTCCCAGCCCCAGCCCCAGTACGCCGAGGCCGGCTACCAGGACCCGGCGTACGCCACGGAGGCCGGCTACGGCGGCTACCAGCAGCAGGACGCGTACGGCTACCAGCAGGACCCGTACGCGTACCAGCAGCAGGGATACGGCCAGGACCAGAGCCACGGCCAGGGCCAGGCGCAGGCGTACGACCCGAACTACGGCTGGCAGCAGCAGCCCGAGGTCCAGCCCCAGCAGCACGCGCTGCCCCCGGCCCACCAGCCGCAGAGCGCCCTCGACGAGACCAGCCTCTTCGACACCAGCATGATCGACATCGAGCAGCTGCGCCGCTACGAGCAAGGACGCTGAGACCGCGCGGCCGGGGCGCCGGGACCGCGTGCCCGGTCCGGTACCCCCGATACCCCCGAGGGGCCGGATTGGGCCTACGGCGGCCGGTCCAGTACCCTGGCTCTTCGGCCGCGTGTATGTCCGCGACCCATGCCGCCCGCTCGCTTCCGCGACGGTGGCGGCCCCTCTCACGATCCGAAAGCGGGAAGAACCCTGAACGCGCGCCTCGACCACCGCAACCCCCTCGTGTTCGACACACACGAGCTGGGGCGGCGTCCTGGTGCGCTCCAGAAGGTGACCCGCTCGGTGCCCGCCCCCAAGGACTTCGGTATCGCGGGGGTGATCGGGACGCCCGAGGGCGCGCCCGTGGAGCTGGACCTCCGCCTCGAATCCGTCATGGAGGGCGTGCTCGTGACGGGCACCGCCCGTGCGACGGCCGAGGGGGAGTGCGTAAGGTGTCTGGAGCCGCTGGGCCAGGAAGTGGCGGCGGACTTCCAGGAGATGTTCTCGTACCACGACGCCGATGACCGGGGCCGCACCCGTGCGGAGCCGGCCGCTGACGCCGAGTACAGCGAGGACGACGACAGACTCTTCATCGAAGATGGCCTGTTCGACCTCGAACCGGTGCTGCGTGATGCGGTGGTGCTCGCACTGCCGATGCAGCCGGTGTGCCGGGAGACCTGTGCCGGTCTGTGTTCCACATGTGGGATCAGGCTGGACGAGAACCCGGACCACCACCACGACGCCGTCGACATCCGTTGGGCGGCACTGCAGGGACTCGCCGAGACCGTCAAGGACGGCGAGAAGGACAACATGGGCGGCGCCGAAGCGGGCGTCGACGAGAAGCAGGAGAAGTAGCCGTGGCTGTTCCGAAGCGGAAGATGTCGCGCAGCAACACGCGCCACCGCCGGTCGCAGTGGAAGGCTGCGGTCCCCACCCTGGTTTCGTGCGAGCGTTGCCAGGAGCCGAAGCTGCAGCACATCGCGTGCCCGAGCTGCGGCACCTATAACAAGCGCCAGGTCCTCGAGGTCTGAGCGGCTGGTGAGAGGCTCAATGTCTGAACTGTCCCATGCCAAGAAGCAGACAGACAATGTCAGCACAGCCTCGTCCCACACGCTTCTGGAAGGGCGGCTCGGGTATCAGCTCGAGACCGCCCTTCTGGTGCGTGCGCTGACCCATCGTTCGTACGCGTACGAGAACGGCGGTCTGCCCACCAACGAGCGGCTCGAATTCCTCGGGGATTCGGTGCTCGGTCTGGTGGTCACGGACACGCTGTACCGCACCCACCCCGACCTGCCTGAAGGCCAGCTGGCCAAATTGCGGGCCGCGGTGGTCAACTCGCGTGCGCTTGCGGAGGTGGGCCGCGGCCTCGAACTCGGCTCCTTCATCCGGCTCGGCCGGGGCGAAGAGGGCACGGGCGGCCGGGACAAGGCGTCGATTCTCGCCGACACCCTGGAAGCGGTGATCGGCGCTGTCTATCTCGACAAGGGCCTCGACGCGGCGTCCGAGCTGGTGCACCGGCTCTTCGACCCGCTGATCGAGAAGTCCTCGAATCTCGGGGCCGGCCTGGACTGGAAGACCAGTCTCCAGGAGCTCACCGCGGCGGAGAGTCTCGGGGTGCCCGAGTATCTCGTCACGGAAACGGGCCCGGACCACGAGAAGACCTTCACTGCTGCCGCCCGCGTCGGTGGTGTCTCGTACGGCACCGGCACCGGCCGCAGCAAGAAGGAAGCGGAGCAGCAGGCGGCGGAGTCCGCCTGGCGGTCCATCCGGACCGCGGCGGACGAACGGGAGGCGGCGGGGAAGACCGACGCCCACGGCGACGTTGACCGTGACGTGAACGCGGATGTCGAAAAGAACGCCGACACCACGGCTGAAGAGGCCGCCGACACCTCTTCCGCCCCGTCGGAGCCGACCCCCGCGGACACCGCCAACGCCTGAGCGTCCGTGCTCTCTCCTTCCGGGTGTGCCCCTCGCGTCGTCGTACGGCGTGAGGGGCACACCCGTTCCGGCCCCCTCACCCACAGGAGCGTCCCGTGCCCGAGCTGCCCGAGGTCGAAGTCGTCCGGCGTGGACTCGAACGCTGGGTCAGCGGCCGGACCGTCGCCGAGACCGAGGTGCTGCACCCGCGCGCGGTACGGCGGCACACCGCCGGCGCCGAGGACTTCGCAGCCCAGCTCAAGGGGCACACCATCGGTACGGCACGCCGGCGCGGCAAGTACCTCTGGCTGCCCCTGGCCGACACGGACGCCTCGATCCTCGGCCACCTCGGGATGAGCGGCCAGCTGCTGGTCCAGCCGGAGAGCGCCCCGGACGAGAAGCATCTGCGTATCCGGATCCGGTTCGCCGACACCTTCGCGACCGAGCTGCGCTTCGTCGACCAGCGCACTTTCGGCGGGCTCTCGCTCCACGAGAACACCCCCGACGGAGTGCCCGATGTCATCGCGCACATCGCCAGGGACCCGCTGGACCCGGCCTTCGACGACGACGCCTTCCTCACCGCGCTGAGGCTGCGCCGTACGACGGTCAAGCGCGCCCTGCTCGACCAGTCGCTGATCAGCGGCGTCGGCAATATCTACGCGGACGAGGCGCTCTGGCGCAGCCGCCTCCACTACGAACGCCCCACGGCCACCCTGCCCCGGCCACGCGCCAGGGAACTGCTCGGTCATGTACGGGACGTGATGAACGCGGCCCTCGACGCCGGCGGCACCAGCTTCGACAGCCTGTACGTCAATGTGAACGGCGAATCGGGGTACTTCGACCGGTCGCTGGACGCGTACGGACGTGAGGACGAGCCGTGCCGGCGCTGCGGGACACCGATACGCCGACGGCCCTGGATGAACCGCTCCAGCTATTTCTGCCCGCGCTGTCAGCGGGCTCCGCGCGTCGTGTCGTAGCGCTCGCGTGCCGACATCACCTCGGGCATCCGCGCCTCGACCAGCTGGATCAGCCCGAGCAGCCGCTCGGTGACCTCCCGGCCCAGCGGGGTCAGCTCGTAATCGACCCACGGCGGATTGACCGGCCGCGCCTCGCGCAGCACCAGTCCGTCACGCTCCAGCGCGTGCAGGGTCTGGGAGAGCATTTTCTCGCTCACGCCGTCGACGCGCCGCCGCAGTTCGTTGAAGCGGAGGCGGCTCTCGTACAGGGCGCCGAGCGTCAGACCACCCCAGCGGCCCGTCACATGTTCCAGCGTGGTGCGCGAGGGGCACTGCCGGGAGAAGACATCGAAGGCGTCCATAGCGGTGACTTTACAACCGAAAGCGCCACGCGACAGGTGGCGCTTTCGTCTGGTGAGTGCGCTTCGGTGCGTCGGCGCTGGGCTCAGAAGCCGAAGTCCTGAGTCCACCACGGGCCGCCGGAGCCGGTGTGCACACCGACACCCAGCCGCGTGTAGTCGCAGTTCAGTATGTTCGCGCGATGGCCCTCGCTGCTCATCCACGAGTCCATCACGGACTGGGCAGTGGCCTGCCCCCTGGCTATGTTCTCGCCGCCCAGATCCTTGACGCCCGCCTTGCCGGCGCGGTCCCAGGGCGACTTGCCGTCCGGGTCCGTGTGGTCGAAGAACCCGCGCTCCGCCATGTCGTCACTGAAGTTCTGCGCCAGCCTGCCGAGCGAGGCATCGGCCCGCAGCGGGCTGCACCCCACCTTCGCGCGCTCCTTGTTGACCAGCGAGAGCACGGCCGACTCGGAGGCGCTGGAGCCGGGAGCCGCGGGCGCCTCCGCGGCACGCTCGGTGGTCTGCTGGGGCGCCGGGGCCTGGCTGGTGCGGGTCGGTATGTCGGCCTTCGGCTTCGGCGGGGCCGCGGCGGGCTTGGTCGTCTTCTTCTCCGGCTGCGCGGACGGCGAATCCGGCGTGTCCTTCGAAGGAGTGACGGACGGCTTGTGCGGAGTGGGCGAGGCGGACGCCGACGGCGGCTGGGTCCGGTCGGCGGAACGGCTCGGCGAGGCCGAGGCATCCCGCGTCGGCTCGGCGGACGAGCCGCCCTGCTGCTGGAGCTCCGGAGCGCCCTCGGTACGTATCTGCCCGCTGCTGGCGCTGCCGCCGACCGTGAGGTGGTCACCGCCGCCGGGCAGCAGGCCCGAGGCGACGGCTACGGCTCCGACCGCCATGGCGGCGGAGGCGCCCAGCAGGCCGGTACGAACAGGGGTGGCGATCCGCCTCTTCCGGCGCGCACCGTCCACGTGTTCCTCGACGGGCGGGGCGGCGGCTGAGCGGCGGTGGCGTCCCATATGCCTTCCTCATGCTCTCGACGGCAACGTGTCCAGATCTCACCCGTACGAGTGAGGCTATTGCGACGGGACTGTACGGCATGACGTGTGGGGGCGCCGGGTGCGGGAAGCAATTGGCCGGTTAGCTTGCGTGCATGAAAGAAGACGTTCGACTTACGGCCTGGGTACGCGGCAGAGTGCAGGGAGTGGGCTTCCGCTGGTTCACCAGGGCAAACGCCCTGGAGATCGGCGGCCTCACCGGATTCGCCCTCAATCTGGACGACGGCAGGGTGCAGGTCGTCGCCGAGGGTCCACGTGAGAATTGCCACCGTCTGCTGGAATGGCTGCGCTCCGCCGACACACCCGGGCATGTGGACGGAGTCACTGAGATCTGGGACACCCCGCGCGGGGGTTACGAGACCTTCGCCATCCGCTGAGATCGCGTCGTCCGGGGCGGCGCCGGAGGGCTCGGGAATGCCGATGGCACATGCGTAAGTCGGCGATGACCTGGTGGTTGCCAAGAACGGCCAGTCGTGCCAGGCTGCCGGAATAAGGATGATCTCCACGCCCCCGGGGGCCCGTGGAAGAGCCGGCGCCGCACCCCTCGCGGGCGCCCGCCGCCGGGCTGCCCGCCGGTACGGGCTGTGATCGTGTTGACCGTCAAACTTTTTGGTGAGACGCTGGAATCCCCGCGCACCTTAGCTGTTTGGCAGTAAGAACCGCAGTGATGAACAAGCACTGCCAAGCACCGCGGGTGCGATTTCCCTCACGACCCACACCGCATCCGGTCGGTCACTCAGTGTGGAGGACCATTCATCATGGCAAAGGCGCTTCTCGGTTATGTCGGCGGTTCCGACCCGCGACTCCTCGCCGAGATGCGACGGCTCCAGCAGCGCGTCCAGGACCTCGAATCCGAACTCGTACGGATCCAGTCCGAGAACGACGTGCTGAACGCCGCCGTCGCACAGCACCCCGGAGAGTCGCTGCTCAATGGCATCGACATTGATGTACCCCAGGCGGAGCCCGCGCTCACCTGACAACAGCCCCCCTCGGGGTCGGGTGAGAAACACTCTCGCAAGATATGCAAGGGACGCCTCGGCGTCCCTTCTTTCTTTCCATCTTCCGCTGTACGAAGCATTGTTGGCGCTGCCACGCCTTTCTTAACGTCTGATGTGCCCTGCACGTTCGGCGGTGAAACCGGCGAGGGACGATCGGAGCCGGGTAGAGTCCGGCGGCGTGCATCTCAAGGCCATGACCCTGCGCGGGTTCAAATCCTTCGCCTCCGCCACGACGCTGCGCTTCGAGCCGGGTATCACCTGTGTCGTGGGCCCGAACGGCTCGGGTAAGTCCAATGTCGTGGACGCGCTCTCCTGGGTCATGGGGGAGCAGGGGGCGAAGTCACTGCGCGGCGGCAAGATGGAGGACGTGATCTTCGCCGGGACGACCGGGCGCCCGCCGCTCGGCCGCGCGGAGGTCTCCCTGACCATCGACAACTCCGACGGTGCGCTGCCCATCGACTACGCGGAAGTCACCATTACGCGGATCATGTTCCGCAACGGCGGCAGCGAATACCAGCTCAATGGCGACACCTGCCGCCTTCTCGATATCCAGGAGCTGCTGTCCGACAGCGGTATCGGCCGCGAGATGCATGTCATCGTCGGCCAGGGCCAGCTCGACTCCGTGCTGCACGCCGACCCGATGGGGCGCCGGGCGTTCATCGAGGAGGCCGCCGGTGTGCTCAAGCACCGCAAGCGCAAGGAGAAGGCGCTGCGGAAGCTGGACTCGATGCAGGCAAACCTGGCCCGCGTCCAGGACCTCACCGACGAGCTGCGCCGCCAGCTCAAACCCCTCGGACGGCAGGCCGCGGTCGCCCGGCGGGCCGCCGTCATACAGGCCGATCTGCGCGACGCTCGGCTGCGGCTGCTCGCCGACGACCTGGTCAGGCTGCGCGACGCGCTCCGTACGGAGATCGCGGACGAGGCCGAACTGAAGCGGCGCAAGGAGGACGCCGAGACCCGGCTCAAGGCCGCGCTGACCCGGGAAGCGGAGCTGGAGGACGAGGTACGGCGGCTCGCGCCGCGCCTCCAGCGGGCCCAGCAGACCTGGTACGAGCTGTCCCAGCTCGCCGAGCGGGTACGGGGCACGGTCTCGCTCGCCGACGCGCGGGTGAAGAGCGCGACCGCCGCGCCCACGGACGAACGGCGCGGCCGGGACCCCGAGGACATGGAGCGCGAGGCCGCCCGGATCCGGGAGCAGGAGGCGGAGCTGGAGGCCGCGCTGGAGGCGGCCGAACACGCCCGCGAGGACACCGTCGCGCACCGCGCCGAGCTGGAACGGCAACTGGCCGCCGAGGAACGCCGGCTCAAGGACGCCGCCCGCGCGATCGCCGACCGCCGCGAGGGCCTCGCCCGGCTGCACGGCCAGGTCAACGCGGCCCGCGGCCGGGCGGCGTCGGCCCAGGCGGAGATCGGCCGCCTCGCCGCGTCCCGTGACGAGGCGCGCGAGCGCGCGGTCGCCGCCCAGGAGGAGTACGAACAGCTCAAGGCCGAGGTGGACGGCCTGGACGCCGAGGACCATGAACGGGGCGAGCGGTACGAGAACGCCCGCTCCGCCCTGTCCGCCGCGGAGGCCGCGCTGACGGCGGCGCGCGAGGCCGCCACCACGGCCGAACGCGAACGCGCCGCCCTCGCGGCCCGCCATGACGCGCTCGCCCTCGGTCTGCGCCGCAAGGACGGCACCGGCGCGCTGCTCGCCGCCCGCGACAGCCTCTCGGGCCTGCTCGGTCCGGCCGCCGAACTGCTCACCGTCACCCCCGGATACGAGATCCCGGTGGCCGCGGCGCTCGGTGCCGCCGCGGACGCGATCGCCGTCGCCGACCCGACGGCGGCGGCCGAGGCCATCCGGCTGCTGCGCAAACAGGACGCGGGCCGCGCGGCCCTGCTGCCGGCCGGCTCTCCCGGGGAGGACGAGCCCGGCCCGCAGGACCGCCCAGGGACGGCCCCCGGCGTGCCCGGCCAGGCGGCGGCGGAAGGACGCGGTACGGACGCGGCCGGCCGTTCCGTACGTACCGCGACCGCCGTCGGCGCCGCGCCGCACGTCATCGATCTGGTGAGCGGACCCGCCGAATTGCTGGGCGCCGTACGGCGGCTCGTCCGGGACACGGTGGTCGTCGGGACGCTGGAGGACGCCGAGGACCTGGTCGCCGCGCGGCCCGCGATCACCGCCGTGACCGCCGAGGGCGATGTGCTCGGGGCGCACTTCGCGCACGGCGGCTCGGCGGGCGCGCCGAGCCTGCTGGAGGTACAGGCCTCCGTCGACGAGGCCGCCGCCGACCTCGCCGAGCTGGCCGTCCGGTGTGAGGAACTGGCCGGGGCACAGCGCCTGGCCACCGAGCGGCGGGCCGAGTGCGCCGCGCTGGTGGAGGAGCTGGGGGAGCGGCGCCGGGCCGCCGACCGGGAGAAGTCCGCGGTGTCCGGGCGTCTGGGACGGCTCTCCGGGCAGGCGCGCGCGGCCGCCGGCGAGGCCGAGCGTACGACCGCGGCCGCCGCCAAGGCGCAGGAGGCGCTGGAGCGCGCCACCGCCGAGGCGGAGGAACTCGCGGAACGGCTGCTGGTCGCGGAGGAGGCCCCGGTCCAGGAGGAGCCGGACACCTCCGTACGGGACCGGCTCGCGGCCGACGGCGCCAACGCCCGGCAGACCGAGATGGAGGCCCGGCTCCAGGTCCGTACCCACGAGGAGCGGGTGAAGGGGCTGGCCGGCCGGGCCGACGCGCTCGACCGGGGGGCGCGCGCCGAGCGCGAGGCGCGGGCGCGCGCGGAACAGCGTCGCGCGCGGCTGCGCCACGAGGCCCACGTCGCCGGCGCCGTGGCGGCCGGCGCCCGGCAGCTGCTGGCGCATGTGGAGGTGTCGGTCGTACGGGCCGAGGCCGAACGCGTCGCCGCCGAGGCGGCCAAGGCCGAGCGCGAACGGGAGCTGGCCGCCGAGCGCAACCAGGGCCGGGACCTCAAGGCCGAGCTGGACAAGCTCACCGACTCCGTGCACCGAGGCGAGGTGCTCGGCGCCGAGAAGCGGATGCGGATCGAGCAACTGGAGGCCAAGGCCCTGGAGGAGCTGGGGGTGGAGCCGGCCGGGCTGATCGCCGAGTACGGCCCCGGTCAGCTCGTACCGCCGTCCCCGCCCGCGGAGGGCGAGACGCTGCCCGAGGACCCGGCGGATCCGCGCAACCAGCCGAAGCCCTACGTGCGGGCAGAGCAGGAGAAGCGGCTCAAGGCGGCCGAACGGGCGCATCAGCAGCTCGGAAAGGTGAATCCGCTCGCCCTGGAGGAGTTCGCGGCCCTGGAGGAACGCCACAAGTTCCTCTCCGAGCAGCTCGAAGACCTGAAGAAGACCCGGGCGGATCTGCTGCTCGTGGTGAAGGAGGTCGACGAACGCGTCGAGCAGGTCTTCACCGAGGCGTACCGGGACACGGCGGAACAGTTCGAGGGGGTCTTCTCGCGGCTCTTCCCGGGCGGCGAGGGACGGCTCATCCTCACCGATCCCGAGAACATGCTCACCACGGGGGTGGACGTGGAGGCCAGGCCGCCGGGCAAGAAGGTCAAGCGGCTGTCACTGCTCTCCGGCGGCGAACGGTCCCTGACGGCAGTGGCGTTGCTGGTGTCGATCTTCAAGGCGCGGCCGAGCCCGTTCTATGTGATGGACGAGGTCGAGGCGGCGCTCGACGACACCAACCTCCAGCGGCTGATCCGCATCATGCAGGAGCTCCAGGAGAGCTCCCAGCTGATCGTGATCACGCATCAGAAGCGGACGATGGAGGTCGCGGACGCGCTGTACGGGGTCTCCATGCAGGGCGACGGGGTCTCCAAGGTCATCAGCCAGCGGCTGCGCTGACCCCGTATCACCTGGGGATCGCACAGGACACGCGTACAAGTGGTGGCCGGGGGCAAGTTGTGACCCACTGGAAAGGCTCGCCCACCCCACGTCCGGCAACGGCAGCCGGGCGGCACCAGGAGCACACGTGACCGACACAGCGCAGGTACCGCCGTCCGGAGGCCGCGCGGCCCCGCCGGAACACCTCCGCCATGTCATCTTCATCACGGCCGCGGCCGCGATGGGCGGCTTCCTCTTCGGCTACGACAGCTCGGTGATCAACGGGGCCGTCGAAGCCATCAGGAGCAGATACGACATCGGCTCGGCGGCCCTCGCGCAGGTCATCGCCATCGCCCTGATCGGCTGTGCGATCGGTGCCGCCACCGCGGGCCGGATCGCCGACCGGATCGGCCGTATCCGCTGTATGCGGATCTCCGCGGCCCTCTTCACCGTCAGCGCCGTCGGCTCCGCGCTGCCGTTCGACATCTACGACCTGGCGGCCTGGCGGATCATCGGCGGCTTCGCCATCGGCATGGCGTCGGTGATCGGCCCCGCGTACATCGCCGAGGTGTCCCCGGCCGCCTACCGGGGCCGGCTCGGCTCCTTCCAGCAGGCCGCGATCGTCATCGGCATCGCCGTCTCCCAGCTGGTGAACTTCGGCATCCTTCAGCTCGCCAACGGCGACCAGCGCGGCACGCTGCTGGGCCTGGAGGCGTGGCAGTGGATGCTCGGCGTGATGGTCGTACCGGCGCTCCTGTACGGACTGCTCTCCTTCGCGATCCCCGAGTCGCCGCGCTATCTGCTCTCCGTGGGCCGGGTGGAGCGCGCCAGGCAGGTGCTCGCCGAGGTCGAGAGCGAGGACGTCGATCTGGACGCCCGGGTCGCCGAGATCGAACACGCCATGCGCCGCGAGCACAAGTCGACCTTCAAGGACCTGAAAGGCAGCCGCTTCTACTTCCTGCCCATCGTGTGGGTCGGCATCGGGCTGTCGATGTTCCAGCAGCTCGTCGGCATCAATGTCGCCTTCTACTACTCGGCGACGCTCTGGCAGTCGGTCGGCATCAACCCGTCCAGCTCGTTCTTCTACTCGTTCACCACATCGATCGTGAACATCATCGGCACCGTGATCGCGATGGTCCTGGTGGACAAGGTCGGCCGCAAACCCCTCGCGCTCGTCGGCTCGTCGGGCATGGCCATCGCGCTCGCCTTCGAGGCCTGGGCGTTCTCCGCGCCCCTGGTGAACGGCAGACTGCCGGGCACGGAGGGGACCGTCGCCCTGGTCGCGGCCCATGTGTTCGTGCTCTTCTTCGCGCTGTCCTGGGGCGTCATCGTCTGGGTCTTCCTCGGCGAGATGTTCCCGAACAAGATCCGCGCCGCCGCGCTCGGTGTGGCGGCCTCGGCGCAGTGGATCGCGAACTGGGTCATCACCGCGAGCTTCCCGAGCCTGGCCGAGTGGAACCTCTCCGGCACGTACGTCATCTACACCTGCTTCGCCGTGCTCTCCATCCCGTTCGTGCTGCTGTTCGTGAAGGAGACGAAGGGCAAGACGCTCGAAGAGATGGGTTAGCGCCGGACAGGCCCTTAGACGGACAGCGTCTCCTTCTCGGCCCGCGCGGCGGCCGGGGCCGTGACCCGCTCGCGCGGCAGGACCGCGTAGAGAGCCGCCGCCACGACGGTCGTGATGACCCAGCCCAGACCGTTCTCACCGGCCCAGGTCCCGGCGAAGGGTCCCGAGAACCAGTCCACGCGCGTGAACAGCAGCCCCACCACCAGCGCCGTAGCCCAGGCGGCCATCGCCGACCACGCGAAGCCGCCCCGGTACCAGTAGGCGCTGGTCCGTGTGGTGTCCATCAGCGCCGCGCCGTCGTACGTACGCCGCCGCAGCATGTCCACCCCGAAGACACCGATCCAGGCCGAGAACGCCACCGCGAGCAGCGTCAGGAACGAGATGAACGAGCCGATGAAGCTGGTGGCCACCACCATCAGCAGGAAGCCGAGGACGAGACTGATCACCGCGTTCACGCTCACCGCCCAGGCGCGCGGCACCTTGATGCCCAGGGTCTGCGCGGTGAAGCCCGCCGAGTACATCGACATCGAGTTGATCAGCACCATGCCGACCAGCGCGATCAGCAGATACGGCACCGAGATCCAGGCGGGCAGCAGCTCACCGATGAACGACACCGGGTCCTGCGCCGTGGCGAGATCCGGGGTGCCGACCGCCATCACCGCGCCCATCAGCACCATCGGCAGCACCACGATCCCCGCGCCGCCGACGGTCGAGCCGACCATCGCCCGGCCGGAGGCGGACCGGGGCAGATAGCGTGTGAAGTCCGGGGCCGAGGGCACCCAGCTGATCCCGCCCGCCGCGACGGTCCCGATCCCCGCGACCATCATCGCCGTCGACCCCGCGGGCCGGCCGAAGACCGCCGACCAGTCCGTATGGGCCACCAGATACACCAGCACCAGCACGCTGAAGGCGCCGAAGAGATAGGTCGACCAGGTACTGCACACCCGCAGCGCGCCGATGCCGAGGCCCGAGACCAGGAAGGTGCAGGCCACGAAGAGCAGCAGCGTGATCACGATCAGCGGAGTGTTGCGCTTGACGCCGAAGACCAAGTCGAGAACCGTCAGCACGGCATAGGCGCCGGTGACCGCGTTGATCGTCTCCCAGCCCCAGCGGGCGACCCAGATCAGCGTGCCGGGGAAGAGGTTCCCCCGCTGGCCGAAGACAGCCCGGGAGAGCGCCATACCCGGGGAGCCGCCGCGCTTTCCGGCGAGGGAGACCAGCCCCACGATGCCGTACGACACGACGGGCGCCGCGACGGCGACGGTCAGCACCTGCCAGAAGTTCAGACCGTTGAAGACGATCAGACCGGCGCCCATCGTGAGCAGCAGCACGCTGATGTTCGCGGCCACCCAGGTGGGGAAGAGTTGGCGGACATGGCCGGTGCGTTCGTCCTCGGGGACGGGTTCCAGACCGCGGGTCTCTATCGCGCCTTCGGAGGCGTGGGGCATGAAGAGGCTCCGTACAGAGGTGGGGGGCTCCAGAGAGAGGGGAGTCCGGGCGAACCCAGAACCCCCAGCATCGTACGTTCAGCGCAAAAGGTCCAAATCGTAACGAGGATCTCCGTGTGATCCTCTGAAGCCAGGGCCGGTCCCGGCCGTGGCCGATACTGGGAGCGTTATGGAAATCGTCATCCTTGTTGTAGTCATCGCCCTGGTCGCGGTCGGCCTGATCAGCGGGCTCGTGGTCGGCAGCCGCAAGAAGAAGAAGCTGCCGCCCGAGGCGCCGTCGAGCACGCCGACCCTCACAGCTCCCCCTGCCGAGCCACATGTCGGCGACGAGGCGGAGGCACCGCGCGACGAGCCGCGCCGCACGATCGAGGAGGTCGGCCTCCCGGACGGCACGGAGGCGCCGGTCGCCGTCGAGGAGGCCCCGGCCGCACCCGCGATCGAGATCCCCGAGCCGTCCGCGGGCCGGCTGATCCGGCTGCGCGCCAGGCTCGCCCGCTCGCAGAACTCCCTCGGCAAGGGACTGCTCACGCTGCTCTCGCGCGAGCACCTCGACGAGGAGACCTGGGAGGAGATCGAGGAGACCCTCCTCATCGCGGACGTCGGTGTCGCCCCGACCCAGGAACTGGTCGAGCGGCTGCGCGAGCGGGTACGGGTGCTCGGCACGCGGACGCCGGAGGAACTGCGCGCGCTGCTCAAGGAGGAGCTGGTCCACCTCCTCGGCACGGACTTCGACCGCGCGGTGCAGACCGAGAGCGGCCTCGACACCCCGGCCGTGGTGATGGTCGTCGGCGTCAACGGCACCGGCAAGACCACGACCACCGGCAAGCTGGCACGCGTACTGATCGCGGACGGCCGCTCGGTCGTCCTGGGCGCGGCCGACACGTTCCGCGCCGCCGCCGCGGATCAGCTCCAGACCTGGGGCGAGCGGGTCGGCGCCCGTACGGTGCGCGGCCCGGAGGGCGGCGACCCGGCGTCGATCGCGTTCGACGCGGTCAAGGAGGGCATCGCGGAGGGCGCGGACGTCGTCCTCATCGACACGGCGGGCCGGCTGCACACCAAGACCGGGCTGATGGACGAGCTGGGCAAGGTCAAGAGGGTCGTGGAGAAGCACGGTCCGCTGGACGAGGTGCTGCTGGTCCTGGACGCCACGACCGGGCAGAACGGGCTGGTGCAGGCGCGGGTGTTCGCGGAGGTCGTGGACATCACGGGCATCGTCCTCACGAAGCTGGACGGCACGGCCAAGGGGGGCATCGTGATCGCGGTGCAGCGGGAGCTGGGGGTGCCGGTGAAGCTGGTGGGCCTGGGCGAGGGAGCGGATGATCTGGCCCCGTTCGAACCCGAGGCGTTCGTGAGCGCGCTGATCGGCGACTAGGGGTTTGCGCGGCTCCGTGCCGGGGCCCGGGCCCGGTTTCCGGTCCGGTCCGGTGCGGTTGCGGTCTCGCGGCTCCGTGCCGGGGGCCGGGGGCTCCGGAGGTACATGTCCGGACGGCATGATTTACGGCGCATCTGGCCACAGTCGGGATGTGGGCGTCCGCGCGCCACAAATCACGCTTTAGTGTCCGGACACGCACCTCCTCCGCCCCCGACCCCCTTCCCCCGGTGGTCGCCACCAGCCGCCGCCTCGGCTCAGCGTCTGGGGCCGCGCACGGCCGCGTGGGGCGTGGCGGGAGGGGGTCGGGGTCGGAGGAGGTGCGTGTCCGGACGTAAAGCGTCGCAGCTCGCGCGAAGCGCGGTGAGGAAAGCAGTCCGGACACGTACCTCCGGAGGCCCCGGTCCCCGGAACCAGCGACGGCCCGCACCACGACCCCCCGCCGGGAGGCGCACCGCACTCCGGACAACGGCCCCCCGCCGGACGGCGACCCGTCAGGCCAGGCGATGGCAGATGTACGCCAGCGTGCCCAGCAGCAGCCTCGCCGGCGGCGGCTCCGCCGCCGTGTCCAGGGACGGCGGGCGCAGCCACCGCACCGGACCCAGCCCCGCCACCTCCGACGGCGGCGCCAGTACATACGCTCCCGGCCCCAGGCCGTGCAGGTCCAGGTCCGCGTCGTCCCAGCCCATCCGGTACAGCAGCTCCGGCAGCTCCGCCGCCGCGCCCGGCGCCACGAAGAAGTGGGCGCGGCCGGTCGGTGTCGCCAGGACCGGGCCCAGCGGGAGCCCCATCCGTTCGAGCCGTACCAGGGCCCGGCTCCCCGCCGGTTCCGCCACGTCGATGATGTCGAAGCCGCGGCCCACGGGCAGCAGCACCGCCGCGCCCGGCACCTCCGACCACGCCTTGGCGACGTCGTCGAGGGTGGCGCCCGCCGGCACCTCGGGGCTGAATGCCAGCGGATGGGCGCCCGGCGACACGCAGTCGCGTTCGCCGCAGGGGCACCGCCCGCCCGAGGCCCGCGCCGCGGGAACGGCCGCGGGAACCGCCGCCGGAATCGCGCCGGGAACCACGTCCCAGCCCCACAGGCCCGTGTACTCCGCCACCGCGGTGCACTCAGTGGTGCGGCCGCGGCGGCGCGAGCCGGACCGCATTTCCCGGATGCCGCCGATCGTGAAGCCCATGCCCCCTCCAACGGGTCGAACTCACCGGTGGTTACGTCTCGCAGTCTGCCCGTGACACTCCGTCGCCATTGGGGCGGTTAAGGCGGCGCGAAGTGGCATTGGGGGTAGCCGGGCCGGATTCGCGCGCCCCGGCGTGCGGCGCTTCGGCCCGCTCCGATCGAAGTGCGTCAAGTCAATCGCGCCTGGCCGTGGGCGAGTTCATTCGAAGGGGTGGCGAATGGTGGCGTTTGCGGAATCGCCCTCGCTGGGACAGTGATCGTAGGATTACTTTCAGTGCACGAACCCGGGGTAAGGCACTCCCGTGGGTATGCCAAGGGCAACTCGGTTTCCTGTTCGAAGCGGCGCAACCGGCGGACAGGCGCCCCGTGCTCACGGCATTCTGATGGCGATTCGCGCGACAAGTGGCTTCAGCGGATGGGGGCGTTCCAGTGGGCGGCAGTGGCGCAGGCGGTACGAATACCGGCAAGCGCCCGAATGGGCAACTCGGCTCGTGGTTCCTGCGCAGCGGCTGGTCGAAGGGCGAACTGGCGCGGCAGGTCAACCGCCGGGCGCGCCAGATGGGCGCGCACCACATCAGCACGGACACCTCGCGGGTGCGCCGCTGGCTCGACGGTGAGCAGCCGCGCGAGCCGATCCCGCGCATCCTCGCCGAGCTGTTCTCCGAGCGCTTCGGCGCCGTCGTGGCCGTCGAGGAGCTCGGGCTGCGCTCCGCGCATCAGTCGCCCTCGGTGTCCGGGGTCGATCTGCCCTGGGCGGGCCCCCAGACCGTGGCGCTGATCAGCGAGTTCTCCCGCAGCGATCTGATGCTGGCGCGGCGCGGATTCCTCGGAACCTCGCTGGCGCTGGCCGCGGGGCCGGCCCTGGTGGAGCCCATGCAGCGCTGGCTGGTGCCCACCTCGGCGGGCGGCCCGGAGCAGCCCGTCGACGAGCCGGCCGCCACTCCGTCCCGGGCCTCCCGGCTCTCCGGGCCCGAGCTGGATCTGCTGGAGTCGACCACCGCGATGTTCCGGCTCTGGGACGCGCAGTGCGGCGGCGGCCTGCGGCGCAAGGCGGTCGTCGGCCAACTCCACGAGGTCACCGACCTGCTCCAGGAGCCTCAGCCCGGGGCCACCTCGCGGCGGCTCTTCCGGTGCGCGGCCGAACTGGCCGAGCTGGCCGGCTGGATGAGTTACGACGTCGGACTCCAGCCCAACGCCCAGAAGTACTTCGTCCTCGCCCTGCACGCCGCGAAGGAGGCCGGGGACAAGCCGCTCGGCTCGTACATCCTCTCGTCCATGAGCCGTCAGATGATCCATCTCGGCCGGCCCGACGACGCGCTGGAGCTGATCCATCTCGCGCAGTACGGCAGCCGGGACTGCGCCACCGCCCGGACCCAGGCCATGCTGTATGCGATGGAGGCGCGCGCGTACGCCAACATGGGCCAGCCGAGCAAGACGAAGCGGGCCGTCAGGATGGCCGAGGACACCTTCTCCGACGCCGGGGCCGACGGCGAGGCGGAGCCCGACTGGATCCGCTTCTTCTCCGAGGCGGAGCTCAACGGCGAGAACGCCCACTCATACCGCGACCTCGCCTATGTCTCCGGCCGCAGCCCCATCTACGCCTCCCTCGCCGAACCGGTGATGCGGCGCGCCGTCGAGCTGTTCGCCGAGGACCCCGACCACCAGCGGTCGTACGCGCTGAACCTGATCGGCCTGGCCACCGTCCATCTCCTCAAGCGGGAGCCCGAGCAGTCCACGGCCCTTGCGGAGAAGGCCCTGAAGGTGGCGGAGAGCGTGCGTTCCGAGCGGGTCAACACCCGGCTCCGCAAGACGCTCGACACCGCCGCCAGGGAATTCGGCGATGTCTCCGGCGTGGTCGATCTCACCGAGCGGCTCACCGCCCAGCTGCCCGAGTCCGCGGAGGCCGTCTGAGCGGCGGACGCACCCGGCCGCGGGCCGGACCCGTACACCGCCCGCCGAAAGCTCCGGCCGCGGCAGTCACCCCGTACAGCCCGACACGGCTCCCCCGCCGCCAGGACACAGGGTGACCGCCGCGGCCGGTTTCCGATGTCCGCAGAGGGTATCCACGGCCGGCCCCCGAGATCCGCCGGTTCATCGGCACGTAACACACCGGACGTCTTCGTCACTGCGGTGAAACATCGAGCTGCATTGGCCGAAACCGCGCTGCGCCAATCTCCTCAGCACAGTCGGCCCACACCTAGCTTGAGCATCCGCACGGGCCGTTCCGACCCACGAGGAGACGCTGGCCTTGAATGGCGCAGATACCGCATTCGTATTGATCAGTGCCGCGCTCGTCATGCTGATGACGCCCGGCCTGGCCTTCTTCTACGGCGGCATGGTGCGGGTGAAGAGCGCCCTCAACATGCTCATGATGTCCCTGATCTCGCTCGGGATCGTCAGCGTGCTGTGGGTGCTCTACGGGTACTCGCTGACCTTCGGTGACGACATCGGCGCCGGTCTGCTGGGCAACTTCGACCACATCGGCCTCAAGGGCATCACGGTCGACACCCTGACCGGAGGCACGGAAGGCATTCCGGTCTTCGCCTTCGCCCTCTTCCAGCTGATGTTCGCCGTCCTTACCCCCGCCCTGATGAGCGGGGCGCTCGCGGACCGTGTGAAGTTCAGCGCCTGGGCGCTGTTCATCGGGCTCTGGGTCTCCGTCGTGTACTTCCCGATCGCGCACTGGGTCTGGCAGTCCGACGGCTGGCTCTTCAAGCTCGGGGTGATCGACTTCGCCGGTGGTACGGCGGTCCACATCAACGCGGGTGTCGGAGCGCTCGCCGCGGTCCTTGTCGTCGGCAAGCGGATCGGATTCAAGAAGGACCCGATGCGGCCGCACAGCCTGCCGCTCGTCGTCCTCGGCGCCGCGCTGCTGTGGTTCGGCTGGTTCGGGTTCAACGCCGGATCGGCGCTGGCCGCCAACGGCACCGCCGCCCTCATGGCCTTCAACACGCAGATCGCCACCGGCGCCGCGATGCTCGGCTGGCTGATCTACGAGCGCATCCGGCACGGCGCGTTCACCACGCTGGGCGCCGCCTCCGGCGCCGTCGCGGGCCTGGTCGCGATCACCCCGTCCGGCGCGGCCGTCAACCCCTTCGGCGCCCTGCTCATCGGTGTCGTCGCCGGTGCGGTCTGCTCCTGGGCCGTCAGCCTCAAGTTCAAGCTGGGCTACGACGACTCCCTCGACGTGGTCGGCGTCCACCTCGTCGGCGGTGTCATCGGCACGCTCCTCGTGGGTGTCCTCGCCACCGGTGGCGTCGGCGGACTCTCGCAGCTGGGCAAGCAGGCCGTCGGAGCCTTCGCGGTGATGGCCTACTCCTTCGTGGTCTCCTGGATCCTCGCCAAGATCGTCGATGCCACGATCGGCTTCCGGGCCTCCGAGGACGACGAGACGAGCGGCGTCGACATGGCGTACCACGCCGAGTCCGCCTACGACTACAGCGCGGTCGGGGGTTCGCCGTCGGGCCGTAGTAGCGTCGCCGCCGCCAGCCAGGACGAGACCGTCGCCGTCGCGGCGAAGACCAAGAAGGTGGACGCATGAAGCTCATCACCGCAGTCGTGAAGCCGCACCGGCTGGACGAGATCAAGGAGGCCCTCCAGGCCTTCGGCGTCCAGGGGCTCACGGTCACGGAGGCCAGTGGCTACGGCCGTCAGCGCGGCCACACCGAGGTCTACCGCGGTGCGGAGTACACCGTCGACCTCGTACCGAAGATCCGTATCGAGGTACTGGTCGAGGACGGCGACGCCGAACAGCTCATCGATGTGGTGGTCAAAGCCGCCCGTACCGGCAAGATCGGTGACGGGAAGGTATGGAGCGTGCCGGTCGACACGGCGGTCCGGGTACGGACCGGCGAGCGCGGGCCGGACGCACTCTAGAGACGGGAACGACTGGGTGACGAGCCTCGAAGAGACGACCGAACAGGCAGACTCGGGACCCAGCGGCTACGCGGCGGCCCGGCTGCGCCTCCTCCAGGAGAAGGCGCGGTACGGGCCGCCGCGCCGTGCCGCGCTGGCGGGGCTGACCGACGACTGGCTGAACGCGCTGTTCACCACCGCCGCGCTGGAGGCCGGGGTACGCGGCGCCGCGCTCGTCGCCGTTGGCGGCTACGGCCGCGGTGAACTGTCACCGCGCAGCGACCTCGATCTGCTGCTCCTGCACGACGGGAAGTCCGGTCCCGCCGCGATCGCGGCCCTCGCCGACCGCGTCTGGTACCCGGTGTGGGACCTCGGGCTCGCCCTCGACCACTCCGTACGCACCCCCGCCGAGGCGCGCAAGACCGCCGCCGAGGACCTCAAGGCGCAGCTCGGACTCCTCGACGCCCGGCATGTCGCCGGGGATCTCGGCCTGGTCAGCGGCGTACGGACCGCGATCCTGGCCGACTGGCGCAACAACGCCCCCAAACGCCTCCCCGAACTGGACGAACTCTGCCGGGAGCGCGCCGAGCGCCAGGGCGAGCTCCAGTTCCTGCTGGAACCCGACCTCAAGGAGGCCAGGGGCGGGCTGCGCGACGCCACCGCGCTGCGCGCCGTCGCCGCCTCCTGGCTCGCCGACGCACCCCGCGAAGGGCTCTACGAGGCGCGGCGCCGGCTGCTCGACGCCCGCGACGCCCTGCATCTGACCACCGGCCGCGCCACCGACCGGCTCGCCCTCCAGGAACAGGACCCGGTCGCCGCGGAACTCGGCCTGCTCGACGCGGACGCGCTGCTGCGCCAGGTGTACGAGGCGGCGCGCACCGTCTCGTACGCCTCCGACGTCACCTGGCGCGAGGTCAACCGCGTCCTGCGCTCCCGGGCCGTACGCCCCCGGCTGCGGGCCATGCTCGGCGCCAAGCCCGCCACGGACCGCAGCCCGCTCGCCGAAGGCGTGGTCGAGCAGGACGGCGAGGTCGTCCTCGCCCGTACCGCCCGCCCGGAGCGCGACCTCGTCCTGCCCCTGCGGGCCGCCGCTGCCGCCGCCCAGGCCGGTCTGCCGATCTCGCTGCACGCCGTACGCCGGCTGGCCGCCGCCTCGAAGCCGCTGCCGGTGCCCTGGCCCGCCGAGGCCCGCCAGGAACTGATCACCCTGCTCGGCGCCGGCGAGTCGACCGTCCCCGTCTGGGAGGCGCTGGAGGCCGAGGGCCTGATCAGCCGGTTCCTGCCCGACTGGGAGCGGGTCCGCTGCCGGCCCCAGCGCAACCCCGTACACACCTGGACCGTCGACCGCCACCTCGTGGAGACCGCCGTCCAGGCATCCTCGCTGACCCGCCGCGTGGGCCGGCCCGACCTGCTGCTGATCTGCGCCCTGCTGCACGACATCGGCAAGGGCTGGCCCGGCGACCACTCCGTGGCCGGTGAGGTCATCGCCCGCGATGTCGCCTCCCGGATCGGCTTCGACCGCGAGGACATGGCCGTCGTCGCCACGGTCGTACGCCACCATCTGCTGCTCATCGACACCGCGACCCGGCGGGACCTGGACGACCCCGCGACCGTCAGCGCGGTCGCCACCCGGGTCGGCTCGCTCGCCACCCTGGAGCTGCTGCACGCGCTCACCGAGGCCGACGCGCTCGCCACCGGACCGGCGGCCTGGTCGTCCTGGCGGGCCTCGCTCGTCAACGAACTCGTCGCGCGTGTGGCCGCCGTCCTCGCGGGCGACGCCGTCGCCGAACCGGAACCGGCCGCGCCGAGCGCCGAACAGGAACGGCTCGCCGTCGAGGCGCTGCGCACCGGAAGTCCCGTACTGGCCCTGCACGCCCAGACCGAGCCCCCGCAGGACGACGGCGAACCGGAACCCGTCGGCGTCGAACTGCTCATCGCCCTGCCCGACCAGCCGGGTGTGCTGCCGGCCGCGGCCGGGGTCCTCGCCCTGCACCGGCTGACCGTACGCGCGGCCGACCTGCGCGCCGTCGAGCTGCCCGCGGAGCTCGGCGAGGACACCGGACAGGGGAAGAGGACCACCGAGGTCCTGCTGCTCAGCTGGCGGGTGGCAGCGGAGTACGGCTCCCTGCCGCAGGCCGCCCGGCTGCGCGCCGATCTCGTACGGGCCCTCGACGGCTCGCTCGACATCCCGTCCAGGCTCGCCGAGCGGGAGGCCGCGTATCCGCGCCGCCGGGGGGTCACGGCCCCGCCGCCCCGCGTGACCGTCGCGCCGACCGCCTCCCAGCTCGCGACGGTCATCGAGGTACGCGCCCAGGACGCACCGGGGCTGCTGCACCGCATCGGCCGCGCCCTGGAGGAGGCGAAGGTACGGGTGCGCAGCGCGCATGTGTCCACGCTGGGCGCGAACGCGGTCGACGCGTTCTATGTGACGAACGAGCGGGGCCGGCCGCTGCCCGGGAAGGCCGCCGCCGAGCTGGCCCGCGCGGTGGAGGAGGCGCTGCGCTGACGGTCCGCCCCGTCCGCGCTTCGTACGCTCCGGTTATCCACAGGGCAGACCGCACCGGGCGCGGCCGGATACCCTGGGGGACGGTCTGTCCTACGCAGCGCGCAGCTGTAGGGGCCAGCCCCCTCATCCGCTCCCGACCTGAGGATCCGCGACCACCGTGTTCGACACTCTCTCCGACCGCCTCGCAGCCACATTCAAGAGCCTCCGGGGCAAAGGGCGCCTCAGCCCGGAGGACATCGACGCCACGGCCCGTGAGATCCGTATCGCCCTGCTCGAAGCCGACGTCGCGCTGCCCGTCGTCCGCGCCTTCATCGCCAAGGTCAAGGAGCGCGCGGCGGGCGCCGAGGTCTCCCAGGCGCTGAACCCGGCGCAGCAGGTCATCAAGATCGTCAACGAGGAGCTCATCGGCATCCTCGGCGGCGAGACCCGCGTCCTGCGCTTCGCCAAGCAGCCGCCCACCGTGATCATGCTCGCGGGTCTCCAGGGCGCCGGTAAGACCACCCTCGCCGGAAAGCTCGGCCTCTGGCTCAAGGGCCAGGGCCACACCCCCCTGCTCGTCGCCTGTGACCTCCAGCGCCCGAACGCGGTGACCCAGCTCTCCGTGGTCGCCGACCGCGCGGGCGTCTCGGTGTACGCGCCCGAGCCGGGCAACGGGGTCGGCGACCCGGTCAAGGTCGCCAAGGACTCCATCGAGTACGCGAAGACCAAGCAGCACGACGTGGTCATCGTCGATACCGCGGGCCGCCTCGGTATCGACGAGGAGCTGATGAAGCAGGCCGCGGACATCCGCGACGCCGTCAGCCCGGACGAGGTCCTCTTCGTCGTCGACGCGATGATCGGCCAGGACGCGGTCAACACCGCGGAGGCCTTCCGCGACGGTGTCGGCTTCGACGGCGTGGTCCTCTCCAAGCTCGACGGCGACGCCCGCGGCGGCGCGGCGCTCTCCATCGCGCATGTCACCGGCAAGCAGATCATGTTCGCCTCGAACGGCGAGAAGCTGGACGAGTTCGACGCGTTCCACCCGGACCGCATGGCGTCCCGCATTCTCGACATGGGTGACCTGCTCACCCTCATCGAGCAGGCGGAGAAGACGTTCAGCCAGGCCGAGGCCGAGAAGATGGCCTCCAAGCTGGCGAGCAGCAAGGGCAAGGACTTCACGCTCGACGACTTCCTGGCGCAGATGGAGCAGGTCAGGAAGATGGGCAGCATCAGCAAGCTGCTCGGCATGCTCCCGGGCATGGGGCAGATCAAGGACCAGATCAACAACATCGACGAGAAGGACGTGGACCGCACCGCCGCGATCATCAAGTCGATGACCCCGGGGGAGCGTCAGGACCCGGTCATCATCAACGGCTCACGCCGGGCCCGGATCGCGCGGGGCTCCGGCGTCGAGGTCAGCGCGGTGAAGAACCTGGTGGAGCGGTTCTTCGAGGCCCGCAAGATGATGTCGAAGATGGCGCAGGGCGGCGGGATGCCGGGTATGCCGGGCATCCCGGGGATGGGCGGCGGACCCGGCCGTACGAAGAAGAAGACGAAGCAGGCGAAGGGCAAGCAGCGGTCGGGCAACCCGATGAAGCGCAAGGCGGAGGAGCAGGCGGCGCTGGCGCGCCGGGAGGGGGCGCCGGCCGGGGGGCAGAACGAGCCGTTCGAACTCCCGGACGAGTTCAAGAAGTTCATGGGCTAGTCCCTGGGGCGGTCTCCCGGCGGGGGCGGTGCGTCAGCGACAGACCACCCGGCCCCCGCACAGGCGAAGCCACTCCTCCGCGCCCACCTCCGCCAGCGTCCCCGCCTCCCCCCGTACCTCGGGCCCCGCGCCGTCCGGCGCGTACGTCAGAACCGGGACGTATTCGCGCGTGTGGTACGCGTGGCCGATCGTCGGGTCGTTGCCGTGGTCGCCCGTCACCGTCAGCCTGTCGCCCGCGCCGGACAGCAGCCCGAGCAGCGCCGAGAGCCCCGCGTCGGTCTGCTCCAGGATCCGCCCGTAGCGGTCGGTGTCCTGCTGGTGTCCGGCGAGGTCCGTCTCCTGGACGTTGGTGACGATGAGCCCGTCGCCGGGGGCGCGTACCGCCTCCAGCGTGTGGGCGAGGACCTCCGCCGTGCCGACGGCCGGCCGCCGCACGGCGGCATCGCACGCGAGGATGTCCGCCGCCTTGCCGACGAGCGTGACCGGGATGCCCGCGCGGGCCGCCAGGTCCGGGAGTTGGCGGGTGTGGTCGATGTCCGCGCCCAGGTGCTGGACTTGAAGTCCGCCGTTGCGGTAGAAGCCGCTCGCCGGGGTGTCCAGGCCGACCGTGCCGCCGTCCCCGCCGCGTACGTACGCGCCGAGGGGTCCGTCCGCGTGGCCGCCGACCGCGATGACGCGGGCGACGGGCGCCACGGTCCGTACCGTACGGGCGATCGCGAGGATCCGGTCGAAGGGCAGGTCGTCCAGCCGGCCCGAGACGTTCCAGTTGATGCCCGGGTCGGCCTCCAGGTTGTCGTGGACGAGTACCGCGCCGTCGACGAGGAGCAGCGGCCGGCCGTCGAACGGTTCGGCGCGGTGGCCGGCCGAGGAGAGGGCGGCGACCACCTCGGGGAGGTGGTCGGCGAGCCGGGCCACCGTGACGCGGCTGAAGTCCGCGCCCATCATGGTCTGGTGGCCCGCGTAGGTGTCCGCGCCCGGGTAGCCGAGCGCCGCGCGGCCCGCCGTGACCGGCAGCCGGGTGGACCGGGCCAGGTCGGGGTGCGGATGGACCAGACCGAGGCCCAGGTGTCCCAGCGTGGGCAGCCGCAGCGGTCGGCCCAGGGACGCGCGGCAGTGGTCCAGTACGTGCCCGCAGGTGTCGGCGGCGGTGTCGCCCGGCCGCAGCGCCCCCGCGTCCGGCATCGCGCCGATCCCGAATCCGTCGATGACGAGGATGACCGTCTTGCTCATGGCGGTGGCTCCTTACAGGGCCCGGCCCCGCGCGTCGTACAGCCCGGTCAGCCGGGGTTTCCCGGTGGAGAGGCCGGTGACGACCGCGACGGTCGAGCGGGTGACGAAGATCTGCGTACGGAAGGCGAGTACGGCGGTGTCGCCGGCCCGCACCCGGCCGGAGGGGGGCGCGTCCAGCAGGCGGTAGTAGTCGATGTTCTCGGCGGGGGCGCCCTGGACCGGAAGCCGCAGACCCGTGTCCGGCAGCAGGGCGGTGCCGATGCCGGCGCGGCCGTAGAACCCGCCGCCGTACAGCGCGGGCCGGCCGTCCGCCAGGGTGTGGGCGACCTCGCTGACGTAGACGTAGGCGGGCCGCTCCGGCTGGTGCGGATCGATCGCGTGGAGCGGGGTGGTGCCGGTGAGGGAGTGGCCGGGCTCGCCGTGCGTGGCGCCCAGTCCGGCCAGCAGCGCCAGCGTCGCCATGGAGGTGGCGCTCGGGGCGCTGAGCGCGACCGGCTGGTGGCCGCGGGCGGTGAGCAGTTCCCTTGCCTTGAGGGCGAGTTCGACGTTGGGGGTGGGGGCGGGCAGACCGGTCACCGGGTCGCACAGGACGCAGGGGAACGCGGTGACCCCCGCGATACGGATCGACGGCAGCTGTTCGGCGGCGGACGCGAACGCGTCGAGCGCGTCCAGGGGTACGCCCCCTTCCTGGCCCGGGTAGACGGAGCCGGGGACGCCTTCGAGGCGTACGAACACGTCCTGGACGAAGCCCAGTTCAGCGGCGGCCTCCGAGACGGCCCGCGCGTTGGCGAGATCGAAGACGGTCACCGCCTCGGGCCGCCAGGCGAGCATCTCGGGGAGGTCGCGGCGGGGGATCTGTACGAGATGGCCGAGGTTGCCGGCCCGCGCCCCGGCGGTGTGCAGGGTGCGGGCCTCGGAGGGGTCGATCGCGGCGAACCGGGGGATGTGCCGGGCGACCGCCCGGATCAGCGCGGGGTTGCGGCCGAACTGTTTGACCACGAACCACAGCGAGAGCCCGAGCCGCTCGGCCTCGGCCGCCAGCAGCGCGGCATTGCCCTCGACGGCGTCCGCGTCCATGACGTATGTGTCGGGCGGGATGGCACCGGAGCGGTGCAGCGCGGTCGCCGTGTCGACGAGCGCGGGGTTGCGGGTGAGGACGGTGTCCAGGAACACGATCAGCCCTTCAGGTCGTGCAGCGAACGGCGGAGGATCTCGATCACGAGATCGGCTCCGGCCCGCATGGGGTTGATCCGTACGGTCCAGTCGGCGAGTCCGGGGGCGTCGTCGAGCGACGAGCCGGACAGCCGGTAGACGAGCGGGGCGATCTCGTAGCGGGAGTTGGAGCCCACGGGATAGGGCGCGGCGCCGTGCCGCGCGGCGACGGCGGGCAGTTCACGGGCGACCGGGCGGTCGAGCCGTACCAGCAGACAGCGGTCCTGGGCGTTGGCGATCCGTACCTCGGCGACGCCCGGCACCTCACCGGCGGCCAGCCGCTCGGCGATCTCCGCGCCCACTCGGGACTGGAGCGCCCACAGGACGGGGACGTGGGTGAGGGCGCGCAGCGCGTCGAGCGCCTGGTGGCCCTGGACCTGGCCGCCGCCCGAGTAGTTGTCGGCGCGGACGCGCTCGATGAGATCGCGGGCGCCGACGGCCACGCCGACGCCTTCGGGGCCGTGCAGTTTGAAGAGGGAGAAGCAGGAGGCGTCCGCGCCCAGTTCCACCCCGGAGGCGGGGACGCGCATCACCGCGTAGTTGTCGTCGACGACCGTACGGACCCCGGCGGCCCGGCAGGCCGCGAGGACCTCGCCCGGATCGTAGGAGTCGGCGAGCCGCTGCCGGCTGTGCTGGACGTACGCCCACGAGAAGGCGCCGGACTCCAGGGCCCGCCGGAGCGCCGTACGGTCGTTGAAGTCGGCCTCGGTGGTGCGGACCCCGAGGCCGCGCAGGGTGACGGCGGTCGTCCGGTAGACCGGGGCCCGGTGGATCAGCAGCGGGTCGCCGGGGGAGAGGGCCGCCGCGAGCGCGGCGCGGATCGCGCCCGTACCCGCGCCCTGGACGAGCGCCGCGTCCTCGGCGCCGAAGTAGTCGGCGAGTACGGCCTCGACGCGCGCGGTCGTACGGGGGCGGCCGAGACCCGGTACGACACCGGCGTCCGCCTCGAAGAGCCGCGGTCCCTCGAAGTGCGCGGCGGTGCACTCCAGGAGCCGGAACTGCCGCTGGGCCGCGTCCTCCAGGGTGACGGTCGCCAGTGGGAAGGTCCGCGGGAGCACGGGCATCTCAGATCTCCTCGGTGCCGGGGTCGGCGTCCGGGTCGGGGTCGCCGTCGATGTGGGTGTCGGTGTCGGCGGCGGTGTCCGTCTCGGCGCCGGTCAGGAAGCGCAGCGGATTGCGCCGGGTCATCAGGTCGATCAGCTCGTCGTCCACGCCCGCCGCGCGCGCCATGGGCAGGAAGGACCGGAAGAGATGCCCGTACCCCTGGCCGCCCTCCGACTCCAGATAGGCGTGGCGCGAGATGTCGCAGCTGAGCAGGACACGGTCCGCGTGACCGGCGTCCAGCAGGGCGAGCAGCAGCCGGAGCCGGGTGCCGTCGCTCTGGTAGGACTCCTTGCCGACGGTGTCGAAGGCGACATACGCGCCGCTCGCGGCCAGTTCGCGGTGGACGGCGGGATCGTCCAGCAGGTCCTGGTGGCCGAGGCAGATCCGGTGCGGCGCCAGGCCCGTACCGGTGAGCAGTCCGAGCTGGGCGAGTCCGCCGCGGCCGAGTTGGGCATGGGTGGCGACCGACAGACCGGTGGCGACGGCGGCGTGCGCGGCGGCGAGCAGCGCGCGGCTCTCCGGCTCGCTGGGCCGCTCGCCGTGGCTGCCGATCTCGCCGAGGACGCCGGGGCGGATCCCGGTGGAGTCGAGCCCGTCGGTGATCTCCTGGACGAGGGTCGCGGTGAGCTGTCCGACGGGCGTGCCGCCGATCTCGTCCGGGTGGAACGGCTCGTAGTACCAGCCGGTCGACGCGACCACCGCGACCCCGGACTCCTCGGCGATCCGGGCCAGGGCGCGCGGATCGCGGCCCATGCCCCGGCAGGTCAGGTCGATGACCAGGGAGAGCCCGAACCCGGCGCGCAGGGCGGCCAGTTCGGATGTGACGGCGCTCAGATGGCGCTTGGGGTCGAGGACGGCGGCGCCGTCGCCCGTACGGTCGAGATCGAGGACGAGATGTTCATGGGAGAGCGCCGGGCCGCGGACGGCGGAGACGGGCAGCGGCCCGGCGACGGTGGTGAGATGAGGCATGGGTGGGGGTGCCTTCCTGGCGGGCCCGGCCCGGGTCAGCCCTTGACCGGGGTGAACAGGTCCAGCCAGTAGAGGATGTTGAGGAGAACGCCGCCGACGATGACCGCCGCGGGCGCCGCCGCCATCCGCACCACGGGCCGGCCCATCGCCTCGTTGAGGAGATAGAGCCCGCCGACGATGAGGATCGCGAGTCCGCCGCCCATGACATGGGCCGCCAGCAGTGAGCCGAAGAGGATGGCCAGTTGCAGGGTCTCGCCGATGGCGCCGCGCAGATGCTCGGAGGAGTCACGCACGCTCGGCAGCTTGCCCAGGACCCTGCCGATGGAGGACAGGGCCAGCACTTCGAGGGCGAAGACCACGGCGCCGACGACGGCCGCCAGGACCGGGTTCGGCATGAGATAGCCGATGGGGTAGACGAGCGTGAAACCGGCGATGCCGTACGCGCCCGAGGCGAGCGCGGTCGTCGCGATCAGCGGGACGAAGCCGAAGACCCGGTAGAAGTCGACCTGGGCCGCCTCGCTGTACTGGCCCTTGGCGATCAGGAAGCTGGTCGCCTCGCCGCCGCCGAAGACATGCATCTGCGCCAGTACGCAGACTCCGGCGCCCAGCACCATGAACAGCGGCAGATACCGGCGCAGCCGCAGCGCGCTGGCGCTGAAGAGCGAGACCATCGGATCGTCCCCGGCCGTCGCCCGCTGCCCGGTGCCCGAGGTCTCCTCGCCGGCCGCGAGCGCGGCGGCCCGGTCCGCCGTGCGCCGGCGGAGGTCCTTCCGTACGGCGAAGCCGATGAGCAGCAGCACACCGGCCGCCATCGCCAGGGAGCCGGCGAAGACATTCGGCCAGAGCTTCATCGTCATGATCACGAGCGCCAGTTCCAGTACGGCGGCCAGGCCGCCGCGCAGCCGGCCGAACTGCTTGGTGATGGCGAGCACCGGGAAGAGCGTGAAGAGGAAGAGGATCGGCGTCGACATCTGCTGCATGGCCGTCAGGAAGTCGACGGGCAGATCGTGCGCCACGTCATTGGCCCCGCTGAGGCCGAAGACGACCACCGCGCCCCAGGCGCCGCCGAGCAGCGGCGCGAGCCACTTCCTCGGCGCGAGGATGCCCAGGATGTCGGTGGGGAGGAAGAGCAGCCAGGGGTTGAGCACCCCGCTGGACAGCGCCATCGGGGCGCCCAGGCCGAAGATGAATCCCGCCGAGAGGCCGAAGGAGACCGCGCTGGTGGCGGTCCGCTTCGCGCGTCCCTGGATGAAGTCGAGCATGAAGGGGCGTACGCCGTCGTTGAACACGGCCAGCGCCATGTGGGAGACGAAGGCGGTCAGCGCACACAGGGCTATGACAAAAAGCTTCTGCGTCAGCGAGAAGTCCAGACTGGTACTCGCTGCGAGGACGGTGCTGCTCACGAGGTCTCTCCTCCGGTCCCTGGCGGGTCTTCGGTCAGCCGCGCGCGGCGATCGCGCGGGCCATGAGCGGGGCGATCACATCGATCTGGTCGATGGCGAAGCCGAAGACCTTCTTGCCGTCCGCCAGCAGGGCCGCGACCTCGTGCTCGGCGGGGACATGGCGGCCGAAGGTGTGGCAGAGCGGCCGGCCCAGAAGCCCGACCAGGATGCCGAGGGAAGCGCCGGCGCCGGTGTGACAGGTGCCGAGGTAGTAGTCGGCCTGCCCGGCGCGGAGCTTCATCGCGGCGTCCATGTCGTTGGAGACCGTGATCTCCACGCCGTCGAGGGAGAGTCCGGAGACGGTGTCCGCGACCTCGGTCTTGCCGACGCCGCCGGTGAGGATCTTCGTCATGGCTGGGTCCTTCGCGCTACGAGTGGGGTGAGACCTATGAGTGGTGGGGGACCTACGAGTGGTGTGAGGAGGGGGAGTTCTGGGCCAGCACGGCGAGATGCAGGCCCAGGAAGTTGATCTCGGAGCCGGGGAGCGCGGCGCCCAACTCCCGTTCGGCGCGCAGGGAGACCGCGCGGGCCCGCGCCACGGCCCCGGGATGTCCGGCGAGTTCGGCCGCCACCAGCTCGTCGGTCCTGAACTCCTCGATCGGCGCGCCGTCGAGCAGCCGGTCGAGGGCCATCATCAGATGGCTGGTGAGCAGGCCGGCCGTGGCTTCGGTGACGGTGTGGCCCTCGGCGGCCAGGGAGTCCAGCTCCTCGGTCACGAACGCGGCGACCTCCGGCCGGACCTGACCGCTCTCGCGGAACAACTGGACGCGCAGGGCGAGCTGGTCGTCCACGGTTCTCCTTCCGACAGTAACCAGGATTTTGTATTTTGAGCCGACATGCCGGCTACGGGGGTGTCCTTTCGCGCGGGCCGGCGGGGCGGCGGTCAGTACGAGGGCGTGCGCTCACCGCGCAACACCTCGGCCTGGAGGGTGGTGACGACCGACAGATCGAGCGAGTCCCGTACGGCCCCGAGCGCCTTCGCCCCCTCCGTCCTGCCGATGATCGCGGCGCTGGAGTTGCGCAGCGACAGCTCGCGGGTGACCTCGTCGCCCAGCGGCAGGACGTCCACGCTCGTCCCGAGCAGTCCCTGCACCTCATCGAGGTTCCAGACGGTGGCGTCGGCCAGGTCGTGCTCGAACAGGTCGCGCAGCTGCATGTACGACGCCTCGATCCACTCGATGTCCGGGCGCCCGGCGAACGCGCGCTCGGCGAGGATCCGCTGGTCCTCGGAGGCATGGTCGACGGCGACGCGCAGCCCCGGGGTCTCCGGGTCCGCGCCGCGTCGCAGCAGCAGACCGTGCGCCCCGACATAGGTCGCCGGGCCCAGATCCGCGACCAGCTCGACCGGATGGTCCTCGATCAGCCGGTCGGCGGCGAAGCGCGAGAGGACGACGAGATCGACCTTGCCTTCGAGGAGCGCGGTCGTACGGGCGCCGGCGCCCCGCATGAAGGTGATCGCGAACGGCGCGCCGGCCTCCTCGAAGGCGGCGCGCAGCCCCGTCGCCAGCCCCTCGTACCGGCGGGAGTACGGCAGCGGCATCGCGGCGAGGAGCGTGCCGAGCCCGGAGAGCCGCCACAGTATGGAGCGGTCCGAGCGGACGAGGAAGGTGCCGAGATGGCCCCGGGCCGTCGTCTCGATCGCCTCGGCGTTCTCCAGCAGCTGGAGCGCGGCCTGGACGGTGCCGTTCCCGACGCCCAGCTCCACGGCGAAGTCCCGGACGCGCGGCAGCCGGGTCTCCGGCTCGTGGTTCAGCAGGAGGACCGCCAGCTGCCGGGCCGCGAGGCCGTTGCGGGTCAGGAAACGTTCGTCGAAGCCAGTCACGGACGAGACAGTAAACAGAATTCCGGATACTGTCCAGGGTTCCGTAACGGTCCGTTTCCGCCGCGGGGCTCAGGGCGTACGGGCGACGAGATATCAGGGCGTACGGGCGATCAGATACCGGAAGACGTTCGGCATCCAGACCGTGCCGTCACGGCGCAGATGCGGATGCAGCGCCTCGCCGATCTCCTTCTCCACCAGCCGGCGGTTCGTCGTCCGTATCGCGCCGTCGAACACCCCCGTCGACAACAGGCCGCGGACCGCGCTCTCCTGGTCCGCGTATCCGAACGGGCAGGCCACCCGCCCCGAGCCGTCCGGTTCCAGACCGGCCCGCGCCGCGACCTCCTCCAGATCGTCGCGGTGCCCCGGCCGCCGGGCGCCCTCGCGCGGACGGTCGCTCAGCCGGCCCGCGACCCGCAGCACCCCGTCGGTGGCGCAGCGCTCAGGCGGACCCCAGCCCGCGAGCACCACGGGCGTGCCGCGCCCGGCCAGCGGTATCGCCTCGTCGAGCGCCGGTCCGAGCCCCTTCGCGTCGCCCGCCACGCAGCCGATCGGCTCGAAGGCGGTGATCAGGTCGTACGGTGAACGCCCCGGCCCCGGCGCCGCGTCGGCCATCCGGTCCACCTGCAGCAGCGTGCCCGTATCGGCCGCCAGGCCCGCCCCGCCGCTGCGCGCGGGATCGGCGCGCAGCCGCTCGCGGGCCAGCGCCAGCCGCGCACGGTCGGAGTCGACGCCGGTCACGCGCGCACCCCGCGCCGCCGCGAGCAGCAGGGCCAGCCCCGAGCCGCAGCCGAGGCCGAGCACCCGGGTCCCGCCGCGTACCTCCAGGCGTTCGTACACCGCTTCGTAGAGCGGCACCAGCATCCGTTCCTGGATCTCGGCCCAGTCGCGGGCGCGTGCCCCCGCGTCGGCGGAATCCGCCGCCGCCGTGCCCGCGTGCGCGAGCCGCTGGTGGTGCCCGCCGAGCGTACGTGTCATGGAATGCGCCCCAATCCGCCGAGAGGTCGGTCGTGCCCTGAAGGACAGCCCCCCGTGTACGTGCGCGCGTTCTTCCCCCTTGAGCCAGAGAACTCCGCATCCGTGCCCGCGTCCAGTGGGCGGCGGGCAAAGCGTCCATGCCCCGGGCGTGCGCCCCCGCGCGCATGGCCGGTTCCTTTTGTCCGAGCCCGTACGATGCCCGCCATGGCGAAGGCACCTGTACTCACGCCCCGGGCCGACGACTTCCCCCGTTGGTACCAGGATCTGATCAACAAGGCCGAACTGGCCGACAACGGGCCGGTGCGCGGCACGATGGTGATGAGGCCATATGGGTACGGTCTGTGGGAGCGGATGCAGCAGGAGCTGGACACCCGCATCAAGGCCGCCGGCGCCTCGAACGCGTACTTCCCGCTCTTCATCCCCCAGTCGTATCTGACCCGGGAGGCGGCGCACGTCGAGGGTTTCGCGCCCGAACTGGCGGTCGTCACGCACGGCGGCGGCAAGGACCTGGAGGAGCCGGTCGTCGTACGGCCCACCTCCGAGACGATCGTCAACGAGTACTTCGCCAAGTGGGTGCGCAGCTACCGCGATCTTCCGCTGCTGATCAACCAGTGGGCCAATGTCGTCCGCTGGGAGATGCGCCCCCGTGTCTTCCTGCGCACCACCGAATTCCTCTGGCAGGAGGGCCACACCGCCCATGCCACCTACGAGGACGCCAGGGACTACGCCGCGCACATCCACCGGAACGTCTACGCGGACTTCATGACCGAGGTCCTCGGGATCGATGTCGTCCTCGGCCGCAAAACCGCGCGCGAGCGCTTCGCCGGGGCCGTCAACACCCTCACGCTCGAAGGGATGATGGGCGACGGCAAGGCCCTCCAGCTGGGCACGAGCCATGAGCTGGGGCAGAACTTCGCGAGGGCCTTCCACACCCGGTATCTGTCGAAGGAGGGCACCGAGGAACTGGTCTGGCAGACCTCCTGGGGTGCCTCGACCCGGATGGTCGGCGGACTGATCATGTCGCACGGCGACGACGACGGGCTGCGCGTCCCGCCGCGCCTCGCCGCCGTCCAGGCCGTCGTGCTGGCCATCAAGGACGACGAGCCGGTCCTGGCCGCCGTCCGCGAGACCGCCGACCGGCTCCGGCTCGCGGGCGTCCGCGTCCAGATCGACGACCGCACCGACATCCCCTTCGGCCGCCGGGCCGTCGACTGGGAGCTGAAGGGCGTGCCCGTACGGATCGAGATCGGCCCGCGCGACCTGGAGAACGGCACCGCGATGCTCGTACGCCGGATCCCGGGCGGCAAGGAGCCGGTGGCCGTCGGGGCCCTCGCCGGACTGCTGCCCACGGTCCTGGAGGACGACCAGGCGCTGCTGCTGACGGAGTCCAGGGCGCGCCGCGAGGCCCGTACCGCCGATGTCTCCACCGTCGAGGAGGCCGCCGAAGCCGCCGGCGCGGGCGGCTGGGCACGCATCCCCTGGGCGACGCTGGGTACCCGGGGGGAGGCGGCTCTCGCCGAGCGCGGGGTCTCCGTACGGTGTCTGGTCGCCGAGGACGGGGCGGTGCCGGAAACGGATGATGAGGCGGGTAGTGTCGCCATTGTGGCCCGCGCGTATTGAGCGGATCCGTCACCAGGAGTCCATCGAGTCCCCTGCCGGAGCCACCGCGCCGGAGCCCCCCTCGAAGCGGAGCGCCTCTTGAGGAGCCCCCTCAAGAGGAAGCGCCGGTGTACGTAGATCGTCTACGCGTCGAAGCGTACGTGGCGCTACGTACCACCTTGGTAGGAGCTGTGAGACTTCTCCGCAGATCAGCGCACCCGCCCTCGTCCGGACACATCAACGGCAACTGACGGGTACGTGCAAATTATTTGGGATGCCCCGTAATGGAACCCGGGAGGGCTCCGGCTCGTTGTTCACGACGTGAGCACGACACCACCTGTCCTCGCCGCAGAGCTGGCGCAGGCGTGGGCCGATATTCAGCGGTCCCACCCCGAGCTGCCGGATCTTGCCGCGCCAGAGTCCCTGATCGGAGAGTCGTCGTCCGCCTGTGGCGCCGAGCTCTCTTTCGAACGACTGCTTCACGAAGCGGTCCACGGCATCGCCGCGGCCAGAGGTGTCCGTGACACCTCGCGGGCGGGCCGCTATCACAACCGCCGATTCCTCGCGATCGCCGAGGAGATGGGCCTCGACCATCCCGAGGAGCCGCATCCCAGCAGCGGCTTCTCCCTGGTCTCGCTCAGCCCCGAGGCGAAGCGGCGGTACCGGCCCACCATCGAGCGATTGCAGCGCGCTCTCAAGGCGCACACGGTCGCGACGGCCGCCGACACCAAGCGCAGCTTCCGCGGTCCGGCCGCCAGACACGGCTCGTCCGGCGGCGGGGTGCGCGTCAAGGCGGTCTGCGACTGCGGGCGGAACGTCCGGGTCGTACCGTCGGTCCTCGCCCAGGCCCCGATCGTCTGCGGCGGCTGCGGCAAGCCCTTCCGTATCCCCGAAGTGGTCGGCGCCGCGGGCTGAGTGGCCGGCCGCCCGGCCGCCGCCTGCCGCTGCCCGCCGCCGGGTCATGCCCGGTCGCGGTCGTATGGCAGAATGACCAGCTGTACTCGACAGTCGCACAGGACCCCTCTCTCCTCCGGCTGACGCGTCCATCGGGCGGATCGGGTACCGCAACCCCACGCGGCATCCCGTTGTGCCCAACCACGTCAAGACCAGGAGACACCACTCCAGTGGCAGTCAAGATCAAGCTGAAGCGTCTGGGCAAGATCCGTTCGCCTCACTACCGCATCATCGTCGCCGACTCCCGTACCCGCCGTGACGGCCGGGCCATCGAGGAGATCGGTCTGTACCACCCGGTGCAGAACCCCTCGCGCATCGAGGTCGACTCGGAGCGCGCGCGTTACTGGCTGTCCGTCGGCGCCCAGCCGACCGAGCCGGTTCTCGCGATCCTCAAGCTCACCGGTGACTGGCAGGCGCACAAGGGCCTGCCGGCCCCCGCGCCGCTGCTCCAGCCGGAGCCGAAGGCCGACAAGCGCGCCCTCTTCGAGGCCGCCGCGAAGGACGCCGGCGACGAGCCCAAGGGTGAGGCGATCACTCAGAAGGCCAAGAAGTCCGACAAGAAGGCCGACGAAGCCGGGACCGAGTCCTCGGCCGCCGCCGAGTCGACCGAGGCCTGAGCATGCTCGAGGAGGCTCTCGAGCACCTCGTGAAGGGCATCGTCGACAACCCGGACGAAGTGCAGGTGGCCTCGCGCAACCTGCGCCGCGGCCGTGTGCTGGAGGTCCGGGTGCACCCGGACGACCTCGGCAAGGTGATCGGCCGCAACGGCCGCACCGCACGTGCTCTGCGGACCGTCGTGGGCGCCATCGGCGGCCGTGGCATCCGCGTCGATCTCATCGACGTGGACCAGGTTCGCTGAGACAGCAGAACACCGGCAGGGGCCGGGAGGGCCACGGCCTTCCCGGCCTTCGCTGTTTCCGGTGCGTGATCGTTTCCGGTGCGTGATCGTGACAAGAAGGTGGAGTGTCAGTGCAGTTGGTGGTCGGGCGGGTGGGCCGCGCCCATGGGATCAAGGGTGAGGTCACCGTCGAGGTACGTACGGACGAGCCCGAACTGCGGCTCGGCCCCGGTGCCGTACTCGCCACGGAACCGGCCCAGGCCGGACCGCTGAGGATCGAGACGGGCCGGGTGCACAGCGGCAGGCTGCTGCTGCGCTTCGAGGGCGTACGCGACCGTACGGGCGCCGAGGCGCTGCGCAATGTCCTGCTGATCGCGGAGGTCGACCCCGAGGAACTCCCGGAGGATCCCGAGGAGTTCTACGACCATCAGCTGATGGACCTGGATGTGGTGCTGGCCGACGGCACGGAGGTCGGGCGGATCACCGAGATCTCCCATCTGCCGTCGCAGGACCTGTTCATCGTGGAGCGGCCGGACGGCAGCGAGGTGATGATCCCCTTCGTGGCGGAGATCGTCACCGAGATCGACCTGGAGGAGCAGCGGGCCGTCATCGACCCGCCGCCGGGTCTGATCGACGACAGGGCGGAGATCGCCTCCAGCCGCGACGATTCCGCCGGCGAGGACGCGTCCGGTGGCGAAGGCGCGTCCGGTGACGGAGGCACGTCCGGTGGGGACCACGCGTCCGGTAAGGACGGCGGCTGATGCGGCTCGATGTGGTCACGATCTTCCCGGAGTATCTGGAGCCGCTGAACGTCTCGCTCGTCGGCAAGGCCCGCGCGCGCGGACGGCTCGACGTCCACGTACACGACCTCCGGCGCTGGACGTACGACCGGCACAACACGGTGGACGACACCCCGTACGGCGGCGGTCCCGGCATGGTCATGAAGACCGAGCCCTGGGGCGACGCGCTGGACGACGTCCTGGCGAGCGGCTACGAGTCGGGCGCCCATGGCCCGGTCCTGGTCGTCCCCACGCCCAGTGGGCGCCCCTTCACCCAGGAACTGGCAGTCGAACTGTCCGAGCGGCCCTGGCTGGTCTTCACCCCCGCGCGCTACGAGGGCATCGACCGCCGGGTCATCGACGAGTACGCGACCCGGATACCGGTGGTCGAGGTCTCCATCGGTGACTATGTGCTCGCCGGCGGCGAGGCCGCCGTACTGGTGATCACCGAGGCCGTGGCCCGGCTGCTGCCCGGTGTCCTCGGCAACGCGGAGTCGCACCGCGACGACTCCTTCGCCCCCGGCGCGATGGCGAATCTGCTGGAGGGCCCCGTCTATACGAAGCCGCCGGAGTGGCGCGGGCGCGGGATCCCGGATGTGCTGCTCAGCGGCCACCACGGCAGGATCGCGCGCTGGCGGCGGGACGAGGCGTTCCGGCGTACGGCCCTCAACCGGCCCGATCTGATCGAGCGTTGCGACCCCGCGTCCTTCGACAAGAAGGACCGCGAGATGCTCTCCATCCTGGGCTGGGCGCCTGAGCCCGGTGGCCGATTTTGGCGCAGGCCCGAGGCCATGGAAGAATAGGCCGCTGCCGTACGTCCGATGTGCGCCCCTGCCACAGGGGGAACGACGCCCGCCCGACGCGAACGGCACCTCGGAACTCCCTCTCGATATCCGCTGATGACCTGTGGCATCAGCGAGGAAGCAGACCTTCATGGCCAGCCTGCTCGACGTCGTCGACGCATCGTCGCTCCGCAGCGACCTCCCCGCTTTCCGTCCCGGCGACACCGTGAACGTTCACGTGCGTGTCATCGAGGGCAACCGCTCCCGTATCCAGCAGTTCAAGGGCGTGGTCATCCGCCGCCAGGGCTCCGGTGTCCGTGAGACCTTCACGGTCCGCAAGGTCTCCTTCTCCGTCGGCGTCGAGCGCACCTTCCCGGTGCACAGCCCGATCTTCGAGAAGATCGAGCTCGTCAGCCGCGGTGACGTCCGTCGCGCCAAGCTGTACTACCTCCGTGAGCTGCGCGGCAAGGCCGCGAAGATCAAGGAGAAGCGCGACAAGTAGGCCCCGCGTCGTCCGGGGCCCCCTCGGACGCGCACCCGGGTCCACAGGGCCGCCGGATAGGATCTGGCCCCGATGGACACCGAAGCAGTGCAGACGGAGCGCGATCGCTCTTCCGTATCCCAGGAGGGGACGGAGGAGGGGTCGCGCTCCGCGCGTTCCTCCCGGCGGCTCCGGGGGCCGCGCGAGGTCTCCTGGGGCAGGACGGGGGCGCTCGGGCTCGTCTGCGCCGTCTTCGCGCTGCTCCTCAGCAGCTTCGTGGTACAGCCGTTCCTGATCCCCAGCGGCTCGATGGAGCCCACGCTCCAGGTCGGGGACCGCGTGCTCGTCAACAAGTTGGCGTACCGTTTCGGTACCGCGCCGGAGCGCGGTGATGTGGTGGTCTTCGACGGCACCGGATCCTTCGTCCAGGAGCCGCCGGAGGAGAACCCCGTCACCGGGCTGCTGCACGGGGCGGCCGCGGCCCTGGGTCTCGCCGAGCCCGCCGAGACCGACTTCGTCAAGCGCGTGGTCGGGGTGGGGGGTGACCGTGTGGTCTGCTGCGACAAGGGGGGCAGGGTCGAGGTGAACGGCCGGGCTGTGGACGAGCGGTATCTGTACGCCGGTGATGTGGCCTCCAGCGTCCCCTTCGACATCGTCGTACCCCAGGGCACCCTCTGGGTGATGGGCGACCACCGCAGCAATTCGCGTGATTCCCGCGACCATCTCGGCGACCCCGGCGGCGGCATGGTGCCCGTGGACAAGGTCATCGGACGGGCGGACTGGATCGGCTGGCCGCTGGACCGCTGGGCCGTTCTGGAGCCGACAACGGCCTTCCACGACGTACGGACGCCGGGTGACGGCCGGACCTCGGACGGCATAGCGACCCCGGGCGGCGCGCATGGGTAAGCGGGGGCGCCCCCGCGGCCCCGGCCATGGGGCCGACACCCGGCTGCCGACCGGATCACGGCCCACCACCGGCCGGACGCTGCCGGGGCGCGCGGAGCGCCGTAAGCTCGCGCGCCGGGTCAAACGGCGCCGTCGCAGGGCCGCGGCGAAGGAGATACCGGTGCTCATCGCCGTGGCGGTGCTGATCGCGCTGGTCCTCAAGACGTTTCTGGTGCAGGCCTTCGTGATCCCCTCGGGATCGATGGAGCAGACGATCAAGGTCAGTGACCGGGTGCTGGTGGACAAGCTGACGCCGTGGTTCGGCTCGAAGCCGGAGCGCGGCGATGTCGTGGTCTTCAAGGACCCCGGCGGCTGGCTCCGGGACGAGAAGCCGCCGCCGGACACCTCGCCCGTCGTGATCAAGCAGGTCAAGCAGGCGCTCACCTTCATCGGACTGCTGCCGTCCGCCGACGAGCAGGATCTGATCAAGCGGGTCGTCGCGACCGGCGGGGACACCGTCAAGTGCTGCGACCGGGACGGCAAGGTCACCGTCAACGGCACCCCGCTCAACGAGCCGTATCTGAACCCCGGGAACGCGCCCTCCACGATCCCCTTCGAGGTGAAGGTGCCGGCCGGACGTATCTTCGTGATGGGGGACCACCGGTCCAATTCGGCCGACTCCCGCTTCCACCTCCAGGAGGCGGACAAGGGAACCGTCTCGGAGGACGAGGTCGTGGGCCGCGCGGTCGTCATCGCGTGGCCGGTCGGTCACTGGCGGCGACTGGAGGAGCGGGAGACCTACGCATCGGTCCCGGACCCGCGCGCCGCGCCGCCGACGGCACTGGGGCCGTCCCATAGTGTGTCTTCCCAGGATCTGAACGGATTGATCCGGCTCCCGAGCCCTGCGGAACTCCCGCTCGTTATGGGAGTGGTGGGTCTGTCCCGTCTCCGGGGCAGACGATCGCACGGAGTAATCGCACGGAGTGAGGAGTGGATGTGGGGGATGTGGCGGTCGGCGCACGATCCGGACACGATGATCCCGAGGAGGGACGCGAGCAGCTCGCCGAGTCGCCCGAAAACGTGACGGACCGGCCGGCGGAACGCGGGAGCGGGGCCGACGGGATCCATGACGGCGACAAGGACGGCGAGAGCGACAGAGAGGGATCGGGCGAGAGGAAGCCGCGCTCCTTCTGGAAGGAGCTGCCCCTTCTCATCGGGATCGCGCTTCTGCTGGCGCTTCTGATCAAGACTTTCCTGGTACAGGCGTTCTCGATCCCCTCGGACTCGATGCAGGACACCCTGCAACGGGGCGACCGGGTGCTGGTGGACAAGCTCACCCCCTGGTTCGGCTCCGAGCCCGAGCGCGGTGAGGTCGTCGTCTTCCACGACCCGGGCGGCTGGCTGGACGACACCCAGGCACCCGAGCCGAATGTGGCACAGCGGTTCCTGAGCTTCATCGGGCTGATGCCGTCCTCCGAGGAGAAGGATCTGATCAAGCGGGTCATCGCGGTCGGCGGCGACACGGTGGAGTGCAAGAAGGGTGAAAAGGTCCAGGTCAACGGGGTTCCGTTGAACGAGACGGACTACATCTTCCCGGGCAACACTCCCTGTGACGACAAGCCTTTCGGGCCGATCGATGTGCCCAAGGGCAGCATCTGGGTGATGGGTGACCACCGGCAGAACTCGCTGGACTCCCGCTACCACCAGGAGCTGACCGGAAACGGCACGGTCTCCAACGACGAGGTCGTCGGGCGCGCGTTCGTGGTGGCCTGGCCGGTCAACCGCTGGTCGGTGCTTCCGGTGCCCGGCACGTTCGATCAGTCCGGGCTGAGCGCGGCGGCGTCGGTGGCCTCGGCCGCGGCTCCGGGGGCGCTGGGCCTCGCCGGAGCGGTGCCGCTCGTACTGTGGCGCCGAAGGAGGCTGACCCGGGGGCGTACCGCCGGGTAGGGTGCCGTCCCGGATCGTCGATCTCCGAGGATCATTCTCCGGAACGGTGGAGTGATCGTTCTCCGGAACGGGGGGAGTGCTGGGATGAGCGGAACAGGACGGGCGGAACGTTCAAACGGCGGCCACGGCCGCCTCGGCAGTGTGCTGTCGGGGCTGGCCGTGGCCGTCGGCTGTGTGCTCTTCCTCGGCGGGTTCGTCTGGGGGGCCGTCGAGTACCGGCCGTACACCGTCCCGACCAACTCGATGGACCCGACCGTGAAGGCGGGTGACCGGGTGCTGGCGCAGCGGATATCCGGCGACGAGGTACGCCGGGGCGATGTGGTGGTCTTCAAGGACGCGGACTGGGCCAATATGCCGATGCTGAAGCGGGTGGTCGCGGTCGGTGGCGACACGATCGCCTGCTGTGACGCGGAGGGCCGGCTCACCGTCAATGGCACGGCGGTCGAGGAGCCGTATGTACGGGGAATGACCGGCGGGCGGGCGTCCACGACCGACTTCGACGCGACCGTGCCCGAGGGGAAGCTGTTCCTGCTCGGTGATGAACGCAGCGGTTCGCTGGACTCCCGGGTCCATCTGGAGGACGCGGGACAGGGATCGGTGCCGCGCTCGGCGGTCGACGCGCGCGTGGACGCCGTGGCCTGGCCGCTGGGCGGGGTGATCGAGCGGCCGGCGGGCTTCGCGGCGCTGCCGGGCGGGGTGTCCGGGCCGGGGCCGGTGCGGCTGATCGTGGTGGCGGTGGTGGCCGGGGCGCTGCTGATCTTCGGCGGCGCGGCGTACGGGCCGGTCGCCCGGCGGTTCTCGAAGCCGCGGGGTGGCGGCAGGAGTGGTGAAGGGGTGTCCGCGGGTGTCCGCTGAATCCGCTGGGGCTGGTGGGCCTGGTGGGCCTGGTGGGGCTGGTGGGTCTGGTGGGGCCGGCGGTCCGGGCGGACCGGGCGGGTCTGCCGGGACTGACCAGGCGGGCGGACGGGCGCTGCGGAAGGTGGCGCGGGTGGTGCTGCTGGATCCGGAGGACCGGATTCTGCTGCTGCACGGATACGAGCCCGGTGACCCGGACGACGACTGGTGGTTCACGCCCGGCGGGGGCCTGGAGGGCGACGAGACCCGGGAGGAGGCCGCGCTGCGCGAGCTGGCGGAGGAGACCGGGATCACACAGGTGGAGCTGGGGCCCGTGCTGTGGCGCCGGACCTGCTCGTTCCCGTTCGACGGCCGCCGCTGGGACCAGGACGAGTGGTACTTCCTGGCGCGCACGACACAGACCGAGACGTCGGCCGAGGGGCTGACCGAGCTGGAGCTGCGGAGTGTCGCGGGGCTGAGGTGGTGGACCTCCGCCGAACTGTCGGCGGCGCGTGAGACGGTGTATCCGACCAGGCTCGCCGAGCTGCTGCGCACGCTGCTCGACGAGGGTCCTCCAGGTGAGCCGGTGGACCTCGCCCCCGAAAGCGTCTAGGGGCGCGGGTGCCGGAGCACAATAGGGGGACGTACGGCTGAAGGGGAACATGCCATGAGCGCCGAGGACCTCGAGAAGTACGAGACCGAGATGGAGCTGAAGCTCTACCGGGAGTACCGAGATGTCGTCGGTCTGTTCAAATACGTGATCGAGACCGAGCGTCGCTTTTATCTCACCAATGACTACGAGATGCAGGTGCACTCGGTGCAGGGTGAGGTTTTTTTCGAGGTCACGATGGCGGATGCCTGGGTGTGGGACATGTACAGGCCGGCCAGGTTCGTCAAGCAGGTACGGGTGCTCACATTCAAGGATGTGAATATCGAGGAGCTGAACAAGAGCGACCTCGAACTCCCCGGCGGCTGAAGAACATGATCGAACGTGATCGGGCAGGGGCGCTGAGGCCGGGGCGCTAAGGCCGGGGCGCTAAGGCCGGGGCGCTGGGGCGCCACGGACGAGTGAGCGAGTTTTCCACAACCGCCGGGTTGTCCACCAAGATCCACGAGCTTCGGGCGGTCGCGTCAGAGTCGGTACCGGAGGTGGTGCCGAAATGAACGCGACGGGGGCACTGGGGCGGTACGGCGAGGATCTGGCGGCGCGGCGGCTGGCCGACGCGGGGATGACCGTACTGGCGCGCAACTGGCGGTGCGGCAGGGTCGGCGAGATCGACATCGTGGCCCGCGACAAGGACGGCGGCGGGCGGGACGTCCTGGTCGTCTGCGAGGTGAAGACCCGCAGATCCGGCTGGTTCGAACATCCGATGGCCGCGGTCACGCCGGTGAAGGCGGAGCGGCTGAGACGGCTCGCGGACTGCTGGCTGGAGCGGTACGGCGGTCCGCCGCCCGGCGGGGTGCGTATCGATCTGATCGGGGTGCTGCTGCCGGGCCGGGGCGCGCCGGTGGTCGAGCACGCCCAGGGGGTGGCCTGATGGGGTTCGCGCGTGCGTGCTCGGTGGCGCTGGTGGGTGTCGAGGGGGTGGTGGTCGAGGTCCAGGCGGACCTGGAGCCGGGAGTGGCCGCCTTCACCCTGGTGGGGCTGCCCGACAAGAGTCTGGTGGAGAGCCGCGACCGGGTGCGGGCGGCCGTGGTGAACTCCGGGGGCGAGTGGCCGCAGAAGAAACTCACGGTGGGGCTGAGCCCCGCCTCCGTCCCGAAGGGCGGCAGCGGGTTCGATCTCGCCGTGGCGGCGGCGGTGCTCGGGGCCGCCGAACGGGTCGATCCCAAGGCCATCGCCGATCTGGTGCTGATCGGTGAGCTGGGCCTGGACGGACGGGTCAGACCGGTGCGCGGGGTGCTGCCGGCCGTGCTCGCGGCGGCCGAGGCGGGATATCGCCAGGTCGTCGTCCCCGAGCAGACCGCGGGCGAGGCTTCCCTGGTGCCGGGGGTGTCGGTCCTCGGGGTACGGACCCTGCGCCAGCTCATCGCCGTTCTGACCGACGAACCGGTGCCCGAGGAGGCGCCGGAGACCGCGCGAGGACGTCCCGACGCGATGCTCGCGGGGCTGATGGTGCCCGGCGCCGGGGTGGGCACCGGTCTGGCCACGGGCGCCGGGGCGGGCGAAGGACACCGGCCGGATCTCGCGGATGTGGCCGGTCAGGAAGCGGCCCGTACGGCGCTGGAGGTGGCCGCCGCGGGCGGGCACCACCTGCTGCTCCACGGACCGCCGGGGGCCGGCAAGACGATGCTGGCGGAGCGGCTGCCCGGTGTCCTGCCGCCGCTGACCAGACAGGAATCCCTGGAGGTCACCGCCGTGCACTCGGTGGCGGGCATACTGCCGCCCGGCGAGCCGCTCGTCCACATGCCGCCGTACTGCGCACCCCACCACTCGGCGACGATGCAGTCCCTGGTCGGCGGGGGCAACGGGCTTCCCCGGCCCGGCGCGGTGTCGCTGGCCCACCGGGGCGTGCTCTTCCTCGACGAGGCGCCGGAGTTCTCGGGCCGGGCGCTGGACGCTCTGCGGCAGCCGCTGGAGTCCGGCCATGTGGTGGTGGCCCGCAGCGCCGGGGTGGTACGGCTGCCCGCGAGGTTCTTGATGATCCTGGCGGCGAATCCCTGTCCATGCGGGCGGCACACCCTGGTGGGGGCGGCGTGCGACTGTCCGCCCTCGGCGATCCGCCGCTACCAGGCCCGGCTGTCCGGGCCGCTGCTCGACCGGGTCGATCTCCGGGTCGGCGTGCAGCCGGTCCACCGCGCGGATCTGCTGGGCCAGGGCGGCAGGGGCGAGTCCACGGCAGCGGTGGCCGCGCGGGTACGAGGCGCCCGGCAGCGGTCGGCGGCCCGGCTGGACGGCACGCCGTGGACGGTCAACAGCGAGGTGCCCGGCCATGAGCTGCGTACGCGCTGGCCCGTCGCCCCCGGAGCGCTCGCGGCGGCCGAACGCGATCTGGAACGCGGCCTGCTCACCGCGCGCGGCCTGGACCGGGTGCTGCGGGTGGCGTGGACGGTCGCGGACCTCGCCGGGCGCGCCCGGCCCGAATCGCGCGATGTGGCCCTGGCGCTGGAGCTGCGTACCGGCGTCGCCCGGGGCGCGGCGGTGGCCGGAGCGGCGTCATGACCTCCGCCGGCCCGGGGGAGCGGCTGGCGCGCGCCGCGCTCACGCGGATTCTGGAACCGGGCGACGAGTACGGCGGACGGTGGCTGCGCAGGTTCGGGGCGGCGGGGCTGCTGGAGCTGCTCACCTCGCGGGGCGCGGGACCGGAGCCGTTCACCGAGGTCGGTGAACGGCGGCTCGGCGGCTATCGGATACGGGCGGCGGCGGCCGACCCCGAGCGCGATCTGGCGGCGGTGAGCGCGCTCGGCGGCCGGTTCCTCTGCCCCGGCGACCGGGAGTGGCCCAGCCAGCTCGACGATCTGAAGGAGGCCGCGCCCATCGGGCTGTGGGTACGGGGCGCCGCGGATCTCCGGCTCTGGTCACTGCGCTCCGTCGCCGTGGTCGGCGCCAGGGCGTGTACTCCGTACGGGGCACATATGGCGGCGAGTCTGGGCTCGGGTCTGGCCGAGCGCGGCTGGGTGGTGACCTCCGGTGCGGCGTTCGGTGTCGACGGCGCGGCCCACCGCGGCGCGCTGGCGGCCGACGGCGCCACCGTGGCCGTCCTCGCCTGCGGAGTCGATGTGGTCTATCCGCGCGGTCATACGGAGTTGATCGGACGCATCGCCGAACAAGGGCTGGTCATCGGTGAATTACCGCCGGGCGACCATCCCACCCGTAGCAGGTTCGTGCTCCGTAACCGCGTGATCGCCGCGCTCACCAGGGGGACCGTCGTGGTGGAGGCGGAGTACCGCAGCGGATCGCTGGTCACCGCGCGCGCCGCGCAACGTCTCGGCCGCTTCACGATGGGCGTGCCCGGCCCCGCCACCAGCGGCCTCTCGGCGGGTGTGCACGAACTGCTGCGAGGTGAGGGAGTGCTGGTCACGGACGCCGCGGAAGTGGTCGAGCTGGTGGGCGACATGGGCGAACTGGCACCGCTCCGGCGCGGCCCCGTACTCCCCAGGGATCTGCTGGACCCGGTCAGCGCACGGGTTCTGGAGGCGCTGCCCGCCCGGGGTGCCTCGCGGGGGCCGGAGATCGCGCGCGGCGCGGGCACGACCACGGACGAGGCGCTGGGCAGATTGTACGAACTGCACTCGTTGGGGTTTGTCGAACGGCATGGCGACGGCTGGCAGTTGGCCGTCGCGCGGCGAGGCGGTACTTGACCTGGGGCATTCGGGTGAAAAGGTGATGAGGATGACCCCTGGCTCACGATCGGTGACACTCCGGGGGCCGGCGCGGGCGGCGTCGGCCCCGGATCGAGGGTGTGGCCGGCGGCGTCCATCGAGGCGGGTGCGGGCGCCCGTTCCTCGCTCAGCGCGACGCTTCAGTCACGCTACGCTCACCTGCATTCCGGCCACCCCGACAGATGTCCCCCCGCTCGTCACAGCAGAACGGCTCAAGGCAACGCATGCCCCAGCACACCTCCGGGTCTGACCGCGCGGCGGCGCCCCCTGCCGCCCGGAGCGGCGTGCGGCCCCCCGCGCCCGCGTCGCTCGACGAGTTGTGGCGGTCGTACAAGACCACGGGCGACGAGCGGCTGCGGGAGCAGTTGATCCTGCACTACTCGCCGCTGGTGAAGTACGTGGCGGGCCGGGTGAGTGTGGGGCTGCCGTCCAATGTCGAGCAGGCCGACTTCGTCTCCTCCGGGGTCTTCGGTCTGATCGACGCGATCGAGAAGTTCGACATCGAGCGCTCCATCAAGTTCGAGACCTACGCGATCACCCGTATCCGCGGCGCCATGATCGACGAGCTCCGCGCCCTGGACTGGATCCCGCGCTCCGTACGGCAGAAGGCCAGAGCCGTCGAGCGCGCCTACGCCACGCTGGAGGCCCAGCTGCGGCGTACCCCCACGGAGTCCGAGGTCGCCGCCGAGATGGGGATCGCGCTGGAGGAACTGCACGCGGTTTTCAGCCAGTTGTCCCTGGCGAACGTCGTGGCGCTGGAGGAGCTGCTGCATGTCGGCGGCGAGGGCGGCGACCGGCTCAGCCTCATGGACACCCTGGAGGACACCGCCGCCGACGATCCGGTGGAGGTCGCCGAGGACCGTGAGCTGAGACGGTTGCTCGCACGGGCCATCAACACCCTCCCCGACCGGGAGAAGACCGTCGTCACGCTCTACTACTACGAGGGCCTCACACTCGCCGAGATCGGCCATGTCCTCGGGGTGACCGAGAGCCGGGTCAGCCAGATCCACACAAAGTCCGTGCTGCAACTACGGGCGAAGCTGGCCGACGTCGGACGCTGACGCTGTGTCGCCGCCCCCCTCATCCGTAGAGTGGAGGCGTGCCCAGGATTCGAGCGGCCTCCGTGGCCGAGCACCGGACCATGCAGCGAGGCGCCCTGCTGGACGCCGCGCGCTCCCTTCTGTCCGAAGGCGGTACGGACGCGCTGACCTTCCCCGCACTCGCCGAGCGCACCGGCCTCGCCAGGTCCTCCGTCTATGAGTACTTCCGCTCGCGCGCCGCCGTCGTCGAGGAACTGTGCGCCGTCGACTTCCCGGTCTGGGCGGCCGAGGTCGAGGCGGCCATGGCCGGGGCGGAGACGCCCGAGGCCAAGATCGAGGCGTATGTGCGCCGTCAGCTCGCGCTGGTCGGGGACCGGCGGCACCGCGCGGTCGTCGCCATCTCCGCGAGCGAGCTGGACGCGGGCGCCCGGGAGAAGATCCGGGCCGCGCACGGCGGTCTGATCGCCATGATCGTGGAGGCTCTTGGCGAACTGGGCCACGAACAGCCCCGGCTCGCCGCCATGCTGCTCCAGGGCGTGGTGGACGCGGCGGTCAGACGCATCGAACTCGGCGCGGCCGAGGCGCCCCCGGAGATCGCCGAGGCGGCCGTCTCCATGGCACTGCGCGGCGTACGGGGCTGAGCGCCGGAGCGCGTACGCCGGGGAACGCGCCGCCGCCACCCACGAAGCGCCCTGCTCGACCCCGCCGGGCTCCGGCTCGGGAACGCCGAAGACCGGCAGGAGCCGTGAAGGGCCCCGGCGCAGCAGCTCGCGGGGCAGCAGGGACAGCGGGTTGAGATAGACCGCGCCCCGCAGCAGACCCCAGTGCAGACAGCCGCCCGCGCAGTGGGACGTCGTGCCTGTTCTCGTGCCTGTCAGTGTGGCGACCCGCTGGCCCGCCGTCACGTCGTCCCCTTCGGCGACGAGCGGTGACACCGGTTCGTAGGTGATCCGCAGCGGCGGATCGCCCGTACCGGACAGCGTGATCGAGAGCACCCCGCGCCCCGCCACCTGTCCCGCGAAGGAGACCCGGCCGGCGGCCGCCGCCCGTACCGGCTCCCCGGCCGCCGCGGCCAGATCCACCCCGCGATGACCTGGACCGTACGCCGAAGCGGGTGGCTCCCAGCCCCGCAGCACCGCGGGGCGAGAGCCCACCGGCCAGGCCCGGTCGGTCCGGAAGCCGCCCCCGGGCGCTTCCGCGGCCACCGCCTCCGGTGCCCCGAACCCGAGCGGCGCCGCCCCGAACCCGATCGGTGCCGGAACGACGGCGAGGAGAACGACGGCGAAGAGTGCGAGGAGCGCGGGAAATGGGTCGAGCGTGCCGAAGCGGCTACGGAGAGTGGTCATGTGGTCCACGGTCGCGCACGAGAACCCCATCGCGCTGATCATGAACGGGATCTGTGGAGTACCGACCGGTTGTGGACAGCGCCGTCACCCAGGGGTGCGAAGGTCCCGTACACTTCTTGTGGCGATCCGGGTCACCGGGTCGACTTCGCACGCCCCGCCATCGGCCCCTTCGCGCCGATGTCAGCGCTTCTCGGTCTCGGACTTCCGTGGCACAGCGCACCGGGGCGTCAGGCGCGACTGCCGTCCGGCGGACGCGACAACCGAGTATCTCAAGGAGTACGGCCATGGCCGTCGTCACGATGCGGGAGCTGCTGGAAAGCGGCGTCCACTTCGGTCACCAGACCCGTCGCTGGAACCCGAAGATGAAGCGCTTCATCTTCACCGAGCGCAACGGCATCTACATCATCGACCTGCTCCAGTCGCTGTCGTACATCGACCGCGCCTACGAGTTCGTCAAGGAGACCGTCGCGCACGGCGGCTCCATCATGTTCGTCGGTACGAAGAAGCAGGCCCAGGAGGCCATCGCCGAGCAGGCGACGCGCGTCGGCATGCCCTACGTCAACCAGCGCTGGCTGGGCGGCATGCTCACCAACTTCTCCACCGTCTACAAGCGCCTTCAGCGTCTGAAGGAGCTTGAGCAGATCGACTTCGAGGACGTGGCCGCCTCCGGTCTCACCAAGAAGGAGCTGCTGGTCCTCTCCCGCGAGAAGGCCAAGCTGGAGAAGACCCTCGGTGGTATCCGCGAGATGCAGAAGGTGCCCAGCGCCGTCTGGATCGTCGACACCAAGAAGGAGCACATCGCCGTCGGTGAGGCGCGCAAGCTCCACATCCCGGTCGTCGCGATCCTCGACACCAACTGCGACCCCGACGAGGTCGACTACAAGATCCCGGGCAACGACGACGCGATCCGCTCCGTCACCCTGCTCACCCGCGTGATCGCCGACGCCGTCGCCGAGGGCCTCATCGCCCGTTCCGGCGTCGCCACCGGTGACTCGAAGCCGGGCGAGAAGGCCGCCGGCGAGCCGCTCGCCGAGTGGGAGCGCGACCTGCTCGAGGGCGAGAAGAAGGACGACGCCGAGAAGCCGGCCGAGGCCAAGGCCGAGGGCGACGTCCAGACCTCCGCCGAGACGGAGAAGGTCGCCGACGCGGAGCAGGCCGAGGCTCCGGCCGCGGACACCGAGCAGGCCTGACCTTTCCCAGGTTCGGTAGTTGACGGCGGGGGCCCACCGGCCCCCGCCGTTCACCCGTAGATCCTTCAGACCTTCGAGAGAGAATTACAGATCATGGCGAACTACACCGCCGCTGACGTCAAGAAGCTCCGTGAGCTCACCGGCGCCGGCATGATGGACTGCAAGAAGGCGCTCGACGAGGCCGACGGCAACGTCGACAAGGCCGTCGAGCTGCTCCGCGTCAAGGGCCAGAAGGGCGTCGCCAAGCGCGAGGGCCGTTCGGCCGAGAACGGCGCCGTCGTCTCCCTCATCTCCGAGGACAAGACGTCCGGCGTTCTGCTGGAGCTGAAGTGCGAGACGGACTTCGTCGCCAAGGGTGACAAGTTCCAGACCGTCGCCAACACGCTCGCCGCGCACGTCGCCGCGACGTCCCCGGCCGACCTCCCGGCGCTGCTCGCCTCCGAGATCGAGGCCGGCAAGACCGTCCAGGCGTATGTCGACGAGGCGAACGCCAACCTCGGCGAGAAGATCGTCCTGGACCGCTTCGCGCAGTTCACCGGCGGTTACGTGGCCGCCTACATGCACCGCACCATGCCCGACCTCCCGCCGCAGGTCGGCGTCCTCGTCCAGCTGGACAAGGAGAATGCCGAGGTTGCCAAGGACGTCGCGCAGCACATCGCCGCCTTCGCCCCGAAGTACCTCAGCCGCGACGAGGTCCCGGCCGAGACGGTCGAGAACGAGCGCCGCGTGGCCGAGGCCACCTCGCGCGAGGAGGGCAAGCCCGAGGCCGCCCTGCCGAAGATCGTCGAGGGTCGTGTCAACGGCTTCTTCAAGGAGGTCGTCGTCACGGAGCAGGCGTTCGCCAAGGACAACAAGAAGTCCGTCCAGAAGGTCCTGGACGAGGCCGGCGTCGCCCTGACGCGCTTCGTGCGCATCAAGGTCGGCGTCTGAGTCTGTACGCGATCAACCGAAGACCCCGATAGGGTCTGACGCAGTCGTCCGGGTACCTGTCGGGCGGCCGCAGATCTGACGAGGAGGCCATTGCCGCACAGGGAACCGCAAGGACCCCGGCAATGGCCTTCTTCGTATGCGCACGAGGAGATCTCCATGGAACAGGCCGACACAAGCGACGACGGCAAGAAGAGCGACGACGGCAGGAACCACGGCCACGGCCGCTTCATGCTGAAGCTGTCCGGTGAGGCGTTCGCCGGCCGGGGAGCGCTCGGCGTCGACCCCGATGTCGTCCACGCCATCGCCCGCGAGATCGCCGCCGTCGTCCGGGACGGCGCCCAGATCGCGGTCGTCATCGGCGGGGGCAACTTCTTCCGGGGCGCCGAACTCCAGCAGCGCGGCATGGACCGGGCGCGCTCCGACTACATGGGCATGCTCGGCACGGTCATGAACTGCCTCGCCCTCCAGGACTTCCTGGAGAAGGAGGGCATCGACTCCCGGGTCCAGACCGCCATCACCATGGGCCAGGTCGCGGAGCCGTACATCCCCCTCCGCGCCGTGCGCCACCTGGAGAAGGGCCGCGTCGTGATCTTCGGCGCCGGTATGGGCATGCCGTACTTCTCCACCGACACCACGGCAGCCCAGCGTGCGCTGGAGATCGACGCCGAGGCATTGTTGATGGGGAAGAACGGGGTCGACGGGGTGTACGACTCCGACCCCAAGACCAACCCCGCCGCGGTCAAGTTCGACGCCCTGGAGTACGGCGAGGTGATCGCCGGTGATCTGCGCGTCGCCGACATGACCGCCATCACGCTGTGCCAGGACAACAAATTGCCGATCCTCGTCTTCGAATTGCTGAAGGAAGGCAATATCGCGCGTGCGGTCAAGGGTGAGAAGATCGGCACGCTCGTGAGCGACCAGGGCACCCGGAGCTGATCCGGGGCTGCCCCGCACGGGGATGGACAAAGCCCTGCCGGTCGGACACCGTGCAGGAGAAGACGCGACGCAGGATCCGCCGGCCGATTCGCACGCCGGGCCCACTCAAGACACGCAGGAGCAAGTGGTGATCGAAGAGACCCTCCTCGAGGCCGAGGAGAAGATGGAGAAGGCCGTCCTGGTCGCGAAAGACGACTTCGCCGCGATCCGCACAGGGCGGGCGCACCCGGCGATGTTCAACAAGATCGTGGCGGACTACTACGGTGCCCTGACCCCGATCAACCAGCTCGCCTCGTTCGCCGTGCCCGAGGCGCGGATGGCCGTGGTGACCCCGTTCGACAAGAGCGCGCTGCGCAATATCGAGCAGGCGATCCGCGACTCCGACCTCGGCGTCAATCCGAGCAACGACGGCAACATCATCCGGGTGGTGTTCCCCGAGCTGACGCAGGACCGCCGCAAGGAGTTCATCAAGGTCGCCAAGACCAAGGCCGAGGACTCGAAGATCTCGATCCGCGCGGTCCGCCGCAAGGCCAAGGAGACCATCGACAAGCTGATCAAGGACGGCGAGGTCGGCGAGGACGAGGGCCGCCGCGCCGAGAAGGAGCTCGACGACACCACCGCGAAGTATGTCGCGCAGGTGGACGAGCTGCTCAAGCACAAGGAAGCCGAGCTGCTAGAGGTCTGATGAACGACTCTTCCCGGGGAGCCTCGTCGACAGCCGGATACTGGGGACCGACCGACCCGGGGGCTGTCCCGGCGGGTCCCGCATACGATGAGCATCCCGCACAGCAGACTCGGCCCATGCCCATCGTGCCCGACGGACCCCCCGACAGCGGGGACCAGAACGACGGCCGGGGGGCCGCTCGGCCGGGCGGCCCCCTGTTCCGTGACGAGACTCCGCAGGAGCCCATGGCAGCCCCTCCGCCACCCCCGCCGAAGAAGCGGGCCGGACGTGATCTGCGTGCGGCCATAGGGGTCGGTCTCGGACTCGGCGCGGTGGTCGCGGCCTCGCTCTTCATCGTCAAGGCCGTCTTCATCGGTGTCATAGCGATCGCGGTGGTGATCGGGCTGTGGGAGCTGACCTCACGGCTCGATGAGAAGAAGGGCATCAAGGCGCCGCTCGTCCCGCTGGCCGTCGGCGGCGCCGCGATGGTCATCGCCGGATACGCGCGGGGCGCGGAGGGCGCCTGGGTCGCGATGGCCCTCACCGCGCTCGCGGTGCTGATCTGGCGGATGACGGAACCGCCCGAGGGCTATCTCAGGGATGTGACGGCGGGGGTTTTCGCCGCGTTCTACGTACCGTTCCTGGCCACTTTCGTCGCGATGATGCTCACCGCGCACGACGGTCCCTGGCGGGTGCTGATGTTCCTGGTGCTGACGGTTGTCAGCGACACGGGCGCGTACGCGGTCGGCTGGCGCTTCGGTACGCACAAGCTGGCGCCCCGTATCAGCCCCGGCAAGACCTGGGAGGGGCTGGCCGGAGCCGTCGTCTTCGCGATGGTCGCCGGTGCGCTCTGCATGGAGTTCATGATCGACAACGGGGTCTGGTGGCAGGGACTGCTGCTGGGGCTCGCGGTCGCGGCCAGTGCCACCCTCGGTGATCTCGGCGAGTCCATGATCAAGCGGGATCTCGGCATCAAGGACATGGGCACCCTGCTGCCGGGCCACGGCGGGATCATGGACCGGCTGGACTCCCTGCTGCCCACGGCGCCGGTGGTCTGGCTGCTGCTGGTGCTCTTCGTCGGCTCGGGCTGACCCGTTACCCTGAAAGGGCTCGCCACTCACGGGTGGCGGGCCCTTTTGAGCCCCGCGGCTGTGAAGCCGTTCCCGTGAGGTCTCCCGGCACCGGCACAGTCCTGCCGTACTCCCCGCCGCGGCGGGGGCGCCCGGCCTCGCCGCACCGAGGAGATTTGGTTTTTCATGGCCCCGCCGACACCCGGAGAACTCACTTTCGTCGCGCCCCGCGGAGCCAAGAAGCCCCCGCGGCATCTCGCCGACCTCACCCCCGCCGAGCGCCGTGAGGCCGTCGCCGCGATCGGTGAGAAGCCGTTCCGCGCCCAGCAGCTCTCGCAGCACTACTTCGCGCGGTACGCGCACGACCCCGAGCAGTGGACCGACATCCCGGCCGCCGCGCGCCAGAAGCTCGCCACGGAACTGCTGCCCGAGCTGATGTCGGTGGTACGGCACATCTCGTGCGACGACGACACCACCCGTAAGACGCTCTGGCGGCTGCATGACGGCACCCTCGTCGAGTCGGTGCTGATGCGCTATCCGGACCGGGTCACCATGTGCATCTCCTCGCAGGCGGGCTGCGGGATGAACTGCCCGTTCTGCGCCACCGGCCAGGCGGGGCTGGACCGTAACCTCTCCACCGCCGAGATCGTGCACCAGATCGTCGACGGGATGCGGGCGCTGCGTGACGGCGAGGTCCCCGGCGGCCCCTCGCGGCTGTCCAACATCGTCTTCATGGGCATGGGCGAGCCGCTCGCCAACTACAACCGGGTGGTCGGGGCGATCCGCCGGCTGACCGACCCCGAGCCGGACGGTGTGGGCCTCTCACAGCGCGGGATCACCGTCTCGACGGTCGGTCTGGTGCCCGCGATGCTGCGCTTCGCCGACGAGGGTTTCAAGTGCCGGCTCGCGGTCTCCCTGCACGCGCCGGACGACGAGCTGCGCGACACCCTCGTCCCGGTCAACACGCGGTGGAAGGTACGGGAAGTACTGGACGCCGCCTGGGAGTACGCGGAGAAGTCGGGCCGCCGGGTCTCCATCGAGTACGCGCTGATCCGTGACATCAACGACCAGGCGTGGCGCGGCGACCGGCTGGGCCGGCTGCTCAAGGGCAAGCGGGTGCACGTCAATCTGATCCCGCTCAACCCGACGCCCGGCTCGAAGTGGACGGCGTCGCGCCCCGAGGACGAGAAGGCGTTCGTCGAGGCGATCGCGGCCCATGGGGTGCCGGTGACCGTACGGGACACCAGGGGCCAGGAGATCGACGGAGCGTGCGGGCAGTTGGCCGCCTCGGAGCGGTAGGAGCGGCTCGGTCGCCACGGGGTAACCTTGGCCTGAACGCATTGCATATTTTCCGACAGGGGAGCGCCACAGCGCTGAGAGTGCGGCATGTGTCCGTGGGAGCGGACAGCGGTCGCAGACCCTCTGAACCTTGCCCAGGTCATTCTGGGTAGGAAGTTCGGACACCACTCAAGCTGTAGCGCCCTGCCCGGAGTCCGGTCGGTACGGACTCCGGGCAGGGCCGCGTCTTCTCCTGGACATCCCAGGAGGAAAGTCAGTGAGCAGTACCCGTATCAGTACGAAGAGAGCGGCCGCCGCGGCGCTCGCCGCCGCGCTCGGTGTCTCGGCGCTCGCCGCCTGCGGCGGGTCCGGCGGTTCCGCGTCGTCCGGAGACGGAGAAGGCGGCGGCTCGGGGTCGAAGACCGTCACCCTGGTCAGCCATGACTCTTTCAACGCCTCGCCCGCCGTGCTCAAGGAGTTCACCAAGGAGACCGGCTACACAGTCAAGGTGCTGAAGAGCGGCGACGCCGGTGAGGCCCTGAACAAGGAGATCCTGACGAAGGGTTCGCCCCAGGGCGACGTCTTCTTCGGCGTCGACAACACCCTGCTCTCCCGCGCCCTCGACAACGGCCTGTTCACGCCGTACGAGGCGAAGGGCCTGGACCGCGTCGAGGAGAGCACACGGCTCGACAAGGACAAGAACCGCGTCACCCCGGTCGACACCGGCGATATCTGCGTCAACTATGACAAGAAGTACTTCGCGGACAAGAAGCTGACGCCGCCGCGGTCCTTCGACGATCTGATCAAGCCCCAGTACAAGAACCTGCTCGTCACCGAGAACGCCGCGACCTCCTCACCCGGCCTCGGCTTCCTGCTCGGCACGGTCGCGCGGTACGGCGACGACGGCTGGCAGGACTACTGGAAGAAGCTGAAGGACAACGGCGTACAGGTCGTGGACAGCTGGGAGCAGGCGTACAACGACTCCTTCTCCGGCTCCGCGGGCGGCAAGAAGGCCAAGGCCGACCGGCCGCTCGTCGTCTCGTACGCCTCCAGCCCGCCCGTCGAGGTGCTGTACGCCGAGCCGCGGCCGAAGGAAGCGCCGACCGGGGTCTCCACCGGCACCTGCTTCCGGCAGACCGAGTTCGCCGGTCTGCTGAACGGCGCGAAGAACGAGGCGGGCGGCAAGGCGCTGCTGGACTTCCTGATCAGCGAGAAGTTCCAGGCGGACATGCCGCTCAACATGTTCGTCAACCCCGTGGTCAAGGACGTCGCGCTGCCGGAGCTGTTCACGAAGTTCGGCGCGACCGTCGACACGCCCGAGACCGTGGCGCCCGGTACGATCGCCGCCCACCGTGAGCAGTGGATCCAGTCGTGGTCCTCACTCGTCGTGAAGTAACACCCAGGACGCCGGGGGACGGGCAGGCCGGGCGGGGCCGGTCCGGAGGGCGTGGGAACGCCGTCCGGCTCGCCCTCATGGCCCTGCCCGTCGCCTTCTTCGCCGTCTTCTTCGCCTACCCGGTGGCCGCGATCGTCGGCCGGGGACTGAAGGCGGACGGCGGCTGGCAGCTCGGCCGGGTCGGGGACGTGCTGACCCGCCCGGACATCCTCGGCGTTCTGTGGTTCACCACCTGGCAGGCGTTCGCCTCCACCGCGCTCACCCTGCTGCTCGCGCTCCCGGGCGCGTATGTCTTCGCGCGCTTCGACTTCCCCGGCAAACAGCTGCTGCGCGCGGTCGTCACCGTCCCGTTCGTGCTGCCGACCGTTGTCGTCGGCACCGCCTTCCTGGCGCTGCTCGGGCGTGGTGGACTCCTCGACGGCCTGTGGGGCGTACGGCTCGACACCTCCGTCTGGGCGATCCTCCTCGCTCATGTCTTCTTCAACTACGCGGTGGTCGTCAGAACGGTGGGCGGCCTGTGGTCGCAGCTCGACCCGCGCCAGGAGGAGGCCGCGCGGGTGCTCGGCGCGGGACGGCTCGCGGCCTGGTGGCGGGTGACCCTGCCGGCCCTCGGCCCCGCCGTCGCGGCCGCCGCGCTGATGGTCTTCCTCTTCACCTTCACCTCCTTCGGGGTCGTCCAGATCCTGGGCGGCCCCGGCTTCTCCACCCTGGAGGTGGAGATCTACCGGCAGACCGCGCAGCTCCTGGATCTGCCCACCGCCGCCGTGCTCACGCTGACGCAGTTCGCGGCGGTCGGCGCGATCCTGGCGGTGCACGCGTGGACCGTACGGAAGCGGGAGACCGCGCTCCGGCTGGTCGACCCCGCGCTGACCGCCCGCCGGCCGCGCGGCGCCGGGCAGTGGGCGCTCCTCGGCGCGGTGCTCGGCACCGTACTGCTGCTGATCCTGGTGCCGTTGGGGGTGCTCGTCGAACGCTCCCTGGGCGGACCCGGCGGATACGGATTCGACTTCTACCAGGCCCTCGGATCAGTGGAGTCCAGCGGCGGTACCTTCCTCGTACCACCGCTCGAAGCGGTCTGGAACTCCCTGCGGTACGCGCTCGTCGCGACCGTCATCGCGCTGGTGGTGGGCGGACTGGCCGCCGCCGCGCTCACCCGGCGCGCGGGCCGCCTCGTACGGGGCTTCGACGCGCTGCTGATGCTGCCGCTCGGCGTCTCGGCCGTGACCGTCGGGTTCGGTTTCCTGATCACGCTGGACAAGCCGCCGCTGGATCTGCGTGCCTCCTGGATCCTGGTGCCGCTCGCCCAGGCGCTGGTGGGGGTCCCCTTCGTCGTACGGACGATGCTGCCGGTGCTGCGGGCGGTGGACGGACGGCTGCGCGAGGCGGCGGCCGTCCTCGGGGCGTCGCCGCTGCGGGCCTGGCGGGAGGTGGATCTGCCGCTGGTACGGCGGGCGTCGCTGGTCGCCGCCGGGTTCGCGTTCGCCGTCTCGCTCGGCGAGTTCGGCGCGACGGTCTTCATCGCGCGCCCGGACCGGCCGACGCTGCCGGTGGCCGTGGCGCGGCTGCTGGGGCGGCCCGGCGAGCTGAACTACGGGCAGGCGATGGCCCTTTCCACGGTCCTGATGGTGGTGTGCGCGGTGTCGCTGCTGGCGCTGGAACGTATCCGTACCGACCGCTCGGGAGAGTTCTGATGGCCTTGCTGACCCTGTCGGACGTGACCGTACGGTTCGGCGCCCGCACCGCGCTCGACGCGGTGGATCTGGAGATCGCCGAGCACGAGATCGTCTGTGTGCTGGGGCCGAGCGGCAGCGGTAAGTCGACGCTGCTGCGGGTGGTCGCCGGGCTCCAGGAGCCGGCCGGCGGACGGATGGCGCTCGACGGTTCCGACCAGTCGGGGGTACCGGCGCACCGGCGCGGCGTCGGCCTGATGTTCCAGGACCACCAGCTCTTCCCGCAGCGTGACGTGCGCGGCAATGTCGCCTTCGGCCTGCGGATGCGCGGCGTCGGCCGGGACGAACAGGCCCGTCGCGTCGAGGAGTTGCTCGACCTCGTCGGACTGCCGGGGGCCGGCCGCCGGTCCGTCGCCGAGCTGTCCGGCGGCGAACAGCAGCGGGTCGCGCTGGCACGGGCGCTCGCGCCGCGACCGCGGCTGCTGATGCTGGACGAACCGCTCGGCCAGCTGGACCGGAGCCTGCGCGAACGGCTCGTCGTCGAACTGCGCGGTCTGTTCGGGCGGTTGGGTACGACCGTGCTCGCCGTCACCCATGACCAGGGCGAGGCCTTCGCGCTCGCCGACCGGGTGGTGGTGATGCGCGACGGCCGCATCGCCCAGACCGGCACCCCGCTGGAGGTCTGGCAGCGCCCGGCCTCCGCCTTCGTCGCGCGGTTCCTCGGCTTCGACAATGTCGTGGACGCGACGGTGACCGGCGCGCTCGCCGACACGGTCTGGGGAAGGATCCCGCTCCCCGACGGATCTGCCCAGGGCGAGCGGACGGTGCTGGTACGGCCCGCCGGCGTACGTCTCGTGGCCCCCGGTGAAGGACTGCGCTGCACGGTCGGGGCGCGTACGTTCACGGGCAGCCGGGTCTCCGTACTGCTACGACCCGACGGACCCGCGGGCGCGCCGGACATCGAGGCCGAGTGCGGGCTGCGCGAGGCGCCCGAGGAGGGCGCGGAGGTGGGCGTCGCCTTCGCCGCCGAGGAGGTGGTGGTGCTGCCGGGGGAGGGGCGGAGCGCCGCTCAGGGGGTGCGGGCGGCGGCGATGACGTAGCCGGGTCAGCCCGTGCTCCCGGTCCTGGAAACGCGGAACCGGCCGTGCTCCCGGTCCTGGAACGCGGAACCGGCCCGGGCCCCCCCCCGGGCGGGGGGCCGCCCGGGATTGTTCATCCGAAGGCTACTGCGTTCGCCGGACCCCGAGTGGGAACGTTCCACACATGATTGGGAACGTTCCACTCCACCGCGGCGCAGGGGAGCGTCGGTCAGCGGTTCAGCGGGACCGCCGCCAGGGCCGCCACCGCCCAGGTCAGCGGCGCGAACACCAGGAGGACCGTGGCCGTCCGTACCGCCGCCGCCGTGCGCAGCAGCGTGGCGGGGGCGCCGAGCCGGTACATCGACTCGGTGGTGGAGATACGGACCTGTCTGGCCTCCAGGGCCGCCGTCAGGACCGTGGCCACCGCGCAGCCGATGACCAGCGTGGCGCCGAGGCCGGTGAGCGGGCCGAAGGGCCGTTCGTCACCGGGCCCGTACAGGGACGCCGCCGCGAACGCGCCCGAGACCACCGCGCACAGCACACCCAGCGGGCGGCCGATACGGCGTGCCTCGGCCATCAGCGTGCGGCCCGCGAGCAGCCGGACCACGCCGGGGCGCACGGCCTGGAGCAGCCAGCCGCAGAGATGAGTGATGCCCGGCCCGGCCAGCGCCAGCCCGACCGCCGTCAGCGCCCAGCCCGCGAGCACTCCGGCCGAGCCGCCGTCGAAGTGGCTCGGCATCGGCAGCGGGTTGCCGCCCCGGCCCCGGCTCGCGTACGTCTCGACCGCGAGCCCCGCCGCCGTGAACGCGACACCCCACGGCAGACCGGACGGCGCCGATGCCGGGTCGGGGACGTGCACGGGTGTCAGGGCCCTGGCCTCGCGGACGGCCGTGTCCGTGGCCTTCGCCGAATCCTCGGGATCGATCGTTCCCGAGGCCGCTCCCGAGGCCGTGTCCGCGGCCATGTCCGGAGTCGAGTCCGACGCCCTGTCCGTCACCGCGTCCGTGGCCGGATCCGCGGTCGCCGCCATCGCGTAGGCGGGCCGGGCCGACGCCCTGACGGGAACGGGCCTGAGGTCCGCCGCGGTGCGCGTCCGCAGCGCCAGCCAGGTCGCCGCCGTCGCCAGCACCGGCACCGCCGCCAGCAGCGTCAGTACCGCGCCCAGCGGCAGCGGCCGGCCCGCGGCGAGCAGTTTCGCGGCCTCTCCGTCGAACGGCATGCCGGTCAGATCGCCCCGCAGGTGCAGGAAGAACAGCAGCGCCAGCGCGCTGCCCAGCGTGCAGGACACGGCGGTCGACGAGGCGGCCAGCGCGGCGAGCCTGGCCGGGCCGAGGCCCACCGCCGACAGCCCGGAGCGTGGCAGGGTGCTCTGATCGGTACGGGCCGTGGCGACCGCGAACTGCACCGTCGCGGCCAGCGGGATCAGACACCAGAGCAGCCGCGCCTGGGCCCCGGCCGGATGGCCCAGCGCCCAGCCCAGCGTGCACAACAGAAGGAAACCGACCCCGGCGGAGGCGGCGGCGACCAGCAGCCGGCGCAGCAGGACCAGGGGGTGCGTGCCGAGGCCTAGACGGAGAGCGAGCACGCCGCCCGGCCTTCCGCCTCGAACGGCCGGAGCGAGTTGACCCGGCGTCCGTCCACCAGTGAGACCGTACGGTCGGCGAGCGCCGTGAGCTCCTCGTCCAGGGTGGCCAGGACGACGGTGATCCGGTGCGAGCGGGCCGCGCTGGTCAGCGTGCGCAGCACCTGCGCCCCGTCCGTGAGATGCAGCGCCGCCGCCGGCTCGTCGGCGAAGAGCACCGCGGGCGTGGTGACCAGCGCGCGGGCGACGGCGACGCGCTGCCGCTCGGCCTGGTACAGGGCGTACGGACGCTTCCGGGCGCAGCCGCTGATGTCGAGGCGCTCCAGCCACTCCATCGCCGCCGTCTTGGCGGCGCGATGGGACGAGCCGTTCATCAGCAGCGGCAGGGCCGCGTTCTCCCAGGCGTTGAGCTCGGGGACGAGGGACGGCTCGGGGCCGATCCAGCTGAAGCGGTCGCGGCGCAGCTGTTCGCGGAGCGGTGCGCTCATGGTGTGGACCGGCGAGCTGTCGAACCAGACCTCGCCCTCCTGCGGCACCAGCTGGCCCGACAGACACCGCAGCAGAGTCGTTTTGCCGCTGCCGCGCGGGCCGTTCACGGCGAGGATCTCACCCTCGCGCACCCCGAGCGAGACGCTGTCGAGTGCGGGGGAGCCGTTGTGGGAGTAGTTCAGAGAACGCGCCCAGAGCACGTCGTTGTCCGGTGGGGCCACCATTGGCGTACACCTCGGTTCGGATTTACCTCCCCCGTCCGGGGGAACGAAGGCGGCGACGATCGGTCACTGGGCACGGTAGGGATTCGGAGCCGGGAGTGCGGACAGCACACGGCCCGGGTGCCGCCCTTCTCACTCGAAAGGCGGCACCCGGGCCGTCATGCGGGGTGGGTTCCGTACGGTCGGTACGGAACCGGCCGGAGGACACCGTCACCGTCAGAGCTCGCTCCACGCCTCCGTGAGCACGGACCGCAGGATTCCCTCGATCTCGTTGAACGTCGACTGGTCGGAGATCAGCGGCGGCGCCAGCTGCACGACCGGGTCGCCGCGGTCGTCGGCCCGGCAGTACAGACCGTTCTCGTACAGCTTCTTGGAGAGGAAGCCGTACAGGACGCGCTCGGTCTCCTCGCTCGTGAACGTCTCCTTCGTCGCCTTGTCCTTCACCAGCTCGATGCCGTAGAAGAAGCCGTTGCCGCGCACGTCCCCGACGATCGGCAGGTCGTGCAGCTTGCTCAGCGTGTCGAAGAAGGCGGACTCGTTGTTCAGCACGTGCTGGTTGAGGCCCTCGCGCTCGAAGATGTCGAGGTTGGCGAGGCCGACCGCCGCCGAGACCGGGTGGCCGCCGAAGGTGTAGCCGTGCAGGAAGGTGTTGTCACCCCGGTAGAACGGCTCGGCGAGCCGGTCGGAGACGATGCACGCGCCGATCGGGGAGTAGCCCGAGGTCATGCCCTTGGCGCAGGTGATCATGTCCGGTACGTAGTCGAACTTGTCGCACGCGAACATCGTGCCGAGCCGGCCGAAGGCGCAGATGACCTCGTCGGAGACGAGCAGGACGTCGTACTGGTCGCAGATCTCGCGGACCCGCTGGAAGTAGCCGGGCGGCGGCGGGAAGCAGCCGCCCGCGTTCTGCACCGGCTCCAGGAAGACCGCCGCGACCGTCTCCGGGCCCTCGAAGAGGATCTGCTGCTCGATCTGGTCGGCGGCCCAGCGGCCGAAGGCCTCGGGGTCGTCGCCGTGCAGCGGGGCGCGGTAGATATTGGTGTTCGGGACCTTGTGCGCGCCCGGGACCAGCGGCTCGAACGGCGCCTTCAGGGCCGGCAGACCGGTGATGGACAGGGCTCCCTGCGGGGTGCCGTGGTAGGCGACGGCGCGCGAGATGACCTTGTGCTTGGTCGGCTTGCCGGTCAGCTTGAAGTACTGCTTGGCGAGCTTCCAGGCGGTCTCGACCGCCTCACCGCCGCCCGTGGTGAAGAAGACCTTGTTGAGGTCGCCCGGCGCGTAGTGGGCGAGCCGCTCGGCCAGCTCGACGGCCTTGGGGTGCGCGTACGACCAGACCGGGAAGAAGGCCAGGTCCTGCGCCTGCTTGTACGCGGTCTCGGCCAGCTCGTGGCGGCCGTGCCCGGCGTTCACCACGAACAGTCCCGACAGGCCGTCCAGGTAGCGCTTGCCCTGGTCGTCGTAGATGTAGGTGCCCTCACCACGCACGATGGTGGGCACGGGTGCGTTCTCGTACGACGACATGCGGGTGAAGTGCATCCACAGGTGGTCGTACGCGGTCTTGGAGAGGTCCTTGCTCACGGCTATCGGGTTCCCCACATGTAGGTCTGCTTCTTCAGCTTGAGGTAGACGAAGCTCTCGGTGGAGCGCACGCCGGGGAGCGCGCGGATCCGCTTGTTGATCACATTCAGCAGGTGGTCGTCGTCCTCGCAGACGATCTCCACCATCAGGTCGAACGAGCCCGCGGTCATCACCACGTACTCGCACTCATCCATGGCCGACAGCGCGTCCGCGACCGGATCCAGATCGCCTTCGACATTGATGCCGACCATCGCCTGGCGCCGGAAACCCACGGTGAGCGGGTCGGTGACGGCGACGATCTGCATCACGCCCTGGTCGAGCAGCTTCTGGACGCGCTGGCGCACGGCCGCCTCGGAGAGGCCGACGGCCTTGCCGATCGCGGCGTACGGGCGCCGCCCGTCCTCCTGGAGCTGTTCGATGATCGCGAGGGACACGGCATCGATGGACGGTGATGATCCGTTCCCGGTCCTGGAGTCTGTCCTGGAGTCTGCGCTACGACTGGCCACGCGCTTCACTGTGCACTGCGACTCGTCTGTCCCGCAACCCTGTATCGATGAAATTCGTTGTTGAAGCGATCGAATCTCACCGAATCCGAAGTTGTGGGGGGTCCGGCCTGTTGAAAGCGTCGGCCGACCGATTAGGGTGGGTGTCTCACCCATCGGACATTCCGATACGTAACTTCCGACAGGAGGGGTGGCAGTGACCACCGAGCTGCGCCGGCTGCGTAACTACATCAACGGAGAGTTCCGGGACGCCGCGGACGGGCGGACCATCGAGGTGGTCAACCCGGCCACCGGCGAGGCGTACGCCACCTCGCCGCTCTCGGGGCAGGCCGACGTCGACGCCGCCATGGAGGCAGCCGCGGCGGCCTTCCCGGGCTGGCGCGACACCACCCCGGCCGAACGCCAGAAGGTACTGCTCAAGATCGCGGACGCCTTCGAGGAGCGGGCGGAGGATCTGATCGCCGCCGAGTCCGAGAACACCGGCAAGCCGCTGGAGCTGACCCGTACCGAAGAGCTCCCGCCGATGGTGGACCAGATCCGCTTCTTCGCGGGCGCCGCCCGGATGCTCGAAGGCCGCTCGGCCGGGGAGTACATGGAGGGGCTCACCTCCATCGTCCGCCGCGAGCCGGTCGGCGTCTGCGCGCAGGTCGCGCCGTGGAACTACCCGATGATGATGGCCGTGTGGAAGTTCGCGCCGGCCCTCGCCGCGGGCAACACCGTGGTGCTCAAGCCGTCGGACACCACCCCGGCCTCGACCGCGCTGATGGCCGAGATCATCGGGGCGATCGTCCCCAAGGGCGTCTTCAACGTCATCTGCGGCGACCGCGACACCGGCCGGGCGATGGTCGAGCACGCGATCCCGGCGATGGCCTCGATCACCGGTTCCGTACGGGCCGGCATGCAGGTCGCCGAGTCGGCGGCCAAGGACGTCAAGCGCGTCCATCTGGAGCTGGGCGGCAAGGCGCCGGTCGTCGTCTTCGAGGACGTCGACATCGCCAAGGCCGTCGAGGACATCGCGGTGGCGGGGTACTTCAACGCCGGGCAGGACTGTACGGCCGCCACCCGCGTCCTCGTCCACGAGTCGATCCACGACGAGTTCGTGACGGCGCTCGCGAAGGCGGCCGCCGACACGAAGACCGGCGCGGCGGACGACGAGGACGTGCTCTACGGTCCGCTCAACAACGCCAACCAGCTGAAGCAGGTCTCCGGCTTCATCGAGCGGCTGCCGGCCCACGCCAAGGTCGAGGCGGGCGGCCACCGGGTCGGCGACAAGGGGTACTTCTACGCCCCGACCGTCGTCTCCGGCCTCAAGCAGGACGACGAGATCATCCAGAACGAGGTCTTCGGCCCGGTCATCACCGTCCAGTCCTTCACGGACGAGGCACAGGCCCTGGAGTACGCCAACGGCGTCGAGTACGCGCTCGCCTCCTCGGTGTGGACCAAGGACCACGGGCGGGCGATGCGGATGTCGAAGTCGCTGGACTTCGGCTGCGTGTGGATCAACACCCACATTCCGCTGGTCGCGGAGATGCCGCACGGCGGCTTCAAGAAGTCCGGCTACGGCAAGGACCTCTCGGCGTACGGCTTCGACGACTACACGCGTATCAAGCACGTGATGACGTCGCTCGACGGCTGATACGGCCTCCGGGGCGCTGTCCCGGACCGAAGCGTCATCCCCGTGAAAGGGGCGGGCGGTGGACTTCTTGTCCACC
>NZ_JBHTZS010000019.1:0-154370 GCF_042790125.1 Streptomyces scopuliridis
CTCGGGGCGGGCGGCTGGTCCGGGGTGTGCCCCTCTCATCCGCCTGGCGCCGCCGGACGGGTCCGGAGGGGGCCGGGCCCCACGCCCGGCCGCGCCGCGCGCCCCGTGGGAATGCCGGGGGCGCGCGGCGCTGTTCGTTCTCGCTCGGTAGGGCCGGATCAGCGGGTCCCGACCGCCGCGCGTACGGCCCGCCGGGCCATCGCGCAGTCGTCGTGCAGCCGCCGCAGCAGCAGCCGCTGCTCCTCGGCCGGCGTCAGACCGCTCTGCTGGGCGGACGGCGACGGGTGGGCGGCCGGGCCCGTACCGGATGACGGCGCCTCACGCAGCGCGCGCTGCACCGCCGTCTCGTACATCCGGATCTCCCGGGTCAGTACGAGCATCAGATTGACCAGGAACGCGTCCCGCGCCACCGGTCCACTGGCCTGCGCGAGCTGACTGATCCGGCGGCGCGCCAGCGGGGCGTCCCCGAGCACCGCCCACAGCGTCGCCAGATCGTAGCCCGGCAGATACCAGCCCGCGTGCTCCCAGTCGACGAGCACCGGACCCGCCGGAGACAGCAGGATGTTGGAGAGCAGGGCGTCACCGTGACAGAACTCCATGCCCTGTCTCGCGCCTGCCAGACCGTGCAGCAGCTTCTGTAGATCGCCCAGGTCCCGGTCGGTGAACAGCCCCAGCTCGTGGTAGCGGGCGATCCGCGACGCGTAGTCGAGCGGCTTGTCGAACAGACCGGCCGGGGGCCGCCAGGTGTTCAGCCTGACGATCGCACCGAGCGCGGCCCGCAGATCGGCGCGGGGCGGCGCCTCCACCGGATGGCGGGTCAGCGCGGCGGCTCGCCCCGGCATCCGCTCGATCACCAGCGCGCAGTTCTCCGGGTCCGCGGCGATCAGCCGGGGCACCCGTACCGGCGGCCGGTGCCGGACGAAGGAGCGATAAGCAGCTATTTCGTGCCTGAACCGTTCGGTCCAGACCGGAGAGTGGTCCAGCAGGCACTTGGCGACCGCGTTGGCGCGCCCGGTGGTTCCGACGAGCAGCACGGAGCGCCCGCTGCGCCGGAGCACCTGCACCGGGTTGAACTCCGGGCAGACCCGGTGCACCGCCGTGATCGCCATGCGCAGCTGGGCGCCCTGGGGGCCGGACAAGTCGATTCTCCCGCTGAGCGGTTGGGTGACCGTCCCCGCCCTGAGCCGCGGCCGCCCCGCATGCGTGGGGTCCAGGTACGGCCCGCTGCCGGGGGTGACCGTACGCTGCGACCGGGGCGGGGCGGACACGGAGGACGATGCTGTGTACATGGGCGATACAGATCCCTTCGTGTGCCGACGAATTACTCGCGCCTCCCGCCCGGCAGCCATGCGGCACCCTGGGGAGTACGTCCGGCTGCCGGGCCGGGAAGGCGCGTTCCTACCTGACACCGTGGACCCCCTGGCACACGAGCTGGCGAACCCTGGCGAACCCTGGCGAATAGTCGCCACGCATCTGACAGGCGGTTACTGTCAACTCAGCCGAGAACCTGGGGGCTTGACGTGAGCGGAGAACCCAACACCCGTCTGTCGGATCTGTTCGGCCTGGCCGGCTGGTCCAAGGGCGAACTCGCACGGCTGGTGAACCGGCAGGCGGCGGCCATGGGCCACCCCCAACTGGCCACCGACACCTCGCGGGTGAGGCGTTGGATCGACATGGGGGAGACCCCGCGCGATCCCGTGCCGAGAGTGCTGGTAGCCCTGTTCACCGAGCGGCTCGGTCGTGTCGTGACCATCGAGGACCTCGGGTTCGTACGCAGCGGGCGCGCGGGGAAACGACGGGACGCCGGGAACGCGGACAACCCCGACGCCCTCCCCTGGGCGCCCGACCGGACGGCCGCGGTCCTCACCGAATTCACGGGAATGGACCTCATGCTCAACCGTCGCGGCTTGGTGGGCGCGGGTGCCGCGCTCACCGCAGGCTCAGCACTCACCAGCGCCATGCATGACTGGCTGCACTCCGACCCCGCACTCTCGGCCGACGCCCCCCGGATCGACGGTCCCCTGAACGCCGAACCCGCCGGGTTCGACCGTTACGAGGCCGCCCCCATCGGGTCGCAGGAGATCGAGGCCCTGGAGCGCTCCGTCGAGGTCTTCCGCGCCTGGGACGCCGCCCGTGGCGGCGGACTCCAGCGCAAGGCCGTGGTGGGCCAGCTCAACGAGGTGGGCGGCATGCTCGCCTACCGTCACCCCGACCATCTCCAGCGGCGCCTCTGGGGCGTCGCCGCCAATCTCGCCGTACTCGCCGGCTGGATGTCCCACGACATCGGTCTCGAACCCACGGCCCAGAAGTACTTCGTCATCGCCACCCACGCGGCGCGCGAGGGCGGCGACCGGCCCCGCGCGGGCGAGGCCCTGTCCAGGGCCGCTCGTCAGATGGTCCACCTCGGCAGGCCCGACGAGGCACTCGATCTGATGAAGCTCGCGGATTCGGGCTCGGGCGAGGAGGCCCTGCCCCGTACCCGCGCCATGCTGCGCACCATCGAGGCATGGGCGCACGCGTCCATGGGCCACGGCCAGGCCATGCGCCGCACCCTGGGTGAGGCGGAGGAACTCTTCGGCGCCGACAAGCGGGACGTCCCGTCGCCCTGCTGGATGCAGATGTTCGACGAGGCCGATCTCCACGGCATGGAGGCCCTGGCCTTCCGTACCCTCGCCGACCATGAGCCCGCGGCGGCGATCACCGCGCAGCAGCATGCCAAGCGGGCGCTGGAGCTGCGCGGCAACGGCCGTCAGCGGTCCAAGATCTTCGACTACATCTCGCTGGCCTCCGCCTGCTTCATCGCGGACGATCCCGAACAGGCCGACCGCTACGCGCGGCTGGCGCTGGTGTCGATGGGAGAGACCTCCTCGCACCGCACCTGGGACCGGCTGCGGGAGATGTACCGGCTCACCGGCCAGTACGCGGGGTACGAGAAGATCGACGACCTGCGCGAGGAGCTGAAGATCGCCATGCCGAAGGGGCCGGCGAAACGGACGGGGAAGGCGGATGTGTAGCGGCCCCCGGCCGGGAGGCCCCGGAGTTCCCGGTCAGCCGGGGATCCTGACGACCATCAGACAGGCGGCGTCCGCGCGTTCGGCCCTGTCGGACTCCTCGGCGATCAGCTGAGCACACTCCCGCGCGGAGCGGATCCCCGCCGTCCGGGGCGCCAGTCCGATGAGGCGCTCCCGCGTCGGGCCGTCGGTGTGCAGTACCAGCAGATCCCCGGGCCGGAGCTGGATTTCGGCCTGCTCGTACGCGGCTCCCGAGGTCGCCCCGAGCAGTACGCCGTCCGGCGGTGTCAGCGCGTGCCCCGCCCCGTCGCGGAACAGCAGCGGGGCGGGGTGGCCCGCCTGCGCCCACGAGAGTGTCCGGGACTCCGGGTCGTAGCGGGAGCAGAGCGCGCTGCCCAGCGCGGGCCGCTCCGAGGTCTCCAGCAGCTGGTTGAGATGGCCGAGCAGCGCTCCGGGCGCGATGCCCGCCACGGCCATGCCGCGCAGCGCCCCCAGCAGCATCGCCATCGAGGAGGCCCCGGCGACACCGCGGCCGGGCAGCTCGCCGATGGTCAACAGCGTTTCCCCGCAAGGAAGTTCGAGCACGTCGAACCAGTGACCACCGGTCGCCGGGTGTGCCGCGTCGGGGAGCCGGCGGGCGGCCAGGTCCAGCGCGTCGGGCCCGCCCCTCGGCAGGCACGAGGAGCCGTGCCACGCGGGGAGCACGGCCTCGTGCAACTCGGCCATCAGCCGGTGTTCGGTCTGCGCGCGATGGTGCTCGCGCCGGAGGGAGTCACGGGAGTCGCGTACGGTCTGCTCGCCGTGGCGCAGCGCGCTGGTGTCGCGCAGTACCGCCCACATGGAGGCGGTGCAGCCGTCGGTGTCGAGGACGGGCTCGCCCATCATGTGCAGCGTACGGACCCGGCCGTCGGGCCTGACGATCCGGAACTCGCCGTCGATGGGCTTTCCGTCGATCAGACAGCCGGTCACCATCGCGGTGAGCAGTGCCTGGTCGTCGGGGAATACCAGGGACGGCAGTTCGTCGAGTGTCAGCGGTCCGCTCTCCGGGTCGCGCCCGAGGATCTGGAACAGTTCGTCCGACCAGCTGACCTCGTCGGTCAGGAGGTTCCACTCCCCGCTGCCCACGCGGCCGACGCGCGGCCCGGGTACGTCCTGGCCGGAGTCCTGGCCCGGGGCGTCCCGCACGAGGGCGGGCGTCCCCCCGGCATCCGGCCTGCCCGCCCTGAGCTGATCCAAGTGCGAGCCCAGATGGTCGAGTTGACGTACCGCCAGGTCGCACAGCGCGCGCTGCCAGCGCCAGAGCGTGTTGTCGTCGTCGGCCTCGGTGTCCCGGCGTACGGCGTCCACGTCGCCGCGCAGCCGGCGGGTCCGGGTGATGAGCGCGTCCATCGTCCCCGGCTCGGCCGGCTGCGGAACGGGGCGGTCCGCGAACAGAGGGGACGGCATCTCGTACTCCGATACGGGTGGCTCGGCCTGTCGGTGGGGGGACCGCTACGACTGTCGCACAGCCGCACCGGGCCCGTAAGGCGTTTGGCAACACTCGGGTCGATGGTGCCTTTGGCATATGCCGCAGGCTGTGCGTCCCGCATTCATGCGTCCCCCGGGTGGACGGGGCAAGCCGAAGCCCCCGGGCGAAGCGTGTCCCGGGGGCTCGGCCAGCATTCCCCGCTGGGGGCGCTTGGAGTTAACGCGGCACAGTCTGGCACCGCGGGCGCTCAGGCGCGGGCAGGCCGCGCCGTGATCACCGGACGGCCCGCACGATCACCAGATGGCCTCGACCCATTCCGGGTGGTCGATGAACGGGTTGCGGTTGTGCTGGATCTGGTCGTAGATGACCTGGTTGCGGCGCCGCTCGAAGGCGTCCGGCGGGTCCTCGTCGTTCCACTGCTTGAGTACGGACAGCTTCCCCATCGCGGGGCTCGATCCGTTGTTGACCCGCTCGTTGGGTTCGAGGTCGGGCCAGGAGTCGTCGCCCTCGTACCGTACGGCCATGTACAGGATCATCCGGGCGACATCGCCCTTCACCGCGTCGCGCGGCTCGAAGGAGTCGGAGTCCGTGTAGTTGCCGGGCGCGCCGGAGACCGCGCTGCCGCCGTTGTCGAAGTCCTTGTTCCCGCGTATGGAGTTGACGCTCACGTCCTCCGGGCGCAGATGGTGGACATCGGTGCCGGGGCCGGTCGCCTCGCCGAAGTTGCCGTGGGACTTGGCCCAGACGTGTTCGCGGTTCCACTGGCCCGAGTTGCCGCCGTTGTTCGACTTGGAGATGGACCGGCCGGTGTACAGCTCGATCACGTTCGACGAGTTCGCGGGATCCTGGTCCGTGGCCTGGAGCGCCGTCCAGACCTGGGCGTAGGTGATCTTCGTCTGGTTCTTGATGATCGAGTGCAGCGCCGACTTGAGTGCGGGACCGGTCTTGCCGATGGCGCCCTGGTAGTACGTGTCGTCGAGCGCGGCGGTGGCCGTGGTGGCCGACGCGGTCTCCTGGGAGGCGGCGGCGGGTGCGGCGGCCGCGGTGGTGGCGAGCACCGCGGTCGCGGCGCAGAGAGCCAACAGCGTGCGTCGGGTGGGACGTTGACGACGGGACATGGGGGAGCTGTCCTCTCCGGCGGGACCACCGCGACGCACGGCCACAGGGTGGGGGCGGTGCGGCGCGTGGTCGTGAAGTAACGGTTCAGCGGGAGCCTTCCACAGGGCATGTGTTCTCGTGTGAACGCCCGGTGTCGGTCATGTGCAGGTCAAGTTCAGCCAACCGTTCGGTGCCGTGTCGTCCGGTTGCGGGGGGTCTGCGTCCGTATGGATGCACGGCGGGCATGAATCTGGTCAGCTTTGGTCCATACCAGCTTCTTGACGACCCCTCGCACCCTCCCTTAAATCAAGTATTGAAATAAGCGTCCGGGGTTGGCTCTCCCCGAAGCTTCCCGGGCGTTTGAGGTGTCATGCGCATGCCCCCCACCCGAAGTGATGTGATGACTGTGCGAATCCCCATGGGACGCCGGATCGCGCTCTACGCGCTCGCTCTTCTCTGCTGTTCCAGCCTGGCGGCGGCGGTCCCCGCCGCCGCGGCGCCCGCGCCCGGGCCGGCGCCCGCCGAGGCCGGGGCGGCGGCGGTCACGTTCTCCGACGACTTCAACGGCGCCGCCGGCTCGGCCGTCGACGGCGGCAAGTGGCAGATCGAGACCGGCGACAACGTCAACAACCACGAGCGGCAGTACTACACCGCCGGCAACAACAACGCCGCCCTCGACGGCCAGGGCAACCTGGTCATCACCGCGCGCAAGGACAACCCCGGCAACTACCAGTGCTGGTACGGCCGGTGCGAGTACACCTCGGCCCGCCTCAACACGTCCGGCAAGTTCACCTCGACCTACGGACGCGTCGAGGCCCGGATGAAGGTCCCGCGCGGCCAGGGCATGTGGCCGGCGTTCTGGATGCTCGGGAACGACATCGGCAACGTCGGCTGGCCCAACAGCGGTGAGATCGACATCATGGAGAACGTCGGCTTCGAGCCCGGCACGGTCCACGGCACCCTGCACGGCCCCGGCTACTCCGGCTCGGGCGGCATCGGCGCCGGCTACACCCTGCCGAACGGCCAGGCGTTCGCCGACGCCTTCCACACCTTCGCCATCGACTGGTCGCCCAACCGCATCACCTGGAGCGTCGACGGCAACGTCTACCAGACGCGCACCCCGGCCGATCTCGGCGGCCGTACCTGGGTGTTCAACAAGCCCTTCTTCATCATCCTGAACCTCGCGGTCGGCGGCTACTGGCCCGGCGACCCCAACGGCAGCACCCCGTTCCCGTCCCAGCTCGTCGTCGACTACGTGCGCGTCAGCACGAACGACGGCGGTTCCGGCGGCACCGCGGGCACGATCACCGGAATCGGCGGCAAGTGCGTGGACGTGGCGGGCGCCAACCCCGCCAACGGCACGCCCGTACAGCTCTACGACTGCAACGGCTCGGCCGCCCAGCAGTGGACCGTCGCCTCCGACGGCTCGCTGCGCGCGCTCGGCAAGTGCCTGGACGTGAAGGACAACAGCACGGCGGACGGCGCGCAGCTCCAGCTGTGGGACTGCAGCGGCGGCGCCAATCAGCGCTGGGCCGTCCCGGACGCCAGAGACATCGTGAACATCCAGGCCGACAAGTGCATGGACGCGACCGGCAACAGCTCCGCCAACGGGACCCGGCTGCAGATCTGGACCTGCACGGGCGCCGCGAACCAGAAGTGGACGGTGAACCGCGGATGACGACGGTACGCACCCTCCGCAAGCCCCTCAGATCCCTCGCCCCGCTGGCCGCGCTGCCTCTCGTGATCGGCGCGTCGCTCCTCACCGCGCCCACCCCCGCCACCGCGGCGGTCGCCGCCGTCGGCACGATCACGGGCCTGGGCGGCAAGTGCGTGGACGTCGCGGCCGGCAGCTCCGCCAACGGCGCGGCCGTACAGCTCTACGACTGCAACGGGACGGCGGCCCAGCAGTGGGACGTCGCCTCCGACGGCTCGATCAGGGCCCTCGGCAAGTGCCTCGATGTCAAGGACAACAGCACCACGAACGGCGCACAGCTCCAGCTGTGGGACTGCACCGGAGCCGCCAACCAGAAGTGGACCGTCTCGGCGGCCCGCGACATCGTCAACACCCAGGCCGACAAGTGCATGGACGCGACCGGCAACAGCTCCGCCAACGGCACCCGGCTGCAGATCTGGACCTGCACGGGAGCGGCCAACCAGAAGTGGACCGCGCCCTCGGGCGGCGGCAACCCCGCCCCCGGCGCCCCCATGGCGGTCGCGCCGTACCTCTACAACGGCTGGGGCAGCCCGCCGAACCCGACCACCGTCATGAACGCGACCGGCGTGAAGTGGTTCACCCTGGCGTTCGTGCTCAGCAACGGCTACTGCAACCCCCAGTGGGACGGCGGACGGCCGCTCACCGGCGGAGTGGACCAGCAGACCATCAACACCGTGCGCGGCGCGGGCGGCGATGTCATCCCGTCCTTCGGCGGCTGGAGCGGCAACAAGCTGGAGAGCTCCTGCTCCAGCGCGGGTGAGCTGGCCGCGGCCTACCAGAAGGTCATCAACGCGTACGGCCTCAAGGCGATCGACATCGACATCGAGGCGGCCGCGTACGACAGCCCCACCGTGCAGCAGCGCACCGTCGACGCGCTCAAGACCATCAAGGCCAACAACCCCGGCATCAAGGTCTATGTCACCTTCGGCACCGGCCAGAACGGTCCTGACACCAGTCTGATCAACCGCGCGGCCGCCGCCGGACTCACCGTCGACAGCTGGACGATCATGCCGTTCAACTTCGGCGGCGCCGGCCAGAACATGGGCACGCTCACCACCCGCGCCGCCGAGGGCCTCAAGAACGCGGTCAAGAACGCGTACGGGTACAGCGACGACCAGACGTACCGCAGCATCGGCATCTCGTCGATGAACGGCATCACCGACAACAACGAGACGGTGACCGTCGCGGACTTCCGCACCATCCTCGCCTACGCGCAGCAGCACCATCTGGCCCGGCTGACCTTCTGGTCGGTCAACCGCGACCGGCCCTGCACCGGCGGCGGAGCCGACACCTGCTCCGGCATCGGCCAGCAGGCGTGGGACTTCACCCGCGTCTTCGCCCAGTACGCCGGCTGACCGGGCGAGGAGCCTGATGAACCGACACCCGCACGGCGGCGGGCAGCCCCGCCGCCGGCTCTTCCCGCTCACCCTGCTGCTGACCGTGGTGGCCCTGTGCGCCTCCCTGATCGGTCTGCCCCAGCAGGAGGCCGCCGCGGGCACCACCGCGGCGGCGGCCCTGCCCACCGGCTGGACCACGATCAGCAACAAGGGCAACGGCAAGTGCGTGGACGCCCGCGCCGCGGCGACCGGCAACGGCACCGTCGTCCAGCAGTACGCCTGCAACGGCAGCCTCGCGCAGAACTGGTCCCTCACGGAGACCGGCGCCGGCTACGTCAGGGCGGGCAACCGCAACGCCGACAGCCAGGTCTGGGACGTCACCGACGTCTCGGCCGCCGACGCCGCCACGATCCAGCTCTGGACGTACGGCGGAGGCAACAACCAGCAGTGGCTGCCGGTGGCGGAGGCCGACGGCGCCTACCACTTCGTCAACCGCCACAGCGGCAAGTGCCTCGACGTACCGGGCGCCTCGACCGCCGACAGCGTCCAGCTCCAGCAGTACACCTGCAACGGCTCCGCGGCCCAGTCCTTCCGGGTCCAGGCCGCCGATCCGCCGGCGCCCCCCGGCACCCCGGATCTCGGTCCGAACGTCGTCGTCTTCGATCCGTCGATGCCGGCCTCCTCGATCCAGAACCGGGTGAACGCGACCTTCCAGCAGCAGGAGACCAATCAGTTCGGGGCCCAGCGCGCGGCCTTCCTGTTCAAGCCGGGCACGTACGACGCCGATGTGAACGTCGGCTTCTACACGCAGGTGGCCGGCCTGGGGCTCTCGCCGGACGACGTCAATATCCGTGGCGCCGTCCATGTCGAGGCCGACTGGTTCCCGCCGCAGAACGCCACCCACAACTTCTGGCGCAGCGCCGAGAACCTGTCCGTCACCCCCACCACCGGCACCGACCGCTGGGCCGTCTCGCAGGCCGCCCCGTACCGCCGGATGCATGTCCGCGGCAATCTCGCGCTGGACGACGGCGGCTGGGCCAGCGGCGGATTCATGGCCGACTCGAAGGTGGACGGCCAGGTCAGGTCCGGTACGCAGCAGCAGTGGCTGTCCCGTAACACCGAATGGGGCAGCTGGACCGGGTCCAACTGGAACATGGTGTTCGTCGGCGCCCAGAACGCGCCCGCGAACAGCTTCCCCAACCCGCCCTATACCACGGTCGACCAGACCCCGCAGGTGCGGGAGAAGCCGTTCCTGTACGTCGACGCGGCCGGCGCCTACAAGGTGTTCGTGCCCGCGCTGCGCGCCAACTCGAAGGGCACGACCTGGTCGGGCGGTGCTCCGGCGGGTACGTCGCTCCCGCTGGACCAGTTCTACATCGCGAAGCCGGGCGCGACGGCCGCGGACATGAACGCCGCGCTGGCGGCGGGCAAGAACCTGCTCGTCACCCCCGGCGTCTACCACCTCAACCAGACGCTGCGGATCACCCGCCCCGACACGGTCGTCCTCGGGCTCGGTCTCGCCACCCTCATTCCGGACAACGGCATCACCGCGGTGTCGGTGGCCGATGTGGACGGCGTCAAGGTGGCGGGGCTGCTCATCGACGCGGGCCCGGTCAACTCCCAGCGGCTGATGGAGGTGGGCGCCGACGGCTCCAACGCGAGCCACGCCGCCAACCCCACCTCGCTGCACGATGTGTTCTTCCGCATCGGCGGCGCGGGTGTCGGCAAGGCGACCACCAGTCTGGTCGTCAACAGCCGCGATGTGATCGGCGACCATATGTGGATCTGGCGCGCGGATCACGGCAGCGGGGTCGGCTGGAACACCAACACGGCGGACACCGGTCTGATCGTGAACGGCGCCGATGTCACGATGTACGGCCTGTTCGTCGAGCACTACCAGAAGCATCAGACGATCTGGAACGGCAACGGCGGCAGAACGTACTTCTACCAGAACGAGATGCCGTACGACCCGCCCAACCAGGCGGCCTGGATGAACGGCGCGACACAGGGCTACGCCGCCTACAAGGTGGCCGACTCGGTGACCAGCCATCAGGCGTACGGGCTCGGCAGCTACTGCTTCTTCAACGTCAACAACAGCGTGACCGCGGAGCACGCGTTCGAAGTGCCCACCAACGCCAATGTCCGCTTCCGCAACATGGTGACGGTGTCGCTGGGCGGTACGGGCACCATCCGGCATGTCATCAACGACCGGGGAGGCCCCTCGAACTCGTCCACCAATGTGGCCAATCTCGTCAGCTATCCCTAGGCACCGCCCTTCGGACGGACCGACGAGAAGGAACACCCCGGGCACCGGCGCGACATGACGGTGCCCGGGGTGTTCCCGTTCCTTCTCCGTCCGCCGCGCGGCCACGGCGACAGCGGACGGCTCAGGCGAGCGGTTCGACCTCCAGGAAGCGCCGTCGTCGCGGCCCCCGGTAGAGCAGGGCCTCCCACCCCAGGCGCGTCAGTACGGCGGCGCACTCGGTCAGGGCCCGCTCCTCGTCCTGGGCGGCCCCGCCGCCGTGCGGGCCGAGCCACTCCACCCGTACGGCGGCGGGCGGCTCGGCCGCCTGTACGCGGTACCCCGTCGCGACGCGCTGCCCCGCGTCGTCCACCGCGGACGCCGGCAGACCGGCGGCCTCCAGCGCGAGCGCGACGGCGCGCACCGGCCGCCGCCGCTCCCACTGCGCGGGAACCGCCGCCGGATCACCGGCCCCGGCGTTCGTCAGCCGTCTGATCTGGAGCAACCCCTCGAACGCGACCCGGACTTCGGCCGCCCGCGCCTGGGGCGTCGTACCGCACACCGGGCCGTCGCCCGTGGCCGCCTCGAAGCCGCCGGGCCGCTCCGTCCCCTCGTCTCCGCTCGCCATCCCCGCCGCCGTCCCCTTCCGCGCTGTTCCCCGACCGGACCCTGCCCGGACCCCTGCCCGGACCCATCATGTGCCCGGACCGGCGGAGAACACAGAAGACCCCGACCGGACGGGGGATGCCGGTCGGGGTCGTCACAGGGGCGAGCGTGGTTCAGACGGCGCGTCCCCGCCGATTGTTCCCGGGGCGGGCGATCAGCACGCGATCAGGACGGAAGCACCCAGATGGGGTTCGAGTAGAACCACAGGTCCTTCCACGGGTCGGCATCGCCGATCACGTCCAGCGCCGGGCCCACGGGGTCGACGGACGCGCCGTTCGGGCCCACGGCGGTGCGGTTGCCGTCCGTGCCGCGCAGCCGGACGTAGAGCGGCCCGGAGACCCGGCCCAGCTTGTACGTCAGCCGGACGGTGCCGGTCGACTTGTTGACCTCGAAGGACTTCGCGACCCTGGCGGTCGGCGCGGTGAAGGTGTCCCGGTCGTGGACGTGACCGGTGACCTCACCCTGGATGACATCGACCCGGGCCAGCTTCGGCACGAACTGCGCCCAGTTGGCGCCGTTGGCCAGGGCGATGTCGATGGACAGCTCGACCTCAGTGCCGCGCTTGACGTGCAGCGCGCCGCCGAGCGTGGCCCAGCGCCCGCCGCCCTTGACCCGGGCGTCCAGACCGCTGATCAGCCCGCCGTGGTCGACCCAGATCCGGCCGGCCCGCATACCGTCCATGACCGCCGCGTACGAGAACCGGTCCGCGCCGACATGCGTACGGCTGTAGTGGCCCGGCCAGTAGTCGCCCTTGCCGAGGTCGAGGCCGGTTCCGTAGACGGGGTCGGAGTGCTTGCCGTTGGCGTTGAAGTCGTCGTCGGGCCCGATGACGGAGGGCTCGGCGTACACGCTGTGCGAGTCCGAGTTGGCGGTGATCCACCACGGCTTGCCCTCGGCCAGCAGGCTGTCCCAGAGACCGCCGACCGTGGCGGTCATCCAGTCGAAGCCGCCCCAGGTGCGGTAGCTCTCCGGCGGGTACGCGGCGAAGGAGTTGGCGTTGGGCCCGTTCTCGTAGTAACCACGGCCACCGCCACTGCCGTTCGGCTTCGGCAGACCGGCCGCCTGGTGGCCGGGGGCGCCCTCCATGCCGATGGCGATGGGGTGGTCGGCCGAGGTGGCGTCGCGCCAGCCGCGGATCTCGTGGGGCGAGTCGATGCCGTTGCGGGCCGGGTGGTTGGCGAGCATCACGGCGTCGTCGACCTTGCGCCGGCGCACCTGGTCGGCGAGGAACTGGAGCCCGGAGATGGCCAGCGCCTCATTGGTGGCGTTGGAGGAGCTGGGGTGCAGGCTGCCGTCGTAGTCGGTCTCGAACTTCTTCAGCACCTCCACCTCGTTGCGGCCCGGGTGGACGAAGACCGTGGCGTGCTCGGCGCCCGGGATGTTCCACTCCAGCCCCTGGAAGACGAGCTGGTCCTTGTAGGTCTCGCGGGCTTCCTTGATGTCCGGGTTGACCTTCTCCACACCGATCTTGGCGTGCGCGGCGCTGCCGTGGTCGGTGATGACCATCCAGTCGAGACCGTGCGCCGTGCCCTGGCGCACCTGGTCGACGACGCGGTACTTGCCGTCGCTGCTGTACTGGGTGTGGATGTGGTGGTCGCCCGCCAGCCAGAGGAAGCCGTCGCTCTTGCCCCGGCCGGACGAGCCGACGGAAGCGGCCGACTGCGCGGCGGCGGCGGTGGCGCCGCCCAGCACGCCCGCCCCGGCCAGGCCCGCGCCGAGCAGACCGGCGCGGCGCAGCATCGAGCGGCGGGACAGCTGGCTGGGCGACAGCTCACTGTCCGGCACGTCGGCGTCGAGCGCCGGAGGCAGGGGGCCGGTGTCGGCCTGATGGTGGTGCGCGTGGTCGTGTGCGTGGTCGTGCGGGTGGTGATGGCCGTGGCCCATTGCTGCTCCTCGCCGATGCCTGTGATGCCCAGCGGGTCAGATGTTCGATCGCCGGAATGACGGCGCGGTGACGGGGATCCGTACGCGCGATGTTGAATTCCGTACGGAACGCCGGGCCTGGGGGTGTTGACGCAGGTCGTAGGGGCGTGAGCGTCTTCACCAAACATCCGGGAGCGGGGAACACCCCACTATGCACTGCATGTATACGCGCTATGTATAGTGCGGCTGCGTCATTCGGTTCCGCCCTGTCCGGGGGCTCCGCAAGAGGGATTTGTCATGCCAAAAAACACTTCGTCACGCGGCCCGGGGGCAGCGGGCGCACTGGCGGCCGTCGCCTCGCTCGCCCTGGTGCTGAGCGGCTGCTCCTCGTACGACCCCCACTCGCCGGCCGACGCCAGAGGCGACGCCAGGAACGGGGCGAAGGTCGCGGCCGGTGCGGTCGACTGCGCGAAGGAACGCTGTATAGCCCTCACCTTCGACGCGGGACCGTCCGAGCACACCCCCGGGCTGCTCGACATCCTCAAGAAGGAGAGAGTCCCCGCGACGTTCTTCCTGCTCGGCAAGAACCATGTCGTCAAACACCCCGGCCTCGTGCGCCGAATCGCGGCCGAGGGCCATGAGGTGGCCAACCACACCTGGTCGCACAAGATCCTCTCGGACCAGGACCCCGACTCCGTACGCGGAGAACTCGCGCGTACGCAGGACGCCATAGCGGAGATCACCGGCCACAAGCCCACCCTGATGCGCCCGCCGCAGGGCCGTACCGACGACGAGGTCGCGAAGGTGAGCCGGGAGCTCGGCCTCGCGCAGATCATGTGGAGCGCCACCGCCAAGGACTACTCGACGACGGACTCCGAGCTCATCGAGAAGCGCATCCTCGACCAGGCGGACCGCGACGGCATCATCCTGCTGCACGACATCTACGACGGGACCGTGCCGGCCGTCCCCGGGATCATCGAGGAGCTGAAGCGGCGCGGCTACACGTTCGTCACGGTCCCCCAGCTGCTGGCGCCGGGACGGGCCGAGCCGGGAAAGGTCTACAAGCCCTGAAGCAGTTCCGGGGGTTCCAGGGACGCCGGGGAGTCAGGACGGGAACTCGCTCTCGGGGACCTCGCTGGTGGTGGCGTTGCCACCGATCGTCTTGGCCAGCGAGAAGGTCAGCACCGTGTACTGCGTACCCCCGCTGACCTGCACGGTCCTGAAATCCGCCGTGTCGTCGAACTTCTCGAAGGCGCAGTCCCGCGTGAAGGACCTCTTCGAGGAGTTCCAGTCCGAGCCCGAGGTGAAGTACACGGTGTACGAGCCGTCCCCGACGCGGCGCACCGTCGTACTGGCTCCCTTGCGTATGTACACCGTGAAGGCGGTCTTCTTGCCACGGGTCAGGGAGACCACCGCGTCGGAGTCCGTGCCGTTCCTGACCGTCAGCCGGCCCAGCCCGCCCGACCTGGCGTCCTTCACGAAGGCGCCGTTGCCGAGCCGGCGGTGCTTCGGCTCCTCGGTGCGGGGCAGCTTCAGCCGTACGGGGTAGCCGAGGCCGGTGAGCGTGGTGCTCGCTTCCCTGACGCGCCGGGGGCCGTCGGCCGAGCCCAGTTCGACGCGCGGTGAGGTGGCACAGCGTCCTTCGCCGGCCCCCGCGTCGGCCAGGCTCTGGCTCAGATCGCGCAGCGAGGCGGCGAGAGCGGCGTTGCCGGTCACGGCGTCATCGGGGGCCTCGGCCGTCTCCAGCCCGCCGGCGGCGGTGGCGGCCGCGGTCGAGGCCGTACCGAGCGCCCGCTCCAGGGCGCGGCCCTCGCTCGCGCGGTCCACCGCGCGCAGGGCCTTGTCGAGCGGGCCGAGCGTGGTGTCCAGCGCGCCGCGGTACGCGGCGGGGTCGACGGTCGGGGTGGGACTCGGCGTGGCACTGCCGACCGCCGCCGAGGAACCGCCGCCGCTGTCACCCCCCGAGTCACACGCGGTCAGTGGCAACGCCAGTGCCAGGACCACACCCGTGGCCATGGCCCGTCCCGAGATATGCGTGCGCGGATCACTCACCCTGCTGCCCCGTTTCCCCCCGCCCGCCCCCCGGCGAGCACCGGATATCCAGGCTTCTCCCGCGCCGGACGGCTGTCAAGACGCCGCCGGGGGCAGTCCTGGTTCCGGTCCTGCTGGCGGTGGCGGAAGACCGGCCGTACGGTGAAAACAAGGGCGACTGACTCGAAGTGACCTGTGCGAGTGACCTGTGCGGTCGGACGGGCGGCGGCGTGATGACGAACAGCGGAGAGCGCGGGAGCGGGTTCATCTGCGCTCATCTCGCGGATGTGCGGCCGGTGACCGCGGACAGCCCGGACAGTTGTACCGAGTGTGTGGCCATGGGGGACACCTGGGTGCATCTGCGGGAGTGCCAGGGCTGCGGGCACATCGGCTGCTGCGACTCCTCCAAGAACAAGCACGCGACCGCGCACCACAAGGCGTCAGGGCACCCGCTCATCCGTTCGTACGAGCCGGGTGAGGGCTGGTGGTGGTGTTACGAGGACGAGGTCGTCTTCGAGGTGGAGGGCGTTCCGCCGGTACGACCCGCCTGACCCGGTACGGCCCGCCCGACCCTGACACGGCCCGCCCGACCGTGAGCCGCGGGCGACCGGACCGGACCGGGGTCAACGGGACGCCGGTCCGGGCGTCAGCCCGACGTCACGGTGAACAGCGCGCCGTCCGGATCGCGCAGCGTCGCCTCCGCCGGGGCCCGCGACGCGTCCGGAGGCGAGAGCAGCGCGCCTCCGCCGTCGAGCGCCGCCGCCACCGAACCGGACACCTCCGGCACCCGGAAGTACACATGCCAGCGCGGCCGGATCCGGGGGTCGGGCGTCCCCTGTACGCCGCCGCCGCGGATCTTGGCGACCACATGCTCGTCCTGCCGCAGCACCGCGTGATCGTTTTCGCGGACGAGCGCGAAACCGCCCTCGGTCTCCGGCGCCCAGCCGAGGACCTGGCTGTAGAACCTGGCCGCGTCGTCGGTGTCGCGGGTACACAACTCCAGCCAGGCCGGGGCGCTGCCGCGTCCCACGGTCCAGTCGGAGCGCACCGCGCCCTCCCAGATGCCGAAGGCCGCGCCGTCGGGGTCCATGGCCAGCGCCGCCCGGCCCGAGTGGAAGGCCAGCGGACCCACCGCGACGGTCGCACCGCGCTCCCTGATCCGGGCCGCGGCCTCGTCCACATCGGCCACCGCGAAGTACGGCGTCCAGGAGACGGCGACCTGGAGCGAGGCCGCGGGCGCGCCGATGCCCGCGACCGGCATTCCGTCCGAGAGGGCGACGCGGAAGTCGTCGCCCAGCCCCGCCGGCCGGTAGGTCCAGCCCAGCACATCGCCGTAGAAGGCCTGGGCGGCGGGCAGTTCACGGGAGAGCAGCGTCACCCAGCAGGGAGCTCCGGCCACCGTCTGTGAGTCGATCTTGTCCTGCTGCACACCGTTCACTCCGCCCACGCCCCGCCCCTTGTCACTCTCTGTTGTCACTACCTACTGCCCCCGTTCGGTGCCTCTACTCTGCCAGGCCCGGCACTACTTCCCCGCGTCCCGGTCCGTACCGGCGTGCGCCGGGTTGTGCTCCCGGCGGCCGGGGTGCCGGCGGCGCCAGGACAGGAACACGGCGAGGGACACGAGCGCCCAGCCCGCCAGCACGGCGAAGGGGAACGCGTGCTGGGCGTTGCCGAAGTACACCGCGGTGTGGTTGGCGTTGACCGAGGCGCCCGGTGGCAGCCACCGTCCGATGTGCCCCAGCGCGGAGGGCAGCAGCGGCCAGGAGACGGCTCCGCCGGACGAGGGGTTGCCCAGCATCACCAGCAGCACCCAGGTCGGCAGCATCGCCCACCGGCCCATGAGGGTGTTGAACATGGTGAAGACCATCCCGGACGTGAACATGGTGAACGCCAGGATCAGCCACGATTCGACGAAGGGCAGAATGAGCGCGCCGAGCCACCAGTCGACCACCGAGGCGATCGTGAACGCGCCGAGCAGGGAGTACGCGACGGTGAAGGCGATCCGTGCCCAGCGGTTCAGCCCGGCCGCGTGGATGCTCAGCTGAATCGCCCCGATGAAGCCGATGACCACGGCGGCGAGCGAGACATAGAAGAGCGCCAGCCCGCGCGGGTCTCCCTTCTGGAGCGGCTTGACATCGCTGATCCTTACGGGGACCCCGGTGGCCCTGGCCACCGGCAGGGCCGTCTCCGTGAGCAGTTGCGCCACGGACGCCCCGGCGGCACCGGCCACCGCGAAATCGACGCGGCCCGGACGGAACGTCAGAATCGCGAAGACTTCCTGCTCCTCCACCGCGCGCCGGGCCGCCGCGTCGCTCGGATAGCGACGGAGTTCGAGCGAGCCGTTGAGGGCCTTCTGCATGCCGTTCACGAAGGCGGTGGCGGTGGCGGTGCCAGTGGGGCCCACCGTGGCGGCGGGGATCCGGTGGGGCGTCGGATTCGCCATGTTGTACGTGTAGGAACCCGCGAAGAGCCCGGCCGCCGCGGCGAGGATGAAGGTCAGGACGATCGCGGGGAGGAAGGGCGACGCGGTGAAGGCGGACCAGCGCTCGCCCATGGTCCGGTGTCTGATGTGCGCGCCGCCGGAGGGTGGGTGACCTTCATGATCCGCGTCCATGAAGGCACCGTAAACCACGCGTATCGGAAGAACGCCGCATATTGCCGCCGTCCCTCAGGCGATGAGCGGCGGGGTTCAGCGCAGCAGGAGCTGTAGACCGCCGAGGACCGTCGCCCCGATCACCAGCCGCTCGAAGAGCCGTTGGTCGATCCGGTCCACACACGCCTTGCCGATGAGGGCGCCGGGGAAGACGAAGAGCACCAGAGCGGCGTCCAGCAGCAGGGAACGGCCGTCGATCAGGCCGAGTCCCACGCTGAAGGGCAGCTTGGAGGTATTGACGATCAGGAAGAACCACGCGGAGGTGCCCAGGAAGCCGAGCTTCCGGAACCCCGCGGAGAGCAGATAGAGCGACATGACGGGGCCGCCCGCGTTGGCGACCATCGTGGTGAAGCCACCGAGCACACCGTACGAACGTGCCATGACGCGACCGGCGGACGATGCTCCCGGGCCGCCCTTCCCGGAGACCGCTCCCGCCGCTTCGCCCTTCTCCGCCCCGTCCCGTGGCTCCTTGACGCTGTCCGCGCCGCCGCGCCGCCGCCAGATCGTGACGCCCGCCATCAGCAGCAGGATCGCGCCGATCGAGGTGCGGACAGCGGCGTCATCGGCCCAGAACAGGAAGACGGTGCCGACCACCACTCCGGCGGCGACCGCGGGGAACAGCCGCCACAGGGTCGGCCAGTGGGCATGCCGCCGGTAGGTGAGCACGGCCACCACATCACCGACGATCAGTATCGGCAGCAGCACGCCCGTCGACTCACGTGCGGGCAGCACGGCGGCGAATACGGCCAGACTGACCGTATTCGCGCCGCTCACCGCGGTCTTCGAGAAGCCGACGAGCGCCGCCGCCGCGGCCAGCACGGCAAATCCCCACCAAGATATGTCCATTTCGGCAACCGATGGTATGCCCCGGTGCGGGACCGCCACCGGGCGGGCGGCGCTCGGCGGAATCAGCCTGGTACGGGCCGGACCCCCGGGGCGGTCAGCCGGCCGCCGCGCGCCAGCGCGCACACCGCTCCGGCGCAGGCCAGCCCCGTACAGGCCAGCACTGCCCACGGCAGCCAGCGGGCGTCGTGCCGCTGCGCCACATCCCACAGCGCGCCCGTGCCCAGGTTGCCGAGCGTGATGCCCAGCCCGGAGACGGTGTTGTAGAGGCCGTAGTGGGTGGCGACCAGCCGGTCGCCCGACAGCGCGACGACCGTGTCCATCTCGAACGGATAGACCACCGCGCTCCCGACGGCCAGCGCGACGACCGCCGCCACCAGCGCGGCGAGCATCCACAGCCGCGCCCCACGCCCGTCACCGGCGGGGACCAGGGCCGGCGGGACGAACGCCAGCCCCATGACGGTCAGCCCACGGACCAGCGCTCCCCGCGCACTCCAGCGGCGCGTGGCCCAGCGCGTCAGCCGTGTCTGCCCCACCACCGCCACGGCGGCCGAGATCACGAAGAGCGCGCCCGTGGCCTGCTCGGCGGCCGGCCCCAGCGCGTCGGCGGCGGCCAGCGGCAGGGCCAGATAGACCTGGAAGGTCAGTACGTACGAGCCGATCATGGCCAGCGAGAACAGCAGGAACGGCCGGTTGGCCAGCACCGTGCGCCACTGCGTCAGCATCCCCGCGGGCCGTTCGTCCACGCTCGTGCCACCGCCCCGGGCGGGCAGCGCGCGCCACTGGAGCACCGTGAGCGCCGCGAAGATCACCGCCGCGACCACACACACCAGCCGGAAGTCGGCGGCGAGCAGCACGAGACCCACCGGCGGCCCCAGCAACATCCCGGCCTGGTAGTAGACGTTGAAGACCGCGAAGGCCTCCACCCGCCGCTCACCCGCCTCGGCCGCCAGATACGCCCGTACCGCCGGATTGAACAGCGCGCCCGCGAATCCGGTCGCCGCCGAGGCCACGATCAGCGCGGGCAGCTGGTCCACCCACCCGAGCAGCGCGAAACCGCCCGTGCGCAGCAGACAGCCGGCCATGATCGGCGCCTTGTAGCCGAACCGGTCGGCCAGGGCGCCGCCGATGAGGAACATCCCCTGTTGCGAGAGCGTCCGGACGCCGAGCACCAGACCGACCGCCCAGGCGGCCAGTCCGAGACCGCCGGCCAGATGCGCCGCGAGATACGGCATGAGCATGTAGAAGGCGAGATTGATGGCGAACTGGTTCGCCATCAACAGGCGTGCCGCGGGCGGAAAGGACCGGGTCGAGGCCCACAGACCCGTCGTCCGCGCGGTCGTCGGCGCTGCCACGGAGCCCTTCACCGGGCCACCCCCGCCAGGCCGCCGCCCGCCTCCGGGCCGGTCATGGCGAGCGGGTCCACCACCGTCGTGCAGCGCGTCCACCGGGTGACGGTGCGTTCTCCGGGATGCGTGATCTCCCTGGGACGGTCGTCGGGCCGGTGGTCCAGCAGCCCGTGTTCACGGCAGTACGCGTCGTCGAACACCGTCCCGACATACCGCTGCGGCCCATCCGGGAAGACCGCCACGATCCGCTCCTCCGGTGGCCGGACGCCCGCCAGCCAGCGCGCGACCAGGGCGACGGCCCCGACGCTCCAGCCGCCCGTGGCATAGCGCGCCCGCGCCAGCGCTCGCGCGGCCCAGACCGCTTCCGGCGCGGCCACCCAGTGCACCTCGTCGAAGAGGCCGTACGCGACATTGCGCGGATGGATGCTGCTGCCCAGACCGCGCATCAGCCGGGGCGCCGCGGGCTGGCCGAAGATGGTCGAGCCGGTGGTGTCGACACCCACCACACGCAGGGCGGGGAAGTGGTCGCGCAGCACAGAGGCGATCCCGGCGGAGTGCCCGCCCGTACCGACACTGGCCACGAGCGTGTCGATCCGGCCCAGTTGGGACACCAGCTCAAGGGCGAGCGGACGGTACGCGGCCACATTGTCGGGGTTGTGGTACTGATCCGGGCACCAGGAACCCGGATACGCGGCGAGCAGCTCCGCCACCCGCCGTCGGCGGGCCTCCTGCCAGCCGCCCACCGGATGCGGCGCCCGTACCAGCTCGATGTCCGCGCCGTACGCCGTCAGCAGCCCGGTCATCAGCGGTTCCATCCCCGGGTCGGTGACGACGGTGACGGGATGGCCGAAGACCACCCCGGCCAGCGCCAGCCCCAGGCCCAGCGTGCCGGAGGTGGATTCCACGATCCGTGCCCCGGGCGGCAGTTCGCCGCGCTCCCGGGCGCGCGCCACCATGTACAGGGCCGTACGGTCCTTGATTCCGCCGGGGTTGTGTCCCTCCAGCTTGGCCCAGAAGCCACGGCCGGAGGCCGTGAACGGGGCGCCGATCCACAGCGTCGGGGTGTCGCCGACCAGCGCCGCCGGGCTGTGGGCCGGCTGAGGGGCGGGTGAAACGTCGAAGTGGTCCATCGCGCAGAGCTCCAGCGGCCGGCCGCGTGTGGGCGCGCCCCGGCCATGATGAGGGGGGTGAACGAGCAGAGAGCCTGTCGAGCCGCCGGCCGTACGGGCGGATGGAGCCGCCCGTACCGCAGTCAGAGGCCCGGGGCCGCCGTCAGTTCCGCCACACACCCAGCGCCGCGCGCCGCCGGTGTTCCGTGTCCCGTCCGCTCGGGCCGTTCTCGCGTGCCGCATGGGCGCGTGGGCCCATCGGATTCCGTACGGCGGTGTCCGCCGCGTCCGGCCCGTCCACCGTCAGCGGGACAGCGAACGTGTCCGGGCGCTGCGGCAGGACGCTCGGCTCATCCGCGTCGGTGCAGGAAGCCGCCCCATGGCTGGCCCGGCCGGCGCAGCCGGCCACCGGCGCGGTCCGGTGACCGAGGGCACCGGGGCCGGGGGACTGCGGCGCGACCGCCGCCGTGGACATCGACGCGCTCTGCACGGGCGCGGCCGAGACCGGACCGTGCGCGCAGCCCAGCACATGGAGCAGCGCGGCCAGCACGGTGAGCAGCACGACGCAGGGCCTCGGCCCGCGCCCGCCCTTCCCGTACCTCGCCGCACCGTTCATGTAGCGCAGCGTATGCGATCAGTCACCCCAGGTCGCAATCGGGGGGTGTCCGTCGCGCTGGTCGGACCATCCCGTATCCCGCCGGGAAAGCCGGGATCCGGCGGTCGCCCCGGGAAAACCCGGAGGACATCGGTCGCCGAAATCCGTAACGTCCTCGGTGGCGTGGCGCGCGACGGCCGCGCCGCTTCAACGAGTTGACGGGTATGGAGAACACGATGCACGCTGCCGGCCGACCGGTCGTCGATCTGCTGTCCCGGTACCGGACACGGGATCCGCGGGAGGCCGCCGACGCGGCCCGCGTCCGCGCGCTCGTGGAGGACGCGGACGATCCCTGGCTGCGCTCGACTCCGCTGCATGTGACGGCGTCCGCGCTGATCGTGCACCCCGGGAGCGGGCGGGTGCTGATGCGCTGGCACGCACGCCAGGGCTCATGGCTCCAGATCGGGGGCCATGGCGATCCGGGCGAGAGCGATCCACTGGAGGTCGTGTTGCGGGAGGGCCACGAGGAGACCGGGCTCGGGGACCTGGTCCCGTATCCGGACGCGTCCCTCGCGCGGCTTGTACAGGTGGTGATCGTGCCGGTCGCCGCGGGCGCCGGTGAACCCGCGCATGAACACGCGGACCTCCGGTTCGTCCTGGCCACGGCCGACCCCGACGCGGCACGGCCGGAGAACCCCGACGCCCCGTTGCGCTGGATGACCCCGGCCGAGGCGCGGGAGGCCACCTCCGAGGAGAACGTCCGTGAAGCGCTGCGGCGGGTGGAGGAGTTGCTCGCCGTCGCCGCGTAGCGCGTCCGACCGGCGGGCGGCGCGGGCCGGGCGTCCTCAGACCGCGGAGTCGTTCGGCACCGGCTCCGGCGCCAGCGCGAAGAGGCACGCGACGCCCCCCACCAGGACGGCGGCCAGCCCGACGACTCCCGCCAGCGTGATCTGGAGCAGCAGCGCGCCGGTCGCCGCTCCGGCGAACATCGCCAGCACCGAGCCGACCTTGCGGTGCGGATCCTTACCGAGGCCGGCCCCGAGCACGCTCTCCGCCGTGAGCCCGGTGAGCGCCTGGGTGAGGACGGTCGTCGCCAGATCCCGGGGGGCGAGCAGGCGCACCGTCGCGTTCTGCAGACCGCAGCAGCCACCGAGCAGCGCGATGATCACCAGGACCAGCCGGCCGTCGGGGCGCAGCACCCCCGTACCGAGCAGCAGAGCCGTCAGCGTGAGTCCGGCGGCCTGGCAGGCGAAGGCGCGAACGAGCCAGAACCGGGGCCGGCCGCCGAGGAACCTGCTGAGCCGCCCGCCGAGGAACGCCCCCAGGACGAAGGCCGCCATCGCCACGATCGGTGCCACCACCGGCAGCTGGTACGCCTCCGCGAGGGAGAACCCGAGGAAGACGATGTTGCCGGTCATATTGGCGACGAAGACATGCCCCAGCCGCAGATAGCTCACCGCGTCCACGAGACCGGTCGCGAAGGTCATGGCCAGCAGCGCGGCCACGGCCCACCGCGGTGCCACGGGAAGTCTCTCGGGCACGGGGGCACCTGCTTTCCTTCGCGCTTTCCCTCCCACCGGCGGACCGTCACCCTAGCCCCGGCGTACCGGGCGTCCCGCCCGCACCACGCGGACCGGTGGCGCGGGCGCATGCGGTAAGAAGTACGGGAGCGGGCATGGCCGCCGCGCCCGACCTCAGAGAAGGAGAACTCCGTGCTCCAGCCGCCTGGAAGCCCCGACGCCGCCCGCGACCCGGCCACATCTCCCGTGATGAGGAACTGGGCCGGCAACATCACCTTCAACGCGGCGCGCGTGCACACGCCTTCATCGGTGGAGCGGCTGCGGGAGATCGTCGCGGGGAGCGGCTCGGTGCGCGCGCTGGGCAGCGGCCACTCGTTCAACACCATCGCGGACACCCACGGCGATCTGGTCTCGGTGGCCGGGCTGCCCCGGATCGTGGAGATCGACGAGGCGGCCGCCACCGTCACGGTCAGCGCGGGTCTGCGGTTCGCCGAGTTCACCGGAACCCTGCACCGGGCGGGCCTGGCCCTGCACAACCTCGGCTCGCTCCCGCACATTTCCGTCGCCGGTGCGTGCGCCACCGGAACGCACGGATCCGGGGCCGGTAACGGCACGCTCGCCTCGGCGGTCCGCGCGATCGAACTCGTCACGGCGGACGGCGAACTGCTCGTCCTCGACCGGGACGACGAGGACTTCGCGGGGGCGGTGCTCGCCCTCGGCGCGGCCGGCATCGCGACCCGTATGACGCTCGACCTCGTTCCCGCGTACGACATCCGGCAGTGGGTGTACGAGGGACTCCCGTACGAGCGACTGCGCGAGCGGTTCGACGAGGTGCTCTCCGCCGCCTACAGCGTGAGCCTCTTCACCAGCTGGCGTACGGACCGGATCGAGCAGCTGTGGCTCAAGCAGCGGATCGGCGACGGTGACCCGGACCCGGCGCCGGACAGCCGTTTCGGCGCCGTGCGCGCCGACGGCCCCCGGCACCCGGTGCCCGGTATGGACGCGTCGACCTGCACGGAGCAGTCCGGCGTCGCCGGTCCGTGGCACGAACGACTGCCGCACTTCCGGCCCGAGTTCACCCCGAGCAGCGGCGACGAACTCCAGAGCGAGTACTTCGTCGCACGGGAGGACGGGCGCGCGGCCTTCGACGCGCTGGCCCGGATCAGGGAGCGCATCGCGCCGGTCCTCCAGATCGGTGAGATCCGGACGGTCGCGGCCGACGGACTGTGGCTCAGTCCCGCCCATGGACGGGACACGGTGGCCTTCCACTTCACCTGGCACCCGGACACCGCCGCCGTCACGCCCGTACTTGACGCGATCGAGGAAGCGCTGGCGCCGTTCGAGGCCCGACCGCACTGGGGAAAGCTGTTCACGATGGGCCCGGAGCGGGTGGCGGCGCTGTACGGGCGGTACGCCGACTTCGAGGCGCTGACGGCGAAGCTGGACCCGCGCGGAGTCTTCCGCAACGACCTGCTGGACCGGTACTTCCCGGGCGGGCGCGGCTAGAGCCTGCCCAGCCGATCTTCGCGGGCCCGCGTAAAAAATGGCGGGATTTACCCCGGAAGATCCGCCCATCCCGCCCTCGGGGACCGCTGTTTTGCGGCACTCTACTCACGTGAGCGCGAACCCCGATGAAGCGGCGGACGATGAGACGGCGGACGGTGAGTCCGCGGGCGGGTTATTCGACGACGCGGCCGCCCGGCGGCTGCTTGAGCTGGGCCAGCGCGAGGAGGCGCTACGGCGTAAGTTCCCCGTGAACGGACCGGACTGGGAGCGGACGTCGGTCTCGCACTACACCGCGTATTCGGCGATGCTCCATGAGGACGGGGGGTGGCGGCAGCTCTTTCCGGCGGTTCCGGCCGAGGAGGAGGCCAGGACGGATCTCCGTGATGTGCTGCGGGTACGGGCCGTGGACGCGGGCGAGTTGGCGCCGCGCTTCAGCCGGGCCGCCGAGGCGGTCGTACGCGGCGAGGACCAGGTGATCATCGGCGGTGATGTCTACCGCATGGTGCGCATCGAGCAGACCATCATCATGACCGGCCATGGCCCCCAGCCGCCGCAGCCACGGGACCAGGAGTTTCCCGAAGTGCTCGACGAACGTCCGGGGCCCCGGGGACCGGGTCGGGCGCTGGACGACTGACGGGGCCCGACAGGGTCCATCACGGGGCCAGGGGCGTACGGGGTTCACCCCCGGCGTGCCACCACCAGGGCGCATCGGGGGCTGCCGTCGGGGCGTTGGCCGAGGTCCGTCAGCGGAAGGAGTTCCGTGGTGAACCCCGTCCGGGCCAGTTCGTCGAGTACCTCGGGAAGCCTGAACGTGCGGTAGTACATGACGAATCGCGGATGCCAGAGCAGATTGCGCAGCCGCATCGCCGAATCGAAGCCCCAGAGCGCCCAGTAGAGCGGGGAGCCGACACGGGGCGGTGCCGGAACGGGAAAGACGAACAGACCGCCCGGCCGGAGCACCGCATGGGCCTGCGCGAACAGTACGGGCCGTTCGGCGGGCAGGAAATGGCCGAACGCGCCGAAGCTGACGGCCAGATCGAAGACCGGCGCGAAGGGCAGGGCGCGCGCGTCGGCCCGTACCCAGTCGACGGCCGCCGAGGTGAACTCGGGGAAGCCGGAGGCGGAGTCAGAGGCGGTGGCGGAGTCAGGGGCAGGGGCAGAAGCGGCGGCGGCGAGCATGCCCGCGCTGAAATCGACACCGGTGACCCGCTCGTCGCACAACCGCCGCAGCACACCCACTCCGGCCCCGGTCCCACAGCAGATATCGAGCCCCCTGGCGAACGGCCCGAGCGGCCGGACCGTACGTACCACCGCGTCCAGCACATGATCGGGCGTACGGAACGGCGTGTGGTCGAACTTCGGCGCCAGCAGGTCGTAGCCGTGCTCGATGGACGAGAACGCCTGCACGGCGAGTTCGCGAAGGGTCGGGCCCTGGGGTGTGAACATCAAGACCCAGGGTAACGACAGAGCCCCACGTCTCGCCCCGCGCGGCCGGTCCGGGGCCGTGCGGGGGGCACAGGGCGCGGTGGGCGGTTCCCGGCCAACGCGGACCCGCCCACCGGCGGAATTCATGCGATCGCAACGCTGTGATCTCGACAGATCACCCTGTGCGGTGCCACTCTCCCGCCATGCACCTCACCGCCCGAAGCCTCCTCCCCGCGCTTCCCGCCCTCCTCGTCATCGCCGCCGCCACGGCCTGCGCCCCGCAGGACACGTCGTCCGAGGCCGGCGCGTCGTCCTCGGCGTCCTCCTGCGACCCGGGCGCACTGGCCACCGAAACGAAGGGGAAGCTGACGGTGGGCACGGACAAGCCGGCCTACGCGCCCTGGTTCCAGGACGACGATCCGACGAGCGGCAAGGGCTTCGAATCGGCGGTGGCGTATGCCGTGGCCAAGGCTCTCGGGTACGAGAAGGACCAAGTCGTCTGGCAGACCGTGCCGTTCAACAACTCGTTCGCACCCGGCGAGAAGAACTTCGACTTCGACATCAACCAGATCTCCATCAGCGACGAGCGCGAGAAGGCCGTCGACTTCTCCTCGGGCTACTACGACGTACGGCAGGCCGTCATCGCGCTGAAGGACTCCCCGTACGCCAAGGCGACGACCGCCGCCGCTCTCAAGGACGCCAAGCTCGGCGCGCAGGTCGGCACCACGAGCCTCGACACGATCAACCAGATCATCAAGCCGACGCGGCAGCCCGCCGTCTACCAGAAGAACGACTTCGCCAAATCGGCGCTGCGCAACGGCCAGGTCGACGCGATCGTCGTCGATCTGCCCACGGCCTTCTACATCACCTCGGCGGAGGTGCCGGACGCCAAGGTGGTCGGCCAGTTCGCGAACTCGGCCGGCGCGGCGGAGAAGTTCGGGCTCGTCCTCGACAAGGGCAGCGCGCTCACGTCCTGCGTCTCCCGGGCCGTCGACGGGCTGCGGGCGGACGGCACGCTCGCCGCGCTGGAGAAGCGGTGGCTCGCCGACGCCGTGGACGCCCCGGTGCTCACGTGACCTCCTCGGACACCGTCCGGCTGACGAAGGACGAAGGTCAAGGCGGGGGCGGGGACACGTACACGCCCTCGGCGCGGCGGATCGCGCGCGAGCGGTACAAACGCGCCCGCGCACGCCGGGCCACCGCCGTCGCCGCGCTGTCCACGCTGGTGACGGGCGTGGTGCTGTTCCTCGTCATCACGGGCTCACCCGGCTGGCAGCGCACACGCGAGACCTTCTTCAGCGCCGAGTACGCGCGCATGGCCCTGCCCAAAGTCCTCGACGGACTGCTGCTCAATCTGCGGCTGCTGGCGGTCTGCGGGGTGTGTGTCCTGCTGCTCGGGCTGCTGCTGGCCGTCGCCCGCACCCTGCGCGGCCCGGTCTTCTTCCCGGTGCGCGCCCTGGCCACCGCGTACACCGACTTCTTCCGGGGGCTGCCACTGATCATCTGTCTGCTGATGGTCGTCTTCGGTGTCCCGGCGCTGCGGCTGGAGGGCGTCACCACGGACCCCGTGCTGCTGGGTGGGACGGCGCTGGTCCTGACGTACTCCGCGTATGTCGCCGAGGTCTTCCGGGCGGGCATCGAGTCCGTACACCCCTCGCAGCGGGCGGCGGCCCGTTCGCTGGGGCTGTCCAGTGCCAAGACGCTGCGGTACGTGGTGCTTCCGCAGGCCGTACGGCGTGTCGTGCCGCCCCTGCTGAACGATCTGGTGTCGCTCCAGAAGGACACCGGTCTCGTGTCGATCGCCGGTGCCGTGGACGCCGTGTACGCGGCGCAGATCATCGCCGGAAAGTACTTCAACTACACGCCGTATGTGGTCGCGGGCCTCGTCTTCGTCGCGCTGACGATCCCGATGACCCGCTTCACGGACTGGGTCACGGCCCGGATGGACCGCCGACGCGCCCAGGGAGGAACCGTATGACGGCCGACGACACCCGCACGGCGGGCGGCCACGACGCCCCGGTGCTGCGCCTGGAGTCCGTACGCAAGACCTTCGGGCGGGACCGGGTCGTCCTGCGCGATGTCAGTCTCGATGTGGCCCCGCACACCGTGACCGCGCTGATCGGCGCCTCCGGCTCGGGCAAGTCGACCCTGCTGCGGTGCGCCAATCTGCTGGAGGAGATCGACGACGGCGCGATCTTCCTCGACGGCGAGGAGATCACCGACCCGCGGGCCGACCCGGACGCGGTGCGCCGCCGTATCGGGGTGGTGTTCCAGTCGTACAACCTGTTCCCGCATATGACGGTGCTTGAGAACATCACGCTCGCGCCGCGCAGGGTCCTCGGCGTCTCCCGCGAGGAGGCGGAGACACGGGCGCACGAGCTGCTGGTACGGCTCGGCCTCGAGGACAAGGCGGGGGAGTACCCGGACCGGCTCAGCGGCGGTCAGCAGCAGCGCGCCGCGATCGTACGCGCACTGGCGGTACGGCCGCGGCTGCTGCTCCTGGACGAGATCACAGCGGCGCTCGACCCCGAACTCGTCGGTGAGGTGCTCTCGGTCGTACGCGATCTGAAGGGCGATGGGATGACGATGGTGCTGGCCACGCACGAGATGGGCTTCGCCCGTGAGGTCGCGGACCAGGTGTGTTTCCTGGACAACGGGGTGGTGCTGGAGCGCGGCACGCCGCAGCGGGTGTTCGGGGAGCCGCGGCAGGAGCGTACGAGACGCTTCCTGCGGCGGATCGTCGAGGCGGGCCGGCTGTGACGGCCCGCCTGACGGGGAGGAACGGTTCATGAAGCGGTCTCACCGGCGCGCACCATACCGACGTTCGACACATACTGGACCAGGCTGATCAGCGCGTCCACCGAGGCGGCGCGCTCACGCGCGTCGCACATCACCACAGGTGTCTCCGGCAGCAGGTCGAGCGCGGTGCGCAGCTCCTCCACCCCGTACTCCTCGCTGTCCGGGAACTGGTTGACCGCCACCGCGAACGGCAGCCCCCGGAGCTCCAGTTGCTCCAGGACATCGAAGCTGTCCTCCAGCCGCCGCGTGTCGACGATGACGAGCACACCGAGCGCGCCCTCCGCGAGGCCGTCCCACAGATCCCAGAACCGCCGCTGTCCGGGGGTGCCGAACAGATAGAGGACCAGCCAGGAGTTGAGGGTGATCCGGCCGAAGTCCATGGCGACCGTCGTGGTGGTCTTGGTGCTCATACCGGCCAGATCGTCCACGCCGATGCTCGCCTCCGTCATCACCTCCTCCGTGCGCAGCGGTGCGATCTCGCTGACCGAGCCGACCAGGGTGGTCTTCCCGACACCGAAGGCGCCCACCACGAGAATCTTGACGGCCTGCTGGACCGTGTCGGGCAAGTAGCGGTCAGCGGAGCCGACGGAGACCATCCAGTACCTCCTGAAGCAGTTGCGAGTCGGGCAGAACGGCCTGCGGAACGCCGGAGCGCGCGGACAGATGGCCACTGTCGACGAGATCGGATGCCAGCACCTTCACCAGACTCACCGGCAGTTCGAGATGGGCGGCGGCCTCCACCAGGGACAGCAGCCGCTCGCACATCCGCACCAGCGCGCGCTCCTCCCGCGTCGCGGAGACCGGAACGTCGCGCGGGGGATCGACGGCGATGAGAAGGGTCTCGACTCCTATGGTGTTACGGGAGGGCCTGGAGCGTCCCCTGGTGATCACATAGGGACGTAACGCACTGGCCGCGTACTCACCGTCCGGTTCACTCACCGCGCGGACTCCTGTCGCGGCGGGCTGCTCAGATTGCCGGCGCCGATCTTCATGACCTGTGCCTGCATCTGACGGGCGACCAGCTTCGGATCCACCACCGGGCCGGTCACCACCGCGAGATGGGCGCCGTTGGCGCTGCGCATGAACAGGAACCCGCCATTGAACTCCACCATCTGCTGATGGACGGCCCCACCGTCCTCGCCGAACTCCCGGCCCAGGCTGCGGGCCAGGGACTGAAGACCCGAGCAGTTCGCCGACAGCCGGTCGGCGGAGTCCCGGTTCATCCCCTCGGAACTGGCCAGCAGCAGTCCGTCGGCGCTGAAGACGATCACCTCGCGCACCCCGGGGACAGCGGCGACCTCGGCGATCATCCAGCCTCGCTGCTCCGGGTTCTCCACGTAACTCATGCTCACGTCAGTCCTTCCGGTGAATCTGGGGTGGGGGAGGAAGAGCCGTCCTGGCCCTCGTGCGGAACGGAGTCGGACGCCGGGACGGCCCGGCCGCCCTCGAAGAACTGCTCCATCCAGTCACCGGCCTGTTCGGGTGTGCCCGGCGGTGTGAGGGCGGTGGGGGCCGCCTCGACCGCGGGGGCGTATTCGTCGCGTCGTGAGCGGCGCTGGGGAAGCCGGCGACCGTTCCGGGACGGGAGGGCCGGGGCGTCCCGGAACGCCGCGTCGCGCGCGGCCGGCACTGACACGTCCGGTGCGGGTGCCGGTGCGGTGGCGGGTTCGGGGGCGGCGGGCCGGGACGCGACCGGCTCGGTCGCGGCGGCCTCGGGGGCGGATCCGGGGGCGGCTTCGGAGGCGGCCGGCCGAGCGGCGGCCGGGTGGTCGGCGGCGGAGCCGTTTCCGGAGGCGGTCCGCTCCGGCGCGGTGCCGGTCGCGTCGGGCCCGTCGGGCGCTGAGGTGGGCTGGGGCACGTGGGGTACCTGGGGAACGGGAGAGGCGGGCGCCGTCGTACCGGCGGGGGCGAGGGTCTCCAGTACCCCCGTGGGCACCAGCACCACGGCGCGGACACCGCCGTACGGCGAGGGACCCAGGTCGACCTGGAAGCCGTGCCGGTCGGCGAACCGGCCCACGACCGGGAAGCCGGTCTGGGGGATCTCACCGACCTCGCCGACCCCGAGCAGCCGGGAGCCGGACACGATCTCGCGTGCTTCGGCCAGCCGGTACTCGTCCATGCCGAGACCGCCGTCGTCCACCTCGATGACCGCGCCGCGCTGCACCGTACGCACGGTCACGGGCACACCCGTCCGGGGCGGTGAGTACTCGGTGGCGTTGGCGAGCAGTTCGGCGAGCAGATGGATCAGCGGTTCGACGACCGACGGTGTGACCCCGACGTCCGGGTCGCCGGTGACCTCGACACGCTTGTACGCCACGATCCGTCCGGACGCGGCGCGGACCACGTCGACCATCGCCAGCGGCTTCTGCCACTGCTGCCCCGGCCACTCGCCGCAGAGCACCTTGAGGCTCTGCGCGTGCCGGGCCTGCTGGGTCGCCGCGTGATCCACCTGCATGGTGGTCTCCAGCAGATCGGCGTCACCGGGATAGCGGTCCGCCAGCCCCGTCACCGCGGCCTGGATCCGGTGTGCCGAGGTCTGCACGCGGCTGGCCAGCTCGACCAGCGCGAGTCGCTGCGACTCCTCGCGGTGGTCCACCGCCTCGGCGACCTCGGCCAGCAGCCGGCCGAACCAGTCGGTGACCCCTTCGCCCAGCCGTTCGGGGCTGTGCAGCGGTCCGGGGATCTCCGTCCTGGCGAGTGCGGCGGGCAGCCGCTCCTTGACGAGATGCTCGACCTCCTCCCGTACCAGCTCGGCCTGGTGCTGGACATGGGAGCGCCAACGGGTGTCGCGACGGGCCGTGTCCGCCTCCCGCTCCCGGGTCTCGTCGCCGCAGCGGACCACATCGGACTCGGCGCGCCGGTGCTGTGCGCGCAGCACCAGCAGACAGACGAAGACCAGCAGCGCGATCACGCTGTAGGTCGCGGTCACACCGGCGCCGAGGCGCGTTATGGGCACGATCGCGACAGCGAATGCGGCGAGAGCGGCCACCATGGTCGTCGGCCAAAGCCACGGCGACCTGCGGGAGCGGGGAGAGGGCGCGGGGGAACGTGCCATGGAAAACCTTCGAGTTGGCTGAAAAAATGTGGTGCTGGGGATTCACCCGGTAGTGGTCACGGGGAGTGAGGGCGGCGCGGAGCCGGTACGACTGGCGGGTGCGAGGGTGTCCGTCGGCGGGGTATCTCACTCCCACCGTGGCCATGTGATTTGATCATGGGTTGAACTACCTCTTCGCCAGACGTTGTTGGGGGATCGTATATCCGCCCGGCCTCACCTGACGTCATATCCCGGCACCGGACGTCTCGAAGGTATGTTTCGTGCCGGGCGCACGCCGGTGTTGTTCTGTACATGAGCATCGCGGTGAAGCCGACAGGCCCCGGGCCCCAAGAGGCCCGTCTGGCTGGGCGGTCTTCCTCTCGGGTCCCCCGCGCCAGGGGCGCGGGAAAGGGCGTCGGGCGCCTCGTGTATTCCCTTCGGGCTTCCCTGGACGACGGTTGACATGAAAGCAAAGAAAAGGCAAAGGCCAGTAGATCCGGTGTCATGCGGGCAGGGTGGGCTGATTGAACTGGCAAGTTTCTCAGGCCCTCAGGGGAAGCGATTCCGTGAGTCTCATGGAACGGGAAAGGGAATTCGCTTGTCTCGCACAACTGTTGGCGGAGTGACCGCCGCGGGCCTCCCGCCGAACGGGGCCCGGGTGTCGGGCCCCGCGGACTGAGCGCGGAGGAGGCGCGGCCCTCTGCTCGCTGCTGCGGCCGAGCGGAGGACGGGCCGAGGTGGCCGGCTTCGACACCGTCACGCGGGCCGCCGAGGTGCGCTACCGGATCGGGCTGACCGGTCAGAACCCCGCCGTCGACGAGGTGCTGAAGGGACGTCAGAACCTCGTCATGTTCGGCCGTCTCTACCACCTGGACGCCACGTCCGCCCGCGCCAGAGCGGCCGAACTGCTGGAGCAGTTCAGTCTGACCGAGGCCGCGGACAAGCAGGCCAAGCACTACTCCGGCGGTATGCGCCGACGGCTCGATCTGGCCGCCGGCTTTCTCATGGCGCCGCAGGTGCTCTTCCTCGACGAGCCGACGACGGGTCTGGACCCCCGGCACCGTATCGAGGTGTGGGATGTCGTCCGCTCGCTCGTCGACGCCGGGACCACGGTCCTGCTCACCACCCACTATCTGGACGAGGCCGATCAACTCGCGGACAACATCGCGGTGGCAGGCGACGCGAAAGGCCCGACGGCAGCAGGCACGGAAGCGGAGGTCCCGGCATGACGCACATCCTGGTGAAAGCGTCCACGGCGATCGCCGCGGCTCCGGCGATCCCGCGGACCCCGCTCGCGCGGCTGCGCTGGGCGCTCACCGACACCTGGACGATCACTCAACGGGACCTGGTCCACTGGGTGCGGGAGCCGGGGCGCATTCTCGCCGGACTGCTCTACCCCAGCGTGATGGTGCTGCTGTTCGGCTATGTGTTCGGCAGCTCCATGACCGTCGCGGGCGGCGGGGACTACCGTCAGTTCCTCATGCCCGGCATGTTCGCCATGACGATGATGATGGGCATCGGCGAGACGATGGCGGCCATCAACAGCGACGCCAACAAGGGCGTCACGGACCGCTTCCGTTCGATGCCCATGGCGCCCTCCGCGGTGGTGGCGGGCCGGAGCGTGGCCGACATGCTCTACGTCGGGCTGCTGATCCGCACCCAGGAGACGGTCGCCGCCCTGTACGGCATGCTCTTTCCGCTGACCATGATCTCGAACACCTTCGCCTCACCGAGCGCGATGCCCGGCTGGCTGGGCGCGATCGCCGAGTGGAACCCCCTCTCGTCCACGGTCACCGCGACCCGTGAACTCTTCGGCAACCCCGGTGCCGGCGGCGGCTCGTGGATCGCTGAGCACGCGCAGCTGATGGCGGTCGTCTGGCCGGTGGCGCTGATCCTGATCTTCTTCCCGCTCTCGGTCCGCCGCTACCGGCGACTCAGCCGGTAGTCCTCGCCCGCGGGCCTCGCACCTGGCCTTTCACCGCTCACCGCGCGGACAGCCCGGTGTGGCCGAAGTGACGGCCGCACCGGGTTCGTTGCCGTCCGGGCCCGGCGCACCGATCTTGGCCGGGTCTAATCTGTAACCCCACAGGTCAACGTGACGGGGCGGGTAGGACGATGTCGGCAACGCGGCTGCTGGTACTCGGAGTGGTGCGGACGCACGGCACGGCGCACGGCTATCTGATCACCAGCGAGCTGGAATCGATGTGGGCCCAGGAGTGGGCCAAGCTCAAGTCCGGTTCGATCTATCACGCGCTGCGACAACTCGCCAAGGACGGACTGATGCGCGCCACCCAGATCGAGGAGTGGCCGGGGCGGGTGGACTACGAGATCACCGAGCAGGGTGACGCCGAGTTCCTCCGGCTGCTCAGGGAGGCCCTGAAGCGGCCCCGATCCCCGTCCCGATCTGCTGGCCGCCGCGCTGGTCCTGCTCACGGAGCTGCCACGCGCCGAGGCCGTCGCGCTGCTGAGGGAACGGCTCGCCGCCCAGGAGGCGGAGCGTGACCGGATCGCCGACCGGATCGCCGCCGACGAGTCGGACCGCCTCGGCGAGCTGTTCGAGATGCTCAAGGATTCCGCGGACAGCAACATCACCTGGACGCTCGGCCTGTTGCGCCGGCTCGAATCGGGCGCCCATGTCATGGCGGACGACAAGCCGTAAGAGAGCCGGGCGGCGGGCTCAGCGCTTCATGCGGTCGATCTCGCGGATCTTGTTGGTCACATCGAGGGCGGCGACCTTGTACGACTCGGCGAGCGTCGGGTAGTTGAACACCGCGTCCACCAAGTAGTCGACCGTACCGCCGCACCCCATCACGGCCTGGCCGATATGTATCAGCTCCGTCGCCCCCGAGCCGAAGCAGTGCACTCCGAGCAGCCGCCGGTCCTCCGGGGACACCAGCAGTTTCAGTACGCCGTGCGCGTCCCCGACGATCTGGCCCCTGGCCAGTTCGCGGTAGCGGGAGACCCCGACCTCGAACGGCACCCGGTCCTTCGTCAGCTGGTCCTCGGTCCTGCCGATGAAGCTGATCTCCGGGATGGTGTAGATCCCGATCGGCTGGAGATGGTGCATGGGATTAACTGGCTCGTCGCATGCGTGGTACGCGGCGGCCCGGCCCTGTTCCATCGAGGTCGCGGCCAGGGCGGGGAAACCTATGACGTCGCCGACGGCGTAGATGTGCGGAACCTCGGTGCGGTAGTGCTCGTCGACCGTGATCCGGCCGCGCCCGTCGGCGGAGAGACCCGCCTTGCCGAGGTCGAGTTCATCGGTCAGTCCCTGGCGCCCGGCGGAGTACATCACGGCGTCGGCGGCGATCTTCTTGCCGCTCTCCAGAACGGTGAGCGTGCCCTGCTCGTGCCGTTCGACCGCCGCCACCGTCTCACCGAAGCGGAAGGTCACGGCCAGATCCCGCAGCCGGTACTTGAGGGCCTCGACCACCTCGACATCGCAGAAGTCCAGCATGCCCGCGCGCTGTTCGACCACAGTGATCTTGCTGCCGAGGGCGGCGAACATCGACGCGTACTCCATGCCGATCACGCCGGCGCCGACGATCACCATGGACCGGGGCACCTTCTCCATGCTGAGCACACTGTCCGAGTCCATGACCGTACGGTCGTCGAACTCGACGCTCGCCGGGCGGGCCGGCCGGGTGCCGGTGGCGATCACGATGTGATCCGCGGTCAGCAGCCGGTCCTGACCGGAGGCGTCGCGTACGGCGACCGTGTGGTCGTCCATGAAGCGGCCCGTGCCCGCGAGCAGGGTGATCTGGTTCCTGGCCAGCTGGCTGCGTACGACATCGACCTCCAGGCCGACCACATGCCGCGTCCGTGCCGTCAGATCGGCGACGGTGATCTCTTCCTTGAGCCGGTAGCTCTGGCCGTACAGATCCCGCTGAGCCAGCCCGGTGAGATAGAGCACCGCCTCGCGCAAGGTCTTGGAAGGGACGGTTCCGGTGTGGATGGAGACACCGCCGACCATGTCGGGGCGGTCGATCACGGCGACCCGGCGACCGAGCTTGGCCGCCGCTATGGCGGCCTTCTGGCCGCCCGGTCCTGATCCGATGACAAGCATGTCGAAGTCGGGCACGGGAGGAGTCTGTCAGCCGTGCGTGTTTCCCGGAAGAGCGGGCGCGACGGTGAGACCCTGACCGGGCCTCACCGGGGGGAGCCGGGCCTCACCGAGGGAAGACGGGCAGCACGTGGTTCTGAAAACGTTCGGATGGGCGTTCGCCGTCACCGCGGCGGGCCTGGCACTCGGGGCGCTGTACGGCGGTTGGGCCGCTCTGGGGATCGTCGCCGTCCTCGCGGTCCTGGAGATCTCGCTCTCCTTCGACAACGCGGTGATCAACGCCGGGATCCTGAAGAAGATGAGCGCCTTCTGGCAGATGATCTTCCTCACCGTCGGTGTGCTGATCGCCGTCTTCGGCATGCGGCTCGTCTTTCCCGTCCTGATCGTCTCCCTCACCGCCAAGATCGGCCCGGTCAAGGCGGTGGAGCTGGCGATCAACGACAAGAACCGCTACCAGGAGCTGGTGACGGACGCTCATCCGTCGATCGCCGCCTTCGGCGGTGTCTTCCTGCTGATGATCTTCCTCAACTTCCTCTTCGAGGACCGGGAGATCAAGTGGCAGGCATGGCTGGAGCGGCCACTGGCCAAGCTCGGCCAGGTCGACATGCTCGCGGTCTGTATCGCGCTGATCGTGCTGCTCGTGGCGTCCATGACGGTCGCCACCCATGCCCACCAGCACGGCGGGACACACGTGGACAAGGCCCAGTCGGTGCTGACGGCCGGCGTCGCGGGGCTCATCACGTATCTGATCGTCGGCGGGCTCTCCCGCTTCTTCGAGCAGCGCATCGAGGACGAGGAGGAACGGGTCGAGGAGACCGAGAGGAAGCGCGGACCCGGCCAGGCGGTCGCGCTCACCGGCAAGGCCGCGTTCTTCATGTTCCTGTATCTGGAGGTGATCGACGCCTCGTTCTCGTTCGACGGGGTCATCGGCGCCTTCGCCATCACCAACGACATCGTGCTGATGGTCCTCGGCCTCGGCATCGGCGCGATGTATGTCCGGTCGCTCACGGTCTATCTGGTCCGTCAGGGGACGCTCGACGAGTTCGTCTATCTGGAGCACGGCGCGCACTACGCCATCGGCGCGCTCGCGCTGATCCTGCTCATCACCATCCAGTACCAGATCAGCGAGCTCATCACCGGACTCGTGGGCGTCGTCCTGATCGGCTGGTCCTTCTGGTCCTCGGTCCGTCGTAACGCGCGCCTGGCCGCGTGACCTCCAAGCCTGGCCGCGTGACCCCCGCGCCTGGCCGTGTGGTTCGTGAGCCCGGCGCTCTCACGCCGAGACGACGGTGAAGAGGCCGCCGTCGGGGTCGCGGAGAGTGGCCTCCTCCCCGGCGGGGGTGAGGTCCGGCGGGGTGACGACCAGACCTCCGGCCGCGGCGGCGGCCCGCGCGGCGGCGGTCACATCGGCCACCCGGAAGTACACATGCCAGCGCGGTCTGATCTGCGGGTCAGGGGCGCTCTCGATCGCGCCGCCGCGCAGCGCCGCGACCGTGTGCGCGCCGTCGCGCACCAGCACCTGATCGTCCTCGTAGTGGACCTCGCAGCTCTCCTTCTCGTCCGAACCCCAGCCGAGGACCTGCCCGTAGAAGATGGCGGCGGAGAACGCGTCCCGGGTCCGCAGCTCCAGCCGCGCCGGCGCGCTGCCCCGCCCCACGGACCAGCCGGCGATGGTCCTGCCCTCCCAGAAACCGAACACGGCGCCGTCCGGATCGGCGGCGAGGGTGGCACGGCCGGTGTGCATGGGCAGCGGCCCCACCGCCACGGTCGCGCCCCGCTCTCGGATACGGGCGGAGACCAGGTCGGCGTCGGCGACGGCGAAGTAGGGGGTCCAGGCGACCGCGGCCTGGAGGCTCGGAGCGAGCGCCCCGATCCCGGCGACCGCCGCGCCGTTGTTGAGCGCGAGACTGAACTCGTCGCCCAGGGCCGTGGGCCGGAAGCTCCAGCCGAGGACCGCGCCGTAGAAGACCTGGGCCGCGTCCAGATCGCGGGCCATCAGGCTCACCCAGCAGGGGGCCCCGTTCGCGGGGTGACGTGACGCCGGCATGGTTCCTGTCCGCTCCTTTCCTTCCGGCTCTCAGCCCATCGCCCGGTCGAGGTTGATCGCCGAGCTGATCAGCGCGAGGTGGGTGAACGCCTGCGGGAAATTGCCCAGATGCTCACCGGTCAGCCCGATCTGCTCGGCGTACAGCCCCACATGGTTGGCGTAGGTGAACATCTTCTCCAGCGCCAGCCGTGCCTGCTCCACCTCACCGGTGCGGGCGAGCGCCTCCACCCACCAGAACGAACAGATGGAGAACGTGCCCTCGGAGCCGTCGAGCCCGTCCGGGGCCTGGGACGGGTCGTAGCGGAACACCAGGTTGTCCATCACGAGCCGGTCGGCGATGGCCTCGACGGTGGACAGGAACCGCGGATCGACCGGCGAGATGAACTTGACCATGGGCATGAGCAGCACCGAGGCGTCCAGGATGCTCTCGGGAGGCCGGTCCGGCTCGGGGGAGAGCCGCTGGACGAAGGTACGGGTCCGCGGATCCCAGCCGCGCGACATGATCTGGTGGTAGATCTTGTCCCGGGCGGCGGTCCAGCGGCCCAGATCGCCGGGCAGTCCGCGCTGGCGCGCCATTCTGATCATGCGCTCCACGGCGACCCAGCACATCAGCCGTGAGTAGGTGTGGTGCTGCTGGCCCGCCCGGGTCTCCCAGATGGACTCGTCGGTGCTGTCCCAGTGCTCCAGCAGCCACTCCAGGATCTCGCACAGATCGGTCCAGCTGTCGTGCGAGATGCCCGCGCCGTACTTGTTGAACAGATAGATCGAGTCGATCAGTTCGCCGTAGATGTCCAGCTGGCGCTGGTCACTGGCGCTGTTGCCGGTACGCACCGGATGCGAGCCCCGGTACCCCTCCAGATGCCCGAGCACCTCCTCGGGCAGATGGGCGTGACCGTCGATCGAGTACATGACGCGCAGCGGGCCCACCCTGCCGTCCGTCGCGTCCCGCAGCCGCTCGGCCAGCCAGCTGATGAACCCCTGGGCCTCCTGGGTGAAGCCCATCCGCAACAGCGCGTACAGGGAGAACGCGGCGTCCCTGATCCATACGTACCGGTAGTCCCAGTTGCGCGCGCCGCCGAGCTGTTCGGGAAGCCCGAGCGTCGGCGCGGCGACGATGGCGCCCGTCGGTTCATGGGTCAGCAGCTTGAGGGTCAGCGCCGAGCGGTGGACCATCTCCCGCCAGCGGCCGGTGTAGGTGGACTGCCGCAGCCAGCGGCGCCAGAAGTCCACGGTCGCCTCGAAGAGCGCCTCGGCCGCCGCCGCGTCGACCGCGCACGGAACCGGCCCGGTGTCCGGGCCGATGCCCGCGTCCGCGGCGGCGGCCTCGGAGGCGCAGTCCGTTTCGAGGTCGAACAGGGCCGTTTCGCCCTCGTCGAGATCGAACGTGGCGAAGGCGTCGGTGTCGTCGAGCGACAGCGGGATGGAGGACCGCAGTTCGAGCGCGAGGGCGTCGCCGACGAACCGTACGCCGTCCGGCATCCGCTCCAGCCGGTGCCGCTCGCGGCCGTAGTTCAGCCGCGGCGCGATCCGCATCCCCAGCCGCATCCGGCCACGTACGTTGACCACCCGCCGCACCAGCCGCTGCCGGTGGTGCGGGTCCTGCTCCCGCACGATCGGCATGAAGTCCTGGACCTCCACGATGCCGTCCGCCGTGAGCATCCGGGTGATCAGGATGTTCGTGTCGGGGAAGTAGAACTGGTTGTGGGTGGAGATCTGGCACACCGGACGGATGGCCCAGCAGCCGCCGCGCTCCGCGTCCAGCAGGGACGCGAAGACGCTGGGGGAGTCGAAGCGGGGAGCGCAGAACCAGTCGATCCGGCCGTCGGTGCCCACCAGCGCCGCGGTCCGCAGATCTCCGATCAGACCGTGCTCGGCGATCGGCAGATATGCCTCGCCCCGCTGGTCCCCGGTCGGGGTCTCCGTCTCCTGAGCGTCCTCGTTCATGGTGCTGTCGAGTCTCGCGCACCGGCCCCGGGCCCGCATGTCGGTACGGGAGCGGACGCGGTTCAGGTGCGCTCGCCGTACACCCGGAGGTAGTCGACCCGGTACGACATGGCGGTCGCTCCCGGCTCCGGGGCGGGATGGTAGCGACCGGCGCAGACGGAGAGATTGACGATGAGGTGCGCCCGCCAGTCACGGCCGACGCCCCTGCCGTCGGCGAAGACGGGCCGGCCGTTGACCCACCAGACGACGGTCCTGGACCGGAACTCCACCTTCAGCCCCACCCAGGCGCCGGGGGCGATCGCCGGGTCGGTGTAGTAGCGCCCGCCGCCCCGCACACGGTTCGACAGCTCCAGCAGATGGGGGTTGTCGGGGTGGTACTCGAAGACGTCGATCTCGTTGCCGCCGTCCAGCCAGGTCCAGATCGCGGGCCACGCCCCGGTCCCGGTGGGCAGCTGTACGCGCGTCTCCAGCACATCTCCGGTCCGGACGGTGAACTCCTCGGGGCTGCCCTCGGTGGTCAGCAGCCCCGTGTTCCAGTAGCCGTCGGAACGGCGCGCCGCCCGGAAGACGCCACCGCGGCTGTACTCCGCGTCGGGGACGAGATGATCGAGCTTGTTGTCCCCGGGATTGGTCGGCCCGCCGCCGGGATACGCCCACGAGCGCCCCGCGACCCACTGCTCCGTGGAGCAGAAGTCGGCGGTGAAGCGTGGCGTACGGGGCGGGCGGGACGTCTGGGACGGGGCGGGCGTACCGCTGCTCATGATGTCCTCTCCCGAGACCCGGATCACGGACCGGCCGCCGGTGCCGGCCTAGGGCCTGTCTTCAAAGTCCCGCCTGCCCGCCGGGCGGACGGCGCTGCTTTGAAGACAGGCCCTGGCCCAGGCTAGGGACCCACCGGCCGGGCGCGGGGGAGGCGTACCGGGTGCGCGCGGGCGGCCCTTTGTTCGTACGTCACCCCGTCCGTGGCCGGTCGGCCGCCGGGAGGCGCCGGGTCCACGCGAGGACCAGGACGGACGCCACCGCCGCGAGGGCGCACCAGGTGGAGATGAACTCCAGCCGCCAGAGCACCGCGCACAGCACCGCTCCGTACGCGACGACCACACCGAGCAGCCGCACCGTCGGATCGCCGCCGATGAGCAGCGCGCCGACGGTGGCAAGAAGGTAGGCCGCCACGAACCAGGGGGTGTGCGGGAGACCGAGCGCGTACCCCATGGTGTGGCCGCGGATCTCGGCCGTCACCGTCCGGTGGACGAGGAAGTACGACAGCGCCGCGGCGGTGCCGAGCCCGATCGCGGCCGGGACCATCAGCCGTCGCCGCGCCCGGGGCGGCGCGGCGAGCAGGACGGCGAACGGCACCCACACCGCCAGCACGGGCAGGGCGATCACGGCCCAGGCGAGGGTGGCCGGGCCCGCGCCGCCGCCGGAGCGCCACACGGCCGATTCGATGATCTGGTGTGCGCCCAGGAGCAGCGGCAGCGCGGCGAGCGGCAGATCGCGGACCCTGTGCACACGCGCCACACAGGCCACACCGACCGCGGTGACACCGGCGCCCACCACAAGATCGGCTGTCGCACTCCAGCACACGCGCACCACGGTACGCGCCGGCCCGTCACCGGGCGCGGTCACCACGAGGGAGCACTACGTGCTCCACGTCATCGGGGAAGCCTCTCCGTGTAGGTGATCCGCTTCAGGTGGTAGTAGTCGGCCACACATCCGGCCGGCCAGATCCTGCTTCCCCTGCCCCCGAACGGCTCCCCCATCCCGCTGACCGACAGCGGCTTGTACGGGAGGATCCGCGCGCCCCGCGCCGCCCGCTCCCGCAGCCACTGGTCCTGGTGGTCCCACTTCTCGGCCCGTACGCGCATGTTCTCGCCCAACTCGCCCAGCGGAAAGGCCAGTCCGACACAGACCGAGACACACATCGCCGCCCCTGCGGCCGTCGCGACGACGCCCGCACGCCCCCGCAGCGCCCGCCCCAGGAGAGCTCCGGCGCCCGCCAGAAGGACGACGAACAACAGGAGATAGTCGTTCCAGGTCCGGTACGCGGTCACCACATGTGATCCGAAGAGCGGGTACGTGATGACCGTGCAGAGGTAGCCGGCGACCAGGAACGTGACCGTGCCCGCGCCCAGCAGGAAGAGCGGGCGGCACGGCAGCAGCACCGGCGCGCGCCCTTCCCGGTTCCCGGTCAGCAGCGCCAGCAGCACACCGGCCGCGAGCGCGCCCAGATAGTGCCAGGTGGTGAACAGGGTCCCGAGGATGTCGAGGAACCCGTCCAGCGAGTCCGCCAGCGATTCGGGCGCGAACATCGAGGCGGTGCCCGCGTCGTACCGCTCACGGCGGTTGCGCGATCCCGGGGAGGTCAGCAGCAGCAGCGTGCCGATCCCGATCCCGGCCACACCCGCCAGACACCAGGCGCGCGCGTGGGCGCGTACGCGGGGGACGAGGATCCTGCGGTTGAGCAGCAGCAGAGCCGCGAGCACGACCAGCGCGACGACCGACGTCTCCTCCGAGAGCGTGCCGAGGAAGGCGCCCACGACGAGCGCGGAGGCCGCCGCCACGACGCGTCCCCGCCGCGACCGGGCCCACAGCAGGGGAACCGCCGCGGCGCACGCCAGTACCGGTGCGGCGGTGTGCGAGACGGAGGAGGCGGGCCAGTAGAACGTCTTGTACGTGTTGAGGCTCGCGAAGAGGAACACCACCGTCACCATCGACGCCACGAGCAGTGGTACCCCACGCGGCGCCGTCCGGCCCGCCAGGCGCAGCAGCAGTACGGTCACGGCCCACAGCAGCCCCAGCATCACCACACCACTGACCAGGCCGAACCACTGGTGGCCCGCGACCCCGAACTTGGCGTACAGCCCGACCAGCAGACCGTTGCCGAGCCGCCCGTTGTCCGACAGGTAGAACTTCCCGAGCAGCCCCACGATGCCGTGATCGCGCACGCTGGGCAGGAAACACCACTCGTCCGCGCTGGGACGTACATGGCGGCCGAGCCAGAACGCCGACCCGAGAAGGCACAGAGGCAGTGTCAGCAGACCCAGCACCCCGTATTTCGTCCACGGGCGTACGGCGGGTAGGGATGACCCGCGGCCGTTCTCCCGCTCCTGCCCGGGGCTTTCCCCGGGCTGTTCCGGGATGATGACGCTCGGCGCGCCCGCGGCCATGTACACCACTGCCTTTCGAAAGGGGACGTTCCGTTTCCGGTGGGACCGCGGCCGGGCGCCGGTGCTCTATCGCTCGGAACGGGCTTGTCCGACGGAGGTCGCCGACGGCGCACCGGACGGAAAGGACGCACGCGTCGCGTCCGTTTCCCGGACCACGTAGTGCGGACGGCGCTTCGCCTCGTGGTAAATGCGCCCGACATATTCGCCGATGACGCCGAGCGTGGCGAGCTGAATTCCGCTGAGCGCCACGATGGCCGTCATGAGTGTCGTATAGCCGGGCGCGTCCACACCGTTGAGAGCGACATTCGCGATAATCCACAGCGCGTAGACGAGCGCGGAGAGAAAGAGCCAGAGACCGCTGTGGATGGCGAGACGCAGCGGGCGGCTGTTGAAGGAGAGCAGTCCGTCGATGCCGTAGTTGAGCAGATTCCGCCCGCCCCACTTGGAGGTGCCGGCCGCGCGCTGGACATTCCGGTAGGTGAAGCTCGCCGTGTCGAAGCCGATCCAGGAGAAGATTCCCTTGGAGAACCTATTGCTCTCCGGGAGCGACAGCACACTGTTCACCGCATGGCGCGAGAGCAGCCTGAAATCGCCCGCCCCGTCCACGACATGGACGTCCATACAACGCCGCACCAGCCGGTAGTAGACCCTGCTGAGGGCGGTGCGCAGGGCGCCCTCGCCCGTGCGGTCGCGCTGCGCCACGACCTGGTCGTAGCCGTGCCGGTGCAGTTCCAGCATGCGGGGGACCAGCTCAGGGGGGTGCTGGAGATCCGCGTCCATGAGCACGACCGCGTCGCCCCTGGACATACGCAGTCCCGCGAGCATGGCGGCTTCCTTGCCGAAGTTGCGGCTGAAAGAGGTGTAGCGGACGCGCGGGTCGGCCGACGCCAGTTCACTGAGCTGTCGTCTGGTTCCGTCCACGCTGCCGTCGTCCACGTAGCAGATCTCGAAAGTCTGCCGGGTCGGTTCGAGGGCGGCGAGCAGAGTGAGGTGAAAGGTACCGAGCACCTCGCTCTCGTTGAAGCACGGTACGACAATGGAAATCTGAGGGATCGTCATCTCACTCCACATACCCGTGGTGGGGCGGGAAGGAAGGGGCACCGAAAGGGAACGGGTCGCGAGGGGAAATCCGTTGGATCACGGTGCTGTTGGTGGTGTTGCGGGGGCGTTACCCGGTCCTGCCGTAAGGATTTCCGGAGCGGTCACGGAAAAGGGGTACGCGCTGCGTGGAGACGGTGCGTCAGCGGGTGGCGGCCGGCGGGCATATGAGCAGGAAGAGATGTGACGGAACGTTCCTCACTCTTCTTCCTCCGGTTCACGCCGCGTTCACTGATGCGGTGGCAACTATAAGATTTATCAATCGCCTGCTCAAGCGTCACCACGGCATGGCGCCGAGGCGGCTGAAGCGTTTCTGCGGCATCGTCACGCCCTGTAGGCATGCTCGTCGGACGGTGGAATGCGAGACCCGGGAGCTGTGATCTCCGGCACAGTCGATGACCCGGGGGCGGATCCTGCATTTCAAGGGCGTGACAGGCCGATATCACGCACATGATCCGCGGATTGCGGTCCTGGCAAGGCGTCCGATTGCTGCCCCCTCGTGAGGGTTCTTCAGCTACGGAGTGTGGGGGTCGGCGGCAATTTGTAACTCGTCGCGCAGCGTGACCAGTTGACCCCCGGGAGGCAGGGCCAGTTAACTACCGGCCAGTCACCCCCACGGTCTGCCCCCCACGTTCGCCCCCACGGTTCACCCTTCCCACGGTTCCCCCCACCCTTCACACCCCCCCGCCATTCCCCCCACGGTTCACCCCCCACTTCGATCCGGGAGACTTCATGCGGATGCCGGAATCCGTCGCGTCCATTGAGTTCTCACTGCCCCAGTCGGTCATCGCCGTCAACCCTCTGCACCGCTCGTCGCCACGGCTGACGGCCGCCGCCGCACGGGCGGGCGCTCTCAGCGTGCTGGAGCTGTCCACGGGTGATCCGCGGAGCGTCGCCGACACACTCGACCGCACGCTTCGCTGGTCATCGCTGCCGTTCGGGGTGCGGATACGTCCCGGCTGCACCGTCACCGCGGCGGAGCTGCCCGAGCCGGTGGACACCGTGCTGCTGGCGGACCCCGGGCGCACGGCGGGGGAGTTCGCCGGCCGCCGGGTTCTGGTGGAGGTGACCGATCTGGCGGGCGCGCGACAGGCGGCCGGAGCCGGGGCGGCCGGGCTGATCGTGCGCGGTGCGGAAAGCGGTGGCAGGGCCGGTGAGCTGAGTACGTTCGTGCTGCTCCAGCAGGTGCTGGCGGACCCGGACATCGCGCTGCCGGTCTGGGCGTGCGGTGGCATCGGACCGCACACGGCGGCCGCCGCCGTCGCGGGAGGCGCGGCGGGTGTCGTACTCGACACCCAGCTCGCGCTGTTCGACGAGGCGGGCCTGCCCGCGGAGCTCACCGGCGCGCTCACCGGACTCGACGGCTCCGAGACCGTGCTGCACCACGGGATCCGGGTGCTGCGCCGCCGTGGTCCCGGCGCCCCCGAACTCCCCGCCGACGCGGCCGAGTTCGCGGCCAGGGTCGGCAGCGACGATCTGCGCACGCAGTTCCTGCCGGTCGGTCAGGACGCCTTCCTCGCGGCCTCCTTCGCCCGGCGCTGGAAGTCGGTGGGCGACGCGATACGGGGCGTCAGGGGCGCGATCTCCGCCGCCGTCGAGGACGACCGGCCCGCCGCCGCGCTGGCCGCGGGCTCGGCGGGTGCGCGGGCGCTCGGCACCGCATGCCCCATCGCCCAGGGGCCGATGACCCGGGTCAGCGACGAGCCGGCGTTCGCCGCCGCCGTCGCGGCCGGGGGCGGCCTGCCGTTCCTGGCACTGGCGCTCGCGAACGCGGACCGCACCCGGACGATGCTGGAGCGCACCCGCGAAGCCCTCGGCGACGCCCCCTGGGGAGTCGGGGTGCTCGGGTTCGCGGACGAGGAGATCAGGTCCGCGCAGCTGGAGGTCGTACGGGAGCTGCGGCCGACGCACGCGATCATCGCGGGCGGCAGGCCGGCCCAGGCCGCCGCTCTGGAGGCGGAGGGCATCGCCACCTTCCTCCATGTGCCCTCGCCGGGGCTGCTGCGGCAGTTCCTCGCGGCCGGCGCGCGCCGGTTCATCTTCGAGGGCGCCGAGTGCGGTGGGCACGTCGGACCGCGCAACAGCTTCCCGCTGTGGGAGGCGCAGACCGAGGTCCTGCTCGACTTCGTGGCCGAGAACGGCGACGAGACCGCCGCCGAGCTGACCGTTCTGTTCGCCGGCGGCATCCACGACGCCCGCTCGGCCGCCATGGCGGCGGCCCTCGCCGCCCCGCTGACCCGCGCCGGAGCCGCGTTCGGTGTGCTGATGGGCACCGCGTACCTCTTCACCGAGGAGGCGGTCGCGGCCGGCGCCATCCAGCCGCTCTTCCAGCGCAGCATCATCGCCGCCGAACGCACCGATCTGCTGGAGACCGCCCCCGGCCACGCCACGCGGTGCGCCCACAGCGCCATCACCGAGGACTTCGCCCGGCTCAAGGACGAGCTGCGCGGGCAGGGCGTGCCCGACCGGGAGATCTGGGAACAGCTGGAGCGGTTCAACGTCGGCAGACTCCGGCTCGCCAGCAAGGGCATCGAGCGGGTCGGCGACGAGCTGCGGCCGGTCGACGAGACACGCCAGTCCGACGAGGGCATGTTCATGGCGGGGGAGGTCTGTGTCCTGCGTGAATCCGTCACCTCCGTCGCGGCGCTCCACGAGTCCGTCGCCGACGGGGCCGCCGGATGGCTGCGCTCCCGGGCCGCCGCACTGCGCACCGCGCTCGGTCTCGACCGGACGGACGAGGACGGGGAGAGCGCGCCCGAGCCGCTGCGGATCGCCGTGGTGGGCATGGCCGGCATGTTCCCCGGCGCCCCCGACCTCGCCGAGTTCTGGGCCAACATCCTGGAGGGGAAGGACTGCGTCACCGAAGTCCCGGCACACCGCTGGGACGCGGAGCGGTACTACGCGCCCGACGGCGACGGCGAGCGCACCCCCTCGCGCTGGGGCGGGTTCCTGCCCGAGATCCCCTTCGACCCGCTGCGCTACGGCATCCCGCCGGCCTCGCTGGCCAGCATCGAACCCGTACAGCTGCTCGCGCTGGAGGCCGCGCGACGGGCGCTCGCCGACGCCGGATACGACGGGGCGGACGCGGATCACGCCCGTACCTCCGTAGTGTTCGGCGCGGAGGCGGGCAGCGATCTGTCCAACGCGACGACCCTGCGTACGGTGCTGCCCGGGTACGTCGGCACCATCCCGGCCGCGCTCGACGAACAGCTGCCACGGCTGACCGAGGACTCCTTCCCCGGCATGCTCGCCAATGTCATCGCGGGCCGGATCGCCAACCGGCTCGACCTCGGCGGCGCCAACTACACCGTGGACGCGGCCTGCGCGTCCTCGCTCACCGCCGTGGACGTGGCCTGCAAGGAACTGGTCACCGGCACCAGCGATCTGGTGCTCTGCGGCGGCGCCGACCTGCACAACGGCATCAACGACTATCTGCTGTTCTCCTCCGTGCACGCGCTCTCCCCGACCGGCCGCTCCGCCACCTTCGACGGCGCCGCCGACGGCATCGCGCTCGGCGAGGGCGTGGCCTGTGTGGCGCTCAAGCGGCTGGCCGACGCCGAGCGCGACGGCGACCGGGTCTACGCCGTGATCGACGGCGTCGGCAGCGCCAGTGACGGCCGGGCGCTCGGACTGACCGCGCCCCGCCCGGCCGGACAGCGCTCCGCGCTCACCCGCGCCTACCGCAACGCCGGTGTGTCCCCCGCCGACGTCGGTCTGATCGAGGCGCACGGTACCGGCACCGTCGTCGGCGACCGCACCGAACTCACCACGCTCACCGAGGTGTTCACCGAAGCGGGGGCCGAGCCGGCCGGCTGCGCGGTGGGCTCGGTGAAGTCCCAGATCGGCCACACCAAGTGCGCGGCGGGACTGGCCGGACTGATCAAGACCACGCTGGCGCTCTACCACGGGGTGAAACCGCCGACCCTGCATGTGCGGCAGCCCAACGCGGCCTGGGACGGCGACAGCAGCCCGTTCGTCTTCCACACCGCCGCCCGGCCGTGGGCCGCGGAGCCCGCGGACCGGATCGCGGGAGTGAGCGCCTTCGGATTCGGCGGCACGAATTTCCATGTGGTTCTACGCGCGTATGACCAGGCGCCACCCGCTCATACGCTGGACACCTGGCCCGCGGAGCTGTTCACGTTCCGCGGCCGGGACGCCGCCGCGGCCCGCCGCGCGGCTCGCGCGCTCCTTGAGCTGCTCCAGCGCGGAGGCGAGTGGCGACTGCGCGACTACGCGCGTCACGCGGCCCACCGAAGTGACCAGGCGGCGGTACGCGGCGAGCCGGTACGGATCGCCGTGGTCGCACCGAGCCTCGCGGCCCTGCCCGGGCTGCTGCGCAGGGCCGCCGACGGGGAGCGGGACCCGGATGCCGGGCTCCATGTCGCCGACGACACGGCGACCGACGACACGGCGACCGGCGCCACGGGTGCCGATGCCACGGGCAGCGACGCCGAGGGGCCCGGAAAGCTGGCCTTCCTCTTCCCCGGACAGGGCAGCCAGCGCCCCGGCATGCTCGCCGAACTCTTCGTCGCCTTCCCCGAGTTGCAGCGCTACCTCCAGCTCGGCGCCCGCTGGGCGGACGCGCTCTACCCGCCGGCCGCCTTCGACGAGGAGACGAAGGCCGGCCAGCTGGCCCGGATCACCGACACCTCCGTCGCCCAGCCCGCGCTCGGTGTGGTCGAACTCGCCGCCGCCGAACTGCTGGCCTCGGTCGGCGTACGCCCCGCCATGGCGGCGGGTCACAGCTACGGCGAACTGGTCGCGCTCGGTGTGGCCGGGGCGCTCGCGCCCCAGGACGTCCTGACCGCGAGCGCCGCCCGCGCCGAGGCGATCCTCGCCCAGGTGGCGGACGGCGACGCCGGCACGATGGCGGCCGTCACCGCCACCGTCGAGCAGGTCGAGGACGTCCTGCGGCCGGCCGGTCTCGCCGAGGACGTCGTCGCCGCCAACCGCAACGCGCCCCGGCAGACCGTCATCTCGGGACCCACCGGGCCGATGGCCGCGGCCGTCACCCATCTGCGGGACGCCGGCTACTCGGCCAAGCCGCTCCAGGTGGCCTGCGCCTTCCACAGCCCCCTGCTGGCGGGCGCGGGCGATGCCTTCGCCGACCGCCTCGCGTCCATGACCGTCTACCCGACCGCCTTCGACGTGTGGGCCAACCGCACGGCCGAGGCGTACCCGGCGGAGCCCGAGGCGATCCGGGCCGGTCTCGCCGCGCAGATCGGCGCGCCCGTCCGGTTCACCGAGCAGATCGAGGCCATGTACGCGGCGGGCGCCCGGGTCTTCGCCGAGGTGGGCCCCGGTCGCGTACTGAGCAGGCTGGTCGCCGCCGTCCTCGGCGACCGTCCGCACCGTACGATCCCGCTCGACGCCGGCCGTGGCGCCGGACTGACCGGCTTCCTCACCGCCCTGGCCCAGCTCGCCGTCAGCGGAGCCGATGTCCGCACCGGCCGGCTCTTCCAGGGACGCGACGCGGTCGACCCCGAGACCACGGTCCCCGAGCGCACCGCCGGCTGGACGGTGGACGGCCAGCTCGTCCGTCTCGCCGACGGCACCATTCCCCCCAACGCCCTGCACCCCGCCAGACCCGTTACGGAGCTGATCGTGCCGGAGAACCACGCCCCCCACGGCGCCGCCGCGTCCGGTGCCGACGCACTCGTCGCCGAATTTCTGCGCACCAGCCGGGACTTGGTGGCGGCGCAGCGCGACGTCATGCTGAGCTATCTGGGCGGCCCCGTGACCGTCCCGGCGGCGGACCGGCCGCTCGTTCACACCGTCGCACCACAACTGTCCGCCCCCGCCGCACTGCCCGCCCCCGCCCCGGCGACCGCGCTCGTCGCCTCCGCCGCTCCGGCCCCTGCCGCTGTTCCGGTTGTCGCTGGTCCGGTGTTGGGTCGTGAGGCGGTGTTGGGTGCGGTGTTGGCGGTGGTGGCGGAGCGTACGGGTTATCCGGTGGACATGATTGAGCCGGATCTTGATCTGGAAGCGGATCTGAGTGTGGACTCGATCAAGCGGACGGAGATCGCGGGTGAGTTGGCGGTTCGGCTGGGTCTGCCGGTGGATGGCGGTGCTGAGCTGGACGGGCTGAGCGCTGCCCGTACCGCCGCCGGGATCGCCGGACTGCTCGCCACCCGGCTCGGTGGAGGGGAGACCTCCGAGACGAGTGGCGCCCGGACCGGTCCCGCCGCACCCGCCTCGCCCGCCGGGCCCGAGGCCGAGGTCGTGCCCCCGCAGCGGCTGGAGTTCACCGAGACCGAACTGCCCGCCGTGACCGGGACCGTGGAGAGCGGACGTACGGTGCTGCTCCTCGGCGGCGGTGAGCTGGCCCCGGTCGTGGCGGACCGGCTGCGCGCCGCCGGGGCCGAGCCGGTGCTCGTACCCTCCGGGGAGCTGCCGGAGGGCGGCGCCGACGCCGTGCTCTATCTGGATGCCCTCGACGCGTCCGACTCGCCGCTGCCCGAGGCCTTCCCGCTCTTCCAGACCGTGCTGGCCGGCGCCCCGCGCCGACTGCTCGCCGTCGAGCGCAGGACCGAGGGCGCGGCCAGCGGTCTGCGCGGCTTCTTCCGCAGTGTCGCCCGCGAGTACCCCGACCTCGCCGCGACCCTGGTCGAGGTGGCGCCCGGCGCGGCACCGGACGCGGTCGCCGACGCGCTGGTCACCGAACTCGCCGCCACGGAACGGGAGCCGGTCGTCCTGACCGACGGCGGCACCCGGCGCGCCCTGCGGCTGACCCTCACCGATCTGGGCGCGCTGGCCGCCACCGGCGCGGGCCCGGCCGGTGACGGGGTCGCGGAGGCCGAGGCGGCGGGGCTCGACCGTGACGCGGTCGTCCTGCTGGTCGGCGGAGCCCGCGGGATCACCGCGCGGTTCGCCCGTACGATCGCCTCCGTCAGCCGGTGCCGTATCGAACTGATGGGCCGCACGCCGGTCCCGGCCGGCACCGAGGACCCGGCGACCGCCGGAGCCACGGACCGTGCCGGGCTGCGCGCCGCCTTCCTGGCAGCCGGACCGACCTCGCCCGCCGAGGTCGAGCGCCGGGTGTCCGCCACGCTCGCCGCGCGCGAGGTGCGCGACACCATCGCCGGACTGCGGGTGCTCGGCAGCCAGGTGCGCTACCACTGCGTCGATGTGCTCGACACGGAGGTGGTACGGGCCACGGTGAAGGACATCCACGCCGAGCACGGCAGGCTCGACGGTGTCGTCTACGCCGCCGGGGTCATCGAGGACAAGCTGATCGCCGAGAAGCCGGTCGAGTCGTTCCGCCGCGTGTTCTCCACCAAGGTGGGCGGGGCGCGCGCGGTGCTCGACGCGGTCGACTCACTGCCCACCGGCCCCCGCTTCGCCGTACTGTTCGGCAGCATCGCCGCCGCGCTCGGCAACCGGGGCCAGTCCGACTACGCCGCCGCCAACGACGCCCTGGAGGAACTGGGACGCCGCTGGTCGACCACTGAGCGGCGCGGGCTGACCGTCCACTGGGGCCCCTGGGCGGCTGCCGAGACGAACGGCGGCATGGTCACCCCGGAGCTGATGCGCTCGTACGTGTCCCGGGGCATCAAGCTCATCGACCCCGAAGAGGGACCGCTGAGCCTGCTGCGTGAACTCGCCTGGGGCGCCCCCTCGGTGCACGCCGCGGTCTACACCGCCTCCGGCTGGTGACCGGGATGGCTCCCCGGACGCCCGCCGGTTCCGGAGCACCGGTGGCCATCGTCGGGATGGCCGCGTTCTTCCCCGGCGCGAGGGACCTGGACGGCTACTGGCACAACATCGTCAACGGGGTCGACGCGATCGGCGACGTACCGGCCGACCGCTGGGACGGCGAGTTCTACGCGCCCGACGGGCCCCGGCGCAGCGACCGCGTGTACTGCCGGCGCGGCGGATTCGTCGACCAGGAAGCCGAGTTCGATGTCACGCGGTTCGGCATCATGCCCACCTCCGTGGCCGGCACCGAGCCCGACCAGCTGATCGCGCTGGATGTCGCCCACCGGTCCATCGAGGACGCCGGCGGGGACCCCGTGCTCCCCGCCGACCGGCAGCGCGCCGGGATCGTTCTCGGCCGGGGCGGGTATCTCACGCCCGGTCTGGTCCGGCTCGACCAGCGGGTGCGTACGGCCGGCCAGGTCGTCCGTACGCTCCGGGAGCTGGCGCCCGAGCTGGGCGAGGACAGGATCGAGGAGGTACGGGCGGCCTTCGCCGAGCAACTGGGCCCGGAACAGCCCGAGTCGGCCATCGGGCTGGTGCCCAATCTGGCCGCCTCACGTGTCGCCAACCGGCTCGATCTGCGCGGCCCCGCGTACACCGTGGACGCCGCCTGTGCCTCCTCGCTGGTGGCGGTCGATCACGCGGTCCGTGAACTGGCCGCCGGGCGTTGTGACGTGATGCTGGCGGGCGGTGTGCACCACTGCCACGACATCACCCTCTGGAGTGTGTTCAGCCAGCTCGGCGCGCTCTCGCCGAGCGAGCGGATCCGCCCGCTGCACGCCGGCGCGGACGGGGTGCTCATCGGTGAGGGCACCGGCATCGTCGTGCTCAAGCGGCTCGCGGACGCCGAGCGTGACGGCGACCGGGTCTACGCCGTGGTCTCCGGGACGGGAGTGGCCAGCGACGGCCGCTCCGCCAGCCTCTTCAACCCCGACCCCGGCGGCCAGATCCGCGCGGTGCGGCAGGCGTGGGACGCGGCGGGTCTCGACCCGCGCGCGGCGGACGCCCTGGGACTGCTGGAGGCACACGGCACCGCCACCGTCGCCGGTGACCGCGCCGAACTGACCACGCTCGCGGAGGTGTTCGGCCCGGCGGCCGGTGAACGGGCCGCCATCGGCTCGGTGAAGTCCATGATCGGGCACACCATGCCCGCCGCCGGGATCGCCGGGCTGATCAAGGCAGCGCTCGCGATCCACCACGGGGTGCTGCCCCCGACCCTGCACTGCGACGAGCCGAACCCCGCCCTGGACGGCACCCGGTTCGCCCCGCTGTCGAAGGCCAGGCCCTGGGCGGAGCCCGCCACCGGCGCCCCGCGCCGGGCGGGGGTCAACGCCTTCGGCTTCGGCGGCATCAACGCCCATGTCGTTCTGGAGCAGCCGGCCATGGCCCCGGCCGCGCGCACTGCCCGTACGACGGTGACCGAGCCCGAGCGGGTGCTGCGGCTCGCCGCGGCGAGCCCGGCGGAGCTGGCCGCGCTGCTGGACGCCGACGACTCCACGGTCCTGGCGGCCGGGCTCGACGAGCGCGCCCCGGCGGCGGGAGCGGCGGCCGGGCCGGTACGGCTCGGGATCGTCGACCCGACCGCGCGCCGGCTGAAGCTGGCACGCAAGGCCGTGAGCAAGGGCGCCGCCTGGCGCGGACGCAGTGATGTGTGGTTCAGCCCGCGCCCGCTGCTCGGCCCGGCCGGCGGCGGGCGGACCGCGTTCGTCTTCCCCGGCCTGGAAGCGGAGTTCGAGCCCCAAGTGGCGGGACTGGCCGCACGGTTCGGCCTCCCGTGGCCGACGGGCGAGGACGCCAGGGTCGGTGATGTGGGACGGCACGGAGCCGCGGTGTTCCAGCTCGGGCGCGTCCTCGACACCGCGCTGCGCAGGCTCGCGGTCGTGCCCGACGCGGTCGCCGGACACAGCGTGGGGGAGTGGACCGCCATGGCCTGCGGCGGCATCCACGCCGCCGACGAGGTGGACACCTTCCTCGCGGGCTTCGACCCGGACGCGCTGCGCGTTCCCGGCGCGGTCTTCGCCGTGCTCGGCATGCCCGCCGGGAAGGTGCTGGCCGAGCTGGGCGGACGGACCGATGTGGTGCTCTCGCACGACAACGCGCCGAACCAGTCGATGATCTGCGGCCCCGAGGAGGCCGTCGGTGAACTGGTCCTGCGCTTCCGGGCCCAGGGCGTGATCGGGCAGGTGCTGCCGTTCCGGTCCGGCTTCCACACCCCGATGCTCGCGCCGTACCTCGATCCGATCCGGCGCGCGGCGGAGACGTACACCCTCCATCCGCAGACCACCCCGGTCTGGTCCGCGACGACCGCCGCGCTCTACCCGGCCGAACCGGCCGCCGTACGGGAGCTGTTCGTCCGGCATCTGCTCGAACCGGTGCGGTTCCGCCTCATGATCGCCGCGATGCACGAGGCGGGGTACCGCGCGTTCATCCAGCTGGGCGCGGGGCAGCTCGGCTCGCTGATCGACGACACCCTGGCGGGCGAGGACCGGCTCGTCGTCTCCGCGCACTCCACGGCCCGGGACAGTCTGGCGCAGCTGCGCCGGGTGGTCACCGCGCTCTGGGTGGACGGCGCCGCGCCCGATGCCGCCCCGCTGCTGGGGCCCGTGAGCGCGGCGGCGGCCCGTACGGCGAGCGCGTCCGCGCGGCCTGCCAGGGCCGGGGTGCGGCTGGATCTCGGCGGGGCGCTCGTCTCGCTGCCCGAGCGGACCAGGAAGGCGCTGACCGGGATCGTTCCCCGGCCCGTCACCCCGGTCGCCCCCGCCGCCTCGCCCGCGCTCGCCGTCGCCGACGGAGGGGCGCTGGAACTGCTCGGCCGGGCCGGGGCGCGGTTCCCGGTGGCCGCCGAACTCGCCGCGCTGCTCAACGACACCGCGGCCGTCGCGAACCAGCTCATCGGCGCGGGCGCCGCCCACCGGCGCACCGCCCCGGCCCGCCGGGGACCCTCGACGCCCGCCCCCGCTCCGGCCGTGGCGCCTGTTCCCGAGGTGCTGCGGGTGGATGTCGACGCGATGCCGTATCTGCTCGACCACTGCTTCTTCCGGCAGCGCCCCGGCTGGCCCGACGAGGCCGACCGCTGGCCGATCGTGCCCGCCACCACGGTCATCGGCCATCTCATGGAGATCGCCGAACGCGTCGTGCCCGGAACGCGGGCCGTCGCCGTGCACGAGGTGCGGCTGCTGAAGTGGATCGAGGCCATGCCGTCCGTCGACGTACCGGTGGTGGTACGGCGGCAGGCGCCCGACCGGGTCGAGGTGAGCCTGACCGGCTACTCCCGCGCGGTGGTCGAACTGGCTCCGCGCCATCCGGCAGCGCCCGCGCCCTGGCCGGTGGACCCGGCCGCCGAGCGCGTCCCCGGGCTGCGGGCCGAACAGCTCTACAGCGAGCGGTGGATGTTCCACGGACCGCGCTTCCAGGGCGTCAGCGAACTGACCGCCGTCGGCGATCTGTCGGTCCGGGGCGTCATCACCGCCCCGGACGCCCCCGGCGCCCTGCTCGACAACGTCGGACAGCTCCTCGGCTACTGGATCATGGCGACGCTCACCGAGCGCACCACGGTCTTCCCGGTCGGGATGGACCGGATCCGCTTCCACGGGCCGGAGCCGACGCCGGGCGAACGGCTCGACTGCCTGATCCGTATCACCGAGGTCACCGACCTCACCCTCACCGCGGACATGCAGCTCGTCCATGAGGGCCGGGTCTGGGCGGAGTTCACCGGCTGGCAGGACCGGAGGTTCGACACCGACCCCAACATCCGCGCGGTGGACCGCTTCCCGGGCCGCAACACCCTCTCCACGGCCGAGCCCGAGGGCTGGACGAAGGTGCACGAGCGCTGGCCCGACCTGGCCACCCGCGAGCTGATCATGCGCAATATGCTCGGCGGCGCCGAACGCGCCGGCTATGACGCGCTGCCTCCCGTCCGCCGCCGTCAGTGGCTGCTCGGCCGGGTCGCCGCCAAGGACGCGGTCCGCGGACTGCTGTGGGGCGAGGGCGCGGACGAGATCTATCCGGCCGAGATCGCCGTACGCAACGACGAGACGGGGCGGCCCGTCGCCCACGGGGTGCACGGACGCGCGCCGGGCGAGCTGACCGTGTCGATCGCGCACTGCCGGGAGACCGGCGTGGCCATCGCCCGGCGCGGCGTGTGCGGGATCGACATCGAGGAGATCACCGACCGGCCGAGGTCCGCCGCCGAGATGGCCTGCGACAGCGGCGAACTGGCCCTGCTGGACGGGCTGGTGGCCTTGCACCCGGACAGCGGGCCCGGCTGGTTCACCCGGTTCTGGACGGCCAAGGAGGCCGTCGCCAAGGCACGCGGTACCGGTCTGCGCGGCCGGCCCGCCGACTACCGCGTGGTGGCCGCGGACGCGGCGAGGCTGCGCGTGGTGACCGAGGGCCGGGCGTACGAGGTGAGTGTGCGGCAGGTGGCCAATCCACCGGGACTGCCCGAACGGCAGTACATCGTCGCCTGGACGACCGATGACAACGAGACAGGAGAGTCTGATGAGCACTGAGGCGATCGGGATCATGACCACGGAGCCGCTGGACACCGATGATGCCGCTGTGCTGGCGGACATCACCCGCATGCTGCGCGAACTGCTGGAGGAGGACGGTCTCGACGACGCCGAGATCAGCCGGGAGACCACCTTCCACGACGATCTCGAACTGGAGAGCATCGATCTCGTGACGCTCGCCGGCGTCCTGCGCGAGCACTACGGGGACCGGGTCAACCTCGCCCTCTTCATCGCCGATCTCGAACTCGACGAGATCATCGCCCTCACCGTCGGTGAGCTGGCCGACTATGTCGCGACGTCGCTGCGCGCCAACGGGCAGGGCTGAGCCGATGACCAAGATACGCACCGGCGAGATCACCACACATGTGCAGCGGCTGCCCGCCGCCACCCGGCCCGCGGACGGGGGTGAGCCGGACGTCGTCGTGTTCGTGCACGGTCTGCTCACCGACAGCCTCGCCAGCTACTACTTCACCCTCGGCCCGGCCTTCGCCGCCGCGGGCTTCGACGTGATCATGTACGACCTGCGCGGCCACGGCCGCAGCGACCGGCCGGCCACCGGCTACCGTCTGGAGTCCTTCGTCGGCGACCTCGCCGGACTGCTCGACGCGCTCGGCGAGACCCGCCGGGTGCATGTCGTCGGCAACTCCTTCGGCGGGACGGTGGCCGCCGCGCTCGCCGCGTGGCACCCCGACCGGGTCGCCACGGTCACCATGATCGAGTCCGAGCCGCCGGTCGCGGAGTGGACCCGGCACATGGCGGACGGGCTCGCGGACGCCAAGAGCCAGCTCTCCCGCGAGGAGGTCATCGGCTGGATCTCGGCCCATCACGGCGCGCACACCGCCCGGCTCTCCCGGGGCGCGAGCCGCATCCTGCGGGTCACCACCCTCGCCGAGGACATCCCGGCCGGACGCGTCATCGACGACGATCTCTCCGCGCTCGGCTGCCCGGTGCTGGCCATCTTCGGCGACGAGTCCGGTCTGAGCGCCCAAGTCGGCTCCCTGGAGGCCAAGCTGGCGTCCTGCCGCACCGTGGTCCTCGCCGAGCAGGGCCACTCCGTCCTCGTGGAGCGGACCGAGGAGACCCGGGACCTGATCCTGGAGTGGATCCGGGACCACACGCTCGCCGGGGCGGTGCGGTGACCCGCTTCCTGCTCGTCGTCCCGCCGCTGGTCGGGCATATCAACCCGCTGGTGGGGGTGGCCGGTGAACTCGCCCAACGGGGGCATCCGGTGGCATGGGCAGGCCAGCCCGACCAGATCCGCCGGCTCGCCGGCCCGGAGGTCACGGTCTTCGACTGCCCCATGCCCGCGGGCGGACTGGTCAGGCCGCCGGAGCTGACCGGACCCGCCGCCTTCCGGTTCCTGTGGGAGGAGTTCTTCGTACCCCTGGCCGACCTGATGGCGCCGGGCATCGAGGCCGCCATCGACGCGTTCCGCCCGGACGTCGTCCTCGGCGACCAGCACGCCGTCGCGGGCGCGCTGATCGCGGAGCGCAGGGGCATCCCGTACGTCACCTCCGCGACCACCTCCGCCGAACTCGTCGACCCGCTGGCCGGGCTGCCCAAGGTGGCGGCCTGGCTCGGCGAACTGCTGGGCGGGCTGCGCGCACGGATCGGCGACCCGGCGGGCACGGCCGACCCGCGGTTCTCCCCGTACGGTGTCATCGCCTTCACCGGGCGCGAACTGCTCGGTGACGCGCCGCTGCCCTGGGAGCGGACGCATCTGGTCGGACCGGCCATCGCCCCCCGTGCCGACCGCTCCGACTTCCCGTGGGACGAGCTGGACCCGGGGCGTGCCACCGTGCTCGTCTCGCTCGGCACCGCCAACGCGGACGCGGGCGGCCGGTTCCTGGCGGAGGCGGTCACCGCGCTCGACGGGCTCGGGGACGCGGTACAGGGCGTGGTGGTCGACCCCGGCCATACGCTCTCATCGGCGCCACCGGGAGTCCTCGTACGCGCCCATGTCCCCCAACTCGACCTGCTGGCACGGGCCGACGCCGTCGTCTGCCACGCCGGGCACAACACCGTCTGCGAGTCGCTCTGGCACGGGCTGCCGCTCGTACTCGCCCCCATCCGCGACGACCAGCCCATCGTCGCGCAGCAGGTGGTCGACGCGGGCGCGGGGGTGCGGGTCCGGTTCAGCCGGGTGAACGCCGCCCGGCTGGCCACGGCCGTCGAAACCGTACTGGACAGCGCCGGCGGCCACCGCGCCGCCGCCGAGGCGATCGGCCGGTCCTTCCGCGCGGCGGGCGGTCAGGTCACCGCCGCCGGCCACCTGGAGCGGATCGCGGCGCGGCACACGCCCGCACCCGTACCCGCGACCCCCTGAACACCCCACTCCCCACCGGCGAACACCCCTCCCGACCAGCGAACCCGGACCTCCCATGACAACGGCTTCCGCTCCTCCCGCGCCGGCTGAGACCCCTCGGCCGGCCGCGCCGGCCCAGCCCCCTGAGCCGCCCGCGACACCCCCGCTGCGCGTACTGCTGCGCTATGCCCGCCCGCACCGCACGGTGCTGCTCGCCACCCTGCTGCTCGTGCTGGCCGCCAGCGCGGCCGGACTCGTACAGCCGCTGGTGGCGCAGCACGTACTGGACGGACTGAGCGACGGGCGCGGGGTGCTCGGGCCCGTGCTCCTGCTGGCCGCGCTCGTCGTCCTGGGCGCCGGGCTCACCGGACTCCAGTCCTGGTGGCAGCAGCGCACCTCCGAACGGGTGGTCCGGCAGATCCGCCGCGACCTGGTGTTCCGGCTGATCCGGCTGCGCGTACCCGAGCTGGACCGCCGTCCTCCCGGCGACCTCATCTCCCGCGTCACCTCCGACAGCGCGCTCGTCCAGAACGCCGCCACCGAAGGGCTGGTGCTGGTCTCCAACGGAGTGCTCAGCATCCTCGGCGCGGTGGTCCTGATGGGCGTGGTGCATCTGGGACTGCTCGGGGTCACCGCCGGCGTGCTGATCGCCGTCGCGCTGGTGATGGTGCTCGTCCTGCCCCGGATCCGTGAAGCGGTCGCCCGCGCCCAGGAGTCGGTCGGCGCGGTGGGCGCCGCACTGGACCGTACGCTCGGCGCCGCCAGGACCGTGAAGGCCAATGGCGCCGAGGGCAGGGAGACCGAGCGCGCCGGAGACGCCATCGAGGGCGCCTACCGCGCCGGACTGGCCGGGGCGCGCTATGTCGCGCTGGTGAAGGTCCTCTCCGGGGTGTCCATCCAGGCGGCCTTCCTCGCGGTGCTCGGCGTGGGCGGCGCGCTGGTGGCCTCCGGCGGCCTCGAAGCCTCCGCCCTGATCGCCTTCCTGCTCTACGTCTTCTATCTGGCGAGCCCGGTCGGCTCACTGGTCGCCGGACTGAGCATGCTGCAACAGGGGCTCGGCGCAGTCGGCCGTATCGAGCAGGTCAAGCACATGCCGGTCGAGGACGATGTGGACGAGCCCCGCGAACCACTCGCCGCCGTGGCCGCGCCCGGCGCGCCCCCGGTCGAGTTCCGGGACGTACGGTTCTCCTACCCCGGCCGCGCGCCCGCCCTGCGCGGAATCTCGTACACCGTCCCCGGCGGCACCCAGACCGCGCTGGTCGGGCTCTCCGGCGCGGGCAAGACCACGATGTTCGCCCTGCTCCAGCGCTTCCACGAACCGGAGGCGGGACAGATCCTGATCGACGGCGTCGACATCGCCACCCTGCCCCGCTCGGAGGTGCGCAGGCGTATCGCCTATGTGGAGCAGGAATCGCCGGTGATGGCCGGCACCATCGAGGACAATCTGCGGTACGCGGCGACCGGCGCGTCGGACGAGGACATCGCGGAGGTCCTGCGGCTCACCCGGCTCGACGCCCTGATCGGCCGGCTGCCCGACGGGCTGCGCACGGAGGTCGGCAACCGCGGCGTCACCCTGTCGGGCGGCGAGCGCCAGCGGCTGGCCATCGCGCGGGCCCTGCTGCGCCGGCCGGAGGTGTTGCTCCTGGACGAGGCCACCGCCCAGCTCGACGCGAGCAACGAGCGGGCACTGCGGGAGGCGGTGGACCAGGCGGCCCGGCGCTGCACCGTGATCCTGATCGCGCACCGGCTCTCCACCGTGACCGGCGCCGACCAGATCGTGGTCCTCGAACACGGCCTGGTGCGCGCCGCGGGAACCCACGCGGAGCTGGTCGAGGCCGATGTCCTCTACCGCGAACTCGCCTCCTCCCAGATGCTGGTGAGTGAAGGCAATGAGGACATCGGCGAATTGGCCGACGTGCCACGCTGACAAAGGGATACGGCAGTGGGGGCGTTCCGCCGAAGAAATCGGAACGCCCCCACTTAATTGATCCGCAGGCCGGTCGGCCGGTCGTTCCGTCAGCCGGTGAGGGCCTTCAGAGCGGCCAGATAACCGTCGCGGTGGCCCGCGGCGTTCGGGTGGTAGGACTCATTGATCTTGTCCCATTCCAGGCTGGTGACCCAGGTGGGACCGGACGAGCAGATCGTGTGCGGGTCGAATACCGGCCGGGCGTCCAGGAATTCGAAACCGGCGGCCGCCGCACGGCTGGACATGACGGAGGCCAGCGTGTCGGCCGCGGAGTTCAGCGCGGTACGCTCGGCGTCACTCAGTCCGAATATGCCGCAGGAACCTCCGATGGTGTAGAGCCGGGGATATCCGACGACGATGACTCTCGCGTTGGGCGCGGCGGCGCGCACCGCCGCGTAGGTCTGCGCGAGCGCGGGGGACAGGACGGACTGCGCCGCCTGCTTGGCCGCCTCGACCCCGTTGACGCAGTCGCGGTCGTCGATGGTGAGGATGCAGTTCGTCAGAATCTCGACGAAGCCGACGTCATTGCCGCCGACCTGCAGCGTCACCAGGGTGGTGTCCGCCGTGAGGCGCGGTATCTGGGAGTTGATCACATCGGTCGTGGTCGCACCCGAACACGACGCCTCGACGAACGCCACCGAGCTGTGCTGAGCCGCCCACAGCCGCGGGTAGGTCAGCGGCCCCCGGCGGCACGCGTCGTTGGGGTCGTCGTAGGTACGGGTGCCGGGAGCGACCGCGTACGAGTCACCCAGCGCCACGTACTTACCGTCGGCCGCGTAGGCCGTTGGCGAAATCGTGACCGCCGCGATGATTGCCAGAAGGACGGCGAACAGTGCCTTTATTGAACGCACGGAGATGCTTCTCCAGGAGTGGGGGGACAAGGACCCCACTTGGATAGCAGTTCACGGCGGCGAGTGATGAGGGATTCAATGAAAAACTGATGACGATTCAGATGTCAGATGGATGGCGGTGGCCACCAGTCCCCGTTCCGCGATCCAACGGCCCTGGAATTCACCGATATGACGGCCATTCACGAAGGGGCCCGGTACCAGAAGCCTTGCCTGAAAGGTCCGTTCGACCGGATCGATGTCGATCTCCGCCTCGGAGAAGTCGAGTTCGCGCCCGGTGAGCGGATACCACACCTTGAAAACGCTCTCCTTGGCGCTGAAAATCAGCCGGTCATAGCTGACGCCGGGGTGACGCTCGGTCAGCGACGCGATGCGCGTCCGCTCGGCCGGCAGCGCGACGACCTCCAGCACACCTTCGGGCAGCGGCGCGTCGGGCTCCGCGTCGATACCGAGCGCCGCCGTCCCCTCGGCCCTGGCCACGACCGCGGCGCGGTAGCCGTCGCAGTGCGTCATGCTCCCGACGATGCCCTCCGGCCACTGCGGCGCCCCGCGCCGGTTGGGCAGCAGCGGTACGGGCCGCTGCCCCAGACGGCGCATCGCGCGCCGGGCCAGGAACCGTACGGTGGTGAACTCCCGCTGCCGCTTGGGGACCGCGTTCGCCACCAGCGCCTTCTCCTGCGGGAACAGCTCCTCGCCCGGCTCGCGCCCGTCGTCGTAGGCCGCCTCGGCCGCGACCTCGGCGGGCAGCACCGCCCCGATCACCGGGCGGCCTGTCCGGCCGGCTCCGGCAGGATCTGGCGCAGCGGCTCCCGGGGCGGGCGTTTGCGCCACTCGCGCGGATAGCCGATCGACACCTCCTCGAAGCGCACCCCGTCGTGCCGGGTGACCCGGGGGATGTGCAGATGGCCGTAGACCACGGCGGCGGCGCGGAAGCGCACATGCCAGTCGGCGGTCAGTTCCGTACCGCACCACTGCGCGAACTCGGGGTAGTACAGGACGCGGGTGGGGTCACGGACCAGCGGGAAGTGGTTGACCAGCACCGTACGCAGGGACGGATCGACGGCCGACAGCCGGCGCTCGGTCTCCTCGACGCGCGACCAGCACCAGGCGTCGCGGCCCGCGAACGGGTCGGGGTGCAGGAAGTACTCGTCGGAGCAGACCACGCCGGCCTCGTGGGCCAGCCGCAGCGACTCCTCCGTCGTGGTGGCGCCCGGAGCCCGGAAGGAGTAGTCGTAGAGCACGAACAGCGGAGCGACCGCCACCGGCCCCCCGGCGCCCCGCCACACGGGATAGGGGTCCTCCGGGGTGGCGATGCCCAGCCCCCGGCACAGCTCCACGAGATGGAGATAGCGCTTCTCGCCGCGCAGATCGCACGGATCCTTCGGGTGGGTCCACAGCTCATGGTTGCCCGGAGCCCAGATCACCTTCGTGAACCGCTCGCTGAGCAGCCGCAGCGCCCACTCGACATCGGTGTACTTCTCGGCGACATCCCCCGCGACGATCAGCCAGTCGTCGTCCGAGGTCGGGCGCAGTTCCTCGACCAGCGCGCGGTTCTCGTCGTACACGACATGCAGATCGCTGACGGCGAGGAGTTTTCCGTCGGGCACAATACCGTCCTTATCGGTCGGGCTCGAACGCCGTTGTTCGGACCGGTGGCGCTGACCCTTCGAGATTACGCGGAAGCGGGCGGCGACGCCTCAGCCGCCGGTCACCAGCCGCTCGCCGTCGGCGGCCGGCCGGGGGGAGCCGTGGGCGCGGGCCGCGTGCAGCCGCGCGTAGGCGCCCTGTTCGCGGATCAGTTCGTCATGGGTGCCGCGCTCCACGATCCGCCCCGACTCCATGACCACGATGACATCGGCGTCGCGGATGGTGGACAGCCGGTGGGCGATGACGAAGCTGGTCCTGCCCGCGCGCAGGGTGTTCATCGCGCGCTGGATCAGCACTTCGGTACGGGTGTCGACGGAGCTGGTCGCCTCGTCGAGGACCAGCACGGCGGGCCGGGCGAGAAACGCCCTGGCGACCGTGATCAGCTGCTTCTCGCCCGCGCTCACGCCGGCCGACTCGTCGTCCAGGACGGTGTCGTAGCCGTCCGGCAGCGTACGGATGAAGCGGTCCGCGCAGGTGGCGCGCGCGGCGGCGACGATCTCCTCACGGGTGGCCCCGGCATGGCCGTACGCGATGTTCTCGGCGATCGTGCCGCCGAACAGCCAGGTGTCCTGGAGCACCAGACCGAACTGCGCGCGCAGCTCGTCGCGGGTCATCGCCGCGATGTCCGTCCCGTCGAGCAGGATCCGGCCCTCGTCCACCTCGTAGAAGCGCATGAGGAGATTGCCCAGTGTGGTCTTGCCGGCCCCGGTCGGGCCGACGATCGCCACCGTACTGCCGGGCTCCACGGTCAGGGACAGGTCCTCGATCAGCGGGGTCTCGGGCGAGTAGCGGAAGCCGACACGGTCGAACTCCACGCGTCCGGTGACCCGTTCCGGCCTGACGGGGTCCTTCGGGTCGGGGCCCTGTTCCTCGGCGTCGAGCAGGGTGAAGACCCGCGCGGCGGAGGCGATCCCGGACTGGAGACGCCCGGCGACGCTGGCGACCTGCACGATCGGCTGGCTGAACTGCCGGGAGTACAGGATGAACGCCTGTACGTCGCCGAGCGTCAGCGCGCCGCTCACCACCTTCCACGCGCCCACCACCGCCACCACCACATAGCCGAGGTTGGCGATGAACATCATGGCGGGCTCGATGGTGCCCGAGGCGAACTGGGCCTTGGCGCCCGCCCGGTACAGCGCTTCGTTGTGCGCGTCGAACCGCCGCTCGGCCTGCTCGCGCCTGCCGAAGCCCTTGATCAGCGAGTGGCCCGTATAGACCTCCTCGACCTGCGCGTTCATCGAGCCGGTGGCCGCCCACTGCTCGGCGAACCGGGGCTGGGCGCGCTTGCTGATCCAGGCGGCGAGCACCCCCGACACCGGCACGCTCGCCAGCATGATCAGTGCCAGGGACGGCGAGATCACCAGCATCAGGATGAGCATGGTGACGATGGAGAAGACCGAGGTGATCAGCTCGGCGAGGGTCTGCTGAAGGGTCTGCTGGAGATTGTCGACATCGTTGGTCGTACGGCTCAGCACCTCGCCCGCGGGATTGCGGTCGAAGTAGCGCAGCGGCAGCCGTCCGAGCTTCTCCTCCGCCCTCTCCCGCAGATCGAAGACCACCCGCTGGACGACGGACGCGACCAGCCGGCCCTGCGCCAGCATGAACAGCGAGGCCGCGACGTACAGCACGAGCAGGAGCAGCAGCACGCGCCCGACCGCGTCGAAGTCGACGCCCCCGGTGGTCACCCCCGGTGACGCGCCGCCGGATCCGTCGAGGAGACCGTCGACGATCAGATCGGTGGCCCTGCCGAGCAGCAGCGGGCCGAACGCGTTGAGTGTGATCCCGCCGATGCCCACCAGGAGGGCGACGGCGATCCGGGGGCGGTGCGGCCGGAGCAGGCCGAGGAGCCGGCGGCCGGGCCCGCGGGACTCAGTGGGGCTGGGGCTGGCCGGCGAGACCATGAACGGTCTCCTCCTCGGTGAGCTGGGAGAGGGCTATCTCGCGGTAGGTGGCGTTGTCGCGCAGCAGTTCGTCATGGGTGCCGGTGCCGACGACGCGCCCGCCGTCGAGGACCACGACGCGGTCGGCGTACCGGACGGTGGCGACCCGCTGGGCGACGGTGATGACGGTCGACCGCGCGATCTCCGGCGCCATCGCGGTACGCAGCGCGGCGTCGGTGGCGTAGTCGAGCGCGGAGAAGCAGTCGTCGAAGAGATAGACGTCGGGCCGGCGCAGCAGGGTGCGCGCGATGGAGAGCCGCTGACGCTGGCCGCCCGACACATTCGTACCGCCCTGGGAGATCTCGGCGTCGAGCCCGCCGGGCATGCGCGCGACGAACTCGGCGGCCTGGGCGATCCGCAGGGCGTGCCACAGTTCGTCGTCCGTGGCGTCCGGGTTCCCGAAGCGGAGGTTGGTCGCGACGGTCCCGGAGAACAGATACGGCTTCTGCGGTACGAAGCCGACGGCCCGGCTGAGGACGTCGGGGTCCAGTTGCCGTACGTCGACGCCGTTGACCCGTACCGACCCCTCCGTGGCGTCGAACAGCCGCAGCACGAGGTTGAGCAGTGTCGTCTTGCCGCTGCCCGTGGAGCCGAGGATCGCCACGCTCTCCCCGGGGCCCGCGGTCAGATCGATCCCCTGGAGCACCGGCTTCTCCGCGCCCGGGTAGCGGAACTCCGCCCCGCGCAGCTCCAGTCGGCCGACGGCGTCCGCCGTGGCCGCCACCGGCTCGGACGGCGGGGTCACACTCGTCGGCGTCGCCAGAATCTCCTGGATACGCGCGGCGGACACCTTCGCGCGCGGCACCGACAGGAACACGAACGCGACCATCACGACCGACATGAGGATCAGCGAGAGATAGCTGAGGAACGCGCTGAGCGCGCCGATCCGCATCGCCCCGCTGTCGATCCGGTGGGCGCCGGTCCAGAGGATGGCGACCATGAACCCGTTCATCAGCAGCAGCACCACGGGCAGCATCGACGCGATGAGCCGGCCGACCCGCCGCGAGACCTCGAACAGCTCCGTGCTCGTCCGGGCGAACCGCTCGCGCTCGTAGCCGTCCCGTACGAAGGAACGCACCACGCGCACACCGGTGATCTGCTCGCGCAGCAGCCGGCCGAGCCGGTCGAGATACGTCTGCATCCGCTCGTAGAACACGCCCATCCGGGCCAGCAGCAGCCCGAACGCCACGGCGACGACCGCGATGAGGACCACCAGGATCAGCGCCAGCGGAACGTCCTGCTGAAGCGCCAGTACGACGCTCCCCAGACACATCAGGGGCGCGGCCACCACGATGCCGAAGCCCGACTGTGCCAGCGTCTGCACCTGCTGCACATCGTTGACCGTGCGGGTCAGCAGCGACGGCGTACCGAAACGGCCCACCTCACGGGCGGAGAAGTCCAGCACCCGGCGGAAGACGACCCGGCGGATGTCGCGTCCCATCGCCATCGCGGTACGGGACGCCAGGGACACCGCGCCGATCGCCGCGGCGACCTGGACGAGCGCCAGCGCGACCATGACCGCGCCGAGGCGCGCGATATAGCCGCTGTCCCGGGCGACGACACCGTTGTCGATCAGGGCGGCGCCGAGCGTCGGCAGCAGCAGGGTGCCGAGGATCTGGATCAGTTGCAGAAGGACCAGCAGGGCAGCGGCTCGCCGGTACGGGCGCACATGGGTGCGCAGAAGTCTGAACAGCACGGAAAGACGCTCCGGTTGACAGAGCCGGCCCGAACGCCGACGCACACAGTGCACCGCATCGAGGTCCCGAAAATTACTAGTGTTCCGCCACTCCGTGCCTTCCCGGCTCCGCTCCGACTCAGGAATTCCCTAGTAAGCACGGGTTTTCTTGACACCGTGGTCGGCGGCTTGCGAGCGTGCCGATGTCTATCGTCCGGACAGAAGCGTATTCGATGCAAGGTCGTCGACCGAGCTCTGCGTTTGGGCGGTCTCTCCGTGGTCGAGAAGGGGTTGGTATGACCAAGCGTGCGCTGATCACCGGAATTACCGGGCAGGACGGTTCTTATCTGGCCGAGCATCTCCTGTCACAGGGCTACCAGGTTTGGGGATTGAACCGAGGGCAGGCCAACCCGCGAAAGTCCCGGGTCAGCCGTCTCGTCTCCGAACTCTCGTTCGTGGACGGCGACCTGATGGACCAGGGCAGCCTGGTCTCCGCCGTCGACACCGTGCAGCCGGACGAGGTGTACAACCTCGGCGCGATCTCGTTCGTGCCGATGTCGTGGCAGCAGGCCGAACTCGTCACCGAGGTCAACGGCATGGGCGTGCTCCGTGTCCTTGAGGCGATCCGGATGGTGAGCGGCCTCAACAGCTCGCGCACCGCGGGAAGCGGCCAGATCCGCTTCTACCAGGCGTCGTCCTCGGAGATGTTCGGCAAGGCCGCCGAGACTCCGCAGCGTGAGACGACGCTGTTCCACCCGCGCAGCCCGTACGGCGCCGCCAAGGCGTACGGGCACTTCATCACCCGCAACTACCGTGAGTCCTTCGGGATGTACGCCGTTTCCGGGATGCTCTTCAACCATGAATCCCCGCGCCGGGGCGCGGAGTTCGTGACCCGGAAGATCTCCCTCGCCGTGGCCCGGATCAAGCTGGGACTGCAGGACAAACTGCACCTCGGAAACCTCGACGCGGTACGTGACTGGGGCTTCGCCGGCGACTATGTGCGCGCGATGCATCTCATGCTCCAGCCCGACGAGCCGGACGACTACGTGGTGGGCAGCGGCTCCATGCACTCGGTACGGGACGCGGTGCGCATCGCCTTCGAACACGTGGGCCTGGACTGGCAGGACTACGTCGTCATCGACCCCGAGCTGGTCCGCCCCGCGGAGGTGGAGATTCTCTGCGCGGACAGCGAGCACGCCCGTACCAAGCTGGGCTGGAAGCCCAGTGTCGACTTCCCGGAACTGATGCGGATGATGGTCGACGCCGACCTGAATCAGGTCTCCCGGGAACACGAATACGGGGACCTTCTGCTGGCCTCCAACTGGTAGCGGAACGAAGGACCGCGGAGGACTAGGGAATTCCCGTAGCGGTCCGTACGACACTCGCCACATGGCTTCCCGCTAAACGGCTGCGAAGCCATGTGGCTTTCTTTTATCGCATTGCACGGCGAGCGCGAGATGCCCCGCGTGATTCATGTTCGGCCGCTGGCTGTCGAGATGGGTTGAGTTGAGATGGACAACGAACAGAAGCTCCGGGACTACCTCAAGCTTGCTACCGCCGATCTCCGACGGACGCGGCAGCGGGTCAATGAGCTGGAGACGGCGGCCCAGGAGCCGATCGCCATCATCGGTATGACCTGCCGCTACCCCGGCGGTGTCAGCAGCCCGGAAGATCTCTGGCGGCTGGTCGAGGCCGGTGAGAACGGCATCACGGCATTTCCCACCGACCGCGGCTGGGACGCCGAGGCGCTCGCCTCGTCCAGCACCTCCTCCGGCGGATTCCTGCACGACGCCCCCGACTTCGACGCCGACTTCTTCGGTATCTCGCCGCGCGAGGCCGTGGCGATGGACCCGCAGCAGCGTGTCGCGCTGGAGTCCGCCTGGGAGGCGTTCGAACGCGCCGGGATCGACCCGACCTCGGTCAAGGGCAGCCAGACCGGTGTGTTCATGGGCGCGATGGCCCAGGACTACCGGGTGGGACCCGCCGACGGCGCCGAGGGATTCCAGCTCACCGGCAACACCGGCAGCGTCCTGTCCGGACGTATCTCCTACACCTTCGGCACCGTCGGCCCCGCGGTCACCGTGGACACCGCCTGCTCCTCCTCGCTCGTGGCCGTCCATCTCGCCACCCAGGCGCTGCGCGCGGGGGAGTGCACCCTCGCGCTGGCCGGCGGCGTCACCGTCATGTCGAGCCCCGGCACCTTCATCGAGATGGGCCGCCAGGGCGGCCTCTCGGCGGACGGCCGCTGCCGCTCGTTCGGGGACACCGCCGACGGCACCGGCTGGGCGGAGGGCGTCGGTGTCCTCGTCCTGGAGCGGCTCTCCGACGCCCGGCGCAACGGGCACGAGATCCTCGCCGTGGTACGCGGCACGGCCGTCAACCAGGACGGCGCGTCGAACGGACTGACCGCCCCCAACGGCCCCTCCCAGCAGGAGGTCATCCAGCAGGCCCTGATCAACTCCCGGCTCTCCGCCGCCGAGGTCGACGCCGTCGAGGCGCACGGCACCGGCACCACGCTCGGTGACCCGGTCGAGGCACAGGCCCTGCTCGCCACCTACGGCCAGGGCCGCGACGAGAACCGGCCGCTGCTGCTCGGCTCCGTCAAGTCGAACATCAGCCACACCCAGGCCGCCGCCGGTGTCGCCGGTGTCATCAAGATGGTCATGGCGATGCGCCATGGAGTGCTGCCGCGGACCCTGCTGGCCGAGGAGCCCTCCTCGCATGTCGACTGGTCGCAGGGCGCCGTCCGGATCCTTGACCAGAACGTCCCCTGGCCCGAGACCGGCGCGCCCCGGCGCGCGGGCGTCTCCTCCTTCGGTATCAGCGGCACCAACGCGCACACCATCGTCGAGCAGGCCCCGTCCGCGCCCGGCCCCGAGGGTGACACCGACGCCGCCGACGCCCCCGCGGACGGCGCCGGCATCGAGCCGGGGACCGTACCGCTGCTGGTCTCCGGACGGACCCGGGAGGCGCTGCGCGCCCAGGCCGCCGGGCTGCTGGCCGCGCTGGAGTCCGACCCCGCCGCGACCGTCCTCGACACCGCGTACTCACTGGCCACCACCCGCGCGGGCTTCGCACACCGCGCCGTGCTCATGGCCGCCGACCGCGACGGCGCGCTCGCCGCGCTGACGGCGCTGGCCGAGGACCGGGAAGGGGCCGGGCAGGTGCGGGGCGCCGTCCAGGGCGCCACCCAGGGCGACGGGAAGCTGGCGTTCCTCTTCACCGGCCAGGGCTCCCAGCGCCTCGGCGCCGGCCGTGAACTGCACGCCAGATTCCCGGTGTTCGCCCAGGCGCTGGACGCCGCCTTCGCCGCGTTCGGCCCGCTGCTCGACCGGCCGCTGCGCGAGGTGCTCTGGGGCGAGGACGCCGAAGCGCTGAACCGCACCGAGTACGCGCAGCCCGCGCTGTTCGCCGTCGAGGTCGCGCTCTACCGGCTGGTCGAGTCCTGGGGCGTCAAGCCCGACTACCTGACGGGCCATTCGATCGGCGAGATCACCGCCGCCCATGTCGCCGGAGTGCTGTCGCTGACCGACGCGGCGGCGCTCGTCGCCGCCCGCGGCCGGCTGATGCAGGCGCTGCCCGGGGGCGGCGCGATGATCGCCGTACAGGCCACCGAGGACGAGGTCACCCCGCTGCTGGCCGGCCACGAGGACACGGTGTCGGTCGCCGCGGTCAACGGCCCCTCCGCCCTCGTTCTCGCCGGCGAGGAGAGCGCGGTCACCGAGATCGCCGCCGGGCTGGCGGACGAGGGCCGCAAGACCAAGCGGCTGACGGTCTCCCACGCCTTCCACTCGCCGCTCATGGAGCCGATGCTCGAAGAGTTCCGCGCCGTGGTGGCCGGTCTGTCCCTCCAGGCCCCGCTGCTGCCGTTCGTCTCCAACCTCACCGGCGAGCCCGCCACGGTCGCGCGGGTCACCTCCGCCGACTACTGGGTGGACCACGTCCGGCGGGCCGTACGGTTCGCCGACGGTATCGGCTGGCTCGCCGGGCACGGCGTCACCACCTTCCTCGAACTCGGCCCCGACAGCGTCCTGTCCGCGATGACCGAGGACTGCCTCGACACGGCGGACACCGAGGGCCGCGCCGTGCTCCCCGCGCTGCGCGCCGGCCGCCCCGAGACCGACACCCTCACCACCGCGCTGGCCGGACTGTACGTACGCGGCGTCACCGTCCGCTGGGCGGAGTACTTCGCGGGCACCGGCGCACACCGTCACGACCTGCCCACCTACGCCTTCCAGCGCCGCAGGTACTGGCCCAAGGGCGGCGCCCAGAACCAGTCGGCCGACCTGCGGGCCGCCGGGCTCGGCGCGGCCCACCACCCGCTGCTCTCCGCCGCCGTCTCCCTCGCCGACTCCGAGGGCGTGCTCCTCACCGGCCGGCTCTCCCTCCAGTCCCACCCGTGGCTCGCCGACCACGCCGTGCGCGGCACGACGCTGCTCCCCGGCACCGCCTTCCTCGAACTCGCCCTGCGCGCGGGCGACGAGGTCGGCTGCGACCTGGTCGAGGAACTGACGCTGGCCGCGCCGCTGATCCTCCCGGAGCGGGGCGGTATCCAGGTCCAGCTGTGGATCGGCAACCCCGACGACTCCGGCCGCCGCACCGTCAACGTCTACTCGCGCCCCGAGGGAAGCGACGAGACGGCCTGGACCCGGCATGCCACCGGTGTGCTCGCCGTCGACGAGCGGGCCGGGGAGCGGGGCGCCGGATTCGACGCCGCCGTGTGGCCCCCCGCCGGGGCCGAGCCCGTCGCCGTCGAGGGCGTCTACGACCGGCTGGCCGGCGACGGCTTCGGCTACGGCCCGGTCTTCCAGGGCCTGCGGGCCGCCTGGCGGCGCGACGGCGACGTGTACGCCGAGGTCGTGCTCCCCGAGGGCGGTGAGGCCGAGGCGGACGCGTTCGGACTGCACCCCGCGCTGCTGGACGCGGCGCTGCACGCGGCCTCCTTCGTCGACCTCGGCGCGGAGAGCCGCGGCGGGCTGCCCTTCTCGTGGGAGGGCGTGTCGCTGCACGCGACGGGCGCCTCCGCACTGCGGGTACGGCTCTCCCCGGCGGCCGAGGACGCGGTCTCCCTCACCGTCGCCGACACGTCCGGTGACCCGGTCGTCTCCGTCGAGTCACTGGTGCTGCGCGCGGTCGCGGCGCAGGAGCTGGGCGGCGCCGCCACGGCCGCCCGCGACGCGCTGTTCGGCCTCGACTGGGTTCCCGTACGGCAGGGGGCGCGGGCCCCGGAGTCCGTCGCCCTGGTCGGCCCCGACGCGTTCGGGCTCGCCGGGCACGAGGCCCTGGCGGGCACCCTCGCGGTCCATCCGGATCTGGCGGCGCTGGCGGCGGGCGAGGAGCCCGTACCGGCTGTCGTCCTCATGACGGCCGCCGGTACGCCGGGAGTTGACGCGGCCGAGTCCGCGCACACGCTGACCGCCGAGGTCCTGGCGGCGGCGCACGCCTGGCTCGCGGAGGAGCGCTTCGCCGGATCACGGCTGGTGTTCGTGACGCGCGGCGCGGTCGGCGGCGCCGACGTGGCGCCGGCCGCGGTGTGGGGCCTGGTGCGCTCCGCGCAGTCGGAGAACCCCGGCAGCTTCGGACTGGTCGACCTGGACCCGGCGGAGCCGGTCGCGCTCCCGCTGTGGGCACTGGGTACGGACGAGCCGCAGCTGATCGTCCGGGACGGCGGGATCAGGGCCGGGCGGCTGGTGCGCAGGGCGCTCGGTGAGATCGAGGCGGGGCCGGTCTGGGACGCCGACGGCAGTGTGCTGATCACCGGCGGTACGGGCGGTCTCGGCGCGGTGATCGCGCGGCATCTGGTGGCCGAACACGGCGTACGCAGGCTGCTGTTGGTGAGCCGCCGGGGCCTGGCGGCCGAGGGCGCCGAAGCGCTCACGGACGAGCTGACGGAGCTGGGCGCCGAGGTGTCGGTCGAGGCGTGCGACGCGGCCGACCGCGACGCGCTGGCCGGGCTGCTGGCCCGCCACACCGTCTCCGCCGTGATCCATACGGCGGGTGTGCTGGACGACGCTCTGATCCCTTCGCTCACGCCGGAGCGGCTGGACACGGTCCTGCGTCCGAAGGCGGACGCGGCCTGGAACCTACATGAACTGACGCGGGATCAGGAGCTGTCCGCGTTCGTGGTCTTCTCCTCGGTCGCCGGGGTCATCGGCAGCGCCGGGCAGGGCAACTACGCCGCCGGAAACGCCTTCCTGGACGCGCTGACGGAGCACCGCCGGGCCGAGGGCCTGCCGGGCGTGTCCCTCGCCTGGGGCCCCTGGGAGCGTACCGGCGGTATGACGGGCACGCTGGCGGAGGCCGAGGCGGAGCGGCATGCCCGCTCCGGGGTGCCGGCGCTCCCGGTCGAGCAGGGCGTGGCGCTGTTCGACGCGGCGCTGACCACCGGCGAGGCCGCCGTCGTACCCGTACGGCTGGATCTTCCCGTGCTCCGCGCCCAGGGCGAAGTGCCGCCGCTGCTGCGGTCGTTGATCCGTACCCGCGCCCGCCGCGCGTCGTCCGTCGCGGGGTCGGGCACGGCCGGTGATCTCATCCAGCGGCTGGGCAGGCTGGACGCGGCCGAGCGGGCCGAGCTGCTGCTCGATCTCGTACGCGGACAGGTGGCCCTCGTTCTGGGCCACGCCAGTGGCGCGGACATCGACGCCGGGCGCGCCTTCCGCGAGCTGGGCTTCGACTCGCTGACGGCGGTGGAGCTGCGCAACCGGCTGGGCACCGTCACCGGACTGCGGCTGCCCGCCACGCTGGTCTTCGACTACCCGACCGTGCGCGCCCTGGCCGCCTACCTCCTCGACGAACTGCTGGGCGCCGACGCGGCGGTGGCCGGGCCGGCCGCCACACGGACCGCCGCGGTGGCCGACGATCCGATCGTGGTCGTCGGGATGAGCTGCCGCTATCCGGGCGGGGTGGCCTCGCCGGAGGACCTGTGGCGGCTGGTCACCGAGGGCACGGACGCCATTTCCGGCTTCCCCACCAACCGTGGCTGGGACGTCGACGGGCTCTACCACCCGGACCCGGACCACGCCGGTACGGCGTACACCCGCTCGGGCGGATTCCTGCACGAGGCGGGCGAGTTCGACCCGGCGTTCTTCGGGATGTCGCCGCGTGAGGCGCTGGCCACCGACTCCCAGCAGCGCCTGCTGCTGGAGGCTTCCTGGGAGGCCGTGGAGCGGGCGGGCATGGACCCGACGACGCTGCGCGGCAGCGCGACCGGGGTGTTCGCCGGGGTGATGTACAGCGACTACGGCGCGGTGCTGGCGAGCCCGGAGTTCGAGGGCTTCCGGGGCGGCGGCAGCTCGGCGAGCCTGGCCTCGGGCCGGGTGTCGTACACGCTGGGCCTGGAGGGCCCGGCCGTGACGGTGGACACCGCCTGCTCGTCGTCGCTGGTCGCGATGCACTGGGCGATGCAGGCACTGCGCAGCGGCGAGTGCTCGCTGGCGCTGGCCGGTGGTGTGACGGTGATGTCGACCCCGTCGGTGTTCGTGGACTTCGCGCGCCAGCGCGGACTGTCGCCCGACGGCCGCTGCAAGGCGTTCGCCGACTCGGCCGACGGCGTCGGCTGGTCCGAGGGCGTCGGCATGCTGGTGCTCGAACGCCTCTCGGACGCCCGGCGCAACGGCCATGAGATCCTCGCCGTGGTCCGTGGCTCCGCCGTGAACCAGGACGGTGCCTCCAACGGCCTGACCGCCCCCAACGGCCCGTCCCAGCAGCGCGTCATCCGCCAGGCGCTGGCCAGCGGCGGGCTCGCGGCCGACGACATCGACGCGGTGGAGGCGCACGGCACCGGCACCACGCTCGGCGACCCCATCGAGGCACAGGCTCTGCTCGCCGCCTACGGCCGGGACCGCGACCCGGAGCGACCGCTGCTGCTCGGCTCGGTCAAGTCCAACATCGGTCACACGCAGGCCGCCGCCGGGGTCGCCGGTGTGATCAAGATGATCATGGCGATGCGGCACGGCGTGCTGCCCCGGACGCTGCACGTCGACGCCCCGTCCTCGCATGTGGACTGGTCCGAGGGCGCGGTGGAGCTGCTGACGGAGGAGACCGCCTGGCCCGAGACCGGCCGTCCGCGCCGGGCCGGTGTCTCCTCGTTCGGTATCAGCGGCACCAACGTCCACACCATCATCGAGCAGGCGCCGGGCACCACGGCCCCGGCGCGCACCGCGCCGCGCCGCGAGCCCGGAGCCGTGCCCTGGCTGATCTCGGGCCGGACCAGGGACGCCCTGCGCGGCCAGGCCGCCCGGCTGCTCTCCTACGTACAGGCGCGGCCCGAACTCGACCTGGTGGACACGGCGTTCTCGCTCGCCACCACCCGTACCCGGTTCGACCAGCGCGCCGCCGTGGTGGCGGGGGACCGTACCGCGCTGCTGCGGTCCCTCACCGCGCTGGCCACCGACCGCCCCGACGCCGGAGTCATCGAGGGCGAGGCGGCGCGGCGGGGCAGGACCGCGGTGCTCTTCACCGGACAGGGCAGCCAGCGGCCCGCCATGGGACGCGAACTGTACGAGCGGTTCCCGGCGTTCGCCGAGGCGCTGGACGCGGTGCTCGCCGAGCTGGACCCGCTGCTCGAACGCCCGCTGCGCGACGTGCTGTTCGCCGACGAGGGTACGGACGGGGCCGCGCTGCTGGACGAGACCGGCTGGACCCAGCCGGCGCTGTTCGCGGTCGAGGTCGCGCTGTTCCGTCTCGTACGGTCCTGGGGCGTCACACCGGACTTCGTGGCCGGCCACTCGATCGGTGAACTCGCCGCCGCCCATGTCGCGGGCGTGCTGTCGCTCGCGGACGCCTGCGCGCTGGTCGCCGCGCGCGGCCGGCTGATGCAGGCGCTGCCCGCCGGCGGCGCGATGGTCGCCGTACAGGCCGCCGAGGACGAGGTGCTGCCGCTGCTGGCCGGCCGCGAGGACACCGTCTCGGTCGCCGCGGTCAACGGCCCCGACTCGGTCGTCGTCTCCGGGGACGAGGACGCGGTCCTGGAGATCGCCGCCGCGTTCGACGCGCGCGGGCGCAAGACCAAGCGCCTGCGGGTGAGCCATGCCTTCCACTCGCCGCGCATGGCCGGGATGCTCGACGCCTTCCGCACCGTCGCCGAGGGACTGACCTACCACGCGCCGCGCATCCCGCTGGTCTCCAATCTGACCGGCGCCCTGGCCACCGCCGAGCAGGTGTGCTCGGCGGAGTACTGGGTCGCGCATGTCCGCGACGCCGTCCGCTTCGCCGACTGCGTACGTACGCTGCGCGACGCCGGTACGACCACTTTCCTGGAAGTGGGCCCCGACGCACCGCTCTCCGCCATGGCCCAGGACACCCTGGGCGACACCTACGAAGCCGAAGTCGTCCCGCTCTGCCGCGCCGACCGCGGCGAGGAAGTGGCCGTCACCACCGCGCTGGCCAGGCTCCAGGTACAGGGCGTCACGGTCGACTGGGCGGCCTGCTTCGCGGGCAGCGGCGCCCGACGCGTCGATCTGCCGACCTACGCCTTCCAGCACACGTTCTACTGGCCCGAGCTGCCCGCGGCCTCCGCCGCGGCGAGCACCGACCCGGGGGACCAGCGGCTGTGGGCCGCCGTGGAGCGCGGCGACGCCGATGAGCTGGCCGCCATCCTCGGACTGGGCGAACAGGAACACGACTCCCTCGGCTCGCTGCTGCCCGCGCTGACCTCCTGGCGCCGGGGCAAGCAGGAGAAGACCCTGCTGGACTCGCTGCGCTACCGCGTCGAGTGGACCCGTCTCGACAAGCCGGCCGCGCCGGTCCTGGACGGCACCTGGCTGCTCATCACCAGCGACGTCGAGGACACCGACGCGGACGGTGGCGATCCCGCCGAGCGACTGGCGGGCGCGCTCAGCGCCCACGGCGCGCGGGTACGCTGCCTCGTCCTCGACCCCTCGTGCGCCGACCGGCAGACGCTGGCCGCACGGCTCGAAGCCACCGAGGGCTTCGACAGCGCCGCCCAGGTGCTCTCCCTGCTGCCGCTGGACGAGCGCCCGAGCGACAGCTACGCGCCGCTCACCCACGGCCTCACCCTGACGCTCGCGCTCGTCCAGGCACTGGACGACACCGGATCCCGGGGACGGCTCTGGACGGTCACCCGTGGCGCCGTGTCCACCGGCCCCGCCGACCCGGTCACCCACCCCGCCCAGGCCGCCACCTGGGGACTGGGCCGGACCGTGGCCCTGGAGTACCCGCGGCTCTGGGGCGGGCTGATCGACCTGCCCGGCACACTCGACCAGCAGGCCGCCCAGCGGCTCGCGGGCGTGCTCGCCACGAAGGACGCCCCCGACGGCGAGGACCAGGTGGCGCTGCGCGCCTCCGGCGTCTCCGGCCGCCGGCTCGTCCGGTACACCGCCGACGCGCTGCCCGCCGCCGAGGAGTTCACCGCCCGGGGCACCGTCCTGGTCACCGGCGGCACCGGTGGCCTCGGCGCCGAGGTCGGCCGCTGGCTGGCCCGCTCCGGCGCCGAGAACCTCGTCCTCACCTCCCGGCGCGGCCCCGACGCCCCCGGCGCCGCCGAACTTCGTGCGGAACTGGAGGAGTTGGGCGCTCGCGTCGAGATCGTCGGCTGTGACGCCGCCGACCGCGACGCGCTCGCCGCCGTACTCGCCGGCATCCCGGCCGAACTGCCGCTGACCGGGGTCGTGCACACCGCAGGCGTCGGCCAGTACGGCCCCCTGGCGCAGCTGACCCCCGCCGAGTTCGCCGAGCTGACCTCCGCGAAGCTGGCGGGCGCCGCCCATCTCGACGCCCTGCTCGGCGACCGCGAACTCGACCTGTTCGTCCTCTTCGGCTCCATCGCCGGCGTCTGGGGCAGCGGCGGCCAGAGCGCCTACGGCGCCGCCAACGCCTATCTCGACGCCCTCGCCGAACACCGGCGCGCCCGGGGCCTGACCGCCACCTCCATCGCCTGGGGCCCCTGGGCCGAGGCCGGCATGGCCACCGACGAGGCGGTCTCCGGCGCCCTGAAGCGCCAGGGACTCGGCTTCCTGGAGCCGGGCCCGGCCATGACCGAACTGCGCCGCGCCGTCGTCCAGCGGGACATCGCCGTCACGGTCGCCGACGTCGACTGGGACCGCTACGCCCCGGTCTTCACCTCGGTACGCCCCAGCGCGCTGCTCGCCGGACTGCCCGAGGTACGGGCGCTCGCCGCCGCCACCGGACACGACGCCTCGGGCAGCGCCTCCGCGTTCGGCACACGCGTACGCGCCCTGGACGGGCCCGAGCAGGACCGGCTCCTCTCCGACCTCGTACGGAGCGAGGCCGCGGCGGTCCTCGGCCACAGCTCCGCCGACGGAGTCCCGGAAGGACGCGCCTTCCGCGACATCGGCTTCGACTCACTGACCGCCGTCGAACTGCGCAAGCGGCTCTCCGGCGCCACCGGCCTCACCCTGCCGAGCACCATGGTCTTCGACTACCCGACCCCGGTGGAGCTGGCGCGGTATCTGCGGGCCGAGATCCTCGGCTCCGTCCTGGAGGTGGCGGGCCCGGTCGCCACCGGCGCCGCCGACGACGAGCCCATCGCCATCATCGGTATGAGCTGCCGCTTCCCCGGCGGCGCCGACTCCCCCGAACAGCTGTGGGACCTGGTCACCAACGGCACGGACGCGGTGACGGAATTCCCCGTCAACCGCGGCTGGGACGCCCAGGGACTCTTCGACCCCGACCCGGACCGGCAGGGCAAGACCTACTCGACACTCGGCGGATTCCTGCACGAGGCCGACGCGTTCGACCCCACGTTCTTCGGTATCTCCCCGCGCGAGGCGCTGGTGATGGACCCCCAGCAGCGGCTGCTGCTGGAGACCACCTGGGAGACCTTCGAGCGCGCCGGGATCGATCCCGCCGAGGCGCGTGGCAGTCTCACCGGCACCTTCATCGGCTCCAGCTACCAGGACTACGGCCTCGGCGCGGGCGACGGCGCCGAGGGCCATATGGTCACCGGCAGCAGCCCGAGCGTCCTGTCCGGACGTATCTCGTACGTCTTCGGGCTCGAAGGCCCCGCCGTCACCGTCGACACCGCCTGCTCCTCCTCGCTGGTCGCGCTGCATCTGGCCTGCCAGTCGCTGCGCAACGGCGAGTCCACGCTCGCCGTCGCGGGCGGCGCCACGATCATGACCACGCCCGCCCCCTTCGTCGCGTTCAGCCGGCAGCGGGCCCTCGCGCAGGACGGCCGCTGCAAGGCGTTCTCCGACGAGGCGGACGGCATGACGCTCGCCGAGGGCGTCGGCATCCTGCTCGTCGAGCGGCTCTCGGACGCCCGGCGCAACGGACACCCCGTCCTCGCGGTGATCCGCGGCTCGGCGATCAACCAGGACGGCGCGTCCAACGGTCTCACCGCGCCCAACGGCCCCTCGCAGCAGCGCGTGATGCGCCAGGCGCTGGCCAACGCGCGCCTCGCCCCCTCCGACATCGACGCCCTGGAGGCGCACGGCACCGGTACGCCGCTGGGCGACCCGATCGAGGCGCAGGCGCTGCTGGCGACCTACGGCCGGGACCGCGACCCGGAGCGCTCCCTGCTGCTCGGCTCGGTCAAGTCCAACATCGGGCACACCCAGTCCGCGGCCGGGGTCGCGAGCGTCATCAAGATGGTGATGGCGCTGCGCCACGGCGTCCTCCCGAGGACGCTGCACGCCGAGAACCCGTCCTCGCACGTGGACTGGTCCTCCGGCGCGGTCCGGCTGCTGCACGAGGCCGTCGAATGGCCCGAGACCGGCCGCCCGCGCCGGGCCGCCGTCTCGTCGTTCGGCATCAGCGGCACCAACGCCCATACGCTGCTGGAGCAGGCGCCCGCCGCCGACGAGCCCGAGGAGACCGGGACCGCGCTCCCGCCGGTGCCCGTCGCGGCCGGCGTCGTCCCGTGGACCGTCTCGGCCAGGACCGGCGCCGCGCTGCGCGAGCAGGCGGCCCGGCTGGTCTCGTACGTCGAGAACGCCGACCCCGCGCCGCGCCCGCTCGATCTCGGCCACTCGCTCGTCGCGTCCCGCTCGGTCTTCGAGCACCGCGCCGTGGTGGTCCCCACCGAGGACAGCGACCCGCTGGAGGCCCTGCGCGCCGTAGCGGCCGACGGACCGTCGTCCGTGGTGGCCCGGGGTGTGGCCGATGTCGAGGGCAAGACGGTCTTCGTCTTCCCCGGCCAGGGCTCGCAGTGGGCCGGAATGGGCGCCCAACTGCTGGCGGAATCACCGGTCTTCGCCGAGCGGATCGGTGAATGCGCCGCCGCGCTCAGCGAGTTCGTGGACTGGTCCCTGCTCGATGTGCTGCGGGAGGCGGAGGGCGCGCCCACGCTGGAGCGCGTCGATGTCGTCCAGCCCGCCTCGTTCGCCGTCATGGTGTCGCTCGCGGCGCTCTGGCGCTCCCGGGGCGTGGAGCCCGCGGCCGTGGTGGGCCACTCGCAGGGCGAGATCGCGGCGGCCGTCGTCTCCGGCGCGCTGTCCCTGCGGGACGGCGCCCGGGTCGTGGCGCTGCGCAGCCAGGCGATCGGCCGGACACTGGCCGGCCATGGCGGGATGATGTCCGTGGCGCTGCCGGCCGACGAGCTGGAGAGCCGGCTGGCGGCCTGGTCGGGCCGGGTGTCGGTGGCCGCCGTCAACGGGCCGCGCTCGGTGGTCGTCTCGGGTGAGCCGGAGGCGCTGGACGAGCTGTCGGCCGAGCTGACGGCCGAGGACGTACGGGTCCGCCGGGTCGCGGTGGACTACGCCTCCCACTCCGCGCAGGTGGAGAATCTGCACGACGAACTCCTCGATGTGCTGGCCCCCGTCAGCCCGCGCACCTCCGATGTCCCGTTCTTCTCGACGATGACCGGCGACTGGCTGGACACCGAGGAGATGGACGCGGGCTACTGGTTCCGCAATCTGCGCCGTCGGGTCCTCTTCGCCGACGCCGTACGCGATCTGCTGGGCGCGGGGCACCGCGCCTTCATCGAGGTCAGCTCGCACCCCGTACTGACCATGTCGGTACAGGACATGATCGACGAGACGGCCGAACCGGCCGTCGCCACCGGCACATTGCGCCGCGACCAGGGCAGCGTCTCCCGCTTCCTGCTGTCGGTCGCCGAGGCCCACGTACGCGGCGTCGAGACCGACTGGGCCGGAGTCTTCGCGGGCACCGACGCCCGGCGGGTCGGGCTGCCGACGTACGCCTTCCAGCACGAGAGGCTCTGGGCCATACCGCCCGCCCCCGAGCACGCGGTCGCCGCCGACCCCGTCGACGAGGAGTTCTGGACGGCGGTGGAGCGGGAGGACCTCTCCGCGCTGACGTCCACCCTGGGCACGGACGAGGACTCCGTGGCCGCCGTACTGCCCGCGCTGTCGTCGTGGCGCAGGTCCCGCAAGGACCGCGACACCGTCGACTCCTGGCGCTACCGGGTGTCCTGGACGCCGGTGGGCACCGTCCCGCAGCGGTCGCTGACCGGCAGCTGGCTCGTGGTCTCCGCCGAGGGACACGACACCGGTGAGGTGGCCGACGCGCTCGTCGGCCAGGGCGCCGAGGTGATCCCGCTGGTGCTGGGCGAGGCGTGCGCGGACCGCGCGGTCCTCGCCGAACGGCTGGCCGGAGCCGGTGAGTTCGCCGGGGTCGTCTCGACGCTCGCCGCCGCCGAGGAGCCCGGCGAGCTCCACCCCGGACTGACGCTCGGCCTCGCGCTGACCGTCTCGCTGGTCCAGGCCCTGGGCGACACCGGAATCGACGCCCCGCTGTGGTTCCTCACCCGGGGCGCGGTCTCCACCGGCCGCTCCGACGAGGTGACTTCCCCCGTCCAGGCACTGGTGTCCGGCGTCGGCTGGACCGCCGCGCTGGAGCACCCCCAGCGCTGGGGCGGCGTCATCGACCTGCCGCACGCTCTCGACCAGCGGGCGGCCGGACGGCTCGCCTCCGCGCTCTCGGGCGCGCTCGGCGAGGAGGACCAGCTCGCCGTCCGCCCCTCCGGCGTCTTCACCCGCCGTATCGTCCGCGCCGGCGCCGGTGAGCAGGGCGTCTCCCGCGACTGGACGCCGCGCGGCACCACACTCATCACCGGCGGCTCCGGCACGCTCGCGCCGCATCTCGCCCGCTGGCTGGCCGGACAGGGCGCCGAGCACCTGGTGCTGATGAGCCGCCGGGGCATGGAAGCCCCGGGCGCCGCCGAACTCGTCGCGGAACTGGCCGCGTCGGGCACCGAAGCCACCACCGTCGCCTGCGACGTGACCGACCGCGACGCCGTCGCCGCGCTCCTCGCGGACCTCAGGGCCGAGGGCCGAACCGTACGCACGGTCGTCCACACCGCCGCGCTCATCGAGCTGTACTCACTGGACGAGACCACCATGGACGCCTTCTCCCGCGTCCTGCACGCGAAGGTGACCGGCGCCCAGGTCCTGGACGAACTCCTCGACAACGACGACCTGGACGACCTGATCCTCTACTCGTCCACCGCCGGCATGTGGGGCAGCGGAGCACACGCCGCCTATGTGGCGGGCAACGCCTATCTCGCCGCGCTCGCCGCCCACCGGCGCGCCCGCGGCCTGCGCGCCACCTCCCTGTCCTGGGGCATCTGGGCCGACGACATCAAGGCCGGCCGCGTCGACCCGAAGATGATCCGCCGCAGCGGTCTGGAGTTCATGGACCCGCAGCTGGCGCTGACCGGACTGAAGCGGGCCCTGGACGACGACGAGACCGTCATCGCCGTCGCCGATGTCGACTGGGAGACGTACTACCCCGTCTACACCTCCAGCCGCCCCACGGCCCTCTTCACCGAGGTCCCCGAGGTCCGGGCGCTCACCGAGGCCGCCGAGCAGACCACCGGCACCGTCGTGGAGGGCGAGTTCACGGCCCGGCTGCGCGCGCTGTCCGCCGCCGAGCAGGAGCGGCTGGTGCTGGAGGTCGTCCGTACCGAAGCCATGGCCGTGCTGGGCCTCTCGTCCCCCGACGCCCTGCCCGACCAGCGCGCGTTCCGTGACGTCGGCTTCGACTCGCTCACCGCCGTCGGACTGCGCAACCGTCTCGCCTCCGTCACCGGGCTGACGCTGCCGACGACCATGGTCTTCGACTACCCGAGCCCCGCCGCGCTCGCCGGATTCCTCCGCTCCGAACTGGCCGGCGCGCAGCACGCAGGCGGGACGGCCGCCGTCGGCGCGTCCCTCTCCGGGTCCCTCTCCGCGGCCGACGACGACCCGATCGCCATCGTCGGCATGAGCTGCCGCTACCCCGGCGGGGTCAGCTCGCCCGAGGAGCTGTGGCAGCTCGTCCTGAACGGTACGGACGCCATCTCCGGCTTCCCCGCCGACCGCGGCTGGGACGCCGAAGGGCTCTACGACCCGGACCCGGACCGCTCCGGCAGGACCTACTCCGTCCAGGGCGGATTCCTCCGGGACGTCGCCGAGTTCGACCCCGGCTTCTTCGGTATCTCGCCGCGTGAGGCCATGTCGATGGACCCCCAGCAGCGGCTGCTGCTGGAGACCGCCTGGGAAGCCTTCGAGCACGCCGGGATCGATATCGTCGCCCAGCGCTCCAGCCTCACCGGCACCTTCATCGGCGCCAGCTACCAGGACTACGCGTCCAGCGTGGCCAACTCCGCCGAGGGCTCCGAGGGCCACATGATCACCGGCACGCTCTCCAGCGTGCTGTCGGGCCGGGTCTCCTATCTCTTCGGCTTCGAGGGACCGGCCGTCACCCTCGACACCGCCTGCTCCTCCTCGCTGGTCGCGCTGCATCTGGCCTGCCAGTCGCTGCGCAACGGCGAGAGCTCCCTCGCGCTCGCCGGCGGCGTCAGCATCATGTCCACCCCCAGCGCCTTCGTCGGCTTCAGCCGGCAGCGGGCGCTCGCCGTCGACGGCCGCTGCAAGGCGTACGCCGAGGCCGCCGACGGCATGACGCTCGCCGAGGGCGTCGGGCTGGTCCTGCTGGAGCGCCTCTCCGACGCGCGGCGCAACGGCCACACCGTGCTCGCGGTCGTACGCGGCTCCGCCGTCAACCAGGACGGCGCCTCCAACGGGCTGACCGCCCCCAACGGCCCCTCGCAGCAGCGGGTCATCCGCCAGGCCCTGGCCAACGCCGGACTCGAATCCCGCGAGATCGATGTCATCGAGGGCCACGGCACCGGCACCGCGCTGGGCGACCCCATCGAGGCACAGGCCCTGCTCACCACCTACGGACAGGACCGGGACGCCGAACGGCCCCTGCTCCTCGGCTCGGTGAAGAGCAACATCGGCCACACCCAGATGGCCTCCGGCGTCGCGAGCGTCATCAAGATGGTGCACGCGCTCCAGCAGGGCATCGTCCCGAAGACCCTGCACATCGACACCCCGTCCTCGCACGTGGACTGGTCCTCCGGCGCCATCGGTCTGCTGACCGAACAGACCGACTGGCCCGAGACCGGCCGCCCGCGCCGCGGCGCCGTCTCCTCCTTCGGACTCAGCGGCACCAACGTGCACACCATCCTCGAACAGGCCCCCGACGAGGAGCCCGCCGGGGAAGCGGCGCCCGGCACCGAACCCCGCCCCGGCCACCTGCCGCTGGTCGTCTCCGCCAGGAGCGAGGCCGCGCTGCGCGCCCAGGCCGGACGGCTGCTCTCGCTGGTGGAGGAGCGCCCGGACGCGCGCCTCACCGACCTCGCCTTCTCCCTGGCCACCTCCCGGGCCGGCCTGGAGCGCCGCGCCGCCGTGGTGGCGGGCGAGCGCGATGAACTGCTGCGGGGTCTGCTGGCCCTGCGCGACGGACTGCCGGGCCCCGGTGTCCTCCAGGGCGGTACGGGCCGCGGCCGTACGGCGTTCCTCTTCACCGGCCAGGGCAGCCAGCGCCCCGGCATGGGCCGCGAGCTGTACGAGCGGTTCCCCGTCTTCGCCGACGCGCTCGACGCCGTACTGGCGCGAGTGGACGGCGCGCTGGACCGGCCGCTGCGCGACGTCCTGTTCTCCGCCGAGGGCTCGGCGGAGGCGGACCTGCTCGACCGGACCGAGTACGCGCAGCCCGCGCTCTTCGCCGTCGAGGTGGCGCTGTTCCGGCTGGCCACGTCCTGGGGCATCACCCCGGACTATCTCGCCGGGCACTCCATCGGTGAACTCGCCGCCGCGCATGTCGCCGGGGTGTTCTCCCTGGAGGACGCGTGCGCCCTGGTGGTGGCGCGCGGCCGGCTGATGCAGGCGCTGCCCGAGGGCGGCGCGATGGTCTCCCTCCAGGCCGCCGAGGACGAGGTCCTGCCGCTGCTGGCCGGACGCGAGGACGAGGTGTCCATCGCCGCCGTCAACGGCCCGGCGTCGCTCGTCGTCGCGGGCGCCGAGGAGGCCGTCCTCGACATCGCCGCGACGATCGCGGCCGACGGGCGCAAGACCAAGCGGCTACGGGTGAGCCATGCCTTCCACTCGCCGCTCATGGACGCCATGCTCGACGACTTCGCGCGGGTCGCGGAGGGCATCACGTACCACCCGCCGGTGATCCCCCTCGTCTCCAACGTCACCGGTTCGCTCGCCACCGACGACCAGGTGAGCACCCCGGAGTACTGGGTCCGGCATGTGCGCGGAGCCGTCCGGTTCGCCGACGGGATCAACTGGCTCTCGGCACAGGGCGGAGTCCGCACCTTCCTGGAGACCGGCCCCGACGGCGTGCTCTGCGGCATGGCCAGGGAGAGCCTCACCGACGCGCCGCACACCGGACTGCTGCCGCTACTGCGGGCCGGCCGTCCCGAGGAGCAGGCGGTCGTCACCGCGCTCGCCGGGGCGCACGCGCACGGCGTGGACATCGACTGGGCCGCGTACTTCGCGGACACCGGCGCGCGCCGGATCGAACTGCCGACGTACGCCTTCCAGCGCGAGCGGTACTGGCCCGACACGCTCGCCGTCACGGGCCCGCCGGAGAGCGCGGGCAGCGCGGCGGACGCCGAGTTCTGGTCGGCCGTGGAGCGCGACGACATCGGCTCGCTCGCCGCCTCGCTGGGCCTCGACGACGCGACCGTCACCGCGATGGTCCCGGCGCTCACCGCCTGGCGCCGCCGCCGCGACGAGCAGTCCGAGGTGGACGCCTGGCGCTACCGGGTCACCTGGAAGCCGCAGACCGGATCCTCCGCGCCGACCGCGCTGACCGGCCGCTGGCTCGTCCTCGCGCCGTCCCGTACGGAGGAGGCCGAGTGGTCCGCCGAGGTCGTCCGCGCCCTCGCCACCGACACCGTCACCTACGAGGTCACCGGCGCCGACCGGACCGCGCTCGCCGCCCGGCTGGCCGAACTCCACGCGGCACACGGGGAGTTCGCCGGAGTCCTGTCACTGCTCGGCCTCGCGGGCTGCGAGAGCGTCCCGCGCACCGGCGTACCGGACTCCCTCCTCCTGACCACCGTCGCCGTACAGGCGCTGGGCGACGCCGGGATCGGCGCGCCGCTGTGGGCCGTCACGCGCGGCGCCGTCTCCGTGGGCCGCTCCGAGCCGGTGGTCGGACTCGACCAGGCCGCCGTCTGGGGCCTCGGCCGCGTCATCGCGCTCGAACAGCCCGACCGCTGGGGCGGCTGCGTCGACCTGCCCGAGCAGCTCGACAGCCACGCCGCCCGCCGGCTGCGCGGTGTCCTGGCCGGGACGGGCGGCGAGCACGAGGCGGCCGTACGCGCCTCCGGTGTCTTCGTGCGCCGGCTCGCCCACAGCCCCGCCGCACAGAACGACGGGCACCCCTTCGACCCGTCCGGCACCATCCTGATCACCGGCGGCACCGGCGGCCTCGGCGGACATGTCGCCCGCGGGCTGGCCCGCGCGGGCGCCGAGCATCTGCTGCTCGTCAGCCGGCGCGGCGAGGACGCCCCCGGCGCCGACGCGCTGCGCACCGAACTGACCGGACTCGGCGCCCGGGTCACCATCACGGCCTGCGACGTCGCGGACCGCGAGGCGCTGGCCGCCCTGCTCGGCACCGTCCCCGAGGACACCCCGCTCAGCGCGGTCATCCACACGGCCGGTGTCGTGGAGGACAGCGTGGTGGACGCGCTGACCCAGGACAGCTTCAGGACCGTCCTGGACGCGAAGGTCGCCTCCGCGCGCAATCTGCACGCACTGACCGCCGGGCTGCCGCTGTCCGCGTTCGTCCTCTTCTCCTCCACGGCGGGCGTCTTCGGCGCCGCCGGACAGGGCAACTACGCCGCCGCCAACGCCTATCTGGACGCCCTCGCCGAACACCGGCGGGCGCACGGACAGACCGCGCTCTCCGTGGCCTGGGGCCCCTGGGCCGGATCCGGCATGGTCGCCGACGCGGCCGAGATCGAGACCCGGGTACGGCGCGGCGGATTCGAACCGCTCGCCCCGGAACCCGCCGTCCGCGCCCTGCTCCGGGCGATCGAGCAGGACGACACCGCCCTCGCGCTCGCCGACATCGACTGGACCCGCTTCCTCCGCGCCTTCGCGGCGACCCGCCCCCTGCCGCTCGTCGGCGACCTGCCCGAGGCACGGCGGTCCGCCACCGCCCCGGCCGGAGCCACCGGCGGGGAGCCGGAGCTGCGGCAGCGGCTCGCGGATCTCCCCGAGGCCGAACGCGGCGGATACGTACTGGACCTGTTGCGCGGCCAAGTGGCCGCCGTGCTCGGCCACTCCGACGCCGGTGCCATCGAGGACGACCGGGCCTTCCGCGACCTCGGCTTCGACTCGCTGACCACACTCGAACTGCGCAACGGGCTCGCCGCCGCCACCGGGCTCAGCCTTCCCGTCTCCCTCGTCTACGACCAGCCGACCCCGCGCGAGATGGCCGACTTCCTGCTCGCCGAACTCCTCGGCGCGCTGCCCGGCGCGGCCGCCGCCACGCCGGTGGCCGCCGGACGGCCGCTCGACGACGACCCGATCGCCGTCGTCGGCATCAGCTGCCGCTTCCCCGGCGGGGTCTCCTCGCCCGAAGAGCTGTGGCAGCTGCTCGACGAGGGCAGGGACGGCATCACCCGCTTCCCGGACGACCGCGGCTGGGACATCGAGGCCCTGGGCGCGGGCGCCTCCGCCACCCTCGAAGGCGGATTCCTCACCGGCGTCGCCGACTTCGACGCCCGCTTCTTCGGCATCTCGCCGCGGGAGGCACTGGCGATGGACCCGCAGCAGCGCCTGCTCCTCGAAGCGACCTGGGAGGCGCTGGAGCGGGCCGGGATCGACCCGTCCGGTCTGCGCGGCTCCACCACCGGTGTCTTCGTCGGCACCAACGGCCAGGACTACCCCAGCCTGCTGCGCCGCTCCGCCTCCGACGTCCAGGGGTATGTGGCCACCGGCAACACCGCCAGCGTCATGTCCGGCCGGCTCTCCTACGCCCTCGGACTGGAGGGCCCGGCGGTCACGATCGACACCGCCTGCTCCTCCTCGCTGGTCGCGCTGCACTGGGCCGGCAAGGCGCTGAGCGCCGGTGAATGCTCGCTGGTGATCGCGGGCGGCGTCTCCGTGATGTCGAGCCCCGACTCCTTCGTCGAGTTCTCCACCCAGGGCGGACTGGCCCCCGACGGCCGCTGCAAGGCGTTCTCCGACGCCGCCGACGGCACTGCCTGGTCCGAGGGCGTCGGCATCCTGGTGCTGGAACGGCTCTCCGACGCCGTACGCAACGGACACGAGGTCCGCGGCATCATCCGCTCCACCGCCGTCAACCAGGACGGCGCGTCCAACGGGCTGACCGCGCCCAACGGGCCCTCGCAGCAGCGCGTCATCCGGCAGGCGCTCGCCGACGCCGGACTGACCGCCGCCGACATCGACGCCGTCGAGGCCCATGGCACCGGCACCACCCTGGGCGATCCGATCGAGGCCCAGGCCCTGCTCACCACCTATGGCCGCGACCGGGAGCGCCCGCTGCTGCTCGGCACCGTCAAGTCCAACATCGGCCACACCCAGGCCGCCGCCGGAGTCGCGGGCGTCATCAAGATGCTGCTGGCGATGCGGCACGGCACCCTGCCCAAGTCCCTGCACATCGGCACCCCCTCCGGGCATGTGGACTGGACGGCGGGCGACGTACGGCTGCTCACCGAGCCGGAGGCATGGCCGGAGACCGGCCGCCCGCGCCGCGCCGGAGTCTCGGCGTTCGGTGTCAGCGGTACGAACGCGCATGTCATCGTCGAGCAGGCCCCGGCCGCCGGGGCGCCGCCCGCGCGCACCGCCGAGCCGGTCGCCGTCCCGGCCGTCGTGCCCTGGACCGTCTCCGGCAGGACCCGCGAGGCGCTCCAGGCCCAGATCGACCGGGTCACCTCCTTCGCCGCGTCGCACACCGGCCTGTCCGCGCTGGACATCGGCCGCTCGCTCGCCACGGACCGTACGGTCTTCGCGCACCGCGCGGTGCTGCTGGCCGGCCCCGACGGCGTACGGGAGAGCGCGCGCGGCGTCGCGAGCCGCGCCCCCGGCACGTCCGCGTTCCTCTTCTCCGGCCAGGGCAGCCAGCGCGGCGCCATGGGCCGGGAGCTGTACGAGCGGTTCCCCGTCTTCGCCGAAGCCCTGGACGCGGTCCTCGCCCATCTGGACACCGAACTCGAATTCCCGCTCAGGGAAGTGCTGTTCGCCGATCCGGGCACCTTCGAGTCGGAGCTGCTGGACGAGACGGGCTGGACCCAGCCCGCGCTGTTCGCGATCGAGGTGGCGCTGTTCCGGCTCGCCGAATCCTGGGGCCTCACCCCGGACTTCGTGGCCGGGCACTCCATCGGCGAGATCGCCGCCGCGCATGTGGCGGGGGTGTTCCCGCTGGCGGACGCCTGCCGGCTGGTCGCGGCCCGCGCCACGCTCATGCAGGCGCTCCCGCAGGGCGGCGCGATGGTCGCCCTCCAGGCCACCGAGGACGAAGTCGCCCCGCTGCTGGAGGGCGACGTCTCCATCGCGGCCGTCAACGGCCCGCGCGCGCTGGTCGTCGCCGGAGCTGAGGACGCCGTTCTGGAGGTCGCCGAGCTGTTCGCCTCCGAGGGTCGGCGCACCAGGCGGCTGCGGGTCTCGCACGCCTTCCACTCGCCGCTGATGGACCCGATGCTGGCGGACTTCGCGCGGGTCACCGAGTCGCTCACCTACGAGGAGCCCCGGATCCCGGTGGTCTCCAATCTGACCGGCGCCCTGGCGACGGCGGACGAACTGCGCTCGCCCGCCTACTGGGTGCGGCACGTACGCGAGGCCGTACGGTTCGCCGACGGCGTGCGCACCCTGCGCGAGGCCGGGGTCGGTACGTTCGTGGAGCTGGGCCCCGACGGGGTGCTCGCCGCGATGGCCCAGCAGAGTCTGGACGGCGTCGAGCCCGCGCCCCTGGTGGTGCCGCTCCTGCGCAAGGACCAGGGCGAGGAGACGGCCGTGGTCGCCGCCCTGGCCGCGCTGCACACGCGGGGCACGGGACCGCGCTGGGCCGCGTTCTTCGAGGACCTGGGCGCGCGCCGGGTCGAGCTGCCGACGTACGCCTTCCAACGCGAGCGGTACTGGCCCGAGCCCGCCGCGCTCGCCGCCGGGGCGCCCGACCCCGTGGACGCCGAGTTCTGGTCGGCGGTGGAGCGCGAGGACCTGGAGTCGCTGGCCGCCTCGCTGGACCTGGACGGCGACACCGTCACCACGATGGTGCCCGCGCTCTCCGCCTGGCGCCGCCGCCGGGGCGAGCAGTCCGCCGGCGCCAACTGGCGCTACCACGAGACCTGGACGCCGCTCACCGCACCGGCCGCGACCGAGCCGTCCGGCGACTGGCTGGTGATCGTGGCGGCCGACGACGGATCGCCCTGGCTCTCCGCGGCCGTCGAGGCGCTGCGTACGGGCACCGCCCGGCTGGACACGGTCACGGCCGACCCCGCCGACCCCGGCGGGCTGGTGGAAGCGCTGGCCACGGCGCGCGCGGACCGGGACGGAGCGGCCTACACCGGCGTCGTCTCACTGCTCGCCACCGGAGCTACCGAGGCCACCGGAGTTACCGGAACCACCGGAACCACCGGAGTCCTGGGCGCCACGGACCTGCCCGCGGACGCGGCCTGGCCCGACGCGCTGCTGAGCGCGCTGGACGAGGCGGGGATCGACGCGCCGCTGTGGTGCGTCACCCGCGGCGCCGTCTCCACGACCCCCGCCGAGCCGCCGCTCAGCGCCGGACAGGCCGCCGTATGGGGCCGGGGCCGGGTCACCGCGCTGGAGCACCCCGACCGCTGGGGCGGGCTGATCGACCTCCCGGAGACGATCGACGACCGCACGGGCGCCGTCTTCACGGCCACCCTGACGGACCGTCAAGACAGCGCCGGAGAGGACCAGATCGCGGTCCGCGCCGACGCGGTCCTCGGACGCAGGCTGGTCCGTACGACCGCCACGCCGGCCAACCCGTCCGGCGCCTCCTGGCGCCCCACCGGCACCGTGCTCATCACGGGCGGTACGGGAACGATGGGCGGCCGGGCCGCCCGCCGACTGGCCCGCGAGGGCGCCCGGCATCTCGTCCTGACCAGCCGTCACGCGTCCGGCCTCGCCGGGTCCGACGCCCTCGAAGCGGAACTGAAGCGGCTCGGTGCCACCGTCACCTTCGCCGTCTGTGACCTCGCCGACCACGACGCGCTGACCGCGCTGCTCGCCGCACTCCCCGAGGACGCGCCGCTGACCGCGGTGATCCACGCGGAGGAGGCCACCGGCGCCACCGGCTCCGGATCCGCGGGCCTCGCCGCCACGCTGGCCGGGGTCGTACAGCTCGACACCGTCCTCGGCGACCGGCCGCTCGACGCGTTCGTCCTCTTCGGCACGATCGCCGGAGTCTGGGGCGTACGGGGCCAGTCGGACGAAGCCGCGCTCGGCGCGTACCTCGACGCCTTCGCCCGGCAGCGCCGCGCCCGGGGAGCCACCGCGCTCGCCGTCTCCTGGAGCGCCTGGTCGGACGTGGTCGACACCGGCATGGCCGCGCATCTGCGGATGAACGGACTGCCCATACTCGACGCCGACGCAGCGCTCGCCGCGCTCGGCAGGGCCGTCGCCGACGGCGAGCCCGCCGTGACCGTGGCCGACGTGCGCTGGGAGACCTTCGCACCGGCCTTCACCGAGGCCCGCCGCAGCGCCCTGCTGGCCGGCCTGCCCGAGGCCCGCAAGGCCATCGACGCGGCCGAACGCGACCGCGGTGACGAGCGGTCGGCGGCCGGCGACTACCGGCGGCGGCTGCTGGAACTGCCCGCGGCGGAGCGCGCGGACGCCCTGCTCACGCTGGTCACCGACAAGGTCGCCGTGGTCCTCGGACACCCGGACACCGCGGTGGTCGAATCCGATCTGCCCTTCCGTGACCTCGGCTTCGACTCGCTGACCGCCGTCGACCTGCGGAACCAGCTCACGGCGAGCACCGGCGTCACCCTGCCCGCCACGCTGGTCTTCGACCACCCGACCCCGGCCGAACTCGCCGGTCATCTGCGCGGTCTGCTGCTCGGCGAACTGCCGGACGCCGAGGCCCCGTTGGCGGTCCCGGCGCAGGCCGGTGACGACCCCGTCGTCATCGTCGGCATGGCCTGCCGCTACCCGGGAGGCGTCGGCTCGCCCGAGGACCTGTGGCAGCTCGTCATGGACGAGACCGACGCCGTGGGCGAGTTCCCCACCGACCGCGGCTGGGACCTCGACACCCTGCTCGGCGGCCCGCCCGAGGGCGGACGCGGACGCAGCACCACCGGGAACGGCGGCTTCCTGTACGACGCCGCCGACTTCGACCCCGGAGTCTTCGGCATCTCGCCGCGCGAGGCCATCGTGATGGACCCGCAGCAGCGCATCGTGCTCGAAGCGGCCTGGGAGGCGCTGGAGCGGGCGGGCATCGACGCGGCGACCCTGCGGGGCAGCACCACCGGTGTCTATGTCGGCGGCGGCAGCGGAGACTACCGGCCGCCGGCCGAGGCGGGCCAGTGGGAGACGGCCCAGTCGGCGAGCCTCCTGTCCGGCCGGCTCGCCTACTCCTTCGGCCTCCAGGGACCCACGGTCTCCGTCGACACCGCCTGCTCCTCGTCGCTGGTCGCGCTGCATCTGGCGGCCCAGGCGCTGCGTTCGGGCGAGTGCTCGATCGCGCTGGCCGGCGGGGTGACGGTGATGGCCACCCCGGCGGGCTTCGTCGAATTCAGCGCCCAGGGCGCGCTGTCGCCCGACGGCCGCTGCAAGGCGTTCTCCGAGGACGCGGACGGCACCGGCTGGTCCGAGGGCGTGGGCATGCTCGTCGTCGAGCGGCTCTCCGACGCCCGGCGCAACGGACACCACGTCCTGGCGGTCCTGCGCGGCTCCGCCATCAACCAGGACGGCGCCTCCAACGGACTGACCGCGCCCAGCGGACCGGCCCAGCAACGGGTGATCCGGCAGGCGCTCGCCAACTCCGCCCTGACGGCCGCCGAGGTGGACGCCATCGAGGCCCATGGCACCGGCACCAAGCTCGGTGACCCGATCGAGGCGCAGGCGCTGCTGGCCACCTACGGCCAGGACCGCGACCCGGAGCGCCCGGTGCTCCTCGGCTCGCTGAAGTCCAACATCGGTCACACCCAGGCCGCCTCCGGTGTCGCGGGCGTGATCAAGATGGTGATGGCGATGCGGCACGGCACGCTGCCGAGGTCGCTCTACACCGAGACGCCGACCTCGCACGTGGACTGGACGTCCGGCGCCGCCCGGCTGCTCACCGAGCCCGTCGCCTGGCCCGAGTCGGGCCGCCCGCGCCGCGCCGGAGTCTCCTCGTTCGGTGCCAGCGGTACGAACGCCCACGTCATCCTGGAGCAGGCGCCCGCCGGGGCCGCCCCGGCACCCACCGCGCCCGAGGCGCCCGTGCGCGAGGCGGAGACGCTGCCGGTGCTGCTCTCCGGCAAATCCGGGAACGCGCTGCGGGCCCAGGCCCGCAGGCTGCTCGCCCAGCTGACGGCGCGGCCCGACACCCCGCTGACCGACCTGGCGTTCTCGCTCGCGACGACCCGCGCGATCTTCGAGCACCGCGCCGCCCTGACGGCCAGCGGCCGGGACGGTCTGCTCGCGGGACTCGCCGCCCTCGCCGAGGGCGGTACCGCCTCGGACCTGGTCGAGCACCAGGTGGAGCGGGTCGGGAAGCGCGCCTTCCTCTTCTCCGGGCAGGGCTCGCAGCGGATCGGCATGGGCCGCGAACTCTACGAGTCCTTCCCGGTGTTCGCGGAGGCCCTCGATTCCGTACTGACCGCGCTGGACGCCCAGTTGGGCCGTTCACTGCGGGAGGTGATGTGGGGCGAGGACGCCGGTGCGCTGAACGCGACGGGCTTCGCACAGCCCGCGCTGTTCGCCATCGAGGTGGCCCTCTTCCGGCTGGTGGAGTCCTGGGAGCTGAGTCCGGACTTCGTGGCGGGCCACTCGATCGGTGAGATCGCGGCGGCCCACGTGGCGGGGGTGTTCTCGCTGGAGGACGCGGCCCGGCTGGTGGTCGCGCGGGCCCGGCTGATGCAGGCCCTGCCGTCCGGTGGTGCGATGGTCGCAGTCCAGGCCACCGAGGAGGAGGTCCTGCCGCTGCTGTCGGAGCGCGTCTCCGTGGCGGCGGTCAACGGCCCGACGTCGCTGGTGATCTCCGGTGACGAGGACACGGTCCTGGAGGCCGCGGCCCAACTGGAGGCCCAGGGCCGCAAGACGAACCGGCTGCGCGTCTCGCACGCCTTCCACTCGCCGCTGATGGACCCGATGCTGGACGAGTTCCGCACAGTCGTCGCCGGGCTGTCACTTCAGGCGCCGCGTATCCCGGTGGTGTCCAACCTGACCGGCGCCCAGGCCACGGCCGACGAACTGCGCTCGCCGGAGTACTGGGTACGGCACGTCCGCGAGGCCGTCCGCTTCGCCGACGGCGTACGGACCATGGCCGAGCGCGGGGTGACCACGTTCCTGGAGCTGGGCCCGGACGGGATCCTCTCCGCGCTGGCCCAGGAGACGGCGCCGCGCGGCGCCCTGGCCGTACCGGTCCTGCGCAAGGGCCGGGGCGAGGAGACCACGCTCGTCACCGCGTTCGCCCGGCTGCATGTCCACGGGGTGAGCCCGAGGTGGTCCGCGTTCTTCGCGGGCACCGGAGCCCAGTGGCTGGACCTGCCCACCTACGCCTTCCAGCACGGCCGGTTCTGGCCGGACGTCATGCCCGGCGCCACCGCCGCGGGCGCCGACGCGCAGGAGACGCGGGCCACGGACCGCGCGTTCTGGGACGCCGTGGAACAGGAGGACTTCGCCTCCCTGGAGTCCGCCCTGGACGTCGAGGGCGACGCCCTGTCGAAGGTGCTGCCCGCCCTGCTGGACTGGCGCAGGCGGCGCGACGACGAATCGGTCGTGGACGGCTGGCGCCACCGGATCGTCTGGAAGGCACTGGCCGGCGCCTCCCTCGCCCACCGCAAGCCGCTCACGGGCACCTGGCTCGCGGTGGTACCCGCCGAACTGACCGAGGACGCCTGGGTGTCCGCCGCGCTCGAAACGCTCGGCACCAAGGCCGTACGGCTGGCCGTGGCCGGCCCCGACCGGGCCGCACTGGCCGGGGAACTGCGCGAGCTCGCCGCGCGCGCCCACGCCGAGGACGGCACACGCTTCGCCGGTGTCGTCTCGCTCCTGGCGCTGCGCGAGACCCTCGCGGGCAGCGTGCCCGAGGGAGCCGCCCTCACCGCCGTACTGCTCCAGGCACTCGGCGACGCCGGGATCGACGCGCCGCTGTGGTGCGCCACCCGGGGCGCTGTGTCCGTGAACCGCGCGGACGGCGCGCACCGCCCGCTCCAGGCCGCCGTATGGGGTCTCGGCCGGGTCGCCGCGCTGGAGTACCCGGAGCGCTGGGGCGGTCTGGTCGACCTCCCCGAGACGCTGGACGAGCGCGCGGCCGCGGGATTCGCGGGGGTGCTGGCGGGCCTCGACGGGGAGGACCAGGTGGCGGTACGCACCTCCGCGGTCCTCGCCCGGCGCCTCGTACGGGCGCCCGGCAAGCGGTCCGCCCGCGCCTGGGACCCGGACGGCACCGTCCTGATCACCGGTGGCACCGGCGCCCTCGGCGCGCATGTCGCCCGCCGGCTCGCCAAGGACGGCGCCCAGCGTCTGGTGCTGCTCAGCCGGAGCGGCCCCGGGGCACCGGGCGCCGACGCCCTGCGCGCCGAACTCGACGCCCTCGGCACGGCCGTCACGATCGCGGCCTGCGATGTCGCCGACCGCGCCCAACTGGCCGCCGTACTCGCGGACATCCCGGCGGAGCACCCGCTCACCGGCGTGGTCCACGCGGCCGGAGTCCTGGACGACGGAGTGCTCGACCGGCTCACCCCGGAGCGGTTCGAGGCCGTCTTCCGCGCGAAGGTCACCTCGGCCCTCCTGCTCGACGAACTCACCCGTGAGCTGGACCTCACGGCGTTCGTCCTCTTCTCCTCGGCCTCCGCGTCCGTGGGCAACCTCGGCCAGGCCAACTACGCGGCGGCCAACGCCGTCCTGGACGCCCTGGCGGAACGGCGAAGGGCACAGGACCTCCCGGCGACGTCCCTCGCCTGGGGCGCCTGGGGAGGCGGCGGAATGGCCGGCGGCGCCGGGGCCGACGAGGCCGCCAAGCGCGCCGGAATCGGCGCCATGGACCCGGAGCTGGCCTGCGAGGCGCTGCTCCGGCTGGTCATGGAGCCCGAGCCGACCGCGGTCGTCGCCGAAGTCGCCCTGGATCGCTTCGTCGGAGCCTTCGGCGCGGCCCGGCCGAGCGCCCTGCTCCGCGAACTCCCCGGCTACGACGAGAAGGTGGCCGCCACGGCGGCGCCCGAGAGCGGCACGGCCGACAGCGGGCTGCGGGACCGGCTCACGCGTCTGCCGGCGCACCGGCGGCTGGAAACGGTCGTGGACCTCGTCCGTACCCGGGCCGCGCAGGTGCTCGGCTACCCGGACACGGACGCCGTCGGCGCCGAACGGTCCTTCCGGGACCTCGGGGTGGACTCGCTCGGAGCCGTCGAGCTGCGCAACCAGCTCAACACGGCCACCGGCCTGAGCCTCTCCGCGACGCTCGTCTTCGACCACCCGACGCCCACGGCCCTCGCCGAGCATGTGCTCGGCCGGCTGATCCCCGACGAGGGGGACGGATCCGGCGCCGACGGCGAGGAAGCGGAGATCCGGGCCCTGCTGGCGTCCGTACCGCTCGCGCGGTTGCGGGACATCGGCGTGCTGGAGCCGCTGCTCCAGCTGGCGGGAGGGGGCGACACGTCCCCGGTGCGGGACGAGGACCCCTACGACACCGAAGACACCGACGAGTCCATCGACTCGATGGCAGTGGCAGACCTGGTGCGGGCCGCGCTCAACGGCCAGTCCGACCTGTAGCGCGAGAGTGATGGAGCAGACGATGAACGCCCCCACCGAGAAAGCACCCAACGCCAACGTCGTGGAAGCGCTGCGCGCCGCGATGAAGGAGACGGAGCGGCTGCGCCGGCAGAACAGAATGTTCGTCGCCGCGGCCAGGGAACCCATCGCCATCGTGGGAATGAGCTGCCGGTTCCCCGGCGAGGCGCACTCCCCGGAAGCACTCTGGGACCTCGTCGCCTCCGGCACCGACGCCATCTCCGGATTCCCCGCCGACCGAGGCTGGGACCTGGACGCGCTGCGCGACAGCACCACCGACGAGCGCGACACCTCCGTCAGCCAGCAGGGCGGATTCCTCGGCACCGTCGCCGACTTCGACCCCGGCTTCTTCGGGATCTCGCCGCGCGAGGCCGTCACCATGGATCCCCAGCAGAGGCTGCTGCTGGAGACCACCTGGGAGGCCATCGAGCGGTCCGGGATCGACGCCACGCGGCTGCGCGGGACCCGTACCGGCGCGTTCATCGGCACCAACGGCCAGGACTACGCCTACCTGTTGGTCAGATCGCTGGACGACGCGACCGGCGACGTCGGCACCGGCATCGCCGCCAGCGCCGTGTCCGGCCGGCTCTCGTACACCCTCGGGCTCGAAGGTCCGGCCATCACCGTCGACACCGCCTGCTCGTCCTCCCTGGTCGCCCTCCACCTCGCCGTGCAGTCGCTGCGCAACGGCGAATGCGGACTGGCGCTCGCCGGCGGCGTCAATGTGATGTCCACCCCCGGCTCGCTCATCGAGTTCAGCCGGCAGGGCGGGCTCGCCAGGGACGGCCGCTGCAAGGCGTTCTCCGAGTCGGCCGACGGCACCGGCTGGTCCGAGGGCGCGGGCGTCCTGATGCTGGAGCGCCTTACGGACGCACAGCGCAACGGACACCCGGTCCTCGCCGTCATCCGGGGCTCCGCCGTCAACCAGGACGGTGCCTCCAACGGCTTCACCGCGCCCAACGGCCCCTCCCAGCAGCGGGTGATCCGGCAGGCGCTCGCCAACGCCGGTCTCACCCCGGCCGAGGTGGACGCCGTGGAGGCGCACGGTACGGGCACCCCGCTGGGCGACCCGATCGAGGCGCAGAGCCTGCTCGCGAGCTACGGCCAGGACCGGGAGCGCCCGCTGCTGCTCGGCTCGGTCAAGTCCAACATCGGTCACACGCAGGCCGCTTCGGGTGTCGCGGGCGTCATCAAGATGGTCATGGCGATGCGGCACGGCGTGGTGCCCAAGACGCTGCACGCCGACGAGCCGTCGTCGCACGTCGACTGGTCGGCGGGCAAGGTCGAACTGGCCACCGAGGCGCGCGCCTGGCCGGACGCGGGCCGTCCGCGCCGTACGGGTGTCTCCTCGTTCGGGGTCAGCGGCACCAACGCGCATGTGATCATCGAGCAGGCGCCGGGCGCCGAGGAGACCCCCGCCCAGAAGGACGGGACCGCTCCCCTCCGCCGCGCGAGCGCGCTGCCGTGGGTCATCTCCGGCCGGACCGCCGAGGCGCTGCGCGACCAGGCGACCGCGCTGCTGACCAGGCTGGAGGCCGAGCCCGGTACGCGCGCGCTGGACACCGCGCTGTCCCTCGCGACATCCAGGGCGAGCCTGGAGCACCGCCTCGCCGTCGTCGCGGACGAGGACGGCGGGGCCGGACGCGCGGCGCTGGAAGGCTGGCTCACCAACGGCGCGGCGGCCGGCGCGGTCCAGGGCACGGTCGCGGGACGCACGAAGAGCGCCGTGCTGTTCTCCGGCCAGGGCAGCCAGCGGCTCGGGATGGGCCGCGAACTGTACGCGGGCTTCCCGGTCTTCGCCGAGGCGCTGGACGCCGTACTGGCCCAGCTGGACGGGGAGTTGGACCGGCCGCTGCGCGAGGTCATCTGGGGCGAGGACGCGGACGCGCTGAACGACACCGGCTTCACGCAGCCCGCGCTGTTCGCGGTCGAGGTGGCGCTGTTCCGGCTGGTGGAGTCGTGGGGTGTGGTCCCGGACTTCGTGGCCGGTCATTCGATCGGTGAGATCGCGGCGGCGCATGTGGCGGGGGTCTTCTCGCTGGAGGACGCCTGCACGCTCGTGGTCGCGCGGGCGCGGCTCATGCGGGCGCTGCCCCCGGGCGGCGCGATGGTCGCCGTCCAGGCCACCGAGGACGAGGTCCTGCCGCTGTTGTCGGATTCCGGCGAGGTGTCCATCGCGGCCGTCAACGGCCCGACGTCCGTGGTGCTGTCGGGCGTTGAGGACGCGGTGCTGGAGGTCGCGGCGCGGCTGGGGGAGCGGGGCCGCAAGACGAGCAGGCTGCGGGTGTCGCACGCGTTCCACTCGCCGCTGATGGACCCCATGCTGGACGAGTTCCGCGCCGTCGCTCAGGGCCTGGCCTACACGGAGCCGGTCATCCCCGTCGTGTCGAATCTGACGGGCGCTCTGGCGTCGGACGAGGAGCTGTGCTCGGCCGAGTACTGGGTACGGCATGTCCGCGAGGCCGTCCGGTTCGGCGACGGCGTACGCACGCTCGGCGAGCAGGGCGTGACCACCTTCCTGGAACTGGGCCCGGACGGTGTGCTGTCGGCCATGGCCCAGGAGTCCGTACCGGCCGGCGCCGTGACCGTACCGGTGCTCCGCAAGGACCGCCCCGAGGAGACCTCGGCCGTCACCGCGCTCGCTCAACTGCATGTCCATGGCGTGCGCGTGGAATGGCCGGCGTTCTTCGACGGCACCGGCGCCCGGCTGGTGGATCTGCCGACCTACGCGTTCCAGCACGAGCGGTTCTGGCCGAAGACGACCTTCCGGCCGGCCGACGCGACCGGACTCGGACTGACCTCCGCGAACCACCCGCTGCTGGGCGCCGCCATGTCCGTGGCGGGCTCCGACGAACTCCTGCTGACCGGCACCCTCTCGCTGGCCACCCACCCGTGGCTCGCCGACCATGTCGTCAGCGGGATGGTCTTCTTCCCCGGCACCGGATTCCTCGAACTGGCCATCAGGGCCGCCGACCAGGCAGGCTGCGACCGCGTCGAGGAACTGATGCTCGCCGCCCCGCTCATCCTGCCCCGCACCGGCGCCGTCCAGGTGCAGATCGCCATCGGCGGCGCGGACGACGAGGGCCGCCGCGAGCTGCGCTTCTACACCCGCCCCGTCGACGCGCCCGACGACGAGTGGACCCTGCACGCCTCCGGCCGGATCGGCGGCGGCGAGCGGATCCTCGGCTTCGACGGATCCGTATGGCCGCCCAAGGGCGCGACCGTGGTGGACATCGAGGGGCTGTACGACCGGTACGCGGGCAACGGACTCGACTACGGCCCGGTCTTCCGCGGCCTGCGCGCGGTCTGGCGCCGTGACGAGGAGATCTTCGCCGAGGTCGCCCTCGACCGGGGTGTCACCGACGCGAACGACTTCGGCGTGCACCCGGCGCTGCTCGACTCCGTCCTGCACAGCACCGTGTTCGCCAGCGCGGACGGCGACGACCGCAGCCTGCTGCCCTTCGCCTGGAACGGCGTCTCCCTGCACGCCTCCGGGGCGTCGACCCTGCGCGTCCGGATCACCAGCAACGGCCAGGACTCCGTCCAGCTGGCCGCCGTCGACGTCCAGGGCGAACCGGTCATCTCGGTGGACTCGCTGCTCCTGCGGGCGGCGGGCCCCCAGGCGGCCGACAGCGGACGCCGGGACGAGCTGAACTCGCTCTTCCGCGTCGACTGGGTGCCCGGCACCCCGGAGAAGGTCCCCGCGGACACCGAATGGGTGGTGCTCGGCACGGACGGGCTGGGCCTGACGGCCGCCCTCGCCGCCACCGGCGCCGCCGGGCTCGGCGCCCCGGCGCGCACCCTCGCCGAACTGGCCGCCCGTGACGACGCCGCGGTGCCGGGGATCGTGGTCGTACCGCTGAGCGGCGACAGCGCGCGCGGCGCCGAGTCGGCACACGAACTCGCCCACTACGCGCTGACCTTGGTGCAGGAATGGCTGGCCGAGGAGCGGTTCGCGGACTCGCGCCTCGTGTTCGTCACCCGTGGCGCGGTCGAGGACGGCGCCACGGACGTCACCGATGTCGCCGCCGCCCCCGTCTGGGGCCTGGTGCGCTCGGCGCAGGCCGAGAACCCCGGCCGGTTCCTGCTCGTGGACACCGACGACACCGCCGGCTCGGCGGCCGTACTCCCCGCGCTGCCGGGGCTGGTGGCCGCCGACGAGCCGCAGGCCGTGGTCCGCGCGGGCACGCTGCGCGTCGGCCGGCTCGCCCGGCTGGAGTCGGGTACGGGTCTGGTGCCGCCGGCCGGAGTGCCGTGGCGGCTGGGCAGCCGGGCCAAGGGCAGCCTCGACGGACTGACCCTCGCCCCGTTCCCCGAGGTCCTCGAACCGCTGACCGGCCACGATGTACGGATCGAGGTCCGCGCGGCCGGAGTGAACTTCCGCGATGTCCTCAACGCCCTGGGCATGTACCCCGGCGACGCGGGGCTGTTCGGCTCCGAGGCGGCCGGTGTCGTGGTCGGGACCGGGCCCGACGTGACCGGTCTGCGGGTCGGCGACCGGGTCATGGGCATGCTCTTCGGCGGCTTCGGCACCCATGTGGTGGGCCACGAGCGCATGATGACCCCCGTACCGGACGGCTGGTCGTGGGAGACGGCGGCCTCGATGCCGCTCGTCTTCCTGACCGCGTACCACGCGCTGGTGGAACTGGGCGGGCTGCGGCAGGGCGAGAAGGTGCTGATCCACGCCGGTGCGGGTGGTGTGGGTATGGCGGCGATCCAGGTGGCGAACCATCTGGGTGCCGAGGTCTTCGCGACGGCGAGTGAGGGCAAGTGGGATGTGCTGCGGTCGCTCGGTGTGGCCGAGGATCACATCGCGTCGTCGCGTACGACGGACTTCGAGGCGGCGTTCGCTGAGGTCAGTGGCGGCCGGGGGGTCGATGTCGTACTGAACTCGCTGGCCGGTGAGTTCGTGGACGCGTCGCTGCGGCTGGTCGGTGAGGGCGGCCGGTTCCTGGAGATGGGCAAGACCGACATCCGGGAAGCCGCCGAACTGCCCGACGGCGTGGACTACCAGTCCTTCGACCTCGGCTGGGTCGGGCCCGAGGGCATCCAGCGGATGCTGGTCGAGTTGGGCGGGCTGTTCGAGCGCGGCGTACTGGAGCCGCTGCCGGTGCGGTCGTGGGACGTACGGCGGGCGCGCGACGCGTTCCGCTTCATGAGCCTGGCCAAGCACATCGGCAAGATCGTGCTCACCATGCCGCCCGTATGGGACCCCGAGGGCACGGTCCTGATCACCGGCGGCACCGGCGGCCTGGGCGGAGTGCTCGCCCGCCACCTGGTCGCCGAGCGCGGCGTACGGCACCTGGTGCTCACCAGCCGGCGCGGAGTGGAGGCCCCCGGAGCCGCCGAACTGGCCGCGGAGCTGCGGACCGTGGGCGCGGAGGTGTCGGTCGCCGCCTGCGACGTGGCGGACCGGGAGGCGCTGGCCGAGCTGCTGGCGTCGCTGCCCGCCGCGCACCCGCTGACGGCCGTGGTGCACACGGCGGGTGTGCTGGACGACGGCGTCGTCGGCTCGCTGACCCCCGAGCGCCTGGCCGGTGTGCTGCGTCCCAAGGTCGACGCGGCCTGGAACCTGCACGAGCTGACGCGCGATCTCGATCTGGCCGCGTTCGTGGTGTATTCGTCCACGGCCGGCGTCATGGGCAGCCCCGGACAGGCCAACTACGCGGGAGGCAACACCTTCCTCGACGCGCTGGCCGCGCACCGCCGCGCCCAGGGACTGCCCGCGCTCTCGCTGGCCTGGGGCGCCTGGGAACAGGGCGTCGGTATGACCAGCACGCTGGAGGACCACGACGTACGCCGGGTCAGCGGCAGCGGAATGCCGCTGCTCTCGGTGGAACAGGGCCTGGCGCTCTTCGACGCCGCCACCGCGAGCGACGAGGCGCTGATCGTCCCGCTCTCCCTCGGCGGCGGCGCGATCCCCTCGGCCGCCGGTGTCCCGGCCCTCCTGCGCGGGCTCGTACGGACCGGCCGCCGCGCCGCGAAGAGCGGAGCCGCCGGAGTGTCCCGCGCGGGCCTCGTCGAGCGGCTGGCCGCGCTGCGCGAGAACGAGCGGCCCCGGCTGCTGGCCGATCTCGTCCGCGCCGAGGCGGCGGTGGTGCTCGCGCACTCCTCGCCCGAGGCCATCGCCGTGGAACGGGAGTTCAGGCAGCTCGGCTTCGACTCGCTGACCGCCGTCGAACTGCGCAACCGGCTGGCGTCCGCCACCGGACTGACGCTGCCCGCCACCCTCATCTTCGACTACCCGACACCGGCCAGGCTCGCCGTGTATCTCCTCGAAGAACTGGTCGGTGAGGACGATGTCGCGGCCGTCACCGCGCGCGAGTCGCGCGAGCGCGCCGACGCCACCGACGATCCGATCGCGATCGTCGGCATGAGCTGCCGTTTCCCCGGCGGCGTGGAGTCCCCCGAAGGGCTCTGGGAGCTGGTGCTCTCCGGCGGCGACGCCATCTCCGGCTTCCCCGACGACCGGGGCTGGGAGGCCGACGCCTCCATCGGCGCGGTCGAGGGCCAGGGCGGATTCCTGCGCGACGTCGCCGACTTCGACGCCGGATTCTTCGGTATCTCGCCGCGCGAGGCCCTCGCCATGGACCCGCAGCAGCGCGTCCTGCTCGAAGTCTCCTGGGAGGCGGCGGAACGCGCGGGCATCGACCCGGCCACCCTGCGCGGCAGCCGCACCGGCGTCTTCGTCGGCGTCAGCGGCCAGGACTACGCCGGTCTCGTCATGCGGTCCAAGGACGACATGGCGGGCCATGCCACCACCGGCCTCGCGGTCAGCGTCGTCTCCGGCCGGCTGGCCTACGCGCTGGGCCTGGAGGGTCCCGCGATGTCGGTCGACACGGCCTGCTCGTCGTCCCTCGTCTCGCTGCATCTCGCCGCCCAGGCGCTGCGCGGTGGCGAGTGCTCGCTCGCCCTGGCCGGCGGCGTGACGGTGATGACCACCTCCGCGAACTTCGCCGGTTTCTCCCGGATGGGCGGACTGGCCGGCGACGGCCGCTGCAAGGCGTTCTCCGACTCCGCCGACGGCACCGGCTGGTCCGAGGGCGCGGCCGTGCTCGTCCTGGAACGCCTCTCGGACGCGCGGCGCAACGGACACCAGGTGCTGGCGGTCGTACGGGGCTCCGCCGTCAACCAGGACGGCGCCTCGAACGGACTGACGGCCCCCAACGGACCCGCGCAGCAGCGGGTGATCCGGCAGGCGCTCGCCAACGCCGGACTCTCCCCGGCCGAGGTCGACGCGGTCGAGGCACACGGCACCGGCACACCGCTCGGTGACCCGATCGAGGCCCAGGCGCTGCTGGCCACCTACGGCCAGGACCGCGACCAGGACCTGCCGCTGCTGCTGGGCTCCGTGAAGTCCAACATCGGCCACACCCAGGCCGCGGCGGGCGCCGCCGGCCTGGTGAAGATGGTGATGGCGCTGCGGCACGGGACGCTCCCGAAGACGCTGCACCTGACCGAGCCGTCAAGCCATGTCGACTGGTCGGCGGGGGCCGTGGACCTGCTCGCGGACACCACCGCGTGGCCGGAGACCGGACGCGCCCGCCGGGCGGGCGTCTCGTCCTTCGGCATCAGCGGTACGAACGCGCATGTGGTCCTGGAGCAGGCGGACCCGGCGGACGACACCGCCGACGGCGCACCGGTCGCGCCCGGGGCAGCCCCGCGTGCCGTGCCATGGCTCGTCTCGGCCAAGAGCGAAGCGGCGCTGGACGGACAGCTCGACCGGCTCAGGGCCTTCGCGCGGCAGCATCCCGAGACCCCGGCCGTGGATATCGGCCACTCGCTGGCGACGGGCCGTTCGGTCTTCGAGCACCGCGCGGTGCTGCTGGCGACCGACGAGGGCGTCGTGGACATCGCCCGGGGCCTGGCCACCGAGCGGTCGTCGGCGGTGCTGTTCTCCGGTCAGGGTTCGCAGCGGCTGGGGATGGGCCGTGAGCTGTACGGACGGTTCCCGGTCTTCGCGGAGGCCCTGGACTCCGTACTGGCCGCGCTGGACGCCGAGTTGGGGTGTTCGCTGCGGGAGGTGATGTGGGGTGAGGACGACGGGCCGCTGAATGACACGGTGTTCACTCAGCCGGCGTTGTTCGCGGTCGAGGTGGCGTTGTTCCGGCTGGTGGAGTCGTGGGGTGTGCGGCCGGAGTTTGTGGCCGGTCATTCGATCGGTGAGATCGCGGCGGCGTTTGTGGCGGGGGTGTTCTCGCTGGAGGACGCGGCCCGCTTGGTGGTGGCGCGGGCGCGGCTGATGGGGGCGCTGCCGGCCGGTGGCGCGATGGTCGCGGTCCAGGCGACGGAGGACGAGGTCCTTCCGCTGCTGTCCGGCTCCGGCGACGTGTCCGTCGCCGCGGTCAACGGCCCGACGTCCGTGGTGATTTCGGGCGCCGAGGAGACCGTACTGGAGGTCGCGGCCCGACTGGCGGCCCAGGGCCGCAGGACGAGCAGGCTGCGGGTCTCGCACGCGTTCCACTCGCCGCTGATGGACCCGATGCTGGACGAGTTCCGCACGGTCGCCGAGGGCCTGGCGTACGCCGAACCGGTCCTTCCCGTCATGTCCAACGTGACGGGCGGTCCCGCGGCGGCCGGTGAACTCTCCCGCGCCGACTACTGGGTACGGCACGTCCGCGAGGCCGTGCGCTTCGCCGACGGCGTACGCGCCCTCGCCGACCTGGGCGTCGCTACGTTCCTGGAACTGGGCCCGGACGGGGTGCTCTCCGCGATGGCGCGCGAGTCCGTACCCGCCACCGCCGTGCTGGTCCCCGCGCTGCGCAAGGACCGCGACGAGGAAGCCGCGCTGGTCACCGCGGTGGCCCGGCTGCATGTCGCGGGGGCCACCATCGACTGGACCGGGATCTTCGCGTCCACCGGCGCCCGGCAGGTCGATCTGCCGACCTACGCCTTCCAGCGCGAACGGTTCTGGCCCGAGGTGGTCGGGGCCGCGCCCGCCGACGGTACGGACCCGGTCGACGCGGAGTTCTGGGCCGCCGTGGAGCGGGAGGACCTGGAATCCCTCGCGGCCGGACTGGATGTGGACGGCGACTCGCTCGGGGCCGTACTGCCCGCGCTGTCGTCGTGGCGTACCCGGCACAAGACCCGCTCGGCCGTGGACGCCTGGCGCTACCGGCAGAGCTGGAAGCCGCTCACCGTCAGCGGTTCCACGGCCGCCCTGTCCGGGACCTGGCTGGTACTGGCGCCCGCGCCGGGGACCGCCGACGCGTGGGTGACCTCGCTGATCGACGGGCTCGGCCCGGCCGCCGTACGGGTCGACACCGGCGCACTCGACGCGGCCGGCCTGGTCGCCCGGCTCACCGAGGCCGCCTCGGACGCGCAGGCGGAGATCACGGGTGTGGTGTCGCTGCTCGCCCTGGACGAGTCGGCCGGCCCCGCCGGTGTGCCCGCCGGGCTGACCGCCACCGCCGCGCTCATCCGCGCCCTCGGCGACGCGGGCATCGCGGCGCCCCTCTGGGCCGTCACGCGCGGCGCCGTCTCACCCGTCCACTCCGAGCCGCCGGCCGGCTCGGCCCAGGCCGCCGTCTGGGGCCTCGGCAGAGTCGCGGCGCTCGAACACCCCCGCCAGTGGGGCGGGCTGGCCGATCTGCCCGAGGAACTGGACGAGCGGTCCGTACGGCGGTTCATCGCCGTCCTCTCCGGCCGGGACGGCGAGGACCAGGTGGCCGTCCGCGCCTCGGGCGTGTTCGGCCGCAGGATGACGCCCGCGGCCAGCACGGGGAGCGCCGGGGCCACCGAGGAGCGGTGGCAGCCGTCCGGCACCGTACTCATCACCGGCGGTACGGGCGCGCTCGGCGCCCATGTAGCCCGCCGGCTCGCGACCGAGGGCGTCGGGCATCTCGTACTGCTGAGCCGCCGGGGCCCGGACGCGCCCGGCGCCGAGGAGCTGCGGACGGAACTGACCGGTCTCGGCGCGCGGGTCACCCTCACCGCCTGCGACGCCGCCGACAGGGACCAGCTGACGCGCGTCCTTGCCGACGTCCCCGAGGACGCCCCGCTGACGGGCGTGGTGCACACGGCGGGGGTCCTGGACGACGGGGTGCTGGCAGGGCTGACGGCCGAGCGGTTCGAGACCGTGTTCCGCGCCAAGGTCGCCTCGGCGCTGCTGCTCGACGAACTGACCCGGGATCTCGGTCTGTCGGTGTTCGCGCTGTTCTCCTCGGTGGCGGGCGCCGTGGGCAACCCCGGCCAGGCCAACTACGCCGCCGCCAACACCGTCCTCGACGCACTGGCCGAGCGGCGCAGGTCGCTCGGTCTGCCGGCGACCTCGATCGCCTGGGGCGCGTGGGACGGCGGCGGCATGGCCGCCCACTCGGGCGCCTCCGCTCAGCAGGCGGGACCGAGCGCCCTCGACCCCGCTCTCGCGGTCTCCGCGCTGCTCCGGGTCGTGGTGGAGCCCGAGCCGACCGTGGTCCTCGCGGACCTCCAGCAGCCCCAGTTGCTGAGCGCCCTGCTGAGCCTGCGCCCCAGCCCGCTCCTCGCCGATCTCCCCGAGGCGCGCAAGGCGCTGACAGCCGTACGGGAAGCGCGGCGCGCCGGCGAATCGGCCGCGTCCGGGCTGCGCGAGCGGCTGCGCGATGCGACCGGGGCCGACCGGACCGCCGTACTGCTCACCCTCGTCCGTACCCAGGCCGCCGCCGTACTGGGACACACCGGAGCCGACGCGATCAGGGGCGACAAGGCCTTCCGCGACCTCGGCTTCGACTCGCTGACCGCCGTCGAACTGAGCAACAGGCTCACGGAGATGACCGGTCTGGCCCTCCCCGCCGGCCTGGTCTTCGACTATCCGAACCCGCACGCCCTCGCCGTCCATCTCAGCACCGAACTGCTCGGCGGGGAGACCGGCGAGGAGAGCGGCGAGCCGACCGGATCCGACGCCCCGGGCACCGCCTCCGCCGGGGTCACCGACGACCCGGTCGTCATCGTCGGCATGGCCTGCCGCTTCCCCGGCGGGGTGCGCTCGCCCGAGGAGCTGTGGCAGCTGCTCACCGAAGGCCGGGACGGCATCGCGGAGTTCCCCACGGACCGCGGCTGGAACCTCGATGTCCTCGCGGGCGACGGCCAGGGCCGCAGCGCCACCCGCGAGGGCGGATTCCTCTACGAGGCCGCCGACTTCGATCCGGGCTTCTTCGACATCTCACCGCGTGAGGCCCTTGCCATGGACCCGCAGCAGCGGCTGCTGCTGGAGACCGCGTGGGAGGCGTTCGAGCGGACCGGGACCGACCCGGTCTCGCTGCGCGGCAGCCGGACCGGGGTGTTCATCGGCACCAACGGCCAGGACTACGCCCATCTGATCCTCCGGGCGGACGAGGACGTGGAGGGCCACGCGGGCACCGGTCTGGCCGCCAGTGTCATCTCCGGCCGGCTCTCCTACGCCTTCGGCTTCGAGGGCCCCGCCGTCACCGTCGACACCGCCTGCTCCTCCTCCCTGGTCGCGCTGCACTGGGCCGCCCAGGCGCTGCGCGCCGGTGAATGCTCCATGGCGCTGGTCGGCGGTGTCACCGTCATGTCGACCTCGACCAGCTTCGCCGGGTTCACCCGCCAGGGCGGTCTGGCCCCGGACGGGCGCTGCAAGGCGTTCTCCGACTCGGCCGACGGCACCGGCTGGTCCGAGGGCGTCGGCGTGGTGGTCGTCGAGCGGCTGTCGGACGCCCGGCGCCACGGCCACGAGATCCTGGCCGTGCTGCGTGGTTCCGCCGTCAACCAGGACGGTGCCTCCAACGGACTGACCGCGCCCAACGGCCCCTCCCAGCAGCGGGTCATCCGCCAGGCCCTCGCCTCCGGCGGTCTGACCCCCGCGGACGTGGACGCCGTCGAGGCCCATGGCACCGGCACCACCCTGGGCGACCCCATCGAGGCGGGGGCCCTCCTCGCCACGTACGGCCGTGACCGCGACCCCGGGCGGCCCCTGCTGCTCGGCTCCGTGAAGTCGAACCTCGGCCACACCCAGGCCGCGGCGGGTGTCGCGGGTGTGCTGAAGACGGTACTGGCGCTCCGGCACGGCCGGTTGCCCCGGACGCTGCATGTCAGCGAGCCCTCGACCCGGATCAACTGGTCCTCGGGCGCGGTGGAGTTGCTCACCGAGCAGCGGGAGTGGCCGGAGACCGGGCAGGCCCGCCGGGCCGGTGTGTCGTCCTTCGGGATCAGCGGTACCAACGCGCATGTGATCCTGGAACAGGCCCCGCCGGCCGAGCCGGCGGCCCCGGGCCCGGCCCCCGAGGTGACCCCGGCCGCTGTGCCGTGGCTCGTCTCGGCCAAGAGCGAAGCCGGGCTGGACGCACAGCTGGACCGGCTGCGCTCCTTCGTGGCGGACCGCCCCGGGCTCTCCCCGCTCGACCTCGGTCTCTCACTGGCCGGGAGCCGGTCGGCCTTCGAGCACCGGGCCGTGCTGATGGCTCCGGGCGACGGCGCGGACGCGCGGCCGATCGCCAGGGGAGTGGCCGTGGAGCGGCCGACGGCGGTCCTCTTCTCCGGCCAGGGCAGCCAGCGGCTGGGAATGGGCCGCGAGCTCTACGAACGCTTCCCGGTCTTCGCCGACGCGCTCGACTCCGTACTCGCCCATCTGGACGGGGAGTTGAACCGTCCGCTGCGTGAGGTGATCTGGGGCGACGACGCCGCGACGCTGAACCGCACCGCGTACACCCAGCCCGCGCTGTTCGCGGTCGAGGTCGCTCTCTTCCGGCTGCTGGAGTCGTGGGGAGTGACCCCGGACCATGTGGCGGGTCACTCGATCGGTGAGATCGCCGCCGCCCATGTGGCCGGGGTGTTCTCGACGGCGGACGCGGCCCGGCTGGTCGCGGCGCGCGCCCGGCTGATGGAGGCGCTGCCCGAGGGCGGTGCCATGGTCGCCGTGGAGGCCACCGAGGACGAGGTACGGCCGCTGCTCTCCGCCGAGGTGGCGATCGCCGCCGTCAACGGCCCCACCGCCGTGGTCATCTCCGGCGCCGAGGACCAGGTCCTGAAGACCGCGGAGCGCCTGGCGGCCGGGGGACGCAGGACGAGCCGGCTCCCGGTGAGCCACGCGTTCCACTCGCCGCTGATGGACCCGATGCTGGACGGATTCCGGGCGGTCGCCGAGAAGGTCACCTACGAGGCGCCCCGTATCCCGGTCGTCTCGAACCTGACCGGCGAGCCGGCCACGGCCGGTGAACTGTGCTCCGCCGACTACTGGGTACGGCACGTCCGCGAGGCGGTCCGCTTCGCCGACGGCGTACGGACCCTCGCGGGCAAGGGAGTCGGCACGTTCCTGGAGCTGGGCCCGGACGGTGTGCTCTCCGCCCTGGTCCGCGCCTCCGTACCGGACGAGGCCGTCGTCGTGCCCGTCCTGCGCAAGGACAGGCCCGAGGAACTGACCGTCGTCACCGCGCTCGCCCAGCTCCACGCGCACGGTGTCCCCTGCGACTGGACCGGGATCTTCGCCGGTACGGGCGCGCGCCGGGTGGAGCTGCCGACGTACGCCTTCCAGCGCGAGCGCTACTGGCCCTCGGTGTCGCGGAACCCGGCGGCCGACGCCTCCGGACTCGGTCTGGTCGCCGCAGGGCATCCCCTGCTGGGCGCGGCGATGACGGTGGCCGGCTCCGACGATGTGGTGCTGACGGGAAGGCTGTCGCTCCCGGCGCATCCCTGGCTGGCCGCCCACCGGGGCGCCGACGGGCCCGTGCCGCTGCCCGCGGCGGCCTTCGCCGAGCTGGCCGTACGCGCCGGTGACGAGGTGGGCTGTGAGCTGATCGAGGAACTGGACCTGGAGAACGGGCTGTTCGTGCCCGAGGAGGGCGCGGTACGGATCCAGGTGCGGGTGGGCGCCGCCGACGAGGCCGGCCGCCGAACCCTGGATGTGCACGCCCGCCCGGAGGACGGACCGGACCTCCCCTGGACCCGGTACGCCACCGGAGTGCTGGCCGCCGGTGCCGGGGCGGCGGCCCCGGGCGCGGAGTTCGACACCTCCGTCTGGCCGCCGGCCGGTGCCCTGGCCGTGGAGTCCGAGGAGGAGGACGACGCGGGGTCGCGCGCCGCCTGGCGGCGGGACGGCGTGGTCTTCGCGGAGGTCGCGCTGGACGAAGAGGCGGGCGGGGACGGCGCGTTCACCATCCATCCGGCGCTGCTGGGCGCCGCCGTCCGCGCGGCGGGACTGCTGGACACCGACATCGACACCGACACCGACTCCGGCGCCGACACCGACCGCGACGCCACGGCCGAGGGCGTCGAAGCGTTCGCCTGGCGGGGACTGACCCTGCACGCGGGTGCCGCCACCGCGCTGCGGGTACGGCTGACCGCCACCGGCCAGGACACCGTGTCGCTGGTGGCCGTCGACGCCGACGGCGCGCCGGTGATCTCCGTACGCTCGCTCGCCCTCCGTCCGGCCGCCGACGCGGCTCCCGCCCCCTCGGAAGCCGGTGGAGAGGCCGCCTCGCTGTTCGGCGTCGTCTGGGAGACGGCGCCCGCTCCGGAGACACCCGCCTCCGCCGGACTCCGCTGGGCGGTCGTCGGCGCGGACCCGGCGGGTCTGGCGACCGCGCTGGACGCGGCGGCCCCGGCCGACGGAGCGCCCGCCGTACGCGCCGGGACACTCGCCGAACTCCTCGACGGCGAAGGGCCGTTGCCGGACGTCGTGCTGGCCCCGGTCATCGGCGACGCCTCCGGCACTGGGGACGTCCCCGGTGCCGCGCGGACCTCGACGGCCGCCGCTCTCGATCTGCTGCGCGGCTGGTCCGCAGACCGGCGGACCGCGGCATCGCGGCTGGTGTTCGTCACCCGGCGCGCGGTCGCCGTCGGCGCCGAGGACGTACGGGACCTGGCCGCCGCCCCCGTATGGGGCCTGGTCCGCTCCGCCCAGCTGGAGGAGCCCGGCTCCTTCCTGCTGCTCGACCTCGACGACACCGACGCCCTGGGCAAGGCTCTCACCGCCCTGCCGGGGCTGCTGGACGCCGCCGAGTCCCAGGCGGCGCTGCGCGACGGCGCCGTCCGGGTCGCCCGGCTCGCCCGGCTGCCCGAGAGCGGTGCCACCCCGCCGCCGGACCAGTTCCGGACCTGGGACCGCGACGGTACGGTGCTGATCACCGGCGGCACCGGCGGCCTCGGCAGCGCGCTCGCCAGGCATCTGGTGACCGCGCACGGCATGAAGCATCTGCTGCTGGCCGGCCGGCGTGGACCCGACGCGCCCGGCGCCCGGGAACTGCGGGCCGAACTCACCGCCCTCGGTGCCGAGGTGACCGTCGCCGCCTGCGATGTCGCCGACCGTACGGCGCTCGGCGCGCTGCTGGCCGCCGTACCGGCCGAACACCCGCTGACCGCCGTGGTGCACACCGCCGGTGTGCTCGGCGACGCCACCATCGGCTCGCTCACCCCCGATCTCGTCGACCGCGTACTGCGTCCGAAGGCGGACGCGGCCTGGCAGTTGCACGAGCTGACCCGCGAACTCGCCCCCGGTCTGGGCGGATTCGTCGTGTACTCCTCGGTCGCCGGTCTCATCGGAGCTCCGGGGCAGGGCAACTACGCCGCCGCCAACACCTTCCTGGACGCCCTGGCCGCGCACCGCGCCGCCCTCGGTCTGCCCGCCGTCTCGCTCGCCTGGGGCCCCTGGACCTCGGACTCCGGGATGACCGGCACCCTGAGCGACACCGATCTGCGCCGTATGTCCCGCTCGGATCTCGCCCCGCTCCCGGTGGCACAGGGCCTCGCGCTGTTCGACGCGGCGAGCGCCCGTGACGAGGCACTGGTCGCGCCGGTACGGATCGCCGCCGGAGCGGCTCCGGCGGCGGTGTCCTCGGCCGACGGGATCCCCGCGGTACTGCGCGGTCTTGTCCGGACCAAGCGCCGTACGGCCGCCGCCCGGAGCCGTGCCACCGGTCTGACGGGGCGCCTGGAGGGGCTGACCGCGGAGGCGCGGGAAGCGGCCCTGGTGGAGCTGGTGCGGACCGAGACCGCCGCCGTACTGGGCCACGCCACCCCGGACGCCGTCCCGGCCGACCGGGACTTCAGCCGGCTGGGCTTCGACTCGCTGATGGCGGTGGAGCTGCGCACGAGGCTGACCGCGGCCACGGGGGTACGGCTCTCCGCCACCCTCGTGTTCGACCACCCCACGCCGCTCGCCGTCGCCGGGCATCTGATGCCGGCGCTGTTCGGCGCGGACACCTCCGGCACGGAGGGCTCGCCGCTGACGGCGCTCGACCGGCTGGAGGCGGCGTTCACCGACGGCACGCTCGACGAGGTCACCAGGACCGGGGTCGCCGGACGGCTGCGCCGGCTCCTCGCGCGGTGGGACGGAGCCGCCCCGGAGACCGGCGAGGCCGTGGTCACCGAACGGATCGAGGCCGCGAGCGCGGACGAGATCCTCGCCTTCATCGACAACGAGCTCGGCAGGTCGACGGATTCCTGACAGGGGCCCACTCCCTTCGCACGCGATACATCTGAGGAAGGTTCACGGACGATGCCGGACGAAAAGAAACTCGTCGACTACCTGAAGTGGGTCACGACGGATCTGCACCAGACCCGCCAACGACTCGAAGAGGCCGAATCCGGCCGTCACGAACCGGTGGCGATCGTCGGGATGGGATGCAGGTTCCCCGGCGGGGTCCGGTCCCCCGAGGACCTGTGGGACCTGCTCGCCGACGGCCGCGGCGCCATCTCCGGATTCCCCGACGACCGCGGCTGGGACCTGGACGTGCTCGCCGGTGACGGCGAGGGCCGCAGCGCCACCCAGGAGGGCGGCTTCGTCCACGACGCGTCGCGGTTCGACCCGGGGTTCTTCGACATCTCGCCGCGCGAGGCGCTCGCGATGGACCCGCAGCAGCGACTGCTCCTGGAGGTGGCCTGGGAGGCCATCGAGCGCTCCGGCATCGACCCGGCCACTCTGCGCGGCAGCAGGACCGGTGTGTTCGTCGGCACCAACTCCCAGGACTACGCGCACCTGGTGCTCGCCTCGCGCGACGACATGGGCGGCTACGCGGGCAACGGCCTCGCGGCGAGCGTCATGTCGGGCCGGCTCTCCTTCGTCCTCGGGCTCGAAGGCCCCGCCGTCACACTCGACACCGCGTGCTCGTCCTCGCTGGTGACCCTGCATCTCGCCGCGCAGGCCGTACGCAACGGCGAATGCTCGCTGGCGCTGGCCGGCGGCGTGACCGTGATGGCCACCTCCGCCAGCTTCGCCGGGTTCAGCGTCCAGGGCGGACTGGCCGCCGACGGGCGCTGCAAGGCGTTCTCCGACGCGGCGGACGGCACCGCCTGGTCCGAGGGCGCGGGTCTGCTGGTCGTCGAGCGGCTGTCCGACGCCCAGCGCAACGGACACCCCGTGCTCGCGGTCCTGCGCGGCAGCGCGGTCAACCAGGACGGCGCGTCCAACGGCCTGAGCGCGCCCAACGGCCCCTCCCAGCAACGGGTGATCCGCCAGGCACTGGCCGGCGCCGGACTCTCCCCGTCCGAGGTGGACGCGGTCGAGGCGCACGGTACGGGCACGACCCTGGGCGATCCGATCGAGGCGGGCGCCCTGCTCGCCACGTACGGCCAGGACCGCGAGCCGGAACACCCGCTGTGGCTCGGTACGGTCAAGTCGAACATCGGACACACACAGGCGGCGGCCGGTGTCGCCGGTGTCATGAAGATGGTGCTCGCGCTCCGCAACGGCCTGCTGCCCCGCACGCTGCATGTGGACACGCCCTCCTCGCACGTGGACTGGACGGCCGGTGACGTACGGCTGCTCACCGAGCCGGTGGAGTGGCCGGAGGGCGACCGGGTGCGCCGCGCCGGTGTGTCGTCGTTCGGTATCAGCGGCACCAACGCGCATGTGCTCATCGAGCAGGCGCCGCCCGCCGAAACGGCGCAGGAGCCCGGTCCGGCGCCGGCCGTCGTGCCGAAGGCCGTGCCGTGGCCGGTGTCGGGCCGCAGCGGGGCCGCGCTCGACGCGCAGCTGGACCGGATCCGCGCCTTCGCGGACGCGCGCGGCGGCGACCCGCTCGACCTCGGCTTCTCGCTCGCCACGACCCGCACCGCGTTCGAGCACCGCGCGGTGCTGCTGGCCACGGCGGACTCCGAGGACGGCGCGCACGTCGAGGTGGCGCGCGGGATGTCCGGCAAGGGCGCGCTGGCCGTGCTCTTCTCCGGCCAGGGCTCGCAGCGCATCGGGATGGGCCGGGAGCTGTACGCGCGGTTCCCCGTCTTCGCCGAGGCGCTCGACGCCGTACTGGCCCAGCTGGACGGGGAGTTGGACCGGCCGCTGCGCGAGGTCATCTGGGGCGACGACGCGGACGCGCTGAACGACACGGGCTACACGCAGCCCGCGCTGTTCGCCGTCGAGGTGGCGCTGTACCGGCTGGTCCGCTCCTGGGGCGTCAGGCCGGACTTCCTGGCCGGGCACTCCGTCGGTGAGATCACGGCCGCGCATGTGGCCGGGGTGTTCTCGCTGGCGGACGCCTGCCGGCTGGTCGCCGCGCGCGCCCGGCTGATGCGGGAACTGCCCGCCGGGGGCGCGATGGTCGCCGTCCGGGCCACCGAGGAGGAGATCACGCCGCTGCTGACCGACCGGGTGTCGGTCGCCGCGGTCAACGGCCCCGACGCGGTGGTCGTCTCCGGCGACGAGACCGCCGTGCTCGCCCTCGCGGCCCGGCTGGCGGCCGAGGGCCGCAAGACCAGCCGGCTCCAGGTGAGTCACGCGTTCCACTCGCCGCTCATGGAACCCATGCTCGACGCGTTCCGCGCGGTGGTGGCGGGCCTGGCCCCGCAGGAGCCGGCCGTACCGGTCGTGTCGAACCTGACCGGCGAGGTGGCCGCCGCCGGCGAACTCACCGACCCCGGCTACTGGGTGCGCCATGTCCGCGAGGCCGTACGGTTCGGCGACGGTGTCCGGGCGCTCGCCGGGCGCGGCGTACGGACCTTCCTGGAGCTGGGCCCGGACGCGGTGCTCTCCGCCCTCGTACCGGAATCCGTCCAGGATCCGGCCGTGACGGCGCTGCCCGTCCTGCGCGGGGACCGGCCCGAGGAGACGACGGCGGTGACCGCGTTCGCCGGGCTGTACGCGCGCGGCGTCGCGATCGACTGGACCGGGCTGTTCGCCGGCACGGGCGCGCGCCGGGTGGAGCTGCCGACGTACGCGTTCCAGAACGAGCGGTACTGGCCCACGGTCCGCGCGGCCGGGGGCGACGCCTCGGGTCTCGGACTGGAGGCCGCCGGGCATCCGCTGCTCGGCGCCGCGGTCACGATCGCCGGGTCGGGCGAGACCGTACTGACCGGCCGGTTGTCGGCGCAGTCGCATCCCTGGCTCGCCGACCACCGGATCTCCGGCCGGATCGTGCTGCCCGGCGCGGCCTTCGCGGAGCTGGCGATCCGGGCCGGTGACCAGACGGGCCACGACCGCGTCGCGGAGCTGACCCTGGACGCCCCTCTCGTCCTGGACGGCCGTGACGCGGTCACCGTGCAGGTACGGGTGGGCGCGCCGGACGAGTCGGGCAACCGGGCCGTGACGGTGTACTCCCGCCCCACCGACCGCGACACGGACGGCTGGACGCCGCACGCCCGGGGTGTGCTGGCGGCGGCCGGACAGGCGGGGGAGACCGGCGGGTTCGACACCACCGTATGGCCGCCGCGCGAGGCCACGCCGGTCGCCCTGGACGGTCTGTACGAACGGCTCACCGGCGCCGGCCTGGCCCACGGGCCCGTGTTCCAGGGCCTGTCGGGCGTCTGGCGGCACGAGGGCGAGGTCTATGCCGAGGTGGTGCTGCCCCCGGGGGCCGTGGACGCCGCGTTCGGCATCCACCCGGCGCTGCTGGACGCCGCCGTCCGCGCGGCCGGCTGCCTCGGCCCCGACGGCGCGCCCGCCGCCGTCCCGGTGTCCTGGAGCGGACTCACCCTGCACGCCACGGCGGCCTCCGCCCTGCGCGTACGGATCACCGCGACCGGCCCGGACGAGGTGGCGCTGAGCGCGGTCGACGCGACGGGCGCCGCGGTGCTCTCCGTCGATTCGCTGGTCCTGGGTCCGCCCTCCGGCGAACCCGGGCAGGCCATGCCCACGGCCGGCGGCACCGAGCGGGGCGCGTTCCTGACGCTCGACTGGGTGCCCGTCCCCGAGCAGGTGCCCGCCACCGGCACCCGCTGGGCGGTCATCGGTGTCGACGAACTCGACCTGGGCTACGCGATGCACCGCGCCGACGAGACCGTCAGCGCGTACGCGGAGTCCCTGACCGGCGCGGTCGGCGACAGCGGTGTCGCCCCCGATGTCTTCCTGGTGCCCGTGGTCGGCGACCCGGCGGCGTCCGGGCCCGAGTCGGTGCGCGCCCTCACCGCCTTCGCGCTCGGCCTCCTCCAGGAGTGGCTGAACGAACCCGTTCTGGCCCGCTCACGGCTGGTGTTCGTCACCCGGGGCGCCATCGCCGTCGACGGCGAGGAGGTCAAGGACGTGGCCGCCGCCGCGGTCTGGGGTCTCGTACGGTCCGCGCAGACCGAGAACCCCGGCAGCTTCCTGCTGGTCGACATGGACGACACGTTCCTGTCGGCGGGGGTCCTGCCCGGTCTGCTCGGCCTCGACGAACAGCAGTTGGTCGTGCGCTCCCACACGGTCAGGGCCGGCCGCCTCACCCGGCTGCCCGAGAACGACGAGACCCCCTCGGCCGGCGGCGCCGCGCGCCCCTGGGACCCCGAGGGCACCGTACTGATCACCGGCGGCACCGGTGGCCTCGGCAGGGAACTGGCGCGGCATCTGGTCGCCGAGCACGGCGTACGGCATCTGCTGCTGGCCAGCAGGAGCGGCCAGGACGCCCCGGGCGTGCCGGAACTGCTCGCCGCCCTGGCCGAGCGGGGCGCCGAAGCCTCCGTGGTCTCCTGCGACCTGGGCGACCGGGAGTCGGTGTCCGCGCTGATCGCCGGTGTGCCGGCGGAGCACCCGCTGACCGCCGTCGTCCACACCGCCGGTGTGCTGGGCGACGCGCTCACCGGCTCGCTGACACCGGAGCTGCTGGAGCGCGTACTGCGGCCGAAGGCGGACGCCGCCTGGTATCTGCACGAGGCGACCCGCGATCTCGGTCTGGCCGCCTTCGTGCTGTACTCCTCCGTCTCCGGTGTACTGGGCGGCCCCGGCCAGGGCAACTACGCCGCCGCCAACGCCTACCTGGACGCCCTCGCCCAGCACCGCAGGAGCCAGGATCTGCCCGCGGTCTCCCTCGCCTGGGGCCCCTGGGGCCGGGGCAGCGGCATGACCAGCCATGTCAGCGCCGCCGATCTGGAGCGGATGGCCCGGGGCGGCATGCCGCCGCTCGCCATCGACCAGGGTCTCGCGCTCTTCGACGCCGCGCTCGTCCTGGACCGGTCCACGGTGGTGCCGACCCGGATCAATGTCGCCGGACTCCAGGAGCAGCAGGCCCTCCCGGCGCTGTGGCGCGAGCTGGTACCCCGTACCCGCCGCTCCGCCGCCGCGGCCGAGCGCTCGCCGGTCACCCTGCACGAGCGGCTGCGGCAGCTGGCGCCGGCCGAGCAGGAGGACCTGCTCATCGAGCTGGTGGTGGGCTACTCCGCCGCGCTCCTCGGCCACCCCGATCCGAGCGGTGTCGACCCCGAACGCGGCTTCCTGGAGCTGGGGTTCGACTCGCTGGTCTCCGTCGGGCTGCGCAACCAGCTCGCCGAGGCGCTCGGGCTGCGGCTGCCCAGCTCGGTGGTCTTCGACAACGCGACCCCCGTCAAGCTCGCCCGCCGGCTCCACGGGGAGCTGGCCGGGCAGCTCGCCCCCGGCACGCCGGGCACCACCGCCGGAGCCCCCGCCGTCGCGCGCGGCACCCAGAACCCGGACGAGACGCTGGAGGGTCTGTTCTACGCGGCGGTGCAGGCCGGAAAGATGGTCGAGGGCATGCGCATGCTCAAGGCCGTCGCCAACACCCGGCCGACCTTCGAGACCCCCGCCGACCTGGAGGAGCTGTCGGCGCCCGTCGTCCTGGCGGACGGTCCGAGCAGCCCCCGGCTGGTCTTCGTCAGCGCCCCGGGCGCCACCGGCGGTGTGCATCAGTACGCGCGTATCGCGGCGCACTTCCGCGGCAAGCGGCATGTCTCCGCGCTGCCGCTCATGGGGTTCGCCCCCGGTGAGCTGCTGCCGGCCACGAGCGAGGCCGCGGCCCGTATCGTCGCGGAGAGCGCCCTGCACGCCAGCGACGGCGAACCCTTCGTGCTGGTCGGCCACTCCACCGGCGGCTCGCTCGCGTATCTGGCCGCCGGCGTGCTGGAGGAGACCTGGGGCATCCGCCCCGAAGCGGTGATCCTGCTGGACACCGCGAGCATCCGGTACCAGCCGGGCGAGGGCAAGGACCTCGACAGGACCACCCGGTACTACCTGGCGGACATCGACTCGCCGTCGGTGACGCTGAACAGCGCCAGGCTCTCCGCGATGGCGCACTGGTTCATGGCGATGACCGACATCGAGACGGTGCCCACCACCGCGCCGACGATGCTCGTCCGGTGTGTGGAGTCGCTGGACGGCTTCCTGTTCGACACCGCGGGCGTCCCCGCGGACGACATCCGGGAGATCCGGGCCAACCATCTGTCCCTCGCCAAGGAGCACTCCGCGCTGACGGCGCGGACGATCGAGGAGTGGCTCGGCGGCCTGCCCGCAGGCGAGGCGTAACACCGGGCCGGGCGGGGCGGTTGTACGACGCCGCCCTGCCCGGCCCCACCACCGTCCGACCGTTCAGAGGAGAGACCCCCCATGACCACCTCCCACGAGCTGCCGTCGCTCAGGGGCGTGCCGCCCACCGTGCTGCGGCTGAGCCCGCTGCTGCGCGATCTCCAGACCCGCAGCCCCATCTGCAAGGTGCGCACCCCCGCCGGTGACGAGGGGTGGCTGGTGACCCGCCACGCCGAACTCAAGGAACTGCTCCGTGACGAGCGGCTGGCACGCGCGCACCCCGACCCGGCGAACGCCCCGCGCTATGTCCAGAACCCGTTCCTGGACATGCTCGTCACCGACGACGCCGAGCTGGCGCGGAAGCTGCACACCGAGACCCGCGCGATGCTCACCCCGAACTTCTCGGCCCGGCGCGTGCTCAATCTGATGCCGAAGGTCGAGGCGATCGCGGAGGGGCTGCTGGAGAGCTTCATCGCCCAGGGGCCGCCGGCCGATCTGCACGGCGGCTTCTCCCTGCCGTTCTCGCTGTCCGTGCTCGGTGAACTCATCGGGGTGCCCGCCGAGGACCGGGGTCTGCTCGTCACCCTGCTGTCCCGGATGGGCGGCCTGGACGACCCGAACACCGTCCAGGGCGGACAGCAGGACCTCTTCGGCTATCTGGTGGAGCTGGCCGGCCGCAAGCGGGCCGAGCCCGGCGACGACGTGATCTCCCGGCTGTGCGCGAACGAGCCCTCGGACGAGCGCATCGGGCCGATCGCCGCGGGCGTGCTCTTCGCCGGCCTGGAGGCCGTCGCCAGCCATATCGACCTCGGCGTCGTGCTGTTCACCCTCTACCCGGAGCAGCGCGACGCGGCGCTCGGGGACCCGAAGCTGATGTCGGGCGCCGTGGAGGAGATCCTGCGCGCGGCGAAAGCGGGCGGTTCGGTGCTGCCGCGGTACGCCACCGAGGATGTCGAGATCGGCGGGGTCACCATCCGGTTCGGTGATCTGGTCCTGCTCGACTTCACCCTCTCCAACTTCGACACCCAGGTCTTCGACGAGCCCGAGCTGTTCGACATCACCCGCTCGCCCAACCCGCATCTGACGTTCGGTCACGGGATGTGGCACTGCATCGGGGCTCCGCTGGCCCGGATGCAGCTGAAGACGGCGTACACCCTGCTGTTCACGCGCCTGCCCGGACTGCGCCTCGGCCTCCCGGCCGAGGAGCTTCAGGTGCTGGGCGGCCAGCTCTCGGCCGGCCTCACCGAGCTGCCGGTCACCTGGTAGCACGGCCCCGGTCCCGGCGGGCCGGCGCGACGGGCTCTGCCCCCACCACCGGGTGGGGGCAGAGCCCGTTGTGAGAGCGACGCCGTGAGCGCGCTGCCGCTCAGCTCTCCTTCACGGTGATCGCCTGGGACGGGCAGATCAGCCCCGCCTGCCGCGCGGCGTCCCGCCCCGGCTCGTCCACCGGCTCCGCCAGGACCAGAACGATCCCGGAATCGTCCTGGTCGAAGACCTCGGGAGCCGACAGCACGCACTGCCCCGCTCCCACACAGCGCTCGGTGTCCACGCTGATCCGAACCATCATTCCTCCGTCGGTTACCTGCGGTCGTGCGTCTTCCTGGGTCTGCGGTGCCCGGTCTACCAACGGACGGGCAGGGCGTGCAGCCCGTACAGCACTCCGTCGTACTTGAGCGGCAGCTCCTCGACCGGTACGGCCAGTTCAAGCGTCGGGATCCGCTCGAACAGCGTCCGGTAGGCGATGTCCATCTCGACCCGGACCAGGTTCTGGCCGAGGCACTGGTGCACTCCGTACCCGAACGCCACATGCGAGCGGGCGGACCTGCTCGGGTCGAACTCGTCGGGGCGGTCGAAGACGGTCCCGTCGTGGTTGGCCGCGGCGACCAGCGGGATGATGCCCTCGCCCGCCCTGATGAGCTGTCCGCCGATCTCCACGTCCTCGACGGCCACCCGGAAGGCGACCAGGTCGGCGACCGAGTAGTAGCGCAGCAGCTCCTCCACCGCCCGCTCGTCGCCGATCCACTGCGGGTTGGACAGCAGCGTGACCACACCGAGCCCGATGTTGTTCGCCGTCGTCTCGTGCCCCGCGATCAGCAGCAGCATCGAGACACCGGACAGTTCCTGCTTGCTCAGCGTCCCCTCGGCCAGCAGCTGACTGATCAGATCGTCGCCCGGCCGCTTCTGCTTGATGGTGATCAGCCGGTTGAGATAGCGCAGCAGCGCCATGGACGCCGCCTGCCGCTGCTCGTCCGTGGAGGTGAGCGTCACCAGCACCCGGGTCTTGGTCTCGAAGAAGTCCCGGTCGGCGTTGGGCACGCCGAGCAGACTGGAGATCACCAGGGACGGCACGGACAGCGCGAAGTCCGCGATCAGATCGGCGGTGTTCCCCGCCGCGAGCATCGCGTCGATCCGCTCGTCGACGATCTGCTGGATGGCCGGCCGCATCTCCCTGACCTTGCGGACGGTGAACTCGGGAATCAGCGTCTTGCGGAACCGCCCGTGCTCCGGCGGGTCCAGCGCCACGAACCAGCCGGGCACCTCGTCCTGGGACGGGACACCGCCGGTCTTGGCCGCCCGGGGGAAGCCCGGGTGCGAGGGGTTGGAGCTGATCCGCGGATCGGTGAGGACCGTACGTACGTCTTCGTGCCGGGTCACCAGCCACACATGGACCCCGGACGGCAGCGTCGTGCGCACCAGCCCGTCCTGCTTGCGGAAGTCCTGGTACTCCGGCGGCGGAAAGGACTGGCCGGGCCGCCGCAGCGGGAAGGCGACCGGGCACCTGTCGGTAGTTGTCATCTACTCAATTCCCCTGGGGATCGGAACGTCACAGGTCTCGGACAGGACCTAGGCGCCGTAGAACTTGCGGACCTTGTCCGTGATGAACTCCTGGTCCTCCGCGGTCAGCCCGGTGTGGGTCGGGAGGTAGAAGCCGTCCTCGCTGAAGCGGCTGGCCTTCAGCGAGGGCCAGTCGGGGTGCAGGTATCCGGGCTGCCGGCTCATCGGCTTGAAGAAGAGCCGCGTCTCGATGCCCTCGTCGGCGAGGAAGTCCCGCAGCTCCTCCCGGCGTTCGGCACGCAGGTCGTACATCCACAGCACATCGCGCGGCGGCATCAGCGTGATCCCGGCGATCCCGCTCAGGCCCTCGTCGTACCGTCGCTCGATCTCCCGGCGGGTCTCCAGGATCGTGTCGAGCTGCTCGGTCTGCGCCAGCGCGACGGCCGCCTGCATGCTCGTCATACGGAAGTTGTAGGCCAGCTTCTTGTGCAGGAAGCTGTGGTCCTTGGTGAAGGCCATCGCCCGCAGATGCGCCATCTGATCGGCGAGGTGCGGGTCGTCGGTGAGACAGATACCACCCTCACCGGCGGTGATGATCTTGTTGGCGAAGAGCGAGAAACAGGCGATGTCGGCGACCGGCCGTACGCCGTGCGCCTCGGCGGAGTCCTCCACGACCCGCAGGTTGTACTCATGGGCCAGATCCATGATCGCGGTCATGTCGCAGCGGCGGCCGTAGATATGCACCGGCATGATCACCTTGGTGCGGGGGGTGATCTTCTCCTCGATGAGCGAGACATCGATATTGAGGTCGTCCCCGCAGTCCACGAAGACGGGCGTGGCGCCGGTGTACGTCACCGCCCACGCCGTCGCGATCATCGTGAACTCGGGGACGATCACCTCGTCGCCGGGGCCGACACCGAGGGCGCGCAGGGCCAGCGTGAGCGCCGTCGTACCGGACGAGCAGGCGACGCCGTGCGCGATCCCGTTGTACGCGGCGAACTCGCTCTCGAACTTGCGGACATACGGCCCCTGCGAGGAGATCCAGCCGTCGCTGACGGCGTCCGTCACATATTCGAGCTCACGCCCGCCGAGCCAGGGCTTGGACACAGGATGGGTGTATGACATGGAAGTCCTCGATCAGTCGGTGGCGGAAGCCGGGTCGGTGAGGGCCGGAAGGCCCAGAAGCAGATCCGCGGCGGCCTCGCGCCCGCCCGCGGCGCGCAGCAGCTCCGCGAAGTGCTCGGCGCGCTCACGGAACGCGCTGTCTTCGAGCACCCTGGTGAGCTTGTCGAACACGTCGTCCGGATCGACGGTCTCCGGACGGTCCAGCGTCAGGCTGACCCGGAAGTCCTGGCCGCGGATGGCCTGGTCGTCGCAGTCGACCCAGAGCGGACGCACCACCAGCGGCTTACCGAAGTACAGCCCCTCGTGGTAGCCGTTGCCGCCGGCGTGGGTGAAGAAGACCTTGACGTGCGGATGGGCCAGCACATCCAGCTGGGACGGGACCCAGTTCTCGATCCGCAGATTGTCCGGCAGTTCGTCCTCGGACGGGAGCAACACCTGCTGCTCCTTGGGGAGTTTCCACAGCACCGCGTGCTTGCCCGCCAGCCGCCGGGTCACCTCCACCAGCGCGCCGACCTGTTCCCGGGTCAGCCGGGTGATCGTGCCGAACCCCATGTAGACCACGGACTCCTGGGCGTCGAGCCACGCGGAGAGCCCGCCGTCGTCCGGGGCCTGCGGCAGCGGCGGCACCATCGCGCCGACCAGCCGCATCTTCTCCGGCATCGGGAACGGATAGTCCAGCTCGGGCACCGAGTAGCAGAGCACCATCTCGGCGTGGTCGATCCTGGCCATCATCTGGCGCGCCTCGGGCGCGATCCCCAGCTCCGCGCGGATCCGGTTGTCCTCCTCGACCACCTTGCGCATCGAGGACGTCATGAACATCCCCAGCGTCCGCAGCCGGAACAGCTGGTTCTCCACCCGCTGCGCGAACGTCATGTCCAGCGGCAGCCCGGAGTGCGGCACCGGGAAGCCGCCCGGCGTGTACGACTTCGCGAACGGCACATGTGAGGTGAGCACATTGCTCGGCACGAACGGCACGCCCAGCACGAAGGGAATCTTCTTCGTGATGGCCACCTCGTACCCGTGCTGGCACATCGACTCGATCACCATCAGCGCCGGCTTCACCTCGTCGACAATGGCTTCGAGGCGCTTGTATTTCTCCACCCGCGACTCCGGCGCGAAGGAGTGCTTGATGACCGCGCGATGCGCCTTGAAGCGCGACCGCTGGGTCACCTCCCGATAGGTCTCGTCGTCCCAGGTGACGGCCGACATCTGCGACACCACATCACCCAGTGAGGCGAACTCCACGGGCGTTCCCACTTTGGCCGCCTCGATATCGGAGCGCCCCTTTTCGTCGGTCGCGAACCACAGATCCTCCACCCCGCGACGGGACAATTCCTCCGCCAGGACGAGCAGCGGGTTGAGCAGACCGCTTTCGGCATAACTGACGAACAGGATCGGCCGCCGAATCGAGCCCATGGACAACACCCTTCGGAAGTGGCAGCCGGAGCGATCGGTGCCACAGGTACCCACACGGCCGGTCGCCGGGTGGCCGCGCCGCGCGATGAAGCGGAACAGTTACTTGGTCTCACACCACGCTCCGGAGAATCCCTAGTCTTCCGCCGCGGGCCGCCGAATTCATTAGGGAAAAGTACAGCCTTGACGCCCATACGATCCGGCACGGAGAGGTGTCCGAGGCCCGACTTTCCCTAGGGGTGTGCAACGTCATGACGATCGGAGCCGACGAAGACCCGGTAGTGGTCGTCGGGATGGCATGCCGCTATCCGGGAGGAGTGCGCTCCCCCGAGGAGCTGTGGGACCTGGTCCTGACGGGCCGTGACGCGATCTCCGGCTTCCCGGCGGACCGCGGCTGGGACCTGGACGCGCTGGCCGGCGAGGGACCGGGCCGCAGTGTGACCCGCCACGGCGGATTCCTGCACGACGCGGCCGACTTCGACGCCGGGTTCTTCGGTATGTCACCCCGCGAGGCGGTGTCCACGGACCCGCAGCAGCGGCTGGTGCTCGAAACCTCCTGGGAGGCCGTCGAACGGGCCGGGATCGACCCGTACGCGCTGAACGGCAGCCGCACCGGCGTGTTCGTCGGCACCAACGGCCAGGACTACGCCACCGTCACCCAGCAGTCAGGGGAGGACCTGGCGGGCCACGCCATGACCGGACTCTCGCCCAGCGTCGCCTCCGGCCGGCTCGCCTACACCCTCGGTCTCGAAGGACCGGCGGTCACCGTCGACACCGCGTCCTCCTCCTCGCTGGTCGCCCTGCACTGGGCGGCGCGCTCCCTGCGCGCGGGGGAGTGCTCCATGGCGCTGGCCGGCGGCGTCACCGTGATGTCCACCCCGGTGGGGTTCGTCGGCTACTCCCGGCAGGGCGGACTCGCCCCCGACGGACGCTGCAAGGTGTTCTCCGACGACGCCGACGGCACCGCCTGGGCCGAGGGCGTCGGCATCGTCGTCCTGGAACGCCTCTCCGACGCCCGCGCCCGCGGACACCGCGTGCTCGCCGTCATCCGCGGCAGCGCCACCAACCAGGACGGCGCGTCCAACGGTCTGACCTCCCCGAGCGGCCGGGCGCAGGAGGACGTCATCCGCCGGGCGCTGGCCGACGCGGGCCTGACCGGAGCCGACATCGACCTGGTCGAGGCACACGGCACCGGTACGAAGCTGGGCGACCCGATCGAGGCGCAGGCGCTGCTGGCCACGTACGGCCGCGACCGCAGCCCCGGGCACCCGCTGCGGCTCGGCTCCCTCAAGTCGAACATCCGGCACGCCCAGGCGGCGGCCGGGGTCGCGGGCTTCATCAAGACGGTGATGGCCATGCGGCACGGACTGATGCCGCGCACCCTGCATGTCACCGAGCGGACCTCCCAGGTGGACTGGTCGGGCGGCGCCGTCGAGCTGCTGACCGAGCCGGTCCCGTGGCACGCGGACGGCCGGCCCCGCCGCGCGGGCGTCTCGTCGTTCGGTATCAGCGGCACCAACGCGCATCTGATCGTCGAACAGGCCCCCGATGCCGGCGAACCCGCCCCGTCCGCTCCCGTCCCCGCCATGGAACCCGCCGTGGTGCCCTGGCCCGTCTCGGCCAGGACCGAAGCCGCGCTGAAGGACCAGCTGGCCCGGCTCACGGACTTCGTGGCCGGCGCCCCCGGCCTCGCGCCCGCCGACATCGGATACTCCCTGGCGACCGGCCGGGCCGCGCTGCGGCACCGCGCCGTACTGCTCGCGGACGGCCAGGACGTCACCGAAGCCGCCCGCGGCGAGGCGGGTGACGGCACCACCGCGATCCTCTTCCCCGGCCAGGGCAGCCAGCGCCTGGGCATGGGGCGCGAACTGTACGCGCGCTTCCCGGTCTTCGCCCGCGCCCTCGACGAGGTGCTGACCGAGCTGGACGGGCACCTCGGCCGGCCGCTGCGCGAGGTGATGTGGGGCGACGACCCGGAGACGCTGAACCTCACCGGCTGGACCCAGCCCGCGCTGTTCGCCATCGAAACGGCGCTGTTCCGGCTGGTGGAGTCCCTGGGGGTACGCCCCGCCGTGGTCGGCGGCCACTCGATCGGCGAGATCGTGGCGGCGCATGTGGCGGGCGTGTTCTCGCTGGCCGACGCCTGCCGGCTGGTCGCCGCGCGCGCCGCCCTGATGCAGGCGCTGCCCACCGGCGGCGCGATGGTCGCCGTACAGGCCGCCGAGGACGAGATCCTTCCGCTGCTCGCCGGCCGCGCCGACCAGGTCTCCATCGCCGCCGTCAACGGGCCCGCGTCCGTGGTCGTCGCGGGCGAGGAGAGCGCGGTCCTGGAGATCGCCGCGCACTTCACCGGCCAGGGCCGCAAGACGAACCGCCTGTCGGTGTCGCACGCCTTCCACTCCCCGCTGATGGACCCGATGCTCGCGGACTTCCGGCGCGTGGTGGAGTCGCTCACCTTCCACGAGCCGTCCGTACCGGTCGTCTCGAACCTCACCGGCGACCTGGCCGGCGCGCGGCCGGCCACCCCCGACTACTGGGTGCGGCATGTACGCCAGGCCGTGCGCTTCGCCGACGGCGTCACGGCGCTGCGCGACGAGAACGTGGACGTCCTGCTCGAACTGGGCCCCGGAAGCGTGCTCTCCGCGATGGCCAAGGACAGCCTCGGCGAGGCCGCCCGGCGCATGACCGTCGTACCCGCGCTGCGCAAGGACCGTACGGAGGAAGCCGCACTCGTCGCCACGCTGGGCCGGCTGCACACCGCCGGGGTTCCGGTCGACTGGCGGGCCTTCTTCGCGGACACGGCCGTACGGCGCGTCGATCTGCCGACCTACGCCTTCCAGCACGAGCGTTTCTGGCCGGCCCCGCCCTCGGGCGGCGCGGGCGGCCAGGGCGCGGGCGCCACCGGACACCCCCTGCTCGGCGTCACCCTGGAACTCGCGGGCGGCGAGGGCCTGGTGTTCACCGGACGGCTCTCCACCCGCACCCACCCCTGGCTGGCCCAGCACGCGATCGCCGGACGGATCACCCTGCCGGGAACGGCCCTGCTGGAGCTGGCGATCCGGGCCGGTGACGAGGCGGGCTGCGACCGGATAGAGGAACTGACCCTCACCGAACCGCTGGTCCTGCCCGAGCACGGCTCCGTACGGCTGCAAGTGCGCCTCAGCACGGCGGACGGCATCGGCTGGCGCACCGTCACCGTCCACTCCCGGCCGGAGGGCGCCGTCCACGAGCCCTGGACCCAGCACGCGACCGGCGTCCTGACGCCGGTCCCCGGCGAGCCGCGCACCGCCGCGGACCTCGGCTTCGGCACCGGCGTCTGGCCGCCGGAGGGCGCCGAACCCGTGGACCTGGAGGACCACTACGAACGCCTCGCCGACCACGGTTTCGACTACGGCCCGGTCTTCCGGGGCCTGCGGGCGCTGTGGCGGCGCGGCGCCGAGACCTTCGCCGAGATCGCCCTGCCCGCCGAGGTGGCCGACGCGGAGGCGTACGGACTCCACCCCGCCCTGCTGGACGCGGCGCGGCACGCCGTCATGACGGACGACGGCAGCCTGCCCGACCGCTGGCGAGGAGTGTCCCTGCACGCCTTCGGGGCCTCCGCGCTGCGCGTACGGCTCGCCCCGTGCGGCGACGCCGGTGACGGCGGTGGTGACAGCGACGGCCGTACGAGGGAGCTGACGGCCGCGGACTTCTCCGGGACTCCGGTGCTCACCGTCGAGGCGCTGCGCGTACGCCCGCTGACCGCACAGGAGTTGCTGCCCGCCCCGGCGGCGCCCCGGAACGGGGCCCGTACGGAGTCCGCCGGTGCCCGCACCGCCCGGCCGCGGGCCGCCGGGCCGGGCGCACGGAACGGAGACGTTCCCACGCTGGTCAAGCAGCTGGAAGAGATGCCCGAGGCCAAGCGGGACCGGTATCTCCTCGATCTCGTACGGACCGAGGCCGCCGCGGTGCTCGGCCACGGCAGCGCGGACGCCATCGGCGCCCAGCACGCCTTCAAGGAAATGGGCTTCGATTCGCTCGCGGGCGTCGAACTCCGCGACCGGCTCGGCGTACTCACCGGCCGGACGCTGCCCAGCACGCTCGTCTACAACTTCCCGACGCCCGTACGGATCGCCGGCCATCTCGCGGCGGTGCTCACCGCACCCGCCGCCCCGGCGACGGGATCGGCGGACGACGAACTCACCAGGTTCGAGGCCGTCATCCAGTCGGTGTCGTCGGACGGTTTTGAACGCCAGGTGATCGCCGACCGCCTGGAGAAAATCATCTCCACCCTTCGACAATCCACGCCGTCCGCACTGCGCACCCCCGGCGAGGACATCGAGACGGTGTCGGTCGACAGACTGCTCGACATCATCGATGAAGAGTTCGAAACCACATAAAGAATTGTTGCTTTCGTTCGCGACCCGATGATGAGGACGGACCGGTGCCAGAAGACCAGCAGGACAAAGTCGTCGACTACTTGAGGCGGGTCACTTCCGATCTCCGCCGCGCGCGACAGCGCATCGGCGAACTGGAGCTCAAGAACAACGAGCCCATCGCGCTTGTCGGAATGAGCTGCCGGCTGCCCGGAGGCGTACGTTCCCCCGAAGCCCTGTGGGAACTCGTCGAATCCGGTGGCGACGCCATATCAGGATTTCCCGCCGACCGCGGCTGGAATATCGACCAGCTCACCGGGACCGGCGAAGGAAACAGCGCCACGCACGAAGGCGGCTTTCTCTACGAGGCGGCCGAATTCGACGCGGGCTTCTTCGGTATCTCGCCGCGCGAGGCCATCGCCATGGACCCCCAGCAGCGGCTGCTGCTGGAGGTGACCTGGGAGGCCCTGGAGCGGGCCGGGATCGCCCCGACCGCCCTGCGCGGCAGCCGGGCAGGCGTGTTCGTGGGCGCCTACCACTGGGGCGCGCCCTCGGCCGCCGCGGCCGGTGAACTCCAGGGCCACGCGCTGACCGGCACCGCGGCCAGCGTCCTGTCGGGACGGCTCGCCTACACCCTGGGGCTCGAAGGCCCCGCCATCACCGTCGACACCGCCTGCTCGTCCTCGCTGGTCGCCCTGCACGTGGCGGCGCAGTCGCTGCGCAACGGCGAGTCCTCGCTCGCCGTCATCGGCGGCGTCACCGTCCTCACCGAGCCCTCCGTCTTCGTGGAGTTCAGCAAGCAGGGCGGACTGGCCCCCGACGGCCGGTGCAAGGCATTCTCCGACGACGCGGACGGCACGGGCTGGGGCGAGGGCGTCGGCGTACTCGTCGCGGAACGTCTCTCGGACGCCCTGCGCAACGGACACCAGGTCCTCGCCGTTCTGCGCGGTTCCGCGGTCAACCAGGACGGCGCGTCCAACGGGCTCACCGCCCCCAACGGCCCCTCCCAGGAACGGGTGGTCCGGCAGGTCCTCGCGACGGCCGGACTGTCCCCGTCCGACGTGGACGCGGTGGAGGCGCACGGTACGGGCACCAGGCTCGGTGACCCGATCGAGGCGCAGGCGCTGCTGGCCACCTACGGTCAGGACCGGGACCCGGAGCGTCCGCTGTGGCTCGGTTCGCTCAAGTCGAACATCGGTCATACGCAGGCCGCCGCCGGAGTCGCGGGCGTCATCAAGATGGTGATGGCGCTGCGCAACGGCGTGCTGCCCAGAACACTCCACGCCGAGAACCCCTCCTCGCATGTCGACTGGTCCTCCGGCGCGGTGCGGCTGCTGACGGAGGCCGTGGAGTGGCCGGAGACGGGACGGCCGCGCCGGTGCGCGGTCTCGTCGTTCGGTATCAGCGGCACCAACGCGCACGCCCTGCTGGAGCAGGCCCCCCTCCCGGCCGCGGCCGAGGACGACGCGGACGCCCCGGCGCCCTTCGCGGGACCCGCCGTGCCCTGGGTCGTGTCCGGCCGCGGTGAGGCGGCGGTACGCGACCAGGCGAGCGCGCTCGTGGCCCGGCTGGAGTCCGACCCCTCGGTGCGGCCCGCCGACGTCGCCCACTCCCTCCTCTCCTCGCGCTCGGTCTTCGAGAACCGCGCGGTCGTCATCGGCGCGGACCGCGACGAACTCCTCGCCGGAGCACGGGCGCTGGGCACCGGCCAGTCCTGGACGGATCTCGTCACGGGCACGGCCGACGTCGAGGGCAGGACGGTGTTCGTCTTCCCGGGACAGGGTTCGCAATGGGCCGGGATGGGCGCCCAACTGCTGGCGGAGTCGCCGGTCTTCGCCGCGCGGATCGCCGAATGCGCCGCCGCTCTGGGCGAGTTCGTGGACTGGTCGCTGGAGGATGTGCTGCGCGGGGAGCCGGACGCCCCGTCGCTGGAGCGGGTCGATGTGGTGCAGCCCGCGTCCTTCGCCGTGATGGTCTCCCTCGCCGCCCTCTGGCGCTCCCACGGTGTGGAGCCCGCGGCCGTGGTGGGTCACTCGCAGGGCGAGATCGCGGCCGCCGTGGTCGCCGGAGCGCTCTCGCTGGAGGACGGCGCCCGGGTGGTCGCGCTGCGCAGCCAGGCCATCGGCCGCACCCTGGCCGGTCATGGCGGGATGATGTCCGTCCCGCTGCCGGCCGACGAGCTGGAGAGCCGGCTGGCGGCCTGGTCGGGCCGGGTGTCGGTGGCCGCCGTCAACGGGCCGCGCTCGGTGGTCGTCTCGGGTGAGCCCGGCGCGCTGGACGAGCTGTCGGCCGAGCTGACGGCCGAGGACGTACGGGTCCGCCGGGTCGCCGTGGACTACGCCTCGCACTCGGCGCAGGTCGAGGACCTGCGTGACGAACTCCTCGACGTCCTGGCCCCCGTCACCCCGCGCGTCTCCGACGTCCCCTTCTTCTCCACGGTGACCGGTGACTGGCTGGACACCGCGCAGATGGACGCGGGCTACTGGTTCCGCAATCTGCGGCAGAGAGTGCGGTTCGCCGAAGCGGTCGGCGATCTGCTGGCCGACGAACACCGCGTCTTCATCGAGGTCAGCTCACACCCCGTACTGACCATGTCCGTACAGGACATGACCGAGGCGTACGGCGAACCGGCCGTCGCCACCGGCACGTTGCGACGTGACCGTGGCGGACTCTCGCGCTTCCTGCTCTCCGCCGCCGAGGTCTTCGTCCGCGGCGTCGAGGCCGACTGGGCCGGACTCCTCACCGGCACGGACGTCCGCCGGGTCGATCTGCCCACGTACGCCTTCCAGCACGAGCGCTTCTGGAACATCCCCGCCGTACTCGACCGCGTCGACGCCATCGACCCGCTGGACGCGGAGTTCTGGGCGGCCGTGGAACGGGAGGACCTCGCCGCGCTGACCTCGGCGCTGCGTACTGACGAGAACTCCGTGGCCGCCGTACTGCCGGCGCTCTCCTCCTGGCGCAGGTCCCGCAACGACCGCTCCACCGTCGACTCCTGGCGCTACCGGGTCACCTGGTCGCCGGTGAGCACCGTTCCGCAGCGATCGCTGACGGGCGGCTGGCTCGTCGTCTCCGCCGCCGGCACCGACGACGGCGAGACCGTCGGCCTGCTGGAGAGCGCGGGCGCCGATGTGACCCGGCTGGTGCTGGACGAGTCGTACGCGGACCGCGCGGTCCTCACCGAACGGCTCGCCGGAATCGGTGAGTTCACCGGGATCGTCTCGACGCTCGCCGCCGCCGAGGAGCGTGGCGAGCGCTACCCGGGCCTCACCGTCGGGCTCGCGCTGACCGTCTCCCTCGTCCAGGCGCTCGGCGACGCCGGGGTGAACGCCCCCCTCTGGTTCCTCACCCGGGGCGCGGTCTCCACCGGCCGCTCCGACGCGCTCACCCACCCGGTGCAGGCCCAGGTCGCCGGTGTCGGCTGGACCGCCGCGCTGGAACACCCCCGGCGGTGGGGCGGCGTCATCGATCTGCCGCCGACGCTGGACCAGCGCGCGGCCGGGCGTGTGGTTTCCGCCCTCGCGGGCGCGCTGGGCGACGAGGACCAGCTCGCCGTCCGCTCCTCCGGTGTCTTCACCCGCCGTATCGTCCGCGCCGGAGCCGGCGGACAGGGCCCGTCCCGTACCTGGACACCACGCGGTACGACCCTGGTCACCGGCGGCTCGGGCACCCTCGCCCCCGATCTCGCCCGCTGGCTCGCGGACCGGGGCGCGGAGCATGTGGTGCTCGCCAGCCGCCGGGGCATCGAGGCCCCCGGCGCGGCCGAACTGGTCGCGGAACTGGCCGCGTCGGGCACCGAAGCCACCGCCGTCGCCTGCGACGTGACCGACCGCGACGCCGTCGCCGCGCTCCTCGCGGACCTCAGGGCCGAGGGCCGAACCGTACGCACGGTCATTCACACCGCCGCCGTCATCGAGCTGTACACCCTGGCCGAGACGACGATGGAATCCTTCTCCGATGTCGTGCACGCCAAGGTCACCGGCGCCCAGCACCTCGACGAACTGCTCGACGACGACGAACTCGACGACTTCGTCCTCTACTCGTCCACCGCCGGCATGTGGGGCAGCGGCCACCACGCGGCCTATGTCGCGGGCAACGCCTATCTCTCCGCGCTCGCCGTCAGCCGCCGGGCCCGTGGTCTGCGTACCACCTCGGTGCACTGGGGCAAGTGGCCCGACGATATTGAGCGCGAGCTGGCCGACCCGCACCACATCCGCCGCAGTGGCCTCGAATACCTGGACCCGCAGCTGGCGCTGAGCGGGCTGGGCACGGTCCTGGACGACGACGAGACCGTCATCGGGCTCACGGACATCGACTGGGACACGTACTACCCGGTGTTCACCGCCGGCCGTCCCACCCGTCTCTTCGACGAGGTGCCCGAGGTCGCCCGTCAGCTCACCCGCGATGCCGAACAGACCGGCGGGCGCCCGGAGATGAGCGACCTCGCGGCGCGGCTGCACGATCTGCCGGGCCCCGAGCAGGAACGGCTGCTGCTCACCCTGGTCCGTACGGAGGCCGCCGCCGTGCTCGGCCACGCCTCCGCCGAGTCCTTCCCCGAGCGGCGCGCCTTCCGCGACATCGGCTTCGACTCGGTCACCGCCGTGGACCTGCGCAACCGCATCGTCGCGGCCACCGGGCTCACCCTGCCGTCGACCATGGTCTTCGACTACCCGAACGCGGTCGCGCTCGCGGGCTTCCTGAAGTCCTCAGCCCTGGGCGGCGGCCAGGAAACGGCCGTGGCGGCGCGCACCGCGTCCGCCGGAGCCGGGGGAGCCGGCACGGACGACGACCCCATCGCCATCATCGGCATGAGCTGCCGCTACCCCGGCGGCGCGGGCTCGCCGGAGGAACTGATCCGGCTCGCGCTGGACGGCGCGGACGTGATCTCCGCGTTCCCCGCCGACCGCGGCTGGGACGCCCAGGGGCTCTATGACCCCGACCCCGACCGGCAGGGCAGGACCTACTCCACCCAGGGCGGATTCCTGCACGAGGCCGCGGAGTTCGACCCCGGTTTCTTCGGTATCTCCCCGCGCGAGGCCGTGTCGATGGACCCCCAGCAGCGCCTGCTGCTGGAGACCTCCTGGGAGGCCTTCGAACGCGCCGGGATCGATCTGGAGTCCCTGCGCGGCAGCGCCGCCGGCACCTTCATCGGCGCCAGCTACCAGGACTACTCGACCAGCGTGCAGAACGGCACCGAAGGCTCCGAGGTACACATGGTCACCGGTACGGCGGCCAGTGTGCTGTCCGGCCGGGTGTCCTATCTGTACGGATTCGAGGGCCCGGCCGTCACCGTCGACACCGCCTGCTCGTCCTCGCTGGTCGCGATCCATCTGGCCTGCCAGTCGCTGCGCAGCGGCGAGAGCTCGCTCGCGCTGGCCGGCGGCACGGCCGTGATGGCCACCCCGCACGCCTTCGTGGGCTTCAGCAGGCAGCGGGCGCTGGCCCTCGACGGACGCTGCAAGCCGTTCTCCGAGGCCGCCGACGGCATGACCCTGGCGGAGGGCGTCGGTGTCGTCCTGATGGAACGGCTGTCGGACGCCCGGCGCAACGGCCACCGCGTCCTCGCGGTCGTACGCGGCTCGGCGATCAACCAGGACGGCGCGTCCAACGGACTCACCGCCCCCAACGGCCCCTCCCAGCAGCGCGTCATCCGCCAGGCACTCGCCAACGCCGGAGTGACCGGCGCCGAGGTCGACGCGGTGGAGGCGCACGGTACGGGGACGAAGCTCGGTGACCCGATCGAGGCGCAGGCGCTGCTGGCCACGTACGGTCAGGACCGGGACCCGGAGCGTCCGCTGTGGCTCGGTTCGCTCAAGTCGAACATCGGTCACACGCAGGCCGCCGCCGGAGTCGCGGGCGTCATCAAGATGGTGATGGCCATGCGCGAGGGCGTCCTCCCCGGGACGCTGCACGCCGACGTCCCGTCGTCGCACGTCGACTGGTCCTCCGGCGCCGTGGAACTGCTGACCGGACAGACGGCGTGGCCGGACGCCGGCCGGCCGCGGCGGGCAGGCGTCTCGTCCTTCGGGATCAGCGGCACCAACGCGCATCTGATCCTGGAACAGGCGCCCCCGGCGGAGGCACCGGCGGCCGACGAGACGTCGGCGCCCGGGGACGCGGCCGGAGCCGAGGCCGAGCCCGACGACGAGCGCGTCGTGCCCTGGCTGGTCTCGGCCAAGTCCGAGGAGGCGCTGCGCGACCAGGCCGCCCGGCTGCTCGCCCTCGCCGACGCCGACCCCGGCCTCTCGCCCACCCGGGTGGGCTGGTCCCTGGCGACCACCCGCTCCGCCTTCACCCACCGCGCCGTGCTCCTGGGCCGTACCCGGAGCGACTTCCTGCGCTCCCTCGAAGCGCTGGCCACCGCCCGGAGCGCGGCGGGCGTCGTCCACGGCACCGTCGGCGAGGGCTCCACAGGGCCCGTCTTCGTCTTCCCCGGCCAGGGCTCCCAGTGGTGGGGCATGGGCCGCGAACTGCTCGCGCGCTCCGAGGTGTTCCGGGAGAGCGTCGACGCCTGCGCCGGCGCGCTCGCCCCGTACATCGACTGGTCGCTGCACGACGTCCTGGCCGGTGAGGGGGACCCCGCGCTGCTCGAACGCGTGGATGTCGTCCAGCCCGCGCTGTTCTCGATGATGGTCGCCCTCACCGCGCTCTGGCGCTCGTACGGAGTGGAGCCCTCGGCGGTCGTCGGCCACTCGCAGGGCGAGATCGCCGCCGCCCATGTGGCGGGCGCGCTGACCCTGGAGGACGCCGCCGCCGTCGTGGCCCTGCGCAGCCAGGCGCTGCCCCGGCTCTCCGGCCTCGGCGGCATGATGTCGGTGGCCGCGCCCGTCGAGCGGGTGACCGCGCTGCTGGAACCGTGGGGCGAACAGCTCTCCGTCGCGGCCGTCAACGGCCCCTCCTCGGTCATCGTCTCCGGCGACGCCGGGGCGCTGGACGAACTGCTCGCCGCCTGCGAAGAGCAGGGCGTGCGCGCCCGCAAGGTGTCGGTGGACTACGCCTCGCACGGCGCGCACGTCGAGGCCGTCCGCGACGAACTGTCGCGGGTGCTCGCACCCGTACGCTCCGAGGCCCCGCGCGTGCCGTTCTACTCGACCGTGACGGGCGCCCGGCTGGCGGAAGCCGCGTTCGACGGCGACTACTGGTACACGAATCTGCGCAGGACCGTACGGATGGAGGAGGCGACCCGGGCGCTGCTGGCCGACGGGCACCGCGTCTTCATCGAGATGAGCCCGCACCCGGTGCTGGCCGCTCCCATCCAGGAGACCCAGGAGACCGTGGCGGAGGCCGTCGCCGACTCCGCGGTGGTGCTCGGCACGCTGCGCCGGGACGAGGGCGGCCCCGGCCGCTTCCTGGCCTCCCTCGCCGAGGCGTACACGCACGGCACGGCGGTCGACTGGCGCGTGGTGTTCCCCGCCGGAGGAGCCGTCCCGGTCGAGCTGCCCACCTACGCCTTCCAGCGCCGCCGGTTCTGGCCGGAGCCCCGGCCCGTCGTCGGGACCGGAACCGGCGGCGGTGGCACGGACGCGGACGCGGCGTTCTGGGATCTCGTCGAGAGCGAGGACCTGGAGTCCCTGGCCGACGAACTCGGCGTCGGCGCCAACGGCGCGCGCTCCTCGCTCGGCGACGTACTGCCCACGCTGTCGGCGTGGCGGGCCAAGTCACGGGAGCGCTCCGCCGTCAACGCCTGGCGCTACCGCGTCGACTGGACCCGGCTGACGGAGCCCGGCGCCACCGCCCCCGCGGGCCGCTGGCTCGCGGTGGTCCCGGCAGGCCACGACGACGCCTGGATCTCCGCCGTACTGGCCGCGCTCGGCCCGGACACGGTCCGGTTCGAGGCGGAGGACGGGGCCGGGAACGGCACCGACCGTGCGGCCTGGGCCAAGCGGCTCGCCGAACTGACCGCCGAAGGACCGGAGTTCACCGGCGTACTGTCCCTGCTGGCGCCCGTCGAGGAGCGCCACCCGGACCACGGCTCCGTACCCGCGGGGCTCGCCCTGACGCTCACCCTCGTCCAGGCACTGGGCGACGCCGGGCTCCGCGCCCCGCTGTGGTGCGCCACCCGGGGCGCCGTGTCGGTCGGCCGGGACGACCGGCTCACCCGGCCCGTGCAGGGCGCCCTGTGGGGCCTCGGCCGGGTGGTCGCGCTGGAGCACCCCGACCGCTGGGGAGGGCTCGTCGACCTTCCCGGGACGCCGGACGCGCGCGCCACAGCCCGGCTGACCGCCGTCCTGGCCGGCCTGGACGGGGAGGACCAGCTCGCGATCCGCCCGTCCGGGGTCTACGGCCGCCGCATGACACACGCCGCGCCCACCGCCGACCACCCCGAGCGCCGCTGGCGCGGCCGGGGTACGGCACTGATCACCGGCGGCACCGGCGGTATCGGCGGCCGGGTCGCCCGCTGGATGATCGAACGCGGCGCCGGGCACGTGGTGCTGACCAGCCGGCGCGGCGAGGACGCGCCCGGCGCGGCAGCGCTCCGCGCCGAACTGGAGGAGCTGGGCGCCCGCGTCACCATCGCCGCCTGCGACGCCGCCGACCGCGACGCGCTGGCCGGCGTACTGGCCGCGATCCCCGACGATCTCCCGCTCGCCTCCGTGTTCCACGCGGCGGGCGTGGCGGACGGCGACGCCACCGTGGAGTCGCTGACGCTGGACCAGCTCGACGCGCTGATGCGGTCCAAGCTGACCGCCGCCCTGCATCTGCACGAACTGACCCGCGGCCTCGACCTGGACGCCTTCGTCCTGTTCTCCTCGGGCGCGGCGACCTGGGGCAGCGGCGGCCAGCCCGGCTACGCGGCGGCCAACGCGTTCCTCGACGCCCTCGCCGAGCACCGCAGGGCCGAGGGCCTGACCGCTGCGTCCGTCGCCTGGGGCACCTGGGCCGAGGTCGGCATGGCCACGGTCGACGAGGTCCACGAACGGCTGCGCCGCCAGGGCGTCATGCCCATGGACCCGCCGCTCGCGCTCGCCGCGCTCCAGCGGATGCTGGAGGACGACGACACGGCGCTCACCGTGACGCTGATGGACTGGGAGCGGTTCACGCCCAGCTTCACCGCGACCCGGCCCAGCCCGCTGCTCTCCGGGATCCCGGAGGCGGGCAGGGCGCTGGCCTCCGACGAAGTGCCCACCGGCGACGGCGGACCGGCCGTCCCGCCGCTCAGGCAGCGGCTCGACACCCTGCCCACGGCCGAACGCGACCGCGCGCTGCTCGAAGCGGTACGCGCGGAGGCGTCCGCGACGCTCGGCCACGACGCGGCCGACGCCATCCCCGCCACCCGCGCCTTCCGCGACGTCGGCTTCGACTCCGTCACCGCGGTCGAACTGCGCAACCGGCTGCGGACGGCCCTGGGCCTGCCGCTGCCGGCGGCCCTGGTCTTCGACCACCCGACCCCGGCCGCCCTCGCCCAGCACATCGGCTCGCTGCTCTTCGGCACCGCCCCCGGACGGCCCGACGAGCACCGCGCCGACGACCCCGACGCGGAGATCCGCGACGCCCTCGCCTCCGTTCCCATCAGCCGACTCCGTAAAGCGGGACTTCTCGACATGGTGCTCAAACTCGCCACCGCCGACGCCGCCGAGGCGATCGCCCCGGCCGCCGAAGGCGAGGACTCACTCGACGACATGGACGCCGAAAGCCTCTTGCGGCTCGCCACCGAGATGTAGCTCCCCCCGGCGACGTCCGCCCCCGTCGCGCCGGGCAGACGTCGCCGGTCGCCGCGGCACCTGCGAACCGAAAGAGATCTGGAGAGTCCGATGAGCACGTCCACCAACAAGTACGTCGAGGCGCTGCGGTCCTCCCTGAAGGAGATCGAGCGGCTCCGTCAGCAGAACCAGCAGCTGGTGGCGGCTGCCGAGGAGCCCATCGCCGTCGTCGGCATCGGCTGCCGCTACCCCGGCGGGGTCACCTCCCCCGAGGACCTGTGGGAGCTGGTCACCGAAGGCCGCGACGTCATGGCCGGCTTCCCCGCCGACCGCGGCTGGGACCTGGAGCGCCTCGCCGGGGACGGACCCGGCCACAGCCTCGCCCAGGAGGGCGGGTTCCTCTACGACATGGCGGATTTCGACCCCGGGTTCTTCGGGATCTCCCCGCGCGAGGCCGTCGCCATGGACCCCCAGCAGCGGCTGCTGCTGGAAGTCGCCTGGGAGGCCCTGGAGCGCGCCGGCATCGATCCGGTCACGCTGCGCGGCAGCCGGGCCGGCGTGTTCGTCGGCACGGCCGGACAGGACTACGCCTCGGTCATCAAGGCGTCCGACGAGGACGCCGAGCTGTACTCGACCACCGGGCACGCCGCGAGCGTCATCTCGGGCCGGCTCTCCTACACACTCGGCGCCGAGGGCCCCGCCGTCACCGTCGACACCGCCTGCTCCTCCTCACTGGTGGCGCTGCACTGGGCCGCGCAGTCCCTGCGCAACGGCGAGTGCCACATGGCCCTCGCGGGCGGCGCCTCCGTGATGGCGACGCCCGGACCCTTCGTCTCCTTCACCGCCCAGAGCGGCATGGCCGCCGACGGCCGCTGCAAGTCCTTCTCCCAGGACGCCGACGGCACCGGCTGGGGCGAGGGCGCCGCCGTCCTCGTACTGGAACGCCTCTCGGACGCCCAGCGGGCCGGCCACCCCGTCCTCGCCGTGCTGCGCGGCAGCGCGATCAACCAGGACGGCGCGTCCAACGGCCTGTCCGCGCCCCACGGCCCCTCGCAGCGACGCGTCATCCGCGCCGCCCTGGAGAACGCCCGGCTGGCACCCGCCGAGGTGGACATCGTCGAGGCGCACGGTACGGGGACGACCCTCGGCGACCCGATCGAGGCGCAGGCACTGCTGGCCACCTACGGCCAGGACCGCGAACGGCCGCTGCGGCTGGGATCGGTCAAGTCGAACATCGGGCACACCCAGGCGGCCTCGGGCGCCGCCGGTGTCATCAAGATGATCATGGCGATGCGGCACGGACTGATGCCGCGCAGCCTGCACGTGGGCGAGCCCTCCCACGACGTGGACTGGACGACCGGCTCCATCGAACTGCTCGATGAGCCCCTCGCCTGGCCCGAGACGGGCCGCGCCCGGCGCGCCGCCGTCTCCTCCTTCGGCGTCAGCGGCACCAACGCGCACGTGATCCTCGAACAGGCCCCGCCGGTCACGGAGATCGCCCCCGCCGAGGACTCCACGCCGCCCGGCGTCATCCCCTGGGCTCTCTCCGCCCGGTCCGCCGCCGCCCTGGCCGACCAGCGCGCCCGGCTGCTCTCCTTCATCGCGCGCGACCCCGGGACCAGGCCCGCCGACATCGGCCACTCCCTCGCCGCGGGCCGGTCGGTCTTCGAGTACCGGTCCGTGCTGCTCGCCGACGCCACCGGCGCCGGCGAAACCCCCACCGTGCTCGCCGAAGGCGCCGCCGACGAGGGCCTGCTCGCCGTGCTCTTCTCCGGCCAGGGCTCCCAGCGCCTCGGCATGGGACGCGAACTCCACGCCAGATTCCCGGTGTTCGCCGAAGCCTTCGACGCCGCCGCCGACGCGCTCGACAGCCACCTCGACCGTCCGCTGCGCGACATCGTCTGGGGCACCGACCCCGACCCGCTCAACGAGACCCGCTGGACACAGCCCGCGCTCTTCGCCGTCGAGGTCGCGCTCTACCGCCTCGTCGCCTCGCTCGGCGTCACCCCCGACTTCGTCGGCGGCCACTCCATCGGTGAGATAGCGGCCGCCCATGTGGCGGGCGTGTTCTCGCTGGAGGACGCCTGCCGTCTCGTCGCCGCCCGCGCCTCGCTGATGGCGGCCCTGCCCGCCGGCGGCGTCATGGTCGCCGTACGGGCCACCGAGGACGAGGTCGCCCCGCTGCTCACCGGGCTCACCGAACGGGTGTCGGTCGCCGCCGTCAACGGACCCACGTCCGTCGTCGTCGCCGGTGACGAGAGCGCCGTACAGGACATCGCCGCCCACTTCGAGGCGCGGGACCGCAAGACCAGCCGGCTGCGCGTCTCGCACGCCTTCCACTCGCCGCTCATGGAACCGATGCTGGCGGAGTTCCGCGCCGTCGCGGAGAGCCTGACGTACGAGGAACCCACGATCCCCGTCGTGTCGAACGTGACCGGCCGGATCGCCGACGTCGCCGAGCTGTGCTCCGCCGCCTACTGGGTACGGCATGTACGCGAAGCCGTACGGTTCGCCGACGGTGTCCGCACCCTCACCGGACGCGGCGTCACCACCCTGCTCGAACTGGGCCCCGACGGCGTGCTCTCCGCCATGGCCCAGGACTCGCTGACGGAGTCGGCGGCGATGGTGCCGCTGCTGCGCAAGGACCGCCCGGAGGAACTGGCCGCCGTCACCGCCCTCGCACGGGTGCACGTACGCGGCGCCACCGTGCGCTGGGCCGGCCTCTACGACGGCACCGGCGCCCGCCGCGTCGACCTGCCCACCTATCCGTTCCAGCGGCGGCGCTTCTGGCCGGCCGCCACCCTCAACAAGGCCGGCGACATGCGCGCCGCCGGACTCGGCTCCGCCGAGCACCCGTTGCTGGGCGCGGCCGTCGAACTGGCCGACGGCCAGGGCGCGCTGTTCACCAGCCGCCTGTCCACGCAGTCCCACCCCTGGCTCGCCGACCACGGCGTACGCGGTCGCGCCCTGCTGCCCGGAACGGCCTTCGTCGAACTGGCCATCCGCGCCGGTGACGAGGTCGACTGCGGCCGCGTCGAGGAACTGGCCCTCGCCGCGCCGCTCGCACTGCCCGAACACGGCGCCGTACAGCTCCAGGTGCGCGTCGGCCCCGCCGATGCCTCGGGACGCCGCCCGCTGGGCATCTACTCGCGTGTCGAGGACGGCTTCGACCTCCCCTGGTCGCAGCACGCCACCGGATTCGTCGCCCCCGGCACCGGCGCCCCCGACCCCGGCTTCGACGCCACCGTATGGCCGCCCGCCGGCGCGGAACCCGTCGACCTCGACGGCTGCTACGAACGGCTCGCCGGACTCGGCTTCGACTACGGCCCCGTCTTCCAGGGCCTGCGCGCCGCCTGGCGGCGCGGCGACGAGGTGTACGCCGATGTCACCCTCCCGGAGGGCGCGGGCACGGACGCGAGCGCCTTCGGCCTCCACCCGGCGCTGCTCGACGCCGCCCAGCACGCGGCGGCCTTCACCGACCTCGGCGCCATCAGCCGGGGCGGCCTGCCGTTCGCCTGGGAGGGCGTGTCCCTGATCGCCTCCGGCGCCACGGCGGTACGCGCCCGGCTGTCCCCGGCGGGCGACGACACCGTCTCCATCGCGGTGTACGACGCCGCGGGCGGCCCGGTCCTCTCCGTGGACTCCCTCGTCTCCCGCACGGTCCCCACCGAGAGCCTTGACGACCCGGGCGTTGTGCACCGGGACTCGCTGTTCCGCGTGGAGTGGACCGCGGTGAAGGGCCCGGCCCCGGCCGCACCCGACGCGGTGGCGGTGATCGGCGCCGACCCGCTCGGCCTGGCAGGCGCGCTGCGTACGACGGGTACCCCGGTGGCGGTCCACCCCGACCTGACCGCGCTCGCGGCCTCGGACGGCCCGGTCCCCGGCGTGGTCCTGATCGCCGCCGACGGCACGCCCGACGCCACACCCGGCGGAGCGGACGGGGGCGTCGTGGCAACGACCCACGCCCTCGGCGCCCGTGTCCTCCGCGACGTACAGCGGTGGCTGGACGAGGACCGGTTCGCCGACGCGCGCCTGGTGTACGTCACGCATGGCGCGCTCACGGGCGACGACCTCGCCGCCGCCTCGGTCCACGGCCTCGTACGCACGGCCAGGACGGAGAACCCCGGACGCTTCGGTCTCCTGGACCTGGCACTTCCGTCGCACGCCCCCGACCCCGGCACGGCCTCACTCCCCCCGGAGGCCGTGCCGGCCATCCTGCTCTCCGCACTCGCGGCCGTGGCCGACGAGCCCGACCTCGCGGTACGCGGCGGAGAACTGCTCACCGCCCGCCTGACCCGCGTCCCCGTCCCCGTGGAGCGGGCCGCCTGGGACGCCGAGGGCACCGTCCTCATCACCGGCGGTACGGGCGGACTCGGCGGCGTCCTCGCCCGGCACCTGGTCGCCGAGCGCGGCGTACGGCACCTGCTGCTCGTCAGCCGCCGCGGCCTCGCCGCCGAGGGCGCCGAGACGCTCCAGGCCGAACTCACCGCACTGGGCGCCCAGGTGACCGTCGCCGCCTGCGATGTCACAGACCGGAGCGCCCTCGCGGAACTGCTCGCGACCGTCCCCGCCGTACACCCGCTCACCGCCGTCATCCACACGGCCGGTGTCGTCGACGACGGCGTGATCGGCTCACTGACCCCGGCGCGGCTCGACAGCGTGCTGCGCCCCAAGGTCGACGCCGCCTGGAACCTCCACGAACTCACCCGGGAACTCGACCTGGCCGCGTTCGTGCTCTTCTCCTCCGTCGCCGCCACCCTCGGCAGCCCCGGCCAGGCCAACTACGCGGCCGGAAACGCCTTCCTGGACGCGCTCGCCACCCACCGGCGCGCCGGCGGACTGCCCGGTCTCGCCCTCGCCTGGGGCCCCTGGACCCAGAGCGTCGGCATGACCAGGACACTCACGGACATCGACGTGGAGCGCATCGCGCGCTCCGGCATGCCGCCGCTCTCCGTCGACCAGGGCGTGGCGCTGTTCGACGCCGCCCTCGCCACCGACGCGCCGGCCGTCGCGCCCGTACGCCTCGACCTGCCCGTCCTCCGTACCCAGGGCGAGATCCCGCCCCTGCTGCGCGGCCTCATCCGCACCCCCGGCCGGCGCGCCGCCGCACAGGTCTCGGAGACGGCGGGCGGCCTCGCCCAGCGGCTCACCGGACTGAACGCCGCAGAACGCCGCGAGGTCCTTCTCGACCTCGTACGCGGCCAGGTCGCGCAGGTGCTCGGCCACGCCGACGCCGCGCAGGTCGAGGCGTCCCGCCAGTTCCAGGATCTCGGCTTCGACTCGCTGACGGCGGTCGAGCTGCGCAACGGCCTCAACTCCGTGACCGGTCTGCGGCTGCCCGCGACCATGGTCTTCGACTACCCGACGCCGAGCGCCCTCGCCGACCACATGCGCGACGAACTGCTCGGCACCGAGGCCGAAGCACCGGCCGCGCCCGTGGCCGCGCCGCCGCCGGTCACCGACGACCCCATCGCGATCGTCGGCATGGCCTGCCGCTACCCGGGCGGGGTGACCTCGCCGGAAGACCTCTGGCGGCTCGTCACGGAGGACGGCGACGCCATCTCCGGCTTCCCCGTCAACCGCGGCTGGGACCTCGACGGGCTCTACGACCCCGACCCCGACCACCCCGGCAGGACCCATGTCCGCGAGGGCGGATTCCTGCACACGGCGGGCGAGTTCGACCCGGATTTCTTCGGGATGTCGCCGCGCGAGGCGATGGCCACCGACTCCCAGCAGCGGCTGCTGCTCGAACTCTCCTGGGAAGCCATCGAGCGGGCCGGGATCGACCCCGTCTCGCTGCGCGACAGCCGGACCGGTGTCTTCGCCGGTGTCATGTACAACGACTACGGGCCGCTGCTCACGGGCGAGGAGTACGAAGCCTTCCGCGGCAACGGCAGCGCGCCGAGCGTCGCCTCCGGCCGTGTCTCCTACACCCTGGGCCTCGAAGGCCCGGCGGTGACCGTGGACACCGCCTGCTCCTCCTCCCTGGTCGGCATGCATCTCGCCGCGCAGGCCCTGCGGAACGGCGAATGCTCGCTGGCGCTGGCCGGCGGTGTGACCGTGATGTCCACCCCGAGCACCTTCGTCGAGTTCTCCCGGGCGCGCGGTCTGGCCCCCGACGGCCGGTCCAAGGCGTTCTCCGAGTCGGCCGACGGCGTCGCCTGGTCGGAGGGCGTCGGCATGCTGGTACTTGAGCGCCTCTCGGACGCGCGGCGCAATGGCCACCAGGTGCTCGCCCTGCTGCGCGGCAGCGCGATCAACCAGGACGGCGCGTCCAACGGACTCACCGCCCCGAACGGTCCTTCGCAGCAGCGCGTGATCCGTCAGGCACTGGCCAGCGGCGGGCTCTCGGCCGACGAGGTCGATGTGGTGGAGGCGCACGGTACGGGGACGACGCTGGGCGATCCGATCGAGGCGCAGGCGCTGCTGGCCACGTATGGGCGTGACCGTGACCCGGAGCGTCCGCTGCTGCTCGGGTCGGTGAAGTCGAACATCGGTCACACGCAGGCTGCGGCCGGTGTCGCCGGAGTCATCAAGATGGTGCTGGCGATGCGGCACGGAGTGCTGCCGCGCACGCTCCATGTGACCGAGCCGTCGTCGCATGTCGACTGGTCGGCGGGCGCGGTGGAGCTGCTGACCGAGCCGGTGGAGTGGCCGGAGTCCGGTCGCGCGCGTCGGGCGGGTGTCTCGTCGTTCGGGATCAGCGGGACGAACGCCCACGTCATCCTGGAGCAGCCGCCCACCGTCATCCGGGGATCGGTGCTCGCCGGGTCCGAAGTCCCGTCCGTGGAGCCGGGCGTGGTGCCGTGGGTGCTCTCGGGCAGAACGCCCGAGGCGCTGGCGGATCAGGCGCGACGGCTGCTGTCCCTCGTCGGACCGGGCACGGGTGCGCGCCCGGTGGACATCGGCTTCTCGCTGGCGACCGGCCGTTCGGTGTTCGACCACCGCGCGGTGGTCCTGGCGGGCGACCCCGCCGACACGGAGCGCGCTCTGACGGCACTCGCGGCCGGCGAACCGGATGCCGCCGCGGTGTCGGGTGCGGCGACGACCGGAAAGCGTGCCGTCCTCTTCTCGGGTCAGGGTTCGCAGCGGCTGGGGATGGGCCGTGAGTTGTACGGCCGGTTCCCGGAGTTCGCGGAGGCGCTGGATTCCGTACTGGCGATGCTGGACGCTGAGTTGGGCCGTGATCTGCGTGCGGTGATGTGGGGTGAGGACGACGGGCCGCTGAATGACACGGTGTTCACTCAGCCGGCGTTGTTCGCGGTCGAGGTGGCGTTGTTCCGGCTGGTGGAGTCGTGGGGTGTGGTCCCGGACTTCGTCGCGGGGCATTCGATCGGTGAGATCGCGGCGGCGCATGTGGCGGGGGTATTCTCGCTGGAGGACGCCTGCGCGTTGGTGGTGGCGCGGGCGCGGCTGATGGGGGCACTGCCGGCCGGTGGTGCGATGGTCGCGGTCCAGGCGACGGAGGACGAGGTCCTGCCGCTGCTGGCCGGCTCCGGCGAGGTGTCCATCGCTGCGGTCAACGGCCCGATGTCCGTGGTGATTTCGGGCGCTGAGGACGCGGTGCTGGAGGTCGCGGCGCGGCTGGGGGAGCGGGGCCGCAAGACGAGCAGGCTGCGGGTGTCGCACGCGTTCCACTCGCCGCTGATGGACCCCATGCTGGACGAGTTCCGCGCGGTGGCGGAGGGGCTGTCGTACGAGGCGCCACGTATCCCGGTCGTCTCGAACCTGACCGGCGGCCTGGCGGCGGCGGAGGAGTTGTGCTCGGCCGCGTACTGGGTACGGCATGTCCGGGAAGCGGTCCGCTTCGCCGACGGCGTACGGACACTCGGCGACCAGGGTGTGACCACCTTCCTGGAACTGGGCCCGGACGGTGTGCTGTCGGCCATGGCCCAGGAGTCCCTGCCGGACGGCGCGGCGACCGTACCCCTGCTCCGCAAGAACCGGGCGGGCGAGCCCGCCGCGCTCACCGCCCTGGCACAGCTGTACGTACGGGGTGTCCCCGTGGACTGGGCGGCCGTGTTCGCCGGAACCGGCGCGTCGTGGGTCGATGTGCCCACGTACCCCTTCCAGCATCAGTGGATCTGGCCGGCCGGCTCACAGGCCGGCGCCACCGGCGACGTACGCGCCGCCGGACTCGGCTCCGCCGAGCACCCGTTGCTGGGCGCGGCGGTCGAACTCGCCGAGGGCGAGGGCGCGTTGTTCACCGGGCGGCTGTCCGTCCGGTCCCATCCCTGGCTCGCCGATCACGCGGTCATGGGCCGGATCCTGCTGCCGGGAACCGCCCTGCTTGAACTGGCGTTCCGGGCCGGTGACGAGGTCGGCTGCGACCGGGTCGAGGAACTGACGCTCGCGGCGCCGCTGGTGCTGCCGGAGGGCGGCGCGGTCCAGGTCCAGGTGCGTGTCGGGGTCACCGACGACGCGGACCGGCGCTCGATCACGGTGCACTCCCGGCTCGACGGCGCCGACGAGCGGTCATGGACACAGCACGCCATGGGTGTGCTGGCGGTCGGAGGCCAGAGCCCGGCCGACGGGCTCGACGCGACGGTATGGCCGCCGGAGGGCGCCGAGGCGCTGGCAGCGGACGGCTGCTACGAGCGGTTCGCCGAGCTGGGGTTCGCGTACGGTCCGGTGTTCCAGGGCCTGCGCGCCGCCTGGCGGCGTGACGGTGAGATCTTCGCCGAGGTGAGCCTGCCGGAGAGCGCCGAGAGCGACGCCGCCGCGTTCGGTCTGCACCCCGCGCTGCTCGACTCCGCGCTGCACGCCTCGCTCCTCGCGGGCGACGGCGAGGAGGGCAACGGAGGACTGCCGTTCTCGTGGGAGGGCGTGTCGCTCCACGCGACGGGCGCCGCCGCGCTCCGGGTCCGCATCACCCCGGCCGACAACGGCCGGGACGCGGTGTCGATCGCGGTCGCCGACCTGTCCGGAGCGCCGGTCGCCACGGTCGATTCGCTGCTCGTACGGGCGGTGTCGAACGAGGAGCTGAGCGAGGACGCCGGGCTGGCCAGGGACGCGCTGTTCGGCCTCGACTGGGTTCCGGTGCCGGCGGCTTCCGGTACGGATGTGCCCGCGACTCTCGGGCTGCTGGGGCCCGACACGTTCCGGCTCGCCGACGCACTGGCGGCCTCCGGGCCGCGTGTCGAGACGTACACCGATCTCGCGTCGCTCGCGGCGGGCGGGAACCCGGTGCCGGACGTGGTGCTGGTCGCCGTGTCCGGGGAGGGAGACCGTGGCGGGGTGGCGGAGTCCGCCCACGTACTGACCACCGACGTACTGGCGCTCGCGCGGGGATGGCTGGCCGAGGAGCGGTTCGCCGGCTCGCGGCTGGTGTTCGTCACCAGGGGCGCGATGGCGGCCGGTGACGAGGAGGCCACCGATATCGCGGCGGCCTCGGTATGGGGCCTGGTGCGCTCCGCGCAGACGGAGAACCCCGGCTGCTTCGGTCTGGTGGACCTCGGCCTCACGGACGACGGCGCCGAGCCGCTCGCGCGGTCCCTCACCACGGACGAGCCCCAGGTGGCCATCCGTGACGGCGCGATCCTGGCGGGCCGGCTCGCGCGACTGGCGTCGGGTACGGGTCTGATGCCGCCGGCCGGAGTGCCCTGGCGGCTCGACAGCGAGACGCAGGGCAGTCTGGACGGGCTGACCCTGGCCCCGTTCCCGGAGGTTCTCGCTCCGCTGACCGGCAGCGAGGTCCGTATCGACGTACGGGCCGCCGGTGTCAACTTCCGCGATGTCCTCAAGGCCCTCGACATGTACCCCGGCGACGCCGGACGCATGGGCCGCGAGGCCGCCGGCGTGGTGACCGAAGTGGGGCCCGACGTGACCGGGCTGCGCCCCGGCGACCCGGTCACCGGCCTGGTGTCCGGCGGCTTCGGCTCGCTGGTGGTCGGCGACGCGCGGCTGCTCACCCGGCTGCCCGACGGCTGGTCGTGGGAGACGGCGGCCTCGATGCCACTGGTGTTCCTGACGGCGTACTACGCGCTGGTGGAGCTGGGCGGGCTGGGGCGCGGGGAGAGGGTGCTGATCCACGCCGGTGCGGGTGGTGTGGGTATGGCGGCGATCCAGGTGGCGAACCATCTGGGTGCCGAGGTCTTCGCGACGGCGAGTGAGGGCAAGTGGGATGTGCTGCGGTCGCTCGGTGTGGCCGAGGATCATATCGCGTCGTCGCGTACGACGGACTTTGAGGCGGTGTTCGCTGAGGTCAGTGGCGGCCGGGGGGTCGATGTCGTACTGAACTCGCTGGCCGGTGAGTTCGTGGACGCGTCGCTGCGGCTGGTCGGTGAGGGTGGCCGGTTCCTGGAGATGGGCAAGACCGATATCCGGGAAGCCGCCGAACTGCCCGACGGCATGAACTACCAGGCGTTTGACCTTGGTTGGGTGGAACCGGACGGTATCCAGCGGATGCTGGTCGCCGTCATGGACCTGTTCGCGCGGGGTGCGCTGGAGCCGCTGCCGGTGCGGTCGTGGGACGTACGGCGGGCGCGCGACGCGTTCCGCTTCATGAGCATGGCCCGTCATGTCGGCAAGATCGTGCTGACGATGCCCCGGGTCTGGGATCCCGAGGGCACGGTCCTGATCACCGGTGGCACGGGCGGTCTGGGCGGTGTGCTGGCGCGGCACTTGGTCGCCGAGCGCGGCGTACGGCACTTGGTGCTCACCAGCCGGCGCGGGCTCTCGGCGGAGGGAGCCACGGAACTCGTCGCCGAACTGACGGCACAGGGCGCCGAGGTGTCCGTCGAGACGTGTGATGTCGCGGACCGTGACGCCCTGGCGGAACTGCTGGGCGCGGTCCCGGCCGAGCACCCGCTGACGGCGGTCGTCCACACGGCGGGTGTGCTGGACGACGGCATCATCGGTTCACTGACCCCCGACCGGCTGGCCCGGGTGCTACGGCCCAAGGTCGACGCGGCCTGGCATCTGCATGAGCTGACGCGCGATCTCGATCTGGCCGCCTTCGTGGTCTTCTCCTCGGTCTCCGGAGTGATCGGCGGCGCGGGGCAGGCCAACTACGCGGCGGGCAACGCCTTCCTGGACGCCCTCGCCGCGCACCGTCAGGCCGCGGGCCTGCCGGGAGTCTCCCTCGCGTGGGGCGCCTGGAACCAGGGCGCGGGCATGACGAGCGACCTCGGAGAGGCCGATCTGCGCCGGGCAGCCGAGGCCGGCATGCCCCTGCTCTCGGTCGACCAGGGCGTATCGCTCTTCGACGCGGCGCTGGCCACCGGCCAGGCCGCGGTGGCGCCCGTACGGCTGGACCTTTCGGTGCTGCGCGCGCGGGGCGCCGTCCCGCCGCTGCTGCGGGGACTGGTCCGTACAACCGCGCGGCGTACGGCGGTCGCGGGACCGGGCGCGGGCACGGACGCCGGGCTCGCCGAGCGCCTGAGCGGGCTGGAACGCGCCGAACGGCACGAGACGCTGCTCACGCTCGTACGCGGCCAGGCGGCGCTGGTGCTCGGCCACGCGAGCGGCGACGGGGTCGACCCGGCACGGGCCTTCCGTGACCTCGGCTTCGACTCGCTGACCGCCGTCGAGCTGCGCAACCGGCTCAACACGGCCACCGGCCTGCGGCTGCCCGCCACCATGGTCTTCGACTACCCGACGGTCGAGGCACTGGCCGAGCATCTGCTCGAAGAACTGGTCGGCCCCGACGCCGACATGGACACGGACGCGGCAGTGCCGGAACTCTCCCGGGCCATGCTCGACGACGATCCGGTCGTGGTCGTCGGCATGAGCTGCCGCTTCCCCGGCGGCATCGGATCGCCGGAGGATCTGTGGCGCGTGGTCACCGAGGGCGCCGATGTGGTCTCCGACTTCCCGACGAACCGTGGCTGGGACGTCGACGCGCTCTACCATCCCGACCCGGAGCACATGGGGACCTCGTACACGCGACAGGGTGGATTCCTGCATGACGCGGGCGAGTTCGACCCCGCGTTCTTCGGTATGTCGCCACGCGAGGCGATGGCCACGGACTCGCAGCAGCGGCTGCTGCTGGAGACCTCGTGGGAGGCGATCGAGCGGGCCGGCATCGACCCGGTCTCGCTGCGCGACAGCCAGACCGGTGTGTTCGCCGGTGTGATGTACGGCGGCTACAACACCACCCTGAGCGGCAAGGAGTTCGAGGGCTTCCAGGGCCAGGGCAGCGCGCTGAGCGTGGCCTCGGGCCGGGTCTCGTACACCTTCGGCTTCGAGGGCCCCGCCGTCACGGTCGACACGGCGTGCTCGTCGTCGCTGGTCGCGATGCATCTCGCCGCGCAGGCGCTGCGCGGCGGCGAATGCTCGCTGGCGCTGGCCGGCGGTGTGACCGTGATGTCGATCCCCGACACCTTCGTGGAGTTCTCCCGGCAACGGGGCCTGGCCCCCGACGGCCGGTCCAAGCCGTTCTCCGAGTCGGCCGACGGCGTCGGGTGGTCCGAGGGCATCGGCATGCTCCTCCTGGAGCGGCGCTCGGACGCGCTGCGCAACGGCCACGAGATCCTCGCTGTGGTCCGGGGCTCGGCCGTCAACCAGGACGGCGCGTCGAACGGACTCACCGCCCCGAACGGCCCTTCTCAGCAGCGGGTGATCCGTCAGGCGCTGGCGAGCGGCGGGCTCTCGCCCGCGGATGTGGACGCGGTGGAGGCGCACGGTACGGGGACGACGCTGGGTGACCCGATCGAGGCGCAGGCGCTGCTGGCCACGTACGGCCGCGACCGTGACCCGGAGCATCCGCTGCTGCTGGGCTCGGTGAAGTCGAACCTGGGGCACACGCAGGCCGCCGCGGGTGCTGCCGGTGTGATCAAGATGATCATGGCGATGCGTCATGGGGTGCTGCCGCGGACGCTGAATGTGACCGAGCCGTCGTCGCATGTCGACTGGTCGGCGGGCGCGGTGGAGCTGCTGACGGAGCCGGTGGAGTGGCCGGAGTCCGGTCGCGCGCGTCGGGCGGGTGTCTCGTCGTTCGGGATCAGCGGGACGAACGCCCACATCATCCTGGAGCAGCCGGCCACAGTGATCCAGGGAACGGTGGTGACCGGGCAGGAGGCGTCCCCGGCGTCCGAGGCATCCACGGCTCCGGTGGTGGAGCCGGGTGTGGTGCCGTGGGTGCTGTCCGGCAAGACACCGGAAGCGCTGCGTGGCCAGGCAGGGCGGCTGCTCTCGTACATCCAGGCACGGCCCGAACTGCGGCCCGTGGACCTCGGATTCTCGCTGGCGACAGGCCGGTCCATGTTCGAGCACCGAGCGGTGGTGTCGGCCGGCGCCCGCGAGGAGACGGTACGCGCGCTGGCCGGACTGGCGGTCGGCGAGCCGGACGCCTCGGCGGTGTCGGGTGCGGTCGTCGGTGGGAGGACGGCGGTGCTGTTCTCGGGTCAGGGTTCGCAGCGGCTGGGGATGGGCCGTGAGTTGTACGGCCGGTTCCCGGTGTTCGCGGAGGCGCTGGATTCGGTACTGGCGCTGCTGGACGGTGAGTTGGGCCGTGATCTGCGGGGGGTGATGTGGGGTGAGGACGACGGGCCGCTGAATGACACGGTGTTCACTCAGCCGGCGTTGTTCGCGGTCGAGGTGGCGTTGTTCCGGCTGGTGGAGTCGTGGGGTGTGCGGCCGGAGTTTGTGGCCGGTCATTCGATCGGTGAGATCGCGGCGGCGTATGTGGCGGGGGTGTTCTCACTGGAGGATGCCTGCGCGTTGGTGGTGGCGCGGGCGCGGCTGATGGGGGCGCTGCCGGACGGTGGTGCGATGGTCGCGGTGCGGGCGACGGAGGACGAGGTTCTTCCGCTGCTGTTCGAGCGACAGGACCAGGTGTCGGTCGCCGCGGTCAACGGCCCCGAGTCCGTAGTGATCTCCGGTCATGAGGACGTGGTCCTGGAGGTCGCGGCCCGACTGGAGCAGCAGGGCCGGAAGGCCACCTGGCTGCGGGTGTCGCACGCGTTCCACTCCCCGTTGATGGACCCGATGCTGGACAGGTTCCGCGCGGTGGCGGAGGGCCTGTCGTTCGCGGCGCCGCGTATCCCGGTCGTCTCGAACCTGACGGGACGTCTGGCATCGGCGGATGAGCTGTGCTCGGCCGAGTACTGGGTACGGCATGTCCGAGAGGCCGTGCGCTTCGCGGACGGCGTACGGACGCTGGCCCAGCAGGGCGTGAGTACGTTCCTGGAGCTGGGGCCGGACGGCGTGCTCTCCGCGATGGCGCGGGAGTCGGTACCGGACGAAGCACTGACGGTGCCGGTCCTCCGTAAGAGCCGTGCCGAGGAGCAGTCGGCCGTCACCGCACTGGCCCAGCTGCATGTGCGCGGTGTCGTCGTGGACTGGGCCGGGTTCTTCGCCGGTACCGGCGCGTCGTGGGTGGATGTGCCGACGTACGCCTTCCAGCACCAGCCGTTCTGGCCCGGCGGTATGCGGGGCGGCGCGGACGCGGCGGCGATCGGGCTGGTGGCGGCGGGGCATCCGCTGCTCAACGGTGTGGTGGAGCTGGCCGAGGGTGAGGGTGTGCTGTTCACCGGCCGGCTGTCGGTGCGCTCGCACTCCTGGCTCGCTGATCACGCGGTGATGGGCCGGATCCTTGTACCGGGTACGGCGCTGCTTGAGCTGGCGATCCGGGCCGGTGACGAGGTCGGCTGTGACCGGGTGGAGGAGCTGACGCTCGCCGCGCCGCTGGTGCTCCCGGAGCGGGGCGCGGTGCAGACGCAGGTGCGGGTGGGTGTGGCGGATGAGTCGGGGCGGCGTGCGGTCGCGATCCACTCGCGTCTTGAGGGGGAGGTTGAGGCGCCGTGGACGCAGCATGCGACGGGTGTGCTGGTCGTGGGCGCTGGCGCTGGGGCCGGGGCCGGGGTTGATTTCGATGCGTCGGTGTGGCCGCCGGTGGGTGCTGAGCCGGTGGATCTGGAGGGTTTCTACGATGCTCGGGCCGCGGAGGGTTTCGCGTACGGTCCGGTGTTCCAGGGTCTGCGGGCGGCCTGGCGCCGGGACGGCGAGGTCTACGCGGAGGTGAGCCTGCCCGACGGCATCGAGGGAGAGGCGCAGGCGTTCGGTCTGCATCCCGCGCTGCTGGACGCCGGGCTTCACTCGGCGTGGTTCGTGGGTGCGTCGGTTGATGGCTCGGACCGGCTGGGTGGTGGTGTCCCGTTCTCGTGGAGCGGGGTGTCGTTGCAGGCGTCGGGGGCTTCTTCGGT
>NZ_JBHTZS010000020.1:0-148477 GCF_042790125.1 Streptomyces scopuliridis
GCGGCCAGCACCACACAGACACACACCAGCACCAGCCAACGACGATCACCCCAGGTCAACGGCCAGAACCGAGCAAACGCGACCCGAGCCGTGAGAGTGGGAGCCGTAGGACGGGCGGGGTCGGCGAGGGGCGTAGGGCGGTCGAGGGGCGTAGGGCGGTCGAGGGGCGTGGGGCGGTCGAGGGGCGTGGGGCGGTCGAGGGGCGTGGGGGTGGCGCGGCGTCTGTGCCGGCCACGGCGCGGCCTCGGGGTGGGCTGGTCTTCGTACGAGGTCACTGTCGCTCCCGTTGAGGCCGGGCCGGATGGCGAGGGGCCGGATGGGGCAAGGCTGTGGGCCCGCGGCCGGATGCCGCGAGCCCACCGACGGTGCCGGGATCGGCCGTCAGCCACCGATCGGGCGGCGCTCGGGACGCCTCGGCGTCCGCCGCTTCGCGGAGACCGGCTTCCGCTCCGTTTCGCTGTCCTTGGAAACGCGCTTCAGCGGGGTGATCTTGCGCAGACTCATGGAATTCTCCCTCTACTCGTTCTCTCTCTTCACCGGAGCCGTTGTCCGGCTTCGATGAACAAGAACCTAAGGAGGGTCCCTGGGCGCGAAATAGAGATCAGCTGTGCTCGACCTGTCGGGAACATGAGAGATTTTTAAGGCGTTTTCGGGAACCGCCACGCCAATTGCTGTAGGAATTCGCCGCCCTACGCGACGCGTCAGACCACCTCTTCCAGTTCCTGGAGCAGCTTGCGCTTCGGCCGGGCTCCGACCATGGACTTCACCGGCTCGCCGGCCCGGAACACCATCAGTGTCGGCATCGCGAGGACCCCGTACCGCGCCGTGACCTCGGGGTTGCTGTCCACGTCGAGCTGGACGACCTTGAGCCGGCCGGCCTGCTCACCGGCCACGTCGCTCAGCACCGGCGCGAGCTGCCGGCAGGGGCCGCACCAGTCGGCGGTGAATTCCACGAGGACCGGGAGCCCGGCCTTGAGCACCTCGTTGTCGAAGTCCGCGTCCGTCACGGCGTCGACACCCTCTATCGCGATCATTTCTCTGTCTCTCCTCGATTGATGCGACTGAATTCCCGCGCGCTTTTGTGCGGCAGCAGCATTACGCGCCATCAGTTTGTGTGCGGCGTCAGTTTGTGTGCGGCGTCAGCTCGCACCGCGGTTCCGGACCGCCCGGCACCTCCGCTTCGGCCGCCAGCCCGGCGCGCGCCGCCTCCGCCTGGGCGAGCTGCGCCCCGACCTGGGCACGTACCGACTGAAGGTCACCGATCAGCCCGTCCAGCTCGGCGAGCTTGCGGCGGTAGACGGCGAGCGAGGCGGGGCAGGAGTCCCCGGCCGGATGCCCGGCGCGCAGGCACTCCACGAACGGCCGCGTCTCCTCCAGGTCGAACCCGAAGTCCTGAAGGGTCCTGATCTGCCGGAGGAGCCGCAGATCGCTCTCGTCGTATGTGCGGTAGCCGTTCACCGCGCGCCGGGCGGGCAGCAGCCCGCGTGACTCGTAGTAACGCAGCGTCCGCGTGGTCGTCCCCGCCCGCTCCGCAAGCTCGCCGATTCGCATGTCTTCGACCGTAATCCTTGACGCCGAGGTCAAGGCAAGGAGCGAGCCGGAAGGCATGGAGCGAGGCATTGACGGTGCGCCCGGGTGCCGTTACAAGACGTACTGAGAGCGCTCTCAGTCCCTTCCTCTCAGTCCCTTCCTCTCAGCCCCCTCAGTCTTCCTCAGTCCCCTCGGCACCATCCGCACCGGAGGTGTTTCCTTGAGAACGAGCCGCATCAGACGTACTTCCCGCACCGCTCCCCGCACCCCGCTCGTCGCCGCGATCCTCGCCATGGCCGTCGCACTGGCCGGCTTCATCGGCGTCACCGGCGCCGGCACCGCCCAGGGCGCGATACCGCCCGCACCCGGCTGGAACCTCCAGTGGGGCGACGACTTCAACGGCGCCGACCGCACCCCGCCCTCCGCCGCCAACTGGCAGACCGACACCGGCCATGGCTACCCCGGCGGGCCGGGCAACTGGGGCACCGGCGAGATCCAGAACTACACCGCCAGCCCCGACAACCTGAGCCTCGACGGCAATGGAAACCTCCGGATCACCCCGCTCAGGGACGGCGCGGGCAACTGGACCTCGGGCCGGATCGAGACCCGGCGCGCCGACTTCAAGGCTCCGGCGGGCGGCACCCTCCGTATCGAGGGCCGTATCCAGATGCCGAACGTGACGGGCGACGCCGCGCTCGGCTACTGGCCCGCCTTCTGGACCCTCGGCTCGCCGTACCGGGGCAACTACTGGAACTGGCCGGGCATCGGTGAGTTCGACATCATGGAGAACGTCAACGGGATCAACTCCGTCTGGGGCGTGCTGCACTGCGGGGTGAACCCGGGCGGCCCCTGCAACGAGACCACCGGACTCGGCGCCAGCCGCGCCTGCCCCGGGGCCAGTTGCCAGTCCGCGTTCCACACCTACCGCTTCGAGTGGGACCGTGCGGTCACCCCCAACGAGCTGCGCTGGTACGTGGACGACCAGCTCTTCCACACCGTGCGGCAGAACCAGATGGACGCCGGCACCTGGGCCAATATGACCGACCACGCCGGGTACTTCATCCTCCTCAACGTGGCGATCGGCGGCGCGTTTCCCGACGCGCTCGGCGGCCGGACCCCGACCGCCGCGACCGTCCCGGGCCGCCCCATGCTCGTCGACTACGTGGCCGTCTGGACCCGTGGCGGCACACCGACGGATCCTCCGACGGACCCGCCGCCCTCGGGCTCCTCGACGCTGTACGCGCGTACGGGCGCCGGTCTCGGCGACTCCACCGGTTCGGCCGCGTCGGCCACACTCGCCACGGCGGGCGGCGCCAACTACGACGGCACGCCGCACACCCCACAGGTCTTCACCTCCGGCGGGATCACCCGTACGTACAACGGCGGCGCCACCCAGTTCGACCTGTTCGTGGACGCGGGCACGTCGGTCGGCAACGGGCAGCAGGTGCGGGTGAGTTACGACCGTACGGGCGACGGCACCTGGGACCGTACGGAGACGTACGAGTACTTCGCGACCGACCCCGTCCCCGGCTATGAGCACTACACGCAGGCCAGGGGGCTGAAGTCGGCCACCGGATCGCACGGCGATCTGGTCAACGGGAAGGTACGGATCGAGGTCTGGAACGCCATCGGCACCGGCGCGAGCACGCTGGGCATCGGCAACCAGTCGGTGATCCGGATCCCGTTCGGCTGACGCGACGCGGGGTGGTCGGCCGGTACGGATCGTCGCATCCGTACCGGCCGGGCGCGGGGCTGAACTCGACGACAGGGCGCGGCGACAGGAGTCAGCCGCCGGAGCGCGGGGCGGTGATCCGTGCTTCGACCGGGATGTTCCGGTACCAGAAGCGGCACAGCCCTTCCCACAGCTCGCGTTCGGCCGCGCTGCCGAGCGCGTCGGGCGCGCCGCATCCAGGAGCAGCCCCCGGTAGAGGATGAGCAGGGAGTAGTCGGGGGTGCCGGGCGTCTTGGGCGACCGGCGCTCGCGCGTCCTGGCGATGAGCCGGTCCGCCGCCCAGGAGTGCACGAGGGCGTCCCCGAGCCGGGACCACAACGTCGGCATCGTCACCGAGTGGACCACCAGTGCTCCGACGTCGTTCAGCCACCACCGCACCGTCAGCGCGACGACGAGTTCGGCGACGATCACCACCAGGGCGGCCCGGACCAGCTCGGGCCTCGGTGCGCCGACTCCGGCCAGGAAGAGCGGGAGAGTACCGGCGCAGCAGGCGACGCGAGCCAGATGAAGGAGCATCAGAAGAACGGTCAACCCGACCACACACCCGCTCGGGCCGAACCGGGCACCGGTCGTCGGCTGCGGCCAGAACGCGGTCACGGATCCCAGCTCCTGCGGTGCGACCAGGGCGGCCAGCAGAGTCAGTCCGGCCAGCAGCAGCCCGCCCGCCCATCCGGTGAGCCATGGCCGCTCCAGCCACTGCGCCACCAGCCACTCGCCGGCGGAGCTGTGCGCGAACACGACGGCCCCCACGAGTGGCCCGGCCTGCGTGAGTCCGTGGATGCTGCGCCCGAAGGGCGGCAGATGCCGTCCGGCGTCGCTCCGTACCAGGCCAAGGACCATCAGCAGCCCGACAGCGAGCGGGAACGGACCGCGGGCGGAACCCGGAATGCCGTCCACCGCGGTGATCAGCAGAAGCGGCGCCAGAACCGCGAAGCCCCTGGCCGGCCAGGCCAGAAACCCCTGGCACCCCAGCACCTGAACATCCTCCTCGGGCGGCAGCCGATCCGTGGATCGCCGCGAAGCAGACATACCCTTCCCTGCCCTACGAGCCCCATCCGAGCCGGCCCAACAGCCACCACCCGCGCCCGCCCGCGATCCACCGCTCCGTCGGGGGCCGCATCACTCCCCCTTCATCCAGCTGGAGGCCCCGAAGAGAACGGTGACCCCGCCCACCGCCAAGGTCCACACGCTCAGCCACACCGGCGCGTCCATGACGAAATTCCCTACGCCCATCACGACGAGCCCGAACCCCTGAAGTAAGTGCTGCTTCGACGACATGCCGTTCCCCCGACCATGAGCCACCCCGGCCCACTCTGAACTCGTTGCGAATGAGGTCTTGTTGAGGCCCTGGTTGATGCCTTGTCGAGGCCTTGTTGGCCCGAGAATCACAGACAGCACCACAGCGCGCGGCAGGAACGCACAACAACCACCCCATCGGGCCCGGGGCGGTGGGCACGCCCCCCGGTCCCGATCTCGTGAGGACAGACGATGCCGATACTTTCCACAGCCGAAGAAGTGGACACGTGGCTGACAGAAGCCGGATGGCACCCGGGGCGTGACGTCGCGGAGGAAGCGGCCGCGGCGATCGCGGCCGTGGTCGAGCGTTACCGCTCTTACGGTGTGGACATCGAGCCTTCCGCGCCCGCCCTCGCTTTCATCCGGGAGCACGCGTTCCTTCGCGCCGTCATCGACACCGCTCCGGAGAACTTCGCGGTATTCACGCCGCGTCTCGTCTTCAAGGGAGACGCCGAGGAGGTCTCCGACCTTGCCGGAGATCTCGGCACGAAGCTCTTCCCGGTCGGATACGACACGTACGACGGCTCAACCCTGCTCATGGACGAAACCGGCCGGTTCTTCCTTTCGCACCACACCGGGGCATATCACCTCGGGTGCGAAAAGTACGAGGCACTGGTGAGCTTGACGAGCGGTGAACTGGAAGACGCAGAGGACCGCTTTGTCTGATCTTGTTCCCGGCGTGGCCGGAAGGGGGTCTTCCGTTGCGCCCGCTGTCGGTTCTGGCGGCTACGGTATCGCCGGGGAGGAGGCACCATGATGGAGACGGTTTTTCACAGCGATGACCTGCCGCCGACGGAGCGGCTGGCCCGCTTCGACGCGTTTCAGGTCGACAGTCCGCACCCGATGCGGGTGGAGAGCGGTGAGGCGGCGCGGTTCAGTGCCACGGCGCGGGCGCTGGACATCGCGGCCGTGAACGTCGTCGAGCTGACCTGCTCGCCTTCGGACGTACGGCGCACCCCGCGGCTGATCCGGCGGTGCGACCCCGAGCTGTACTCGGTCGTCTTCGCCCTGCGCGGCGGGATCGGTGTCGTCCAGTACGCCCGCGAGGCGGAGTTGGGACCGTTCGACTTCGCGCTGTACGACAGCTCGCGCCCCTTCGACGTGAAGATCGCCGCCAACCAGGGCACGGCCGCGCTCGTACGGGCCCACGTACCCCGCGCGCTGCTGCCCCTGCCGGCGGACCGGAGCGCGGAGCTGATGGCGGTGCCGCTTCCCGGCCGGGCGGGCATGGGGGCGCTGCTCACCCACTTCCTCACCAGCCTGACGACCGACTCCACCGCCTACCGGCCGGACGACGCCCCCCGGCTGGGTACGGTCGCCCTCGACCTGCTGACCGCGGTGCTCGCCCACCACCTCGAAGCCGAGGAGCGAGTGCCGGACGACTCCCGGCAGCGCGCGCTGCTGCTGCGCATCGAGGCGTTCGTACAGCAGCATCTGCACGACCCCGAGCTGTCACCCGGCGCCATAGCCGCCGCCCACCACATCTCCGTCAGTTACCTGCACCGCCTCTTCCGCACGCGCGACAGCACCGTCGCGGCCTGGATCCGCGACCAGCGCCTGGAACGCGCCCGCCGTGACCTCACCGACGGGACGCTGCGGACCGTACCAGTCCACCGGATCGCGGCCCGCTGGGGCTTCCCCGACCACGCCACCTTCACCCGCGCCTTCCGCGCCGCCTACGACCTCCCGCCCCGGGACTACCGCCACCGGGCCCTCGCGTCCCCGGCGTAGCCGGCCCGCACGTGGCCGCCGCCTCCCCCGTGGACGGCGGCCACGGAGGCCGGCACGCGACAGCGCGACCGTCGGCTGCCTCAACAAGGATGCGCGACGCAGCCGTTGCGGTCTTTGACGTGTGGTGGACAACTACTTGACGAAGCGTTCACTCCGGCGCGTGCCCCTCCCTAGAACTGCTCGCCGTTGTCAACGACGAAGGCGGGCCCGTGCGGGTTCTTGGAGGGCGGGTTCGGCCGCGTGATGGGTTTATTCCGGCGCGGTGTCCCGTACGACGGCGTACAGGCCGCGCCTCTTGGCGCCGTCCGGCAGGAGCCAGTCGGCGGTGACGTGACCCAGGGGCGGTGCGGCATGGGAGATCGGCTCGGCCTGCTCGGGGCGCAGCACGCGGATCAACCGGATGGTCAGCGGCCGGGCCAAGTCCACAGCTGCGGCACGGGGTCAGGTGAGGAAGGGTCCGGCCCCACGACCGTCCGCGCCGACGGTCAGCCGGACCAGCGCGCCTTGGTTGCTGTAGTGGGTGCCCCAGGGGGCAAGGACGATCCCGCCGGGTCGCGTCTGTTCCAGCCATGCGGCCGGGAAGCTCCGTACCCCCGCCGTGACGATCACCCGGTCGTACGGGGCCCCGGGCGGCCAGCCCTCCCGGCCGTCCCCCTCGATCAGTCGCGGGCCGAGTCCGGCACGGGTGAGCGCGGCCGAGGCGCTTGCCGCGACCGCCGGGGCGATCTCGACGCTCACCACGTTCCCGTTGCCCAGACGGTGCGCGAGGAGCCCGGCGTTCCAGCCGGTGCCAGTGCCCACCTCCAGCACCCGCGTACCGTCACTCACGTCCGAAGCGCCTCTCAGCAATTGAAGCAATCGCAGGTCGTCGGCACGAGGCGTTGGCAACTTCTCGCCGCCCGTCGGGGCGCGAACGGCCCCCGCCGCACGCCCCGCGCACGCCCGGCGCGGCTCGTACCCATTTGCCGCGCAGTAGGCATATCCCCGAAATGGGCGAGGTACTTATCCCTCGGCCACAACGTCCGCGCTCGTCCTGGAGTACGTGATGACCGAAATCGGGGAAACGACCACCTGTCCGTTCGACTTCAGCAAGGACCTGGACTTCGACCCCTCGCTCGGTGACCTCATGTCCCAGGGGCCCGTCACCCGGATCCGGCTGCCCTACGGCGAGGCGGACGCCTGGCTCGTCACGAACTTCGACGGGGTACGGCAGGTGACGACCGATCCCCGGTTCAGCCGCGCGGGGATCATGAGCCACAACTACCCCAGGATGACCCCGGAGCCGATCGTCTCCCCCGAGTCGGTCAATGTGATGGACCCGCCCGTCAGCAGCCGGCTGCGGCGGCTGGCCTCGCAGGCGTTCACGCCGCGGCATGTGGACCGGATGCGGCCCGCCGTCGAGGACATCGTCGATCAGCTCCTCGACGAGATGGCCGCGGACGGCCCGCCGGCCGATCTGGTCGGGCATCTGTCGAACAAGCTCCCCCAGCACACCATCTGCGAGTTGCTGGGCATCGCGGCGCCGGACAGGCCGCGCATGCAGGAGTACGCGCATCAGCTGCTGTCCACGGCCCCCGAGTCGCGTCAGGCGGCGGCGAATGCCAAGGCACAGCTGCGTGAGTACTTCGGCAGGCTGGTCGCGGAGCGGCGGCGCACGCCCGGGGACGATCTGATCAGCGCGCTGGCCGCCGCCAAGGACGGCGACGACGTCCTGGACGACAAGGACCTCGCGGTCATGTCGCTGACGCTCATGCTGAGCGGCCATGACACGGCGACCTGCCAGATCAGCAATATCGCGTACCTCCTGCTCACCCGCCCGGAGCTGATGGACCTGGTGCGCGGCCGGCCCGAGTCGCTCACGCAGGTACTGGATGAACTCCTCCGGTACATCCCCTTCCGCAAGGGCGTGGGCATCCCGCGCGTCGCCTTGGAAGACGTGGAGCTGGGCGGGGTGCAGATCAGGGCCGGTGACTTCGTCCATGTGTCGTATCTGACGGCGAACCGCGATCCGGAGCGGTTCGCCGACCCCGATGTCATCGACCCGCACCGTCCGCCCACTCCTCACATGACGTTCGGCTGGGGCGGGCACCGCTGTATCGCCGCCCCGCTGGCCATGGCGGAGCTGGAGGCCGCCATCGGACGTCTGGTGGTCCGCTTCCCGGGGCTGCGGCTCGCGGTGCCGGCCGAGGAGCTGCGCTGGGACACGGAGACGATCCGGCGCTTCCCGCACGAGCTGCCGGTGGCCTGGTAGGCAGCCCGCCCGGCCCGCCTGTTCCCGGCTCGCCTGTTCCCGGACCGCCCGTCCGTGCCACCGCCCCTTCCGTGCCGCTGCCGTCCGTACCGATGTCCGATCACATCGGTACGGACGGCAGGGGTACGGACGGCAGCGAGGCACGGACGGCAGCGGAGGCACGGACAGCAGGGGCTACGTCCCGATCGGCTCCGGGCCCGGCTTCGGTCCTGTCTTCGGTCCCGGCTCCGGACCCGGCCCCGGCTTCGGTCCCGGCTCAGGACCGAGCCGCGGACGGGCCGCCGCCTCCTCCCCCTCCCCCGTACGTCGCCGCCGTCGCGGGTCGTTGCGCCCGCCGCCCCGTACGAGCGCCACCGTCACCGCCGCGATGATCCCGACCACCGACAGACCGATCAGCCCGCCCTCGGTGCTGCCGGTCGTGTCCTCCAGGACACCGAAGACCGTCGGTGAGACGAATCCGCCCAGATTGCCGATGGAGTTGATGAGGGCGATCGCCGGGGCCGCGACCCGCGCGTCCAGATAGCTCTGCGGAATGGTCCAGAAGATGGGCGAGGACGTCTTGAAGCCCATCGCGGCGATACTCAGCGCGGCCAGGCCCAGCCAGGGCGACACGACCGTCGCCAGGAACGTGCCGACCGAGCCCGTGATCAGCGCGGCGACCAGGAACGGCCGACGTCTGCCCGTACGGTCCGAGGCGCGGCCCGATACGTACACCGCGCCGATCGCGCACAGCCACGGCACCGCGACCAGCAGGCCGACCTCGAAGTCCGAGAGCCCGCCGATGTCGTTCACGATGCTCGGCAGCCAGAACGTGACCGCGTACAGCGCGAGCGAGATCGCGAAGTAGATCCAGCAGAAGAGCAGCATCTGCGGATCCGCGAGCAGCTTCCACCGGGAGACGCGCTCGGTGCCGCGGCCGGCGGACCGGGCCGACTGCTCGGCGTCGACCGCGGCGGTCAGGGCCGTCTTCTCCGTGTCGGTGAGCCAGGTGGCGTCCTCGACCCGGGAGTCCAGGAAGCGGAAGACGACGAAGCCCAGCACGACGGAGGCCATGCCCTCGATGAAGAACATCCACTGCCAGCCGCTGTGCCCGGCGAGCCCGTGCATCTCCAGCAGCGCGCCCGACAGCGGTCCGGCGATGACGGAGGCGGTGCCCGAGCCCATGAGGAAGATCGCGGTGGCCCGGCCCCGGTCGGCGTCGGGCAGCCAGCGCGTGAAGTAGTAGATGACGGCCGGGAAGAATCCGGCCTCGGCGACACCGAGCAGGAAGCGCAGTACGTAGAACATCTCGGCGCTGTTGACGAAGGCCATCGCCGAGGCGACCAGCCCCCACGTGATCATGATCCGGGTGAGCCAGACCTTGGCGCCGAACCGTTCCAGCAGCATGTTGCTGGGCACTTCGAAGACCGCGTACGCGACGAAGAAGAGCCCGGCACCGAAGCCGAAGGCCCCGGCGGAGAGACCGACGTCGGCACGCAACTGGTCCTGTGCGAAGCCGATGTTGACGCGGTCGATGTAGTTGGCGACGAACATCACGAAGAAGAGCGGGACGACGCGCCGGAAGATCTTGTGGACGGCGGTCCTGACCGCTGGATCCTGTGGCACGGAGGGATCGGAGGAGGAGGGATCGGGGGCGGACTCGGGGACGGGGACTGGAGATGCGGTCACGTACGGCTCCGTAACGTGAGGGACAGGTGGGACAGCTGGGGCATACGAGGATGAGGGGATCAGGGGATGAGCGGAGATGCGGAGATGGGGAGCGGAGGCAGCAGCAGAGCGCGCGTTACCAGCGCGGGACCGAGGGCGTCACCCAGTCCGGGTCGGCCACCCGCATCGCGGCGGCGTCGTCGCGCTCGCGCATCGTGCCGTCGTCGTCCAGCCAGCGGCGGTGGAGTACGGCGAGCCGCTCACGGTCGAGTTCGACGCCGAGTCCCGGCGCGTCCGGCACGTCCAGGCAGCCGTCGGTGAAGGTCAGGCGCGCCTTCGCGCTGTCCGTGATGACGTCCTCGGTCTGCCAGGGGTAGTGGCTGTCGCAGGCGTAGTCGAGGTTGGGGACGGTGGCGGCGACATGGGTCATCGCGGCCAGGCTGATGCCCAGATGGGTGTTGGAGTGCATGGACAGGCCCACGCCGAAGGCGCGGCAGATGGCCGCCAGTTCGCGGGTGTTGCGCAGGCCGCCCCAGTAGTGGTGATCGCTCAGCACCACCTGGACGGCGCCGCGCGTGAACGCCTCACGGATCTCACCGAAGGTGGTCACACACATGTTGGTGGCCAGTGGGACACCGGCCCGGCCCGCGACCTCGGCCATGTTCGGCGTGGTGCTGGTGGGGTCCTCCAGATACTCCAGGACATCGCGCAGCTCGTCGGCGACCTTGAGCGATGTCTCCACGGACCAGGCGCCGTTGGGGTCGAGCCGCAGCGGCTGCCCGGGGAAGCGCTCGGCCAGGGCGCGGACGGCGGCGATCTCCTCGGCAGGCTCGTACACCCCGCCCTTGAGCTTGAAGGAGGTGAAGCCGTAGTCGCGGGAGAAGCGTTCGGCCTGGGCGACCACCCCGGCCGGGTCGACGGCGGCGTCCCAGTCGTCGGGCTCGCCCGCGCCGTCCGGGTGCCCGGCCCAGCGGTAGAAGAGGTACGCGCTGTACTCGACGCGGTCGCGGACCTTGCCGCCGAGCAGTGCGTGTACGGGCAGACCGACGGCCTTGCCCCAGGCGTCCAGGCAGGCGACCTCGAAGCCGGAGACGACCGAGAGCCGCAGCTTGTCGGCGGTCTGCACGCCGCGCAGACCGCCGACGTCCACGGAGTCCTCCACCCGCGAGGAGTCGACCGTGATCCGGCCGGCGAGGGTGAGAAGCCCGTTCAGGTCGGTGACGCTGCGCCCGGGGAGCTGTTCGGCGAACGGCCGTGCCAGCTCCAGGTACTTCGTGTCGCCATAGGTCTCGCCGACGCCGGTCACACCGTCGGCGGTCACCACCTCCACGATCAGCCGGGGGGTGTAGGGCTGGTGCACGCCCTGGGTGTTGAGGAGCGGCGGGTCGGAGACGAGGATCGGGGTGAGCCGTACCTCGGCGATCGTGAGATCTGCGGGTGTCGCGACGGCGGAGGTCCCGGCGGACACATCTGTCACGGTGGTCTCAGCCGCCTCGGTCGCCTCTGTCACCTCTGCCACCTCTGTCGTCTCGGTCGCCTCTGTCGTCTCGGTCATCGCGGTCGTCTCGGTCATCGCGTCGTCGCTCCTACGAGGTCGAGTCCGGTGGCGAGCAGTTCTTCGAGGGCCGCGAGATCGTCCGGTCCCGGGTCCGTGAGCGGTGCCCGCACCGGTCCGACCGGCCGCCCGCGCAGCCGCGCCGCGGCCTTGACCAGCGAGACCGCGTAACCGGTGGCGCGGTCGCGCAGCTCGACGAGCGGCACGTAGAAGTCCCGCAACAGCCGCTCGACAGCCGCGTCGTCGCCGTCCCGCAGCGCGGCGAAGAAGGCGTTGGCGATCTCGGGCGCGAAGGCGTGGACGGCGGAGGAGTACGCGGTGATGCCGATGCTCGCGTACGGCCTCGCCTGGACCTCGGCGGTGGCGGCGCCGTTGAAGAAGAGGAAGTCCTCCGGCACGGCCAGCTTGAGGCGTTGCAGCCGGTCGAGGTCGCTATGGCCGTCCTTGAGGCCGATGACCCCGGGGATCGCGGCCAGTTCGCGGACGCTGTCGACGCCGAAGGCGACCTGGTCGCGCTGGTAGGCGATGAGCGGCAGCCGGGTACGGGCCGCGATCTGGCGCAGCTGCGCCACCAGGCCGGCCCGCGGCGCCTTGACCAGGTAGTGCGGCAGGACGAGCGCGGCGTCCGCGCCGGCCTCCTCCGCGATCCGGGCGAAGCGCGCGGCCTGCGCCCAGCCGTAACCGATCCCGGCGACGACCGGCAGCCGGCCGCCGGCCTCCCGCACGGACGCGGTGATCACCTGCCGGTACTCGTCCTCGTCGAGGGAGAAGAACTCCCCGGTGCCGCACGCGGGGAAGAGCGCCCCGGGGCCCGTCTCGATCTGGGCGGCGAGGTAGTCGCGGAACGCGCGCAGATCGAGCGCCGGGCCGCCGGGCCCGCCCCGTTCGCCGGTGAAGCTGGTGAGCGGGAAGGAGAGCACCCCCTTCGCCATGCCGTCGCGCAGCCGCGCCGTCGTCGTCGCCGCGTCGGCCGTGAGGGCCACCATGCGATCGTCTCCCTATGTAGATGATGTCTACGTATGAAGATGGAGGTTAGGGAGGTGGACCAGGGCCGTCAATACCTCCGACGGAAGAGGCTGAGCGCCGGCCGAAGAGGCCGAGCCGGTGCCGATAGAGGCCGAGCCGGTGCCGATTACGATCTGAGCCATGTCCGACGACAGCGGCGGCGTACGCGAAGTGAAGTCGGCGGCCCGCACCGTCGAGCTGCTGGAAGTCCTCGCGGCCCGGGGCGACCGCCCCGCCCGGCTGCGCGAGCTCGCCGAGGAGCTGGGCGTACCGCGCAGCAGCATGTACGCCCTGCTCCAGACGCTGATCGACCATGGCTGGGTCCGTACGGACACCACCGGATCGCTGTACGGCATCGGTATCCGGGCGCTGCTCACGGGCACCAGCTATCTCGACGCCGACCCGCGCGTGCGCGCCGCGCGCCCGTTCCTGGACGAGGCGTCCGACGCGCTCGGCGAGACGATTCACCTCGCCCGGCTGGACGGCGGCGATGTCGTCTATCTCGCCACCCGCGAGTCGCACGAGTATCTGCGCCCGGTCAGCCGGGTCGGCCGCAGACTGCCGGCGCACGCCGGGGCGCTCGGCAAGGCGCTGCTCGCGGAACGCGACCCGGACGGGTTGCCGCTGCCGGAGGGCCCGCTGAAGCGGCTGACCCCCAATACCCACCCCGACCGCGCGTCACTCACCGAGGATCTGGCGCGGGTACGGAAGCGCGGCTTCGCGATCGACCGGGAGGAGGGCATGGCGGGCATCACGGGCTTCGGCTTCGCGCTGCGCTACGACGTACCCGCCACGGACGCCGTCAGCTGTTCGGTGCCGACGACGCGTCTGACGGAGGAGCACGAGCGGCGGATCGTCGCGGTCATGCGGGAGATCAGGGCCAAGATCGAGGCGGCGGCACCGAGGGCGGCGGGCTCGGCGCCGCAGTGGCGGTAGGGCCAGCACTCACGCCGCCATACAAACGAGCCGCCCCTCAGGCCCCCACCCCCCATGCCCCTCACGCCCCCAGAACGACAGACCGGCCGCACGGAAGCGTCTCCGTACGGCCGGTCTTCGTGGGGCCGGGGTGATGGGGGAAGACCCCGGCCGGGATCATGGTGCGAGAGGTGCGAGAGGTGCGAGAGGGGGGATCAGACCCCCGCCTTGTCCGCCTTCTCCAGGCCGCGCTGCTCGGGCACGTCCTGCGCTCCGTCCCCGGACGTGTCCGCCGGAGCGTGGTCGTCCACGAGGGTCTTCTCGTCGAACGGGATGTTTCCGGCCAGCACCTCGTCCACGCGGCCCTTGTCGATCTCCTTGGTCCACGTACCGATCAGGACCGTGGCGACCGCGTTGCCCGCGAAGTTCGTCATGGCACGCGCCTCGCTCATGAAGCGGTCGATACCGACGATCAGACCGACACCGTCGACCAGCTCGGGCCGGTGCGACTGGAGGCCGCCGGCCAGCGTCGCCAGACCCGCGCCGGTGACACCCGCCGCACCCTTCGACGCGATGATCATGAAGAGGAGCAGCGAGATCTGCTCGGCGATCGAGAGCGGGTTGCCCATGCCCTCGGCGATGAAGAGCGAGGCCATCGTCAGATAGATGGCCGTGCCGTCCAGGTTGAAGGAGTAGCCGGTCGGGACGGTGATACCGACGACGGGCTTGCTGACACCCAGGTGCTCCATCTTCGCGATGAGGCGCGGCAGCGCCGACTCGGAGGACGAGGTCGAGAGGATCAGCAGGAACTCGCGGCCCAGGTACTTCAGCAGCGAGAAGATGTTCACGCCCGCGACCACCCGCAGCAGCGCGCCGAGGACGAGGAAGACGAAGAGCGCGCAGGTGATGTAGAAGCCGATCATGATGATCGCGAGCGACTTCAGCGCGTCGAGGCCGGTCTCGCCGACCACCGCCGCGATGGCACCGAAGGCACCCACCGGCGCGGCCCACATGATCATCGCGAGCATCCGGAAGACCAGGCGCTGGATGTGCCCGATACCGCGCAGCACCGGCTCGCCCGCGGAGCCCATGGCCTGGAGCGCGAAGCCCGCCAGCAGCGCGACCATCAGCGTCTGGAGGACCGAGCCCTCGGTGAAGGCCGAGACGATCGTCGTGGGGATGATGCCGAGCAGGAAGTCCGCGGTGGACTCGCTCGCACCGGTCGCCTGGGCCGCGCCCGCTTCACGGGTGGCCTCGGTGAGGTGGAGACCCGAACCGGGCTCCAGGATGTTGCCGACGACCAGGCCGATGGCCAGGGCCATGGTCGACATCACCATGAAGTAGCCGAGGGCGAGCCCGCCGACCGCGCCGACCTTGGCGGCCTTCCTGACCGACCCGACCCCCAGCACGATGGTGCAGAAGATCACGGGCGAGATCATCATCTTGATGAGATTCACGAAGCCGGTACCGATCGGCTTCAGTTCGACGGCCACACCAGGAGCCGCGAAGCCCACCAGAATGCCGAGCGCGACGGCGACGATCACCGCGATGTACAGATAGTGGGTACGGTCCCGCCTTGCGGCCACGGGTCCTCCTCGACTCGTCTCCTGCGTATCCCCCGTCCCTGTCCCGAGGGGTCCCGGTGACTATCCACCACCGTGTGACACCGGTCACCCTTACGTTCATTTCGTTCATATGAATCCGGCCAGGCATTCTTGTTTCATGCATCTGCCGCGCCCCCGCAGTCTCGCCGCCCAGCTCTTCGCGATGCAGGTCGTGCTGGTCGCGGCCGTCGTCGCGGGCTGCGCGGTCTTCGCGTTCGTCACCGGCCGCGCCCATGCGGACGAGACCGCGCGCAAGCAGGTTCTGGCCACGGCGCACGCGCTCGCCGACTCTCCGTCGGTACGCGAGGCGATCCGTACCCCCGATCCGAGCGCCGCACTCCAGCCGTACGCGGAGCGCGTGCGGCTGGACACCGGCATCGACTTCATCACGATCATGAACCCGAAGGGGATCCGCTGGACGCACCCCGACCCGGCGCAGATCGGGATGCCCTTCCTGGGCCGTACGGCGCCGGCGCTGCGCGGGCAGACGTTCACCGAGACCTACACGGGCACGCTCGGCCCCTCGGTCCGGGCGGTCACTCCCGTACGGGACGGCGACCGGATCACCGGTCTGGTCAGCGTCGGGATCACCGTGGACCGGATCTCCAGCGAGGTCACCGAGCAGGTCAGGGTGCTGGCCCTGGCGGCGGGCGCGGCCCTGGTGCTCGGCGGCCTGGGTACGTATGTGATCAACGCGCGGCTGCGCCGGCACACCCACGGGATGAACGCGGCGGAGCTGAGCCGGATGCACGACTACCACGAGGCGGCGCTGCACGCCGTGAGCGAGGGACTGCTGATGCTCGACGGCGGGCGCAGGATCGCGCTGATGAACGACGGCGGGCGCGAGCTGCTCGGTCTGGACGACTCCGCGGTGGGCCGTCCCATCGCGGAGCTGGGGCTGCCCGTACCGCTCACCGGCGCGCTGCTGGCCTCGGAGCCCCGGGTGGACGAGGTGCATATGACCGCCGACCGGGTGGTGGTCGTGAATACGCGCCCGGTGGTCGGCGGGGAGCAGCGCGGTACGGTCGTCACCTTGCGCGACCACACCGAACTCCAGGCGCTGTCGGGCGAGTTGGACTCGGAGCGGGGCTTCACCCAGGCCCTGCGCTCACAGGCGCACGAGGCGGCCAACCGGCTGCACACGGTGGTCTCGCTGATCGAACTGGGACGGGTGGAGCAGGCGGTGGAGTTCGCCACGGCGGAGCTTGAGCTGGCGCAGGCGCTCACCGACCGGGTGGTCGGAGCGGTCGGCGAGCCGGTCCTCGCGGCCCTCCTGCTGGGGAAGGCGGCGCAGGCCAATGAACGCGGTGTGGAGCTGGAGCTCGCCGAGAACAGCCGGATCGACGACGGCGTCCTCCCCTCGACGCTGTCGGCCCGCGATCTGGTGACCATCCTGGGCAATCTGATCGACAACGCGATGGACGCGGCACAGGGCGGCGAGGGCGCGCGGATCACCGTGACGGCGCTGGTGGAGGACGGCGAACTGCTGCTGGGCGTACGGGACACCGGCGCCGGGGTGGCCCCCGGCGACATGGACGAGGTGTTCCGGCGCGGCTGGTCGACCCGGGGCCCCGGGCGCGGTCTCGGCCTGGCGCTCGTACGGCAGGCGGTGCACCGCGCGAACGGGACGGTGCGGCTCGCGGAGGGCCCGGAGGGCGGCGCGGAGTTCACCGTACGGCTGCCGCTGGCCGGACGGCCGCCCGCCGCCAGAAGCGCCCACGACGGGATGGAGGCGGCCCGGTGAGCCCCAGCCCCACAGGCCCCACCGGTCCAGGAGACCCCGGTGGTACGGCGATCCGTGTCCTCGTGGTCGAGGACGATCCGGTCGCGGCGGACGCCCATCAGCTGTACGTCGGCCGGGTGCCCGGGTTCTCCGTCGCGGGCGTCGCCCACTCGCGGGTGGAGGCCGGCCGGCTGCTGGAGCGTACGGACATCGATCTGATCCTCCTCGATCTGTACCTCCCGGACGGGCACGGCCTCCAGCTCCTGCGCAGCCTGCGGGCCGGCGGGCACCACGCGGATGTCATCGCGGTCACCTCGGCGCGCGATCTCGCGGTGGTACGGGAGGGCGTGTCGCTCGGGGTCGTCCAGTACGTACTGAAGCCCTTCACCTTCGCGACCCTCCGCGACCGGCTCGTCCGGTACGCCGAGTTCCGGGCCGCGGCCGGCGAGGCGAGCGGCCAGGAGGAGGTGGACCGGGCGCTCGGCGCGCTCCGGGCGCCGCAGCCCTCCTCGCTGCCGAAGGGGCTGAGCGCCCCGACGCTGGAGGCGGTGACCCGTACGCTGCGCGCGTCGGCCACGGGTCTCACCGCCGCCGAGGCCGGGGCGGAGGTGGGGATCTCCCGGATCACCGCGCGCCGCTATCTGGAGCACCTGGTCACCAACGGGCGGGCGCAGCGCAGTCCGCAGTACGGCCAGGTGGGGCGCCCCGAGCTCCAGTACCGCTGGCTCTCCTCGGCCCGCTGACCGGCCCGCGATCCGGGCGGGCCGTACCGGCCGCGACCCCCGTCACCGTACGCCGGGGCGCCAACTAATCGACCCTGCACGGGGATTGACCTTGGTAATGGCCCAGTCCTACGGTCGCCGGGCAGCCCACCGCGGCTCAAAGGAGGTCGTGCCCGTGCGCCCCACCGCCCCGCTGATCCTCGTCGCCGTGCTCGCCGCCGGTTCGCTCACGGCGTGCGGCGGCGGTTCAGGCAGCGATCCCGACACCGTCAAGGTCGCCTACAACCGCTCCACCGACAACAAGATCCGCTTCAAGGACAACTATCTGGAGTCCGTGAAGAAGCAGTTCGAGAAGGCCAACCCGGGCAAGAAGGTCGAACTCATCCCGATCCAGGCCCCGGACAACGACTACGCCACCAAGGCGCAGCAGATGATGCGCTCCCCGAAGACCGCCCCGGACCTGGTCTACGAGGACACCTTCCGGATCAACTCCGACATCAAGGCCGGCTATCTGCGCCCGCTGGACGACTACCTGTCGAAGTGGGCCGACTGGGACCAGTTCGTCGACACGGCGAAGACGGCGGCCAAGGCGGAGGACGGCAAGACGTACGGGGTCCCCGACGGCACCGACACCCGCGGCCTCTGGTTCAACAAGGAGATCTTCGCCAAGGCGGGCCTGCCCGCCGACTGGCAGCCCAAGAACTGGGCGGAGATCCTGGACGCGGCCCGTACCGTCAAGCGGAAGGTCCCCGGGGTCATCCCGCTGAACGTCTACACCGGCAAGGGCCCCGGCGAGGCCGCCGTGATGCAGGGCTTCGAGATGCTCCTGTACGGCACGGGCGCCGACCCGCTCTACGACCCCTCCGCGAAGAAGTGGGTGGCGGGCGGTCAGGGCTTCCAGGACGCGCTGGGCTTCGTACGGACGGTGTACGGCGAGAAGCTCGGTCCCGATGTCTCCGACGCCCTCGACCCCAACATCGGCACGCGCGTCGCCACGGAGTGGTTCCCGGAAGGGAAGCTGGCGATCTCCCTGGACGGATCCTGGATGGGCCAGAACTGGATCAACAAGGGCCCCAAGGAGTGGCCGGACTGGTCAAAGGATCTCGGGCAGACACCGATGCCGACACAGCACGGGCAGGCGCCGGGCAAGGTGTCGATGTCGGGCGGCTGGACGTGGGCGATCCCGTCGAAGGCCAAGAACCCCGATCTGGCCTGGGAGTTCATCAAGACCCAGCAGACCAGGGAGAACGCGGTCGAGTGGGACGTCGTCGGCGCGCAGATCGCCGTACGGAAGGACGTGGCGGCCGATCCGCGCTACCTCAAGTCCATGCCGGGCATCGCGTTCTTCACCGGGCTGGTGGAGTTCACGCACTACCGCCCGGCGCTGCCCGTCTATCCGCAGGTCTCCACGGCGATCGGCGAGGCGATGGAGACGGTGACCACGGGTGACGGCTCACCGCAGCAGGCGGCGCAGGAGTACGACGCCCAGCTGAAGACCCTCACCGACGGCGCGGTGGTCAGCAGGTGAGCACCGCGCACGCGGGGCGCCAGCAGGGCCGGCTGTGGCGCTGGGTGCCGCTGGCTCCCGCCACGCTCCTGCTGGTGCTCTTCCTGGCCGGCCCCATCGCCTACTGCGTCTGGATCGCCTTCACCAACACACAGCTGACCGGCTCGTCCTCCTCGGACTTCGTGGGCCTGGCGAACTTCCGCCGGGCCTTCGCCGACGAGAACTTCCGTAACGCCGTCTGGCTGACGCTGGTCTTCACCTTCGTCTCCTCCATCGTCGGCCAGAACACCCTGGGACTCGCCCTCGCCGGCCTGATGCGGGCCGCGTCCCGGCCGGTCCGTACGCTCACCGGCGCCCTCGTCATCGCCGCGTGGGTACTGCCGGAGATCGTCGCGGCGTTCCTGCTCTACGCGTTCTTCCGGCGCGAGGGAACGCTCAACGCGATCCTGGACTGGCTCCAGCTCCCCTCCCAGAACTGGCTGTACACGCTGCCGATCCTGGCGGTGTCCTTCGCCAACGTCTGGCGCGGCACGGCGTTCTCGATGCTGATCTACTCCGCCGCGCTCTCCGAGATCCCCAAGGACATCACGGAGGCGGCGCAGGTCGACGGCGCGAGCGGGGTGCGCAGGCTGTGGCACATCACCCTGCCGATGATCCGCCGCTCCATCGGCACGAACCTGATGCTCAACACGCTCTCCACCCTCTCCGTCTTCGGCCTGATCTGGGCGATGACGCGCGGCGGCCCCGGCAACCGCAGCCAGACCCTGCCGGTCTTCATGTACGACCAGGCGTTCCAGAAGAGCCTGATCGGTTACGGAACGGCGGTCGCGCTGCTGCTCCTGCTGGTCGGCTCGCTCTTCTCCCTCGTCTATCTGCGCCTGATGAGGGTGGAGGTGTGACGTGCTGAACCGACGCGCCCGCACCCGCCTCTCGGCGGACGCCGCCCTCCTCCTGACCGCCGCCGCGTTCGCCCTGCCGCTGCTCTGGCTGGCCCTCGCCTCGGTCGACGCCGACGCGGATCTGCGGGTACGGGCCCCCTCGTCACTCACCGGCGACAACTTCACCGCGGTCCTCACCGACGAGATCACCTTCACGCCGATGCTCAACAGCCTGCTGCTGTGCGGCAGCGCGACGATCCTGACCGTGATCTGCGCGGCGCTCGCGGCGTACCCGCTCTCGCGCTACCGCTCCCGCTTCAACCGGCCCTACCTGCTGACGATCCTGTTCACGACCTGCCTCCCGATCACGGCGATCATGGTGCCGGTGTACGGGCTGTTCGTCCAGGTCGACCTGATCGACACCACGTACGGCACGTCCCTGTTCCTCGCCACGTCCCAACTGCCGTTCTCCATCTGGCTGATGAAGAACTTCATGGACGGGGTACCGACGGTCCTCGAAGAGGCGGCCTGGACGGACGGGGCGTCGAACTTCCAGACGCTGACGCGGGTGGTGCTGCCGCTGATGGGGCCGGGGGTGACCGTGGTGACGATCTACACCTTCATCCAGCTGTGGGGGAACTTCTTCGTCCCCTTCATGCTGCTGCTGACTCCGGACCAACTGCCCGCGTCCGTTTCGATCTTCACGTTCTTCGGGAACTACGGGTCGGTGATCTACGGTCAGCTGGCGGCGTTCTCGATCTTGTACTCGGCGCCGGTGCTGATCTTGTACGTGCTGATCTCGCGGCGGCTGGGGGGAGGGTTCGCGCTGGGCGGCGCGGTTAAGGGGTAGCGGCGGTGGGGTGCGGTCTCGTTGTCGCGGGCCGTGGGCCCGCTCGCCCCCGCACACGGCCGGGCCGGGCCGGGCCGGTCCGTGACGGGCGGTGAAGGGGGGCGCGCAGGGGTCGTGTCCGGGACACCAAAGCGTGATGTGTGGCGCGCGACCGCCCGCCTTCTGACTGTGGCCAGATCCGCGCCGTACGGGGGTCCGGGGGTGTCCCCCGGGAAAGCACAGCATGCCGTCCCGGGCGCGAGCCCCGGAGCGCACCCCGGCGACAACCCGCACCGCACCACCGGCCCGAGCCGAAACGTACCCCTCCTCAGAACACGGACTCCGCTTCGAACATTCTGTTCTCCGGCACCGTCTTCAGCTGCGTCACCGCCTCCGCCAGCGGCACCATCTCCACCGTCGTCCCCCGCAGCGCCGTCATCCGCCCGAACTCCCCCCGGTGCGCCGCCTCCACCGCGTGCCAGCCGAACCTCGTCGCCAGCACCCTGTCGTACGCCGTCGGCGTACCCCCGCGCTGGACGTGGCCCAGGATGACCGGCCTTGCCTCCTTGCCCAGGCGGCGTTCCAGTTCGCCCGCCAGTACGTTGCCGATGCCCCGGAAGCGCTCGTGGCCGAACTGGTCGATCTCGCCCTTGGCGTACTCCATGGAGCCCTGCGCGGGATGCGCGCCCTCCGCGACGCAGATGACCGCGAACTTCTTGCCGCGCGAGAACCTCGCCTCGACCATCTTGACCAGGCTGTCGACCTCGAAGGGCCGCTCCGGCAGGCAGATCCCGTGCGCGCCGCCCGCCATCCCGGATTCCAGCGCGATCCAGCCCGCGTGCCGGCCCATGACCTCGACGACCATGACCCGCTGGTGGGACTCGGCGGTGGTCTTGAGCCGGTCGATCGCTTCCGTGGCGACCATCACCGCGGTGTCGAAGCCGAAGGTGCGGTCCGTGGAGTAGATGTCGTTGTCGATGGTCTTGGGGACGCCGACGACGGGCATCCCGGCGTCGGAGAGCAGCCGCGCCGCGGTCAGTGTGCCCTCGCCGCCGATGGGGATGAGCGCGTCGATGCCGTACCGGCGGGCCAACTCGGCGCAGTTCTCCGCCGCTTCGCGGAGCCGGCCGCGCTCCAGCCTGGCCGAGCCGAGGATCGTACCGCCACGGGCCAGAATGCCGCTGACGGCGTTCAGGTCCAGTGGCCGGAAGTGGCCGTCGAGCAGCCCCTTGAAGCCGTCCTCGAAGCCGATGACCTCATCTCCGTGCCCGGTCATGGCCCGGTGCACGACCGAACGGATCACTGCGTTGAGGCCCGGACAGTCGCCGCCTGCGGTGAGAACTCCGATACGCATCGTGCTGTGTCTCCTGCTCGCTAGTGCTCGCCAGTGCTGTGCTTGTCCGGGAAAGGAGAGCCCCGGGCTTGAGCGGTCCGATCCTCCCACGCGTGATCGGGGCCACGTGCCGACCGCTCGGGCGGCGATCGCGGCTCCGGCGGTTTCGCCGGGCGGTGCCCGGATACCCGGTCAGGGGGGTCCGTTCGGCCGGTAGGACGGGTCCGACCTGCGGTTTTCCGGCGCCGGGCGGTGTCCCGTACTCCCCGGGCGACGTAACCACCCCCGGAGGTATTGTCAAGAGGGCATTGCCACCCTAACGGGAATTGTTGTGCACAGGAGCCGGGACCTCCTACGGCCCGCGGGGCCGCCCCGTCGGGGTGGGACGTCCCCTGAGCAGGGACGGAGAGCACGCGTGACGCGCAGCGTGTACGTGACCGGGATCGACCGCGGGGACGGCCGCCAGGTCGTGGAGCTGGGAGTCATGGAGCTACTGACCCGCCAGGTGGACCGGGTGGGGGTGTTCCGTCCGCTGGTCCATGACGGCCCCGACCGGCTCTTCGAGCTGTTGCGGTCCCGCTACCGGCTGTCACAGGATCCGGCGACGGTGTACGGGCTCGACTATCACGAGGCGTCCGCGCTCCAGGCGGAGCGGGGCACCGACGAGTTGGTCTCGCGGCTGGTCGAGCGGTTCCACCGGGTGGCGCGGGAGTACGAGGTCGTGCTCGTGCTCGGTACGGACTTCGCGGCGACGCAGCTGCCCGACGAGCTGTCGCTCAACGCCCGGCTCGCGAACGAGTTCGGCGCGTCCGTGATACCCGTGGTGGGCGGCAAGGGGCAGACGGCCGAGTCCGTACGGGCCGAGGCGCGCAACGCCCACCGCGCGTACCAGGTGCTGGGCTGCGATGTGCTGACCATGGTCGTCAACCGTGTGGCCGCCGAGGACCGCGAGGCGATCGCCGAAGGGCTGGCGGCCCAGCTCCCGGTCCCCTGCTATGTGCTGCCGGACGAGCCGGCGCTGGCGGCTCCGACGGTCGCGCAGATCACGGCGGCCCTGGGGGGCACGGTGCTGCTCGGGGACGACTCGGGCCTGGCGAGGGACGCGCTGGACTTCGTCTTCGGCGGCGCGATGCTGCCGAACTTCCTGGGCGCGCTGACCCCCGGCTGCATGGTGGTCACCCCCGGCGACCGCGCCGATCTGGTCGTGGGGGCGCTCGCCGCCCACTCCGCGGGCACGCCGCCCATAGCGGGGGTGCTGCTCACGCTCGACGAGCGTCCCGGGGACTCCATACTGACCCTGGCCGCGCGGCTCGCGCCCGGTACGCCGGTGGTCTCGGTACCCGGCCGCTCCTTCCCCACGGCCGCCGAACTCTTCGGCCTGGAAGGGAAGTTGAACGCCGCGACGCCACGCAAGGCGGAGACCGCGCTCGGCCTGTTCGAGCGGCATGTGGACACCGCCGCGCTGCTGGCCCGGATGTCGGTGGCCCGCAGCGGCCGGGTGACGCCGATGATGTTCGAGCACGAACTGCTGGAGCAGGCCCGCGCGCACCGCCGTCGTGTCGTACTGCCCGAGGGCACCGAGGAGCGGGTGCTGCGCGCCGCCGATGTGCTGCGGCGCCGCGATGTGTGCGAGCTGACGCTCCTCGGCGATACGGACATCATCCGGAAGAAGGCGGCCGATCTCGGTATCGATCTCTCCGCGACACAGCTGATCGACCCGGCCACCTCGGAGCTGCGCCAGCGCTTCGCCGAGCGCTACGCGGAACTGCGCGCCCACAAGGGTGTGTCGGTGGAGCTGGCGTACGACGTGGTGGCGGACGTCAACTACTTCGGCACACTGATGGTGCGGGAGGGGCTGGCCGACGGCATGGTCTCGGGCTCCGTGCACTCGACGGCCGCGACCATCCGCCCCGCCTTCGAGATCATCAAGACCCGCACGGACGCCTCCATCGTCTCGTCGGTCTTCTTCATGTGCCTCGCCGACAAGGTGCTGGTGTACGGCGACTGCGCGGTGAACCCGGATCCGGACGCGGCGCAGCTCTCGGACATCGCCGTCCAGTCCGCCGCCACCGCCGCCCGCTTCGGGGTCGAGCCGCGGATCGCGATGCTCTCGTACTCCACGGGCACGTCGGGCTCGGGCGCGGATGTCGACAAGGTGCGCGAGGCCACGGAGCTGGTGCGCGGGGCGCGGCCGGATCTGCGGATCGAGGGGCCGATCCAGTACGACGCGGCGGTCGAGCCGTCCGTCGCGGCGACCAAGCTGCCGGAGTCGGAGGTGGCGGGCCGGGCGACGGTGCTGATCTTCCCGGACCTGAACACCGGTAACAACACCTACAAGGCCGTGCAGCGCTCGGCCGGCGCCGTGGCCGTGGGCCCGGTGCTCCAGGGGCTGCGCAAGCCGGTCAACGACCTGTCGCGCGGAGCGCTCGTGCAGGACATTGTGAATACGGTGGCGATCACCGCGATCCAGGCGCAGGGCGAGGGCGTGTGAGCCCCGCCGCACACCGCGCCGACCACGACTCCATGACTACGACAGAAGGCCGACAGCCCGTGACCGCGCACACCTCCGCCACCCGTGTCCTCGTCCTCAACTCCGGTTCCTCGTCGGTGAAGTACCAGCTGCTGGAGATGCGGGACGGCTCCCGGCTCGCGGCCGGTCTGGTGGAGCGCATCGGTGAGGAGACCTCCCGTCTGGTGCACACCCCGCTGACCGAGGGGCTCGGCGGCAGGCGTGAGCGTACGGGGAGGATCGCCGACCACGCGGCGGCGCTGGAGGCGGTCGCGGAGGAACTGGCGCACGACGGGCTGGGGATCGATGCGCCTGATCTGGCGGCCATCGGCCACCGGGTCGTCCACGGCGGGCTGAAGTTCAGCGAGCCGACGATCGTCGACGACGCCGTGCTCAAGGAGATCGAGCGGTTGGTGCCGGTGGCGCCGCTGCACAATCCGGCGAACCTCACCGGGATCCGTACGGCGCGGCGGCTCCGTCCCGATCTGCCGCAGGTCGCGGTCTTCGACACCGCGTTCCACACGACGATGCCGGAGTACGCGGCGCGGTACGCGATCGACACGGCGACGGCCGACGCGCACCGTATCCGCCGCTACGGATTCCACGGCACGTCGCACGCGTATGTCTCCCGGAAGACCGCCGAGTTGCTCGGCAAGGATCCGTCCGAGGTGAATGTGATCGTCCTGCATCTCGGCAACGGCGCGTCGGCGTCCGCGGTCGAGGGCGGGCGGTGCGTGGACACCTCGATGGGGCTGACTCCGCTGGAGGGCCTGGTGATGGGGACGCGTTCCGGGGACATCGATCCCGCGGTCACGTTCCATCTGAAGCGTGTGGCCGGAATGTCCGTTGACGAGATCGATGAACTTCTGAACAAGAAGAGCGGTCTGGTCGGCCTCTGCGGGGACAACGACATGCGGGAGATCCGGCGCAGGGTCGACGCGGGCGACGAGCGGGCGGCGCTCGCGTTCGACATCTATATCCACCGGTTGAAGAAGTACATCGGCGCCTATACCGCGGTGCTCGGCCGGGTGGACGCGGTGGTCTTCACGGCGGGTGTGGGTGAGAACGCGGCGCCGGTGCGGGAAGCTGCCGTAGCGGGTCTGGAGAATCTGGGCCTGGCGGTGGACCCGGAGCGCAATACCGTACGTTCCGACAGGCCGCGAATCATCTCGCCGGAGTCCGCGGGGACCGTGGTGGCCGTGGTCCCGACGGACGAGGAACTGGAGATCGCCCGGCAGACCTTCGCACTGGTCGGCGAGGGTCGAACGGTCGACGCCTGAGCGGCCACCCGCCCATTTGTACTTTCCACCAGACGGAATATTCCGCATAGAAACAAACCGATAGGATCCGCCTCATGCGCCGTTCCAAAATCGTCTGCACACTGGGCCCCGCCGTCGACTCGTACGAGCAGCTGAAGTCGCTCATCGAGGCCGGTATGAACGTGGCCCGACTCAACATGAGCCACGGAAGCCACCCGGAGCACCAGGAGCGGTACAACCGCGTGCGGAAGGCGGCCAAGGACACCGGCCGCGCCGTGGGTGTCCTCGTCGACCTCCAGGGCCCCAAGATCCGTCTGGAGACCTTCGCCGAGGGCCCGGTCGAGCTGGTGCGCGGTGACGAGTTCACCATCACCACCGAGGATGTCGCCGGCGACAAGTCCATCTGCGGCACCACCTACAAGGGCCTGCCCGGCGATGTCTCCAAGGGCGACCAGATCCTGATCAATGACGGCAATGTCGAGCTGCGGGTGGTCGAGGTCGACGGCCCGCAGGTCAAGTCCATCGTCATCGAGGGCGGGGTGATCTCCGACCACAAGGGCATCAACCTGCCTGGCGCGGCGGTCAATGTCCCCGCCCTGTCCGAGAAGGACATCGAGGATCTGCGCTTCGGGCTGCGGATGGGCTGCGACATGGTCGCGCTCTCGTTCGTCCGGGACGCGCACGACGTGCTGGACGTGCACAAGATCATGGACGAGGAGGGCCGCCGGGTCCCCGTCATCGCCAAGGTCGAGAAGCCGCAGGCGGTCGCCAACATGGAGGCCGTGGTCGCGGCCTTCGACAGCGTCATGGTGGCGCGCGGTGACCTGGCCGTCGAGTACCCGCTCGAAAAGGTGCCGATGGTGCAGAAGCGGCTGATCGAGCTGTGCCGCCGCAACGCCAAGCCGGTGATCGTGGCGACCCAGATGATGGAGTCGATGATCACCAACTCCCGTCCCACCCGCGCCGAGGCGTCCGATGTCGCGAACGCGATCCTGGACGGCGCGGACGCGGTCATGCTCTCCGCCGAGTCCTCGGTGGGCGCGTACCCGGTCGAGACGGTCAAGACGATGTCGAAGATCGTGGCCGCGGCCGAGGAGGAGCTGCTCTCCAAGGGCCTCCAGCCGCTGGTCCCGGGCAAGAAGCCGCGTACCCAGGGCGGTTCGGTGGCCCGCGCCGCCTGTGAGATCGCGGACTTCCTGGGCGGCAAGGCGCTGGTCGCCTTCACCCAGTCCGGCGACACGGCCCGCCGCCTCTCCCGCTATCGCGCGGCCCAGCCGATCCTGGCCTTCACGACGGACGAGTCGACCCGCAACCAGCTGACCCTGAGCTGGGGCGTGGAGTCCTTCATCGTGCGCTGGGTGAGCAGCACGGACGAGATGGTCGAGCTGGTGGACGAGGAGCTGCTGAAGCTCCAGCGCTACAGCGAGGGCGACGCCATGATCATCACGGCGGGCTCCCCTCCCGGCGTCCCGGGCACCACGAACATGGTCCGTGTGCACCACTTGGGCGGCGGTGGCCGCGACTGACGACACCGTCGCTCCGGCCCCTGAACGACCATGGCCCGCACCGCCCCTCGGATCGAGGGGGATCGGTGCGGGCCACGGTCTTTCCCGCGGCTCCCGGGGATCCGTGTCAGTTCGTGAGGTAGTTCTGGAGGCCGGGGACCGTGAGCGTGCCGCCGAACTGGCCCGCCTGGGTCACCTCGACGTCGGTGAAGAAGGCGAACGGGACGTTCAGCGGGGGCGGGGTCTCCGGGCTGAAGGTGATCGGGATGAGGCCGAAGAGGTTGCCCTTCAGCCGCTCCGTGTACATCGTCACCTCGCCGTTGCGGATCGTGGACGTGGAGCCCTCGCGCGCCTGCACATGGGCCGTCCTGCCCTCGGGGTAGACAACGGTCTGGTGCAGGTCCTTGATGTCCAGCGAGGTGGAGGTGAACTTCAGCACCTTCTTGACCTTGCCGCCACTCGTCCGCACCTCGACGATGCCCTTGTAGTCCAGGCCCCGCAGGGTCAGCAGTGAACTGTGCAGCGTCCACGGGTCGTCGGGCAGGAGCGGGATGCCCTGCTCCTCCTCGGCCGCGGCCAGGGCCTCGGGGTCGGCCGTCGGGCACGGGAAGCGCTCCTTGCCGTCCGCGCCCGCGGGGATGTCGTCGTCCTTACGGGCGTCGAGCCCCTTCGCGTCCTCGTCCAGCTCCTCGACCTGGGCGCCGACCTTGTCCGCCGCCTCCTTGATGGCGTCCTTGGTGCCGTCGACCGCCTCGCCGGCCGTGGAACCGTCCGCCTGGCCGTCCGGCCCGGCACTCTCCCGCCGGGAACTCCCCGGCTCGGACGTCGGTTTCGTGGACGGTTCGGTGTCCGGCTTCTCCGTGGCGGAGGCGCTCGGCGCCGGGCTGCTCGTCGCGTCCTTGTCCGGTACGCCGAGCAGGTCTCCCAGCGCGTCGCCCAGCCCCAGCGGGTCCAGCGGGTTCTTGGACTTCGAGGGGGCCGGAGTCGTCCCCGCCCCGGATGACGTGTCGCCGGGCTCCCTGGAGTCCGCCGTCCCGGAGTCCGGGGAACCGGAGTCCGAGGAACCTGAATCCTCGTCTCCCGGCGCCGAACTCCCGCTCGCCGACGGCCCCGGTGTCCCCGACGCCGACGGTGACGTGTCCGGCTCCGGCGACACCGACTCCGACGCGGACGGCGTGGGAGTGGGCGATTCGGACGCCGACGCGGACGGTTCGTCCGAGCGGGTCACGCACGGCCCCGGGGCGAAGGGGATGTCCTTGCTGTCGTCGGCCAGCGCGAGCCGGGGCGTGAGCCCCATGCCCACGAAGACGGCCGTCGGCATCGCCGCCAGCGCCATCGCCTTGCCCGCGGGTATCTGAAGCTTGGTCAGGAGCGACTTTCTGGGGGCCGCGTGACGCGGCCCTCTTCTCACCCGGGAATCATCGCCTCCGGCCTCGACTCGCTGTGTGCTGTCACCCCGCACTGTTCCTCCCGCCGTTGGCATGGGCAGTCGTATCCGTCACGTTCGGGTCCTCCCCGTCGCGCGGACCGGGGAAGAAGGGGTCACCGTCGCCGTCGGGCTCCGGCGCCTCGTGGGGGGTGTCGGGCTCGGCGGCCTGCCTGACCCACTTGTCCGGTGCCCAGGAGATCGAGAGCGCGCCGCCCAGCATGGCGAGCAGGAAGCCCAGCAGGAAGCCGCCGATGTTGGAGACCGGGATCGATACCAGCGCCAGCAGAATGGCGGCGACACCGGCGAAGACCCGGACGATGCTCTGGAACCACATCGTCAGGCCCAGGGTCACCAGCAGTACGCCGATGATCAGCGAACCCGCGCCGGCCGTGGTGGACATGGCCAGTGTCAGGTTGCCGAGATGGAGCTGGGCGTAGGGGAAATAGGCGATCGGCAGTCCGCCGAGAAGAGTGAACAGGCCCGCCCAGAACGGCCGGGCGCCACGCCAGGCGCGGAACCGAAGCCGCCAGTAGGTGAATCCGCGGGAACCTGTGGACTCGGCGCTCATGGAAAACAGCTCCCTGGAAAGCGGTATGCGGTATTGCGATCAAAGATCAAAGGCAGGGGGACGAGCGGGCCGAACAGTCCGGGGACCGCCCGACCCACCCGGCATGCCCTAGTAGCACTCGTATTTCTTGGGGTCGCCGACCTTGAGCCGCAGACTGAGGTCAGGAAGCTTGAACGTGCCCGCGGTGGTCGCCCACGCGGTCTGCTTCACGTCCCTCAGAATGGCCTCATCGGCCTGCTGGGCGAAGCCGTTCGGGTCCGCCTTCGTCCCCGGCTGGATACCGGGAGACTTGGTGGAGCCGGCCGCCACACCGATGTCGATGTTCTTGAACTCCGCGTCGGCGTCGAGCGATTCGACGTCGAGGTAGAGGTTCTCCGCCCTGATCTTCGTGCCCTTGTTACCGGCGTTGAGCACCAGCGTCACACTGGTGCCGAGCATCGGCAGCGGGGTGACCACGGACTGGCACATGTTCGTGATCTGGGCGGTCTTGAAGCCGGAGACGGCCACCGGGTGTGTGGCCTTGTTCCCCTTGGGGTCCACGCCCTCGGCAACGCCGCCGTACTGCACGAAGTTCTGGCCGACCAGCTTGTCGGCCTTCACCTTGAAACTCTGTCCCGACACGCTGAACGACGCGGCCAGCGCCCCCTGTGCGAGGGCGACACCTATCGCTGCCGTCGCGGCCACGCTCGGCACCATGACGACGGCGAACCGCTTCCATCTGGTCCCGCCACGAACTTGGGACTCCATGAATATCCTCCTTCTCGGACGTACATCTCCGGATCGGGTGGGAGCCCGTCCTGGGATGGGAGAAGTGCTACGTCCTCGGTAAGGAGAGCGCCCGTGCCCGAGGCGCCAACCGCGTCCGGAACCACCGGCGATCACCCCCGAGCGACAACCACTGGCCACGCCTTCGCGCAACCTCTGGACAGGCCCTGCCGGGTAGGCAGGAACCCCCCTGTCCGGGCCGGCGGTCGCTGCCGCCGGTCCGCTCGGTGGGGACCCAGTCCCGACGGCGCGGCTGGCTGCCGTGCTGGTGCGGAATTGGACCGAGCGTCGCCGATCGTGGTGCATTCGCGCCCGGGACACAAGGGGGTTCGTTACTGGCTAGTAACGGCCCGATAACCAGCGGGCGACCCGCCGGTACCGGGCGGCCACACAGGGTGCGACCCAACGGTGCGGCAGAAGCGGCGATTGCCACTCATAGCGGGACAGAACAAGGGGGTCGATTTACTGCGAGTAACAGCAGTCGCTTTTACCAAGTTTTGGTAAAGCGCGACCGCCGTCATCGCTGTGCCGCCAAATCCCCGGGCACACCGTGGAGTCGGCGGCCGGGAAAGCGGCGAATACCTCAACTACCGCAACACGTCAGAAAAGAACCCGTGCCAGAGCCGACCGCGCCGCGGTCACCCTGGGGTCGTCCCCGCCGATCACTTCGAACAGCTCCAGCAGCCGCACCCGCGCCGCCTCCCGGTCGTCCCCGGCCGTCCGGCGCACGGCCTCGACCAGCCGGCCGAAGGCGTCCTCCACATGTCCGCCGACCAGGTCGAGGTCGGCCGCGGCGATCTGCGCCTGGACATCGCCGGGCTTGTCCGCCGCGACCTTGCGTACCCGCGCCTGGTCCATGTCCTGTACGCGCGTGAGCAGTTCGGCCTGCGCGAGGCCGAGCCTGGCCTCCGAGTTGCCGGGGTCGTCGGCCAGTACGTCGCGGTACGCCCGCGAGGCGCCGGCGAAGTCATTGGCGTCCAGCGCGCGTACGGCCGCTTCCAGCTGGGCGTCGTACGGTCCGGCCGGCTCGACGGCCTCCTGTCCGGCGCCGTCCGCCGCGTCCGCCTCCGCGCCGGGGTCGACCGCGATGCCGGTCAGCCCGAAGCGCTCCTCGCCGACCTGGATCAACTGGTCCAGGGTCTGCCGGATCTGGGTCTCGGGGGCCGCGCCCTGGAAGAGCGGCAGCGCCTGTCCCGCCACCACCGCGAAGACCGCGGGGATGCCCTGGATCCCGAACTGCTGCATCAGCATCTGATTGGCGTCGACATCGATCTTGGCGAGGACGAACCGGCCGTTGTACTCGCGCGCCAGCCGCTCGAGTACCGGGCTGAGCTGCTTGCACGGCTCGCACCACTCGGCCCAGAAGTCGATGACGACCGGGACCTCGGTGGAACGCTGGAGGACATCGCGCTCGAAGCCCGCCTCATCGACGTCGATCACCAGGCTGGAGGGGGGTACGGCACCGGTGCCGCCCTGACGGGCCGCCTCGGCGCGGGCCTGCTCCGCCTTCGCCTTGGCCTCACCGGCCGCCTTCACCGCGGCGAGGTCGACGACGCCGCTCATGGACATGTTCCTAGGCTGCATGAGTACATCCTCCCCCCTCCGCGCACACTTCTGAAAAGCGGTACGCGCACCGCCGCGTGACGGGCACGCCGGTCGCCGCTTCCGCTACGACCCGTAGCGTAACTGCCGGGTGGTGCGACAGGGAAGATCCATCCGGTGAACTGACTCACAGCACCCGCGCTACCGGCCGGTATGGTCGCCGTCATGTGCAGTCGAAAGGGGCGCCCCCGCAGCGCCGAGGCCGACTCCGCCATCCTGGAGGCGACCCGGGCCGCGCTGGGTGAGCTGGGCTGGTCCAAGCTGACGATGGGCGAGGTGGCGACCCGGGCGGGCGTCGCCAAGACCACGCTCTACCGGCGGTGGACGGCCAAGAGCGAGCTGGTCGTGGACGCGGTCGCGGTCCTCTTCGACGAGCTGGAACTGCCGGACCGGGGCAGCCTGGCGGCCGATGTCGAGGGCGTGGTGGTCCAGTTCGCGGCGCTGCTGGAACGGCCCGAGACCAAGACGGCCCTGATGGCGGTGGTCGCGGAGGCCACCCGGGACGAGGCGCTGCGGGCCCGTATCCGCGCCTCGATCGTGGACCGCCAGAAACGGCTGGTGCTGCTGGGCCGCGAGCGCGCGGAGAGCCGCGGTGAACTCCCCCGCGAGCCGGACACCGCGAAGGCGGCCCGTACCGCGGATCTGATCTTCGACGTCATCGCCGGTGCGGTGGTGCACCGCACCCTGGTCAGCGCGGAGCCGGTCGACGAGGAGTGGGCGCGTACGTTCACGGCCCTGCTGCTCGGCGGTCTGACCGCCGTACGGAGCTGACCGCCGTACGGAGCCGACCGCCGTACGGCGCCGGGGTCCGGTCGACGTACGGCGACGCGTGCCGCGTCACCGCGCCAGCCGTCCCAGCAGCGACGAGGCCGCCGCGATCCCCAGCACCGCCGCCACCAGCAGCACCCCGAAGTCGAGCGGCAGATGGGACGGCGTACCGAGCAACAGCCCGCGCAGCGCGTCGACTTGGTAGCTCAGCGGATTGATCTTGCTGACCACCTGGAGCCAGCCGGGCATGATCGCCACCGGATACAGGGCGTTCGAGGCGAAGAAGAGCGGCATGGTGATGGCCTGGCCGATCCCCATCAGCCGGTCGCGCGTCAGCACGATCCCCGCGATCGTCATCGACAGACAGGAGAAGAACGCCGAGCCGAGGACCACCACGACGGCCACCCCCAGCAGCCGCAGCGGGTTCCAGGTCAGACCGACGCCCAGGGCTGCCGCGATGACGATCACCACCACCGCCTGGATCAGCGCCTTCACCCCGGAGGCGAACGCCTTGCCGCTGATGAGCGCGGCTCTCGGGGTCGGGGTGACCAGCAGTTTGGTCAGAATGCCGGCGTCACGTTCCCAGATGATCATGATGCCGTAGAAGATCGCGATGAACATCGCGGACTGCGCGATGATGCCGGGCGCGAGGAAGTCGATATACGGAATGCCGCCGGTGGGGATGGCCTTGATCCGGGTGAAGGTCTCACCGAAGATCAGCAGCCAGAGCGCGGGCTGAACGGCCCGTGTGTACAGCTCGGTCCGGTCGTGGCGCAGCTTCTGCAGCTCGACCACGCACATCGCGACGACCCTGGCGGGCAGCACACGCCAGCCGGTACGGGCGCGGGGCGGCTGGAGCAGCAGTTCCAGCCGGGCGGGGCCGGTCCCCTCAGCCGACGCGGGACGCGGTGCGGCGGGTGCTCCTGACATCGCGGAAGTCGCCTCCCTCTTCGTCGAGACCGCTGCCTGCGACGTCCCTGAAGACGTCCTCCAGCGTCGGCAGCGCGCCCTTCTCCCCCGAATCCGCCCGGCGCTCGCCCAGTTCGGCCCTCAGCTCACCGGGGGTACCGAGCGCGTGAATCCGCCCGTGATGCATCAGCGCGACGCGGTCGCAGTACTGATCGGCCTCGTCCATGTAGTGCGTGGTCACCAGCACGGTCATGCCCGTGGCCTGCCGTACGGCGTTGATGTGCTCCCAGACGCTGGTACGGGCGATCGGGTCGAGGCCGATCGTCGGCTCGTCGAGCATGAGCAGTCGCGGCGCGCTGACCAGCGCCTGGGCGAGTTCGAGCCGGCGGATCATGCCGCCGGAGTATGTCTTGGCCATCCGGTCGGCCGCGCCGGTCAGATCGACGGCCGCCAGCGCCTGCGCGACACGTTCGGAGCGTTCGCGGCGCGGGACGTCGAAGACGCGGGCGAACAGCGTCACGTTCTCGCGGCCCGTCAGCGCGGCGTCGGCGGACAGTTGCTGGGGTACGTAGCCCAGCAGGCGGCGTACCGCCATCTTCTCCCTCGCCGCGTCGTGCCCGAACACCCGCACCATGCCCGCCGGTACGGGCAGCAGGGTGGTGATGCAGCGGATCGCGGTGGTCTTGCCCGCGCCGTTCGGACCGAGCAGCCCGAAGACCTCGCCCGCGCCGACCGCGAGATCGACGTCCTGCACGGCCTTGGTCTCGCCGAACGCGTAGTCCAGTCCGCGGCAGCTGACGGCGTCGGGCCCGGCGGGGTCCACCGGGCCGGCGCCGTCCGGCCGGGCGCCGTCCGGGCCGGTAAACGGTGCGCCGGTGAACGGTGTGTCGGTGAACGGTGTGTCGGTCATGGTCCCTCCACTCTCTGTCCCCCCACTCGCTCGCCCCCCGCTCCGTCACCCCCCGCTCCTCGCGGTTCGGTGATCCCCTCGTGCAGGTTCCCGGCGAGCCTGCGCAGCGCCGGAAGGGCCGCCGCCAGCGCCGCGCGGTCCTCGTCCGACAGCCGGTCCACCTGCTCACGCATGAGCGCGCGCCGACGGGCCTCCCATTCGCTCAGCCGCGCCCCTGCCTCCAGCGTGGGCAGCAGCCGCGCCGAGCGCCGGTCGTCCGGATCGGTCTCACGGAGGAGATAACCGGCCCGGCTGAGCTGATTGACCAGGGTCGAGACCGAGTTGCCGGCGAGATACAGCTCCTTGGCGGCGTCCGACACCCGGATCCCCGGACGCGCCGCGACCAGCCGTAGCAGCTCGATCTGCGCGCCGCGCAGCGGCGGCGCGGGGAAGCCCTCGCGCAGCCGCCGCCGGATCATCCGCTGGACGCCCGCGAGGACGACGGCGAGCGAGTCGGGGAACTCCTGCGTGGCCATGCCCCCATTTTAGCTCTCACTCAGAGGTATTCACGAACAGGCGGATACGCGGAGGGAAGGGCGAACGGCCGCCCCCTCACCGGGGACGGCCGTCGGTCCTGCGCGGAAATGACTAGAAGCCGGGCGGCTCCGTGTACGTCCCCCACTCGTCGCGCAGCGCGCCACAGATCTCGCCGAGCGTCGCCTCGGCCCGTACCGCCTCCAGCATCGGCGCGATCATGTTCGAGCCGTCGCGTGCGGCGCTCAGCATGGCCTCCAGCGCCGTACGGACCCGGGCGTCGTCCCGGGCGCTCCTGCGCTCGGCGAGGACCTGGACCTGGTCGCGCTCGACCTCATGGCTGACCCGCAGGATCTCCAGATCGCCGGTGACCGAGCCATGGTGCGCGTTGACGCCGACGACCCGCTTGTCGCCCTTCTCCAGCGACCGCTGGTAGCGGAACGCGGACTCGGCGATCTCGCCGGTGAACCAGCCGTCCTCGATGCCGCGCAGAATGCCGGAGGTGACGGGCCCGATCGGGTGCTGCCCGTCCGGGTGGGCCCGCAGACCGCGCTCCTTGATCTGCTCGAAGATCTTCTCGGCGTCGGCCTCGATCCGGTCGGTCAGCTGCTCGATGAACCAGGAGCCGCCGAGCGGGTCGGCCACATTGGCGACGCCCGTCTCCTCCATCAGCACCTGCTGGGTACGGAGCGCGATCTCGGCGGCCTGCTCGCTCGGCAGGGCGAGGGTCTCGTCCAGCGCGTTCGTGTGCAGGGAGTTCGTACCGCCGAGGACGGCCGCCAGCGCCTCCACCGCCGTCCGTACGACGTTGTTGTACGGCTGCTGCGCGGTGAGCGAGACGCCCGCCGTCTGGGTGTGGAAGCGCAGCCACTGCGCCTTGTCGGTCCGCGCTCCGTACACCTCCTTCATCCAGCGCGCCCAGATCCGGCGGGCCGCGCGGAACTTGGCGATCTCCTCGAAGAAGTCGAGATGGGCGTCGAAGAAGAAGGAGAGACCGGGCGCGAAGACGTCCACGTCCAGCCCCCGGCTCAGCCCCAGCTCCACATAGCCGAAGCCGTCAGCGAGGGTGTACGCGAGCTCCTGCGCGGCCGTCGCCCCGGCCTCGCGGATGTGGTAGCCGGAGACCGAGAGCGGCTTGTACGCGGGGATGGAGGTGGCGCAGTGCTCCATCAGATCGCCGATCAGACGCAGATGCGGCTCGGGCTGGAAGAGCCACTCCTTCTGCGCGATGTACTCCTTGAAGATGTCGGTCTGGAGCGTGCCGTTGAGGACGGCCGGATCGACGCCCTGGCGCTCGGCCGCGACCAGATACATGCAGAAGACCGGGACCGCGGGGCCGCTGATGGTCATGGAGGTGGTGACATCCCCGAGCGGGATGTCACCGAAGAGGATCTCCATGTCGGCGGCGGAGTCGATGGCGACCCCGCAGTGGCCGACCTCGCCGAGCGAGCGCGGGTCGTCGGAGTCGCGGCCCATGAGTGTCGGCATGTCGAAGGCGACGGAGAGCCCGCCGCCGCCGTTGGCCAGGATCGTCTTGTAGCGCTCATTGGTCTGCTGGGCGTTGCCGAATCCGGCGAACTGGCGGATGGTCCAGGTCCGGCCGCGGTACCCGGTGGGGTACAGCCCCCGGGTGAAGGGGTACTCCCCCGGCCAGCCGATCCGCTCGAACCCCTCATAGGTGTCCCCGGGCCGGGGCCCGTAGACCGGCTCCACCGGATCACCGGAGAGCGTGCTGAAGTCCGCGTCGCGCTTGCGGGCCTTGTCGTAGCGGGCCTGCCAGCGCAGGCGGCCCTCCTCCATGGCGTCCATGCCTTCAAATTTACTAGGACGTCCAAGTAAATGTCGATGCCAATCCGCCCACACCTCGTGCGGGCGGGGCTCCGGGGCGGGAGCAGGCGACCGGACGGGGCCTAGGCGGTGGCGGGCTCGCGGTCCGTGACCAGCGTCCGGGCCTCGCGGGTGATCTTCGGTTCGACGAAGAACGACGCGACCGGGATACAGCCCGCGGCCAGCACCCACAGCAGCTTGCCGAAGGGCCACTTCGCCTTGGTGCCCAGGTCGAAGGCGAAGATGACGTACACGATGAACAGCACACCGTGGATCTGGGAGATCAGCATCGTGTCGCCGGTGTCGAATCCGTACTTCAGGATGATCGCCACGGTGAAGACCAGCAGCCATACGGCGGTGACGTACGCCATCACCCGGTAGCGGGACAGCACGCTTTGTTTCATGGCACCGAGCGTATCCCGGGCCCTTTCTGCGCCTGCGGGGAGCCCATGCACTCACCGCCGGCGCTCAGCCCGCGTCGTCGAAGTCCCTGGCCGCCACCCGCAGCGGGCGGAGCATCGCGAAGATCTCGGCGCACTCCTCGGCGTCGTACGCCCCGAGCCCGAAGTCCATCTCCACCAGATCGCGGGTGGCCGCCTCCACCACCTCACGGCCCTTGTCCGTGATGGACGCGAGCGTGCCGCGGCCGTCGTTCGGATTGGGCCGCTTGTCGACCAGACCGGATCTCACCAGCCGGTCCACGGTGTTGGTGACCGATGTCGGGTGGACCATCAGCCGCTCGCCGATCTTGGACATCGGCAGCTCGCCCGCCTTGGAGAAGGTGAGCAGCACCAGCGCCTCGTACCGGGCGAACGTCAGCCCGTACGGCTTGACCACCGCGTCCACGCCGGCCAGCAGGATCTGCTGCGCCCGCATGATCGAGGTGATCGCCGCCATGGCCGGCGTGGGCCCCCAGCGCTGCTGCCAGAGCTCGTCGGCGCGGGCGATGGGATCGAAGGGAAGGCTGAGCGGTTTCGGCACGGCTCCGACCCTACCCAGAGGCCACTTGCCGGACTGCCCCGTCTCGCACTTCGGTCGTACCGTCCGGTTCCGTCGCCCGTCCCCGCGGTCCGTGCGGCCCGGTGCGGTGGACCTCCCGTACCAGGACGAGACAGCAGAGCGTGCCGATCGCCCCCGCCCCGGCGACGACCTGATGTACGGGCAGGAACTCGGCGGCCAGTCCCGCGCCGGCCATGCCGAGCCCCTGGATCGTCATCAGACCGGCCGTGAGCAGCGTCATCGCCCGGCCTCGCAGCTCCTCGGGGACGGCCGCGACGAACCACTGGTCGAGGCCGATGACGTACGCGGCCCCCGCCCCGGCGAGGACGAGCGCGGCCAGCGCCCAGCCGAGGCCGGGCCCGGCCCCGTACACCAGCAGGGGTAGCAGGCCGACGGCGGCGACCGGCAGGACGACGCGGGAGCGGGCGCGCGGGGAGAGCGCCGTACCGGCGTACAGCTCCGCCACGATGTGCCCCACGGGCATCGCGCACATCAGCAGCCCCAGCGCGGCGGGGCCGAGGCCGAGGGAGTCGGCGTACGGGGCGGCCAGGGCCTCGGGCGCGACGACGAACATCGCGGGCACCCAGAAGAGCAGCAGCAGCGCCCGCGTACGCCGGTCGCCGAGCAGCAGCCGGGCCCCGCCGAGCGAATCCCTCAGCAGCGCGCCGCTCCGCCCGGTCTCCCGTCCGGCGACGCGGGCGGGCCGGTCACGGGTCCCGAAGCGCAGCAGCGCGGCCGAGCAGAGGAACGTACCGACGGTGACGCAGATCGCGCCCCGCGCGGGGACGACGGCGAGCAGCACCCCGCCCACCCCGAATCCGGCGAGCTGCGCGCTCTGCGAGACGATGCGCAGCAGGGAGCGGCCGAGTACGTACAGATCGCCCTCGCCGAGGATGTCGGTCAGCGCGGCCATCCTGGTCCCGGTGAAGACGGGCGCGATCGCGGCGACGACGCAGCGCAGGGCCAGCAGTCCGGCGATCGGCGTGCCGGGCAGCACCATCACCCCGACGCACACGGCGCAGAGCAGATCGCAGACCACCAGCACCCGCCGGGCGGGGTAGCGGTCGGCGACCCCGGCGAGGAGGGTCCCGCCGACGAGGTACGGGAGCAGGCCGAGCGCGAAGGTGAGGGCGCTGAGCAGCGGGGAGCCGGTGAGGTCGTAGACGAGGAAGGTCAGCGCGATCTCGCTGACGACCACGCCGAGCAGTGACAGGAGGTGCGCGGCGAAGACGAACCGGAACTCGCGGACGGCGAAGACGGCGCCGTACCCCCGGGAACCCCGGGAAGCGTTCTTGGGCATGGAGGCAGACTGACGGGGTTAGTGTGCCGGAGACAGACATTCGGATCAGTCCGAATCTCCGGCCGTGAAGTCCCGGAAATCCTGGGAATGCCGGAAATCCACCGCCGGGTCTTCGGTACAGGGGGGCCGCCCGCGTCATGCCGTTCCAGCTCCACTTCGACGAGAGTGATCTGCTCCGCTGCCGGTTCGCCGTCTCGCCGCTCTGGGAGACGCAGGAGGCGGTACGCACCCTCGCGCGCCCCGAGCGGCATGGCTACCACCTGCCGTGGCTGCGCGGGATCCGGACCGCGAGAGCGGCGATCGACCTCGCGCCGTTGCATCTCCTGATGCCCGAGCGCGGGCACAACCCGGACTTCCTCAGCCGCCCGCCGTCGGTCCCCCTCCCCACCTTCGAGGAGGAGATCGCGGCTGTACGCGCCACCGACCCGGAGCTGGTCAGGACCGACATCACGCTGGCGCTCGCCGACACCCCGGGCGCCGCGGCGAGCCCCGAGGGCCGGGCGATGGCGGCGGATCCGGCCCGTGCCCTGCGGAAGCTGGCCGGGCTGCTGGAGCGGGTGTGGCACGAGCTGGTCGAGCCCGACTGGCCCCGGCTGCGCACCCTGCTGGAGGCCGATGTGGCGTACCACTCGCGGCGGTTGGCGGAGAACGGACTGCAAGGGCTGCTGGGCGAGCTGAGTCCGCAGCTCGGCTGGACGGACGCGGCCACGCTGACGATCACGGGGACGAACGGCAGCCATACGCGGGTCCTCGGCGGCGAGGGGCTGGTCCTGATGCCGAGCGTGTTCTGCTGGCCGAACGTCGTCAGCGGTTATCTGCCGCCGTGGCAGCCGGCCGTCATCTATCCGGTGCGTGGCATCGGCGGCCTGTGGACACGGCCCTCGGACCGTACGCCCGACGCGCTGGCCCGGCTGCTGGGCCGGGCGCGGGCGGACGTGCTGTGCGCGCTGGACGAGCCGGCCGGGACGACGGCGCTCGCGCGACTGCTCGGCCTGGCCCCGTCCTCCGTGTCGGCGCACCTGTCGGCGCTGCGCGGGGCGGGGCTGCTGACGTCGCGGCGGTACGGACACCAGGTGCTGTACGAGCGGACGCCGCTCGGTATCGCGCTGTCGGTGTCGCAGAGTGCCACTGCTTGAACATTATGTAACGATATGCCGGTCTTGCCATTCCCATCGTCGCCCAGTCGTCTTCCGAGGGGCCTGGATGTCCGGCCGCAGACCACACCGCCCGCACGCGCCGCACCGCTGCCCGCACGCGCCGCACCGCTGCCCGCACGCGCCGCGCCGCCGCCCCTGCCCGCTCGCCTCCGCCGCCCTCGCGGCGGTGCTCGCGCTGACGGCCGCCGGCTGCTCCGCCGAGTCCCGCCAGGACTCCGTCGAGCGGACCGAACGGGCCGGCCGTACCGGCCCCTCCGCGCTCCGGGGCGAAGCCGACCCCACCGCGTCCTCGCCCTTCTGGATCGATCCCGAGAGCGACGCGGCCCGTCAGGTCACGGAGTGGGAGAAGCAGGGGCGTACGGACGACGCGAAGGCTCTGCGGCGGATCTCCGAGCGCGCGGTGGCCGACTGGCCGGCCGGTGACAATCCCGAGCCCGGGATCCGGCGGGCGGTACGCGGTGCGCAGGCCGCCAAGCGCACGGCCGTCTTCGTCGCGTACAACATCCCCCACCGCGACTGCGGGCTCTACTCCGCGGGCGGCGCCCATGACGCGCAGTCCTACCGCGACTGGATCGGCTCCTTCGCCGCCGCCCTCGGGAACGCCGAGGCCATCGTGATCCTGGAGCCGGACGCCATTCCGCATCTGACGGACGGCTGCACCCCCGCGGAGCACCACGACGAGCGGTACGAGCTGCTCGCCCACGCCATCAGCAGGCTCAAGCAGCAGCCGCGCACCCGCGTCTATCTGGACGCCGGCAACCCGGACTGGATTGCCGACCCCGCCAAGCTCACCGAGCCGCTGCGGCGGGCCGGGATCGCCTCGGCCGACGGCTTCTCGCTCAATGTGTCCAACTTCCAGACGAACGACGCGGTCAAGGCGTACGGCACCCGGCTCTCCGGACTGCTCGGCGATGTCCACTTCACCATCGACACCAGCAGGAACGGCGCCGGCCCGCTGCGGGGCGACCGGGACGAGGCGTGGTGCAACCCGCCGGGCCGGGCGCTCGGCTCGCCGCCCACCACCAACACCGGCAACGAGCTGCTGGACGCCTATCTCTGGATCAAGCGCCCCGGCGACTCGGACGGCCCCTGCCGCGGCGGCCCGGCGGCCGGCACCTGGTGGCCCGACTACGCGCTGGGCCTCGCCCGCAGAAGCAAGGACGCGATCGCGTAGTCCGGTACGTCCGAGGCGGACGCGTCCCGGGCTCACTCCACGCGGATCCACTTCGCCTCGGAGGGGACACCCGCGGCGTCGGCGACGAAGAGCATGTACCAGCCGGGCGGTACCAGCGCCCGGTCCTTCGGCACCTCGACCGTCACGGCGTCCTTGGTCTTCGTGAGGTCCAGCTCGATCGAGCGCTGCTCGACATCCGTCGTGTGGGTCACGGCGCTCGGCCGCATCAGCCGTGCCTTCGCGATCCGGTCGGGACGGGCGGCGCGGAAGGTGGCCCGGCCGTTCCGGTCGACCTCCTGCGGTCCCTTCCCCAGCGCCGGCCGGTTCTCGCCGGCCCCGTCACCCTGGAGATAGGGCGGCGTGTAGATCTCCACACGCTGTTCGAAGGTCCCGAGTCTGGTGTTGTCGGCGTCGCGGAAGAGCGGGTCCGAGCCGAAGGTGACCACCCGGCCGTCGGGCAGCAGCAGCGCCTCCGAGTGGTAGTTGCGCCCCACGGTCGGGTCGGCGGCCGGCCGGAACGTATTGGTCCTCGGCTCGTAGAACTGCGCCTTGAGGATGTCGCTGGCGCTGCGCCCCCGGTAGTCGGAGGAGCCGCCGGTGGTGAACACCGTGTCGTCCGGGAGCAGCACACTGCTCAGATAGCGGGTGCCCTGCGGCAGCCTGGGCCCTTCCCGGAAGACCGGGCTGTCCTGTGTGAGGTCGACGATCGCCGTACGGCTGGTGGCCTTCGAGGACTCACCGACGCCCCCGCCGCCGAGCACCATCACCCGCTGGTCCTGGGCCGGCGGCAGCATCAGGGAGGCCGAGGTCTCCGTCTGGTCCTGATCGGTGAGCCCGCCGACCTCGGTGAAGGTGTTCTTGGTGAGGTCCCAGAGACCCGGCTGCCGGCCCTTCTCGGCGGGCCCGTACCCCGCGTTGGAGCCCGAGTAGAAGAGCTTGCCACCCTTGGTGAGGAAGAGCGCGGGATACGTCGGGAAGTAGCGAGTGGGGCCCTTGGACCACTCCTTGGTCTCCGGGTCGTAGAGCTCGTTGTCCCCGGTGAGTACGGCGCCGACGTCGTCGAGGCCGGAGACGGCGAGCACCTTCCCGTCGTCGAGGGTCACCAGCGTGGGGTACCAGCGGGCTTCCTTCATCGGGTTCACCGGGATGTACTTCTCGGCCCTGGGGTCGAACTCGTAGGCGGATCTGATGCCCTGGAAGTCCTGCTTCTCCGTGGTGAGTTTCTGTGCGAGGCCATAGAGGTTGTCCGCGTCCTTGCCCGTGAGCCCGACGATCTCGTACTGCGCGGCCTGGGTGGTCAGCCCGCGCGGGCCCTTCTCGGCCGCCTCCACGAAGACCCGGGCCTCGCCGGCCGTCACCTTCGTACGCCAGGGCAGCATCCGGCCGCCCTTCCCGTATCCGACCTTGAGCTCCTTCTTCGCCCTGGGCACGGTGACATCGAACTTGCTGATGAACTCGACGCCCGAGGGGGAGCGGAAGCGGGTGCCCTTCTTGAAGGTGTGGGCCCGGTCCGGGTTCTCGTTCTTGACCCGCATCCGGCCGCCGGCCCGCTCCACCTCGCCGTCGAGGACCTCGTAGCGCGCCGTGCCGCCCGCCACCAGGAGCCGCCCGTCGGCGAGCTGGGAGTGACCCGAGCAGAAGAAGTCCTCCGGGGTGGGGATCTTCTTGAAGGAGTTGTCGGCCGGGTTCCAGAGGATCGTGTCGAACGACCCCTCGTCGAACTTCTTCTGGTTGTTGCCGGAGCCCGCGATGATCAGCACCTTGCCGGTGTGCAGCAGGGCCGCGTGGATCGCGTTCGTACGGAACTCCTTCGGGACGTCGAGGATCTCCCAGGAGCCGTACTGCCGTTTGTAGCCCGGCTGCGCGATCTTGTACGCGTGGTACCTCTCCTCGGCGAAGGTGAAGGCCGCGGGGGCGTTGAGGGCGGCCAGTACCAGCAGCGCCCCGCCGCCGAGCAGTGTCCTCTTGAATTTCTCCGACGGCCTGTGGCGCGGCCGGTACCGCTGGGGCATGGGTCAGTTCCCTCCTGTCGTCGTCACAGGCGTCACGTGCGTCAAGGCCACCGCGGCGAACGCGGGCTCGGGGGCCGGCTCCGGGGCCGGGCCTTCGGCGGCGTCCGCGGCGGTACGTTCGGAGGCCGGTACGGCATCGGGGCCGGCCCGCTCGTCCAGCAGTGTCCAGACCCAGACGCCGACCGGCGCGAGCGCGATCGCCAGCGCCAGGACCGCCCAGGTGCGCATCGCCGCGTGGGTGTGGCCGAGGATCACCGACGCGACGAGCGAGGCGATCAGTACGGCGGCCCAGAAGAGATGGAGCCGGAAGGTCAGCAGCCGGTCGGCGCTCGCCCGGCCGCCCTTGGGGGTGACCACGAAGCGCCCGCGCGTACGGAGCAGCGCCGAGATCAGCGACCTCAGATAGACCGGCGCGGAGAGCGCGGACATCACCATTCCGGCGAGACCGCCCGAGCCGCGCGGCTCGTGGGGCGAGACATTGTGCCGCCGGTTCCAGAGATAGAGCCCGATCTGGAGGGCGGCGGCGTCGCTGTAGAGCATCAGCAGGACCGAGGACGAGACCTGTGTGCCGGAGGCGCCGAACCAGAGGAAGAGAACGCAACTGAGAATGCCGAGGAACCAGTTGACGGCGGTCATCGGGTAGTAGACGAGCATCAGCGTGTAGCTGAGCAGCCGTCCGGGCGGCAGCCGGAACGGTGCCTTCCAGTACTGCTTGAGCAGCGTCTCGTACGTCCCCCGCGACCAGCGCAGCTGCTGGGTGAAGAAGTCGGTCCAGGAGGCGGGGCCCTCGCCCACGGCCAGGACGTCGGGGGTGTAGACGGAGCGCCAGAACCGGCCGGTGACGGGGTTCCTGGTGCGGTGCAGCTCGAACCCGGTGGCCATGTCCTCGGTGATCGAGTCGTACAGCCCGCCGATCTGGAGGACCGCCCTGATCCGGACGACATTGTTCGTACCGACGAACATCGGGGCGTGGTAGCGGTTGCCGGCCCGCTGGATCAGGGCGTGGAACAGGAACTGCTGGGACTCGGCGGCCTTGGTGACCGGTGAGCTGTAGTTGCCGTACACCTGGGGGCCGACGACGAAGGCGGTGTCCGGGTCGCGGAAGTAGCCCATCATCCGCTCCAGGAAGTTCGGGAGCGGGACGTGGTCGGTGTCGACGGAGGCGAAGAAGTCGTAGTCCTCGCCGTGCATGGCGAGCCAGGCGTTGTAGTTGCCGTGCTTGGTGCGCGCCTTGTGCACGCCCCGCGGGCGGTTCCACTCCGGTATGCCGTGCCGGGTGAAGTGGCGCACCCCGAGCTCCTCGCAGAGCGCCCTGGCCTCGCCGTCGTCGCCCTCGTCCAGCAGCCAGATGTCGAGCGGGCCGCTGTGGCGCAGCCGTACGGCCCCTTCGAGCGTGGCCCGCACCATGGCGAGGGGTTCCTTGCCCGGGACGTACGTGGTGAGGAACGCGACGCGGGTGCCCGGTTCCGCGGGGACGGGTATGGGGTCCCTGGCGACCATCGTGGCGTGGGCGACCGACGTGACGTTGACGAGCGTGAAGAGGGCGATGAGCCCGATCGACCCGAGCATCACGTGGTCGAGGACCACCAGCCAGCGGGCGGCGCCGTCGCGCTCGGTGCGGTGGGTGGGCCAGACCAGATAGACCAGCAGGGCGCCGGAGAGCAGCGGCGCCAGGGCCATCAGCAGGACGGCTCTTATTCGGTGGGGCTCGCGGGCGAGCAGACTCCGGTAGCGCACCCGGTAGGCCGCGGCCCGGTCCGGTTCGCTGAGCGGGCCGGCCAGGCAGCTGTGGACGTCGTAGTCGTACTCGAAAACCTCCGGCCGCACGGATGCCTCCAGCTGTCGCACCAGATTGATATCCCTACAAAAAGGGACATTTACCGGCGTGTCGACTGGAGGCGTCCGTGCGGGCGGTACTCAGCGCGGAGGTTACCGCGTACGGCTCAGCCGGCGAGGTGGCGCTCCACCGTCTCCACCTTCGAGGTGAGACCGTCCGTGACCCCCGGCCGGATGTCGGCCTTGAGGACGAGCGAGACGCGCCCGGCGCGGGCCTCGACCGCGGCGACGGCCCGCTTCACGACGTCCATCACCTCGTCCCACTCCCCCTCGACCGAGGTGAACATGGCGTCCGTACGGTTGGGCAGCCCGGACTCGCGGACGACACGGACGGCGTCGGCGACGTACTCCCCGACGTCCTCCCCCACGCCCAGCGGGCTCACCGAGAAGGCGACGATCACGCGTTCACCGTGCCCTCGCGGCGCGCCCGGGAGGCGATGACCTCGTCGTCGGCGGCGCGCTTGAGCTTGCGCTCGGCGAAGAAACCGCCGGCCGGCAGGACGGAGAGGACGAAGTAGAGGGCCGCGGTGCCGAAGGACCACTTGGTGCGGTTCCAGGCGTCCAGCCAGAAGACCACGTACAGCACGAAGAGCAGGCCGTGGACGGCGCCCATCACGGGGACCGCGTTGAAGTCCGTCGTGCGCTTGAGCACCGAGCAGACGAGGAGCAGCAGGAACGACACGGCCTCCGGGGCGGAGACCAGACGGAGGCGATGGAGGGAGGAGGCGGTCTTGATGTCCACGAGGAGGCACCTTCGGCATCGGGGGCAGCGATCTTGTGAATGTGCGCACAAGCGCGCTCTCATTGTGGCAGCCCGGCTTTGCCCGACCGTTATCAGGGTCCGGTCGGGGGCGATCGCGGACCATGGGCCCTGTTCGCTGTCGGTGCCGCCCGTTACCTTCGATCCGTGGCTCAGTTCCGACTGCAAGGCAGCAAGGTGCTCGCCGTCGACATGACCGGCGACGCCGTCAAGGCGAAGAACGGCTCGATGGTCGCGTACGACGGCCGGATGGCGTTCAAGAAGATGACCGGCGGCGGTGAGGGTCTGCGGGGGATGGTGACCCGCCGGCTCACCGGCGAACAGATGACCGTGATGGAGGTGAAGGGTCAGGGCACCTGCTATTTCGCCGACCGCGCGAGCGAGATCAGCCTTGTCTCGCTGCATGGCGACAAGCTCTTCGTCGAGGCGAGCAATCTGCTCTGTGTCGACGCGGGGCTGCGTACCGGCACCTCGTTCACGGGGCTGCGGGGCGGGGCGTCCGGCAATGGCCTGTTCACGACGACCGTCGAGGGCATGGGCCAGGCCGCGATCATGTCGGACGGCGAGGCGGTGATCCTGCGGGTGACACCGCAGTACCCGCTCTTCGTCGACCCCGGCGCGTACATCGCGCATCAGGGCAGCCTCCAGCAGAAGTTCCAGTCCGGCGTCAACTTCCGTACGTTCATGGGCGAGGGCTCGGGTGAGGCCTTCCAGATCCGCTTCGAGGGCGACGGGCTCGTCTACGTACAGCCCAGCGAGCGGAACACGATCGGGGGCGATGTCTGATGCCGTTCCGTGAGATCAATTCGAGGATGGTCGAGGCGACGGTCCTGCCCGGCCAGAAGATGTTCAGCCAGCGCGGCGCGATGCTCGCGTACCGCGGCGAGGTCAGCTTCACCCCCAACATCCAGGGCGGCCAGGGCGGTCTGATGTCCATGATCGGCCGGCGGGTCGCCAACGAGGCGACCCCGCTGATGACGGTCGAGGGGAGCGGCACGGTGATGTTCGGCCATGGCGGCCATCACATCCAGGTCATCAATCTGGCGGGCGACACCCTGTATGTGGAGGCGGACCGGCTGCTGGCCTTCGACGGGACGCTTCAGCAGGGCACGATGTTCATGGGCTCGCAGGGCGGGGTCATGGGCATGGTGCGCGGACAGGTGACCGGCCAGGGCCTGTTCACCACCACGCTCAAGGGCCATGGCGCGGTCGCGGTGATGGCGCACGGCGGGGTGATCGAGGTGCCCATCGCCCCCGGCCGGGAGGTCCATGTGGACCCGCAGGCGTATGTCGCGCACCACGGCGACGTACGGAACAAGCTGTCCACGGCGCTCGGCTGGCGCGACATGGTCGGACGCGGCTCCGGCGAGGCGTTCCAGCTGGAGCTGAGCGGCAGTGGCGCGGTGTACGTCCAGGCGTCGGAGGAGAAGCTGTGAGCGCGCCCGTGATCCATGACCCGATGACGCTGCCGAGCGACGACAACGTCAACGCGTACACCTTCTGTGTGGAGTTGAAGGGGAGCCAGTGGTTCCTTCAGAAGGGGAAGATGATCGCCTACTACGGGCAGATCAACTTCGACGGCATCGGCCACGGCCGGTTCGAGCGGCTGGTGCGTTCGAGCTTCCACTCACCTCTGCACGCCAGTGACTGGGTGGTGGCGGAGGGCAGCGGCAAGATGCTGCTCGCCGACCGCGCCTTCGACGTCAACTCGTTCGACCTGGAGGACGGCAATCTGACGATCCGGTCCGGGAATCTGCTGGCGTACCAGCCGACGCTGGCGCTGAAGCAGTCGATCGTGCCGGGCTTTCTGACGCTGATCGGTACGGGGAAGTTCGTGGCCGCGTCCAACGGGCCCGTGGTCTTCATGGAGCCACCCCTGCGGGTGGATCCGCAGGCGCTGGTGGGCTGGGCGGACTGCCCGTCCCCCTGCCACCACTACGATCATGGCTATATGTCCGGAGTGCTGGGCGGTATCCGGTCGTTGACGGGGATCGGTGGTACGTCGGGCGAGGAGCATCAGTTCGAGTTCGTCGGGGCCGGGACGGTGCTGTTGCAGTCGACGGAGCAGCTGATGGCCGAACAGCCGGTGGGCGCGGTCACCTCGGAGCCCGGGGTGCCGGGCGGGGGTGGTTCCTCGGGACACTCCGGGCATCAGGGGTCACAGGGGTCCACGCCCCGGATGCCGGGGCAGCTCGGCGATCTCCAGCGTCGCTTCGGTCTGTGAGCGGTAGTCTGCGGAGTGTGACGTCGAACTCCTGCGCCCCTGGCGGGTGATCGGGTGCGCGGTGTCACATCCGGAGGCTTCGTACAGATTTCAACTTCTTAGGTAGAATCCATACATGGAGACCGAGACCGCAACCCGCTGGCTGACCGACGCGGAGCAGTGCGCCTGGCGCACCCATCTGGATGTCAACAAACTGCTGACGCACCAGTTGGAGAAAGACCTTCAGCCGTTCGGCCTGACCATGAACGACTACGAGATCCTGGTGAACCTCTCGGAGTCGGCGGAACGGCGCATGCGGATGAGTGACCTCGCGGCCACCACACTTCAGTCCAAGAGCCGACTTTCCCATCAGATCACCAGGATGGAGACCGCGGGGCTGGTCCGCCGCGAGAACTGCGAGTCCGACCGGCGCGGGCTCTACGCCGTCCTGACGGACCAGGGCATGGAGACCATGCGGAAGGTCGCGCCGCACCATGTCGAGTCCGTGCGGAAGCACTTCATCGATCTGCTGACGCCCGAGGCGCTGGCGGAGCTGCGGGCGTCGCTGACGCCGGTGGCCGAGCAGCTGCGCGGACGGCGCGGCAAGAGCTGAGCCGATACGGGCGTGGGGGGCGGGGCCCCCCCCCCGGGGCCCGCCGGCCCCCCCCCCCCCCCCCGCCCCGGGCCGCCCCCCCCCCCGCCCCACCCCCCCCCGCCCCCCCCCCGCGGGCGCCCCGCGGCCGGGGCGGGCGCTCCATTCGCTCCGCCTAGCGGGGGGGCCCGGCGCCCCCCGCGGCGGCGGCCCGGCGCCCCACCCCGCCGCCCGGCTGCCGGCTGCCTCACCGCCAGCTGCCTCACCGCCGGCTGCCCGCTCAGGCGTCGGCCTCGGCCTCGGCGGTGTCCGCGCCGGCCGCCCGGGGCAGGCGCAGCTCGAACAGGGCGCCGCCCTCCGGAGCCCCGCCGACCGTGAGCGTGCCGTCATGGCGCGCGGCCACATCGCGCGCGATGGCCAGCCCCAGACCGGCGCCGCCGTCGTCACGGCTGCGCGCGTCGTCGAGCCGTACGAACCGCTCGAAGATCCGCTCGCGCTCCGCCTCCGGCACCCCGGAGCCGTCGTCGGCGACCGCCAGCACCACCTGACCGCCCGCCCGGTACACGGACGCGGTGACCGACGCGTGCGCGTGCCGCTGGGCGTTGTCGAGGAGATTCCCCAGCACCCGCGCCAACTGACCGCGTGAACCCGCCACTTCGAGCCCCGGCCGGACATCGAGCGTGACCGGGACACGGTCCGTGGTCCGCTGCGAGACCTCCTCGCGGACCATCGCGCCCAGGTCGAACCGCGCCCGGCCCGGCCGCTCCCCCGCGTCCAGCCTGGCCAGCAGCAGCAGATCCGCGGCGAGCTGCTGGAGCCGTACGGTGTCCGCGACCGCGCCCGGCACATCCAGCAACTCCGGGTGGGCGTCGCCCACTTCGAGCTGGGTACGGAGCGAGGCGATGGGGCTGCGCAGTTCGTGCGAGGCGTCCGCGACGAAGCGGCGCTGCCGCTCGACGGCGGCCTCCAGCGCGGTGAGGGTCTCGTTGGTCGTACGGGCGAGCCTGGCCACCTCGTCGTCCGAGGCGGGCTCGGGCACCCGCCGGGAGAGATCCGTCGAGGCGGTGATGGCCGCCATCTCGCGCCGGATGCCCTCCACGGGCCGGAACGCGCGCCGGGTCACCAGCCAGGTCACTCCCCCGACGACCAGCAGCAGGACGGGGAGCCCCAGCAGCATGGAGGCGGTGGTCGTGTTGACCGCGGTCTGCCGGTCCGCGAGCGAGGCGCCCGCATGGACGACGACCGTCTCCCCCGCGCGGTCGGTCACCTCGACCCTGGCGAAGCGGTAGTCACCGGTCCTGCCGTCGACCGTCGCGCTGCCGTCGGTGTAGGTGGTGCGGTCGCCGATCTCGCCGACGGCGGGGTCGTCGTCATCGCCACCGCTGTCGTCCCCGCCCTTGTCGTCGCCCCCGTGGTCGTCACCGGATCCGTTGTCGTCATCGTCGTCACCGGGCGCGGCCGGTGACCCCGGGGCGGGGCTCTTCGCGGGGGTCACCGCGGACACTCCCGTACCGCCGATCCGCTGGAGGTCCTCGCTCGCGGCGAGCAGCCGGCCGCCCTCGTCGGTGACCTGTACGGGATGTCCGGCGTCGTCCGGCAGGCCGAGCCCGGCGTACGACGTCTGGTCGGGCACCAGGGAGGCGATGTCCAGGGCGACTTCGCGCGCCGCCGCGTCGGCGCTCCGGTCGGCCTGCCCGGTGAGGTTCGAGCGGAGCGAGAGGACGACCGCGATCCCGGCGGCCACCAGCGCGACCGCCACGACGGCCGTCGCGCCGAGCGAGGCCCTGGCCCGTACGGAGGACGCGAACCGGCGTCCGCCCGCGCTCATGACGCGACCAGCCGGTACCCGGCGCCGCGCACCGTCTGGATGGCCGAGGCACCGAGCTTGCGCCGCAGGGCGCTGATGTAGACCTCGATGATGTTGGGGTCGCCGTCATAGGCGAAGTCCCAGACGTGCTCCAGGATCTCGGGCTTTCCGACCACCTCGCCGGCCCGGACGGCGAGCTGTTCCAGTACGGCGAACTCCTTGGCCGTGAGCGCCACTTCGGTCCCGTCGCGGAAGACCCGGCGGGCGGCGGTGTCGACGCTGAGACCGCCGATCCGCAGCACGGGCGAGGGGCCGGCCGAACCACGGCGGCGCAGCAGGGCCTTGACCCGGGCGACGAGCACGACGTACGAGAACGGCTTGGTCAGATAGTCGTCGGCGCCGGTGTCCAGCCCCTCCGCCTCGTCGTACTCGCCGTCCTTCGCGGTGAGCATCAGGATCGGTACGTCATGACCGGCCGCGCGCAGGGCGGCGCAGACGCGGTAGCCGTTCATGCCGGGCAGCATGATGTCGAGCACGACCAGGTCGTACACGCCCTCGCCCGCCCGGTGCAGCCCTTCGAGGCCGTCGTGGACGACATCGACGGCGAAGCCCTCGGCCCTCAGCCCCTTGGCGAGCGACACCGCGAGCCGCTTCTCGTCCTCCACGATCAACAAACGCATGCGCCCAGCTTCCCAAACGGAACCTGAAGATCACTTCAGCCGGCTTCAGGCTGGCTTCAGCTTCCCTCCGCCACATTGAAGTCGTTCCACCAGGGACACGGACCGACTCGGGGAGGACCCCTCATGAAGCGCAATCTCGTCATCGCAGCCATCACCGCGGCGGCACTGATCGGCGGCGGCACCTACACGGCGGTCGCCATGGGAGGCGACGACAGCCGGGCGGCCACGGGTACGGCGACACCGCCCGCGCCGGTCGCGCAGCTGGGGACGGGGTCGGACGACTCCGGGAACGACATCCTGGACGACTCGCAGGACGGATCCCGGGACGGGTCCCAGGACATGGGGAAGGACTCCACGGTGAAGCGGCAGCCGGCCGCCGGTGGCGGTACGGGCCTGACCGCGAGCGAGGCCGCGGTCGCGGCCCTGAAGGAGTACCCGGGCGCCGTGGCCTCCGTCGAGCGGGACGACGACAGCGACGGCCGCTGGGAGATCGACCTGTTCGGCACGGACGGCCGCTGGTACGAACTGCGGGTCGACGCGGCCACCGGCACGGTACGGGTGGACCGCGACGACGACAGGGACGACGACCGCGACGACGACCACCGCGACGACCGTGCCGCGCTGCGCGCCGCCTCCGTGGACGTCCAGCGCGCGACGGCCGCCGCCCTCGCCTCCGTACCCGGCACGGTGACCTCCGCCGAGATCGACGACGACCACAACGGGCGCTGGGAGGTCGACGTACGGGGCGAGGACGGCCGTACGCACGAACTGAACGTCCACGCCAAGACCGGCAAGGTCACCGTGGACCGCGACGACGACAGCCGGGACGACCACGGTGACGACGACGGCCGTGGCGGACGCGACGACCGCGACGACCGCGACGACCGCGACGACCGCGACGACCACCACGACGACCGTTACGACGACTGAGCCCGCGGACGCCCACCCGCACACCGCCCGGCCACCACGGCCGGGCGGTTCGGTGCGTCGGGCCCCACCCGTCAGGCCCCACCCGTCAGGCCCCGTCCGTCAGGCCCCGTCCGTCACGCCCCGTCCGTCACGCCCCGTCCGTCAGCCCCGCCACCAGTTCGTCCGCCGCCGTGTACGGGTCCAGCTCCCCCGCCACGATCCGCTCCGCCAGCGCGCCGAGCCGCCGGTCGCCGTGCAGATCGCCGATGCGCTCGCGGAGCGTGGTGACGGCGATGGTCTCCACCTCATGGGCGGCGCGGCGGGCCCGGCGCCGGGTGAGGGCGTCGTGCTCCTCCAGCCAGGCGCGGTGCTTCTCCAGGGCCTCCACCACCTCGTCGATGCCCTCGCCCCGCGCGGCGACGGTCTTGATGATGGGCGGCCGCCAGTCGCCGGGGCCCCGGGATTCACCGAGGCCCAGCATGTGGTTCAGCTCACGGGCCGTCGCGTCGGCGCCGTCGCGGTCCGCCTTGTTGACCACGTACACATCGCCGATCTCCAGGATCCCGGCCTTCGCGGCCTGGATGCCGTCGCCCATGCCGGGTGCGAGCAGCACCACGGAGGTGTCGGCCTGGGAGGCGATCTCGACCTCCGACTGACCGACCCCGACGGTCTCCACCAGGATCACGTCGCAGCCCGCCGCGTCCAGCACCCGGATCGCCTGCGGGGCGGCCCAGGCCAGGCCGCCGAGATGGCCGCGGGTGGCCATGGAGCGGATATAGACGCCGGGGTCGGAGGCGTGCTCGGACATCCGGACGCGGTCACCGAGCAGCGCCCCGCCGGAGAAGGGGGACGAGGGGTCGACGGCCAGCACCGCGACCCGCTTGCCCGCCTTGCGGTACGCGGCGACCAGCGCGGAGGTCGAGGTCGACTTGCCGACCCCGGGCGATCCGGTCACGCCGATCACGTAGGCGTTGCCCGCGAGCGGTGCCAGCGCCGCCATCACCTCGCGCAGCTGCGGGGACGCCCCCTCCACCAGTGAGATCAGCCGGGCCACGGCCCGCGGCCGGCCCTCCCGTGCCTGAGCCACCAGCTCGGGGACGTCCTGCATCACAGCTCCGTTCCTTCGGTCCGTATCCGCACCCGCACCGCTTCGTCCCGCTCGGTTCCTACTTGGCGACGCGCAGGATCAGCGCGTCGCCCTGGCCGCCGCCACCGCACAGCGCCGCCGCGCCGGTCCCGCCGCCGCGCCGCTTCAGCTCCAGCGCGAGATGGAGGACCAGGCGGGCGCCGGACATGCCGATGGGGTGTCCGAGGGCGATCGCGCCGCCGTTCACATTCACCTTTTCCGGGGAAACCCCGAGGTCCTTCATTGACTGCACCGCGACCGCCGCGAACGCCTCGTTGATCTCGATGAGATCGAGGTCCTCGACGCCGAGGCCCTCCTTCTTCAGGGCGTGCTGGATCGCGTTCGACGGCTGGGACTGGAGCGAGTTGTCCGGCCCCGCCACATTTCCGTGCGCGCCGATCTCCGCGATCCACTCAAGGCCCAGCTCCTGGGCCTTGGCCTTGCTCATCACCACGACCGCCGCCGCGCCGTCGGAGATCTGCGAGGACGTGCCGGCCGTGATCGTGCCGTCCTTGGCGAACGCGGGCCGCAGCTTGGCCAGGGACTCCACGGTCGTCTCCGGGCGGATGCCCTCGTCCTGTGCGAAGAGCACCGGGTCGCCCTTGCGCTGCGGGATCTCCACGGGCGCGATCTCGGCCTCGAAGACCCCGTTCTTCTGGGCCGCCGCCGCCCGCTGGTGGGAGAGCGCGCCGAACTCGTCCTGCGGGGCGCGCGTGATGCCCAGCCGGGTGTTGTGCTTCTCCGTCGAGGCGCCCATGGCGATCCCCTCGAACGAGTCGGTCAGTCCGTCGTACGCCATGGAGTCGAGCATCTCGATCGCCCCGTACTTGTACCCCTCACGGGACTTGGGGAGCAGATGCGGGGCGTTGGTCATCGACTCCTGGCCGCCCGCGACCACCACCTCGAACTCGCCGGCCCGGATCAGCTGGTCGGCCAGCGCGATCGCGTCGAGTCCGGAGAGACAGACCTTGTTGACGGTGAGCGCGGGGACGTTCATCGGGATGCCGCCGTTGACGGCGGCCTGACGTGCCGGGATCTGCCCTGCCCCGGCCTGCAGTACCTGGCCCATGATCACGTACTGCACCTGGTCGCCGCTGATCCCGGCCCGGTCCAGCGCCGCCTTGATCGCGAAGCCGCCCAGCTCCGCGCCGGAGAAGGACTTCAGCGAGCCCAGGAGCCGCCCCATGGGGGTGCGGGCGCCCGCGACGATCACAGACGTGGTGGTGTTCGTATCCGACATGAGACGCGATCCCCTTTGCGTACAGCTGAGGAGTGAACGAGGGTTTACTTTCAATGTACTGAGCGGCTCTCCCGTGGGTCATCAGGCAGCGCGTGTGATCGCGCGCACGTTGCGTAATCACCTCGGTGGCGCTGCACTGTCCCCATGCTGACGCGAATCGACCACATCGGAATCGCCTGCTTCGACCTCGACACGACCGTCGAGTTCTACCGGGCGACCTACGGCTTCGAGGTCTTCCACACCGAGGTCAACGAGGAGCAGGGCGTCCGGGAGGCCATGCTCAAGATCAACGAGACGTCCGACGGCGGGGCTTCGTACCTTCAGCTCCTCGAACCGATCCGGGAGGATTCGGCCGTCGGGAAATGGCTGGCGAAGAACGGCGAGGGCGTTCACCACATCGCGTTCGGTACGGCGGATGTCGACGGTGACGCCCAGTCGGTCCGTGACAAGGGCGTACGCGTTCTGTACGACGAGCCGCGCACCGGCTCCATGGGCTCCCGCATCACGTTCCTCCACCCCAAGGACTGCCACGGCGTACTCACAGAACTGGTCACCTCCCGCCCGGAGCACTGACCTTAAGGATTCCCGGCCCGGTAGAGTGGGGCGCTCCGGGCCGGGGCCGGGCCGGGGCCGCGCCCCTGCCGTAGATCTGTCACCATTCCCCGGGGGGCCGTTCGCCGCGAACGGTGCTCAATTGGGCAGTTGCGACCAGGGGACGGATGGGACCGCGCAGTGCGGGGCTACGAACGCCAGGAGAGCCACCGAGCTGACGACGACCACCTCTCGCGGTTCGAAGCCGAGATGGACCGGCTGAAGACCGCGCGGGAGAAGGCCGTCCAGCACGCCGAGGACCTCGGTTACCAGGTCGAGGTCTTGCGCGCCAAGCTCCACGAGGCACGCCGTACGCTGGCGACCCGTCCCTCGTCGTACGACAGCGGGGACCTCGGCTATCAGGCCGAACAGCACCTGCGCAACGCCCAGATGCAGGCGGAGCAGATGCGCGCGGACGCCGAGCGCGAGCTGCGGGACGCGCGCGCCCAGACGCAGCGCATCCTCCAGGAGCACGCCGAGCACCAGGCCAGGCTCCAGGCCGAGCTGCACGCCGAGGCCGTCCAGCGCAGGCAGCGGCTCGACCAGGAGCTGGCGGAGCGCCGGCAGACCGTCGAGTCGCATGTCAACGAGAACGTCGCCTGGGCCGAACAGCTGCGCGCCCGTACCGAGTCCCAGGCCCGGCGGCTGCTCGACGAGTCCCGCGGCGAGGCCGAGCAGTCCCTGGCCGCCGCCCGCGCGGAGGCCGCCCGGGTCACCGAGGAGGCACGGCGGCGGCTGGGCGCGGAGTCCGAGACGGCCCGCTCGGAAGCGGAAGCGATCCTGCTGCGGGCCCGCAGGGACGCCGAGCGGCTGCTGAACGCCGCCTCCTCGCAGGCGCAGGAGGCCACCACCCACGCCGAGCAGCTGCGTACGTCCACGACCGCCGAGACCGACCAGGCCCGCCAGCAGGCCGCCGAGCTGGGCCGCGCGGCCGAGCAGCGGATGCAGGAGGCGCAGGAGCGGCTTCGGGAGGCCCGCGCCGAGGCGGAGAAGGTCGCCGCGGAGGCCAAGGAGACCGCGGTCAAGCGGCTGGCCGCCGCCGAGTCGCAGAACGAGCAGCGCACGCGTACCGCCAAGTCGGAGATCGCGCGGCTGGTCGGTGAGGCGACGAAGGAGGCCGAGGCGACCAAGGCCGAGGCCGAGCAGGCGCTCGCCGACGCCCGCGCGGAGGCCGAGAAGCTGGTCGCGGAGGCCGCCGAGAAGGCCCGTACGGTCGCCGCCGAGGACACCGCGGCCCAGTTGGCCAAGGCGGCCCGTACCGCCGAAGAGGTGCTGACCAAGGCGTCGGACGACGCGAAGGCCACCACCAAGTCCGCGAGCGAGGAGGCCGAGCGGATCCGCCGCGAGGCCGAGGCCGAGGCGGACCGGCTGCGCGGTGAGGCGGCCGAGCAGGCCGACCAGCTCAAGGGCGCGGCCAAGGACGACACCAAGGAGTACCGCGCCAAGACGGTCGAGCTCCAGGAGGAGGCGCGCCGGCTGCGCGGCGAGGCCGAGCAGCTGCGGTCCGAGGCGGTCGCGGAGGGCGAGCGGATCCGCGGCGAGGCCCGTCGTGAGGCCGTCCAGCAGATCGAGGAGGCGGCCAGGTCCGCCGAGGAACTGCTGACCAAGGCCAAGGCGGACGCCGACGAGCTGCGCTCCGGCGCCACCACCGACAGCGAGCGGGTACGCACCGAAGCCATCGAGCGCGCCACGACGCTGCGCCGGCAGGCCGAGGAGACCCTGGAGCGCGCCCGTGCCGAGGCCGACCGGCTGCGCGCCGAGGGCGAGGAGCAGGCCGAGGCCACCAGGACCGCCGCCGAGCAGGCCGCGGCCGAACTGCGCGAGGAGACCGAGCGGGGCGTCGAGTCCCGTAAGACCGAGGCCGCCGACGAGCTGACGCGGCTGCACACGGAGGCGGAGCAGCGGCTGTCCTCCGCCGAGGAGACGCTCACCGACGCCCGCGCGGAGGGCGAGCGGATCCGGCGGGAGGCCGCCGAGGAGACCGACCGGCTGCGCGCCGAGGCCGCCGAGCGGATCCGTACGCTCCAGGCGCAGGCCGAGCGGGAGGCGGAGCGGCTGCGTGACGAGGCCGCCGCCGACGCCTCGCAGTCCCGCGCCGAGGCGGAGACCGCGGCCGTACGGCTGCGCTCCGAGGCCGCCACGGAGGCGGAGCGGCTCAAGACCGAGGCGCAGGAGACCGCCGACCGGATCAGGGCCGAGGCCGCCGCCGCGGCCGAGCGGGTGGGCACCGAGGCCGCCGAGGCGCTGGCCGCCGCGCAGGAGGAGGCGACCCGCCGCCGCCGCGAGGCCGAGCAGACGCTGACGGCCGCCCGCGCGGAGGCGGACCAGGAGCGCGAGCGCGCCCGCGAGCAGAGCGAGGAACTGCTCGCCTCGGCGCGCAACCGGGTCGAGGAGGCCCAGACCGAGGCACAGCGGCTGGTCTCGGAGGCGGACTACCGCGCCACGGAACTGGTGGCCGCCGCCGAACAGACCGCCCAGCAGGTACGGGACTCCGTCGCCGGTCTCCAGGACCAGGCCGAGCAGGAGATCACCGGGCTGCGGGCCGCCGCCGAGCACGCGGCGGAGCGGACGAGGACGGAGGCGCAGGAGGAGGCCGACCGGGTACGCGCGGACGCGTACGCGGAGCGGGAGCGCGCCGCCGAGGACGCGAACCGGATCCGGACGCGGGCCCAGGAGGAGGCGGACGCCGCGCAGGGGCTCGCCGAGCGCACGGTCGGCGAGGCGATCGCGGAGGCGGAGCGGCTGCGTGCCGACACCGCCGAGTACGCGCAGCGGGTACGGACCGAGGCGTCGGACTCCCTCGCCTCGGCGGAGCAGGACGCGGCCCGCACCCGGGCCGCGGCGCGCGAGGACGCCAACCGGATGCGCGGCGACGCCGCGGGCCAGGCCGACCGGCTCGTCGGCGAGGCCACCAGCGAGACCGAGCGGATGCGCGCGGAGGCCGCCGAGACGGTGGGTGCCGCGCAGCAGGCCGCCGAGCGGCTGCGGGCCGAGGCCGAGCAGTTCAAGCGGGAGACCGAGGCCACCGCGGAACGGCTCAGGAACGACGCCCAGGAGGAGACGGACTGGCTCCTGGACGAGGCGCGCAAGGACGCTGCCAAGCGCCGCTCGGACGCCGCAGAACAGGCCGACCAGCTCATCAACAAGGCTCAGGAAGAGGCGCTTCGGGCCGCCACCGAGGCCGAGACGCAGGCCGATACGATGGTGGGGGCCGCCCGCAAGGAGGCGGGCCGTATCACCGCGGAGGCGACCGTCGAGGGCAACTCCCTGGTGGAGAGGGCCCGTACGGACGCGGACGAACTGCTCATCGGTGCCCGCCGGGACGCGACGGCCGTCCGGGACCGGGCCGAGGAGCTGCGTGTGCGCGTCGAGGGCGAGATCGAGCAACTGCACGAGCGGGCCAGGCGCGAGACGTCCGAGCAGCTGAGAACAGCGGGAGAGCGCGTCGACAATCTGATGAAGGCGGCCAACGAGCAGCGCGCGGAGGCCAACACGAAGGCCAAGGAGCTGGTGGCCGAGGCCAATTCGGAGGCGAGCAAGGTCAGGATCGCCGCCGTGAAGAAGGCCGAGGGGCTGCTCAAGGAAGCCGAGCTGAAGAAGGCCGAACTCATCAGGGAAGCCGAGAAGTTGCGTGCGGACGCCGCCCAGCAGGCCAAACAGACGGTCGACGACGGCAAGCGCGAACTCGATGTGCTGGTCCGCAGACGGGAGGACATCCAGGCCGAGATCTCCCGTGTTCAGGACGTGCTCGAAGCGCTGGAGTCGTTCGAGGCACCTGCCGTGCCCGCGAAGGACAACCCCGTCAAGGCGGGGGCGGCGGCGGGGACCACTCGTTCGAGTGGAAAATCTTCCGACAGCTAGTGCCGTGACGCGGCCGACATGGCCGTGAGGCGCACTTGCCACTCAAAAGGCTGGACATTCTCCATATCAAACCTGCATCAGCTCGATGACACGCCGCTTAGGCCCCTAGGATTCCCCCTATCACCTCACCGGTCTCATTCGACAGGAACCCCATGAGCGACACTTCCTCCCCATTCGGCTTCGAGCTCGTGCGGCGTGGTTACGACCGCGGTCAGGTGGACGACCGCATTACCAAACTCGTCGCCGACCGTGACAGTGCCCTTGGCCGCATCACCTCGCTGGAAAAGCGCATCGAGGAGCTCCACCTCGAAACGCAGAACGCCCAGGCCCAGGTCAGCGACGCGGAGCCGTCGTACGCCGGCCTCGGCGCCCGCGTCGAGAAGATCCTCCGCCTCGCCGAGGAGGAGGCGAAGGACCTGCGCGAGGAGGCCCGCCGCGCGGCCGAACAGCACCGCGAGCTGGCCGAGTCGGCGGCGCAGCAGGTGCGCAACGACGCCGAGTCGTTCGCCTCGGAGCGCAAGGCCAAGGCCGAGGACGAGGGCGTCCGTATCGTCGAGAAGGCGAAGGGCGACGCCGCGTCGCTGCGCTCGGAGGCGCAGAAGGACGCGCAGTCCAAGCGCGAGGAGGCCGACGCGCTCTTCGAGGAGACCCGCGCCAAGGCCGCCCAGGCCGCCGCGGACTTCGAGACGAACCTCGCCAAGCGGCGTGAGCAGTCGGAGCGCGATCTGGCGTCGCGTCAGGCGAAGGCCGAGAAGCGGCTGGCCGAGATCGAGCACCGCGCCGAGCAGCTGCGGCTGGAGGCCGAGAAGCTGCGTACGGACGCGGAGCGCCGGGCGCGTCAGACCGTCGAGACGGCCCAGCGTCAGTCCGAGGACATCGTGGCGGACGCGAACGCCAAGGCCGACCGGATCCGCAGCGAGTCGGAGCGCGAGCTGGCGGCGCTCACCAACCGCCGCGACTCGATCAACGCCCAGCTGACCAACGTCCGCGAGATGCTGGCCACGCTGACCGGTGCCGCGGTGGCCGCCGCCGGCACCCCGGCCGACGACGAGCCGATCTCGCGCGGCGTCCCGGCCCAGCAGTCCCGCTGACCCAGGGCGACCGCCCGGCCGGAGACCGCATTCCGACCGGACAACGATCGCGCAACGCCCCTCGCCACTCCGGTGGCGGGGGGCGTTGCGCCGCCTTAGGTTGGTCCGCATGATCGAGGTGCAGGCGCTCACCAAACGCTTCGGCCGCAAGGTGGCGGTCGATCAGCTCTCCTTCCGGGTGAGACCGGGATTGGTGACGGGCTTTCTGGGCCCCAACGGCGCGGGCAAGTCGACCACGATGCGGATGATGCTCGATCTGGACAACCCGACCAGCGGTTCGGTACGCATCGACGGCAGGCACTACCGCGAGCTGGCGGAGCCGCTCAAGCACATCGGGGCGCTGCTGGAGGCCGGGGCGATGCACGGCGGGCGCACCGCGTACAACAATCTCCTCTGTCTGGCGCAGAGCAATCGCATCCCGGCGAGCCGGGTGACCGAGGTGCTGGACATGGTGGGGCTGAGCGCCGTCGCGAAGAAGAAGCCGAAAGGTTTCTCCCTCGGAATGGGGCAGCGTCTCGGGATCGCCACGGCGCTTCTGGGCGATCCCGAGATCCTGATGTTCGACGAACCGGTGAATGGTCTGGACCCCGAAGGCATCCACTGGGTACGCAATCTGATGAAGGCTCTGGCCCGCGAGGGGCGCACGGTCTTCGTCTCCAGCCATCTGATGAGCGAAATGGCGCTGACCGCCGACCATTTGATCGTGATCGGCCAGGGCAGGCTGCTGGCGAACACCTCGATGGCCGACTTCATCCGGGAGAACTCCCGCGGTTACGCGCGGCTGCGCTCGCCGGAGCGCGCGCGGCTCGAAGAGACCCTGCGCGACGCGGGGTTCACCGTGGTCGAGGGGGAGGGCGGCGTCCTGGAGATCGACGGGGCGTCCACCGAGGAGCTGGGGGAACTGGCCGCGCGGCACGGGATCGTGCTGCACGAGCTCAGTTCCGAGCGCGCCTCGCTCGAAGAGGCGTTCATGCGGATGACGGCGGAGTCCGTGGAGTATCACGCCCACGCGGGGCCCGGCGGCGGACCGGAGCCGGCGGGCCCGCGCTGGGGCGTGCAGCGGCGGGGCGACGACCGGCGGGGCGAGGGGGTCTGACATGGCATCGGTACCGGCCGTCCTCCAGTCGGAGTGGACCAAGATCCGTACGGTCTCCTCCACGACCTGGACCCTGATCAGCGCCCTGGTGGTGACGGTGACCCTGGGCGCCGCGCTGTCCGCGGTGCTGAACTCCCAGTTCGGGGACCTCTCCCCGGAGGAGCGGGCCACCTTCGACCCGACGTACACCAGCTTCTCGGGGATGGTCCTCGGCCAGCTGGCGATGGTGGTCTTCGGGGTGCTGGTGATCGGCTCCGAGTACACCTCGGGCATGATCCGTACCTCGCTGGCCGCCGTACCCCGGCGCGGCACGTTCCTCTTCTGCAAGATCCTGGTGGCCGGGGTGCTGGCGCTGGTGGTCGCGGTGCTGACCGGATTCCTCGCGTTCTTCGTGGGGCAGGCGCTGCTCGGCGAGCACGGTACGACCCTCGGCGAGCCGAACGTGCTGCGCGCCGTGATCGGCAGCGGGCTCTACATGACGCTGATCGCGCTCTTCTCGATGGGGGTCGCGGCGATGCTGCGCAGCTCGATCCTCTCGCTCGGCATCCTGATGCCGTTCTTCTTCCTGGTCTCGCAGATCCTGGCGGCGGTCCCCGGCACCAAGGAGGTGGCCCGCTACTTCCCCGACCAGGCCGGCCGCCAGATCACCCAGGTCGTCCCGAACGCGCTGAACACCAGCCCGGCCCCCTACGGGCCATGGGCCGGTCTCGGGATCATGGCCCTGTGGGTGCTGGCGGCGCTGGCGGGCGGCTACGCGGTCATGAAAAAGCGGGACGCGTAGGCTCGTCCCGGGGGAGACGGCTCCCCCGGGACGTCCCGTACGAGGGAATCACCCGGCGACGCCCCGTCGTAACGACTTGGCTGGAACCGTCAAGGCACCGATATTGTCGTAACTCTTACGGGGGCATGAGGTCAGGTTCGGCCGCTGCCCCGACGACCTGACCTGTCGATGGGGCTGGAGAATGATCGAGGCAGTCGGCCTGACGAAGCGCTACGGCGCCAAGACGGCCGTGTACAACCTTTCCTTCCAGGTACGGCCCGGATACGTCACCGGGTTCCTGGGCCCCAACGGTTCCGGCAAGTCGACGACGATGCGGATGATCCTCGGGCTGGACCGGCCCACCGCGGGCCAGGTACGGGTCGGCGGGCATCCCTTCCGGCAGCTGCCGAACGCTCCGCGCCAGGTGGGCGCGCTGCTCGACGCCAAGGCGGTGCACGGCGGGCGCAGCGCGCGCAATCATCTGCTGTCGCTGGCCCAGCTCTCCGGGATCCCGGCCACGCGGGTCGACGAGGTGCTCGGGGTCGTCGGCCTCCAGGATGTGGCCAAGAAGCGCTCCAAGGGCTTCTCGCTCGGTATGGGGCAGCGGCTCGGGATCGCGGCGGCGCTGCTCGGCGACCCGCAGGTGCTGCTGTTCGACGAGCCGGTGAACGGGCTCGACCCCGAGGGCATCCTCTGGGTCCGGAATCTGATGAAGCAGCTGGCCTCCGAGGGCCGTACCGTCTTCGTCTCGTCCCATCTGATGAGCGAGATGGCGGTGACCGCCGACCATCTGATCGTGATCGGACGCGGTCAGCTGCTCGCCGATATGACGATCAAGGATTTCATTTCCGCCAACTCCGCGGACTTCGCTCGCGTGCGTACTCCGGAGACCGATCCGCAGCGCCGCGAGAAGCTGACCACGGCGCTCGCCGAGGCGGGCGGCCAGGTGCTGTCCGAGCCGGACGGGGCGCTGCGCGTCACGGGGCTGCCGCTGCCGAGGATCAGTGATCTGGCGCACGAGGCGGAGGTACGGCTCTGGGAGCTCTCACCGCACCAGGCCTCGCTGGAGGAGGCGTACATGCGGATGACCCAGAGCGCCGTGGACTACCGTTCGACGGCCGACGCGCTGGCCGGCTTCGAGCCGCCGTACCAGCCCGGCTACGGGCCCCCGCAGGGCTCCGGGGCACCCGTCGTCCCGGAGGTGCCGCAGCAGGGCTGGTACGCCCCGCCGCCGCCCGGTGCCAACCCGTACGCGGGCGCTCCCCCGGCCTCGGCGCCGGCGGCTCCCGTACCCGCGTCCGCGCCGCCGGCCGCTCCCGCGGCGCCGCCCGCTCCCGCGCCGGCGCCCGCCGCAGACATGACGAAGAGCGACAGCAACGAGGACGCCCGATGACGACCCCGTACCAGCAGCCTCCGCAGCACCAGGCGCCGCAGCAGGCCCCCCAGTGGCAGGGCGGCCCCGCGGCCGGCTACACCTCGCCGATCCCGGTCCGGCGGGCCCATCTCGGCGACGCCCTGGCCTCCGAGTGGACGAAGCTCCGTTCCGTACGGTCCACGATGTGGACCCTCGGCGTCATGATCGTGCTGATGCTGGGCATCGGGCTGCTCACCGCCGTGGTGATCTCCAGCGTCGACAGCGATCCGGCGATCCCCAGCGGCCAGGAAGTGCTCTCCCTCGGCTTCTTCGGTGTGCTGCTCGGCTCGATGTGTGTGATCACGCTGGGCGTGCTGACGATCGCCTCCGAGTACGGCACGGGCATGATCCGTACGACCCTCACCGCCTGCCCGAGCCGGGGCCGGGTGCTGGTGGCCAAGTCACTGGTCTTCTTCCTGCTGGTCTTCGTGATCTCGATGGTGATCACGATGACCGTGTCGGCGCTCCAGCTCTCGATCCTGGGCGCGCAGTCGCCCGACGGCGGGTCCTGGCTGCGGGCGACGGCCGGGGTCAGCCTCTATCTGGCGACGCTCGGGCTGCTCTCGCTGGCGATCGGCGCGCTGATCCGGCACTCCGCCGGGGCGATCACCATCATGATCGGTGTGGTACTGCTGCCGCTGGTGCTGGCGATGTTCATGTTCTCGGACTCGCTCACGAAACTGCGCGAGTTCATGTTCGACTACTCGATCCCGAACCAGATGGCGGCGTTCTACAGCGAGGAGGTCCGGGTCTCCGGGCCGTCGGGGTGGGAGCCGCTGTGGATCCTGCTGGGCGTGACGGCGGTCGCGATGGCGGCGGCGTTCTTCGCGCTCGACAAGCGCGACGTCTGATCCGTCCCGCCTTCCGCCGGTGACCGGCGTCCGGTCAGTACTTCGGCGCGTTACGGGACCGCTGCACCCGCGAGGTGCGGCGGTCCTTCGCGTTCCAGCACGCCTGGTGCCAGTGGCGCCGGTCCTCGACACCGCCGTACTCCGGCCAGGCCACCACATGCGGCACCGCGCCGGGGATCTCCTGGTCGCAGCCGGGGCAGCGGTAACGCTTGCCCTCGGCGCTCGCTCCGGCGACATGGCGCACCGACCAGTTCTCGCCCTGCCAGGACTCCGACCGCTGGAAGCCGCCGTACCGGTCCCCCGCCTCGCCTGCTCGCTCGGTCGGATTCTCGCCGCCTCGGGGGCGGTTGCGGCGCGGGGACACAGGACACCTCACGGGGCAGACAGCACAGTTCTGTTCCAGCCTACGACCCGCGCCACGGGGTACACGCCCCTCGCGGCGTGAGTCCGCCACGCGCACCGGCGGCACTGACCGGACAATCGCAAGAATTTCCAGAGCGGGCCGTGCCTTTGGCACGTGTCAGACGTTGTTGCCCGTAGGGGAGTCGCGTCGGCCGCAAGGAGGCAGAAGGCGATGCGTGTTGGAGCTTTTGCACTGGCCGCCCAGTTCCCGGGCCAGGGACAGGGGGAGGCGCTGCACCGTGCGGTGCGTACCACGGAGATGGCGGAGGAGTCCGGGCTCGACTCGGTCTGGCTCGCCGAGCACCACTTCGTGCCGTACGGCGTCTGTCCGTCGGCCGTCACCCTGGCCGGCGTCCTGCTCGGCCGTACCCGCAACATCCGGGTGGGAACGGCGGTCAGCGTGTTGCCGAACGTGCATCCGGTGGCGCTCGGCGAGCAGGCGGCACTGCTGCATCTCGTCTCCGGCGGCCGGTTCACGCTCGGTGTGGGGCGCGGCGGGCCCTGGGTCGATCTGGAGGTCTTCGGCACCGGTCTGCGGGCGTACGAGGAGGACTTCCCGGAATCCCTCGCCCTGTTGCTGCGCTGGCTGCGCGAGCCGCGCGTAGGGGCGTCGGGGGAATGTTTCCGGTTCCGCGAGGTCCCCGTCGTACCGCGCCCCGACGAACTGACCGAACCGGGCACGGGTCCCGAGACGGTCATGGCCTGCACCTCCCCCAAGAGCGTCAAGCTGGCCGCCGAGCACGGCCTGCCGATGCTGCTCGGCATGCACTGCGGCGACGAGGAGAAGGCGGAGATGGTCGCCCAGTGGCGAACGCACGCGCGCGCGGCGGGCCGTACGGCCGACGAGATCGCCGGCGCGGCGCATGTGTCGGCCGGGGTGGCGCAGATCGCCGACGGCCGCGCGGAGGCGACCGAGACGCTCGTCAAGGCGATGCCCGGCTGGCTGCGCCAGGGTCTCGGCGCCCATGTCACGGTGGACGGAAGAATCCGCGCGATGCGGGACCCGGTGGAGTACACCGAACTGCTCTGCGGTCTCCATCCGGTGGGCCCGCCCCGGCTGGCCGCGGACCGGCTGGCGGCCACGGCGGAACGCACCGGCATCACCCGCTTCGCCCTGCTGGTGGAGGGCTCGGGCGATCTGGCGACGACGGAGGAGAACGTACGGCGGCTGGGCGCGGACGTACTGCCCCAACTCCACTGAGCGGCGACGCTGCCGCTCCGACACCATGCCACCGGACACGGTGCGGAGCGGCAGCACGATGCGTCAGCAGTCCCGGAGTTCGGGTGACTGGTTGAGCAGCTGGGCCCTCACCGAGGTGAAGCGGGCCAGCCGCTCGTCGACCGAGGAGTCCAGCGGGAACACAGCGACACGGTGGCAGTTCTGGAATGCGAGACGCACCCCGAAGTGCCGCTGCAGCGCACCGCGAATGGCATCACTCGCGAGCGCGCGCAGCAGCTGACCACGTGCTTGCTCGTCCGGCGGGGGCGTCTGGTTGTCGGCGAACTGTCCACCGTCCACCTTCAGCTGTGCCACCAGAGAACTGATCATCTCCCATGCGTAGGGCAGGGAGGTCCGGACGCAGTCGACGAAAGCCGCTTCGTCGACCTCGCCTCGCTCGGCCTGATCCAACAGCGCCGGTGAGACGTCGAGCGACATGGGTTCTCCTCTCGCGACCCCGGGAGGCGGGGCCTTACGGGCAGGGAAGGAGGCGACGACGACGCAGCGTGCACGACCGGCGACCTCCTGCATCCACGTTATGCGCGCTGTCCGGAGCACACCAGCAGAATGGGAACACAACCGGCCAACAACGAACGGGGCTTCCGGGGCGAATCGCGCGCGGTGGCGGCAGTCGAGTAGCGTTGCCGACCATGCGTCTCGTCATTGCCCGCTGCTCCGTCGACTACGCGGGCCGGCTCACCGCCCACCTGCCCTCCGCACCCCGTCTCATCCTGGTCAAGGCCGACGGAAGTGTGTCGATCCACGCCGATGACCGGGCGTACAAACCCCTCAACTGGATGTCACCGCCCTGCACGCTGAAGGAAGGCGCCGACGCGGACGCCGGTGTGTGGACCGTCGTGAACAAGGCGGGCGAAAAATTGATCATCACCATGGAGGAGGTCCTCCACGATTCCTCGCACGAACTGGGCGTCGATCCCGGCCTCATCAAAGACGGCGTAGAAGCACACCTTCAGGAGCTGCTGGCCGACCGGATCGAGACGTTGGGCGAGGGCTACACGCTGATCCGCCGCGAGTACCCGACGGCGATCGGGCCGGTGGACATCCTGTGCCGGGACGCGGACGGCGTGACGGTGGCGGTGGAGATCAAGCGGCGCGGCGAGATCGACGGCGTGGAACAGCTGACGCGCTACCTGGAGCTGCTGAACCGGGATCCCCATCTGGCACCGGTGCGGGGGGTGTTCGCGGCGCAGGAGATCAAACCGCAGGCGCGGGTGCTGGCGACGGACCGGGGTATTGGGTGCGTGGTGCTGGACTATGACGGGCTGAGGGGCATCGAGGACGACAAGCTGCGCTTGTTCTGACGGGTCGCCTGCGGGCCCGGGCGCTCGGCCTATGCCGCGCCCGGGTCCGCCTTCATGTCCGTCGTCAGGTCGTCGAGTTCGGCCGCGTAGAGCAGCGCGGGGTCGAACCCCATCCCCTTGAAGTGGCCCGCGAGTTCGAGGGACAGGGTGCCGTGCAGCCGGGTCCAGAAGGTCAGGGCCCGGTGGAGGGTGGCGGAGGGGGCCGGGTGGTCGCCCGCCCAGTGCCGGTGGTCTTCGAGGTGCGTGGCGAACGGCGTTGCGGGGCGGTCCGAGGGCAGCGCCGTGCAGGCGTCGAGCAGGGTCGCCATGATCTCGGCGGAGATGGCGGTGATGTCGTCGGGCGCGTGGTAGCCGGGGACCGGTGTGCCGTAGATGAGGAAGTACCGGTGGGGGTCGGCCAGCGCCCATACGCGCAGGGCGTGCGCCAGCCCGGCCACGTCGGCGCCCGAGTCATGGGCCGCGCGGAAGGTGTCGGCGAGGCTTCGGTACGCGTCTCTGATGAGCTCGGTGATCAGCTCGTCGCGGCCGGCGAAGTACCGGTAGAGCGCGGGGCCGCTCATGCCCATCTGTTTGGCGATCGCGTTGAGGGAGAGCGCTGACGCGCCTGCCGTGGCGATCTGCTCCCACGCGCGCTCCTTGACCTCCGCGCGCACCTGACCGCGGTAGCGCTCACGCGGGGTCTTCGTGCCCGGTTCAGCCATGGCCTGCCGCCTTCCACGCCGCGCGACTACATCATCAAGATTTAGTTAGACGCTATCACGCGACCTGTTGACACCACCCCTGCCATCGCGTTAGAACTTATAACGAACACGAGAGCACATAACGCAGCGCGGTGGAGGTCGTCATGAACGCTGAAGGACTGGTCGAGGTGGTTCTGCCGGGCAAGGTGGAGCCGGAAGGGCTTCGGATACGGCACGGAGCCGTCCCCGCCGCGGGCCCGGGGCAGGTCGTGATCCGGATGGAGGCGACCGGGGTCTCCTTCGCCGAGCAGCAGATGCGCCGCGGCAAGTACTACGACCAGCCGGCGTTCCCCTTCGTACCCGGCTACGACCTGGTCGGCACGGTGGTGGCGACCGGCGAGGGCGTCGAACAGGGCCTGGCAGGTACGCGGGTGGCCGCGCTGGTCAAGGTCGGCGGCTGGGCAAGCCATGTGCTCGTCGACGCGGCGGACGCGGTCGAGGTGCCCGCCGGGATCGGCGCGGCGGAGGCGGAGACCCTGGTGGTCAACGGCATCACCGCCTGGCAGATGCTGCACCGCAGGGCACGGATCCGCGCGGGGCAGACCATCGTGGTGCATGGCGCCAACGGCGGCGTCGGCACGGTCCTGGTCCAACTCGCCCACGCCGCGGGCGTGAAGGTGATCGGTACGGCGTCGGCCCGCCACCATGACGCCCTGCGGGAACGGGGCGTCACTCCGATCGACTACCGCACCGAGAACGTGGCCGCGCGGGTCCGCGAACTGGCCCCCGCCGGCGTGGACGCCGTCTTCGACCACGTCGGCGGCCGGGGCATCGTCGGCTCCTGGAGCCTCCTCGCGCCCGGCGGCACGCTCGTCTCGTACGGCAGCGCCTCCACCCGCGACGACGGGGGGTCCAAGCAGTGGCCCGTGATCAAGCTGCTCGGCCGGGTGTGGTGGTGGAACACACTGCCCAACCGCCGCCGCGCCTACTTCTTCAACGTCTGGGCCGGGCGCGCCCTGTCCAAGGACCGGTTCCGGGCCCGGCTGCGCGCCGACCTCACCCAGGTCTTCGCCGCCTTCCGGCGCGGCGACGTCACCGCCCAGATCGCCGCCCAACTGCCGCTCACCCGCGCCGCCGACGCCCTGCGCCTGGCCGAGTCCGGCACCGTCGCCGGAAAGGTCGTACTGGGCCCGGCAGACCACGGACCGGTCGATGACGGGCGGTGAAGGGGCGACAGCCCACACCCGACCACCGGCCCCGGCCGGAGCGCACCCAGGCCCACGCCCCGCCGGCTACGCCGGCTCCGGCTCCGGCTCCGACAGCCCCGGGTTCGGCCCGCTCACCGTCGTCTGCGGGGCCGACGGCGGCGGCGTGTCCGAAGGGTCCTCCGTCGGCTCGTCGCTCGGGGTCGGCGACGGGGACGACGGCGGGTCCGGCGGGGTGCTCGGCGGCTTGCTCGGGGAGGTCGGGGGTTTCGACGGTGGCTTGGACGGGCTGCCCGGCTTTGACGGGGGGTCATCGGGCGACGAGGCGCTGTCCGACGGCGTACCGGAAGGGGACGCCGAGTCGGACGGGCTCGCGCTGTCCGTGGGCGCGGCGTTCCCCGAGGTGCTCGGTGCGGGCAGTTGGACGTCCGGGTTCGGGGGCGCGTCGTCGACGGGCTGGTCGGCGGGCAGGTCGCCGTCGCCGTTGTCCGGGTCCGGGGACTGTCCCGTACGCACCTTGTCCGTCTGGTTGTTCTCGCTGCCGGAGGTCGCGCCCAGCGTCACCACCGTGCCCAGCACGGCCGCGAGCACCGCGCCCGCACCCGCCGCGACCAGGTTGCGGCGGGCGCCGAACGCCGGGCGGCGGCGCGGGGGTACGGGCACCGGGGCGGTGCCGGGCCCGAGCGCCGGCGGCTCGCGCCGGGTGACCAGCGTCACGCTCTCCTCCGGGACCGAGGACGAGACCGAGACCACGTCGGGTACGAATCCCGGCCCCGAGCCCAACGGCCCCGCCTCGCCCCCACCCGCAGGCAACGTCGACGTGCCCGCGGGACGCCGTCCGCCCTCGCGGTCCGTGACCAGCGCCAGCGCCCTGCGCCCCGCGACCGTACCGACCTTGTCGGCCACGGCCCCACGCATCCCGATCGACGCCTCCAGCTCCGCGCGGGCCCGGTCCAGGTTTCCGACGCAGAGCGCGAGGACGCCCAACTCGTGGTGGAAGTAAGCCTCTTCCGCGACCTCTCCGGCGATCCTGGCGGCCTCGGAGCCGGAGCGCAGGACGCGTTCCCACGCGCCCCAGTGCAGACCGGCCAGGAACGCGGGCGCCGCGCTGCGGGCCAGCAGGACGGCCGCGCTCGGGTGGCCCGACTCCTGCCCCGGGATCAGCGGGCCCATCGCCGCGAGGATGGCGTCCGCCTCGGCGGTGACGCGCTCGGGGGTGACCGAGGGGTGCCCCGCCCACCAGGCGTAGTGCTGGGCGGCGGTGTGCGCGTGGGCCACGGCGTCGTCCGCGTACCCCTTCGCCTCCAACTGAACGGCGACGCCCGGCGCGAGCCGGTAGCGCGCGCCGACCGGGGTGAGGAGGCCGCAGCTCATCAGTTCGCCGAGCGCGGCGTCCGCGTGGGTGTCGCCTACCAGGGCCGGCAGATGCGCCTGGTGCGGGACTTCACCGCCGAGCGCGACCGCGAAGCGCAGTGTGGCGCGGGCCGCCTCGCTCAGCCGGGAGGCGAGCAGGACCGCGGGCGCGGCGCCCTCGCCGACGGTGGGCAGCGGAATGTCGTAGCCGTCGGGGGTACTGACGGTACGTGCCGGCGCGTCGTCGGAGACGCGCTCGAAGGGCCGTACGAAGGGCTCGAACTCGTCGGACGCCTCGGAGCTGCCGCGCAGTTGGTCGCGCTGCCGCAGCAGCGCCCCCGCCTGGACGAAGCGCACCGGCAGGCCCTCCGACTCGAACCAGAGGTCACCCGCCCAGTTCGCCTCCTCGTCGGTGAGGGCCCGTTCGACGACGCTCTCCAGCAGCTCCAGCGAGGAGCCGCGGCCGAGACCGCCGAGGGCGACCTCCTCCAGCCCCGCGTCCGCGGAGGGCGGTTCGGTGTCGGGGGTCGCGGCCAGCAGATAGGCGCACTCGGGGGTCGCGGCGAGGAGTTCGTCCAGCGCCTCACCGCCCAGCTCCAGATCGTCCAGGACGACGACCGCGCCGATGCCGTGGACCAGTTCGAGCAGTCCGGCGCGGTCGGGGCGGCAGAGCGCGGAGTGGTGGACGGCCGCGTACAGCTCGTACAGCAGCTCGGTGGTGGTGCGTCGATAGCCGGAGAGGCGTACGACCCCGTCGGGCGCGAGGTCCGCGCAGTCCGCCGCGACGGCTTCGAGCAGCGCCGTACGGCCGGAGCCCGGAGCGCCGGTGAGACGTACGGACCGGCCGCGTCCCAGCAGCCCCGCCAGCCGCTCGCGTTCCGCGCCACGTTCCAGCAGCGGCAGGGGCGGTGCCGCGGGTCCCGGCGGTACGGAGGGCCGGCCCGCGCGCTGGAGATCGGCGCGTTCGGCCGCGGTGCGCCGCGCCGGGGCGTCAAGCTGCCGGCCGGGCGGACACAGCTCGATCTCGCTGCCGTCGATGGGGTTGACGGTGAGCAGGTACTCGCCGGAGATCAGCTGGACCGTGCGGGCGGGCGGCGGAGTGGTGACCGGCCCGGCGCCCTTGAGATGCGCCAGGCCCGGCGTGACATGCGCGGGGGTGACACGGGAAGGCGTGGCCGCGGGCACGATCTCGGCGCGCGGCGCGGGTGCCGAGTCCGCGCTCTCATCCGCGCGTTCGTCGTGACCGTACTCTTCCGGTTCCCGGTCTATCGGGTCCATGGTGAAAAGCTCCCCAGATCGTGGCGTGCGATGCCCCCGGCCTCACACGCCCATCTGTCGCTTCTGGTGCCGGTGTCTGCGTCCACGGGTCGGTCCATCGGCAGACGGGCCGAACCCTAGACCTCCGCAGGGTATCCGCGTATGGCGGGGTGCCACGCCGTCCAAGACATCACGTTCTCATGAGGATTGCGCGATGTGGGAGGGTCAGACCCGAGGCAGCGATTCGGCGGCGATTCCGCCCTCGATGGCGAGAATGCGGTGCAATCGGGTCGCCACCAGCAGTCGCTGCATCTGCGGCGGGACCCCGCGCAGCACAAGCCTACGGCCGCACCGCCCCGCGCGTCGGTGGGCTCCCATGATGACGCCGAGTCCCGTGGCGTCCCAGGAGTCCAGTGCGGTCAGGTCGAGCACCAGATCGCCGACTCCGTCGTCGACCGCCGAGTGCAGGACCGTACGGGCGTCCGCCGCGCTGCGTACGTCGAGGCGGCCCCCGACGACCAGCTCGGCGTGGTCGCCCCTGATGTGCATATGCGCTCCCCGAGAGTACTTTCCGTGCTCCGTAGTCTGTTCTGTCTTCCAACAACTGACTGCCGCGCGGCCCAAGAAGTTGCCGTCTGTAAGCGAACCGATATCGAATTCACCCTGTGGGGTGATATGTGCGTACCGGTGACGCGGCTCAGTGCTTGTAGAACCCCTGCCCGCTCTTGCGCCCGATGTCACCCGCGTCCACCATCCGGCGCATCAGCTCCGGCGGTGCGAACTTCTCGTCCTGCGACTCGGTGTAGATGTTGTCGGTCGCGTGGAGCAGGATGTCGACGCCCGTCAGGTCGGCGGTGGCGAGCGGGCCCATGGCGTGGCCGAACCCCAGCTTGCAGGCGATGTCGATGTCCTCGGCGGACGCGACGCCCGACTCGTAGAGCTTGGCGGCCTCGACGACGAGGGCGGAGATCAGCCGGGTGGTCACGAAGCCCGCCACATCGCGGTTGACGACGATGCAGGTCTTGCCCACCGATTCGGCGAACTCCCGTGCGGTGGCGAGGGTTTCGTCGCTCGTCTTGTAGCCGCGCACCAGCTCGCAGAGGCGCATCATGGGCACCGGCGAGAAGAAGTGCGTACCGACGACGCGTTCCGGGCGCTTGGTCGCGGCCGCGATCTTGGTGATCGGGATCGCCGAGGTGTTGGAGGCGAGGACGGCGTCGTCGCGTACGAGCTTGTCGAGCGTACGGAAGATCTCGTGCTTGACGTCGAGCTTCTCGAAGACGGCCTCGACGACGATGTCCGCGTCGGCGGCGGCGTCCAGATCGGTGGTCGTGGTGATCCGGGCGAGCGCCGCGTCGGCGTCGGCCTCTTCGAGCTTGCCCTTGGCGACGAACTTGCCGTACGAGGCCCTGATCCCGTCGATGCCGCGGGCCAGCGCCGCGTCGGTGACATCCCGCAGGACGACGTCCCAGCCCGCCTGCGCCGAGACCTGCGCGATACCGGACCCCATGAGTCCGGCTCCGATGACGGCGAGCTTCCGTGCCACGACGCACCCCACGTTTCTTGTTCGGCTTCTGTTCAGCCTTAACGCCTGTTTACTTTGGGCTCTCTGCCGGAGGTTAGCGGTCGCGGACGGCCCAGTGACACTGAAGAGATGCGCGTCACGTCTCACATGACGGACATCACACCGGACATCGCACCTGCGGGGTCCATCAGGCGTCGCGTACCGCGTACTTGAGCACCTTCTCCCCCAGCACCGCTTCCATGTCGTCCAGCAGCACGAGCGCTTCGCGCGAGGCCGGGCCGGGCGCGGCACCCTCCAGCATCCGTTGGGTGATCCGCGCCATGAGCGTCCCGTGCACCCAGGAGAGCTGGCCGGCCACGAGCGTGGGGAGCGTGTCGTCCTCGTCGGCGCCGGTCTCCTCCCGCAGTGTCCTGTCGAGGTCGGCGAGGACTTGGTGCTGGAGGAATGCCACCCGCGAGCCGAGGGTGTGCGAGCCGTGCACCACCTCCATGAAGCGCGCGTACCCGTCGGAGAGGCCGACGGCGGGCGATACGGTCTCGACCAGCTCGCGCAGCTCGCGGAAGACGGCATCGGAGGCCGACTCGCCCTTGCCGCGGGCCCGTACGAAGCGGGAGAGCCGGTCCACGACGGACGTGCTGCGGTCGAGGAAGAGATCTTCCTTCGCCTCGAAGTAGTTGTAGACGGTGTTGACGGAGACGTCCGCCGCCTCCGCCACCTCCGCGATCGTCACCGCGTCGAAGCCGCGCTCCAGGAAGAGACCCGTGGCCACATCCGAGATGTGCTGCCTGGTCTGCCGCTTCTTCCGTTCCCTGAGGCCCTCGGACATGGCCCCATCCTAGGCTCCGCCGCAACGAGTGAAAACTTGGAGTCATTGCAAACTTTAAGAGATTCTGTTTTTCTGGGGCCATGCCCATCATCAGTACGGCCGGGCTCGCGCGGACCTTCCCGGCCAAGAACGGACCCGTCGAGGCCGTTCGCGGCATCGATCTGACCGTCCGCCCCGGCGAGATCATCGGCTTCCTCGGCCCCAACGGCGCCGGCAAGACCACCACCCTCCGGATGCTCACCACCCTGCTGCCGCCCACCGGGGGCGCGGCGACCGTCGCGGGCTTCGACCTGGAGCGCGAACCGGACGCCGTCCGGCGGAAGATCGGGTACGTCGCCCAGGCCGGCGGCGTCGATCCGCAGATCTCCGTACGCGAGGAACTGGTCACCCTCGGTGTGGTGGAACGCACGCGGGTCACACCCGTGAGCGGCTGGCCCTGCTGCTGGGACGGGGGCGCGTAACTACGCTGGCCCTATGGTCAACCTGACGCGCATCTACACCCGCACCGGCGACAAGGGCACGACGGCGCTCGGCGACATGAGCCGCACCGCCAAGACCGATCTGAGGATCGCCGCGTACGCCGACGCCAATGAGGCCAACGCGGTCATCGGCACGGCGATCGCCCTGGGACAGCTGTCCCCCGAGCTCGTGAAGGTCCTCGTCCGGGTCCAGAACGATCTCTTCGACGTGGGCGCGGACCTGGCCACGCCCGTGGTGGAGAATCCAAAGTTTCCGCCGCTGCGCGTCGAGCAGCAGTACATCGACAAGCTGGAGGCGGACTGCGACCGCTTCCTGGAGGAACTGGAGAAGCTGCGCAGCTTCATCCTCCCCGGCGGCACCCCGGGCGCGGCACTGCTCCACCAGGCCTGCACGGTCGTACGCCGCGCCGAACGCTCCACCTGGGCGGCGCTCGACGCACACGGCGACACCATGAACGCCCTGACGGCGACGTACCTGAACCGCCTCTCCGACCTCCTGTTCATCCTGGCCCGCGTGGCGAACAAGGAAGTCGGCGACGTGCTCTGGGTCCCGGGCGGCGAACGCTGACACCGCTCTCACTGGTGGGCTATCGCACCAACTCGGAGCTGAGCTGAGACAGCTTCCGGAACGTCGGATTGTCGCGGAAGGTGGGGTATTCGCTGGTGATGAATTCCAGACCATCGACGGCAAACCGGGAAACAGCGGCGATAAATTCATCCATGCCACAGAATCCAGGAGCCGCGTCCCAGGATCTCAGGACCTTCAGCTCTGATCCGTGCGGGAAAATTTCTATGAGCACATCACTCTCGGTGAAATCGACACACCCTTCACCTCCGTCTCGAATGTCTCGGGCCGACAACAGGAGGCAGTACATGAAATCGAGAACGGGAACCCGAAAGACCTCCGCATCGAAACCGTCCACAACGAGGGTGACGTTCATCTCGAAGTATGCGTAGCGAAGTTGCCAATCGGCGACGGATTTCAGCTTCGCGATCTGCGACTCCGAGGGCTCCCGCATGGAGTCTCGGTCGAACTCAAGGAGAATCACTGCCCGTTACCTCTCGGAGCTCCAGAAGACGGAAGCTCGTATCGTACGTGCCCGAACCGTCGTCGCATGGCTGTGCGTTGTAGCGGTAGGCGTCCTACACGTACCTCTCCTGCGCCGACCCGCCGAACGAAACCGCGTTCAGCCGGTTCGGCCGCCGATCAGTCGATGCGGTCGCCCAGGCCCAGCACCTCCGGGGAGTCGCTCGGGAAGTCCCCGGGCATACCGGGTACGTGGATGGTTCGCCGGTACACGCCGGTCAGAAACTCGACAGCGCCGACCGGGAACTCCGACCAGTCTCCGTTGTCGCCGCGCACGACCACCGGCCATGCGTCCGGGTCCCCGGGACTCGTCCCCCAGTAGAAGGAGTCCCCCGAGTTGGACTCCGCCCAGGAGATCAGGCCTCCCGGTTGCGGGAAGGGAACGTAGCCCTCGGTGTCGCCCATCTCGTACAGATCCTGAAGGATCTCGTCCTCCCTGGACTCCGACGCCCACGACGCCTCGCCCCCAGGCGTCGGAACGGACAGCATGAGGAAGTCATCGATGACCAGTACCGGGTACGCCTCCGCCAGGGAGCGGAAGTCCGAGGGAAGCGCCGTCCCGAGATCCGCCTCGAGGGCGCCCCAGTCCACGCTACGCCCGGCTGTCACACGCCACTGCGTCATCGATGGAAGCGCCGCCTCCAGCTCTTCGACCCTCAGCATGTCGTCCGCCAATCCGTGATGTTCAGCCAGCGCCGCTCTGGCCCGGGAGGACAGCCGCTCCGTGTCCAGTTCGGTCAAGGTGAGCCGAAGGTTCTCTTCGCCCATCACCGGGACCGCAGCGACCAGCAGTTCTTCGCTGCTGAACAACGGCTCCACGACCTGGAAGTACCCCGCACCGCGCACTGATTCATTGGAACTCCGCAGGACCGAGATTATGGAATGCGCTTAGGAAGTCGGGGGCCCTCACGCGGCGTGCACCACGCACGATCTTATTCGAGATCCGGAGGCCACCAGTCGACGTCCTCGTTTAAGAAGTCACCGATTGAGACATCGTGGACGAATGATGCCCAGAAGGCCCCGTCAGCCTCGAACGAAGCAGGGTCGATCTGCCGGAGGAGAGCCTCAAGCCGGTCCGCGACCTTTGCATGCTCATGAGGTTCTGCAGTTGCCGGGTAGTAGGGGAAGTCCCGTTGCACAGCCTCAAGACAGCGAACGAACTCTTGAATACCCGAGTTGACTGGCCACACCGGATCTGTTGCACCCGCGCCGAAGTGGACGGAACCCAGATCTACGTCGAGCACGAGGTGCTCATCCTCGGTGTAGTCCCCGAGGACCACGTACCTTCGGCTTCCCTGAACCCACTCCGCCACCTGATTCGGATCAGTCGCACTGAAGACGAGCGAGATCTTCGGAACGCCTTCCCCGGCGAGGAATTGGCGACTTCCCGTGTGGGAAACGGCTTCCAGACTGTCTGTTGTCCATCGAACCCGATCAACCGAACACACCTGGAATGCCCTCCTTGAAGAGACGTGTAACGGCGTCCAGCCCATCAGCCTGCGACTTCACGGCGGTCTCCGTTCCCGGCCGGCGACGGTCGATGAGAACGTGTCCGGCGGCGGTGGCGCAGGTGAGTATCACCAACGTCTGACAGCCAACGATCCTGTCAGCACGGACAGTTCGGCACTCCACTCACTCGCCGTAGGCAATGTCGCGTGCGGGCCAGACAGGATTCCTCCGCGGCACACCTGGGGGCAGTACCGAAGTCAGAGCACGAAGCACGCAAACTCTTTCGCCGCTCTTATATTCAAGCAGCGTTGGAGTCGCGCACAGCATCAGACCTCCGCCGCGCACCTCATCGACTCTCATGAACGCCTCAGAAAATCCCGAGGAGTTCGAATCACGTGCTAATCTGTCAGCAAGATACTGCGAGCACAGAGTGATCCAAGAGTATCCACGAAGGTACACCCCTGCCTCCCTGTGCGACGTGTAGAGATTCCGCCTCAGCCCCCTATCCAGATCAGTGGCGTCAGACTGGTCACTTCTTCCCACTGCGCCAAACAACGGGGCGTCGGCAGACCAATGGGCCGTCATCAGAGGAGCCCAGAAGTCTGCGGCAAGTGGGGCGCCACTACCGTCGAGCGATTCGACTGCCACATCGCAGCTGAACTGCATCACTTCATCACCAGTGTCGGACATTCCAATCCGTCCTATGAACCTGTCGCCAGTCGGCGTTCGCACAAAATGCCCGATGCTCACATAAGAGGCACCGGATTGGCATTTACGCACAGCGGCGTCACACGTATCGCCTTCGACTCTCTGCGTGCTGGAATCACCAGTTCCCCCTGCGCTGGCCAGAAACGAAACCAGCCGCGACGGATCGACTGCCGCCGAACCCAGGAGGGCGTCGGTCGAAGCCTCAAACCATCCGGCTGCAAAACCGCGCCAATCCGCACGCTTCTCCATCTCCCACAGGGAGAAAACACAGTCTCGCTCATCTTCCATGAGGCACCACTTTCGCATGTATGAAAAAGCGGACTGCGGCCGCCTGGCCTGGTTCACCGTGAAGTTCGCGGCCGGTTCGGCGGAGGTGACCGTGTCCGGGGCGGCCGTCGCGCCGTCCGTCTGCACGGGGGTGTGGACCTCGACCCGGTAGTCCGTCGCCTCGGGCACCACCGGCTGCCACGTGTACGACTCACCCGTCGGACGAACTTCACCGGCCCGTCGGGGCGTTCGGCGAGGTTGATGTTCTCCTTCAGCCGGCCGTGTCACCCTTCGCGGACACGACACCCTTCGCCGCACCCTCCAGCCCCAGGGTGACTGCCTGACCGCCCTCTGTCTCGCGAACCAACTACGGCCCATATTCGACGTATTGGCGAACTCGAAACCCTCGTCCTTCGACGGCTTCACCGTCGTGTCGATCGGCTTCCACAACGCCCCGGACCGGTACGACACCGGCGACGCCGCCAGCTCCCTCACCCGCTTCGCCGGCGGCAGGCTCTCGCCCGTATCTCCTGTACGGAACTTTCACCACGCTGCCCTTCCGTCAACGCGCCCATTCCGGCGCATGCGGAAATGGGCACACCGAATAGACCGGCACGGAGCTCTCCGGCCGGTCTGACCGACTGTGCCGCGACCGCAAACCGTAAGGCTCTGGGCGTGGCGTGGTGTTTTCTAATAGCGCGAATGACGCGCCGTCAACTCCCAAGACAAACAGGACATTCGACGTCACCAAGAGGGGCGATAAGCCGGATTCATTCCCTCACTCGCGACCGGCGCAGCGCATGGTGTATAAACGCCCGGTCCCAGCCCGTCACTCATATCTGGATCTCCATTCCGTCCAGGGAATGAGCGGCGTCATGGAATTTCTCAGCAAGGAGCAGTGCGTGCACATCCCACCCCGGCGGATTCTGGCCGCCACCGTTGTCCTCGGCGCCCTGGCCATGACATCCGCCTGTGGACAGAGCGACCGCGAGGACTCGGCCTCGGGTGCGGACTCCGTCGCGGCGTCGGAGACGCCCGGGGGCGACGACGTGCCCGGCGCGGGTGGCTCGGCCTCTCCCAGCGCGTCCGTTTCGGCGAGTCCCACCGGCTCTCCCAGCGCGTCGGCTTCCGCTTCGCCCTCGGGCAGCGCCGCCGACAAGACCGCGGCTCCGACGACCGACGACCGATCCGGGGCCGGGGCCGGAACCGGGGCGGGAACCGGGGCCGGGGGCACGGCCGAGGGCGCCGCCCCGCCGCCGAGCGCCCCGTCCTTCCCCGTGCCCGTCTCCGTCGGCAACGCGACCCAGATCATCACGGTCAAGGCCAGTGGCTCGTACGCCACCGTGACGGCGTGGGCCAAGGGCTCCTCCGGGTGGAAGGCCCAGTTCAGTACGAGCGCCGGTCGCGTCGGCTCCAACGGCGTGACGGACGGGGCGACCCGGAAGCAGAGCACCTACACCACCCCCTCGGGCACCTACACCCTCACCGAGGGATTCGGCGTCGAATCCGGCGGCACCGCGATGCCGTACACCGTGGTCAACAGCAGCCACTGGTGGGTCCAGGACCCGGAGTCGAAGTTCTACAACCAGATGCACACCGAGCAGGGCGCGGATTTCCCGCTCACCGAGTCGGGCGACCGCGGCAGCGAGCACCTCGTCAACTACCCCACGCAGTACGCCAAGGCGCTCGTCATCGACTTCAACCGGTGGCCCGCCGTGCCCGGCCGCGGCGCCGGCATCTTCCTGCACGTCAACGGAAACGGCGCCACAGCGGGCTGTGTCTCGGTCCCCCGCGCGACGATGGACCGGATCATGTCCTGGATCAAGCCCGCCCATCACCCCAGGATCGCCATCGGCTGAGGGGCACCGACCACCGACCTGGAATGCCGGGCCTCCTCAGCCACGAACCGGTGAGGGGGCCCACCGGGGCACCCCGACTCAGCGATTCCTCACCCCTTCCCCACCGACGACGGCCGTTCCACGCGGACGGATTCAGCGTCCGCCGGGGGCTTCTTCGGAAAGAGCGCGTACGTCAGAGCGATCACGCCGTGGATACCGGCGACGCGCGCCGCGTTGAGCTGCCACGCGGTCAGCGACTCCGTGCCGCCTGCGTCGCCCACGTACCAGACCGCGATCTGGAGCAGCACGACCGCGACCGCGGCGGCCAGGACCGTACGGAGCCACAGCATGCCCTCGTACCGGGCGCGGGCCATGCCGTAGCGCGGCGGTTTGACCGGCGGGGGACCGTCGGCGAAGCGATGAGCGACCCAGCCGTCGATCCGCTTGATCGTGTAGTGGCCGTAGCCGACGGTGAAGCCGATGTACATCGCGGCCAGACCGTGCTTCCAGTCCGGCTCCGCGCCGTTCCTGAGATCGATGGTCGTGACCACCAGCAGCACGACCTCCAGCAGCGGTTCCAGCAGCAGGACCGCCGCGCCGAGCCGTGGCATCCGCGCCGGATAGCGCAGGATCAGCCCGGCGGCCAGCAGCACCCAGAAACCGACCTCGCAGGCGACGATCAGTGTGACGATCACGGCGCCTCTCCTTTCTGTCGGCTCCAGCCTCCCGTCCGTGGAGTCGCGGCACGTCGTCGTCGGTGACGAACCGCGACTGCATCCTTCGATGTACCCGGCCCTCGGCCGGGATGGGGACGCCGGTCGGTGGCGGGCGGTGTTGGATGGGGGAATGATCGCCTTTCCCCGATCTGCCGCGTCGCTCCCCCGGCGCCGGCCCGGATCTCTCCCCCCGCGCCGACCCCACCGGCCCGACCGACCCCACCAGCCCGACCGAGCCCACCAGCCGCACCGGCCCCACCAGCCCCACCGGCCCGGGTCCTCCCCCTGCCACCGGCCGCACCGCGTCGACGCGCTGATCGCCCTCGCCGGTCTGGTCGGCGGCATCTCCCTGTGGGCCGTGGGCCTGCACACCCAGCAGGGCCGCGCGCTGCCCGGGGCCTGGGTGCTGCTGCCGCTGAGCGTCCTGGCGGCGGTGGAGCTGCTGCGCAGGTCGGCGCCGCAGACCGCGCTGGTCATCGGCACGCTCGCGCTGGTGGCCGATCAGTTCACCAACGGCAGTCTCGCGACCGTGGTGATGTTCACGGACGTGATGTACGCGGCCGTGCTGTACGGGACTCCGGCCGCCGCCCGCCGTATCCCCTGGACCACCGGGCTGATCACGGTCGCGGTGACGATCGGGTTCGTCACCTGGCTGCGTACGCCCGAGGCGCTGCTGATCGGGGTGGTCACCGCGTTGATCGGTTTCTTCCCGGCCAGCACCGGCGTTCTCGTACGCAACCACCGGGACGCCGCCGAGTCGGCGCGGCTGCGGGCCGAGCAGACCGCGCTGCTGGCCGAGATGGACCGGACCCAGGCGGTGGCCGCCGAGCGCGCGCGGATGGCCCGCGAGCTGCACGACATGGTCGCCAACCATCTCTCGGCGATCGCCATCCACTCGACGGCCGCGCTCTCGCTGGACGACGCGCGCACGTCCAGGGACGCGCTCGGCGTCATCCGGGAGAACAGCGTCGAGGGGCTTGCCGAGATGCGCCGGCTGATCGGGCTGCTGCGGGAGAGCGACGACACCGGCACGGTCTCCGCAGCGCCGACACTGCGGGCGCTGGACACACTGCTGGCGCAGGCCCGTACGAACGGTGCCTCCAGCGGGCTGCGCTTCACCCTGGACGACCGGCGCGGCGAGGGCGCCGCGCTGCCCACGCCCATCGATCTGGCCGCGTACCGGATCATCCAGGAGTCGCTGACCAACGCCCTCAAGCACGCCGTCCAGGGGACGATCACCGTCGAGCTGGACGGATCCGAGCGCGCGCTGACGGTACGGGTCCGCAGCCCGTTCGGTGACCGGCCGGGGCCGCGCGCGCCGGGCTCGGGCGCCGGGCTGATCGGGATGCGCGAGCGGGTCGAGCTGCTGGACGGATCGTTCGAGGCGGGTCCCGTCACCGCTGCCGACGGGGGCAGGATCTGGCTGGTACGCGCCGAACTGCCGGTCATGGAAGGGCGGGAGAGAGCATGACGATCCGGGTGCTGGTCGCGGAGGACCAGTCGGCGGTGCGCGCGGGGCTGGTGCTCATCCTGCGCAGCGCGCCGGACATCGAGGTCGTCGGGGAGGCGTCGGACGGCGAGGAGGCGGTCGCGCTGGCCCGGGAGCTGCGGCCCGATCTGGTGCTGATGGATGTGCAGATGCCACGGCTCGACGGAGTGTCGGCGACCCGGAAGGTGGTCGCGGAGCGGCTCGCCGATGTGCTCGTGCTGACCACCTTCGATCTGGACGAGTACGTCTTCGGGGCGCTGCGGGCCGGGGCCGCGGGCTTTCTGCTGAAGAACGCGGAGGCCGGTGAACTGTTGGCGGCGGTACGGACGGTGGCGCGCGGCGAGGGCCTGATCGCCCCGGCCGTCACCCGACGGCTGATCGCCGAGTTCGCGGCGCCGACGCCCGTACGCCCCGCCGGCGCGGCCGATCCGGCGGTCCTGGACGTCCTCACGCGCCGGGAGCGCGAGGTGCTGTCGTGCCTGGGCCAGGGGATGTCGAACGCCGAGATCGCCGGGCACCTCACGATGGCCGAGGCGACCGTGAAGACCCATGTGAGCAGACTGCTGGGCAAGTTGGAGCTGCGCAGCCGGGTGCAGGCCGCCGTCCTCGCCCAGGAACTGGGAATCTGACAGCAACTCCTCACCTTTGGTCTGGACCTATTGACGAGTGGTCCAGACCTTCCTACTCTCACCGCACACACTGCGGTGAGTCGTCGCAGGGTGAGCAGTGCACGGACCACCCCCGTTTTGTCCTGTACTCACCTGAGGAGCACGCTTGAACTCCCAATCCGCCCTCCACAGACCCGGATTCAGATCCAGAGCCGTCGCGGGTCTCACCGCGCTGCTGCTGCCGCTGGCCGCCCTCGTCGGCCTGGCCACCCCCGCAGAGGCCGCCGCCTCGGCCACCGCCTCGTACACCAAGGTCTCCGACTGGGGCACGGGCTTCGAGGGCAAGTGGACGGTGAAGAACACCGGCACCACCAGCCTCAGCTCCTGGACCGTCGAGTGGGACTTCCCGGCCGGTACGGCGGTCACCTCCGGCTGGGACGCCGACATCACCGGAGCGGCCAACCACTGGACCGCCAAGAACAAGACCTGGAACGGCACGCTCGCCCCCGGCGCGACCGTCACCTTCGGCTTCAACGGCACCGGCGCGGGCGCGCCGACCGGCTGCAAGCTCAACGGCGGCTCGTGCGACGGCGGCCCCGGCGTTCCGGGCGACAACCCGCCCTCGGCGCCCGGCACCCCGACCGCGAGCGAGATCACCAACACCTCGGTCAAGCTGAGCTGGACCGCGGCCACCGACGACAAGGGCATCAAGAACTACGACGTCCTGCGGGACGGCACGAAGGTCGCCACGGTCACCGGTACGACCTACACCAACACCGGTCTGACCGCGGGCACCGACTACTCGTACACCGTCCAGGCCCGTGACACGGCCGACCAGACGGGCCCGCTCAGCGGCGCCCGCGCGGTCCGTACGACCGGTGGCGACCCGGGCCCCGGCCCCGGTCCCGGCGGCAAGGTCAAGCTCGGCTACTTCACCGAGTGGGGCGTCTACGGCCGGAACTACCACGTCAAGAACCTGGACACGTCCGGTTCCGCGGCCAAGATCACCCACATCAACTACGCCTTCGGCAATGTCACCGGCGGCAAGTGCGCCATCGGCGACTCCTACGCCGACTACGAGAAGGCGTACACCGCCGACCAGTCCGTCGACGGCGTCGCCGACACCTGGGACCAGCCGCTGCGCGGCAGCTTCAACCAGCTGCGCAAGCTCAAGGCCAAGTACCCGCACATCAAGGTCCTCTGGTCGTTCGGCGGCTGGACCTGGTCCGGCGGCTTCGGCCAGGCCGTGCAGAACCCGGCCGCCTTCGCCCAGTCCTGCTACGACCTGGTGGAGGACCCGCGCTGGGCCGATGTCTTCGACGGCATCGACCTGGACTGGGAGTACCCCAACGCCTGCGGTCTGACCTGTGACACCAGCGGCCCCGCGTCCTTCAAGAACATGATGCAGGCCATGCGCGCCAAGTTCGGTCCCAACAACCTGGTCACGGCCGCCACCACGGCGGACGCCTCGGCCGGCGGCAAGATCGACAAGGTCGACTACGCGGGCGCGGCCCCGTACATGGACTGGTTCAACGTCATGACGTACGACTTCTTCGGCGCCTTCGCCGCGCAGGGCCCGACGGCTCCGCACTCCCCGCTCACCTCGTACCCGGGCATCCCGCAGGCGGGCTTCAACTCCGCCGAGGCGATCGCCAAGTTCAAGGCGCAGGGCGTGCCGGCCAACAAGCTGCTGCTCGGTATCGGCTTCTACGGGCGCGGCTGGACGGGCGTGACCCAGGACGCACCGGGCGGCACCGCCACCGGCGCCGCTCCCGGTACGTACGAGGCGGGGATCGAGGACTACAAGGTCCTCAAGAACACCTGCCCGCCCACCGGCACCATCGCGGGCACCTCGTACGCCAAGTGCGGCAGCAACTGGTGGAGTTACGACACCCCGGCCACCATCACGTCCAAGATGGCCTGGGCGAACCAGCAGAGCCTGGGAGGCGCCTTCTTCTGGGACTTCACGGGTGACACCGCCAACGGCGAGCTGGTGACCGCGATCAAGAACGGTCTCGGATAGCCGGAACGGCACGACGGCACAGCTGAAGGGGGCGGCGCCCGAGCGCCGCCCCCTTCATCATGTCCCTGACGTCACAGCCGCTGAGCCCCCGGCAGGAGTACGGGGCTCAGGCCACGTTCACCCGCTGTCCGGGCGGAGCCGCCTCCAGCCAGGCGAGAAAGCCGGTGAGGGCGTCATCACTCATCGCCAGCTCCAGCCGGACCCCGCTGTGCGCACAGCCCAGGATGACCGCGTCGGAGAGCAGCGCCAGCTCCTCCTCGCCCTCGGGCGCGCGGCGCGACAGCACCTCGATCGCGGAGCGCTCCAGCGTACGGCGCGGGCGCGGGGCGTAGGAGAAGACCCGGAACCAGTTGATGCGGTCGCCGTTGTAGCGGGCGACGCCGTACACCCAGCCCTTGCCCGAGCGATCGGGCTCCGCCGGCACGTTCCAGCGCAGACTGCAGTCGAACGTACCGCCGGAGCGCTGGATCAGCCGCCGGCGCAGACCGAAGACGAAGAGCCCCACCGCAACCAGTACGACGACCGTTCCGCAAATGAGCAGAGCGAGGACCATCAAACACCGACCTCCTCGCCTCATTCAGTACCGGAACAGGAACCGCACCCGCATCGCCTCAGCCGCGACCCGGTCCGGAGGGATCCGGAACGAGCCGCGGCTGAGGATAAATCAGTGGTGACTGCGCTCAGCGCACCGCCACCGCACGCAGTCGGACGTCGGCGCGCCGTTCGGCGGCATCGTCGTCACCCGACTTCGCGCGTTCCAGCGCACGCTCGGCGCGCTGGGTGTCGATCTCATCCGCCAGCTCGGCGATCTCCGCCAGCAGCGAAAGCTTGTTGTCGGCGAACGAGACGAAACCGCCGTGCACAGCGGCCACGACCGTTTCGCCCTCACTCGTACGAATGGTCACCGGGCCCGACTCCAGCACACCGAGCAGCGGCTGGTGACCGGGCATGACGCCGATGTCGCCGGACGTGGTGCGCGCGACGACCAGGGTGGCCTCGCCGGACCAGATACTGCGGTCAGCGGCGACCAGCTCGACATGCAGCTCAGCAGCCAAGGGTGGCTCCTCGGGTCACCACCCGGCCGTATCGCCGGGTGTTGGCTTCAATTCTATGGGGTGTCGATAAGCGCGCGACGGAGGGGGGCGGGAGGTACCCGCCCCCCTCCGTGCGCCGACGGGTCAGGAGACGCCGAGTTCCTTGGCCTTGGCCTTCAGGTCCTCGATGCCACCGCACATGAAGAACGCCTGCTCGGGGAAGTGGTCGTACTCCCCGTCACAGATCGCGTTGAACGCGGAGATCGACTCGTCGAGCGGCACGTCCGAACCGTCCAGGCCGGTGAACTGCTTGGCGGCGTGGGTGTTCTGCGACAGGAAGCGCTCGACACGACGGGCCCGGTGGACAACGAGCTTGTCCTCCTCGCCCAGCTCGTCGATACCGAGGATCGCGATGATGTCCTGGAGGTCCTTGTACTTCTGCAGGATTCCCTTGACGCGGCTGGCCGCGTCGTAGTGCGCCTGCGAGATGTAGCGCGGGTCCAGGATGCGGGACGTCGAGTCCAGCGGGTCCACCGCCGGGTAGATGCCCTTCTCCGAGATCGGACGCGACAGCACGGTCGTCGCGTCGAGGTGCGCGAAGGTCGTGGCCGGGGCCGGGTCGGTCAGGTCGTCCGCGGGGACGTAGATCGCCTGCATCGAGGTGATCGAGTGACCGCGGGTCGAGGTGATGCGCTCCTGGAGCACACCCATCTCGTCCGCCAGGGTCGGCTGGTAACCCACCGCGGACGGCATACGGCCGAGCAGCGTGGAGACCTCGGAACCGGCCTGGGTGAAGCGGAAGATGTTGTCGATGAAGAGCAGCACGTCCTGCTTCTGCACATCGCGGAAGTACTCCGCCATGGTCAGCGCGGAGAGCGCCACACGCAGACGCGTGCCCGGCGGCTCGTCCATCTGGCCGAAGACCAGCGCGGTCTTGTCCAGCACGCCCGAGTCGGTCATCTCGTCGATGAGGTCGTTGCCCTCACGGGTGCGCTCACCGACACCGGCGAACACGGAAACACCGTCGTGCAGCTTGGCCACACGCATGATCATTTCCTGGATGAGGACGGTCTTGCCGACGCCCGCACCACCGAACAGACCGATCTTGCCGCCCTTGACGTACGGGGTCAGCAGGTCGACGACCTTCAGGCCGGTCTCGAACATCTCGGTCTTGGACTCGAGCTGGTCGAAGGCCGGGGCCTTGCGGTGGATCGGCCAGCGCTCCGTGATCTGGGACTCGGCCTCGGGCTCGTTCAGGATCTGACCGAGGGTGTTGAACACCTTGCCCTTGGTCACATCGCCGACCGGCACGGTGATGCCGTCGCCCGTGTCGGTCACCGGGGCCTGGCGCACCAGACCGTCGGTGGGCTGCATCGAGACCGCGCGGACCAGTCCGTCGCCCAGGTGCTGGGCGACTTCGAGGGTCAGCGTCTTGAGCTTGCCCTCCTCGGCCGGGTCCGCGACCTCGACGTGCAGCGCGTTGTAGATGTCCGGCATCGCGTCGACGGGGAACTCCACGTCGACGACCGGGCCGATGACCCGGGCAACGCGGCCTGTGGCCGTGCTTCCCGGGGTGGCCGCCTCAACAGTGGTCGTCATGATCTATTCACTCCCCGCGGTCGCGTCGGCCAGGGCGCTCGCGCCACCGACGATCTCGCTGATTTCCTGGGTGATTTCGGCCTGGCGGGCCGCGTTGGCAAGCCGGGAAAGGCTCTTGATGAGGTCCCCGGCGTTGTCGGTCGCCGACTTCATCGCGCGGCGGGTGGCAGCGTGCTTGGAAGCAGCGGCCTGGAGCAGCGCGTTGTAGATACGGCTCTCGACGTAGCGCGGCAGCAGGGCGTCGAGGACGTCCTCCGCCGACGGCTCGAAGTCGAAGAGCGGAAGGATCTCGCCCTTCCCCGTGGCGGCAGCCGCTGATGTTCCCGTCGAGTCCTCAGCCGTCCCCGCGGCGGCAGCCGCTGATGTCTGCGTCAGGCTGAGCGGCAGCAGCCGGCGCTGTACCGGCGTCTGCGTCAGCATCGAGACGAACTCGGTGAAGACGATGTGGAGCTCGTCCACGCCGCCCTCGGCCGTGTCCTGCTGGACGGCCGCGATCAGCGGCGCCGCGACCTGCTTGGCGTCCGCGTACGTCGGGCTGTCGGTGAAGCCGCTCCACGAGTCCGTGACCTTGCGCTCACGGAAGCCGTAGTAGGCGACACCCTTGCGGCCGACGATGTACGTGTCGACCTCCTTGCCCTCACCGCGGAGCCGCTCGGTGAGCCGCTCCGCCGCCTTGATGGCGTTCGAGGAGTAGCCGCCGGCCAGTCCGCGGTCGCTCGTGACGAGCAGGACCGCGGCGCGGGTCGGCGTCTCCGCCTCGGTGGTCAGGGGGTGCTTGGTCGTCGACCCCGTCGCCACCGCGGTGACCGCGCGGGTCAGCTCGGTCGCGTACGGAGTGGAGGCCGCCACCTGGCGCTGCGCCTTGACGATGCGCGAGGCGGCGATCATCTCCATCGCCTTGGTGATCTTCTTGGTCGCGGTGACGGATTTGATGCGACGCTTGTAGACCCGGAGCTGGGCTCCCATGAGTCAGGTCCCTTCCGTCGTCACTTGGAGACGTTGACGGCCGGCGCGTCGTCGCCGAGGAGCTTGCCGTCCGAGGTCTCGAACTGCCGCTTGAAGGCGGTGATGGCGTCCGCGATCGACTGGATCGTGTCGTCGGACATCTTGGCGCCCTCGGCGATGCTGGTCAGCAGGTCCTTGCGCTCACGGCGCAGGTACTCCAGCAGCTCGCTCTCGAAGCGACGGATGTCGGCGACCGGTACGTCGTCCATCTTGCCGTTGGTGCCGGCCCAGACGGAGACGACCTGCTCCTCCACCGGGAACGGCGCGTACTGCGGCTGCTTCAGCAGCTCGACCATGCGCTTACCGCGCTCCAGGGACGCCTTGGACGCCGCGTCCAGGTCGGAACCGAAGGACGCGAACGCCTCCAGCTCACGGTACTGGGCGAGGTCCACACGCAGTCGGCCGGAGACCTGCCGCATGGCCTTGTGCTGGGCGGAGCCACCGACTCGGGAGACCGAGATACCGACGTTCAGCGCGGGCCGCTGGCCGGCGTTGAACAGGTCGGACTCCAGGAAGCACTGTCCGTCGGTGATGGAGATGACGTTGGTCGGAATGAACGCCGACACGTCGTTGGCCTTCGTCTCGACGATCGGGAGACCCGTCATCGAACCGGCGCCCATGTCGTCGGAGAGCTTGGCGCAGCGCTCCAGCAGACGCGAGTGCAGGTAGAAGACGTCGCCCGGGTAGGCCTCACGGCCCGGCGGACGGCGCAGCAGCAGGGACACGGCGCGGTAGGCGTCGGCCTGCTTCGAGAGGTCGTCGAAGATGATCAGGACGTGCTTGCCCTGGTACATCCAGTGCTGGCCGATGGCCGAGCCGGTGTACGGCGCCAGGTACTTGAAGCCGGCCGGGTCGGACGCGGGGGCGGCGACGATCGTCGTGTACTCAAGAGCGCCCGCCTCCTCCAGCGCACCGCGGACACCCGCGATGGTGGAGCCCTTCTGGCCGATGGCGACGTAGATGCAGCGGACCTGCTTGTTGGTGTCGCCCGAGCGCCAGTTGTCGCGCTGGTTGATGATCGTGTCGACGGCCAGAGCGGTCTTGCCGGTCTGCCGGTCGCCGATGATCAGCTGACGCTGGCCACGGCCGATCGGCACCATGGCGTCGACAGCCTTGTAGCCGGTCTGCATGGGCTCGTGGACCGACTTACGGACCATGACGCCCGGGGCCTGCAGCTCCAGGGCGCGGCGGCCCTCGGTCTCGATCTCGCCGAGGCCGTCGATCGGGTTGCCGAGCGGGTCGACCACGCGACCCAGGTAGCCCTCGCCGACAGCGACGGAGAGGACCTCGCCGGTACGGGTGACCGACTGACCCTCCTCGATACCGCTGAACTCGCCGAGGATGATCGAACCGATCTCGCGCTCCTCAAGGTTGAGGGCGAGGCCGAGGGTGCCGTCCTCGAACTTCAGCAGCTCGTTCGCCATGGCCGAGGGAAGACCCTCGACCTTCGCGATGCCGTCGCCGGCCACGCTGACCGTACCGACCTCCTCGCGCGAGGCCGCGTCCGGCTTGTACGACTGGACAAAGTTCTCCAGCGCGTCCCGGATCTCCTCCGGCCGGATCGTGAGCTCCGCCATCTGGGTTCCCTGCTCTCCTTGTTGGGCCCGAAGTTTCTTTGGGGGTCTGCGGGTCTGGGGGCGACCCCCAGGAATCTTCTGCAATTTCTGCACGGCCCAACCGGGCCGCTGGTGTTGCTCTGTTCTGTTGCCGACGTCCGTTGTCCCGCCTGCGTCCGCGGACGGCTCCGCCGTCCGTCGTCAGCCCGCGAGTCGCCGTTCCGCCTCTTCGAGACGGTCCGCGACGGTGCCGTTGATGACCTCGTCGCCGACCCGCACCGAGATCCCGCCGAGGACCTCGGGGTCCACGTCCAGGTTCAGATGCATCGGGTGGCCGTACAGCCTGGCCAGAGCGGCGCCGAGACGCTGCTTCTGCCCGTCGCTGAGCGGCACGGCCGAGGTGACGACGGCGACCATCCGGTCCCGGCGCGCCGCGGCGAGCCGGGACAGGGTCTGGAGACCCGCTTCCAGGCTACGTCCCCGGGGCCGGGTCACGAGACGCGCTACCAGACGCTCGGTGGCCGGAGTGGCCCGGCCGCCCAGCAGACCGTCCAGGAGCCCGGTCTTGGCCGTGGCCGTCGCCGACCTGTCGGTCAGCGCGGACCGCAGCGCGGGGCTGGACTCGACGATCCGGCCGAACCGGAACAGCTCGTCCTCCACGTCGTCCAGCGAACCGGCCTGCTGCGCGGCGGTGAGCTCGGCGGTCGCCGAGAGCTCCTCCACCGAGTCGACCAGGTCACGCGGCTGCGACCAGCGGGAGCGGACCATGCCGGAGACCAGGTCGGCGGCCGGACCGCCCACCTGACCGCTCAGCAGCCGTCCGGCCAGCTCGGCCTTGGCCTCGCCGGCCTGCGCCGGGTCGGTCAGGACCCGACGCAGCGAGACCTCACGGTCGAGCAGCGCGGTCACGGCGGCCAGGTCCTCGGCGAGCTTCGCCGCGTCGACCGACGTGCTGTCGGTCAGCGCGTCGAGACGCTCACGCGCGGCGGCCAGCGCCTCGCGGCTCGCTCCGTTCATCGCGTGGCCTCGGCCTTCGAAGCGCCGTCCTCGAGCTCGTCGAGGAAGCGGTCGATGGTGCGGCTCTGCCGGGCGTGGTCCTCAAGGGACTCCCCGACGAGCTTGCCGGCCAGTTCGGTGGCGAGCTTGCCCACGTCCTGGCGCAGCGAGCTGGCCGCGGACTTGCGGTCGGCCTCGATCTGGGCGTGACCGGCGGCGATGATCTCTTCACGCTGCCGCTGGCCTTCCGCCCTCATCTCCTGGATGATCGCGGTGCCCTGCTCGGTCGCCTCCTGGCGAAGCCGAGCGGCCTCGTGCCGGGCTTCGGCGAGCTGCGCCTTGTACTGCTCAAGGACGCTCTCCGCCTCCGTCTTGGCGGCGTCGGCCTTCTCGATACCGCCCTCGATGGCCTCGCGACGCTCTTCCAGAACCTTGTTGATGTTCGGGAGGAGCTTCTTCGCGAGGAAGAAGAAGACGATGGCGAAGGCGATCAGCCCGACGAGGAGCTCCGGTCCGGGCGGGATGAGCGGGTTCTGCTGCTCCTCCGCCGCCAGGGATACCAGCGCGTTCACATCATTGCCTTTCGTCGTAATGGGCTATTCGTCCCAGAACGTCAGCTGCCGTAGACGAACGGCATGACGATGCCGATGAGCGCGAGCGCCTCACAGAAGGCGAAGCCGAGGATCTGGTTGGTACGGATCAGGCCGGCGGCCTCGGGCTGACGGGCCAGCGCCTGGGTGCCGTTACCGAAGATGATGCCGACGCCGACGCCGGGGCCGATGGCCGAGAGACCGTACCCGATGGAGCCGAGGGCCTTGAGGTCACCGGTGACGGCGGCGAGGTTCGAGAGAGCGGACATGCCGGTTCTTCCTTCTCTTTCACGGACCGGTGGGGGTTGGCCACCGGACGACAGGGTTGAGTGTGGGGAGGGTTCAGTGACTCTCGGCGAGTGCGCCCTGCAGATAGGTGCAGGCCAGGAGTACGAACACGTAGGCCTGGATGGCCTGGACGAACAGCTCGAAGACGATCATGCCCATGGTCATCACGAACGAGACGCCGGCGGCCGGGATGAGGAAGCCGTTCAGCAGGTACCAGCTGGCGACGGTGAACATCACGAGCAGCAGGTGACCGGCGAACATGTTGGCGAAGAGCCGGACCATGTGTGTGAACGGCCGGACGAGGACGTTCGAGAAGAACTCGATGAGCACGACGAGAGGCAGGACCGGGCCGAGCGACTTGTCGTAGCCGGTGACGTTCTTCAGTCCGCCGACGAATCCGTGGCGCTTGAACGTCACGGACATCCACATCAGGTACACGATGAGCGCGAGACCCGCCGGGTAGGCGATGACGGAGGCGACCGGGAACTGGGCGAGCGGAACGACCGACCAGATGTTCATGATCCAGACGAAGAAGAACAGCGAGACCATGAACGGGACGTACTTCTCGCCCTCGCGCTTGCCCAGCGTCTCGTAGACGATGCCGCGGCGGACGAAGTCGTAACCGGCCTCACCGATCATCTGGACCTTGCCGGGGATCAACTTCGGCTTGTTGAAAGCCATCCAGAAGAATCCGACCACGATCACCGAGGCGAGCAGCGCCAGAAGCATCGTCTTGTTGAAGTAGAAGCCGCCGACCTCGACGATCGGCTTGAAGAGGAAGGAGTGCAGGCCCGGAGCCGGAAAGCCGCAGCCGTTGTCGGCCAAAATGCGGCAACTCCAGTCGAAGGCGAGCGTCGTCTGGTCAGCACTCACCGCGGGCTCCTTCAGAGTGGCGCATAGGTACGGCAACCTCGTTGTGTCGGTGCGGCGCAGGGCCGCGGTTCGGCACCGGACAGGTCTTACAGGTGTGGGAGCGGCAGCTCTCGGGCTTCAAGCCTCGCGTGAGAACAGGCGTCAGCTCGGATGCCCGCGCCCGCAATGCCGCAGTTGGAACCGGACGATAGCAGGGTTCCGAACGGGTACTTATCCCGGCCCTACCTCTCACGCCGACGACCCCGTCTTCTCGGCCTTACCGGCAGACGAAGACTCGGGTTCGACGTAAAGGATCTTGGCCTTCATGTGCGCACGCGCCTGAGCGGAAACCCACGCGACGGTCGCCACGATCAAGGTGATGGCGAACGCCTTCGGGTGGAACAGGGTGGTGTTCTTGAACAGGGCCACGAAGATGAACAGCAACAGGATCTGGGCCGTGTAGAGCATCAGCCCCATGGCCTGGAACAACTGCGGCAGTGACTTCGCCGTCCGCTGGAGGACGACCAGCCCGATACCCATGAAGAGGATGACCACCAGCGTGCCGACGGCGGCTCCCAAAGCCCCCTTGCCCCCCGCGACCACACCGCTGACCACGGCGGCGACAACACCGACGGCAGCAGTGGGCACGGCGGTGTGAAGGAGGTTCCGGACGTCGTTGGACGGCATGGCGGCAGCTCCGCTGAATGGGTGGGGCAGATGGTGTCGTCATGGACGAGCGTAGGCCCGGTCCGAGAGAGGGTTTCTCGGGCCAACGGACCGTCGCACTACGGTCCTTCGGCTCTGTCGCCGGGTCTCGTGAACAGTATCACAAACTATTTGATGAGGTCTTTACCATGGGGGTGTGCTAACTGTCACACATGAGAGTTAACCCGCGCGTGTGCGCAGGACAGAGGTGTGACTTGTCTGGTATTGGGCACCGACGAGTGTAATGGCCCCAGGCTCAGCGCCTGGAATCAGCCTTTCTTCTGTCGGAAAAACGCGAACGAGCGCCGAGGGCGGTCGCCCCGTTGACGCCGGCGGGAACAGGCGTACGCTCCGCCGCCACCCCCTGCGCCCCCACCGGCTCGGGGACCGGCTCCGGAACGATCTCCTCGATCTCCTCGTGCGAGCCGTCCGGCTCGGCCGCCGCCCGCTTGCGGCGCCGGTAGCGCGGCGGTACGAAGGCCTGCGCCCAGAGCGGGGCCCGCGGTGTGAAGCGCGGCAGCAGCAGAAGCACCAGCCCCACCGCGCTCAGCACGACGACGACCGGCAGGATCCACATCGACGCCGAGTGCACCGAGTACAGGACCACACCGAACGCGATCAGGGCCGACCAGAAGTACATGATCAGGACGGACCTGCTGTGCGAGTGACCGATCTCCAGCAGCCGGTGGTGCAGATGGCCCCGGTCGGCGGCGAACGGCGACTGGCCGTTCCAGGCGCGGCGTACGACGGCCAGCACCAGGTCCGCGAACGGGATCGCGATGATCGTCAGCGGCAGCAGCAGCGGGATGAAGACCGGCAGGGCCGCGTGCGTGGCCGCGCGCCCCGACCCCTCGAAGACCTTCAGGACATCCAGGTCGACCTGCCCCGTCACGGAGATCGCGCCCGCCGAGAGCACCAGACCGATCAGCATCGATCCCGAATCGCCCATGAAGATGCGCGCCGGATGCATGTTGTGCGGCAGGAAGCCCACACACATGCCCATCAGGATCACGGCGAAGAGCGTGGCGGGGGCGGCGGCCTCGATGCCGTACCCGTACCAGAGCCGGTAGGTGTACAGAAAGAAGGCGGTGGCGGCGATGCAGACCATGCCGGCCGCGAGGCCGTCGAGACCGTCCACGAAGTTGACGGCGTTGATGGTGATCACCACCAGCGCGACGGTGAGCAGTGTGCCCTGCCAGGAGGTCAGCGAGACCATGCCGATACCGGGCACCGGGATCCACAGGATCGTCAGACCCTGCATCACCATCACACCGGCGGCGATCATCTGGGCACCCAGTTTGATCAGCGCGTCGATCTCGAACTTGTCGTCGAGGACACCGATCAGCCAGATCAGCGCGGCGCCGGAGAGCAGCGCGCGCGGCTCGTTGGAGAGCTCGAACACCCCGTTGAGGTTCTGCAGATTGTCGGCGACGAGCAGTCCGGCGCACAGGCCGAAGAACATGGCGATACCGCCGAGCCTCGGCGTCGGTTCGCGGTGCACGTCGCGGGCGCGGATCTCCGGCATCGCTCCCGCCGCGATGGCGAACTTCCGCACCGGGCCGGTCAGCAGATAGGTCACCGCAGCCGTCACACAGAGCGTCAGCAGGTAATCACGCACGGGCTGCCCCACAGGAATCGCTGGCCATCTCAGCCCCACACACTAGCCCGCCCCGGATCCACCGATGGAAACCGAGTCGCGTTATGAGCGAGGACTACACAATGAGCGAGATGGTTGCACGGCTTCCCGCCCCTGGATGTTTCATTCAGGAAAGGGTCCCATACGGCGGAAAACGCCCGGTCAGGCTCCGCACTTCACCGCGGACCCGCCGAGCCTCCGCAACATCCTCACGCAGCGCCGCGGCGAAGAGGGCCGCGATCCGGCGCATTTCCGCCTCTCCCATGCCCTGGGTGGTCACCGCAGCGGTGCCCAGCCGGATGCCGCGCCCGTCCGCGTAGGGCAGCGCGCAGGTGTCCAGCACCATCCCGGCGGCGGCCAGCCGGCCGCGGGCCGTTCTGCCCTCCACTCCCAGGGGCGAGGGGTCGGCGGTGATCAGATGCGTATCGGTACCACCCGTAGTGATGAGGAAACCCTCCGTGGCCAACGCCTCGGCCAGCGCACGGGCGTTGGCGACGACCCGGTGCGCGTACGCCGTGAACGCGGGGGCCGCGGCCTCCCCGAAGGCGACACCCTTGGCCGCGATCGTGTGCATCTGCGCGCCGCCCTGGGTGAACGGGAACACGGCCCGGTCCACGCGCTCCGCGTACTCCTCGCCGCACAGGATCATCCCGCCGCGCGGCCCGCGCAGCACCTTGTGCGTCGTCGCGCACACGACATCGGCGTACGGCACGGGATTGGGCGCCGCTCCCCCGGCGACCAGCCCGATCGGATGGGCGGCGTCCGCGATCAGATACGCCCCGACGTCGTCGGCGATCTCGCGGAACGTCTCGTAGTCGATATGCCGGGGATACGAGATCGAGCCGCACACGATGGCCTTGGGCCGGTGCGTCCGCGCCAGCTGGTGCACCTGCGCGTAGTCGATGATCCCGCTCTCCGCGTCGACCCCGTACCCGACGAAGTCGAACCAGCGGCCGGAGAAGTTGACGGGCGCCCCATGGGTGAGATGCCCCCCGTACGGCAGCCCCATGGCCAGCACGGTGTCTCCTGGCCGCAGCAGGGCGGCGTACGTGGCGAGGACGGCGGACGACCCGGAGTGCGGCTGTACGTTGGCGTGCTCGGCCCCGAACAGCGCCTTCGCCCGCGCGATCGCGATCCGCTCGGCCGCGTCGACCAGCTCACATCCGCCGTGGTGGCGGGCGCCGGGATAGCCCTCGGCGTACTTGTTGGCGAGCGGGGAGCCGAGCGCGGCGAGAACGGCGGGGGACGTGAAGTTCTCGGCGGCGATCAGCTGAAGGCTGTCCGCCTGCCGGCGCGTCTCCCCGAGGATCACCTCGGCCATCTCGGGATCCTGCCGCCGCAGGACGTCCGGCGCGGTCGTGGGGGAGGCGGTGACGACTGCCATGGCGGACTCCGGACCTCGGAGGGGGTGCGTGCCTTCCAATGTAGGCCGGTGGGAACGCCGATGCGCGATGGCGAGGCCGCCTGGCTCCCGCCGCCCGCCTCCACGTCCGCCGGCGAGTGAGCCGAAGGGCGCGCCGCTGTCGAAAGGGAGAGCGCGCGGAGGTTCCCGAGGTACGAGGGAATCGAGCACGGTCGACCGTCGACAGTGGCATGAAGCGCCCGGAGGTGAACCGAGCCCTCAAAAAAGGGGGGGCCGCGCCGGGACCCCCGTCAGGGCCGTCACGACCGGGTCCAGCGCCTGGTGGATCTCCTCGCCGATCGAGCGGAAGAACGTGATGGGCGCGCCGTACGGGTCGTAGACCTCGTCCGCCTCCGCCGTGGGCGCCAGCAGCCAGCCGCGCAGCGCCGCCGCCGCGCGGACCAGTGCGCGGGCGCGCTCGACCACCCCCTCGTCGAGGGGGTCCGGCAGCGTCGCCGGGTCTATGGCGCGCACCAGCCGGGTGAACTCCTTGAGCGTGAAGGTGCGCAGCCCCGCCGAGTGGCCCATGGAGATCACCTGGGCGCGGTGGTCGCGGGTCGCGGTGAGGACCAGGTCGGCGCGGATGACGTGTTCGTCGAGCAGTTCGCGGCCGACGAAGCCGGAGGCGTCCGCGCCGAAGTCGGCGAGTACGGCTTCGGCGTTGGCCTCCATGGCGGCGCCCTCGTGCCCCCAGGTGCCCGCGCTCTCCACGATCAGGCCGCCGGTGAGCCGCTCACCGAGGCGGACGGTCAGGGCATGCCGGTTCAGCCGCTCGGTGATGGGCGAGCGGCAGACGTTGCCGGTGCTGACGTGGAGGATGCGGAAGGTGTTGCCGGTGAATGCGGTCTCCGCTATGCCACGCCCCTCAGGGGCGGTCAATTGGCCACCTCAAGGTCGGGTACCACCTTGCGGAGCTCCTCCGCGTCCAGGGCACCGGCCCGCAGCAGCACCGGGACCGCGCCGGTGACATCGACGATCGAGGAGGGAACGTTGCCGGGCGTCCGGCCGCCGTCGAGATAGACGGAGACGGCGTCCCCGAGCATCTCCTGCGCGGCGTCGCAGTCCTCGGGCGCCGGGTGTCCCGTGAGGTTGGCGCTGGAGACGGCCATCGGGCCGACCTCGGTGAGCAGTTCGATGGCGACGGGGTGCAGCGGCATCCGGATGGCGACGGTGCCACGGGTGTCCCCCAGGTCCCACTGGAGGGACGGCTGGTGCTTGGCGACGAGGGTGAGCGCGCCGGGCCAGAACGCGTCGACCAGCTCCCAGGCCTGCTCGGAGAAGTCGGTGACGAGGCCGTGCAGGGTGTTCGGGGAGCCGATCAGGACAGGGGTGGGCATATTGCGGCCGCGCCCCTTGGCCCCCAGCAGATCGGCGACGGCCTCGGAGCTGAAGGCGTCCGCGCCGATCCCGTAGACGGTGTCGGTGGGCAGCACGACCAGCTCACCACGGCGGACGGCCGACGCGGCCTCGCGCAGACCCGTCGTACGGTCGGTCGCGTCGTTGCAGTCGTATCGCCGTGCCATTTAGCCGGCCCTCCTGTGGTCTGATGCCCGGTTCACTGCCGGTGCGGCGGTCTCTGCGGCGGTCTCAGCGGTGCTCGGTGCGGCTGTAGCGGTCACGGTCGCCGTCGCGGTCACGGCATGGCCTTACGGGCCGTCGCGAAGCGCGGCCTCTTGTTCAGATCGGGGTGGTCGGCGGCGTCCGCCCAGCCGGATTCCTCGCTGAAGATCCACGGCACCTGGCCGCCCTGGGTGTCCGCGTGTTCCACGACGACCAGACCGCCGGGCCGCAGCAGCCGGTGCGCGGTGCGTTCGATGCCGCGGATCGTGTCGAGGCCGTCCTCGCCGGAGAAGAGGGCCATCTCCGGATCGTGGTCACGGGCCTCGGGGGCGACGTACTCCCATTCGGTCAGCGGGATGTACGGCGGGTTGGAGATGACCAGATCGACCTGGCCGTCGAGCTCGGGAAGGGCGCTCAGAGCGTCTCCCTGGTGGACGGTGACCCTGGACCCCTCCGCGTTCTTCCGCGTCCAGGCGAGGGCCTGCTCGGACAGCTCCACGGCGTGTACGCGCGAGCGCGGCACCTCCTGTGCCATGGCGAGCGCGATCGCGCCGGAGCCCGAGCACAGGTCGACGATCAGCGGCTCCACGACGTCCATGGCGCGTACGGCGTCTATCGCCCAGCCGACGACCGACTCGGTCTCCGGGCGCGGCACGAACACGCCGGGGCCCACCTGGAGCTCCAGATAGCGGAAGAAGGCGCGTCCGGTGATGTGCTGGAGCGGCTCGCGGGCCTCGCGGCGGGCCACGGCCTCCCAGTAACGGGCGTCGAAGTCCGCGTCCTTGACGTTGTGCAGCTCTCCCCGCTTGACGCCGTGCACATACGCGGCGAGCTCCTCCGCGTCGAAGCGCGGCGAGGGCACGCCCGCGTCCGCCAGCCGCTGGGTGGCCTGGGCCACCTCGGCGAGCAGCAGGCTGCTGCGGCTGGCGGGCCCGCGACGGAGCCGCTGAGGGTCGCTGTGCCCACCGGGAAGTGGCTGCACGCTGGTTCCTCCGGACTGCGAGAGTGGTTACTGGGCGGCGGCGAGCTTCGCTGCCGAGTCGGCGTCGACACAGGCCTGGATGACCGCGTCCAGGTCTCCGTCGAGCACCTGGTCCAAGTTGTACGCCTTGAAACCGACGCGGTGGTCGGAGATCCGGTTTTCCGGGAAGTTGTACGTCCGGATCTTCTCGGACCTGTCGACCGTCCGCACCTGGCTGCGCCGGGCGTCCGCCGCGTTCTTCTCCGCCTCCTCCTGCGCCGCCGCGAGCAGCCGCGAGCGAAGGATACGCAGTGCCTGCTCCTTGTTCTGGAGCTGGCTCTTCTCGTTCTGGCAGGAGGCGACGACGCCGGTCGGCAGATGGGTGATGCGGACGGCGGAGTCGGTGGTGTTGACGGACTGGCCGCCGGGCCCCGAGGAGCGGTAGACGTCGATCCGCAGATCGTTCGCGTGGATCTCGACGTCGACCTCCTCGGCCTCGGGCGTGACGAGCACACCGGCGGCGGAGGTGTGGATTCGGCCCTGCGACTCGGTGGACGGCACGCGCTGGACGCGGTGCACCCCGCCCTCGTACTTCAGCCGCGCCCAGACGCCCTGTCCGGGCTCGGTCGCGCCGTTGCCGCCCTTGGTCTTCACCGCGACCTGGACGTCCTTGTAGCCGCCCAGTTCGGATTCGGTGGCGTCGATGATCTCGGTCTTCCAGCCGACGCGCTCCGCGTACCGCAGATACATGCGCAGCAGGTCGCCGGCGAAGAGCGCGGACTCGTCGCCGCCCGCGCCGGCCTTGACCTCCAGGATGACGTCCTTGTCGTCGCTGGGGTCGCGCGGTACGAGCAGCAGTCGGAGCTTCTCGGTCAGCTCTTCGCGCTGCTTCTCCAGCTCCTTGACCTCGGCGGCGAAATCGGGATCGTCGGCCGCGAACTCGCGGGCGGTCACGATGTCCTCGCCGGTCTGCTTCCAGGAGCGGTAGGTGCCGATGATCGGGGTGAGCTCGGCGTAACGCTTGTTGAGCTTGCGCGCGTGTCCCTGGTCCGCGTGGACCGACGGGTCGGCGAGCTTCTTCTCCAGATCGGCGTGCTCGCCGATCAGTTCCTCGACCGCCTCGAACATCGGGGGCTCCTGGTTTTTCGTACGAAAGGTGCTTCGGGACGCCAAAGCGCCGGTCCCGGCGCCCCGGTCAACGGGGCACCGAGAACCGGCGCGGGGTGCTCGCTACTTCTTGGCGGCGGCGGCCTTGCCGAAGCGGGCCTCGAAGCGGGCCACGCGGCCACCGGTGTCGAGGATCTTCTGCTTGCCCGTGTAGAACGGGTGGCACTCGGAGCAGAGGTCGGCACGGATGGTGCCGGACTCGATGGTGCTCCGGGTGGTGAACGACGCACCGCAGGTGCAGCTGACCTGGGTCTCGACGTACGCGGGGTGGATGTCGCGCTTCAAGGGGTTCTCCTAGGGAACATCCCCGCGCGGGGGCGGGGAGGGCGCCGGGTCGCACGTGCGGAGTGCTCGTGCGTGAACCGGGACCGACGTACCAGTCTGCCAGGACCGGCCGTATCTCCCAAAACGGGGGTGCGGCGGAAAGTATTCCGGATTCCGGCGCACACCTGTGGAAAAGCCGGTGCCCGCCGACGGGCCCTGTCAGCGGTCCCCGACGACGCCGTTCGTGTCGCCCCGGTCGCCCGCGGAGTCCTTGGTCGCGGAGGCGGGGATGGGCTTGTCCTCCCTGAGCGCCTTCCAGACCTGCTGGTCGGCGGCCTGGAGGGGCAGTACGCGGTTCCGGTCGGCGGGGTCGTACTGGACCGGGAGCGTGATCATCTTGATGTCCTTCGCCCCCAGGTCCTTGAGTCCGTCGGCGAATCCGATCAGTTTGTCGACCGAATCGAGCTGGGAGTCGGGCCTGATCGCGCGGGTGGCGGTGTCGGCGAGGTCGTAGAGCTTCTTCGGGCTGCTGAACAGGCCGATGCTCTTGACCTGCTCGATCAGCGCCTTGACGAACGCCTGCTGGAGCTCTATCCGGCCCAGGTCGCTGCCGTCGCCGATGCTGTGGCGGGTCCGTACGAGACCGAGGGACTGCTCACCGTCCAGGGTGTGGGTGCCGGGCGCGAGCGTCAGATGGCTCTTGGGATCGTCGATGGCCCGCGTGGTGGTGATCTTCACGCCGCCGAGCTGGTCGACGAGCTTCTTGAAACCGGTGAAGTCGACCTCGATGTAGTGATCCATGCGGATGCCGGACATCTGCTCGACGGTCTTCACCGCGCACGCGGGGCCCCCGACCTCGTACGCCGTGTTGAACATGGCGAACCGCGCGCCGGGTACGGCGGCGCCCTGGGAGTCGGTGCAGTCGGGGCGGTCGATCAGGGTGTCCCGCGGTATCGAGACGACACTGGCGCTTCTGTGGCCTCTGTGGACGTGGACGATCATCGCGGTGTCCGAGCGGGCGCCGCCGCCGTCCTTGCCGTACACGGCGTTCGCGCCGGACCGGGAGTCCGAGCCGAGCACGAGGATGTCCTCGGAGCCGTTGTCGGGGTCGGGCGGGCGGTCGCGGCCCAGCTGGGCGTTGATGTCGATGCCCAGGATGTTGCCGTTGAGCTTGAAATAGACGTAACCGATCCCGGACCCGCCGAGGAGAACCAGACCCGCGGCGCACCACGCCACGACGGTGGTCGCGCGCCGGCGCTTGCCCGGGGTCTTGCGGCGCTTGTCGCCGCCACGTATTCGGCTGTCGCTCCGGTCGGTCATGGTCTCCCTCTGTCCGTCGCGCCGATTCCGTTACCTCCCGCCGGGCGATGTGGGGCATTTCGTCACCACTTGTACAGATAGTGAAGCATCAGGAAGGGGGGCACAGCACGCGGTGGCCGTCCCGGGCTCGGCAGGTGAGAGAGCCTGCCGGGGCGCTGCGCCGCCCGGGTGAGGGCGCCGGTGGTCACCCACGTCTTCGGCGTACGGAGCCGCCCACGGGCCGGCCAGGGCCTGTACAGGGGGCCCGGAGACGGAAAACCGCCCCCTCGCCGGAGCGAGAGGGCGGTTTCCGTGAGTGTCACCGTCAGTCGTTGCCGTTGCCGTTTCCGGGGCCGGGCGTCGTCTTCTGGATCTGGAGCAGGAACTCCGCGTTCGACTTCGTCTGCTTCATCTTGTCCAGCAGCAGCTCGATCGCCTGCTGCTGGTCCAGCGCGTGCAGCACCCTGCGCAGCTTCCAGACGACGGCGAGCTCGTCGCTGCCGAGCAGGATCTCTTCCTTACGGGTGCTGGACGCGTCCACGTCCACCGCCGGGAAGATGCGCTTGTCGGAGAGCTTCCGGTCGAGCTTGAGCTCCATGTTGCCGGTGCCCTTGAACTCCTCGAAGATCACCTCGTCCATCCGCGAGCCGGTCTCGACCAGCGCGGTGGCCAGGATGGTCAGCGAGCCGCCGTCCTCGATGTTGCGCGCCGCACCGAAGAAGCGCTTCGGCGGGTAGAGCGCGGTCGAGTCGACACCACCGGACAGGATGCGTCCGGAGGCGGGAGCCGCGAGGTTGTACGCACGGCCCAGACGAGTGATGGAGTCCAGCAGGACGACCACGTCGTGACCCAGCTCCACCAGGCGCTTGGCGCGCTCGATGGCCAGCTCGGCGACGGTGGTGTGGTCCTCGGCCGGGCGGTCGAAGGTCGAGGAGATGACCTCGCCCTTGACCGACCGCTGCATGTCGGTGACCTCTTCGGGCCGCTCGTCGACGAGGACGACCATCAGATGGCACTCGGGGCTGTTGACCGTGATCGCGTTGGCGATGGCCTGGAGGATCATGGTCTTACCGGTCTTCGGCGGGGCCACGATCAGACCGCGCTGGCCCTTGCCGATGGGGGCGACCAGGTCGATGATCCGCGTCGTCAGCACACCCGGGTCGGTCTCCAGCCGGAGCCGGTCCTGCGGGTAGAGCGGCGTCAGCTTCTGGAACTCCGGCCGGCCGCGGCCGGTTTCGGGCGCCATGCCGTTGACGGAGTCGAGGCGGACCAGCGCGTTGAACTTCTCGCGGCGCTCGCCTTCCTTGGGCTGGCGGACCGCGCCGGTGACATGGTCACCCTTGCGCAGACCGTTCTTGCGGACCTGGGCGAGCGAGACGTACACGTCGTTCGGACCGGGCAGGTAGCCGGAGGTCCTGATGAACGCGTAGTTGTCGAGGATGTCGAGGATGCCCGCGACGGGGATCAGCACATCGTCGTCGGCGACCTGCGGCTCACCGGGGCCGAACTCGTCGCGCCCGCGACGGCCGCGGCGGTCGCGGTAGCGCCCGCGACGGCCGCGCCGGCCGCCCGCCTCGTCGTCGAAGTCGTCCTGCGGGCCGGTGTTCTGGCCGCCGCCCTGCTGCTGACCGCCCTGGCCGCCGCCGCGGTTGTCGCGCTGCTGACGGCCGCCGCCCTGCTGCTGACCGCCCTGGCCGCCCTGCTGGTCGTCGCCCTTGCCCCGCCGGTCGCGCTGACGGTCACGGCGGTCGCCGCGCTCGCCGCGGTCACGGTCGCCGCGCTGGCCGCGGTCCTGGCGCTCGCCGCGCCGCCCGTCGGCCTCGGCCTGCGCCGAGCCGGCGGCGGACGCGGAGACGGCCACCTCGGCCTTGGCGTCGGGCTGGGCCTCGACCTTGACATCGGCCGGGGCCTCTGCCGTGGCGGTCTCGGGGCTGCCCGCCTGCGCGGTCGCCCGGCGACGGCGGCGCTCGCCCGTCGGCTGATCGTCACTGGCGGGCTGGCCGGGGATGTCGATCTGCTGCTGGGCCACGGCCTTCTCGGCCTTGCCGGTCTTCTCCTCGGCGGCCTCGCCCGTACGGGCCTTGGAGGTCGCGCGCCGCTTCGGCTTGGTCTCGGCGTCGGCGCTGCCCGCGTCGGCGCTCTTGGCGGCGGACGAGCCCCCGGCCTGCGCCTCCTTGATGACCTCGATCAGCTGGCTCTTGCGCATCCGCGCGGTGCCCCTGATCCCGAGGCCTGACGCGACCTGCTGCAGCTCGGCCAGGACCATGCCCTCAAGGCCGGTGCCGGAGCGGCGGCGCCGTGCGGTGGTGCCAGTGGCAGCACCTTCGGCGGGCGCGGTCGTGTCGACAGTGCTGTCGGCAGTCACGCCCATCAGATCGGTGGTGTCGCTCACGAAGGGTCCTTCCCTGGAGCGGACGTCGGCCTTCTGGCTCGGCGACCGGTTGTGCTGTCCGACTGCGGTCCTGTCTTGTGGACCGTGCCGGGGCGGTGGTCCCGCCGGGTATGGCGGAGAGATCTGCAAACGTGCATACGTGCCATGGGTCCGGCCCGAGGTCCCCCTGCTCGGCCCACCGCTGGGAAAAACGGGGGGTGTCGCGCCGGTTCCGGTGCGTGCTCAAAACTGCTCAGGCAGGCTGCTCAGGCAGTCGGGGAGGCTCCCGGAAGAAGGGTGGTCCCGAAGCGGGACACGAAGCACCGCGCCTCAAAGACGTCGGTTGCAGACTTGAGGTTAACACTACCGGCTCCAACAAACATTCCCCCTCTCACTCACCGGCAATCTCCTGTGACTACGAGCCGAGCGGCAGAACGCTCGTCCCCGCGGCGTCGAGGGCGAGACGATTGGCCGCCCACCCCTCGCCCGCCAGCCGTGCGACCTTGTCGGCCGCACCGTCCTCGACCAGCGCGAGGACCGTGGGGCCCGCGCCGGAGATGACCGCGGGGACGCCGTCCGCGCGCAGTCGGTTGACCAGCGCGACGCTCTGCGGCATCGCGGGGGTCCGGTAATCCTGGTGCAGCCGGTCCTCGGTGGCCGGCAGCAGCAGCTCCGGGCGCCTGGTCAGGGCCTCGACGAGCAGGGCCGCGCGACCGGCGTTGACCGCCGCGTCCACATGGGGGACCGTGCGCGGCAGCAGGCCGCGCGCGGTCTCGGTGAGAACCGGGCTGCCGGGCACGAAAACCACCGGAACGATGGAATCGGCGGGCTTCATCCTGATGGCGCGCGCCGCCCCGCCGTCCATCCAGGCCACCGTGAATCCGCCGAGCAGACAGGCGGCGACATTGTCGGGGTGGCCCTCGATCTCGGTGGCCAGTTCGAGCAGCGCCGCGTCGTCGAGCCGGGCGTCGCCGCCTATGGTCACCGCGCGGGCCGCCACGATCCCGGCGCAGATCGCGGCGGACGAGGAGCCCAGACCGCGGCCGTGCGGGATGCGGTTGGCGCAGACGACCTCCAGGCCGCGCGGCTGCCCGCCGAGCAGTTCGAAGGCCGTGCGCAGGGACCGTACGAGCAGATGGTTCTCGTCGCGGGGAAGCGTCTCGGCGCCCTCGCCCGCGATGTCGATATGCAGACCGGAGTCGGCGACGCGGACGACCACGTCGTCATAGAGCCCCAGCGACAGGCCGAAGGCATCGAAGCCCGGGCCGAGATTGGCGCTGGTGGCGGGGGTGCGCACCCGTACGGCGGCGGCGCGGAACGCGGGACCGGCCATCGCTCTGACGACTCTCCTCATGGCTGCGGGACTACAGGGGTGGTGACTGTGGGACTGGCGGGATTCGGCTGCGAGACAGGGACGGCTGCGAGATGTCCGTGGACATACGGAACGCCCGAGGGCCACAGGGGCTACAACGCCGTGGCATATGCGGCGGGGCGGGTTGAGTACAGCCTATCGAAGGAAGGTTCCATGGCGACATAGGGCGCACAGGAGGCGCACGATGCGTGTCGCATGGCTCCTGTGCGCCGACGCGGGCGCACAGGAGCGGGACCGTGCCCGTGCGGGCGCCCAGGGCCTAGGCCAGGCCGAGGCGCTGGGCCGCCGCGACCGCGTCCACCGGTACGGTGACCGGCTGCGGCGCCCCCGCGACCGCCCAGTCCGGGTCCTTGAGGCCGTTTCCGGTCACGGTGCAGACGATGCGCTGGCCGGGGTCGACCTTGCCCTCCTCCGCCGCCTTGAGCAGACCGGCGACGGAGGCGGCCGAGGCGGGCTCGACGAAGACGCCCTCCTGGGAGGCCAACAGCCGGTAGGCGGCCAGGATCTGCCGGTCCGTCACCTCGTCGATGAAGCCGCCGGACTCGTCGCGGGCGGCCAGCGCGTACTGCCAGGACGCCGGGTTGCCGATCCGGATCGCGGTGGCGACCGTGTGCGGGTCCTTGACGATCTCGCCGCGCACGATCGGGGCGGAGCCGGACGCCTGGTAGCCCCACATACGCGGGGTGCTCGCGGCGGGGCCGTCGGCGGCGTACTGGGTGTAGCCCTTCCAGTACGCCGTGATGTTGCCGGCGTTCCCGACGGGCAGCACATGAATGTCGGGGGCGTCGCCCAGCGCGTCCACGATTTCGAAGGCGGCGGTCTTCTGACCCTCGATGCGTACCGGATTGACCGAATTGACCAGCGCCACCGGGAAGTTGTCGGACAGCGAGCGCGCCAGCGTCAGACAGTCGTCGAAGTTGCCCTCGACCTGGAGGATGCGCGCGCCGTGGACCAGCGCCTGGCCCATCTTCCCGAGCGCGATCTTCCCCTGGGGTACGAGCACGGCGCAGACCATTCCGGCGCGTACCGCGTAGGCGGCGGCCGAGGCCGAGGTGTTGCCGGTGGAGGCGCAGATGACCGCCTGGGCGCCCTCCTCCTTGGCCCGGGTGATGGCCATGGTCATGCCACGGTCCTTGAAGGATCCCGTGGGGTTGGCGCCCTCGACCTTGAGATGAACCTCACACCCCGTGCGCTCGGACAGCACCTGCGCGGGGACGAGCGGCGTACCACCTTCACGGAGGGTGACGACCGGCGTCGTGTCCGTCACCGGGAGGCGGTCCCGGTACTCCTCGATGATGCCGCGCCACTGATGGGTGCCCTCGCGGGCGCCGATGCTGGTCATGGGTCCCTTACTCCCCTTCAACACGCATGATGCTGGCGACACCGCGCACGGTGTCGAGCTTGCGCAGCGCTTCGACGGTCCCGGAGAGGGCGGCGTCTGGCGCGCGGTGGGTGACGACGACGAGGGCGGCCTCGCCGTTGCCGTCCTGTCGGCCCTTCTGGCGTACCGTGTCGATCGATACACCATGCTCGGCGAAGACCGTGGCGACCTGGGCGAGTACGCCCGGTTTGTCGGCCACGTCGAGGCTGATGTGATAGCGCGTCACGACCTCGCCCATGGGGCTCACGGGCAGCTGCGTGTACGCCGACTCGCCGGGGCCCGTGGCCTCGTTGAGCTTGTTGCGGCAGACGGCGACGAGATCGCCGAGCACGGCGGAGGCCGTCGGGGAGCCGCCCGCGCCGGGGCCGTAGAACATCAGCTGTCCGGCCGCCTCGGCCTCGACGAAGACCGCGTTGTACGCCTCGCGCACGGAGGCGAGCGGATGGCTGAGCGGGATCATCGCCGGGTGGACCCGCGCGGTGACGGACCGGCCGTCGGCGGCGCGCTCGCAGATGGCGAGGAGTTTGACGGTGCAGCCCATCCGTTTCGCCGAGGCGAGATCGGCGGAGGTGACCTCCGTGATGCCCTCGCGGTGCACGTCGTCGAGGCCCACCCGGGTGTGGAAGGCGATCCCGGCGAGGATGGCGGCCTTGGCGGCGGCGTCGAAGCCCTCGACATCGGCGGTCGGGTCGGCCTCCGCGTAGCCGAGGGCAGTGGCCTCGTCGAGCGCCTCGGAGTAGCCGGAGCCGGCGGTGTCCATCCGGTCGAGGATGAAGTTGGTGGTGCCGTTGACGATGCCGAGGACCCGGTTCACCTTGTCCCCGGCGAGGGACTCGCGCAGCGGCCTGATCAGCGGGATGGCGCCGGCGACGGCCGCCTCGAAGTACAGATCCCGGCCGTGCCGCTCGGCCGCCGCGTACAGCGTCGCGCCGTCCTCGGCGAGCAGCGCCTTGTTGGCGGAGACGACCGAGGCGCCGTGCTCGAACGCGGTGGTGATCAGCGTACGGGCGGGCTCGATCCCGCCGATGACCTCGACGACCACATCGATGTCGCCGCGCTTGACCAGCGCGGTCGCGTCGGTGGTGATCAGCGCGGGGTCGATGCCCTCACGCACCTTGGAGGGGCGCCGGACGGCCACCCCGGCCAGCTCGACCGGGGCCCCGATCCGTGCCGCGAGGTCGTCGGCGTGCGTCGTCACGATGCGCGCCACCTCTGAGCCGACCACTCCACAGCCCAGCAGCGCCACCTTCAGCGGACGCGTACGCATCATCCGACCTACGCCTTTCATCCATCACAGCTGTTTAAAGCAGGAATCCGAACCAGTCTCACTCACTGGACGGGAGTTTCTGTGCCCCGTCCAGATTGCGAGACATGTATTTCAGTGACCGACATCGAGACGCAGAAGATCTTCCTCCGTCTCACGCCGGACGAGCACCCGGGCCGCACCGTCCCTGACGGCGACGACGGGCGGCCGGAGCGCGTGGTTGTAGTTGCTCGCCATCGAGCGGCAGTACGCGCCGGTGGCGGGGACGGCGATCAGATCACCGGGCGCCAGATCGGCCGGCAGGAACGCGTCCCGTACGACGATGTCGCCGCTCTCGCAGTGCTTGCCGACGACGCGCGTCAGCATCGGCTCGGCGTCGGAGCGGCGGGAGACGAGCGCCACGCTGTACTCGGCGTCGTAGAGGGCCGTACGGATGTTGTCGGACATGCCACCGTCCACACTGACATACGTACGCAGCCCTTCGAGCGGCTTGATCGTGCCGACCTCGTACAGCGTGAAGGCCGTGGGACCCACGATCGCGCGCCCCGGCTCGACGGAGATCCGCGGGGTCCGCAGCCCGGCGGACTCGCACTCGCGGGTGACGATGTCGCTGAGGGCCTTCGCGATGTCGTGCGGCTCACTGGGATCGTCCTCGGAGGTGTACGCGATACCGAGGCCGCCGCCGAGGTCGATCTCGGGCAGCTCCACGCCGTGCTCGTCGCGTACGTCGGCGAGCAGCTGGACGACGCGGCGGGCGGAGACCTCGAAACCGGCCATGTCGAAGATCTGCGAGCCGATGTGGGAGTGGATGCCGATCAGTTCGATCCCGTCGAGCTTGAGGGCCCGCCGGACGGCCTCCGCGGCCTGCCCGTCGGCAAGCGCGATCCCGAACTTCTGGTCCTCGTGCGCGGTGGCGATGAACTCGTGCGTATGCGCCTCGACGCCGACCGTGACCCGGATCTGGACGGGCTGGCGCCTGCCGAGACGCCGCGCGATGTGCGCGACCTGGACGATCTCCTGGAAGGAGTCGAGGACGATACGGCCGACGCCGGCGGAGACCGCCCGCTCGATCTCCTGGGCGGACTTGTTGTTGCCGTGGAAGGCGATGCGCTCGGCGGGCATGCCGGCCGCCAGCGCGGTGGCGAGTTCGCCGCCGGAGCAGACGTCGAGGTTCAGGCCCTCCTCGTGGAGCCAGCGGACGACGGCCCGGGAGAGGAACGCCTTGCCCGCGTAGAAGACATCGGCGTCCTTGCCGAAGGCGTCGGCCCAGGCGCGGCAGCGGGCGCGGAAGTCCGCCTCGTCGAGGAAGTACGCGGGGGTGCCGAACTCCTCGGCCAGCCGGGTCACTTCGATCCCCGCGACGGTCGCCACCCCGTCCTCGTTCCTGCGGACCGTACGCGACCAGACCTTCTCGTCGAGGACGTTGAGGTCGGCGGCGGGCGCGGTGTAGTGGCCGTCGGGGAGGACATCCGCGTGACGGGGGCCTGCGGGGTGTGCGGAACGGCTCATGTTCTTGGCTCTCTTGGATCTCTTCAGAGGTGTGCGGGGGCGTCGATGCCGAGCAGGGACAGGCCGCCGGCCAGCACGGCCCCGGCGGCGTCGGCGAGCGCGAGCCGGGAGCGGTGGGCGGCCGAGGGTTTCTCGTCGCCGAGGGGCAGCGGGCGGCAGGTCTCCTGGAAGCGCAGGAACGCGTCCGCGGTGTGTTCGAGATGGCGGGCGAGCCGGTCGGGCGCGCGCAGCCGGGCGGCGGATTCGAGGACGGCGGGGTGGTCGCCGAGGGCGGTGAGCAGGAGCGCGGTGGCGCTGTCGTGACCGGTGACCTCGGGGGTGCCGTCGGAGGCCGGGCAGGGGGTGATGCCGAGCTGTGCCGCGTTGCGCGCGAGGGCGCGCGTACGGGCGTACGCGTACCGCACCCGGAAGAGCGGGTTGCTCTCACGCTGTACGAGCAGCTCCGCGCCGGTGTGCGGGCGGTCGTGGGCGGCGGGCCGCAGCAGCCCCCAGCGGGCCGCGTCGGGGCCCAGCCGGGCGAAGACGTCGTCGCCGGCGGGGGCGGGGAGGGGGCGCAGTCTCTCGCCGGCTCCTGGCACGATCTCCGCCCGCGCGCCCTGGCTGCGGAGCAGTTCCACGACCGTGTCGGTCCACAGGGCGGCCCGGGGCTCGTCGGCGGGGGCGAGGGTCGCACTCGTACCGGCGAGCGCGTCGCCGTATCCGTGGCGCGGCCCCGCGCGCAGGACCGTACGGACCAGCTCGGCGCGGCTGTCGCGGGCCAGGGTGAAGTTCAGGAAGCCGGGGCCGGTGATCTCGATGCGTGCGATACCGGGGCTCGTCGCGGGAGCCTCGCCCGGCGCCGAGCGCAGGATGGCCGCGCGCAGGATCTCGGCGACCTCGCGGGGCGGGCGCCCGGCCGGGCCCGCCAGCCGCAGCGCGATATTGCTGGCGTAGTCCCCCCGGCCGCCGGGACGGGGCCGCTCGACCGTGACCCGTTCGGGCACGGGCCCGGGGAGGGCGTCGTCCTCGACCGCGCGGCACACGGCGCGCCGTACGGTTCGGGAGAGCTCGGCGGGGGTCACGGGACAAGCGTATGGGAGGAGGGGGGCCTCTTCGCGAACCGGTTTCGCGATGCGGTCAGCCGCGGGCGCTTCCGGCCCGCCCGGCACCGCGTCTGCCGTCCAGGGACGGCGGGCCCTCGCGGTGCGTCAGCCGCCGGACGAGCCGGATCAGCTCGGCCGGCTCGAAGGGTTTGGCGAGAAAGGCGTCCACACCGGCGGCTATGCCGGACTCCACCTCGTACTGCGTACAGGCGCTGATGATCGCGACCGGCAGATCGCTGGTACGGGGGTCGGCGCGCAGCCGCTGGGCGGTACGGACACCGTCGAGGCGGGGCATCACCACATCGAGGGTGATGGCATCGGGCATGACGTCGTGGACCACTTCCAGGCACTCGGCACCATCGGCCGCGGTCACGACCTCGAACCCCTCAAGTTCGAGATTGACCCTGATCAGCTGCCTGATGACCCTGTTGTCGTCGACAACGAGCACCCGGCCGGACTCGCCCGACACCACTTGAGAGTAGGTCCGAACCCGGTGCCGCGTCCGGGTTTTGCCGACTTCCGCCTCGGGCGGGCGGCGCGGGCGCGGTGCCCGGGCGGGCGCCTCTGTGCCGCCGGTGCCGCGTCCCCATAGGCTCTGGTGTATGGAGCAGAGCGAGGTCGTTCTCAGGGCCATCGGCATTCTCACGCAGTCCGCGGAGTGGATCCGGACCGCCAACCGGGACGCGGGCCGGGACATGGGCGGGAACATGGACGGCGACATCGGCGGGGAGGGCGGCGCGGCCGGCGGCGAGCGGGGCTCGGGCGAGGGACAGATCGGGTCGCTGCTCGCGGAGGTCTTCCCCTCCTTCACGGTCTCCCCGGAGTCCACCCCGCTCGAAGCGGCGCACGCGGTGACCGCCGCCGCGCTGCCGCCGATGATGCAGCTGATCGGCGCGTTCACGTACGTCTTCACGCAGCTGGCCGAGGTCCATGACAGTGGCCGTACGGACATCACCTCGGAGGATCTGCTGCGGGAGCTGGCGCTGCGGATGTCCCGTCCCGACGACGCGGTGTAGCGGCGGGGGCCGGCGCCCGCGGCAGCCGGTCATCGAGGCCCGTGCCCCACCCTTTCCCGCACCGCCCGGCGCAACCTCTCGGCCAGCGCCGCGCTCTCCTCGGGAGGCGTGACCAGTACGCCGTTCTCGGCCATGAGCGCGTAGTACTGCTGCCGTTCAGTCCGGCGACGTGCCAGTGCAGATGCGTGTTGCCCTGCTGGCTGCCCAGCGAGAGCAGGTACGTGCGCTCGGGGGCCAGGACGTCCTCCATCGCCAGCGCGACCGTCCGTACGCACAGCATCAGCCGGGTGTACGCGGCCTCGTCCAACTCGCGGACGACCTGCTCGACATGGGCCTTCGGCGCGACCAGGAGCTTTCCCGGGAGGGTGGGGTAGCGGTCGAGGAAGGCGACGTGCTCCTCGTCCTCGTACACCGTCTCGTGCCGGAACGCGGGGTCACCCGCGAGGAACGCGCAGATGAAGCAGGGGCCGCGCCTGGCCAGTTCCTCGTACGCCGTGAGATCCGTCGAGCGGCGGTCCACCCGGGCTCCTCCTTGGACGGACTCAACGGACCCGGCGAATGCCCGTTTTGTCGCCTCGCGTGTGCGTGATCCCGCCAATGTTGTATAACCGCCGAGCCCATGACACCGAATTCGGAACCGCCCGCCTTCTGGCACGGCCGGTGACGAAACCAGGAGAAGGATATGAGCTCGAAGAGAGCCCGCGCGGGATCCACCACGGGGTCCACCAGAAGAATCGCCGGAAAGCGTTCGGTATGGCTGGCGGTGGGCGCTGTTGTGCTCGGCGGTACGGGGGTGGCGGTCGTCACCGTCGGCACCGGTGAGGGCGGCGACGATCTGGAAAGTGTCGGTTCGGCCCGGCCTGCCTCGTCGCACACCCTCGCGCTCGGCGGCGCCGACAAGTACGCGATCGATCTGCCGCGCACGGACACCGAGGCCTTCTCGCTGATCGGCGTCTCGTGGAAGGACCGCAAGGCCGACTTCGAGGGCACGGCCCAGATACGTACCCGCGACGCGGACTCCGGTCAGTGGCGGGAATGGCAGGACCTCGAGTTCGGCGTTTCGGCGCCGGAGACGGCAGAAGGCGACACGACGGGCGTACGCGGCGCTTCCGAGCCGCTGTGGGTGGGCCCGTCGGACGCGGTCGAGGTACGCGGGGGCGCGAAGGACAAGAAGAAGCCGCTGCCCGGCGGGGCGCGGCTCGACATGATCGACCCCGGTACGACGGCCAAGGGGAACGGCAAGGGCAAGGGCGGCACGAAGCCCGAGCACACCAAGGCACCGGGCAAGCAGACGACGGCGACCACCGCCCCCGCCCCGTCGGGCGAGCCGGACACGTCCCCCTCGGACATCGCGCCGGAGGACGGAGCCGCCACCGACGGCGGTACGACGGGCGGGAGCGAAGGGACCGGGAGCACCGGTACGACCGGCGGAGGCGGAGCCCTGGAGCCCTCCGCCCCCGCCGAGCCGGGCGACGGCCCCACCACGGCCCCGGCCGGGGAACCGAGCAGCGCGCCCTCGGACTCCACGGGCGGTGGTACGGACGGCGGCAGCGGTACGGACGAAGGCACCGGCGGCACCACGGGCGGCGGGGACGGGGCCACCGGCGAGCCGTCGGCCACGCCCACGGACAGCGCGGACGGCGGCGCGGACAGCGGCGAGGACAGCGGCCCGAGCGGCGGCTCCCAGGCCCCGACCACCGAGCCGGCGACCGACCCTGACACGCCCCCGGCCACCGACCCCGCCACCGACCCGGCGACCGACCCGGCCGAGGAGCCGTCCGGCGGCCCCGCGCCGGACCCGACCGCCACCGAGGAGGACCCGGCCGCCTCGCAGTCCCCGACCGGTTCCCCCGCCGCCGGAGCCCCGCCGGTCGTCAGCCGCGCCGAGTGGGGCGCGGACGAGTCGCTGGTGAAGGACCCGGCCGAGTACCTCGACAAGGTCGACGCGGTCTTCGTCCACCACACCGCCGGCACCAACGCCTACGACTGCGCCGAGTCCCCGGCGATCATCCGTGCGATCCTCACGTACCACGTGAAGACCAACGGCTGGAACGACATCGGCTACAACTTCTTCGTCGACAAGTGCGGCACGGTCTTCGAGGGCCGCGCGGGCGGCACCGACAAGCGCGTGCGCGGCGCGCACACGTACGGCTTCAACGGCGACTCCTCGGGCATCTCCGTGCTCGGCGACTACGAGAACGGCGGCATCCCGACCGCCGCCGCCAAGAAGGCCGTCGCCGATGTCACCGCCTGGAAGCTGGGGCTCGACGGAGTCGACCCCGAGGCGAAGGTGACGCTCACCGCCGCCGGTGACACGGGCGTGTACAAGACGGGCCAGCAGGCCTCGCTCTACACGGTCTCGGGACACCGCGACGGCTACGCGACGCTCTGCCCGGGCAAGGCGCTCTACTCCGCGCTCCCGGAGATCCGCACCCTGGCGGCCAACTCCCCGTACGCCAAGGACTGATCCCCGCTCCCCTGTGCCCATCTCCACCCCCGTCCCCACCCGCCCCCGCACCGGAGCCGATCCGGTGCGGGGGTTCGGCCGGTCATGACGGGGCAGCGTCGGTGGAGGGACCGGGAGAAAGGCTGAGGGGTGCCGGACAACGAGACCGTGAGTGTGGCGCTGATCGACGACCATCCCGTGGTGCTCGCCGGGATCGAGTCCTGGTACGCCGCGTCGGAGCGGCCCATCACCGTCACGGCCAAGGGCCCCGGCCTCTCCGTCGCCATGAGCGGGCCCGGCCGGGCGGCGGACGTGGTGGTGCTCGACCTCCAGCTCTCCCACTCCCACGGGGTGCCCGCGTATCCCGAGCTGAAGCAACTGGTCGCGCAGGAGCGCCAGGTGATCATCTACACCATGCAGGAAAGCCAGGAGACGGCGCTGACCTGTCTGGATCTGGGCGCGTTCACGTATCTGACGAAGGCCGAGGGCGAGCGGCATCTCATGGCGGCCACTCTGGCCGCCGCCGACTGCCGGCCCTACACACCGCCCGCTCTCGCCGGCGCGTTCGGCAGCGACGCCAGAAAGGGCCGCCCCGCGCTGACCCCGCGTGAGGTGGAGGTGCTGCTGGAGTGGTTCCAGTCGGAGTCGAAGGCGATGGTCGGGGCGAGCCTCGGCATCTCCGTACGTACGGTGAACACGTATCTGGAGCGGGTACGCATCAAGTACGCCAACGCGGGGCGGCCCGCGACGACCAAGGCGAATCTGGTCGCGAGGGCGATTCAGGACGGGCTGACCTCGCTGGACGAGCTCTGAGCGGCCCGAGCGCCCCGGATGTCCGGTAGACCTGGGTCAGCGGCCGGGGACGGGGACAGGGACGGCGCGTTCAGGGTGTACGACGCCTCGACGAGGAGCCGGCCCTCGCTGTGCACCGTACGTACGCGGATCCCGCGCTCGGTCGGTTCCGGGATGTCCGTCCCGGGCGCGTCCGTCACCACGCTGACCCGTACCTGCCCGCCGCCCCGCACGACCGTGGCCCGCGCGCTGTGCTCGGCGGTCGCGAGCGCGGCGAGTACGGGCTCGGTCAGCGCGCGGCGCAGATGCCGGGGCACCGGAGCGGACGCGCCCCGTACGGCGAGCTGCACATCGACCCCATGGCGTTCGGCCACCCCGATACCGGCCCGCAGTTCATGGAGCAACGGGTCCGACGCGTGGTCCCGTTCGGCGAAGAGGCGTCGCAGCCGGGCCGCCTCGACGGCGCAGCGGCGGCGTACCCGCTCGTCCCCGGGGTCGAGTGTTCCGTCGGCAAGGCCGGTCAGCAGGGGCAGTACGGAGCGGCCGAGATCGCGGTAGCGCGACCGCTGGTCGGCGTGGACCTGGGCGGAGACCGCCGCCTCGGTACGTACCCGCTCCTGCTCCCGTGCCGTGGCGGAGGCGGCGGTCGCGCACTCGCGCAGCAGCCTGGCCATCACGGCGGCGGCGATCTGGAACGCGCAGATGGCGAGGGCGCTGACGGCCATACCGGCGGCGGCCTGCCGGGACGGGACCCCGGCGAGCAGCAACTGCCCGAGCGTGACGACGACATGGAGCCCGAGGAAGAGCAGCGTCGCCTTCAGACCGGCGTCGAACAGCAGCAGGACACCGAACCAGCCGATCTCCAGGAACGTCCAGTGCGGGGTGGCGAGGAAGTGGTCGCCCGGCAGCCGGCTGGTGGCGACGACGGCCGCCACGAGCGAGCACACCAGCCCGGCCGCGACCCAGAGGCGCGGTCTGCGCCGGCCGGCCACTCCGAGGAGCGCGTCGATCACGATGATGAGCGTCAGCAGGCCGAAGGCGGTGAGCTGCACCCAGGCATGCCGGTAACCGTCGAGGTTGGCCAGCAGGGCGGGAAGCGCCAGCCCGAAGTGGACGGCGGAGAGGATGACGAGCCCCGCCAGCCGCAGCGCGCCGAGCATGCCGGCGGCGATACGGTCCGTCAGCGGATCGGAGGCGGGGTGTTCGCGGCGGAGGGGAGGGGACGGCCGTGAGCGGGGCGATGGTGAACCGGGAACGGGCGGACCGGGCAGGGACGGACCGGGCGTGGGCGGACCGGGCGTGGGCGGACCGGGTGACCGAGGCGCGGGAGGCTGACGGTCGTCAGACATAGGGCCACTCCAGCCGTACGGCGGTGCCCTGCCCCGGCCGGGAGTCGACCGTCGCCCGGCCCCCGACGGCGGCCATGCGCTCGACGACCGAGCGGGCCAGCCCCTGGCAGTGCGGCGGCACCCGCGTCACATCGAACCCGGCACCGTCGTCGCTGACGACGACCGTGACGGTGTCACCCTCCCGAGTCGCGGTCACGGTCGCCGAGTTGACGCCCGCGTGGCGCGAGACGTTACGCAGCGCCTCGCCGAGGCTGCCGCGCAGCGCCGCGACGGCAGGCCGCCACATCAGGCCGAGCGAGCCGTCGAACTCGGCGCGTACGACGAGCCGGTGGTCGCCGGTCTCCGCCGACAGTTCCTGTGCCACGTCCGTCTCACCGGACGTCGCCCGCTCCGACGCGAGGCGCCGAATGTCCTTGGCGGCCTGGGTGCGCAGTATCTCCGGCCGGAGGGACTGGCCGTGGGCCGAGACCATCAGCATCGTGGCGCACGCGGTGTCGTGCAGGGTCGCCAGATGCTCCCGCTCCGCCGACCGCTGCGCCTGGGCCACTTCGTGCCGGCGCCGGGCGGCGGCGGCCTTCGTACCGACGGCGTCGGCGGTTCTGCTCGCGCGCAGCACCAGCCGGTAGAGCCCCTGGGCGAGCAGGCTCTGCACCAGCAGCCAGCTGACATTGGGCACGGCGTAGTCCCAGCCGTCGGGGCGGTCGAGGATGGCACCGGCCAGATCCACGACGGCCAGCACCAGCGCCGTCGCCAGCGCGAGCCCCGCCGGGTACATCAGCTGGTACCCGACCGCCACGATGCTGACGACCACCAGCAGCCAGGTGCTCCCGTACATCGTCTGGCTGTCCGGAATCGTCAGATCCTGCGTCAGACAGAGGCCGGTCAGGACCGCCATGTCGGCCGCGAGCAACCGCCCGGGGCGGGCCCCCGCCATCCCCAGCCGGTAGTGCAGAACGCTCCAGCCGAGCACGACGCAGGAGATGGCCGACGCGACGGCCATACGCTCGGCGGGCATCGCCGGTACGGCCAGAACGGCGCAGGAGCAGACCACCACCGCTCGGATGAGGTGCGCGTAGCGGTAGGCGAACCGCACGAACTCCCGCTCGGCGGGTCCCGGCGCGGCCTGGGAGTCATCCGGCTCATGTGCCACGCGATGCCCCACCTGTCGCTGTCCCTCGTCGGTTTGTCGGTCGATTGACCGTCACACGTCGGGGGGCTTCGGCGATAGCGTTTCTTTGGTCACTGTGCTGACGCTTCCGTACGGACCGGAAACGTTCCCACCGACCGCGCGCACACCTGCCTCATGGGGGTGGGCAGGGGTGCGCGCGGGGTGAGAAACCCGGCAGCCCGGCTCGGGCCCACAAGGCGGCCCCGAAAATCTCCCCAGCGCAGCACCCGAACTCCGCCCGCGCATACGCGAAGACCCCGGCCCCAGCGTTTCCGCTGGTGACGGGGTCTTTGGGCACCTCCTACAAGGTGCCCCCGGCAGGATTCGAACCTGCGCACACGGCTCCGGAGGCCGTTGCTCTATCCCCTGAGCTACGGGGGCGTGTCGCCGTGGTGCTTGGCGACGAAAGAAACCCTACCAGCTTCGGCGGGGTGGCTGTGAACAGGTATTTCACGGGCAGGTGGGGCGGGCTCGGGGCGAGGGGTCAGGCGCGGAGGTAGGTGAGGACCGCCAGGACGCGGCGGTGGGTGTCGTCGGCCGGGGGGAGGTTCAGTTTGGCGAGGATGTTGCCGATGTGTTTGCCCACGGCCGCCTCGGACACGACGAGTTGGCGGGCGATCGCCGCGTTGGATTTGCCCTCGGCGACCAGGGCCAGGACCTCGCGCTCGCGGGGGGTCAGGCGTTCCAGGGGGTCTCGGCGGCGGCGGAGCAGGTGGCGGACCACTTCCGGGTCGACGACCGTGCCGCCGGAGGCCACGGACTGGAGGGCGGTTTCGAAGTCCTCCACCTGGCCCACGCGGTCCTTGAGGAGGTAGCCGACGCCGGAGCCGTCGCCCGAGTCGAGGAGTTCGGCGGCGTAGGCGCGCTGGACGTACTGGCTGAGGACGAGCACCGGGAGGGAGGGCTGCCGTTCGCGGAGGCGGACGGCCGCGTGGAGGCCCTCGTCCTGGAAGCCCGGGGGCATCCGTACGTCGGTGACCACGATGTCCGGGGTGTGCTCCGTCACCGCCGTCAGCAGGGAGGGCGCGTCGCCCACCGCCGCGGCGACCGTGTGGCCGAAGCGGTCCAGCAGGGCGATCAGGCCTTCTCGGAGCAGCACGCTGTCCTCGGCCAGCACGATGCGCAGCGTTCGGTCCACCCGCGCAGTGTGCCATCCGGGCCGGAGCCGGCGCCGGGGCGCCGCTCGGCGGACGCCACCCGGGCGGACCGCGCGGACGGACGCCCTCAGGCCGAGGCGCGCTTCCTGCCGCCGGAGGCCGTCTTCGAGGCCGTCTTGGAAGCCGACTTCGCGGCCGTCTTCGAAGCTGTCTTCTTCGCGGCTGCCTTCGTGGCCGTCTTCGTGGCTGTCTTCGTGGCCGATTTCGACGCCGACTTGGTTGCCGTCTTCGACGCGGTCGTGGACGCGGTCGTGGACGCGGTCTTCTTCGCCGTCGTCGTCTTCTTCGCCGCCCTCTTCGCCGTCTTCTTCGCCGGGAGCCGCGTCACCTCCGCGACCTCGCCGCCCTCCGCCTCGCCTTCCGCCCTGCCCTCCTTCGCCGCGCGCACGCTGTTCTCCAGCGCCGCCATCAGGTCGAGGACCTTCCCTCCCCCGCCCGCCGCCGGCTCCGGTGCCGGTGCCGGCGCGCCTTCCGCCTTGGCGGCGATCATCTCCTCGACCGCCTCGCGGTAGTCGTCGTGCAGCGAGTCGAGGGCGACCGAGCCGAGGGTGTCCATCAGGGCGTCGGCCAGGTCGAGTTCGGCCTCCCGTACGGTGACGTCCGTCTCCGGTGCGACGCCCTCCGGGGCGCGGATCTCGTCCGGCCAGAGCAGGCCGTGCATCGCGATCACGTCCTCGACCACTCGCAGCATCCCGAGCCGCTCCCGCCCCCGCAGAGCGAACTTGGCGACGGCCACCTTCCGGCTGCGCTTCAGCGCCTCACGCAGCAGGGTGTACGGCTTGGCCGCGGGCACCCCGGCAGCGGAGAGGTAGTACGCGGTGTCCAGCTGGAGCGGATCGATCGAGTCCGCCGGGACGAACGCGACGATCTCGATCGTCTTCGCCGTCGGCAGCGGCAGCGCGGCCAGATCGTCGTCGGTGATCGGGATCATGGACCCGTCCGCGTCCTCGTACGCCTTGCCGATCTCCGGCATCGCCACCTCTTCGCCGTCCAGCTCGCAGACCTTCTTGTAGCGGATACGGCCGCCGTCCGCCTTGTGGATCTGCCGGAACGAGATCGAGTGGTTCTCGGTGGCGTTGACCAGTTTGATCGGGATGCTGACGAGCCCGAAGGAGATCGCGCCGTTCCATATGGATCGCACGTTCCATCCCTTTCGTCCGAGATTCACGAAATATATGGGATTCTCATCGTATGACGCCGATCACAGAGGTGGAGGGGCGACGGCTGGCGCTCAGCAATCTGGACAAGGTCCTCTACACCGCCACCGGCACCACCAAAGGCGAGGTCCTGCACTACTACGCCCTTACGGCGGCCCCCCTGCTCGCCCATCTCGCCGACCGCCCCGTCTCCTTCCTCCGCTACCCGGACGGGCCGGACGGGCAGCTCTTCTTCACCAAGAACCCGCCGCCCGGTACGCCCGACTGGGTACGGATCGCCGAAGTGCCCAGGAGGACGGCCGACACCGGCCGGCAGGTGGTGGTGGAGGGCCTCGCGTCGCTGATGTGGGCGGCGAACCTGGTCGTGGAGTTCCACACGCATCAGTGGCGCGCCGACGCGCCCGAGCGCGCCGACAGGCTCGTCCTCGATCTGGACCCCGGGGCGCCCGCCACCGCCGTGGAGTGCTGCGCGGTGGCGCTCTGGCTGCGCGAGCGGCTGGGTACGGACGGGCTGGAGGCGTACGTGAAGACCTCGGGGTCGAAGGGGCTGCATCTCCTCGTACCGCTGGAGCGCGCCCCGTCCGCGGAGGTCTCGGCGTACGCGAAGGGTCTGGCCGTCGAGGCGGAGGCGGCGATGCCGGAGCTGGTGGTGCACCGGATGCGGCGGTCGCTGCGGCCCGGGAAGGTCTTCGTCGACCACGGCCAGAACGCCGCCGCGAAGACCACCGCGGCGCCCTACACCCTGCGCGCCAAGGCCGAGCCGACCGTCTCCACACCCGTGACCTGGGAAGAGGTCGCCGACTGTACGGACGCCGGGCAGTTGGTCTTCCGGCTGGGGGACATCGAGGGGCGGCTGGAGCGGTACGGGGATCTCCTCGGCCCGCTCACCGACCCCGACAGCGCCGCGCCGCTGCCCTGAGTCCCACCCCGGACAGGCCCTAGGGCCTTTCGTTTGGATCAGGCCGGATCAGGGAGCGGGGTCTGGTGCCGTGGATCGCAAGGCGGAGGAGGGAGGCGACGCGGAGCGTCGTGGACCGACGACAACGCGGCGAGGCGCGGTGCCAGACCCCGCGAGCCCGGCAAGATCCAAACGAAAGGCCCTAGACGCGCAGCCAGTTGTGGCGGTTTCGCGCCGTCGCGTACAGGGACTCGATGTCCGCCGGTTTCAGGACGCCCCCGAGCGACGCCAGCGCCGGGATCTCCGTGTCGCGCAGGATCCGTACGTCCGGTGGCATCGGCAGGGCGTCCAGGCGTGCGGGCTCGACCACGGCGAGTACGGGGCGTACGTCGGCCGCCAGCGCGTGCGAGGCGCGTTCCGCGGCGCGGCGGGCCCAGCGGAGATGGGGTACCGGCGCGGCGCGCCCCACGCGGACCTGCGGGTCGGCGACACCGACCCGGCGCTTCCGGGCCGAGAGCGTCCGTACGGCCAGGACCCCGGCCGGGCCGATCGCCAGATGGTCGATACGGGCGGCGCCTGGCAGCGGTATCGAGTGCAGCACCCGCCAGCCCGCGCCCTCCAGCCGGTCGAGCCCGTCGCCGACGGTCTCCTGGGCGAGCAGTTCCGCCTGCCGGGGATCCTGGCGCCATCGCCGCCACGGGAGCGGCGCGGAGGACTCGTCGGGGCCGGCCCGACCGACGCGGTCGGCGGCCGGCAGCGCGTCCAGTTCCGCGTGGAGCCCTTCGCCGGGACGGTTCGGGGCGAGGTCGTCATCGGGGTGGAGCGAGAGCCGGTCGAGATCGGCGGGGGTCGGCACCCGCGGCGGCCCTACGGTCACCTCGCCGGTGAGATACGGCGCCAGCGCGGCGAGCACCTCGTCGCGCCCCGCCCCGGAGAGCACGCTCACCCGCCCGGTGCCCTTGTCGTACCAGGCGACGGTCGTACCGTCCCGCAGGCTCACGTACAGCCGGTCCCGGCCCTGCCCGCGCGCCGGCGTGACGCGTAATCGGCTCATGCCCCACCACCCCCACGACCATGGGAACAGCACCCGTGCCACGGGGGCAATAGCCCGCGGCCCCGCCCCGGCCGCCATCCGTACGGCAGACTCTCCCTGAGCGCGCGATCCCTCAGCACGCGATCCTCAGCACGCGCCGGTCCTCCCTAAGGAATCCCACCCATGATCATCTTCGGCACCAAGGGCTACCTCTACCAGCTGGCGATACTGACGCTGATCTGCGGCCAGTGCGGTAATCCGTCGGCGCACACGCTCCGCAAGCGCGTCACGAAGTTCACGCTGTTCTTCGTGCCGCTGTTCCCGTTCTCCACCAAGTTCGCGACCCAGTGCACGTTCTGCGGCGCGGAGCGGCAGGTGACCAAGGAGCAGGCCGACCAGCTCATGGCCCAGGGCACCGGCCAGCCGGGCGGACAGGGGTACGGCCCCGGGAACGGGCAGGGCGGCGGTCAGCCGTACGGGCAGCCGCAGCAGGGGAACCCCTACCAGCAGTGAGCGACCGCCGCCGGACGACCGCAACCGGACGACCGTCATCTAACATCCCGACATAACCGGACATAAGGCATGCCGCCTTGCTACGTTTCGGCGCATGACCGCAACGACGGCGGACGCTCCCCCACCCGGGATTCGCCACCCCAAGCGCCGGGGTGTCGAACTCTCGCTCCTCCTCTGCGCCGTCCTCATCTCCGTCTTCGGCTACATCGGCGTCGGTCTCGGCCGGAACCACGCCGTACCGCCCGACGCCGGCGGATACGGCGCCGGTCTGGGCATGCTCGCCCTCCTCGCGCATATCGCCGTCCGGCTGCGCGCCCCGTACGCCGACCCCCTGCTGCTGCCCATCGCGGTGCTGCTCAACGGCCTCGGACTGGTGCTGATCTACCGTCTCGACCTGGAGACTCCGGGCGACAAGGCCGCGCCCACCCAGCTGGTCTGGTCCACGTTCGGTGTCGCGCTGTTCATCGCCGTCGTCGTCTTCCTGCGCGACCACCGGCTGCTCCAGCGGTACGCGTATCTGTCGGTCGCCACCGCGCTGGCGCTGATGATCGTGCCGATCTTCTTCCCCGCCGTGAACGGGGCCAAGATCTGGATCCGGGTCGGCGGATTTTCCTTCCAGCCCGGGGAGTTCGCCAAGATCCTGCTCGCGGTCTTCTTCGCCGCGTACCTCGCCGCCAACCGCAACGCCCTCGCCTTCACCGGCCGCAAGGTCTGGCGGCTCCAACTGCCCACCGGCCGCGTGCTCGGCCCGATCGTGGCGATCTGGCTGCTCAGTGTCATGGTCCTCGTCGTCGAACGGGACCTCGGCACGTCCCTGCTCTTCTTCGGGCTCTTCGTGATCCTGCTCTATGTCGCGACGGGACGTACCGGCTGGATCGCCGTCGGGCTGCTGCTCGCCGCGGTCGGCGCGTTCGCCGTCGGCTCGCTGGAACCGCATGTCCACAGCCGCGTCCAGGACTGGCTCAACCCTTTCGCCTCGATCGCCGCCGGCCGCGGACCCGGCCAGCTCGCCCAGTCCCTCTTCGCGTTCGCCGCGGGCGGGATGCTCGGCACCGGCCTCGGGCTCGGCCGGTCCATCCTGATCGGCTTCGCCGCCAAGTCCGACTTCATCCTGGCCACGGCGGGCGAGGAACTGGGCCTGGTCGGCCTGACCGCCCTCTTCATGCTGTACGCCCTGCTGGTCGCCCGTGGTTACCGCGCCGCCCTCTGCGTGCTCGACCCCTTCGGCCGGCTGCTCGCCGTCGGGCTCTCCGCGATCCTCGCCCTCCAGGTCTTCGTCATCGCGGGCGGGGTGACGGGGCTGATCCCGCTGACCGGCATGGCGATGCCCTTCCTCGCCCAGGGCGGCTCGTCCGTCGTCACCAACTGGGTGATGGTCGCGCTGCTCATCCGGCTCAGCGACTCGGCCCGCAGCCCGCGCCCGGAGAGCGCGGAGCCGGGCGTCGTCGCGCCGGCCGACGAGATCGGGAACGCCTGGAGGGACCAGCGATGACGCGCCATGCCCGAGGGAGGAGACAGCGGTGATCCGCCCCGTCGGAGGCAGGTGGCGGCCGTGACCCGGTACATCCGGCGGACCGCCGTCTTCTGTCTCGTCCTGCTGGTCGCCCTGCTGGTCAACGCGGCCAGGATCCAGGTCATCGACGCGGACTCGCTCGATCACAACCCCGCCAACCGCCGTGGCACCGTGGCCCGTTACTCGCAGCCGCGCGGCGACATCCTCGTCGAGGGCAGCGCGGTCACCGGCTCCAGGGACAGCGGACAGCAGCTGCGCTACGAACGCACCTACACCCAGGGCCCGCTGTACGCGCCCGTCACCGGCTACGCCTCCCAGACGTACGGGACGACCCTGCTGGAGTACGCCGAGGACGACATCCTCTCCGGTACGGACCCGATGCTCGCCCCGTTCCCCTTCTGGAACGAGATCACCCGCGGCCGGCGCCCCGGCGGGCAGGTGGCGACCACGATCAAGGCGTCCATGCAGCGGGCCGGGTACGAGGCACTGGCCGGCAGACGCGGCGCGGTCGCGGCCGTCGAGCCGTTCAGCGGCAGGATCCTGGCGCTGGTCAGCAGCCCGTCGTACGACCCCGGGCAGCTGTCGGGCACCGACGGGGCCGTGAACGGCGCGTGGGCCCGGCTGACCGGGGCGGAGGCGCAGCCCCTGCTCAACCGGGCCATCCGGGAGACCTATCCGCCCGGTTCCGCCTTCAAGATCGTGACGGCGGCGGCCGCGCTGGACTCCCGGACGGTCACCGATGTCCATGCCCCGACCGGTATCGCCGAGCCGTATGTCCTGCCGGGCACACGGACCGCGCTGCCCAACGAGACGGACGGATGCGACAAGGCGTCACTGGACTACGCGATCAGATGGTCCTGCAACACGGTGATGGCCGGGCTCGGCGTGAAGACCGGGCTCTCCGCGATGGTGGCGACGGCGCGGAAGTTCGGCTTCAACGACACCGGGATCACGATCCCCTCGGGGGTCGCCGCGTCCCACTTCGACACCCGCATGAGCGACGATCAGCTGGCGCTGTCCTCGATCGGACAGTTCGACACACGGGCCACCCCGCTCCAGATGGCGATGGTCGCGTCGGCGGTCGCGAACGGCGGGGAGCTCAAGTACCCCTTCCTGGTGGACCGGACCATGAACGCGGACGGCGACATCGTCTCCCGTACGGGCGAGCGCTCCTACCGGCGGGCGATGAACCCGGACACGGCGCAGCGGCTGCGGCAGCTGATGATCGGGGCCGTCGAGGACGGTACGGGAGCGAACGCCGGGATCGACGGGGCGACGGTCGGCGGGAAGACGGGGACGGCGCAGCACGGGGTGGGCAACACCGGGACGCCGTACGCCTGGTTCATCGCCTGGGCGCAGGCGGGCAATTCGAGCCGGCCCGCGGTCGCGGTGGCGGTGGTCGTGGAGGACGCGGAGGCGAACCGGTCGGACATCAGCGGCGGGGGCGACGCGGCGCCGATCGCGCGGGCGGTGATGCGGGCGGCGCTGCGAGACTAGGCCCTGTCTGACACATAGCGCCGTCCGCCCGGAGGGCGGGGCCTGTCGGACCGGAAAGGGCGGGGGCGGTGGCGGAGGACAGGGTCGCGGAGGCGCTGGCGCGGATCGAGCGGCTCGATCCCGCCCTGTGCGCGTTCATCGAGGTGTGGGACGCCGAAGCCAGGGAACGGGCGCGGACGGTGGACCGCCGACTCCCGCTCGCCGGGCTGCCGTTCGCGGTGAAGGGACCGTCGGGCATCCGGTCGTACGCGGCGGGGCGGCTGATCGGGGCGGGCGCGGTGCCGGTCGGGTCGACGGCGGTGCCGGGGCCCGGCACGTACTGGCAGACCTGGGGGCAGGGCAGGCACGGCCGTACGGTCAACCCGTACCGCGCGGACCGTACCCCCGGCGGGTCCTCCGCCGGGTCGGCGGTGGCGGTCGCGGCGGGGATGGTGCCGCTGGCGACCGGCAGCGACGGGGCCGGTTCGGTCCGGATCCCGGCGGCCTGGTGCGGGGTGTTCGGGCTGAAGACGACGAACGGGCTGCTGCCGTCCCCGGACCGTACCGGTCTGGCCTCGGCGGGTGTGCTGGCGCGATCGGCGGCGGAGGCGCGCGCGTATCTGCGGTGTGTGCTGGACAGCTACGAGGAGCCGCGGCCGGCCTTCCCCGTGCCCGCCGCCTTCTCCCCCGACCTCGGGTACGCACGGCCGGATCCGGAGGTGGCGGCGGTGGTACGGGCCGCGGTGGACCGGCTGGTGGCGGCTGGGGTCGTACGACTCGATCCGGCGCGGCGGCCGTTCACGCTGCTGGACCCGCGCGAGGCATGGATGGCGATACGGGGTGACGGCGGTGGCGGCGGTGGCGGCAGCCGGGAGGCAATGGCGCGGGCGTCGGACGTACGGGCGGAGAACGACCGGCGGCTCGACGCGCTCTTCGCCCGTACGCCGCTGCTGCTCACCCCGGTCACACCCAACAGGCCGCATGGCCACGAGGGTCCGGGCGAGCTGTACTCCACCGCGTTGACCTGGGCGTTCAATCTGAGCGGGCATCCCGCGGCGAGCATTCCGGCCGGTTTCACGGCGGACGGATGTCCGGTGGGGCTGCAACTGGTGGCGGCGCGCGGTGCGGACGCCTCGCTCCCGGAGATCGCCCTCGCGGCCCCGGCCCCGGCCCCGCCTCCGGCACCGCGGCGGGCGCGACCCGGGCACCGTGTACCGGCTACGCCAGCGCCTCCCGGCGCTCCCGCCACTCCGTAGGGACCGAGCCCGTCCCGGTGCGGGCCGCGACGATGCCCGCCGTGATCGCGCAGGTCGTGTCGACATCGCCGAAGCCCTCGGCAGTCGACCAGAGCGCGGCGGCCAGATCGTCACGGTGGCGGGCAGCCGTCCATACGGCGAACGGCACCGTGTCGTCGGCCCGGATCCGCTGGCCGTTGCCGAGCAGATCCGCCGCCTTCCACGGCTCGGTGGCGAAGGGCAGTTCGGCCGCCCGCGCCAGCCCGTCCCGTACCGGACCCTCAGGGGTCGCCTCGGCCACCGCCGCCACGGAGAGTTCGGACCGTACCGACAGCGCCGCCGCCACCGCGATCGCCACCGCGCCCGCGATGCCCTGCGGGTGTGCGTGGGTCACCTCGGCGGAGAGCACGGCCTGTTCGGTCACGCGGTCCAGATCGGCCGCGAACCAGGCGCCCAGCGGCGCCACCCGCATCGCCGCGCCGTTGCCCAGACTGCCGCCCTCGAACAGCCCGGGGGCCAGGGTGCGCCAGTTCGCCGGCTCCGCGAGCAGGGCGGGCAGCAGCATGTGCATACCGTGCCCGTAACCGCGGGCCGGATCGGCGTCGTACGTACGGGCGAAGCACAGCGCGAGCCGGTCCTGGTCGATGGCGCCGCGTTCGTCCAGGACGCGTTGTATCGCCAGGGCCATCGCGGTGTCGTCCGTCCAGTGCCACTCCAGTTCCGGCGGCGTGATCCTGGCCCTGATCTCCGCGTACGCGCGCTGACGTTCGCGGAAGAGAGGGAACCAGCGTTCGCCGAAGGCGTCGCCCAGGGCGAGCCCTTCGAGACTGCGGCGGGCGGCCGCGCGGTCGGCATCGGGGTGTGGAGCGGTCATACGCGCCATCGTGCCGTGCGACGCGGTGTTACGCGGTGGGTTCGGGCGTATATCCGTCATGAGTCCGCGGAAGGCGCCATGTCGTCCGGCCACGGCTCCTTCCCTCGCGGCAGCCGCTCACGCACGTACACGCCCCGGCGGGGCAGTTGAAGGGCCGGCGGCAGACCCGCACGGTGCCGGACGCGGAGTCAACACGTCGCGCACAAGGGATTGACGCCCTTGTTGACGAGCGGTCTCATAAGGGGTGACCGCCGGTAACCCAGCCATGAGGTGCGCTCCGCCATGACGACAGTGACCGAACGCGATGTGCAGCTGCTCCGCGACGCACTCGGCCCGCTCCGGGACCGCGAGAAGGTCGCCGAGCGGTTGCTCGAATCCTCCGCCAAGCACTCCTTCGACCCCGACAAGGAACTGGACTGGGACGCCCCGGCCGAGCACGGCAAGTGGTTCTGGCCGCCCGAGCTGGTCTCGCTCTACGACACGCCGCTCTGGCGGACGATGTCCGAGGAGCAGCGGATGGACCTGGCCAGGCACGAGGCCGCGTCGCTCGCCTCGCTCGGTATCTGGTTCGAGATCATCCTGATGCAGCTGCTGGTCCGGCACATCTACGACAAGCCCGTGACCAGCAGCCACGTCCGCTACGCCCTTACCGAGATCGCGGACGAGTGCCGGCACTCCATGATGTTCGCGCGGCTGATCAGAAAGGGCGGGACCCCGGCGTATCCCGTGCCGCGCTACTACCACAACCTCGCGCGCGTCCTGAAGACCGTCTCCACCACCCCCGGTTCCTTCGCCGCCACGCTCCTCGGCGAGGAGATCCTCGACTGGATGCAGCGGCTGACCTTCCCGGACGAGCGCGTCCAGCCCCTCGTGCGCGGGGTGACCCGTATCCATGTCATCGAGGAGGCGCGCCATGTCCGGTACGCCCGCGAGGAGTTGCGCCGCCAGATGGTCACCGCGCCGCGCTGGGAACGGGAGTTGACCCGGCTCAGCTCCGGTGAGGCCGCCCGGGTCTTCTCGGTCTGCTTCATCAATCCGGGGGTGTACGAGCACGTCGGCCTCGACCGCCGGCAGGCCGTCGCGCAGGTGCGGGAGAGCGGACACCGCCGGGAAGTGATGCGGTCGGGCGCCAAGCGGCTCACCGACTTCCTGGACGACATCGGCGTGCTGCGCGGGGCGGGGCGCAGGCTCTGGAAGTCCTCCGGCCTCCTCGCCTGACCGGCGCCAACGCCACGGCCGCCGCCAACGCCAACGCCCCCGTCCCGGTCCGCACCCCCACGCGGGGGCCCGGCGGTTACGCTGCCGACATGACCGCGCCCGCAACGCCCGCGTACCGGAGGCTCAGCGTCGAGGAGCGCCGTACGCAACTCCTCGACGCGGCCCTCGGCCTCTTCGCGCACCGGGCGCCCGAGGATGTCTCGCTCGATGATGTCGCCGCCGCGGCCGGGGTGTCCCGGCCGCTCGTCTACCGCTACTTCAGCGGCGGCAAGCAGCAGTTGTACGAGGACGCGCTGCGCTCCGCCGCCGACGAGCTGGAACTCTGCTTCACCGAACCGCCGGTGGGGCCGCCGACCGAGCGGCTGGGGCGCGTCCTCGACCGCTATCTCGCCTTCGTCGACCAGCACGACACCGGGTTCAGCGCGCTGCTGCGGGGCGGCAGCGTCTGTGAGACGTCCCGGACGACCGCGATCGTCGACGAGGTACGGCGGGCCGCGGCCGGACAGATCCTGCTGCACCTCGGCACGGACGGCACGCGTGGCACGGACGGCACAAGCGGTACGGACGGCACGCGTGGTACGGACGGCACAAGCGGTACGGATGGCGCGGGCGGTACGGACACCCATGCCCCGGCGGTGCCCGGCGCGCGGCTGCGGATGCTGGTGCGCACCTGGATCGCGGCCGTCGAATCCGCCTCGCTGATATGGCTGGACGAGGAGAAGCGCCCGCCCGCCGACGAGCTGCGCGACTGGCTGGTCGACCATCTGATCGCCCTGCTGGTGGTCACGGCCGCGACCGACGAGGAGACCGCGGCGGCCGTCGGCGCGCTCGTGGCGTACGAACACCCGGACGGCCCCGTGGGCGCGCTGGCCCGCCGGGTGCTGCCCCTGGTGAACGCGGCGGCGCACCTCCCGTAGGCGAGACTGGGGGTGTGAGAAGCGAAGACACTCTCTTTGTCGGCGGGCCGCTGGACGGGCGCGTGCTGCCCGTACTGACCGGGCCGACCGGGCAGCCGCCCAAGTGGTACCAGGTCCCGGTGCCGGACGCGGACGGCGGGCCGCCCACCGTCCTCACCTACCGTCGCGCCCCGGCCGGCTACACCAAGCGGCTCGGGATCCAGCGCGGCTGGAAGTACGAGTTCGTGCCCGAGGGCCGCGAGCGGCGCGCGCTGAAGTGGCCCTGGTCGAAGCCGGGCGGCGGTACGGAGCGGGGCGACGATACGGAGCAGCGCGACCGTCCCTCACAAGGATGATGCTGCTGCGCCACTGAGCCCATTAATGCGCTCTTCACAAGCCATATCACCTCATCATCGCCTAGTGCTGGACTGCCCGTCCCGCAACCGGAGGTGATGACGTGTCAGACAGAGTGTCGCTAACGTCCGTCTGTACGGCCGCGCTGGCCGCCGCGACGGTCTTCGCCGCGGTGCCGGTCGCGTCGGCGGCACCGTCGCCGACCCCCTCCCCCGCCCCCACCCCCACCGCATCGGCTTCGGCCGGCCTCGGCGCACCCGGCGTCACCGACGACGCCCCGCCCCGCACCGTCGCCGAGATGCTGACCCGGCTCCAACAGCTCTACCGCGAGGCCGAGAAGGCCACCGAGGAGTACAACGCCACCGCCGCCGAACTGACCCGGCAGCGCGCCGAGACGAAGAGGCTGGACTCCGAACTCGCCCGCACCCGCGCCGCGCTGGCCCTCAGCCGCCTCAACGCGGGCCGGCTGGCCCGCGAGCAGTACCAGGGGCAGTCCGGTCTCTCCGGCTATCTGCGGCTGTTGCTCGCCCGCGATCCGCAGAGCGCCCTGGACGAGACCTATCTGCTGGCGCGCGCGGCACGCGGCAGGGCGGTGACGCTGAACCGGCTGACGGGCGGCGAACAGCGCGCGCGGGCCCTCGCCACCGCGTCCCGCGAGGCCCTCGCCCGTCAGCAGGCGCTCGCCACGAAGCAGAAGAGACAGCGCGACATGGTCAGATCCCGGCTTCAGGAGGTCGAGAAGCTGCTCGCCTCCCTCAGCCGTGCTCAGATCGCGGCCCTGACCGATCTGGAACGGGCCGGTGCGGACAAGGCCCAGCGCGAACTGCTCGCCTCCGGCGCCCTCGGTGAAGGCACCTCACCGGGCGCGGGCGGACCCCAGGGCGCGGGCGGTCCTGCCGGTGCGTCGGTCCGCAAGGCGCCCTCGCGGGCGGGCCAGGCGGCCCTGGAGTACGCGATCGAGCAGATCGGCAAGCCGTACGAGTGGGGCGCCGAGGGGCCCGATTCGTTCGACTGCTCGGGGCTGACCTCACGGGCCTGGGCGCGCGCCGGCCTCGCCATCCCCCGTACCAGCCAGGAGCAGTGGAACGAACTCCCCAAGGTCTCCCTGCGTGAGCTGCGCCCCGGCGACCTGGTGGTCTACTTCCCGGGGGCCACACATGTGGCGATCTATCTGGGCGACGGGATGGTGATCCAGGCGCCGCGCCCCGGGACCAACGTCAAGGTCTCCCCCATCGCGGCGAATCCCCTGCTGGGCGCGGTCCGTCCGGACCCGGAGGCCACGGCGATGGACCCGGGGGCGTACGCGCCCCCGACACTGCCCCCGGGCGCCCTGGACGGTTCGGACGCCGGTTACGGCGAGGAGGCGGCACCGGAAGTCTGAACGGCCGCCCAGGGAAGGGGCGTCCAGGGAACAGGCGTCCAGGGCCTGCCCGGCCGGGCAGGCCCTAGGGCGTGTTGCGAAAGTCCCGCCTGGCCTGCGACGCCCGGCACGCACGCTCGCTGCGTTGTCGGAGTCGTCCAAGTACGTCCAGTACGAGGACGATCCTCCGCCTTGCGATCGCACGCACCGGACGCCGCAGGCCCCGCCCTGCGGGCGGACGGCGCTACTTTCGCAACACGCCCTAGGAGGCCGCGCCCGCCGCCTCCGCCAGAAACGCGTTCGCCTTCTCCGGCTCGTAGAAGAAGTTCTCGAAGTCCGCCGGGTCGTTGAAGCCGTTCGCGAACCGGTCGGCGACCACCGGCAGCTGACCCGCCGCGCCGATCAGGTTCAGGACATGCTCCGGCGGGACGCCCAGCATCGCGTTCGTCCACTTGGTGACATGCCGCGCGGTGTCCCAGTAACGGTCGAACGCCGACCGCATCCACGCCTCGTCGAACGGCTGGTCGCCATGGCTCACGATCGACTCCAGATACGAGGCAGCGCACTTGGACGCCGAGTTGGAGCCCTGCCCGGTGATCGGGTCGTTGGCGACGACGACATCGGCGACACCGAGCACCAGACCGCCGCCCGGCAGCCGCCCGATCGGATTGCGTACGGTCGGCGCGTACCGACCCGACAGCGTCCCGTTGGCGTCCGTCAGCTCGGCCTTCGTGGCGCGCGCGTACTCCCAGGGCGTGAAGCGCTCCATCAGCTCCAGCGTCAGCGCGAGATGCTCGGCGGGGTCCTTGATGCCCTGGAAGACATCGAGCGGACCGCCGGGGACGCCTTCCCAGAAGAGGATGTCCGCGCGGCCGGAGGTGGTGAGGGTGGGCATCACGAACAGCTCGCCGACGCCCGGCACCAGATTGCAGCGGACCGCGTCGTACTCCGGGTGCTCGGGGCGCGGCCCCAGACCGTGGACATACGCGACGGCGAGCGCGCGCTGCGGCGCGTCGTACGGGGAACGCGAGGCGTCGCGGCCGAACATCGAGACCAGTTCGCCCTTGCCCGCCGAGACCAGGACCAGGTCGTACGTACGGGAGAAGAAGTCCAGGTCGGAGACTGCCGCCCCATGGATCACCAGCTGGCCGCCGCGCTGCGCGAAGGTCTCCATCCAGCCGGCCATCTTGACGCGCTGGTCGACGGACTGGGCGTAGCCGTCCAGTCTGCCGACCCAGTCCACGGCCCGGCTGGAGTCGGGGGCGGCGACCGAGACGCCGAGCCCTTCGATCCTCGGTGCCTGGGACTCCCAGAAGCCCAGCTTGAGATCGCGTTCGTGCTGGAGCCCCGTATGGAACATGCACTGCGTGGACATGACCCGGCCTGACCGGATCTCGTCCGCCGTGCGGTTGGACATCAGGGTGATCTCGTACCCCTGCGACTGGAGTCCAAGGGCGAGCTGGAGCCCGGACTGGCCTGCTCCGACGATGAGTATCTTCCGCATGGCGGGGTTCTCCGTTTGCGCGCGTGGCGACGACTGACGTGGCCTGAGGTGGCTGATAACTGACGTCGGCTCAGGCTACCGGCCACGTCCTGTCCGGCCGGACAGGGACTACTCCGGAGAGGTTTCCAGCGCATGCCGCACCAGCGCGAGCAATGACTCGACCGCCGTGTTCCGTTTGCGCGCGTCCATGATCAGTACAGGCACATGCGGCGGAATCGTCAAGGCCTCGCGCACATCCGCCGGCTCGAACGCCGGTGTTCCCTCGAAGTGGTTGACGGCGACGACATACGGCAGTCCGCAGCTCTCGAAGTAGTCGAGCGCCGGGAAGCAGTCGGGCAGCCGTCGCGTATCGGCCAGCACGATGGCACCGATCGCGCCACGCACCAGGTCGTCCCACATGAACCAGAAGCGCTTCTGGCCCGGCGTACCGAAGAGGTACAGGACGAGGTCGTCGTCGAGGGTGATACGCCCGTAGTCCATCGCCACGGTCGTGGTGAGCTTGTCGGGCGTCGCGCTGAGATCGTCGACCTCCGCGCTGGCCTGGGTCATCAGCGCCTCGGTCTGGAGCGGCGGAATCTCCGAGACCGCCCCGACGAAGGTCGTCTTGCCGACACCGAAGCCACCCGCGACCACGATCTTGGTGGCGATCGGCGCACGCGTACGGTCCAGCTGCCAGGGCTGGAGATCCTCTTCACGTTCGGGCCCGACGGCGGCCGGCGACGGGCCGGCCTCGCCGAACGCGGCGATGACGTCAGAGGCGGCGGAGTCCACTCAGCACCCTTTCCAGCAGTGCGTGGTCGGGCTGGCCGGTATCGTGCCCGGTCCCGTACACACGGATCTTTCCCTGGTCGGCGAGGTCGCTGAGCAGCACCCTCACCACCCCCAGCGGCATCTTGAGCAGCGCCGAGACCTCGGCGACGGTACGCATCCGCCGGCACAGCTCGACGATGGCCAGCATCTCCGGCATGACGCGCGACGCGCCGCCACCGTCCGTCAGTTCCCTGCGCTCCTCCGCCGCTTCGAGCGCGGCGACGAAGGTCTCGACCAGCAGGACATGGCCGAACCGGGTGCGTCCGCCGGTGAGCGAGTACGGACGGACCCGCGCGGGCCTGCGGTCGGCGCCGCGTACGGGCAGCCCCCGGACGTGATCGGCGGACGGCGTCATTCGGCGCTCTCCATCGACTTGCGCAGCTCGTCGCGGACTTCGGGCGTCAGTACATGTCCGGCGCGGCCGACGAAGAGCGCCATGTGGTAGGCCACCACGCTCATGTCGCAGTCGGGGGTGGCGTGCACCCCGAGCAGTGAGCCGTCGCTGATCGCCATGACGAAGACGCTGCCCTCCTCCATGGCGACCATGGTCTGTTTGACCCCGCCGCCGTCCATCAGCTTCGCCGCACCGATGGTGAGGCTGCCGATACCCGAGACGATGGTGGCCAGATCGGCGCTGGAGCCGCGGGGGCCCTCCCTGCGCACGGTGGTGGCCGCCTCGGTGTTCAGCCCCGGGTCGGAGGAGAGCAACAGGAGTCCGTCGGACGAGACGACGGCGACCGAGTGCACCCCTGGCACCTCCTCGACGAGGTTGCTCAACAGCCAGTGCAGGTTGCGGGCTTCGCTGCTCAGTCCGAATGTGCCGGTCGCAGTCAACTGCGTGCCTCCTCGACTGTCTCCCCCGTCTCTCCGGTATGTACCTCGGTCCGTGCCGCGGAGGCCGGGGGCTCCGCGTGCTCGGCCCGGTCAGACTGTTCCGACTGCTCCGTCAGTTCGGCCTCGACATCGCGCCGGCCTTCCTTCGCCCCCTGGTGGAAGCCGCCGAGTCTGCGGCGCAGCGCTTCGGCGTCCACGCTGCCGGATCGCCCGGTGGGCGCGGCGGCGGGCTTGACGATCCTGGGGGTGCGCTTGGGCAGCCCCTTGTCGGTGACGCGTTCCGGTCCGTCCGCACCGGCCGGCGCGGCAGGCTCCGCCTCGGCGGATCCGGGCTGCCGGGGCAGCCGCATCGTGAACGTGTCCTGGTCGGGGCCGGTGGTCGGCGGCTCACCGTCATGGGCCCGCTCGTGGGAGTCGGGGCCGATGGCGTACGGGCCGACGGCGGTGTCGGGGGCGGTCGCCCCGTACGCGGCGACGGCGCCGGTGTCGGTGTCGGCGGTGCGTTCGCGCTCGGCGGCGCGGTCCCGCTCCGGGGCGCGTTCGCGCTCGGCGGCACGTTCGCGCTCGGTCGTACGTTCCGGCTCCGGAGCACGCTCCCGCTCCGGCGCGCTCGTCCCCTGGGCCTCTTCGGCCTCGGCCCGGCGGATCGCCGCCTCGGCGGCCACCACCAGCGGGTCGACCTCGGGAACCGCGGCCTCGGCGGGAACCGCGGATTCCACCGGACCCGTGCCGTCCGCCGTCGGCCGGCCCGGCTGCGAACGGCCCTGGAGCGTATTGGAGTTGGCCTCCGCCGTCGAGCCCGGCAGCTGCACCGAGGGGGCCGCGCCGGCCGCCCGTGCCCGGTGCGGCGAGCCCGCCGTCGTGGACGCCGGCAGCAGCGCCTGCGGCAGGACCACGACCGCGGCCACGCCGCCCTGCTGGTGCTCGCGCAGCTCGACCCGTACGCCATGGCGCGCCGCGAGCAGCCCGGCGACGCGCAGGCCGAGCCCCTCGCCCTCCGGCTCGCTCACGAACGGCTTGCGCGGAGGGCCGTCGAGTCCCTCGGGGCCCTCCGGCTCGGCGAGCCGCGCGTTGAGCACGGCGAGCCGGTCCGCCGACATGCCGATGCCCTGGTCCTGTACGGAGAGCATCACCTCACCGGTCTCCAGCAGCCAGCCGGAGAGCTGGACCTCGGCGTCCGGCGGCGAGAAGGCGGTGGCGTTCTCCAGCAGCTCGGCGACGAGATGGCTGAGATCGTCCGCGGCGAAGCCGGCCACCTGCGCGTGCGGCGGCAGGGACTGGATCGTGATCCGCTCGTACCGCTCGATCTCGCTGACGGCCGCGCGCAGTACGTCCACGAGCGGTACGGGCCCGGTCGAGCCGTGGCCGTGCTCATGGCCGGCGAGCACGAGCAGATTCTCGCTGTGCCGGCGCATGACGGTGGCCATGTGGTCGAGCTTGAAGAGGGTGGCGAGCTGCTCGGGGTCCTGCTCGCGCTCCTCCAGGCCCTCGATGACGGCGAGCTGGCGCTCCACGAGGCCGAGGTTGCGCAGCGAGAGGTTGACGAAGGTGTGGTGCACGGTGTGGCGCAGCCGCTGGAGCTGGGCGGCGAGCTCGGTCGTACGTTCCTGGAGTTCGGCGCGCTGGGCGACGATCTTCTCGCGCGCGCCGATCAGGCCGAGCCGCTCCCTGTCCAGCTCCCCGGCGCGGGTGGAGAGGTCGAGCAGCTTGCTGTGCAGGCTGTTGAGGGACCGGACGACCTGCGCGAACTCGTCGTTGCGGCCGGTGAACCGGACGGGCTCCTCGGTCTCCGGCGCCGCCGACAGCCGGGCCGCTCCGATCCGTACGACCGCGAGCGGGCGGGTGAGCGTACGGGCGACGGCGGTGGAGACCCCGACGGCGATCAGCAGACAGCCGCCGAGCAGCGCGATCCGCAGTTCGAGGCCGGTGACGGCGTCGTCGCGCAGCGCTTCGAGCCGCTCCACCTGGCTGGTGCCGAGGCCGGACTCGACGCCGCGCATCTGGTCGATCCGGGCGGAGAGCGCGGAATTGACCTTCTCCTGGTCGGCCTCGCGGTCGGAGTCGGAGAGTTCGGGCCGGTCGGTGAGCCGGGTCAGATACCCCTCGGCGGTCTTGATCTCGGGCCCGGTGACGGTGCCGGTGAGGGACTCGCGTGCCTCGGTGCCCGCGCTCTGGTCGAAGTCGGCGAGCGCGCCGAGTTCGCGTACGCGCGCCTTCTGGGCGTCGGCGCTGAGGTCGTCGCGGAGCTGGTCGTTCTTCTTGCTGTCCGCGTCGGCCTGGGACTCGACGGGGAGGCCCGTGATCGGGTCGTACTGCGGTGTGGAGTCGGTGGGGCTGGGCACGGCGAGCGCGGCCAGCAGCAGCCCGCGGCTGGCCGAGGCCTGTTCGACGGCGCGGGAGAGAGCGGCGGGGGCGCGGGTGCCGTCGGCGGCCTCGGCCGGGGTCTGTTCGGCCAGCTCGTCGGCGAGGGCCTGGAGTTTGGCGATGACCTCGGAGTAGGCGCGGTACGCCTCCAGCGCCGAGCCCTTGCCGGTGAGGGCGGTGCGGCGGATGGAGGGGACGGTGGAGAGGTCGCGCAGCAGGCCGGGAGAGGCGGACGCGGTGGAACGCATCTCGTCGATCTGCCGGTCGACCCGGCTGCTGCGGGTGTCCGAGATCGTGTGCTTGCCCTTGCCGCCCTTGCCCCCGGATCCGCCGGGCTGCTCGTCGCGGCCGGCGGCGATATAGACGATGACCTCGTCGCGTTCGTCCGCGAGGGAGTGGCTGAGGATCACGGCCTGCCGGTTCAGTTCGGCGAGGACGACCAGGTTCTGGGCATCGTTCAGCTCGGTGGAGGCGGTGAGTACGGCGGGAGTGCCTGCCGCGATGACGGTGACCCCCAGGACCGCGACACCGGCTACCAGCCGGTTGCGTACCCGCACTCGGCGTCCTCCCTGAGCCTTGCCGGCATCGGTCGGGATGCTCCCGGCCGTGGCGATTCCCGCCGTGGCGTTTCCGGCCTTCTTTTTTCCGGGCTTGTTCTTGCCGGGCTTGTTCTCACCGGTGGCCGAAGTGGCCGAACTGGTCCCGGACGTGGTGACCGAGGTGGCCTCGTCCCGCCCGACACCGTTACCCCGAGGCCGCTTCTTCTGCACCGGTGCTCGCATTCTTGACTCGTCCGCCCATGAAGCAGAGGTGACGACCGGTCACTACGTGAGAACCCCCACCCCTGGCACGGCTGTCGACCATTCCAGCGCCCTTGGGAGGAAGGCGCGCATCGGCCGCTCCGCCACCTGAACGAGTGAACATCAAGAAGGAGTTGACGAACAACTCTTCCCACCCAGGACCCGTCGTGAACATGGCGCGCCGGGTGGACCTTCCGCGCGGGCTTTGGCAGGATGCGCGCCCGCAGCTTCCCCGGCCCCCTCAATCCTGCCCCCTCCCCGCCTCCGTCCGGCTTCGTCCGGGACTCATTCTGACCGAATGAGAGCGGTTGACCTGCCGGAACGGACCGATCAGCACGACGTGCAGACACCGTGAAGAGTTCATGCGGATAGCCGGGAGAGTCATGCACACTGGTGCGCATGCGTATCGAACTCGCCACCACGCCCGGCGCCGCCGTACGGCCCAATGAGGACTGGACTTCCGTGGTCCTGCCCGCGGGTGGCGAGGGCGGCGCGCTGGTCGTGCTGGACGGAGTGACACCCCCGGCGGGGGACGACGGATGTGTACACGGTGTGCCCTGGTTCACCGCCAGGCTGGGTGGCGCGCTCGCCGAACTGTCCGGTTCACGACGGGATATGCCACTGGCAGAGATCCTCGCGGCATCGATCGCGCGTACGGCGGACGCCCACCGCGAAACCTGTGACCTTTCTCACGTACGTACGCCTCAGGCGACCGTCGTCCTCGCGCGCTGGGGTTCGGACACCGTCGAACATCTGGTGCTCTCCGACTCGACGCTGCTGCTGGAGTCGCCGGACGGCGCGGTGCGCGCCGTGCTCGACGACCGTCTGGACCGTATCCCGCGTGAGGCGCTGCGCTCGGTGGCCACGGCGGACGCGCTGCGCAACGCGGAGGGCGGCTTCTTCACGGCGGCGGCGGACCCGGCGGTCGCGGCGAAGGCGGTGACGGGCCGTACGCCGGCGGCGGAGGTACGCACCCTGCTGGCGCTGACGGACGGCGCGGCCCGCTGGGTGGAGGTGTTCCGGGAGGGCGGCTGGGCGGACTGTCTGGCGCTGGTGCGCAAGAACGGCGCACAGGAGCTGATCGATCGCGTGAGGGCGTCGGAGTCGGCGGACCCGGACGGGGTGGCGTTCCGCCGGGGGAAGACGAGCGATGACGCGACCGTGACGTACGTGGAGCTGTAAGGGCGGATCCCCGCACGGCGCGCGGATCTCGACGCCGGGGTCGGGCCGGGCGCCGGGCCCGCCCGAGATCCGCCCCTGGAGCCGCGGTCAGCTCTCGGCGCGGGCGTTGAGATGGTGGAGCAGCCGGGCCAGTTCGGCGATCTCGGCGCGGTCCCAGTCGGCCAGCTTCTGTACGTACCGCTCGCGTCGCGCGTCACGCACCCGCCGGAACCGGGCCCGGCCCTCGTCGGTGATCCGGATGAGCGAGGCGCGTCCGTCGGCCGGATCGGGCTCGCGCGTCACCAGTCCCAGTTCCTCCAGGGCGCGCAACTGACGGCTTATCGTCGCCTTGCCGACGCCGAAATAGGCGGCGAGTTCGGTGGCCCGCTGACAGTTGTTCTCGTCCAGCCGGACGAGCAGTCCGTACGCGGCGGGCTCAAGCTCGGGATGGACCTCGCGCGCCATTTCGCCGGAGCTGGCGCGTGCGCGGCGCAGAAAGACCGCCAGTTCCCGTTCCAGCGCCAGGAATTCGTGGTCCACACCACTGCTTCCCGTGAGTCCGGGATCTTTCGCCGTACCATTTCCGTGCACGTCAGCACCCATCGTGCGCTTTTCCGCTCCTGAAAGTTTCTTTCGCCGACGACCATTGCCGCAGCTCCGCCAGTATTTCGCAGGTTTATACCAACGGAAGCAGCGTGGCGCTCTTCCGTCACCAGGGTCTACGTGCGTAGCGTCAATACTGGCATGTCCATTGCACTACATGTCGACGTGTCAGTCCCGTCATGAGATCCCCCCACCGAGGTCTTCGGAGGCACGCAATGCCCGTGCACAGATCCGGAACGACCGGCCGATCGTTCGCCGCCGCGGCCGGCGCTCTCCTCGCAAGTCTCGCGCTTCTCCTCACCCTCCCGGGTGCGGCGGGCGCCGCCACCTCGCCGGCCGACCCACCGGCCGGCACACCCGTACGCGGCTCGGCCCACATGGGCATGGGCGTCATCGAGCACGACGGCCAGGGCGGTCTGCCCCGCACGGACCGTGTCGTCCAGACGGAGGGCGTGGACGTCTCCGGCCATCAGGGGAACGTCAACTGGGCGTCCCTGTGGAACAGCGGCGTGAAGTGGGCCTACGTCAAGGCCACCGAGGGGAACTACTACAAGAACCCCTACTTCGCCCAGCAGTACAACGGCTCCTACAACATCGGCATGATCCGGGGCGCGTACCACTTCGGCACGCCGAACGACTCCAGCGGCGCCAACCAGGCCAACTACTTCGTGGACGGCGGCGGTGGCTGGTCGCGCGACGGCAAGACGCTGCCCGGCGTGCTGGACATCGAGTGGAACCCGTACGGCGAACAGTGCTACGGCAAGACGCCGGCCCAGATGGTCGCCTGGATCCGCGACTTCCTGACCACGTACAAGGCCCGGACCAGCCGCGACGCCGTGATCTACACGGCCACGAGCTGGTGGAAGACCTGCACCGGCAACTACGCGGGCTTCGGCTCCACGAACCCGCTGTGGATCGCCCGCTACGACACCACGGTCGGCGAGCTGCCGGCGGGCTGGGGCTTCCAGACGATCTGGCAGTACACCTCGACGGGCCCGATCGTCGGCGACCACAACAGGTTCAACGGCGCCCTGGACCGCGTCCAGGCCCTGGCGAACGGCTGACCGCACCGCGACGTCACGCGGTCCCGACCGGAACGGAGGGCCGGTCGGGACCACGTTGTCATGCGCGGCACTGGTCATGCACGGCCGTTGCTGGTCATACGCGGCCGTTGTCGTGCGGCCGCCGGTGTCCGTCAGGCCGCCGGTGTCCGTCAGGCCGCCGGTGTCCGTCAGGCCGCCGCCGGGACCAGGACCTCCGCCGGGGCGAGGGCGATCTCCAGGACCTGGCGGACATCCGTCACCGGGTGGACGTCCAGCTTGTCGAGGATCTCGGCCGGGACGTCGTCCAGGTCCGGTTCGTTGCGCTTCGGGATCACGACCGTCGTGAGGCCCGCGCGGTGGGCGGCCAGCAGCTTCTGCTTGAGGCCGCCGATGGGCAGGACGCGTCCGGTCAGCGAGACCTCACCGGTCATGGCGACGTCCGTGCGGACCAGCCGGCCGCTGAGCAGCGAGGCCAGGGCCGTCGTCATCGTGATGCCCGCGCTCGGGCCGTCCTTCGGCACCGCGCCCGCCGGGAAGTGGATGTGCACGCCCCGGTCCTTCAGATCCGCCACCGGCAGCTCCAGTTCGGCACCGCGCGAGCGGAGGAACGAGAGCGCGATCTGTGCCGACTCCTTCATCACGTCGCCGAGCTGTCCGGTCAGGGTCAGGCCGGAGCCGCCCGTCTCCGGGTCGGCCAGCGACGCCTCGACGTAGAGGACGTCACCGCCCGCGCCCGTGACCGCGAGGCCCGTGGCCACGCCCGGCACCGCCGTGCGGCGCTCGGCCGGGTCCTGGGCGGACTCGGGTACGTGGTGCGGCCGGCCGATCAGCTTGCGCAGGTGCTCGGCGCCGAGCGCGAACGGCAGCTCCCGCTCGCCCAGTTCGTGCTCGGCCGCGACCTTGCGGAGCAGCCGCGCGATGGCGCGTTCCAGGTTCCGTACGCCCGCCTCGCGGGTGTACTCGCCCGCCAGCTTGCGCAGCGCGTCGTCCCGCAGCGTGACCTCGCCGGGCTCCAGGCCCGCGCGCTCCAGTTGCCTGGGCAGCAAGTGGTCCCTGGCGATGACGACCTTCTCGTCCTCCGTGTAGCCGTCGAGCCTGACCAGCTCCATACGGTCGAGCAGCGCCTCCGGGATCGCTTCCAGGACGTTCGCCGTGGCGAGGAACACCACGTCGGACAGGTCGAGTTCGACCTCCAGGTAGTGGTCGCGGAAGGTGTGGTTCTGCGCCGGGTCCAGGACTTCGAGCAGCGCCGCGGCCGGGTCGCCGCGGAAGTCGGAGCCGACCTTGTCGATCTCGTCGAGCAGGACGACCGGGTTCATCGAACCGGCCTCCTTGATGGCCCGGACGATACGGCCCGGCAGGGCGCCGACGTACGTACGCCGGTGGCCGCGGATCTCCGCCTCGTCCCGTACGCCGCCCAGCGCGACCCGGACGAACTTCCGGCCCATGGCGTGCGCGACGCTCTCGCCGAGCGAGGTCTTTCCGACGCCCGGAGGGCCTACCAGGGCCAGTACGGCGCCGCCGCGACGGCCGCCGACCACCCCGAGACCGCGGTCCGCGCGCCGCTTGCGCACGGCCAGGTACTCGGTGATGCGTTCCTTCACGTCCTCCAGCCCGGAGTGCTCGGCGTCGAGCACGGCCTGGGCGCCGCGGATGTCGTACTCGTCCTCCGTGCGCTCGTTCCAGGGCAGTTCGAGGACGGTGTCCAGCCAGGTGCGGATCCAGGAGCCCTCGGGGCTCTGGTCGGACGACCGCTCCAGCTTGTCGACCTCCTTCAGCGCGGCTTCCCGCACCTTCTCGGGGAGGTCCGCGTTCTCGACACGGGTCCGGTAGTCGGCGGACTCGTCGTCGTCGCCCTCGCCGTTGATCTCGCGCAGCTCCTTGCGTACGGCGTCGAGCTGACGCCGGAGCAGGAACTCGCGCTGCTGCTTGTCGACGCCCTCCTGGACGTCCTTCGCGATGGACTCGGCGACATCCTGTTCGGCGAGGTGTTCGCGCAGCTGCTCGGTGGCGAGCTTGAGCCGGGCCACCGGGTCGGTGGTCTCCAGCAGCGCCACCTTCTGCGCGGTGGTCAGGAACGGTGAGTAACCGGAATTGTCGGCGAGCGTGGACACGTCGTCGATCTGCTGGACGCGGTCCACCACCTGCCAGGCGCCGCGCTTCTTCAGCCAGTCGGTGGCGAGCGCCTTGTACTCCTTGATCAGCTCGGTCACGGACCCGGGAAGCGGGTCGGGCGCCGTCTCGTCGACGGCGATGCCCTCGATCCAGAGGGCCGCGCCGGGCCCGGTCGTACCGGCACCGATGCGCACACGGCCACGGCCGCGGATCAGCGCGCCGGGGTCTCCGTCGGAGAGCCGGCCGACCTGCTCGACGGTTCCCAGCACACCCGTCCCGGCGTACGTCCCGTCGACGCGCGGCACGAGCAGCACCTTGGGCTTGCCGCCGCCGTCGCCCCCGTCACGGGCAGCCGCCTGCGCGGCCTCCACCGCGGCGCGGACCTCGGCGTCGGACAGATCCAGAGGCACCACCATGCCGGGCAGGACGACCTCGTCGTCGAGCGGCAGCACGGGAAGCGTGAGCGGTGTGGAGGTGTCAGCCATGATCTCCCCTTCGGCAGTCAAGTTGAGCTATACCGGCTCAATGCTTGTGAGTCTCTGGATGTTCCCCGGGTTCCGTTCGCTCTGAGCGATCGTCGGCGTGTTCCACCGGCGTGGAGCCGCGTGAGATCCCGCGCGGGGCCGCTGACCAGCGCTGATACTTCGGCCGGCGCCGAAGCGTCCGCGTCCTAGCGTCGACGGTATGAACAACTCGACGGACACCCTGACGGATTCCCCGACCAATTCCCCGACCGATTCCCTGCCGGACTCCCTGGCGATGGCACCCACGCGCCATGTGGTCATCGAACCGAGCATTCTCTACTTCGGGACCCCCGTCGTCCTGCTCACCACCGAGAACGACGACGGCTCGTTCAATCTCGCCCCGATGTCCTCGGCCTGGGCGCTCGGGCAGGTGGTCGTGCTGGGGCTCGGTGCCGACGGGCAGACCGCGCACAATCTCACCGCCGGGCCGGGCCGCCGCCGCGAGCTGGTGATCAGCCTGCCCGCTCCGGACCAGTGGCCCGCGGTGGAACGGCTGGCTCCGCTCACCGGACGCGATCCCGTCCCGGCGAGCAAGCCGCCCGCGTGCCGCTTCGAACCGGACAAGTTCACCGCGTCGGGTTTCAGCCCCGCGCCCTCCGATCTGGTCGGGCCGCCGCGCGTCGCCGAGTGCCCCCTCCAACTGGAGGCGTACGCCGAGCAGGTACGACACGACGTCTCGGGAGGCTTCCTCATCGTCGAGGCGGTCGTACGGAAGGTGCACGCGTCCCCGGACATCGTCGTGCCCGGCACGGATCACGTCGATCCCGCCGCGTGGAGTCCGCTCATCTACAACTTCCGCCACTACTTCGGCCTCGGCCCGGAACGGGGCCACACCTACCGGAGCGAGACAGCGGCGAAGACGACGGCGGGGACGGCGGCGGGGACGGCACCCGCACCCCGATAACCCGGTTGTCGCCGCCGTCCCCCTCGGCCGATACTCCCGCGATGACCGCCACCGACGCCCGGCTGACCTCGGCCCAGCTCGCCGCGCTCCGCCATGTACGGACGACCGGAGCGGCCGGCTCCGAAGCCGCGCTCGCCAGGATCGGCGGCCGGGACGCCGCCGCGCTCATCTCCCGGATCCACGCCCACGCGCGCATCACGCTCAACTTCCACCCCGACCGGCTCCTCGCCGACGGCGCGACGGTGGCCGAGTCCATGGCGCGGGACGGGCGCTACCGGAGCCAGTACGAGACCGGGCTCTCCAACGGCAGCCGTACCGCCGTCCCCGGCGGTGACCGGGACCGCTGGGAGGAGCGGTTCTTCGGCGGGGCGTACCACCTCCCCGGGGTACGGCCCGCCGACCGGCCCAAGTACGGGGCCGTCAACCTGTACGGCCACCCCGACGGCGCCTCCCCGCGCTTCGGCTCCTGCCATGTGCGGCTGCGGCCCGAGGTCAACGTCCGGGCGACGTACTCGCACGGCGACAGCCACGCGGCCCCCGGCGACGTGGGCACGATCGATACGTTCAGCTGTGTGCTCGCGGGGCTGCTGGAGGAACGGCCGGACGCGGCCGGGGCGATCGCGCGGCTGCCGTACGACACGACCGCCGCCGGCGCGACAACCGCGAGCGGGCCTCCGGGCCGGGCGCTCGACGAGTACGTCGAGGCCCAGGTCCACGGCGGCATCGACCTCGCGTCCGACGCGGAGGCGCTGGTCCTGGACCCCTCCTTCCGCGGAACACGGACCGCCCGGCTGCTGACGGACCTCGCGCGGCGGTCCCGGATCGCCGTCGAATGGCACGGCGGTTTCGTGCTGGCGCCGGAGGAGGTGAACGCGGAGTTCCGGGGCCCGGTGATGGTCCCGCTCGCCGCCCATGTCTGCCGCGCGTACGCCAGGACGGGCACGCTCGACGCCGGGGTACTGGGTCACGCGGCGGCCTCGGCCGTCCGGGAGCCGGGGGCCTGGGACGGGTGGGGCACCCAGGACGAGGTGCTCCAGTACATCAAGCAGCTCTGGCATGTCCTGGTGCGGTACGGGCGGTACCGGTAAGTGGCTCAATACCGCTGCTCGCCTCCGCGCACGGCGGGGACAGGGGGAAACGGATTGTCTCCCTCCATTCCTTACGAGCAGGATGTCAAGCGGTACCAGCCGTCCGACGGAGAGGCTCAGCATGCCCGTACCCGCACCTCATCCCGAAGCCGTCACGCTCGACCGGCGTGCGGGACCCTATGGCGAGGTCGTGCTGCGGCAGCGTGGTGAACGGCTGGAAATCATCGCCAACGGGTGCTTCCTGATGGATACCTCTGACGGCCGTTCCGAGCGGCTGCTCATCGACGCCGCGCTGGCCGCACTCCCCGGGGAGCGGCGTCGGCCTGACGTGCTGGTCGGTGGTCTCGGGGTGGGGTTCTCGCTCGCGCACGCCACCGCCGAACCCCGCTGGGGCCGGATCGTGGTGGTCGAGCGGGAGCAGGCCGTCATCGACTGGCACCGGGACGGGCCGCTCCGGCGGATCTCCGGTGCGGCGCTGGCCGATCCGCGCGCTGTGATCCTGCACACCGACCTGGTGGAGCATCTGCGGACGACCACGGAACGTTACGACGCCCTGTGTCTGGACATCGACAACGGACCCGAGTGGACCGTCACCGAGGACAACGGAAACCTGTACTCGCCGGACGGACTGGCCGCCTGCCGGGCGCGGCTGAATCCGGGCGGTGTCCTCGCCGTATGGTCGGCGAATCCCTCTCCCGCCTTTGCCGAAGCGTTGGGGAATGCCGGATTCAGCGGGGTAAGGGCGGAAGAGATCCAAGTTGCCCGGGGCGTACCCGACGTGGTCCATCTCGCTGTTCGCACTGCGTAGCCGGAAGGCTCCCGCTGCCTCTACGCTGCTCCACACACACGGATCTGCATACTTCATGCAGATCGCCGATCAAGGATCGCGGAACGCGTACCAGGGGCGGGGCGATGGAGCAGACACACACCAGCCACAACGGAGTCGCGGCGACGCCCGGCGCCCAGCGCCGGGTCCTGGTGGTCGAGGACGATGCGACGATCGTCGACGCCATCGCCGCACGGCTGCGGGCCGAGGGATTTCTCGTGCAGACGGCGCTGGACGGACCGGCGGCCGTGGACGCGGCCGAGGCCTGGCAGCCGGACCTGATGGTCCTCGACGTCATGCTGCCCGGCTTCGACGGCCTGGAGGTCTGCCGTCGCGTCCAGGCGCAACGCCCGGTGCCGGTGCTGATGCTGACGGCCCGCGACGACGAGACGGACATGCTGGTCGGCCTCGGGGTCGGCGCCGACGACTACATGACCAAGCCGTTCTCGATGCGGGAACTGGCCGCGCGGGTGCATGTGCTGCTGCGCCGGGTGGAGCGGGCGGCGCTCGCCGCGGTGACCCCGCGCAGCGGCATCCTCCGGCTGGGCGAGCTGGAGATCGACCACGCGCAGCGCCGGGTGCGGGTGCGCGGTGACGATGTGCATCTGACGCCCACCGAGTTCGATCTGCTGGTCTGTCTGGCGAACACCCCGCGCGCGGTGCTCTCCCGGGAGCAGCTGCTCGCCGAGGTGTGGGACTGGGCGGACGCCTCGGGGACCCGTACGGTCGACAGCCACATCAAGGCGCTGCGCCGGAAGATCGGCGCCGAGCGGATCCGTACCGTCCATGGCGTCGGCTACGCGCTGGAGACCCCGGCGCCATGACCGGGCCGGATGACGGCCGCGACGCCGACGGGGACAGAGCCGGAACCCGGGCGGACCGAACCCGGGCGGACCGAACCCGGGCCGACGGAACCGGGGCCGAGGGAACCCGGGCCGACGCGGATGGCGTGCCACCGGCGACCGCCACCTCCGGCTCCCCGCGGAAGCCCGGCTCCGGCGGCACCCGCTCCGCCGGGACCGGCGCCGGCCGCGACAGCCGCGGCGCCCGGCGCCCCCCGGCCCTGGAATTCCGGCCCGGACCCCGCCCCGACGGCACCGGGCTGCGGCCCTTCTCCATCAAGGCCAAGCTCGGCACCCTCGTCGTCATCTCCGTCTTCATCACCACCGGACTGCTGATGGTGGCCCTGCGCACCGAGACCGAGCTGCGCTTCATCACCGTCTTCTCGATGATCGCCACGCTGCTCATCACCCAGTTCGTGGCGCACGGCCTGACCGCGCCGCTCGACGAGATGAACACGGTCGCGAAAGGCATCTCGCACGGCGACTACACCCGCCGGGTCAGCGGCGCGGACCGCCGCGACGAGCTGGGCGACCTCGCCTCCACGATCAATCGCATGGCCGACGACCTGGAGGCCGAGGACCGGCACCGCAAGGAGCTGATCGCCAATGTCTCGCACGAGCTGCGCACGCCCATCGCGGCCCTGCGCGCCGTGCTGGAGAACGTCGTGGACGGGGTCTCGCCCGCCGACCCCGAGACGATGCTCACGGCCCTGCGGCAGACCGAGCGGCTGGGCCGGCTGACGGAGACGCTGCTCGATCTGTCCCGGTTGGACAACGGGGTCGTACCGCTTCGGTCACGGCGCTTCGAGGTCTGGCCGTATCTCTCCGGTGTGCTGAAGGAGGCCAATCTGGCGTCCTCGCAGCGCGGGCCGATCTCCGGCTCCGGCCATCACACCCGTACGGACGTACACCTCCACCTGGACGTCTCACCGCCCGAGCTGACCGCGCACGCGGACGCGGAGCGGCTGCACCAGGTCGTCGCCAACCTCATCGACAACGCGGTCAAGCACAGCCCGCCGCACGGCCGGGTCACCGTACGGGCCCGGCGCGGCACCGGCCCCGAGTCGCTGGAGCTGGAGGTGCAGGACGAGGGCCCCGGGATCCCGGAGCAGGAGCGGCACCGTGTCTTCGAACGGTTCAACCGGGGCACCGCGCAGTACCCGCACGGCCCCGGCAGCGACGGCGGTACGGGCCTGGGTCTGGCGATCGCCCGCTGGGCGGTGGATCTGCACGGCGGACGGATAGGAGTGGCCGAATCGGCCCGCGGCTGCCTGATACGGGTCACTCTGCCGGGAGCACCGCGGCCCCGTCATTGACGTAGAGTTCGAAGCGAAAGCGCACGATCTCCGGACACGGAGTCGGGGACGGGCGAGCAACAGGCCGTGAACCGGCCGTTCCCGGAGCGTTACGCGTTCCCGGCACAACGGAACCTGGCTTGTTTCCCGCCAATTGTTACGCTGAAACTCGCCGTCGGATGTGACTTGCACGACGATGGCACGCCCGGCCTCCACCTGCTGGCCTGGTAGGCGTAGCCTTGATTCCCGCTGTCCATCACCTTGTGAAGCGGAAGAGGGCGGTTCACGCCGTGTCGTCTCAGTCCCCCAGTAACGCGAGCATCTCGACCGACGAAGACGGGCAGGGCAAGAACCCTGCCGCGGCCTTCGGTGCCAATGAGTGGCTTGTCGACGAGATCTACCAGCAGTACCTCCAGGATCCGAATTCGGTTGACCGTGCCTGGTGGGACTTCTTCGCCGACTACAAGCCGGGCACTCCCGGTACGGCGGACAGTTCCGATGAGACCAAGGCGACCGCAGCCGCGGGGGCTGCGGTGCCCACGACCACGACCCGGGCGACCGCCCCCGCCCCCTCGGCGCCCGCCGCCCCGGCGCGGCCCGCGGCTCCGGCCCAGGCGCAGGCTCCGGCTCCGGCTCCGGCTCCGGCACAGCCGGCCGCCCCGGCCGCGGCCCCCGCCGCGCC
>NZ_JBHTZS010000021.1:0-107351 GCF_042790125.1 Streptomyces scopuliridis
CGCACCCGGAAGCAGCGGCTCTATTCGCTCCCACGCCGTATCCGTCAACTCGCCTCGACCTGTCACAAGATCAATTATCAGACACGGCCTAGGGCGTGTGCCGGAAGTGCTCTAGGTTGGCTGACGTGAGTGCGTGGAGGCGGAGTTACCGATATGTCGGACCGGTCGAGCTGAAGGCTATGGTCCGGCCTGGTGGCGGCGGGCGTCTGATCGGCTCGGCGGCTGACTTCGATGGCTGGATCGCTGAGCGATCGGCGGCGGAGCTGGCCGAACCGTTCACCTTCGTGGTTGGTATGGACGGTGTGCTTCGACTGGCGCCGCGGCGAAGCGAGCACGTGGTGTGTGCCGGCGGAGACTTGGTTCTGAGCGCTGGCGAGATCAGCTTCATGCGCGAGGCAGACGGGTGGGTCGTGTGCGAGGTCAGCAACCAGTCCACCGGGTACTGCCCGGACGTCAGCTCCTGGGCAGAGGTCGCCCGTGCTCTGGACGATGTAGAGCTCGGGCGGCCCTCCGGCTTCACCCACGAGGTGGTGTTCCGGCGGTGCCCCGACTGCCAGGATCACAACATCGTGCGCGAGGACGACTTCGTCTGCGTCTTCTGCGGCAGCGATCTGCCTATGGCGTGGAACGTGGATCCGGCCGCGTGAAGGCCGAGGGGCACGGCCATTCGGTGATGGCAACGATGAGGACGGTCGCTTCGTAGCGGACCGCGAGTTTGTCGTATCGCACGGCGACGGCTCGGTGCCTCTTGAGGCGGTTGATGCCGCACTCAACTGCATGGCGCTCGCGGTAGTCGGCCGGGTCGAAGTGCGGCGGCCGGCCGCCGTGGGAGCCGAGCTTCCGGTGGTTGCGTGCCTGGTCGGCCTTGTCCGGGATGGTGCGGCGGATCCCGCGGCGGCGCAGATAGGTGCGGTTCCTGCGAGAGGCGTATGCCTTGTCGGCCCGCACGCGATCGGAGCGGACTCGTGGCCGGCCTGTCCCGAGACGGGGCACGCGGATCCCTTCCAGTGCCGCTTCGAACTGCGGCGAGTCCCCGCGCTGCCCGGCCGTCACTGTAATCGACATGAGCTTTTGGCCCTGTTCGACGGCCAGGTGCAGTTTGGTGGTGAACCCGCCGCGCGAGCGCCCCGGATCGTGGTCACCGGGCTCGCTGAAGATACCGCCCCGTGGTTCTTTCTGCAGGTCACCCCGCTTGCGGGCCCCGGCCGCATGCTGACGGGCGCGGCACACCGTGGAGTCGACGCTCAGATCCCATGTGATCGCACCGTTCGCATCGGCCAGGGACTGGAGCCGGGTGAGGACCCGCTGCCAGATGCCGTCCCGCTGCCATCAACGGAACAGGTCGTAGCCCCGCCCCCACGGCCCGTACTCGGCAGGCATGTCGCGCCACGGAACACCGGTCCGGACCCGGGGCCTTATGCCGTCGATCAACTGCCGACGAGGCCAGACGGGCGGCCGTCCCGCCTTCGCCCCCCTCGGCAACACCGGCTCCAGCACCGCCCGCTGCTCGTCCGTGAGGTCTCCCCGCGCCATGAATCGTGATCATTCACTGCTCAAGATCCACTTTCGATACACGGCCTAGAGGTTCTTGAGTGTCTGGACGACCGGGGTCGTTTCCATGCGCTGGACTGAAGGGAGGGTCGCGACTTTGGTGGTGAGATAGGTGTACAGGGCGCTGGGGTCCGGGCACAGCACGCTGGCGAAGAGGTTCGTCGATCCGGTGGTGGCGGCGGCGAAAGGGACCTCGGGATGGGCGGCCAGGGCCTGGCCGGCTGCGACCATCTGGTCCGGGGCCACCGAAAGCCAGAGCATGGTCTGGTTGGCCATGCCGAGGCTGCGGTAGTCAAAGTCGACGTCGAAGTAGAGGACCCCGCTTGCCCTCAGGTCGGCGAGGTGGCGCCGCAGGGTGGTCGCGGGCCGGCCCGTGGCCGTGGCCAGCGCGGTGACATCCGTGCGGCCATCGCGGTGAAGCAGGGCCAGCAACTGCTTGTCACCGTCGTCCAGGTCAACTTGTGGTCCGTCCGCGGCACGTGGGGACTCCAACTGGGCCACCTGCTCGGGGGACAGCGCGTTGATGAAGCCCTGTGGTCCTCCGAAGAACATATGGAGCAGGCAGTTGGCGCTGACGTTGGTCACGCGCGGGGTACGGGGCAGTTTTCCCAGCAGGAGTGTCTCGCTGTCGTGGCTGGTGGGCGCCCGCACGATGGCGACGATCTCAGTGCCACCGGATGTCAGTTTCACCCATGAGGTGTCCGGCCGGCGGGCAAGCGTTTCGCCGATAGCCCGGGCGGCGTCGGGAGTGCACCGGACCCGGACGAACCATGCGACCTCGCCTACTCGCGCCGGGTCGGTGCGGCCCGTCACACGGATCTTCTTGGCTGAGCGCAGGGAGGCATAGCGGCGGGCCACAGTCTGGTCGGACACTCCGAGCACGCCGGCGATCTTGCTGAAGGGTGCTCTCCCGTCCACCTGCAGCGCATGGATGATCTTGAGATCGAACTCGTCAAACATCACGGATACCGCCACTACAGGCCTGCCTACGTCGAAAATCGCCATTTACCACCGGCCGGCTGGGCGCTGTGCCCACCCACGGCCGAGCATAAACGTCTCCAGGCCACGGAGAACTCAGCACATCACCATCCACTCAAGGAGACGTCTATGACCAGGATCAGCACCGGAAAGATACTGCTGACCCTGACCGCACTCGTGACAGCGTCCGGCAGCTACTTCTTCGACTGGAACGAGACCCACATCTACAACCCGGACTGGCCACCGCACGCCAAGTTCCACAACGCTCAGACCATGAGCATGGGCACCGCGGTGGGCATGGCCGGCCTTTACGTCCTGTGGGGGCGCCGCGGCCCCTGGACCCGGGAACGCCTGCAGGTCACCACCGCCGCCGCGTCCGTCTACTGGATCACGCAACTGTCGTCAACCTTCTTCCCGGGAACAGCCCTGTTCGACGAGCCAGGACCCGCGTCCGCCCTTGGCCCGCAGACCGTTGTTGCGAGCGTCTCACTGGCACTGAACGGTCTGGCCTACGGCCTGGAGAGTCGGCGTCTCACGCGAGAATCCGACTAGCTACTTGCCCCTGAAAAAGGGTTCGGGCTGTGGCGGGGCCGTTGCTGAGGTTCGCTGATTGGGCATCCGTGTGCGATGGACCGTACTTCAGCGGCTGAGGACGGCCATCCGCTGAAGGTTGTAGGCGAAGACCCCGAGTCCGGCCCAGGTCTGGGCACCGGTCAGACGGCGGAGGCGGGTGCGGCGGAAGGGCCTGGTGCGTTCGTACTCGCGGCGGGCCTTGCCCGGTCTCCCCGCGCGTTGCAGGCCGATCCGCTTCACGCCGAGTTCGGCCAGGGCCAGGTCGTTGGCCGCGGTGCCGAAGCCCCGGTCGGCAACGACTGTGTCAGGCGGGCAGCCGGTCAGTGTGGTCACCCGCTCGACTGCGGGCACCAACTGTGGCGCGTCGGCGGGGTTCCCGCGGTGGAGCAGGTGATCGACAACGAAGCCGCGTTCGTCCTCGGCCACCAGCGCGGTGTGGCCGAACCGGGTCGGGTGCTGAGGCTTGCCCTTGCGGATCGGCCGGGCATCGGGGTCAGCCAGGGAGACCATCCGGTCTGGGATCGAGCGGATGCCCGCCAGCCGCTGAGCGGTCTGCTCCAACAGCCGGCGGGTGTGCGCCATGGTCTCGGCCCAGTTCGGTCACCAGGCGCGTGAGGCGTCCTGAGAGCCGCTCGCGCAGTGCCCGGCGGGCGTTGGGTGGAGGGCGGCGGCCCTGACTAAGAGCGGTTGTTCAACGCCTGCCTGGACGGCCTGCCCGGTGCCAAGCGCAAGTCGCGAGGACGTCGACGTGAGGAAGCAGATGCGCCAGGTCGGTCAGCTGGCGGGGTCGTCGGGGGCGGCATACATCGCAGCCACCGACGCCTCCCGGAACCGAACCGAGTGCATGTGATGTCCCTTCGGAGTACGTACGGGGTGTCGATTCACAAGGGGCGGCCGGGCGTGCGTCCCGTCCCTCGCGCGCCGACCGTCGCATTGGCTCTCAGCGGGTGACGGTGGCGAGCGCGTTGGCGTACTGCTCGTCGGTCACCGGTTCCAGCCAGGTGGTGCCGTCGCCGTCGGCATCGCCGACGACCATGGCGATGTGCGCCATGAGGGTGGTGTCGGTGCCGCCGTGCCAGTGCTCCTCACCGGGCGGGCACTTGACGGTCTGGCCGGCGCTGACGCGTACGACGTCGCCGTCACGGGTGCCGACGAGGCCGACGCCGTCGGTGATGTAGAGGGTCTGGCCGTTGGCGTGGGAGTGCCAGTTGGTGCGAGCACCAGGAGTGAAGCGGACCAAGGCGGTCGCCAACCGGGCCGGCTCGGCGGGGGTCTCGATCATGTTGAGATACACATCGCCGGTGAAGCGCTCGGCGGGGGCCTTGGCGGTCGGGGTATGCGTGACGATTTCCATGGCAGGTGTTCCTTGCTGTGCGGCTGCGGGGGGGAAGTGATGTGCGGGGTGTCAGGCGCCGCGCTCTTCGGTGAGCGCCTTGAGATGGTTGATCGCGGTCATGGCGTTGGGCCAGCCTGCGTAGAAGGCCAGGTGGGTGATGGCCTCGGAGAGCTCCTCGACGCTCAGTCCGTTCTCCAGCGCCACGCCCAGGTGATAGGGCAGTTGTTCGCCGCGGTAGAGCGCGGCGAGGACACTGACGGTCACCAGGCTGCGGTCGCGCGGTGAGAGCCCGGGACGTTCCCATATGTCACCGAAGAGCACCTCGTTGGTGATCTCGACGAGCTTGGGCGCGATCGTCTCCAGTTCCCTGGGCGCGGATTGCTTGGGCATGTTGTCACTCCTTGTTGCGTATCCGGTCGGCGCGTATCAGGTCGGCCCGGCCTGGGGAGCCGCTCGCCGGCTCGGTGGTCACTGCGCGACGTAGCCGCCGTCGACGGGCAGCGCGACGCCGACGACGAAGCTGGCGCCGGGGCTGCACAGCCACAGGACGGCGCGCGCGATCTCGTCGGCGGTGCCGAGACGGTGGATCGGCTGGTTCGCTTCGGCCTCGGCGCGGTCGAGTTCTCCCTTGGCGATCATGTCGCTCACCATGGGGGTGTCAATGGTGCCGGGGCAGATCGCGTTGATGCGAATGCCGCGCGGGGCGTATTCCAGGGCGGAGCTGCCGGTCAGACCGATGACGCCGTGCTTGCTGGCGTGGTACGAGGCGCGGCCGGGGATGCCGACCAGGCCGCCCAGGGAGGAGCAGTTGACGATCGCTCCGCTGCCCTGGGTACGCATGTGACGCAGCTCGTGCTTCATGCTCGCCCAGATGCCGCGCAGGTTGACGGCGTGAACGCGGTCGAAGACCTCGGCCGCTTCCTCGGCGGCGTCGGCGGGCGGGATCTGGATGCCGGCGTTGTTGTAGGCCATGTCCAGGCGTCCGAAGGTCTCCACCGTGCGGTCGACGGCGGCGGCGACCTGGGACTCGTCGGTGACGTCACAGGTGAGGGCCAGCGCCCGGTGGCCTGCGTCGGTGAGCTGGCGTGTCGCCGTATCGAGGGCGGCTTCGTCGATGTCGGCGAGGCCGACGGCGGCGCCCGCTTCGGCGAAGGCGCGTGCCGTGGCCAGGCCCATGCCGGATGAGGCTCCGGTGACGAAGGCGACCTGGCCGGTGAAGTCGTACGTGGGGTTCAACGGGCTTCTCCCTTTCCGTGCGGTGCGTGGGGGCGGCGGTGTGCCGAGTAGGTGTGCGGGCCGAGTCGGATCAGGCCAGGGGTTCGGTGGTGACGCGGTCGGCCGTGGCCGGCCGGCCGCTGTCCTGGCTGGACACATCCGGCGCCCCCGCTGCCTGGGCAGCCGGTCAGAGCCGGCGGTCCCACGGCCGCCGTGCTCGCCGACTGGACTGGTCGGAGCGGCCTGAATGGCCGGAGTGGCACCGCCCGGATCGGGCGCCGGAGAGTTGTCCGCGGCCTGTTCGTCACTCGGGCATCGGCTCGGCGTAGTGGCGGAAGCCGTCGCGCTCGGTGTGCAGTGCGTACAGGCGCTCGGCCAGCACCTGAGGGCTGCTGTGCTCGGAATCGGACCGGATCGCGCCGGGGATGATGAGCTGGGTGGCGTGGATGTTCTCGGCGGCGAGCGCGTCGTGGAGCATGCGGGCGTAGGCGCTCTCGGCGGCGAAGGCGACCGAGGTGCCGGCCCGCTCGGGGTGCGGGCGGACCGCGCTGCCTCCGTTGACGAAGACAAGGGTGCCGCGCCCCAGGGCCCGCATACCGGGCAGGACCGCGTTCACGCAGGTCACCGGGCCCTTGAGAGAGAAGGCAAGCGGGTCCTCCAGGTCGGCGGCGGTGGTGTCGAGGACCGGCTTCATGAAGTCGGCGCGCGGCACCGGGCTGTACTGAAGGATCTCGGTCGGCCCGAGTTCCTCGGCCGCGTCCTGGAGGGCGCCGGTGAGCGCGACCGGGTCCAGGACGTCCGCGGCGAATCCGCGGGCTTCGATGCCGTCGCGGCGGAGATCGTCCGTCAGGTGCCGGAGGTGTACGTCGCTGCGGGCGATCAGGGCAATGGCGTGGCCGGCGGTGCCGAAGCGGCGGGCGGTGGCCAGCCCCAGGCCGGGACCGGCACCGACGAGAGCGAACGTGGTCATGTTGGGGGTCCTCTCCGAGCGGGGCGAGGGGAGCGTTCTTCAAGCGGGGCGAGGGGGCGTTCGGCCCCGGGAGCGGAAGGGTGCGGGGTCAGGGCTTGAGGAGTGCCTTGATGGCTCGGCGCTCGTCCATGGCCTTGTAGCCCTCGGCGACCTGGTCGAGGGGCAGGGTGAGGTCGAAGACCTTGCCCGGGTCTATCCGGCCGGTCACGACGCGTTCGATGAGGTCGGGCAGGTAGCGGCGCACGGGGGCAGGGCCGCCGCGCAGGCCGACGTGGGAGAAGAACAGCTCCTGCCCGTCGACGGCGACGTCGTGCGGGACGCCGACGAAACCGACGTTGCCGCCGGGGCGGGCGGTGTGCAGCGCCTGCCGCATGGCCTGCGCGGTGCCCACGCACTCCAGCACGCTGTCGGCGCCGATGCCGTCGGTGAGGTCCTTGATCCGGGCGATGCCCTCGTCGCCGCGCTCGGTGACGATGTCGGTGGCGCCGAACTCGCGGGCCAGCTTCTGCCGGGACTCATGGCGGCTCATGACGATGATCCGCCCGGCGCCCATCTCCTTGGCGGCGATCACCGCGCACAGGCCGACCGCCCCGTCGCCCACGACCACGGCGGTGGATCCGGGCTTCACCTCGGCGGCGTCGGCGGCCCACCAGCCGGTGCCCATGACGTCGGAGACGGCCAGCAGACCGGGCCACAGCTCCTCGCCCGGCACCTCGTCCGTGGCGACCAGGGTGCCCTGGGCGTTGGGGATACGGACGTAGTCGGCCTGGCAGGTGCTCATGAACTCGCGGTGCAGGCAGTTCGACGGGAAGCCGTTACGGCAGTTGGCGCAGGTGTTGTCCGAGGTCGCGAACGAGCCGACGACGAACTGGCCCGGCTTCACGGCCGTGACCTCGGAGCCGACCTCCTCGACGAATCCGACGTACTCGTGCCCCATCGGATGGGCGTCGCCGATGGGCTCCAGGCCACGCCAGGGCCACAGGTCGGAGCCGCACACACAGGTGACGGCCGTGCGGATGACCGCGTCGGTGGGGTGGAGGATCTTCGGGTCGTCCAGCGTCTCGAAGCGGACGTCACCGGGGGCGTGGATCACTGCGCCGTACATGAGGGTTCCTTCGCTCAGGTGAAGTCGGACCGCCGCGAGCGGTCCGCGTATGACCGTCCCCGGGTCGCGAGGCGACCGCGCGCCGAGGCCGGGCGGCCCCGTCCCCGCCGACGGACGGCCGGGGACAGCGCCACGTCCTCCAGGTAACCGCCCTGGGTGGCGGCCAGCCAGTCACCGTCGATGGGTGTACCGGCAGTACATCCCTCATGCGGCCCGCTGCACGTACGGTCGAAGGGTGGACAACCAACAGGAGGTCCGCGAGTTCCTCACCTCGCGGCGAGCCAAGATCACCCCCGAACAGGCCGGACTGCCCTCGGGGAACCGGCGCCGCGTCCCCGGGCTGCGCCGAAGCGAGGTCGCGGCCCTCGCCGACATGAGCGTGGAGTACTACGCCAAGCTCGAACGCGGCAACCTCGCCGGCGCCTCCCCCGCCGTCCTGGAGTCCGTCGCCCGCGCCCTCCGGCTCGATGACGCCGAACGTGCCCACCTCCTCCATCTGGCCCAGGCCGCCGACGGCTCCGACACCCTCACCCGGCCCCGACGCCGACGCCCCGCCCAGCAGTGGACCCTGCACCGCAGCCTGCAGTGGACGCTCGACGCGATCACCGCGGGCCCCGCCTTCGTCCGCAACGGCCGCATGGACATCCTCGGCACCAACGCCCTCGCCCGCGCCTTCTACAGCGACGTCTACGCGAACCCCCACAACCAGGCGAACCTCGCCCGTTTCACCTTCCTGGACCCCGCGTCCCGCCGCTTCTACCCCGACTGGGGCCCGGCCGCCGACGTCACCGTCGCGATCCTGCGCACCGAGGCCGGCCGCAACCCCCACGACAAGGAGCTGCACGACCTCGTCGGTGAACTCTCCACCCGCAGCGACGACTTCCGCACCCGCTGGGGCGCCCACAACGTCCGCCACCACGGCACCGGCACCAAGAACTTCCACCACGAGGCCATCGGCAACCTGACCCTCGCGTTCGAGGGGCTGGAAATGGCGGCAGAGCCCGGCCTCACCGTCACCATCTACACCGCCGAACCCGGCTCGCCCTCCGAAGAGGGCCTGCGTCTGCTCGCCTCCTGGGCCGCGACACAGGAAGCCCTCGCCGGGCGGCCGCGAGAGAACTGACCTCCCTCCCCGCTGCGGCCCAACTGGCGAGGAGACGCCTGCGAGGTACTGCCATTACCTGGAAAAGGAGTGACTCCCACCTGCGCGTCCAGCCGCGGTTACCTGGAGAAGGCCCAGGACGGCGAGTCCTCGATGGGCCTGATGAGACCGACCTGAAGGAACAGCGTGCGCGCAGCACTCATGGACGAAGCCCTCGACGTCCGCGCCGGGCAGGGCGCCGACCCGTACCGCAAGGAAACGCAAGGCCCTCAAGGTGCTGGCGCGGCTGTGAACAGGCAGCCTGAGATCAGCACGGTGGCCTCCGTGCGCCTCGGCAGCGCGTCGTCCGCGGCGTGGACGATCACGGACGGCAGGACGCTGACGACGGGGCTGGTGACGCGATGACCACCTCCACCCAGCGCGCGTCGGCACCTGCGGCGGCGCGATCCCACGGGACTCCGGTTCACGCGACGCTGATTCTTGCGATCATCTGCGTCAGCTACTTCATGGTCATCCTCGACAACTCCGTCGTCTTCACCGGGCTGCCGCAGATCCGCTCCGACATGGGTTTCTCCGAGACCGGCCTGTCCTGGATCACCAACGCCTACGTCCTGGTCTTCGGCGGGCTGCTGCTCCTGGGGGCCCGGGCCGGTGACCTGTTCGGACACCGAAGGGTGTTCCTGTTCTCCCTGGTCGTCTTCTCCCTGACCTCGCTCCTGGTGGGCGCCGCGCAGACCCAGTGGTGGCTGATCGGCGCCCGCGCGCTCCAGGGCATCGGAGCCGCGGTGCTGGCCCCGTCCGCGCTGTCCCTTCTGACGCGCAGCTTCGCCGAGGGCCGGGCTCGTAACCGGGCGATGGCCGCCTACAGCGCTGTCGCCGGTCTCGGCGCCGCGTTCGGCCTGGTCGTCGGGGGTCTCGTGGCAGATCTGATCTCATGGCGGGCCGGGTTCTTCCTCAACGTCCCGGTCGGCGTCGTGATGATGGTGCTGGCCCCGCGGTTCCTGCCCGAGACGGAACGCCGGCAAGGCCGCTTCGACATCGCGGGGGCAGTGCTGGGGACACTGGGGTCGACCGCACTCGTCCTCGGCATCGTGAACGCCGCCGACTTCGGCTGGACCGCTGTCCTGACCCTGGTGCCGCTGGTGGCCGGCGTGGTGATGCTCGGGCTGTTCGTCCGGGTGGAGCGGCGAGCCGCGCAACCGATCGTGCCACTGCGGCTGTTCAACAGCCGGGAACGCAGCGGCGCCTACCTCACCCGGATGCTCTACATGGGCGCGATGATGGGCTTTTTCTTCTTCACCGCGCAGTTCGTGCAGAGCGTCTACCACTGGACACCGTTGCAGGCCGGCCTCGCGTTCCTTCCGATGACGCTGGTCAACTTCGTTCTCGCTGTCCAGGTCCCGCGGCTGCTGGAACGGGCCGCCAGGCCGCTCGTGCTCCTGACCGGGGGCGTCCTGACCACGGTGGGCATGGCGTGGCTCAGCCGCCTCGGCCTGCACACCCCCTACCTGGCGGGCGTGGCCCTGCCCATGGTGCTGATCGGCGCCGGCCAGGGCCTGACGCTGGCACCGCTGACCTCCAGCGGCGTGGACGGCGTCGCCCCCGCGGACGCGGGGGCCGGCTCGGGCCTGGTCAACACCGTGCACCAGATCGGCAGCGCACTGAGCCTGAGCATCCTGACCGCCGTCGCCGCCTCCGTCTCCACCGGGCACACGGCCGCGGATATCGCGGCCCGCTCGGGAACGGCCCTGACCGGCTCCGCTGTCCTGCTCGCGCTGGCGGTCGTCACCGTCCTCACCCTCATCGTGCCCGCACGGGCTACTCACAACGAAAGGTCCCTGTGATGCAGACCCTCACCCTCAACAACGGCGTAGAGATGCCCGCCCTCGGACTCGGTGTCTTCCAGACCCCGCCCGATGAGACCCAGGCCGCTGTCACGGCCGCGCTCGACCTCGGTTACCGGCACATCGACACCGCCGCCGCCTACGGCAACGAACGCGAGGTCGGCCAGGCCATCCGCGACTCCGGTGTGCCGCGCGATGAGATCTTCATCGAGACGAAGATCTGGATCAGCGACTACGGCTACGACGAGGCCCTGCACGGCTTCGAGAAGAGTGCCGCGAAGCTCGGGGTGGACCGGATCGACCTGCTGATCCTGCACCAGGCCCTGCCGTCCGAGTTCGACAGGACCCTCGCCGCCTACCGCGCCCTGGAGAAGCTCCTGGCCGACGGCAAGGTGCGAGCCATCGGCGTCAGCAACTTCATGGCCGACCACCTGACCACGCTGCTGGACGCCACCTCCGTCGTGCCGGCGGTCAACCAGCTGGAGATCCACCCCTACTTCCAGCAGCGTGCCGTGCTCGACTTCGACGACCAGCACAACATCCTCAACCAGGCGTGGTCCCCGATCGGAGGCATCACCTTCTACCCGGGCTATGGCGAGGGCCGCGAGAGCGTCCTTGAGGACCCCGCCGTCACCCGCATCGCCGACGCGCACGGCAAGAGCCCCGCCCAGGTGCTGCTGCGCTGGGGGCTCCAGCAGGGCCGCTCGGTCATCCCCAAGTCCACCAAGCGCGCCCGCATCGCCGAGAACATCGACGTCTTCGACTTCGAGCTCACCGCAGACGAACTCACCGCCCTGGACGCGCTGGAGACCGGTCGGCGCGGGGGCCCCGATCCCGAGATCGTCACCCTCGCCACCTACGGCCGCGCCATTCCCGAAGCCTGACCCGACCTACCGGAGCCTCCAGCACCAGAACCCCCGAAGAAGTCCCCGTGCCCACCGCCGTCAAGGCGTTTGGCGCCCACGACGTGCGTCAACCGCCCGTATGCGTCCCGCGCGATCCGGAGCCATCTCCGCCGGCGCGCGATCCGTGCCGTCATCCCTCAGCCTTCGGACCAGGAGGGGCGGCGTGCCCGCTTACCGGTTGAGGATCTGCTCGGCCTTGTCGGCCACCCACTTGGCCTGGATGCCGCGGCCCTTCTCATTGGGGTGCGCGTACCAGGGGAGCTTGTCGTTGCCGAACTGGATCTGGGAGTGCTCCAGCAGGCCGCCGATGCCCCGGCCCGCGCCGTCGCACGCCGTGTTGCTCCCGGTGTGGGCGTAGAGGTCGACGAAGTCGGCGCCGGCGTCCGCGACGGCCTTCTTCATGACGTCGTCCAGGCGTTTCTGGATCTGGTCCAGGACCGGCAGGGCGTCCTGCGGGACGTCGGCGAACGGCAGTTCCGTCTGACCGGGCGCCGGGGTCAGGCACTTGGCGGTGTCCGCGGACACGAGCCGACGCCGTCGCCTCTCCCGGCCTTGAGCTTCTGCTCGCGGAGCCACATGCGGTCCTGTCGGCGCGCGGTGAACCACGAACCGAACACCGCTCCTACGAGACCGATAGCAGCCCCGATGGCCACAGACAGGATGATCTCCACGGTCCGCTGCGCCGACGTACAGCGCCGCCAGGCTACAGACCAGCGCCCCTGCCCGATTCACATCCTGACGTCAGTGGCTCTCCGCGACGGCTACGCGGCCTGACCGCAAGGATGTCCGCCCGCGTGCCGGGCTGCCGAGGCTGTGTGCGAGGGCGAGGAGGTTGTCGTCCGACACCACCCGCAGACCGTAGTCCGCGAGCAGTGCGGCCATCCGCTGCGGCCTCCACAGCGAGCGCCACGGCTCGCCCGATGTGACGGAACTGCCGAGCACGCGTGTCAGAAGCCGGCCCGAGGCCGCCCTCGCCGACGGCGCCTGGTAGTTGACGACGAGTGCACTGCCGGGGACCGTCCGGACGGCGAGCGCGGCCACCGTGGCGCGCACCTCGTCGCGCGTGAGGTACGGAACGACGCCCTCCCACAGCCATGTCGTCGGCACGGATGGGTCGTGCCCGGCCGCATCCAACGCAGCACCGAGATCATCGACGGCGAAATCGACCGGTGTGAACCGCACGGAACGGGCGATGGCCGGCAGCTCGGCGGCGAGGCGACTGTCCTCGTCCGGACCTCGGAGCACTGGCGCGGCCTCGGCGAGGCGGGCGCGCTTGTCCTGCTGGGAAGCCGGATGGTCGACCTCCCACACATCTGTCCGCGCAAGCTCGGGCAGACGCCACGCGCGCGTATCCAGACCGGCGCCGAGGATCACGAGCTGGCCGGTCACGCGGGCGCGCAGTGCCTCGTCGATCGCGACCGTCCGCGGCACGACCACCTCGGCGCACGCCCGCACACCCTCATACACGGTGCGCTCCCGCCAACCCTCCGGCGGAGTGTTCGCGCGCACCTCGTCCACGGGCGTACGTTCCGCACCACGCAGCAGCCGTACCGCGACCGGATCCGCGAACTGGCCTGTAGCAACCCTCCCGTTCGCGGCCGCCCGGCCCTGGCAGACCAGCACCGCCGTCCGGCTCGCCGCACGCCCACCCTCGCTCATGGAGCCATATTCAACACCACCCACGGCCTGCCCCAACCCCATGGAAAAGCAAACAGCTGGAGGCTCTGACCTGCCTGGCGACGCACCTCGGCATGTCACCGCCAGAGCTGTTCTCAGCGGAGAACACTCCGGATTGGCGAGTCCTTGTGATCCGTCAGCCGTTCACTCAGACGGGCAGTTCGGTGACGCTGAGGGCGAAGTCCACGTTCCCCACCCCGTGGTTGGCGAGGCCCACCGTGACCACGCCCGCTCCTTCCAGCCAGTGCGCCATTTTCAGGCCGCCGACGTCCAGCGGACGCATCCCGAGGCTCTCGATGAACGCTGCCACACGTGCCTTGGCCCGCGCATTATCGCCAGCGATGAAGACGTCGGGCCGACCCTTCTCCAGGACATGGCGGAAGATGGTGTTGAACGCCTTCACCACGCTGGCGCCGGCCGGGGCCGCCTTGACGACCTCCTGCGCGATCGAGGTCTCCTCGCGGTGGGCCAGCCCGTCGAACGTGGAGTTGAAGGGATTGCTGATGTCGACGATGACCTTGCCCGCGAGAGCGTCTCCGTACTGGGCGACGACCGGCACGACGCCGTCGTACAACAGGGCCACGATGACGATGTCCCCGGCCGGGGCGGTGCCCCACTCTCCCGTCGTCGCGCCGCCACCGAGAGCCTTGGCCAGGTCAGCGGCCTTGGACTGATCGCGGCCCATGACCTCGACGGTGTTGCCGCCCGCTATCGCCCGCGTTCCGATGGTGCGGGCCATGTCCCCGGTGCCGATGATGCTGATGTTGCTCATGAGATGTCCTGCCCTGGTTGTGGTTGTTCGGTTCAGACGGCGGTGGTGCCGCCGTCGGCGACGAGTTCCATGCCGTTGACGTAGCTGGAGTCCTCGGAGGCGAGGAAGAGCGCGGCGGTGGCGATTTCGTCGGGGCGGCCCATCTGGCCGCGGGGGATGAGGGATTCGAACTGGCGCTTGGTGGCCTCGTCGAAGAGTTCTTCCTGCTTGGCGGTGGCGACCTGGCCGGGGGTCAGGACGTTGACGCGGATGCGGCGGTCCTTGAGCTCGTTGAGCCAGACGCGGGCCCAGGCCTGCTGGACGGCCTTGCTGCCGGCGTAGACGCTCCAGCCGGGGAAGGCGCCGAGGGAGGCGTTGGAGCCGGTCATGAGGATGGAGCCGCCGTCGTTGAGGAGCGGAAGGGCCTTCTGGACGGTGAACAGGGTGCCGCGGGCGTTGAGGGAGAACGCGGCGTCGAAGTGGGCCTCGGTGATCTCGCCGAGCGGGGCGGGCTCGCCCCCGCCTGCGCTGGCCCACAGCACGTCGAGGCTTCCCTTCTCCCGCTTGACGGTGTCGTACAGGCGGTCCAGGTCGTCCAGGTCGGCGGCGTCGCCCTGGACGCCGGTGACGTTGCGGCCGATCTGCTTCACGGCCTCGTCCAGGGCGTCCTGGCGGCGGCCGGTGATGAAGACGTGCGCTCCCTCGTCGACGAACAGCTTCGCGCCTGACAGCGCCATGCCGGTGGTGCCGCCGGTGATGACCGCGACCTTGCCGTCGAGCTTTCCCATAGTCATTCCCTTGGGTCGGTGGTGCCGTGTGTACCTGGGGGTGACGGTGTTATGTACACCGTCCTGTGTGCTTACGCTACTGGGCAGGCGGCCGGGGCGCAAACTATGTACACCGGTCGTTACCTAGCTGCGGTACGGTGGACCCATGACGGAGTTGGAGAAGGGCCCCACGGGCCGCCGCCGCGGCCGGGGCGCCCGCGAGCGCATCATCAGCGCGTCCCAGCAACTGTTCCGCGAGCAGGGCATCAACCGCACCGGCATGGACCAGCTCTGCGCGGCGGCCCAGGTGTCCAAGCGCACGGCCTACCAGCACTTCACCGGCAAGGACGAACTCGTCGCCGAGTACCTGCGCCGGTTCGACCCCTCCGTTCTGCCCGGCGTGTTCGACCGCACCGACCTCACGCCCCGCGAACGGCTCCTCGCCGCCTTCGACATCCCCCCCACCACCCCCCTGTGCCCCTACATCGCCGCCGCCGTCGAACTCCACGACCCCCAGCACCCGGCATCCCAATACGCGCGCGACTACAAGAAAGCCGTCGCCGCGCGGCTCGCCGACACCGCCCGCGAAGCCGGCGCCTCCGACCCCGAACAGCTCGGCGAGCAGCTCGCGCTGCTCCTCGACGGCGCCGCGGCCCGCACCCGGGTCCTCGACGCCGACGCCTTCCCCACCGCCGCCGCCATCGCAGCCGTCCTCATCGACAACGCCATCCCCGCCACGGCCGGCGATGACCGTCGACGGGAGGAAGTGTCGAGTTGACGTGGCACACCGCGGCAGAGCACTCCGACCGGCGACGCCCCGGCCGGTCACGTCGTCGTGCGCGCCCGCTTCGCCGTCCTGTCAGCCGATCAGGGCGCCGGGGTTGAGGATGCGGTGGGGGTCGAGGGTGTCCTTGGCGGCGCGCAGGGCCCGTGCGAAGGGCTCCGGGCGCTGGATGTCGTAGCCGGGGCGGTGGTCGCGGCCGACGGCGTGGTGGTGGGTGATGGTGGCGTGGTGACGGTGCAGGACGTCGTTCGCGGCGGCTTTGATGTCGTCCCAGAGCTGGACCTCGTCGCCGGGGCGGCCGGCGACGGCGACGGTGAAGTAGGGGGCGGCGCCGTCGGGATAGACGTGGGTGAGGCGGCAGTTGATGGTGGCCGGGTATCCGGTGGCCTTCAGGGCGGCGGCGCCGACCTCGGCGCGGACAGCGCCGATCAGGGCGGGGATCTTGTCCCAGGTGGCGGCGGTTTCGAAGGTTTCGACGACGGCGCCCATGCGAGCCAGGCCGTCGCGCTGGTAGGGCATGCGAAGGAACGCCGTGCGCCAGGCGCTCACGGCGGCGTCGGCCGGGGCGCCGCGGTCCACGGCGGGTGTCTCGCCGCGTCCGCCGTGGGCGCGGGCCAGGTCCACGGCGGTGGCGAGGCGGTCGTCGACGGGGCCGGTGGCGGACTCGAAGCCCAGGACCAGGACGGCGGAGCCGTCCCGGGAGGCGCCCGACAGCAGCGCCTCGCCGGGGTCGAGCAGGCGGCAGTTGGCCGGGGCGAGGTCTGACTGGGCGATGGCTCGTACGGCGTCCAGCGAGCGGTGGAAGTCGGTGAACGCCACGGACATCGAAGCCTTGAACCGGGGGCGCTCCCGCAGACGCATCCACGCCTCGGTGATGACGCCGAGCGTGCCCTCGGAGCCGAGGAAGAGCCGGTCGGGCGAGGGTCCGGCGCCGGACGCGGGCAGTCGCCAGGACCTGCTCACTCCGGCGGGCGTGACGACGTTCAGGGACTGCACGAAGTCGTCGATGTGCGTGTGGACGGTGGCGTAGTGGCCGCCGGCGCGGGTGGCCAGCCAGCCGCCGAGGGTGGAGAATTCGAAGCTCTGCGGGAAGTGGCGCAGGGTCAGGCCGTGGGGCCGCAACTGGTCCTCCAGGACGGGACCGAGGGCCCCGGCCTGGATGCGGGCCGAGCGGCTGACGGCGTCGATCTCCAGGACCCGGTCCATCGCGGTCAGGTCCAGCGACAGCACGGCGTGGTGGGCATCGCCGCGGTACTCCACACCGCCGACCACCGAGGAGCCGCCGCCGAAGGGGATGACGGCCACGCCGTGCCCGCCGGCCCAGTCCAGCAGGTCGGCCGCCTCCTGGTCGCCGGTCGGGCGGGCGACAAGGTCGGGAATCCGGCCGGGCCGGCCGCGCAGCGCCCGGGCGACATCGCGGTAGGCCTTGCCCATCGCATGGGCGGCACGTACGCCGGGATCGGCGGTGACCAGGTGCGCCAGGGACGGCGGGGGCGTCGCGCCGGGGCGGCCGATGGGCAGGTCGGCGACCCGGGGTACCGGCAGCGGGCGGGCCAGGGTGCCCGGCAGCAGGGCCCCCAGCGCGATGCATTCGGTGTCGTCGGGGTGGGCGTCGACGTAGCCCCAGCCCCACCAGGAGCGGGCGCGGGGGGCGGACGTGGTGGCAGGCATGAGGGTGCTCCCAGGTGGGAATACAGGAAACTTACCCAGCAGTAAATTACTGTAAGGTAAGATTTGGTCCCATGACAACGCCCTCCTCCCGGGCCGGCACCAAGGGCGTGCCGAGGGCCGATCGCGAACGACAGATCCTGGCCGCGGCCACCGAGGAGTTCGGCCGCCGCGGCTACGAGGCCACCACCGTGGCCGCTGTCGCCGGCCGCGTCGGCGTCACCAAACCGCTGCTGCACCAGTACTTCGGCAGCAAGCAGGACCTCTATCTCGCCTGCCTCGACCCGGTCGGCGACCGGCTGCTGGACGCCATCCGCAGCGCCATGGCCGAACATGCCACCGGCGCACCGCCCACACCCCTGCGCGTTCTGCACGCCCTCTTCGACGCCCTCGACGGACAGCGCGAGGCATGGTTCGTCCTCTACGACCCCTCGCTGCCGCCCGACAGCGACGCCGCCAGCCGCGCCGCGTACTACCGCGACGCCATCGATGAGCTCGCCGCCACCGGCACCGCCGAACTCCTCCACACAGCCGGATCCGGCGACCCGCTCGACGCCGACGCCCTCACGTACGCATGGCGCGGGCTGTGCACCGCCCTCATCCGCTGGTGGATCAACCACCCCGATCAGACACCCGAAGCCATGACCCGGCGCTGCGCACGGCTCGCCGCGGCCGGCCACGCGATCCTCACCGCCGACGACGACCACACGTGAGCTGGACCGCCACCTCCTGGGCGTGAGGCGACTACGCGTAGCGGAGGCGTGGCGGCAGGTAAGAATGAGGTCATGACGATGTGCAAGAAATGCGGTGCGCAAAAGCGCCGTTGGCCCCGTTCCTGCCCTCGGTGCCGTTCGGGGTCGGGCCGGGAGACCGCGGCCGCTGACGCCGCCGACCTGGCCGTGCCGGCAGGACTCTTTGAGTGGGTCTGGCGAGGAATAAAGGGAGTTGCCCGACTGGTAGTGCGTGCGCTCAACTGATTCGGTTCATTCCTGCTGACGAGCTGTGCTGCCGCAGGTCACAAACTGCTTCTGATCCTCCGGCGATTCGGGGAAAGAGCTTGCTCGTTCCGCGGCTGCCGTCTCGCAAGAAGTCTCCCCGGTCTCAGCGGAGTTCGGCCGGTGGGAGTTTGCCTCGGTGAAGTTCGACTGCCGTTTCATACCGGACTGCGTCGGGTCCCCGTCCAGAGCGAGCTCGGCCCGCCGTGTGTGGCTGCCCGCTGTGCTGTACTGGTGCCCACTCGACTCCCCCGGAGACCCTTTGATGGCCCGACTGTACGTTCGTCCCGGCATCGACCCCGACGAGCCGGATGTGCCCGTCGTCGTCCTCCTCGTCGATCCCGAGGGCGCCCCCGGGGAGCGCGCCGTGGTCCGGCTCGGCGACTACTGTCACGAGGTGAACGGCTGGGCCTGCCTGTTGCAGACCGATGGCTGGGCCGAGCACACACGCGACAGCGGCCGGCTGATCGTCGACGTCGCCGTTTACCCGGCCGGGTTGCGCGCGGTCGGGGTGGACCCCGCCGACTTCCCCGGTCGGTCGGCCGTCGACCCGGAGGCCGTAGTGGTCCTGCGCGCGCAGACAGCGGCCGTCCCGGGGCCGTTTGTACCGCTGTCCGAGGCCACGGCCGTCTTCACAGCGGGCCCCGACGTTCCACTGGACGAGCTGCTCGCGACCTATGACGACTGGCCGATTCTCCTCGCGCCCCCGCCCCAGGCATAGCCCCGACCGAGCGCGAGTCGCATGTAGGCCGGGTCCCGCAGATCACTCGGTCCGCACAGGTTTCCCTCGCTGTCCAGCAGAATGGGGTACTGCGCCCAATGCGGGTGGCCGCCCACCTGGCTCTGCCACCAGGGGAGCTCCTGTTCGAGGTCGTCCAGGCAGTGGGCCAGGTCTTCGCCGCACTCCCCCGGGATACCGAGGGCGGTGACCATGACGGTCCCGGTATCCGGAATAGTGGGTACGACCCCCTTCACGACCAGGAACTGCTCAGTTTCGTGGGCGAAGACACTACCGAGGGTCTCCTCGGGACATCGGCGGGGACGGGTGGCAGTCGACGCGGGAACGTGGATCACCGTCGCTCTGTCCCGCGCCGTCTCGCCAAGATCCTCGTGAATGAAGAAGACGAGCCTGCCGTCCTCAGGCAGAGGGATGTCCAGACCGTGCCGGGGCACCCCTGAACAGTCGAGAGTGGCCACGTAGTTGAGAGGGCCCATCCCCTCCAGGACAGGCCAGGGAACATCGTCCGGAAGGTCCGGCTCACCGCCGTACCACCACACCGTCGGGCCGTCCCCGTCCCCGTCCCCATCGCCACGCCCGTAGAAGTGGAGGGCAGGCCGCACCAGCTCCAGCCACCGCTGCCGCAGCTCCACCGGCAACACATCCAGCAGGGGATCCAGAACACTTGGGTTGTGATAGCTTGCCGAAGCCAGTCGAACTCTCGTACGCGCATGAACGGGAGTTGGGGAATCCGGTGTGAATCCGGAACTGACGCGCAGCGGTAAGGGTGACGGGCGGGGCATTGAAGCCACTGGGCCAGCGATGGTCCGGGAAGGCGCCTCGTTCGAGTGATCCCGAGTCCGAAGACCTGCTGGCGGACCGTACGAACGGGCCCCGCGAACGGGCCCTCGACGTTGAGGAACGACTGTGACTTTCGCGCGTCCCGCCCCCTGTTTCGCCATGCTCCTTTCCGGAGTACTCCTGCTGGCCGGTTGCGGTAACCCGTCTGGTGGCACCTCCGATACCACCACTTCGCGGGCCGGCAAGGTCCCTCCCCTGCAGAACTGCGGGCGCACCGTGGACACGGGTGGTGCGGTACCTCAGCGGGCCGTGTCGCTGAACCAGGGGACGACCGAGATCATGTTCTCCCTCGGCCTCGCTGACCGGATGGTGGGCACCGCCACCTGGACCGACCCGGTGATGAAGGGGCTGGAGAAGTCCGACAGAGCAGTGGAACGACTGGCGGAGAACTACCCCTCCTTCGAGCGGGTCCTCAGCACCGAACCCGACTTCGTCGCGGCCTCGTTCGCCTCCACACTGGGCAAGGGAGGAGTGGCTACGCGCGAGCAGTTCGAGAAGCTCGGCGTCCCCACCTACCTCTCCCCGTCCGACTGCGAGGGCAAGGACAACAGTGGCGGCGGCGACGGCAGCCGGTCCGAACCGCTGACGATGGAGACGGTGTACGGCGAAGTACGTGATGTGGCACGTATCTTCGGCGTCGAGGAGCGAGGCGAGCGGCTCGTCGCACAGCTCACATCCCGCGTGAACAGGGCCACGAAGGATCTCGACGCGTCCGACGTCACGCTGCTGTACTGGTTCGCCAACGCCGAGTCCCCCTACATGGCGGGATGCTGCGGAGCCCCCGGCATCATCACCGGGGAACTCGGGGCGAAGAACGTCTTCGACGACACCACCGAGGAGTGGCCGCAGATCAGTTGGGAGACCGTAGCCGACCGCAACCCCGACGTCCTGGTGATCGGCGACCTGACCCGTAAGTCGGAGACCGCCGAGAGTGCCGCGAAGAAGATCGAGTTCCTGGAGTCCAACCCGGTCACGAAGACGATGGACGCCGTACGGAACAAACGGTATGTGCTCCTCAGCGGGCAGTCCATGAACCCGACGATCCGGACGGTCGAGGGAGTTGAGCGGGTCGCGGCCGAGGTACGCGAGTACGGCCTGGCGAAGTGACCGCGACCCTGCTGCGGACCACGGCCGGCTTGGCCGCACTTGTCGTCTCCGTCGCCGTGGCCGTCACCATCGGCCCGGCGGACATCGGCGTCGATGAGGTCTGGTCGGCCCTCGCCTCACATCTGGCGGGCGACGCCTCCGGGCTGACGCCGATCCGGGACGGGATCGTGTGGAACCTCAGGCTGCCGCGCACGCTGCTGGCAGCGGTGTGCGGGGCCGGGCTGGCGCTGTGCGGCACGGTGATGCAGTCCCTGCTGCGTAATCCGCTCGCCGACCCCTTCGTGCTCGGCGTCTCCTCAGGGGCGTCGACCGGGGCGGTCACCGTGGTCGTTCTCGGCGTGGGCGGTGGAGCTCTGTCGCTCTCCGCGGGCGCGTTCGTCGGCGCCCTCTGCTCCTTCGCGCTGATGCTCCTGTTGAGCCGGACGCTCGGCGACAGCACGGACCGCGTGGTGTTGTCCGGGGTGGCGGCGATGCAGCTGTTCTCCGCGCTCACCTCGTTCGTCGTGGTGACCTCCGCCGACGCCGAGACGACCCGAGGGGTGTTGTTCTGGCTGCTCGGTTCGCTCAGCGGCGCGGGCTGGGCCGACGTGTGGCTGTGCCTGGCCGTGCTCGCCCTGACCCTGACGGTCTGCCTGGGGTACGCCGGAACCCTGGACGCCTTCGCCTTCGGACAGGACGCCGCGGCGACGCTCGGAGTCAGTGTCCCCCGTACCCGCCTGATCCTGCTCTGCGCCACCGCCCTGCTCACGGCCGCGCTGGTGAGTTCGGCCGGTGCCATCGGCTTTGTCGGTCTGGTGCTGCCGCACATGGCCCGAGCCCTGGTCGGCCCCGGCCACCGTCGTCTGCTGCCGGTCACCGCGCTCGGCGGGGCCGTGTTTCTGGTGTGGATCGACACGCTCGCCCGCACCGTCCTGGAGCCTCAGGAGATACCCGTGGGCGTGGTGACGTCACTGATCGGCGTGCCCGTCTTCGTCCTCGTGCTCCACCGGACACGGAGGACACACCGATGACACTCCGCACGGAACGCGTCTCCCGCACGGCCGACGGCCGGCTGATCCTCGATGGGGTCAGTCTCGCGCCCCCGCCCGGGGCCATGACGGGTCTGCTCGGGCCGAACGGCTCCGGCAAGTCCACTCTGCTGCGTCTGCTCGCCGGCGTTCTCGCCCCGGGCTGCGGCGTCGTCACGCTCGACGGCCGTCCCCTGGACGAATTGCGGCGCAGGGACATCGCGCGCCGCGTCGCCGTGGTCGAGCAACAGGCGGACACCCTGGTCGAACTGAGCGTCGCCGACGTCGTACGGCTGGGACGTATTCCCCACCGGCGGCCCTGGCATCCCCCGACGTCGGCGGACGAGCGGGCGGTGACGGCCGCGCTGGAGCGCACCGGTCTGAGCGACCGTGCGTGCCAACGATGGAGCACGCTGTCCGGCGGCGAACGTCAGCGCGTTCAGATCGCCCGCGCTCTCGCGCAGGAGCCGCGTGAACTGCTTCTCGACGAGCCGACCAACCACCTGGACATCCAGCACCAGCTCGATCTGCTGAATCTGGTCGCCGAACTCGCCGTCACCAGTGTGGTGGCCCTGCACGACCTCAACCTCGCGGCGATGTTCTGCGACAGGATCGTGTTGCTCCGGCAGGGACGGGTTATCGCCGCGGGCACACCCCAACAGGTTCTGACGGAGGATCGGATCGCCGAGGTCTACGGCGTGAAGGTGAGGGTCACCGAGCCGGGCGAGGATGGCCGCCCGCACATTCGCGTACTGGGCACCGTGACCCGCCGCCGCTGAACGGCACGCGCGGCGACCGCAGGTCGCGAAGCTGTATGGCTGTACAGCAGTAGAGGACGCTGCGTGGTCCGCCAGGCGGCCACACCCCCGCGTCCGACCGCCCCGCTGCGTCGATCGGCTCCGGGGCGCCGACCGTGCCACAGCACCCGCGCATCCCCCGTCATCGCTGCCGGTTGCCGAGTCGGCCGTGCCGGACCACATTCGGCATGTGCTCGCTCGCCACAGGGTATGTACTATGGCTACCGCGAAGGGGAGTAGCCCTGTGATACCGGTCGTCGACATACTGGAGCCTTTTGACGGGTTCCCGGTGGCCGGGCCCGTGCCGTAGCGGTATGGGTGGGCGAGACCTTCGGCCCTTTGTCGACGACGTATGCGAGTCGGCGGGGTCGAAGCTTCCGCCACTTCCCTCGCGCGGTCGTCCTCGAAGCCCCCGCCGGTAGCGGGAAGGCCCGGACGAGACCCGTGATGCACTCCGCACCTCGCGCTGGCCATGCGCGCTCGCATGATCACCCCCGCACGTCTGACCGTGGCAGCCAGGTACGTCCTGGCCGCCGGCGTGTACGGCATGGGCTTCGTCCATGTCCCCGAGCGCCGCCGGGACTTCGGCCACCGGTTCGCCATCGGAGCCACCGCCCTGGCGTGCTCGCTCATCCACCGCGCTTTCCGACGCGAGCACTGGCTCGGACCCACTGCCCTGGCGCCGATCAGCGGGACGGTCCCGGGTCTGGAAGCCCGCACACCTCAACTTCCCATCGTCACCGTCAAGTCGAGTTCCGTACACCTTCGGCTGTCAGATTCACTGTCGTCATTGAGGCGTTTAGTAAGGATTTGCCATGTCTAGGCCGTTTCTCCGTTCCGCAGCCATGACCGCCGCTCCGGTCGCCGTCGTCCTCGCCCTGGGGTCGGTGACGGCGTCCAGCGCGACGTCGTCGTCGAGTGCCGCCACAGACTCGTCCGCGGCAGCGGACTGCTGGCCGTCCACCCCGGGCGGGTACGTGCACCCCCTGGCCTTCCCGCAGCCGGCCGCCAAGGACATTCCGAAGGACGGCTTCAACGTCGTCGTGGAGATCCCGCAGGACAGCATCACGAAGTACGAGATCGACCCGGCAACGGGCCAGTTCGTCGTCGACCGCTTCATGTCGATGCCGGTCTCCTACCCCGCCAACTACGGTTCCGTGCCGCAGTCCGTGGGCGGCGACGGGGACCCGCTCGACGGGCTCGTCCTGACCCGCGAACCCCTCAAGTCCGGCGCGGTCATCAACGTACGGGCGATCGGTGTGCTGAAGATGGTCGACGGCGGCGAGGCCGACGAGAAGGTCATCTCCGTCCCGGTCGACGATGTGGACCCCACCTACTCCGAGATCAAGGACATCAAGGACCTGCCATCCATGGAACAGCAGCGGATCGAGGCGTTCTTCAACGTCTACAAGCAGCTCGGCAGCACCAAGAAGGTCGAGCTGAACGGCTACGACAACGCCTCCAAGGCCACGCGCCTCGTCAAGGACAGCGTGAACGACTACCAGGCGAAGTGCTCGTCCTGACGCCCACGGACCGGACGAGCCCGGCCTGAACCACGGCGGCGCCGCCTGAGGGCCACCGCCGCGATCCACGGCTCCGCGCCACCCCGGCGGCGCGGAGCCGTACCTCGATGATTCATCGGGTACTTCGCGCTTTACCGCAATTGCATTATGTGTAGGATGAACAACCACGAAGGGGAGTAACCCCGCAAACCGGTCGTCGACATACTGGAATCCCGAGCGGGATTCCCGGTGGCCGGGCCCGCATCTGTCGTGGATGAGGGCGGGTGAGACCTTCGGCCCTTTGTCGATGACAACTAGTGCGTCGGCGGGGCCGAAGTCGTACCGCCGCCCCGAGCTGGTCGTCCTTCGGTCTCCTGCCGGCGCCGGAAGGACGACCGAGTCCCGTGATCCATTTCGTTTTGCTCATCGTGTGCGCGGTGGCGATCTATCTCTCGTGTGAGTGGTTCGTCAACGCGGTCGAGTGGCTGGGCCAAAGGCTCAAGGTCGGCAAGATGGCCGTCGGCACGATCCTCGCTGCCTTCGGTACGGCTCTTCCCGAATCCGTGGTCACCCTGGTCGCGGTCACCACCGGCGCGACCGAGGAGGCCAAGAACATCGGGGTGGGCGCCGCTATGGGCGGCCCCCTCGCACTGGCCACCGTCGCCTACGGCGTGACCGGCGCGGTGCTCCTGCTCAAGCGCCGCAGGGAACGCCTGCTCGTCCTGGCCGATACCGGCATGCCGCCGAGCGGCCCCGACAGCGGTGAGGCGCTGGGCGACGAGAAGGATATGCAGCGCCTGGCCAAGGACCAGAAGTGGTTCCTGCCGATCTTCATCGTGAAGGTCGCACTCGGACTGGTCGCCTTCGCCTTCAAGCCCGCTCTCGGCCTGCTGTTCTTCGCCGCCTACGCCGTCTATTTCTGGCGCGAGATCCGCAGCAGCCGCGCGGAGGAGGGCGACGAGGAGGACGAGGAACTGGAGCCGTTGAAGTTCCAGCCCAAGAAGGCTTCTCCCGCCACCTGGGCCGTGGTCGCGCAGACCCTGGCCACCCTCGGCGTGATCTTCCTCGCCGCGCACTACTTCGTGGCACAGCTCGATGTCATCGGCCCGATGCTCGGCCTGTCCGCCACCGTGACCGCCCTGCTCCTGTCCCCGATCGCCACCGAACTCCCGGAGATCATGAACGCGGTCATCTGGGTACGGCAGGGCAAGATCAAGCTGGCGCTGGCGAACATCTCCGGCTCGATGATGATCCAGGCCACCGTCCCCAGCGGCATCGGCCTGTTGTTCACCAAGTGGCACTTCGACGGGGCCCTCTTGTGGTCCGGGATCATCACCATGGCCGCGATCGTCTACCTCCTGGCCACCATGCGTGCCCACAAGCTCACCCCCGCCCGCCTCGCGACGGCAGCCGGCTTCTACGTTCTGTTCGCCCTGGGCCTGATCCCGATCCTGTCCTGACGCTCCCTCCCCGTCCGTTGCCGCCCGGGCCCAGGGCGGCAACGGACCGAACCCGGTACCCGAAAGTGCGCCCGCCAGCGCGTTCGCGCCCCGGGCGACCCGGCCTCCCGGGCCTACTACGACAAGAGGATCACCCAGGCACTCGGCATCTGCCGGACGAGGCAGCACGGCCTCCGCCCGGGGCGCCGGAGCACCGTCTCTGCCCCGGAGTACTGGGTGCGTACCCGAAGTTCGCCGCCAGCGGCGGCGACGCCACCCGCAAGCGCGAGGCGGCAGCTTTCCTCGGACTTCAACTACAAGGCCGTTGGCGACGCCCTCGGCGTCGACCTGCTCCACGACGCCATGGTCAACGCCAACGCCGGCTGAACACGCACGTCCCACCAGCCGGGGGCCGGGGGCCCGGGCTGCAAACCGTGCCGTCGGACCCCGGCCCTCTCAAGATCCGTCCCATATCCCCAGACGCTTGAGCCGACGCTGCCGGAGCCGCTCTGAGAAGGCCGTGAGGCCGAAGACAAGCCCCATGAGCAGCCCGAACACCACGGCGAACAGCGGATCGTCGGGTTCCTCCTCACGCGACAGCATCAAGAGGAAGAGCGTGAAGGGCACAGCCACGCAGAGGAAGGTGCCGATCGGGTGTCGGGCCACCCACTTCTGGATCCGCGTCGGACGGCGCTGCCCACCCATGGCCCGGTCCAGAGCCCAGAACGCCTTGCTCAGAGACCGCCACCAGTTCGCCACGGCAGAAGAGTACGGCAACCGATCAGCTGCCCCCTGGCCGAGGGTTCATGACCGAGCAAGCCGCGGTCACTGCCTGATCTTCGTTTGTGCACACACCAACTGGTGATCACCGGTGGCCGTACCTGTCTCCGCGCTGCCCTGATCCACCGGAGCGCGGAAGTTGTCGCCACCGGTCCTGATCGGGCCTTGCTGTCCCGAGACTCAGCTCGTTGCATGTGAGAGGAAACGGACCGGGGTGACCTCTTGTGTGTGGAGGATGGCGTCGAACCAGTCCGCGAGCGATCCACCGGAGATGTGGTAAGCGGCGTTGTCATCAGGGTCGTAGTGAGGGCCGATCAGGCGCGTCCTGGTCGGCGTATCGAGCCAGGTCCGCACCGAAGGTGGGCTATCGGCGTGCAGGTCCAGAAGGTAGGCATCCAGCCCGGTTGCGCCCAGGATCGCGTCAGCGAACTCCGTCGGCGGTGCCGGAACCGGGTAGGGCGCCATGCCGTGGTGGAACGTCAGGCCGATGGGCACGTATCCGGCTCCGAAGTGCTCGCGGAGGTAACTGCCCGCGTTCCGGTGCGTCATCGGCGGGGAGGAGGGAGAGACGGTCCGCGGATTGCCGTTGGCGGTGTGCGCGAGACCACCCCAGTAGACGATCTCGTCGCCGGTATGTTCGTGCCACCGGATCGTGTCCTCGGCCAGACTCACCTCGATGCCGGCGAGACCGTCGAGCCGGAAGCCCTGTCTCTCGCGAGAGCCGACCACTCCGGCGAACCGAACCGGGTCATCGGGATGCCGACGGTTGAAGGAACGCATCCACCGGATTTCGATCGCCGTGATCTGTGTCTGGCTCTTCCGTTCCGCCTTTGTCACGTCCGCAGTTTTCACTCCGGCGTCTTGACAACCACGGAGTTCGACACGACGGGAGGTGGCGATGGCAGCAGAACGTAACCCGTTTCGGGGTCTGTCGTGGCCTTCACCTTCTGGTACATGTCGCTGTTCATCAGCAGCACGGAGAGGGTGCGCTCGGACCCAGGTGCCGTGCTGTCGAGTACCGCGTCATAGACGTAAGTGCCTGGTCCCTGGCTCAGGTCGTTCCGCAGTGTGTAGTGCACGCGCGGGTTGGTGGCCGTACCGGCGACCTTTCGCACCACCCAGGCGAGGTGGTCATCGGGTGCGAGGACACAGGACACCGTGGCGACCACGTGCGCCGCCGAACGGCTCGGCCTCCCGTCCATCTTGAGCACGACGTCCTTGCTCGACGTGCCGCAGGTCGATGAGGAACCAGCTGAAGGGCCCGGCATACCGGGCGACTGGCCCGAAGCACTCGGCCGCGGTGGATCTGAGCCGCCGAACTGTTCCAGGAGATCCTTCCAGATCCCCAGGAACTGTCCCACCACGCCGGCGACGAGCGCCAGGAGGGTGAACACGGTGGTGGCTGTCGTCGTCCAGCGGCCAACCGCTCTGTCGTCGCCTCGCGCGGGTGGCCGCCGACGACGAAGGCGAGATCGGTTTCCGCCTGCGGCCGGGCTCCTCTGTAATCGCCTCGACATATCATCAGAGTTCCCTGCCCAAGCGTGAGTTCAACCGAGATGCTGGTAGTCGGTCCTGTCGTTCGGACTGTGCCAGTCCCCCGACGGCGGCCTGCCGGCCCCCGATCTCTCGCTCGCCGGTCGGCAGGTCTTCGACCCGCTCCTCCACCACACCCACGTCCGCACCCGTCTGCCTGCCGCGGCTTCCCCCGAGGTCTGGCCGTGGCATCACGGCCTCGCAGCGGCTGTGCTCGGCGAACACTGAACGGGTGACACTCGCCCCCGGCCCGTGTCGCCGGACCGGCGCGCCGCATTGTGCGTGGACGATGTTTGAATGCCAACTTCCGCACAGGCTGCCGGGATTCTCCTGCGGGCCGCGGCCTCGGCCGGTGACCCGCCGCAGCTGCTGCCCGCCCGGGAGCAGATGGCGTTCACTCTCGGCTTCCACATCATCCTGGTGCCGTTCGGAGTGGCACTCACCGCCCTGATGCTCATCGCCAACTACCGAGGTCTGAAACACGGCGACGACCAGGCCCTGCTGCTCGCCCAGCGCTGGTCGAAGGTCGCCGCCGTGCTGCTCGCCGTGGGAGCGGTCACCGGTACGGTGCTGAGCTTCGAACTCGGCATCCTGTGGCCGGGGCTGATGGGCAGATACGGCGCCGCGTTCGGTTTCCCGTTCGCGATCGAAGGCATCTTCTTCTTCCTGGAAGCGATCTTCGTCTCGATCTATATCTACGGCTGGAAGCGACTTCCTCCCTGGGTGCACTTCTGGACGGGCGTACCCGTGGTCCTGGCGAGCATGGGCGGCACCGCCGCCGTCGTGGCGGCGAACAGCTGGATGAACCAGCCCGGTGGGATCACCATGCGCGACGGCCGGGTCGTGGACGTCCGTCCGGCCGAGGTCTTCTTCAACGGCGCCTTCTGGTTCGAGAGCGTGCACATGCTGCTCGCCGCCTATATCGTCGCCGGATTCTCGGTGGCCGCGGTCTACGCGGTCGGCATGCTCAAGGGACGCCGCGACCACTACCACCGGCTCGGCTTCCTCATCGGATTCGTCGTGGCCGGCGTCATCCTGCCCGTACAGATCTATGTCGGCGATGTCGTCGCACGCCAGGTGTTCCACAGCGAGCCGGCGAAGTTCGCCGCGATCGAAATGCTGCCCACGACCGGCCGCCATGTCCCCGAGACGCTGGGCGGAGTGCTCGTGGACGGCGAGGTGCGCTACGGCCTCAGGATTCCCGACGTGGCCTCGCTGCTCGCCGGGTTCAGTCCGTCCACGGAGATCCGCGGACTCGACGCGATCGACCCCGCAGTACGGCCCTCCGACAGTGCGGTGAGCGTGGTCCACCTCGCGTTCGACATCATGGTGGGAACGGCCAGCCTGCTCCTTCTCCTGGTTCTCTGGTTCGCCTGGCTCTTGTGGCGTCGGCGGCGGGTGCCCACCAACCGGTGGTTCCTGCGCTGCGCCGCCCTCAGCGGGGTCGTCGCCGTGGTGTGCCTGGAGGCCGGCTGGGTGACCACCGAAGTGGGGCGGCAGCCGTGGACGGTGGTCGGTCTGTTGCTCACCAAGGACGCCGTGACCACGCAGGGCAACCTCTGGCCGTTCTTCGCCGCCGCCCTCGCCATCTATCTCGCGGTGGGCACCGGCGCCGTGCTGATCCTGCGTTCCCTGACCAGACGCTGGAGAGCCGGCGAGGGAGAGGGAGAGGACCAGGGGCTGGATGTACCCTACGGTCCCAACCGGCCGCTGACCGACGTACGCACGGGGAAGGCCGGCAGCCATGAGTGACGCCGTCGCGGTCCTGCTCTTCATCGGTGTCATCGCCTACGCGCTCTTCGGAGGAGCGGACTTCGGCGCCGGTTTCTGGGACCTGACCGCCGGCGGAGCGGCGCGCGGCAACAGGCCCCGCCATCTGATCGACGTGTCGATCGGCCCCGTCTGGGAGGCCAACCACACCTGGCTGATCTACTGCCTCGTCATGCTGTGGAGCGCTTTCCCCCTCGCGTTCACGGCCATCACCACAACCCTCTACATCCCCCTGGGCATCGCCGTGCTGGGAATCGTCCTGCGTGGCGCGGGCTTCGCCTTCCGCAAGGCGTCGATGCGCACGCCCGAACAGCGGATCTACGGGGCGGCGTTCGCGCTGTCCTCGGTGCTCACGCCCTACTGCTTCGGCAGCGTGGCCGGCGCCATCGCGTCGGGCCGGGTACCCACCGCCGGCTACGGCGATCCGGTCGGAAGCTGGAACAACCCCACCTCCGTCCTCGGCGGGGTGCTGGCCGTAGCGGTGTGCGCCTACCTCGCCGCGGTGTATCTGACCGCTGCCGCGCGGCAGTACGGGAGCCCGCGGCTCGAAGCGTCGTTCCGCCGACGCGCGCTGCTCGCCGGGATCGTCACCGGGTTGGTCTGCCTGGCGGGCATTTTCCTTCTCCAGGCCGACTCCCCGCGGCTGTTCCACCAGTTGAGTCACCTCGGTCTGCCGCTGCTCGTCATCTCGGCGCTGAGCGGGCTGCTCAGTCTGTTCCTCCTCAGACGCGAGAACCCCCTCGCCCTGCGCATGCTGGCCGCGCTGGCCGTGGCGACCGTCGTATGCGGCTGGGGCGTCGCGCAGTACCCGTATCTGCTGGGCACGCATCTGACCATCGCCGAGGCGGCGGCGCCGACACCCACACTCTGGGTGCTCGCCTCCGTGGCCGGCGCCGCCGGGGTGCTCATCGCCCCGTCTCTGATCGCCCTCTACATCCTCCAGAACAGGGGACGGCTGGAGTCACGGGGCTGACGCGGCGCGCCGGACGGCGGTGACCGCGGCCGCCACGTCGTCGTCCCCGTGCCCCAGCTCGATCGCCGTGCTCCAGCGTCGCAGCAGTGCTTCGGTGAGCGGCAGGGAAATGCCGTGGTCACCCGCGGCGTCCAGTGCGAGCGCGGCATCCTTCCGCGCGAGGCGCAGCGGGAAGCCGGGGGTGAAGTCACCGGCGGCCATGGCGCGCCCCTTGGCCACCGCGTAGTCGCACCGCAAAGGGCTCTCGTCGATGACGTCGGTGACCGCGCGCGCGTCCAACCCCAGCGCCGTGGCCAGGTCATGGGTTTCTGCCATGCCTTCGACGAGCAGCGCCAGCCAGTTGTTCAGGACGACCTTCAACCTGCTGCCGTCACCGGCTCGGTCGAGCCATACGGTGCGATGCCCGACGGCGTCGAACACCGGCTGGACGCGGTCGCGCAGTGCCGGTGCGCCGGAGGCGAGGATCAACAGCTCTCCGTGTTCAGCGGGTCCCGAGCTGCCGGACACGGGCGCGTCGACATAACCGAGGCGATGGCCGGCCAGGGCCGCCAGGCGCTGTGCCCACTGGACGCCGACGGTGCTCATCTGGATCCACACCGCGTCGGGTGACAGCGTGGACAGGACGGACGGAGCGGGCGAGGCGGAGGGAGCGGACTCGTCGGACGGAGCGGACTCGTCGGACTCGGCGCCTTGCTCCGCGGTCATCGCCGCTTCCACGGCGGGACCGTCGGCCAGCATGGTCACGAGTACGTTCGCGTCGGTGGCCGCGTCCGCGGGCGAGTGGGCGACGTACGCGCCCTCGGCGGCCAGTGGCTCCGCCTTGTGCCTCGTACGGTTCCACACGCGCACCTGGAAGCCGGCCCCCAGCAAGTTCCGTGCGATGGGCGTTCCCATGACGCCGGTGCCCAGAACCGCGATCCTCATGCCGGCCACGATAGGGCCCTCCATCCTGGCGGGCGACCGGTGGATACTCAGCACATTGAATTTGATCTCGTAGCCCTGAAGGGCGTGAGGAAGGAAGTCAGGACGAGGTGCTACCTGTGTCCCCTCCAGCGGGCCGGGTCCTCCTCCAGCGACGCCCGGTCCCATCCGCCCCGCTCGGCGGCGGCCTCGTAAGTGCTGCGCAGAAAGCCCAGCAGCGTCCGATCGGGTTCGTGAGCGGTGCGCACCGCCTCGTACGGCAGGAGGAACTGGCCGTTCTCCCGGCTGTAGTACGCCTCGGAGGGGGTGACGGCGCTCTCGGCGAATCCGTCGGGTTCGGGGTAGGCGTACGAGTAGAAAGCCCCCTCGTCACCGCCCCCTGGCCAGAAACCACAACTGCTCAGCTCGCGTGAGTAGCCCTCTTCCATGACCCAGTCACCGCAGTTCGGCGCGCCACCGGGGTGGCGGGGGGCGCCGCGTCCGGAGAAGCGGGTGCAAGCCAGGTCCATGGCACCCCAGAAGAAGTGGACCGGACTGACCTTGCCGACGAAGTAGCTACGGAACTCGCCGAGCACCCGGTTGGCCTGGAGAAGCTGGCGCCAGAACAGGTGCGCGCCATGCGGGTCGTACGTGTGGTGCGAGAAGTCCTCCGCGAACGGGATCGCCGGCTCGACCTCGTTCGGATGCCCCTGGATCGTGGTGGGGACGTCCAACTCCTCCAGGGCCCGCAGGACACGGGCGTGGAAGTCCGCCACCGGCATGGACTCCAAGGCGATGCGCCGGGCGCCGCCGTCGCTCGTGCGCAGACTCAGCGCGTGGTCGATGAAGTCGAACTCGATGTCGAAGGCTCCCGCGTCGTGGGGAATGGCCGAGGTGGTCAACCCCCGTGGGCTGACGTAGAACGTCACCTGCCACCAGTGGTTGAGCAGCGGGGCGTGTGCCAGCCGGACCTTCCCGACGATCTGTGTCCACATGTGGAGCGTGTCGCGCGTCTCGGCCCACTCTGCGATCCGCAACCGCGGCCACATGCCGGCTCCCCGGCGGGCTTCCGTCGTCACCATGATTCCCTCCGGAGCTTCGGATCCCCCCGATGTCTGCCGGTGCCTGCTGATGCCCGCTGACGCCTGATGCCCGCTGATGCGCGCTGATTCCTCCATCGTCGTCCTGTCCGACGGCGTCGGCCACCTGAGCGACAGCCGTCACCGCCCGGCCGTGCTGATCGGCTGGCGGCCCCGCAGAGGGCGCGCGTCGGACCGCGTCGCTTCGTCAGCCGATTCATGAACGCGGTTGGTGATCCGGCCACTGGCGAACGCCGGTCCACGGCTTACGTACGGGAGATTCCACGGCTTGCGCACGGGAGGGGAGGACGTTGTACTAAAACCGCCAATCCCACCGTTCACTCCGCATTGTCCGATACTCACCGTCTGCGGCGCGAGAAGAGAAGTGACCATGCGGAATCCATGTCTCACTTTGAGAAAGCGGTCGCTGCGTGCGGCTCGGGGCGCCGCCGGCCCGGGCGCCGGCTGGACCGACGCCGGGCTGCTCACTCTCCGTATTGTCGTCGGAGGGCTGGTCGCCACTCACGGCCTGCAGAAGATGACGCACTGGCTGGGTGGAGACGGCCTGGCCGCCGGTGCCGAGGAGTTCCGGCGCGACGGCTTCCGAGGCGGCCGGCTCACCGCGGTGGCGGCCGGGAGCGGTCAGACAGGCGGGGGTCTGCTGCTCGCGGCCGGGCTCCTGACACCGCTCGCGGTGGCGGCCGTCGCCGGCGTCATGACCGTCGCGGCCACGGTGAAGTTCCCGCACGGCCTGTGGGTCCAGGATGACGGCTACGAGTATCCGCTGGTCCTGATCGTGTCCGTGGCCGTCACCGGGCTCACCGGGCCGGGCGCCTGGTCACTCGACCGGCTGACCGACGTCAACTGGCCCGCGTCCGCCGGCATCGTCGGCTGTGCGGCCGGAGTGCTGGGGGGCCTGACCACACGTCGTGCGCTCTTGCGGGCGGGCGGTCCGGGGAGCCGGAAGTCATGAACAGCCCCTGAACCGGTTCACGCCGGTCATGCCAGTCATCCCGGTCGGGAGCCTGCCCCACGGAAACCTGCCCGAGCAACTGCCGAGGCTGCTGGAGGCCGCCCTGCGCACCGCCCTGAAGCGCGGCGGCGCGGGTCCTCAACGCCGCCGAACGAGTGACCATCCTGGCCGGGGCGGGCTGCGCGGCAAGGGGGCGCCGGAGCACTGCGACGCGCTGGCAAATCGGCCGCCGTACGCAGGTGGACGGACTCCCCCACGCACCCGCAGCAGGTCGCCGCCGCGATCGACCGGCCGGCGGCGCGCGACGCCGTCACCACCGCCGACGTGTTCGCCACCAGGACCATCCTCTCGGAGCGACGGGGCAAGATTGTCGAGTCTCACCGAGTCGAACCCGCGCCAACTCAGCACCGGGTAGAGACCGAGGGGAGTCCTGGGTGTCAGCCCTGGGTCTGTGCGAGCAGCTCGGCGAGGTGGTCGCACCAGACCTCGGCGACATGGAGCGTCTGGTGTCCGCGCGTCTTCGGTCCGGCCGGGAGCGTCAGGGCTCGTCCGTGGGGAACCGCGGCGATGGCCCTTTCCAGTCCGCCGAGTTCGACGGGGTTGAGTTCGTCGTCCTCGAAGTTGACGGCCAGCAGCGGAGCCCGTATCGATGTGAGGCCGGGGGCCGGGTCGTAATCCCTGGACGCATCGAACTCCCAGACGACGTCGTTGGCGTCCTCGCTGTCCAGCGCCTGCGACTCGGTCGCCCTGATCTGTGTGTCGGCGGCATCGACGGACCGCAGGTCGGACGCCATGTGCCGCGCGCTGCCGACCATGAGCCGGAACAGCGCCATCGCGTGGCCGAGTCCGGCCGGCTGCTTGTTGTAGCGGCCATCGGCGTATCCGGGATCGGACGTGATCAGATGGATGAGCATCCTTCGCCAGAGCAGATTCCGCCCGGTGATCCGCTCGGGAAGACTGGCGACCGCCATCAGCGCCTGCTGGTCCGGATACCGCTGGCCCCAGATCCACGTCTGCATCCCGCCCATCGAGGTGCCGAGCAGCAGCCGTAGTCGCTCGATGCCCAGACCGTCCACCAGCAACCGATGTTGACCCTCGACCATGTCGCCGTAGCCGTAGTGCGGGAAGTCGGGTCCAAGCCCTTCGCTGGGCCGGCTCGATCCGCCGTGACCGATGGCGTCCGGCAGGATCACGAAGAACCTGCTCACATCAAGAGGCCGGCCGCTCCCGAACAGGAAGTCGGCGATGGTCGGTCCCAGGAATTGCCGGCCGGAGCCGGTTGTGCCGTGCAACAGCATCACGGCGTTGTCGGCGCCCGCGTTCAACGAGCCGAGTGTGTGGTACGCCAGGGTCACATCGAGGCGGTGTCCGTCATCGAACGGGAAGTCGCCGACGGTGTGGAAGCCTGGTACGGCTTCGGATTCCCAGTCGGTGGGCATGAGCGACCTCTAGAAGAACGAGAGGGTCTCGATGCCGACCCCTGCTTGCACGGTACGCAGGACCTCACCGCGTTCGAGGTTGCACACGGCCAGCGAGCCCTCGTTGTGATTCGCGATGAGCACCGTCTCCCCGTCCTCGTGGAAGGCCATGTTCATGGGGCCCTGGCCGAGGTGAAGAAGGGTCTGTGACTTGAGGTCCTCGGAGAAGACCGTGGCCAGCGGCTCCTCGAAGTTCGTGACCACCAGGTATCTGCCGTCGGGGCTGTAGCGCGCGATCTGAGCCGCCTTCTCGTGCCCGTCGAGTGTGATGGTCGAGCGAATCTCGTCCGAGTCCGTGTCAACGACGAAGAGCTGCGGCTGCTGAGCGTCGACGAGTATGACCGTCTCCCCATCAGGGGGCATGCCGATTCCCGCGGCACCGTTTGGCATGGGAATCTTCTTGACCACCCGTTTCATGGCCAGATCGACGACCGACGCGAACGTGTCTTCCTCGTTCTCCGTATAGAGCTTGCTGTTGTCCGGCAGCACCTCGACGCGGTGCGCCTTGTTGGAGCCCACCTCGATCACGTCCTCGATCGTGCCGCTCTCGGGGGCCATTTCGAGCACCACGCCACTGTTCTCGCATACGCAGTACAACGTGCCGTCCGCTCCCCAGCGCAGGCCATGCGGAGCGAGATGCGGATAGGTGCTGAGGTCTCCGACGTGCCTGCGTTCCTCCAGGTCGAACTGTGCGATCAGATGGCCTGGATGGGGGTTTTCCCCGTGAATGCCGGCGCCGTAGATGGGGGCGTACGCGAAGCGGTGATCGGGCGAGATGAGAAGCTCATGCACCCTCGGCGCGAAACCTTCGAGGGTCAACTCGACCTCGTAGGTCTCCGGATCGAGGAACAGCACATGATTCCCGACCTTGTCGATTGCCACAAGGCCATTGCCGCCGGTCAAAAAGTTGGCGTCTGCCATGAGAAGTCTCCTGTCCGATCCCATCGATATGGCGATATAGGGCTTCGACAGGAGGCGCTCAGTCCGGCGCACTCCCGTCGGCGTCGACTTCGATACCGAACTGCCTCCCGGCCGCCCTCAACCGGTTCAGATCTCCTGCCGGGTCGCCGCCCGGTCCGGGAGACGGGCGGCACGCGGAGCGGTAGTACTCCTCGATCCCGCCGGGCACCGTCAGGTTGAACAGCCGAACCGGCTGACCGGTGCGGTTCCGCACCCGGTGGTGCACACCCCAGGGCACGACCACGACTGTTCCCGCGGATGCCTCGTATTCCTCTCCGTCCATCAACACCTCGGCGGTTCCCTCCAGGACGTAGAAGGCCTCCTCATAGCGGGCATGGCGATGCGCGGGCATCTCGCCGCCCGGCTCAAGCGTGATCTCGGTGACCGTGTAGGCGGCCGCGGTCGCGAGGCCCGCCGCCTTGATGGTGTACGTCACGCCGGCGGCATACCGGCGGTCACCTTCATCCGGGAGCACCAGGGTGGGACCGCGTCCTTCACCCATCGGAAGGGGCCTTTCGTGCCCGTCCGCGGTGCTTTCCAGATAGGTGACACCGTAGCGCGGCGTCCGGGCGTTGATCTCCTGGACCGGCATCGTCCCGCGGTTCCCCGGCGGCTCATCGCCTGGTGCGCCCAATTCCAGGAAGAAGCCCTCGTTACCGCCCGGGGTGGTAAAGGTGATGAGCTCCGCGGTCTCGTCTCCGACATTGCGCCACTCATGGGCGATGCCGCACGGCGCCGCGAAGAACGTGCCGTCGCCGACAGTGGTGTTGATCCCCCCTGCCTTCAGCTCAATTTTCCCCCGGAGCAGGAAGAAGCCCTCTTCCTCGCGTGAATGGATGTGCCTGGGCGGGCCGGTTCCGGCCGGTGGATAGTCGAGCCAGAACGCGTACTCGCTGCCCGTGTCCTCGCTGACGGCCGCGAAGGTGATCCGGTCGTCGCCCATCCACCAGATCGAGACGCCCTCACCCGGTTTCACCAACTTGCCGCGTCTGAGCAGTGGTGCGTCCTGCTCGATCGGCCTGTTCAAGCTCTGCGGTGTCCTGGCCTTGGCCATTGCTCAACCTTCCCGCCCGAGGTCAGCGCGTCGACATTACGCGCGGGCCGACGTTACGCGCGGGCCGACGTTACGCGCGGGCCGACGTTACGCGCGGGCCGACGTTACGCGCGGGCCCGCGTTACGCGCGGCCGGACCTCGCAGTCGGACCTCGTAATCGCACACCTTTACAATTTCCATCCGCCTTCGACCGTTGTCAAAACGTACGGACCGATCCACCGTGCCCCATTTGGCCGTAAACGGCCCCGGGAAAGGACAGGTCGGCCGGATCCGGCAGCGGATCGTCGCCATTCCATCGCCGTGAGCAATCAATCCCCCCACTCTCCGCCACCGTTCTTCGCGCGGCTGGCTCGCAAGCTGCGCGCTCTGGGGACGGCTGGGTAGCGGCGTCGCCGAAGCTCTGAATCTCAAAGCCGTCCTCGACGACCTGCGCGAGGGCATCGCCACCCATTGCGACAAGACCACCGAGTGCTACCCGGCAGCCGGTCACCCCCACCTCACTCCCGATGCGGGTGTGATGTCCCACGAGGACCACTGGCTCGTTCATGGACCGTGGAGCTCGGTCTCCCAAGCCTGGAAGGGCGGCTCGACCTGGTAAGTCGGGTCGCAACAACCGCGAATCCACTGTGCGGCACGGTACTGCGCGTCCCCGTCGTTCAGCACCCTGCCGCTTGCATCAACTTCCAGCACATTGCTGTAGATCGCGAAGACTTGCTCCAACGACGAACCGAACTGGAACAGAGCGGGTCGGTAGTCAAATCCGTCGAGCAGGTCAACGTCGATGGTGCCGTTCGCCAAGTAGAACGCGAAGAGCCGGAGCGAAGCACGTACATCGACAGGAAGATGTCCCACCAGAACATCATGCCTGGCGGGTACAGCACCTTGGCAAGATCTTTTGGACGACAGTGAGTCCTTTCCAACGTGCCGAATGCCAGGTCGGACCGCGGGCGACGAGCCGCTGGCCTGCTGACCCGCCCGGTACTTGAGCATGTGCCGGCGAGGCAGCCCCTCAGCACCGAACGATCGTCAACGGCCTTGTGGATCGCTTCAGTCGGCTGCGACCATCCCGGCATGGACGCGCGCGTAGTCGGAATACCTCAGGTGGACGGCACCGAAGAGGTGGCCGTTGCGATCGATGTGATGCGGGCGTTCACCACCGCCGCCTGGGCCTTCCACCGCGGGGCAGACAAAATCGTTCTCGCTGCCGATGAGAACGAGGCACTGGCCGTCAAGGCGTGTCACCCAGGCTGGCTTGCGCTCAAGGACGGGGCACCGGTCAGCGGGTTCGATCTGGTCAACTCCCCTGGCGTGATACGGGAGACCGACTTGGCCGGCCGCACCGTGATCCAGAAGACCACGGCGGGAACGGTGGGGGCCCTGGCAGTTGCCGAGGCGAAATTGGCGCTGTGCGCCAGTTTCGTCGTGGCCGGCGCGACGGCCCGGGTCCTGGCGGACGCTGGCGTCGACTCGATGACGTTCGTGGCCACCGGCGAGGACGGCCGTGCCGCCGAGGATCTGGCCTGCGCCGAGTACCTGCACCGGCTCCTGGCAGGGGATCGTCCCGACCCCGGCCCCTATCTCCACCGCGCCCGCACCTCCCCGGCCGCGGACGACCTGCGGGGCGGGCGACGCCTCGGTGCTCACCCCGCCGATGTGGAGTTGTGTTTGGAGGTGGACCGGTTCGACTTCGCCATGAAGGTCGAACTTGAGGAAGGGATGGCAGTGCTGCGGCCGCTCCGGACTCGGCCGGATGCGGTGTCCGCTGTACACCGCGCACGGTAATCACTGAACCGTTGTCGCCTCACGCTGACGCGAGGTGGAGGCTGAGGACGGCCCGGACCGACACAGAGATGGGTGGCGCGGTTCACGACGGCACAGGTTCTCACCGCGACGCAGGCGTCCGCCGGCTTGCCCGTCCGTTCCACCCGGCGGCGTCAGGTTCCCACCAGAGTTCCCGAACGCCTCTGTCAGGCGCTCGCGTTGCTCAAGAACGCGAACACCGTGAAATACGCGACCAGCGAAAAGGCGGCGGCTGTCAGCAGGGCCAGCACGCGCCCCTTGAGGGTGCGGGCCAGGGCGAGCGGGATGAGAATCAGGACGGCGACGCAGGCCACGGCCTGGGCCGTATAGCGAAGGTCCCAGTGGTAGGCGATAGCTTCCGCGCCGAAGACGCCCGCGAGCGAGGCCGTCCCGACCGTACGGCGGAGCAGGGTCCGGCCGCGCCGCGACCAGCGGCCCGCCACACCGAAGAGCGGTCCCGCTATACCCGCCATGCCGATCCAGATGAGCGGCCAGGTGAGATTACCCATGCCCGAGCGGTCGAAGCCGAACTCGGCATACCCGTAATAGCCGACGACCAGGCCGAGCTCGGCCAGGAGTCCTGCTACGGCGGCAAGGCGGAGCGAGACTTTGGCCGCGAGCACCGCTCCGGTCACGAAGGCGACCGACGACCAGACGGCGCCCGAGTTGGCCAGATTGTTCCACGCTCCGGGGAGCCAGCCTTGCGCAAGATTGGTCAGCACTCCGAAGGCGAGCCCGCAGAGCAGCGCTCCTGCCAACGCGCTGACCCACGAGACCCGGAAGGTGGAAGAATCTGGTTCGGCGACAGATGTCTGAGAGACGAGAGAGCTCATGGGATGTGTTGTTCTCCAGGATCTTGAGGATTCACGAGCCGCCTTGATGGACCGCACGTGAGGCGGGCACACTCCCCTTGTCGGCGGGGCTGGGATACCTGGCGTGCGAGGGCCCGCCGTCAGTGTTATTCGTGGCGCAGGCCGTCCGGCCTCATGAGCCGCCACAGCGCGGGAAGGCTGAGCAGTGTCGTCAGCACGACCACCGCGCCGCCCGCGCTCGTCAGTGTCACCACGCCTGCCCAGTCCACCGCAGGAGCCCGACTGACCATCAGCTGGAGCACGGATCCGAGCAACACCCCGGTCACACTGGCCAGAAGCATTCCCAGCGCGACCGGCAGGACCGCCTGCCAGAGGACTGACCACCCCAGGGTGGAGCGCCGGGTCCCGAACGCGACCAGAGCCGCGAGCAGCTTCTTCCGTTCGCGCAGCTGTTCCAGTGTCGACAGCAGCAGACTCAGCCCGATCAGGAGCAGGAGGGCGACCGTGCCGATGCCGATGCCCTTCACCACGTTGGCGAACTTCCGGTCGGTGACCGTGGCCTGCTCGACCGCGACCGCCGCCAGCGGGTGCACCGCGCTCGCGGCCTCGCGTACCGAGTTGGCTTCGTCCACCGAATTGCCGCGCAGGTCCACCTTTATCAGGACGTTGACCGGTACCTCGTCCAGTCGCGGCACCGCGCCGGGCGTCGCGAGCACGCCTTCCGTGCTCTCCTGCCCAGCCACGGCCGATACGGTCCTGAGCCGGTCGGGCACGACCCACGGTACGTCGCCATCGGCACTGCCCTGCTGCCCGGAGGGGGCGACCAGCAGTCGCGCCCCGGGCGTCACCAGTGCCTTGTCCCGCGCGCTCTCGCTTCCGTTGCCGATGAGGAAGACATCACCGTCCGTGCAGGACGGGAGGTCGGCCAGCCTGGCCAGCGACGCGCAGTCACCGACGTTCAAGCGGGACAGATAGCCGTCGTCCTTCGCCGGTGACGCGGAGCCGAGGTTCTGGGTGAACAACACGCTCGTGGATTTCACACCGTCCGCGCCGCGGACGGCGGAAACGAGTTCGGCACGCTCCTTGACGGGCACGCCGTCCATGGCGACACGCATGTCGTGTGCCGCGTCGGTGTTTTTGACGTAGTCGCTCTCCAGGCTCGTGAACAGCATCTGCAACGCGATGCCCCCGGCGACGGCGACAGCGATGCCGCTGACCAGCCGGGCCGCTGTTCCCGAGCTGAGCTGAAGCCGCCGCACGGCGAGCTGCCAGCTGACACCGCCCCCATCGAGCCGCTTCACGACCGCTTCGGTGACCCAGGGCAGCAGCACGATCACACCGATCAGCAGAAGCACCGTCCCGGTGATCACCTGCGACGTGTTGAAGAACGCTCCGTCCCTGCTCCCGCCGACGAGCGGGGCGAGCAGGGCCAGGCCGACCGCCGTCGGCAGAAGCCGCCACCACAGGCGTCGTGTCCGCGCCTGCGTCGACCGGACCACTCCCAGGGGTTCGATGAGTACGCCGCGCATCGCGAGGAGCGTCACCGCGAGGGCGCAGACCGGTACCAGCACCGCGATCAGCGCCGCGAGCGCCGGACTCGGGTCCGGGTCGGCCGGGAAGACGTCCAGCCCCGCGACCGAGATGTCACTGATCCAGCCGCGCGCCAGCAGGAAGAACCCGGTACCCACCACCAGCCCCAGCAGGGAGCCGGCGAGTGCTTCACCGGCTGCGATCCATCGCACCCCCTCCCGGTCCACACCGACCAGCCGCAGCGCGGCGAGCCGGCGGTCCCGGCGGTCGCCGCCGAACCTCAGGGCCGCGATGGTGAACACCCCGACCGGCATCAGCAGCACCACGAGCATGACGACGACGAGGAGCATGAGAAACGGGTCGATCTCCGTGGGAGTACCGACCGCGTCGTACGAGTCGACCCGGACGACGTCCCCCTCCCCCAGCTTCAGGGTGTCATTGCCCGCGTAGTAGGCGAGTTCGTTCGGTCCGAGCAGTCCCTCGTCCCTGATGGTGCCGGTGACGCGGTACGGCAGTCGCTCCTTCAGCGATGCCCCTTCGGGAGAGGACAGCAGTTCCTTGAGCGCCGGCGAGACGACCATGTCTCCGGGCTCGGGTATCCCGCCGAGGCCGGGAGGCACCGGCGCCTCGGGCCCCTCGGCGTATACGAGCCGGCCGCGCACCTCCCCGCCGCCAACCGCCTCCTGGATCTTGCCCACCAGCAGTGTGTTCGCCGCACGGGGAATCGCCTCCCCCATCACATAGTCGCTTCGTGCGTCGGACCGTGCCGACCGTGCGTCAAGCGCGTTGGGGATGGCCGCGGTGAGAAGCAGCAGCGCCGCTCCGAGCCCGACACCGACAGCGGTGAGGAGGGTTCGGATCCAGCCGTCTCGGCCGGAAGCCACCGCGAAGCGCACGCCCAGCAGAAGATTCCGCGTCCTGTTCATGGGAACTCCACCGTCGCGGCACCCGCGGACTTGCCGTCCCGGACGACTACCTCGCGATGGGAGTACGCCGCCACCCGCGCCTCGTGTGTCACGAGAACGACGGCCGCGCCGGTCTCCTGGGCGGCGGTGATGAACAGATCCATCACGCGCTCGCCGTTGAACGAGTCGAGGGCGCCGGTCGGCTCGTCGGCGAAGATCACACGTGGTTTCGTGACCAGTGACCGGGCCACGGCGACCCGCTGGCCCTGGCCCCCGGACACCTCACCGGGGCGCTTGGCCGCGAGGTCGTCGACCTCCAGCCGGGCCATCCACTCCAGGGCGCGGCGCTCGGCCTCCCTCCGACGGACGCCGGAGAGCCGCACCGGCAGCGCCACGTTCTCCACACACGTCAGCTCGGGCACCAACTGACCGAACTGGAAGACGAAGCCGAACTCACCGAGGCGCAGAGCACTGAGTTCACTATCGGGCATATCCGATATATCGCGCCCGTCATAGTGAATGGCCCCGGAGTCCGGCCGCACAACGCCGGCGAGACAGTGCAGCAGCGTCGACTTGCCGGACCCGGAAGGGCCCATCACGGCGACGATTTCGCCGGCCCCGACCGCGATGTCCGCGCCGTCGAGTGCGGGGGTCGGACCGTACGCCTTGCGCAGGCCGGACCCCGAGAGCAGGGTGGTGGTCATTCGTTCACTTCCTCGACAAGGCGGAAAAGGCGGCCGGCGGCCACTTCGAGCCGGCGCGGGCCGACTTCCGCACAGCCGTGACGCGGCCCCGACGCGTACGGCCCCGACGCGTACGGGCCCGACGTGTACGGGCCCAGCAGGGCGTGCTCGGTCCCATGAATCCCTTCCTTTGTAATGGGTGCGGAGGCAGCCGGTCCGCATGCGACTGACTATAACCCCCATGTATACATTGAGTGTATAGCTACTTGCGCGACGCCCCCGTCAAGCCGCGATCCCCGATCAGGTCCGCCCGGAGAGCCGCGGCAAGTCTTGCTCCTCGCCGGGCCGCTCCGCCGTATCGCGGGCGCGACCCCAGGTGGGCGGCAGCGCCCGTATCCGGACGCCGGACAGCAGCTCATGCGCCCCGAACTGCTCCCGATGACACAGAACGAGGACGCTGTAGACAACGGGGAAGAGAGCGATGAGCACCATCGACAGGGGCGCGCCACGGAGGCCGAAGGCGTCCAGGGACAGCCAGGGACTGTCGGCCACACCGGCAACCCACAGGGCCACAACGACCGGATCGTGCAGGAACGCGATCGCCAGCCACTCCGACAACACAGTGAACGGCAACAGCATGACCAGGAGAAACGGGAAGGCGATCACGGTGAACGGCAGCTGCCGCAGGGCGACACACCGCCGGGCCACTGCTCCGCCGTCAACGCCGGTGAAGCGAAGCCGGAGCAGGCACATCCCCGGGGTCACCCAGACCAGGGACGGCAGCACGGCGAACCAGCACACGCACACCAGCAGCGGTATCAGCAAGGGCGGCGGGTCAGCGCCGATGCCATACCTGGCGACTATCGACACACCACCCCATGCGACGATCGCGCATCCCGTGATGTCCACCACCAGCGCGGTCAGACGACGGCCGAACGGAACGGGGTCATGCGCCCGCACGCGAGGGCTCTTCGCCCCCAGCACGGGCAGCGCGCGAGCCAGGGGGCCGGAGGCCATCCAGCCGATCGCGGCACCGGTCGAATTCGTCACCAGATCGTCCACGTCGAAGAGGCGGTAGGGGCACGGATAAGCCCCCCACAGACCGGTGCCCTGCGCCACCTCGAAGAAGAGAGCGACCCCGAAGCCCGCGAGCAGGGCCACGGCCAAGCCGCGTCGGAGGTGACACCGGACGAAGACCCCGAGCGGCAGCAGGAGCAGAAGATTGAACACCACACCCGCCACCGCCGGGTTGTCCAGAATCAGCGGACCGAAGCCGACCTTGCGGTCGGCCTCCTTCCAGATGTCCCCGAAAGTGTGCCCTGCTGCCTGCCGGCGAGGGCTGTTGGCACAAGCCCGAGTTCGACGGCTCTCCGGGACACTCGGACGTGTCCCAGGCCGCAATTCCGTTGCCGCACATGGCCGCGCCTGTGATGATCGGCGGATGCTTTCGACTGCTCCGGACGGGCGCGCAGGAATCGACGCAGCGCTGGTGAAGCGGCTGATCACCGCACAGTTCCCGCAATGGGAACATCTTCCGGTCGTCCCGGTGGCGGTGGACGGCTGGGACAACCGCACCTACCGCCTCGGCGAGGACATGACGGTCCGCCTGCCCACCGCGGCCGGCTACGCCTCCGCCGTCGACAAGGAGTGTGACTGGCTGCCCCGCCTGTCCCCCTCCCTGCCGACGGCCGTGCCCACCGTCCTGGCCAAGGGGGCCCCGGGTGAGGGATATCCCTACCCCTGGTCCGTACGCCGCTGGCTGCCCGGCGAGACGGCCTCCCCCGAACGCATCGACGACATGCCCCAGTTCGCCGCCGACGCGGCCGGGTTCCTTCTCGCCCTTCAGCGCTGCGACGCCACCGGCGGCCCCGTCGCGGGGACACACAGCTTCTACCGCGGTGCGTCACCCGCCCACTACGACGACGAGACGCACCGGTGCATCGCCGCCCTCGGCAGCCGCATCGACAACGTACGGGCCACGGAAGTCTGGCAGGCGGCACTCGCGGCCGAATGGCGAGGGAGGCCAGTGTGGTTCCACGGTGACTTCGGCGGCAACAACCTGCTCGTCGGCGGCGGTGAACTGACGGCAGTCATCGACTTCGGCACCTCGGGCGTAGGCGACCCGGCCTGTGACCTCACCATCGCCTGGACCATGTTCCGCGAAGTCAGCCGGGAGTCGTTCCGCCAAGCGGTCGGACAGGACGACGGCACTTGGGCCAGGGCCAGGGGCTGGGCACTGTGGAAGTCCGCACTGACCGTGACCCAGTGCCCTGATCCCCGAGACGAACAGGCTGCCGTCCATCTTCGTGTGATCGACGCAGTACTGGCTGACCACGAACGCTTCGCCTAGGACTTGTCCGGTCGATGCTGGCCTCAGGGAGTCACGGCGACGGCGCGTCCGTCGACCTGACCGTTGCGGAGCCTGTCAAGGTACTCGGGGATCTGCTCGAATGTGATCTGCACGATCCTGGAGCTGATCTTGTCCTGGGCTATCAGGTCGAGCACGGCCTCACATTCGGACTTCTCTCCGTTGGAGGCACCAACCAGCGTGATCTCCTTGAGGATGATCTTCTGCATCGACAGGGTCGCCGACTCGCGGGCCATGCCGATCTGCACAACCCGGCCACCGTGCCGGATGGCGTCGATAGCGGAGGCTGTCGTGGTGCCGAAACCAGCGAAGTCAATGATCACATCGAGCTGAGCGTCCTCGAAGTCGCGGATGTCCGCGGACATGCCCGCGGGCCCGAAGGCCTGGACGTTTGGCCAGACGGCTTCGTTGGTCTCGGCCACGTACACCTGTGCGCCGAAGGCCCGGGCGATCTGCGCGCCGAGGGAGCCCAGTCCGCCGAAGCCAATAATGCCGACGTTCATCCCGTCTTCGACATGACCGAAGGTACGCACGGCCCGGTAGGCGGTGCGCGCCGCGTCGGTGGCCGGCGCGGCCTGCTCAAAGCTGACCGCGTCGGGGAGGCGGACCACGAACCGTTCTTTGACGCGTACCTTCTCGGCGAATCCGCCGTCGACGGCGGTCCCGGGGCCTTCCGTCGTAGCGGGGATGCCGACACGGTCACCGATGGCGAAGGCTTGTACGTCCCTGCCGATCGCGGAGACCACGCCGGCGGTCTCGTGGCCCAGCACGATGGGGACGGATCCGAGCAGCGCGGTGATGGTGCCGTCAACGAAGCTGACGTCGCTGTGGCACAGACCTGCCGCTTTGACGTCCACCACGATCTCGTCGGGGCCGGGCTGCGGATCCGCCAAGTCGACCAGACGCAGTGGTTCGTCGATACCGGTGAACTGCCATGCCTTCATGGGGTGGAGCCTTTCGTTCCGTTGTCGGGTGGTGCCGCCGGTGTTCCCAGGGGAGGGTCAACGCATGGGTCAACGCACCGAGGTGAGGCCGCCGTCGACGGGCAGCAGTTGGCCGGTGATGAAGTGGGAGGCGTCACTGGCGAGGAAGACCAGGACCGGGGTGAGGTCCTTCTCCGCGTCGCCGAAGCGACCGCCCAGAGGGATGGATTTGGCGATCTCCGCGTCGTAGGCAGCGAGTTCCCCCGGAGTGAGGGAGCTGCGGTACTTCTCGAACATCGGTGTGTTCACGTAGGGAAGTACGGCGTTGACGCGGATGCCGTCCGGCCCCCACTCTCGGGCAACGGTGCGGGTCCAGGTGTGGACGGCGCCCTTGGAGGAGCCGTAGGCGGCATTGGTCAGCTCACCGGTGAATCCGGACATGGAGCCGAAGTTGATGATCGCCCCGGCCCCGGAGGGCTTCATCGCGCGATAGGCGGCCTGGTTGGTGTGGATCGTGCCGAGCACATTGACCCGGTAGACCGTCTCCCACAGTTCGTCCGTGATATCCGCAGCGGCGGCGCTGCGCTGCAGGCCGGCGACATTCACCAGGACGTCCAGCCCTCCCAGGGCCGCACATGCCTCCTCAAACGCCGCACCAGTATCCGTTTTGTCGGTGATATCGGTGCACCGGAAGGACGCTGCGCCAGGGCCCGCCTCCGTGGCTTCCTTGGCGACGCGAGCGCCGGTGCCCTCAGTAATGTCGAACGAGTAGACCTGCGCCCCTTCGCGGGTAAAGGCCCGCACCGCCGCCTCACCGATCCCCTGAGCACCGCCGGTGACGATGATCCGTTTGCCATCGAGCTGCTCCGCCACGACACCCCTCCTTTGCTCGCCGGGCCCTCGCCCGCACCCAAGAATTTATGGTACTCCGTTCCATAAATGTTTCGGTACGGGGTTCGACGAGGGATGGGGCGGCAGGGCAGGAGCCCCCGGCAAGGCCAGGGTGGGCAGAAGCGTGGGTCAGATCGGCGAGGTCAGCCGAGGTCCGCGGAAGCCAACGGGCGGAGCAGGGCTACGACGCACCGCATGTTCCGGTCGAGGTGGACGGCGAAGGTGTCACGATCTTGATCGTCCCGCCAGGCGCGAAGCTGGGCGATGAAGCCACCGTGGAACGCGCCCGCGACCGCCAGGGGGATCACCGAGTCGGGGGCGTCGCCCAGACGTCCCGCGATGTGCTCGGCGATGACACGCTTCCACCGTTCCCAGTGCTGGTGGGATTCCGCCTGCAGCTCGGCGACCGTGTCGAGAAGCTGGAACCGCTCCAGCCAAACCGGGCTGTCGTAAACCGCTGCCCGGGTGGACTGCACAACAGCCCCTCGCACCGTATCGAGCGCGTCGGCGTCGGCAGGCGCTGCGGCAATCGCGGCGGCCAGTCGCTCGATCGTGGTGTCGAAGGCGTACCAGATGACGCCGGGCTTCGAGCCGAAGTAGCGGAAGAAGGTAGTCCGGCTAATGCCCGCAGCGGAAACGATCGAGGCGACGGTGACGTTCTCGTAGCCGTCGCGCTGCATCAGCGCGACGGCCGCCAACTCGACTTCTTCGCGCGTACTCGCGTGAGGACGCCCTCGCCCCCGCCGCCCCGGCTCTACCGACACGATGAGGAGTCTAACCTCGTCGTTTCATTTGGCGTGGGACCGGGTTCTGTGCGGTAGCACAGAAGTGCCCTCCTGACCTGGGACGATGAACCTTGTCGAGGGGTTCCGCCGGCCCAGGCGAAGGCATTTGCCGCGTGCGGGGTACCGGTTCGCGTCCCAAGCTCCGTGTCTCCACCGACGATTCGGGGGTGGTGGGTCACACCGGGACACGGCTGCTGGCTGATCTTGCCGATGCCACCGGGCTGTTCAGCGCGTACTCCACCGCGCTCAGACCGCTTCGGCCACGCGGCACTGGTCATGACCCGGGCCGGATCGCCACCGATCTCGCGGTGATGCTGACCGCTGGCGGCGAGGCCATCACGGATCTGGCCGTACTGCGGGACCAGGACACGGTGTTCGGCCCGGTTGCCTCGACACCGACGGCCTCGCGATTGCCGGCCGCCGTCGACGAAGACGAACACGTGTTGGAGCGTCCGCCGTCGGCCCGTGCTCGGGCAGGGGAAGCGGCCTGGCCGCAGGCATCCGAAACCCACTCTTGAATACCGGCGGCGAAAGCCGGCGGTCAGGGCACCGGCGAGGGCATGTCCGGGCAGCTGCGGCCCGGAAACGCCGGCGCCACCACCGCCGCGGACCACATCGCGGTGCTGGGACAACGCACTCGCGCAGACCCCCGACGCTCGCCGGCACGGCACCGACATCTCGTCCGCACCGACAGCGCCGGCTCGGCGAAATCCTTTCTCAACCACGTCCGGGACCTGCGGACATGCGGAATCCGCACCTTCTTCTCGGCCGGATACTCCATCACCGAGCCGGTCCGCCGCGCGATCCGGGCCGGGTCCAAGACGGTGACCACTGAGGTGGGACCGATGGAGATCACGGTGCCCGCGGGACCGGGCGGGCACGTTCGAGCCGCAGCTCGTGAAGAAGCGGCAGCGGCGCCTCGGCGGGGTCGATGAGATGGGCCCGTCTCCTTCTGCGAAGGGCCTCTTGAATGCCTTCGTTGCTCCGGTCGCCCTTTCAGGCGCCGAACCGTGCACGAAGTCGAGGCCGCTGTAGGTGCCGCTCGTCGCGCGGCCGGGCTGGTGCTCACGGCGAGGACGCTCGTGGCCATCGCCAGGGACGAGAGCCGCATATAGGGGATGACTTGCATAAACGCCCGCTTGGACGGTGTCCTATGTGAAAACTGCTTGTCGAGCTGAACATGGGGCGGGGTACGTGGAGTTGGATTGTTCCGGACAGGCTGTGGGATTTGTCAGGCGGTCTGGGCGTCGGAGGGGCTGGGCGTGTGTTTCCCTTTGCGGTCTGGTGGGCGGGACCACCGGCGGGCCAGGGGCCGTTCGACGTGCTTGTGTACGAGCAGAGCGGTCGCCTGCGCGAGAACGGCGAAGGCCACTGCGAGTAGCAGCCCGGTCGGCGTGGAGAAAGTGCGGTCGGAGCCGATGAGGTGGCGGGCGGCCAGCAGCAGGGGCCAGTGCACGATGTACAGGGCGTAGGAGGCGTCGCCGAGTGTGACCAGGGTGGGGTGCGCCAGGCGGCCAGTACGGTCGTGGGAGTCGACGAGGGCCAGGTGGGCGATGAGGAGGGCGAGGGGTACGGCGCCGTGGGCCCCGTACCAGTAGGGCTCGGGCATGACTGGTGTCAGGGCGGCGGCCAGTGCCGCAGGCGCGATCAATGCGGTGCGCGGCAGCCGTGGCCAGCGACCGGTCTGGATCAGGCGCGCGGTGACAATGCCGAGCACGAACTCCGTCAGTCGCGGCGGGGGGAAGAGGTAGCTGATCCACATGGTCTCCTGCTCAAGAGGCAGACTGGCCAGGGGGAGAAGGACGACGGTTAATGCGAGCACCGTCCAGGCGTGCCGGAGCCGGTGCGCGGGGAGCGCGCGAACAGCGGTGATCAGCAAAGGGAACAGGGCATAGAAGAACGCCTCGCATGAGATAGACCATGACGGTGCGTTGAAGCAGGCGGTCAGCGCCGTGACCGGGGTCCAGTTCTGCATGAGGAACAGGGTGAGAAACCCGGAGCCGGGGTCGCAGCGTACGGGCGTGCCGTCCGGCAGGGCCGCAGCTGAGGTGAGCGCGAAGAACAACACTGCGCCGGCCCAGCCGAGTGCGTGGCAGGGAAAGATCTTCCACAAGCGGCGACGCCAGAAGGCCCGGGCCGACTCGCCGGGCCGGTGGGTCCAGGTCAGCACGAATCCCGACAGGACGAAGAAGCCGCTGACCGCGCAGGCGGCATAGGTTTCCATGGGGAGCAGCGCGGTATGCAGGTCGTCGTCGGCGAAGACAGCTGAGTCCACCATGGTGTGGGCTGCCAGCACCGAGGCGGCCAGAACGAAGCGCAGGCCCGTCAGCGACGGCAGCCGTGTCGGCATCAAGCCAGCCATTTGAGCTCCCCCAGACGCCGACGCAACCAAGCCGAGTTGTCTGGAACGTGCCCAGGAGGCTGCCTCGGGCACCGTCGGGCCCGGGGATTGACCCCAACGAGTGATCCAGGAGGGCAAAGCATCGTTATTGGGCTCATGCAAAACGGGAGAGGATCAGCTCAAGTGACCATTCCGAAGCCGACGCGTCTTGACGGTTTCCTGTGTGGAGTTCGGTTGTTGGTCCGGTCATGGGGCGGGGTGTATGGCGTTGGATTGTTCCGGACGGTTTGTGGGAGATCGCGGCGCCGTTGATCCCGCCGTCGAACGTGCGGCCGCAGGGCGGTGGGACACAGGACACGCCTGATGAAACACTGTTCGCGGCGATCATTTATGTGCTGGCGAGCGGTTGTGCCTGGCGGACACTGCCGCCCTGTTTCGGCACATCGAAGTCGACCGTTCACCGGCGGTTCGTGATCTGGTCCAAGGCCGGCCTCTTGGGCCGGCTGCATGAGGCTATCGACCGGATCGACGAGTGCGGTCTGACCGACCTCTCCCGCGTGGTCCTCGACTCCGCCCACGTACGGCCAAGAAGGGGGCGAACTTACAGGTCCGAGCCCCGTGGACCGGGGCAAGGCGCGTTCCAAGATGCACGTCCTGTCAGATGCGAACGGACTGCCCCTGGTCGTCGGCATCTCGGCCGCCAACACCCACGACAGCCTCGGACTGAAACCCATGGTGGCCAGTCTCCAAACGGGACACGACCCCGAAAACGGCTGGAGCTACAGGCCCCGCACACTCCGCGCCGACAAAGCATACGACCAGCCCGACCTGCGGCGATGGCTCCGTGGTAAACGCATCGGCGTCCGCATCGCCCGCAAAGGCATCGAATCCAGCGCACGATTAGGGCGCCGAAGTTGGGTCATCGAGCGCACCTTTTCCTGGCTGACCGGCTACCGCCGACTCAACCACCGCTACGAACGCCACCCCCGCAACTACCTGGCATTCCTCGGCTTCGCCGCCACCCTCTGCTGCTACAAACGACTCCTCAGACTCACCACATAGGACACCGTCTCAGTATGCTGGCGCGGGGGCCGAGGAGTTGCCCCCGTCTACCGGCGCCCCGCCAGCCGGGACCCCTCGGGCGTACGGCGGTAGAGCACCGACCGGCCTGACCGGGCGCGCGCGACGAGACCGGCCCGGTGCAGTATGCCGAGGTGGTAGGAGACCGTGGAGATCCTGAGGAAGTGACGTGTCGCCAACTCAGTGGTGGAGGCCGGTTGTGCCAGAGCGACCAGCAGCCCAGCACGGGTAGGGCCGAGCAGCCGGGCCATCTCGGCAGTGGGGGTCGCTGAGGAAATTACGTTGGCAATGACCTCGTTGCGCACGGGATAGATGAGTATCGGGGGCCGTCCCCCGTCACGCGCCGCTTGAACCGTTTGTCGTCCACCGCCACCGTCAGGCCGCGCTCCGACCGCGCGCTCGCCCCGTACGCGGTCACCGGCATGGGCCTCGAGCTCCGGACGTGAAGCCGTCGCAGCCCGGATGCGGACGGCTCTTCGCGAAGTCCCGGGCATCGGCGTGCCGACCCCACCGTGCCATGCCCGTCCGGCCTGGTACGCGCTGCCGCTGCGCTACGACCCGGACCAGCTCGCCGGCCTGCCCGTCGAACGGTTCGTCGAAGCCGTCCACGCCGAGGGCGCCAGCGAGATCGACCTACCCGGCTCCATCCGCGCTCTCGGCGAGCACCAACTGTTCCGAACCCCCGGGGCCCTGCTGCCCGGCTACGCTGACCACCAGGGCCCTGCCGCCGACAGCTTCGCCAACGCCCAGCGTGTGCACGCCAGCACGGTGAAACTTCCGGTGTGGCACCGCGAACAGGATCTCCACCTCACCGATGCCTACACCGCAGCCATCACCAAGGTCGCCAACCACCACAAGGATCTCGTGAAGTGAACGCACCCGTCGATGCCACCCTGCTGGGCGACCTCATCCACGCCGCCGACGCCGACGGCATCACCAAGCACGTCGTCGGCGCCGTCATCCCCAACACCGAAGGCAAGGTGCTGCTCCTGCACCGCGCAGCCGACGACTACCTCGGCGGCCTGTGGGAGCTCCCCTCCGGCGGCGTCGACGAGGGCGAGACCCTGACCGAGGCCCTGCACCGGGAAGTCACCGAGGAGACCGGTCTGACGGTCACCGCGATGGGGGCCTACCTCGGGCACTTCGACTACCGGTCCAAGAGCGTCAAGAAGACCCGTCAGTTCAACTTCACCGTCACAACCACCCACGGGGGTGACACGGTCAAACTCACCGAACACGACGCACACCTGTGGGCCGACCGCACAGAGCAGGGGCGGGTCTCCAGCGCCGTACGGTCCGTCCTGGCCACCTGGCACGAGGAAGCCGCGTAAAGGATCCAGCCGCCCGGCCCGGAACCGGATCGCGACCGCCTCACAGCCCCCGAAGCGAGGATCCGACAAGTGGGGCGAGGAGCGGCCCCGGCCATTTTCAGGGCTCTGCCCGGAGTTCCGTGAGCCCTCTCTTCGCTCAGCCCTGCCACGGCGGACCCAGTGTGGATGGCCCGTGCGCCCATCCGAGGGCCTTGCGGACGTGCTGCGAACCGGAGGCGGCGTGGAGGGTATGCATTCCGGGCGAAGCGACCTTGGGATCCGTGAGGAGATCAGCTATGTACGCAGTCGTTCGGCGGTACGAAGGGGTGACTGATCCTGCCGAGGCGGCACGCCGAGTGGGGGACGGATTCGTGCCCCTTCTGCGCCAAGTCCCCGGTTTCGTCGCCTACTACTGGGTCGACGCCGGAGATGGAGTGATGCTCTCCACCAGCGTCTACGAAGACCAAGCGGGGGCCGACGAGTCAGTCAGGAGGGCGGCGGACTTCGTACGGGACAACCTTGCGTCACTGCTCCCCCATCCTCCTCAAGTCACGGCCGGCCCGGTGGTGGCTGGTGGGTAGCGACCTCCGGGGCGGCGCCGGACCCGCAGTGCCCTCGTGCCGCTGACCCGGCGATTCACGAATCTCCGACCAGAGCCATGTTCAGAGACGCATCCGCGAGCGCTTCGTACCCGACGAGTACGTGGCCCCGAGCGGGAGCGCGTGGTCGAAACCTGCCGCTGAGCCGCTGACGCGGAGCCCGGACGGCCGGGGCGGTGTCCTGCGCCCCCTCCACCGTCTCGCCGCCCGACGGGGTAGGGCTGGGCGGGTGCGCGCCCGGGATATCCGGAAGGTGTCGCACGATCAAACGCTCGGGCGCACCGCACCGCCTCACCGCGAGCAGCAACGTCCAGCCGCCTAAGAAAAGCAGCGCCACCAGGGGGACCAGACGAGAGGGGAGATCTTCCTCGACGTTGCCCGTCGGCTCCACGAACGCGGGTCGCGGGCCAGTCGTTGCGGCAGGAATCCTCACTCCATGTGAGAGCAGTCGGCATCAGGGTCACGCGTGATGGCGATCACGTCGTCGAGCCGGTCGCGCACGGCGAGCAGATCAGTGATTCGCTGGTCGATGCGGACACGCTCGGCCACCAGCTGGTCCAGGAGTGCCGGGCGCGCTTCACCCGAGTCCACGCACGGCAGCACTTCGCGGACCACTCTGCTCGGGAGGCCCGCGGCATAGAGCTGTTGGATCAGCCGGACTCGGCTGACGGCAGTATCGGGGTAATGCCGCTGGCCGCCGGGGCTGCGCCACGCCTGGAGCAGATCCTGTTCCTCGTAGTAGCGCAGCGCCCGGACGCTCACTCCCGCCTTGTCGGCGACCTCACCGATGCGCACCGGTCCTCCTCCTCTGTTCGGGCGGCCGGCCCGACTTGCACCTGACGCCAACGTCAGGTTTTAGCGTAATGGGCGTCGGCACTCGCCGAACATTCACCCCACTGATCTCACGAACGGCCGGTTCAGGCCGCGTGGAAAGGCAGAACGTCATGCGCGCAGTCCGCTATCACGAGTACGGCGGTGTGGAGACCCTCGTGGTCGAGGAGGTGCCGGACCCACATCCCGGGCCCGGCGAGATCCGCATCCGCGTCGCGGCGGCCGGCGTCAATCCCGTGGACTGGAAGGTGCGTTCCGGTGCGGTGCGCGAGGCGCTCCCCGTGGACCTGCCCGCGATTCCTGGGCGTGACGCCGTCGGCGTGGTCGACGAGACCGGTGAGGGCGTGCAGGGGGTGAGCATCGGCGACCGTTTCTTCGGGCTGGGCGGCGTCACCGGCGCGACAGCGGAGCTGGCCGTGCTCTCGGCCTGGGCCCACGCCCCCACCACGTGGACCGACGAGGAGGCCGCCGGCGCCGGTCTGGCATCCGTGACCGCGATGGGCGGGCTGAAGGCGCTCGGTCCCCTGCGGGGGCGCACCCTTCTCATCGAGGGCGCCGCCGGAGGCGTGGGCAGTGCCGCGGTCGAGATCGCGGTGGCTCAGGGCGCCACCGTGATCGGGACGGCCAGCGAGCGCAACCACGAGTTCCTCACCTCCCTCGGAGCCGTTCCCACCACTTACGGCACCGGCCTCTCGGAGCGCCTCGCCACCCTGGCTCCGGACGGTGTCGACATCGCGCTCGACACCGCGGCCTCCGGGTCCCTGGCCGATCTCATCGCGATCGTGGGCGACCCTGCTCGCGTGTCGACGATCGCCGACTACGCCAATGCGCAGCGCCTGGGTGTGCATCTGGCCAACGCGGAGAACGACTCCACGCTCCTCGCCGAAGCTGGCGAACTCGGGCGGCAAGGCCGCTACACACCGCGCATCGAGCGGACGTACCCCATGGAACGGATCGCGGAAGCGCACGCGTACGCCGAGCGCGGACACACGCGGGGAAAGATCGTGGTCCTCATCTGAGCTTGTCCCACTGTTCAGGGCTTCCCGCGGCTTCGGGCGCGGGAAGCCCGCGCCTCCGGATCACCGGCGGGGGAACCGGGCCGGGCCCTATCGTTCCGTACGACCGGGCGTGCGCTGCCGGGCCACGGGCGCGGGCACCAGACCTCGACGGGATGACGGTATCCACGCGGGCAGCGAGCAACCGGAGCACAGCGTGACCGACACGTTGGGTGACTGCTCGCGATTCCACCACCAGTCCCGAGGTCGAACTCATCGGGGCTGCTGCCGGCCTGTCGGCTCAGCCATTCCATCGTTTACGTTCGAACGCGGCCGGTCCGGTCACCAGGGTGTTGGGTGGCACGTCCTTCGTGACGACGGCTCCGGCACCCACCACCGCACCACGTCCGATCGTGACACCGGGGAGAACCGTGACCGCCGAACCGAGCCACACGTCGGCCTCGATCGTGATGGGCGCCCGGGTGATGAACTCGCTCCGCTCGGACGCCGGGAGCGGATGATCCGAGGAGATGAGGCTGGTCTTCGGGCCGATCAGGACACCGTCGCCGAGACGGATGCCGCCCTGGTCCAGGAAGGTGCAGCCCTGATTGACGAAGACGTGCTCGCCGAATTCGATGCCGAGCCCGTGGTCGGTGTAGAAGGGCGGATAAACGGTGACGGAGCCCGGCACCGGCCTGCCGACGATCTCGGACAACAGGGCCGCACGCGTGGCCTTGTCGTCGAAGGGGAGGACGTTGAGCCGCGACGTAAGCGTGGTCACGTGCTCGATGCGCTCGGCCACTTGCGCGAACTCGGGAGTGCGGACGTAGAGGCGGTCTTGATCAGGCATGGGGTTTCCTCACGAGGGGGCGCTCGGGCCGGAGCCGTTGGCGTGGAGTGATACCGCCGGATATGACGGCTGATCAACCACAGGTTGACCGGACTCATGAAAGCCACCAGGTGGCACTGGAATCAAACAACGATCAGGACGGGAACGATCAACGGTTGGTTGTCCGCCTAGGATGAGCGGCATGGACGTCTCTGCCGTGCGCACCTTCGTCGCCGTCGTCGACGCGGGGCAGTTCCAGGAGGCCGCCACCGACCTCTCGATCACTCCGCAGGCGGTGTCCAAACGCATTGCCGCATTGGAAAAGGAACTCGGCGTCCAGCTCTTCACCCGCGACGCGCGCGGAGCGCGGCCCACCATCGACGGGCAGGCCTTCCTGCCCCACGCCCGCGGGTTCCTCCAGGCCGCCGAGCAGGCCGTCGCCTCAGTGCGGCCAGGCAGCCGGGCGTTGCGCGTCGACGTGATCGGCCGCCAGCTCTCGCTCGCAGGTCTGCTACGCGGCTTCCACCGGGCCCACCCCGAAACCGACCTGGACGTCGTGACACTGTTCGACTCCGACACGGCCATCGCCGCCGTCCGGGACGGAACCATCGACGCGACGTTCCGTGCCGTGACCATGCCCGGCCGGCAGCTCCCCCGCGGAGTGGAAGCCACTCCCGTCTTCGACGAACCGCTGCACCTGTTCACCGGACCGGGGCACGAGTTCGCGAACGCCCCCGCGATCACTCCCGCCCAGCTCGCCGGCCGCCGGATCTGGATGCCCGGCAACCTGCCCGGCACCGAGTGGGCCGCCTACTACGAGGAGCTCGCGGCCACCTTCGGCGTCATCATCGACTCAATCGGCCCGGACTTCGGAATCGAGCCCCTGCTCGACACCATCGCCAACTCCACGACACTGGCCACCTTCGTCAGCGAACAGACCCCACTCGTCTGGCCCGTCGGCCACGACCTGCGCCGCATCCCCGTCAAAGACCCAACCCCGCTCTACCCACACTCACTGATCTGGCGCACCGACAACCCGCACCCCTCCCTGGCCACCCTGCGTCGCCACCTCACCTCCGCCCGTCCTGCCCGACCCAACAACGGCATCTGGGCACCGAAATGGAGCCGGCCCGAGCAGCCGGAGGACATCAGCAGCTCGCGCGCAATCTCTCGCCCGGGTATGTCGACGACCGGGAACGTACGGTCTGAACATCGGGCACCGGTGACCGAGCCGGGCGAGGAGCCCCGCCTGCGGGTCGACCAACTCCCCTGACAGCAGGCGGGGTTCGGCACTGTCGGCCGACGCTGTTCGCCTCGTGGCGGCCGCTTGGTGCCTGCCCGGTTCCTGGAGATGCGTGGCAGATCCACGCGAGCCTCACCACGGCCGAGGTTCATCGCCCAGGACGGCCGGGAGTTCCCGCTGCCGAGACGCTCCGACGTGGACCTTCGCAGACGCGCATGGGCGCGGTGGCGATGCGGCAAGTGGCAGGTGACAAGGGCCTGGTACCAAAAGATCACCGTGCATAGGGTTCCCCCATGGGCGACGAAATCATGACCACGGTCGGTAGAGAGTTCTACTCGTTCGACGGCCGAATACTGGAGATCTTCGGCCGTGACCACACTATCCGCTTCCACATACGGCACATGTACGTACGCGTCACCGGCCCCGACCGGAAGGGGAAGCGGATTGTGGAGATCGGGCATGGTCGGCCGGAATACTCTGGCGGGTGCCACATCTGGAGGTACACGGCCCCGGAATGGGAGCAGGCCCGTGGCCTGGCCGCGCTGCTGGAAGCGGTACAGGCGGCCATCGACTCCACCTCGGGGCAAGGGCCCGTGTGACCCGAGCCGCCTGCCGAGACGAACCGCTCCCCCGCCGGAACGAGCTGCTGGAGGCCGCCTACGCCTACGTGCTGCGCGGCGGCCTGGGTGAGCTGTCCCTGCGCCCGCTCGAGGGGCTCGTCGCCGTGCGGCACCCGGACCGCATCGGGACCCGGAGCGTGCTCTCGATGCTGTTCAGCGGAGTTCGAACACCCCCCGGTCCACGCGCACATGCAGGTCTTCGTAGTCGAACGTGAGCGGGTCCATGGCGGACTCCAGTTCACGTCGGCCGTCGGGCGTCACAGCAGCGCCACCCCGACGACGACCGCCGCCACTCCGAGGAGCAGTGCCACGGTGCCGCAGGTGATGTCGAGTGCGCCGGAACGGTCTTCGGACGCGAGGTTCGCGGTGAAGACGGCTGGGTCGTCGGGGTCGTAGTGGATCGTGACGTCGCGGCCACGGGAGTTCGTGGGGTCGGGCAACTCGTCGGCGCAGTAGGCGGTGACGGTCGTGCCCTCGTGGGTGGTGAAGGCGATGACCGGCGTGTGGCTGGTGAAGGTGCCGCCCTCGCTGTCGGTGCCGGTGTCCGTAAGCACGGCAATGACGCGGCCCGGAACGGGGGGTTGGGAGGTCAGCGCGTCGGTACGGCGGCGTACCGCGCGTGCGTTCGGCGGCATGTACCACACGCCGGACAGGGTCCAGGGCACACCGAAGCCGATCAGGGCCCATGACCAGCTCCAGTCGATCGCTGCGAAGACCACCAGTCCGACGTAGATCAGGAAGAGCGCGAAGTTCGGCCACCCGAGGCCGCGTCGGCCTGCCGAGAGGTCGCCGGTAAAGAACTGGTAGGCGTGCGGTCTTCCGCGCGGGTAGCGGACCCCGATCTCCCGGCCCGTCCAGGCCGCTGTGATTCTCTCCCCGTGGTCGCGGTCGTTCGTCACGGTGAACTCCTCGCCGCTGGAGGGGTCCTGGAAGGAGACGACCGCGTGTATCCCGTCGCGTTGCGAGCTTCCGTGCCTGGGTTCGCGGACCTGCTCGATCCGCCCCATGACCCGGACCGCCCGCTGGGCCGCGGTCACTCCGGCCAGCGACCGGGCGTAGCCGACCAGTGCGACGGTGCCGAACACCACGCACCACAGCGCCAGATATGCCTGCGGACTCATACGGTTTCCCTTTTCTTCCTTCTCCTCGGTGATATGCGGCCGGCGCGGTATCCGTCAGTGCGCCGGGGTGCGCCGGACCACCTTGCCGTCCCCGTCCGCCTCCAGCGAGGCCGCTCCCCCGGTTCCCGTCACACTGACCCTGACGGTGAGGGAGCCGGTGAGGCGTTCGACGGTGAGCTGCCAGGTCTGCGGGGTACCGACGCCCAGGCTGCTCCGCGCCTTTTCGACGAGGGCGGGGAAGCGGTCGTAGGGCAGGGAGTCCGGGTCGAACGTCGGGGCCTGCGAGCCGGTGGACGCGTACACGACCGACAGCAGCCGGTCCTGTACGACGACGGTGAGTGCCGCGTGCGCGTCCGTGCCCTTGGAGAGTGAGCCGATGGCCTTGCGCAGCTCGCCCTTGTCGAGGAAGGACTGGTACGGGCCGAGGGTGACCGTGCCGGAGACCGACGACACCGCCGCGGTCGACGAGGAGGAAGCGGAGGCCGACGGCTGGGTGGAGGACGGCGGCTGTGCGGAGGAGTCCTCGTCGAACAGGTCGGTGCGGAACAGCAGGACCACACCGGCCGCGGCGAGCAGCAGCGCGAGCAGCGTGACGAAGCCGACGGCACAGCCCTCGGCGGGCTCGCTCACCAGGACCGGCCCCGGCGCCGAGTCGAGGCGGGCGCCGGCCGCCCGCTCCTCCCACTGCGGCGTCGGCCGCTTCACGATCCTCACCTGCCACGGCCTGTCCGGCGGATAGTGGACCACGATGACGCCGCCCGGCCGGTAGTCGGGCAGGTCCGCGAGGTTGATGTCCTGTGTGAACGCGACGCGGTAGGCCGGGAGGTTGTCCGGCGCGACCGTCAGCTCGAACCGCCTCGCCACGTCGCTGGTGGCCTCGCCTTCAACGGCCTCCACGCTCTCGACCACCGCGAGCGCCGTACAGGGGGCGATCGCCGCCTCCCGGGCGCGTCTCGGCGCACCGGAGAGGAAGAAGAGCAGGCCGTAGACCGCTGGCAGCGCCAGTCCGGTGACGAACAGCGGCACGCTCTCGATGATGGCGCCGACGACGAGCGCCGCCAGTGACGCCCCGATCACACCGCCTGTCAGGAGTCCCCGGGCGAGGTCGAGGGGCGTGTTCCGCGCGGGGGGCGCGGCACCCGTGGTGATCGTCATGGGGGTGATTGGGCCGGGTTCGGGTGACGGCCGGTAGATCTCCACGTGTCTGCCTCCGGGGGGGGTGGGAACGGCCCCACGCGAGGAGCGGGCGGACCCGGCGCCGGTGTCCGGGCCCGGTGCGCGAGCGGGGGCCGCGCGGGCCTTATTTGAGGCCCGAGTGGGCCAGGCCCTCGACGAACTGGCGCTGGGCGATGACGAAGACGATCAGGACCGGCAGCACGGTCATGGTGGCGGCGGCCAGTTGGGTGTTCCACATCTCGGCCCCGTAGGAGTCGGTGAACCGGGTGAGGGCCTGCGGCAGCGTGAACAGCTCCGGCGAGGTGAGGTAGACGGTGGGTTCCAGGTAGAGGTTCCACGAGGTGAGGAAGGTCAGGATCGCGACCGCGGACATGGCCGGTTTGGCCAGTGGGAGGCAGATCCGCCACCAGATCGCGGGACGGCCGAGACCGTCCAGCCGGCCCGCCTCTTCCAGTTCGGCCGGAAGGGCGACGAAGAACTGCCGCATGATGAAGGTGGCCAGGACGCACGGTCCGGCCAGTGCGGTGACCAGGATCAGCGGCCAGTGCGTGTTGATCATCCCCGCTTGTTTGAACATCTGGAACAGCGGCACGATCGTCACCTCGCTGGGCACCAGCAGGCCGACCAGCACCACCAGGAACAGGGCGTTCGCGCCGGGGAAGCGGATCCGGGCGAACGCGTATCCCGCGAGGCTGGAGACCAGCAGGGTGATCAGGGTGACCAGGACGGCGAGGTAGACGCTGTTCAGGTACTGCCGGGCGAACGGCTGGAAACTGAACGCCTCGCTGTACGCGGACAGGGTCGGGTCGCTGGTCCACAGGGACGGCGAGGATTCGAAGATCTCGGGCAGCGGCTTCACCGAGGCCGCCACCATCCAGACGGTCGGTACCACGAACGGGATCGCCAGGACGGCGAGCGCGGTCAGCAGGGCCACCCGCCTGAGGACGGTTGAACGTGGCTTACTCCTCATGGAACACCCACTTACGGCGCAACTGCCACTGCACCAGCGTCAGCAGCATGACGAAGGACAGCAGCATCAGGGCCAGCGTCGAGCCGTAGCCGATGTGGTTGAACTCGAATGCTTGCTGGAAGACGTAGTAGACGAGCACGGTGGTGCTCAGCTCCGGGCCACCGCTGGTCAGTACGGCGATCTGCGCGAACGACTGCAATGCTCCGACGACGGTGATGATCGCGGTCAGCAGCACCGTGGGGGAGATGAGCGGCAGGGTGATCCGGGTGAAGATCACCCTGCTCCCCGCGCCGTCGAGCCGGGCGGCTTCGTACAGTTGTGTCGGCACACCCTGCAAGGCGGCCAGGAAGAGCACCATGTTGACGCCGACGCTGCGGACCACCTGGGTGACGATCACCGACACCATCGCGGTGTCGCCGCGCTGGAGCCAGTTCGGGCCGTCGATGCCGACCGCACCGAGAACCCCGTTGATACCGCCGTTGTCCTGGAGCAGGAAACCCCAGACCAGGGTCCAGGCGACCACGGAGACGACGACCGGGGAGAAGAACAGGGTGCGGAAGAAGGTCGCGCCGCGGAACCGTCGGTTCAGCAGTACGGCGAGCAGCAGGCCCAGGCCGATGTTCAAGACCACGACCCCGCCGCAGAAGACGGCGGTCGCCCGCAGTGCCGACGGGAGTTGCGGATCGTCGGCCAGGGCCTTGTAGTTGTCGAGTCCGACGAAAATCTGCTCGCCGGAGAAGACGTTCCAGTCGTTGAGGCTGTACCAGATCGCCAGGCCGACCGGGATCAGCACGAACAGCACGACCCCGACGAGCTGCGGCGTGATGAACAGGTAGCCCGCGAGTACGTCTCGGCGCCGGGTCGTCCAGAACGGCGCTGTGGAGGTGTTCCGGACCGTGGCCGGCGTCCGGGAGGTGTCCGGTGCCCTCGTGCGGGTCTTCGTGAGGCCGGCCATGGTCACTTGGCCAGGATCGGCTGGATCGCGGAGCAGACCGACTTCAGGACGGCGGGGATGTCCGCGTCGGCCTTCCACATCGCGTCCAGCGCGGTCTTGCCCTTCTGGGCGATCTCGGCCGGGTTGGTGTGGTTGGGCAGGGTGACGGCGTTCGGCAGCTGGTCGACCACGGCCTCCTGGAGCTGCGTGGCGGTCAGGTCCTTGTTGTCGGCGGCGAGCTTCTCGCCGGTGAGCATCGACTTGCGCGGCGGCGGGAAGAACCGTGCCAGCTTCTCGGAGTTCGCCGGATTCGTCAGGTAGGCGAGGAAGTAGGCGGCCTGGGCCTGGTGCTTGCCCGCGGCGAGGACACCCACGCCGGCCTGGCCGATGACGGAGTACTCGCCGGCCGGGCCCGTCGGCAGTGGGTGCAGCGCGTACGTGAACGTGTCGGTGAGCAGCGAGGCACGGGAGACCTGGGCCACGGTGAAGGCGGCGTCACCGGCGAAGAAGTCGGCCGTCGTACCGGGGCCGGGCATGGCCTGGGTCTTGAACACGGCGTCGTGCAGGAAGGTGAACGCCTTCTGCATCTGGGGGCTGGTGAAGGTGCAGGTCTTGCCGTCCTCGCTCCAGGCGGACGCGCCGAAGCCGGTCCACACCGTGGCCAGCATGTTCCACGACTTGTAGTCGAAGTCCCGGACGACGAATCCGGCCTTGCCGGTGTCTGCGTGGACGGCCGCGCCGGCGGCGGCGACCTGGTCCCAGGTCAGGTTCTTCGGGTCGATCCTCTGGCCGGCCTTCGCCAGCAGGTCGGTGTTGACGTACAGCGCGAACGGCGAGGTGGAGAACGGGTAGGCGTACAGCGTACCGTCCCGGCTGAACTCCTTGGTCGCGCTGGCCTCCAGGTCGTCGTACTGCCAGCCGGGGGTCGCCTTCAGCTTGTCGGTCAGGCCGACCAGCGCGTCGGAGGCCATCAGGTCCCGCGACAGGTCGCCCATCCAGGCCAGGTCGGGCGCGTTGCCGCCGGCGATCTGGGTGGTGAGGGTGGTGTTGTAGTCCTCGAAGGGCAGGCTCTCGAAGGTGATCGAGGAGACCTCGGGGTGCTTGGCCCGGTACGCGTCGGCGATCGAGTCGAACAGCTTGAGCTGGTCCTGGTTCGAGGTCCAGACCGTCATGCGCAGCTTGACGTTCTTGGCATCGGAAACCCCGGACCCGCCGGGGGAAGAGCCGCAGGCCGCCGTCAGTGTCAGGGCCGTGGTCAGCGCGAGAGCGCCGACCAGCTTTCTTGTTCTGTTCATGGTGTGCGTCTTTCGTGGTCTCGGCGCACGCTCGCGCCTGCGGGTTGGGGTTAATAGCCGGCGATCCGCGGCCAGTGGAGTTCGATCCCGGCCGCGGTCAACCTGCCCTGGAGTCGGCCGACGAGGTGGTCGTCGGTCGCGATCTGCCGTGGGCTCAGGCCGAGTTCGAGGCAGTACGCGACCAACTCCCCGGCCGATTCGCCCACGTTCCACTCGACCGGATGCAGCCGGTAGGCACCGTTGGTGATGTGGGTGGTGCCGATGTTCTTGGCGGCCGGCACCAGGTTCTGGGTGGCCACCGGGACCAGCGCGCCGAGCGGTATCTCGAACGGGGCGCACTCAACGTCGATGTAGTTGTCGCCTCCCGTGGAGGGATGCAGGTCGATCCGGTACATCCCGACGCCGACCGAGCCGTCGAACCGGGCCGGTCCGGCGTCCCCGCGGGCCTTGACCGAGATGTCCTGCTCGCGCACGGTAGTGAGGGCCCTGATCCGGCGGGACTCGCGGATGTACGGGGCCTGCGCGAAACCGTCGGCGGTGCCGACCAGGTCACCGCGCAGCCGCAGTCCGGGCCAGCCTCGGCCGCCGTCCGGGCGGGGCGCCTCGGTCTGCAGCCAGTACACGTAGGCACGGGACTGTGCCTTCGCCGCGTCCAGGTGGAGCTGGCGGTCGTCGGTGTCGATGATCGAGCCGCCCACGTAGTCCAGTTGCGGCCAGTTGGCCAGCACGATGTCACTGTCGTAGAAGCCGTCGGTGAAGTTCTGCCGGGCGGCGATCCGCCGGAACTGCCACAGATCCTGGTCGCCGGCGTCGAACCGGGGGTCCCCGGTGGCGTCGGCGGCCGGGTTGACGTTCATGGTCCGGTCCTCCGGCACGAGGGTGCGGGGGTTCGGCGCGGTGAAGGACAGCATCGGCGCGCCCCAGAAGGGCAGTTCGAACGAGCGCCAGTAGTCGTAGTCGTCCGGCCGGGCGGTGGTGTGGTCGCCAGCGACGTGATCGAAGACGAAGCACCACGCGATCGACTGCACGTTGCCCGGATCGGCCACCTCGGGAGCGCTCGGCTCACCGGTGTCGGACCGCGCCTCGGCGCCGACGACGCACTCGGTCCCGGTCAGCGGTAGCAGGTCGCCGGTCTCGGTCCCGTCCAGGACGTACTCGGCGGTGATCACGGTCTCCGCTCCGGTCCGCAGGTCCGCGACAGTGACGGAACGGACCACCGCGTCGCGCACCTCGGCCTCGACGGGCACCGCGGGCTGCAGGACGGTGAGCCGCCCGGTCGACCGGTACGGCGCCAGCAGGGAGGTGATCACCGCGTCGGCCACCCGCGGTTCGTGGCACAGCCTGCTCACCCGGCCACGGCCCGGGTTGAGTTCCCGGTCGGCGCGGGCGGCGGCCGTCAGCGGGTAGTGCTCGCGGTAGTAGCGGCGGATGTCCTCCCGCAACGCCCGGTAGCGCGCGGTGACGCCGAACTGCTCCACCCAGATGTGCTCGTCGGGCGGAACGGCCTGCGAGGTGAGCTGCCCGCCGAGCCAGGCGTACTCCTCGGTCATCACCACACGGCGGCCACGCTCCAGCAGTGCCAGTGCGGCGGCGACGGAGCCGAGCCCGCCGCCGATGACCGCCACCTCGGCCGTGATCCTGCCGGTCATGACGGCGACTGCGTCCGCGCGACGATCGTGTCCCCCGGCTCGACCTCGGCGACCAGCAGCCTCTCGCGGTCCAGACCAGCCCACTCCTGCGGGTCCGTGCTGATCAGGAGGTGGAGGAGATCGAGGGCCTCTGCCGCCAGCTGTTGTCTGGGGACGTGGAAGCCGGCCAGCATCCGGCCGTCCACCCGATGGCCGCGCACCTCTCCGAGGGCGGCGACCGAGACCTCGTCCGGCACGGCGACCCCGGCGCCGGACAGCGCGTGCGTGACGTCCTCCGCCAGGAACGCGTCCTCCGCGATGATCAGGGTGGTTCCGGTCGCCCGCGCCAGCCGGGGCAGGTCGGCGACTCTCTCCTCGCCGACCAGCAGGAAAGCCAGCCTGCCCGCTGCCGAGGCGCCCTCGACGGCATCGCGCCGGTCCCGCGCGGTGGGTGTGTCACGGCCTCGGTGGACATACAGCGCCTGCTGGTGCCCGCTGGCCGCCGCCTGATCGAGCAGCGCGGTGGTCGGCGTGGTGTAGTCGATCGCCACGTACGGCACCGAGGCGGCGGTCTCGTCCCGGCGACCGATCGCGACGAACGGGAACTGTTCCGCGACCAGCCGCTCCAGCTCGGAGGCGACCATCTGCTGGCCGAGCAGCACGCAGCCGTCGGTCAGCCGCAGCCGGGTCTTGCGGTGGAAAAGGCTCCGCGTGCCGTTCTCGACCGGTGAGGAGGTGAAGAACAGCAGGTCCCACCCGATCTGCTCGGCGGCCCGCTCGATCCCGTTCAGCAGCGGACCGTAGAAGTCCATGCTCTCGGGGGAGAGCGCGGCCTCGTAGGTGAAGACGCCGATGATCTGGTTGTCCAGGCCGGCCAGCCGGCGGGCCGCGGGGTCGGCGACGTAGGCGAGTTGCTCCATGGCCTGCTTGACCCGCGCCCGGGTGGCCTCGGGGACCCGCACGTTCGAGCCGTCGCGGTCGTTCAGCACCACCGACACGGTGGTCTGACTGACGCCCGCCAGCTCCGCGATCTCGCGTTGCGTGACACGGCGAGGTCTCGACGACATCTTTCCTCCAGCAGTGATAATGCCTATCTTCATCTCTGGATGATGACCGTATTCCACGAGAGGTTATCTAGGCAAGAACCCGTTGACAGCAATGTAGTGACCTGGAAACGTGTCGTTCACGGAGCTGAAGATAGGCATTATCACGTCGGCGTCGCTGAGCGCCGGACAGGAGCAGACGATGACCTCCGAAGCCTTCTCCCGACCCACACTCGACCGCCGGGGCTTCCTCGGCGCGGCCCTCGCCGCCGGTGTCGTACTCGTCGCGGAGTCGACCCCGATCGCAGCGCACGCCGCGGCCGGCGACGTCACCCTGTCCGCCGGCGGCATCAGCCTGCTGGCCAGTGTGGGCGGCAGGCTCGCCATCCGTGACGCCGGCGGCGTCACCCGGTCGGCCGGGGCGAAATTCCAGGTCAAGGACAGTGTCACCGGCATCCACGTATCCACCGGCGGCACCCCGACGCTGAGCGCGCTCGCGGACGGGACGCCGGCGATCCGCATGGACTACACCTTCGACGCCGCCGCCGGACCGACCGCCGTCACCGGCTGGTTCAGCGTCGGCACCTCCCACGCCGTGCTGGAGTGGCGCGTCACCGGCGCGGACACGCTGGTCCCGGACGGCTTCCTGTTCAGCCGGGCGATCCAGGCACCGGCCGCGCCCGACGACTACGTCCCGATCACCGAATGGGTCCGCGACGCGGGCGGCGGCATCCCCTACGAGGACACCCTTGGCGTCGCCCACACCTCCACCTGGTCAGCCGCGCTGCACGGCCTGTTCCTGCTCGACCGCTCCCGTCAGGCATGGACGAACGCGACCTGGGTGCACGCGCCGGGCGTGGCCGACGCGGCAGGCGGCTGGACCAGCCGGGCCGACTTCTTCTTCTCCGAGACCCGGCCGTCCGCCACCGCCACCATCGGCCGGGGCCGTGAACTCGGCCTCGAACTCACCACGAACCGCGACTTCAACCTGTACGCGTCGGCCGGCGAACAGATGGAACTCACCGCGCTGGTGGCCAACGGCGGCAGCGCGGCCAAAACGGTCGACCTGGCGCTGTGGGTGCGCGACTTCGACGGCGCGCAGCTGGCCGCCACGACCGTGACCGGCAGCGTCGACGCGGTCGGCACCTGGCAGCACACCTTCATCGTGGCCGCGCCGGCCGGCGGGATCGCCCTGGCCGAAGTGGCCGTCAGCTCCGGCGACGACGAGGCGTTCGCCCGCACCAACCTCGCGGTACTGCCCGCGTACGCCTACCAGGCAGGCACGGACAGCATGTTCGGCATCGCCAACTACCCCTGGCTGCAACGGCCGAGCGCCGACGCCCTGCTGGACCTGTGGCAGAAGACCGGCATCAGCCTGGTCCGGATCGCCTACGACGGCGGACCCGGGCTGCCGCCCGCCGACTTCGACGCCCGCGGCATGCGCCACAACATCGAACTCCAGCCGTCCCTGGACGTGACCGACGCCGACGCGGCCACCTGGGCCGCGGACAAACTGGCGGTGGCGGTCGCCGCCGGGGCCGGATACTTCGAGGTCGGCAACGAGCTGAACAGACCGTTCAACACCGGCGACGCCGCGCAGGCATACCTGGACAAGGCACTACGGCCGGTCTTCGACCGGCGGGCGGTCAGCGGCGACACCGTCAAACTGATGAACAACGGACTGGCCGGCATGGACAAGCCATGGGTGGAGAACTTCATCGCGGCCGGTGGCTGGGACCTGATCGACGCCTTCGCCTACCACCCGGGACGTGGCAGCTTCACCCCGGACTACATACCGCCGGGCGACAACTGGACCACCGACGGCGACGGCACCTACTGGAACTTCTACGGCGGACTACGCCAGTTGAAGGAGCTGATGGCCGAGCACGGCGAGAAGGAAATCTGGCTGACCGAGGCGTACGCACCGACCAAGCCCAACAGCTGGTGGCACGACACCTACCGGCATGCCGCGGAGAACGTGCTGCTCACCCTCGCCCTGGCCAAGGCCGAGGGGATCCGGGGGGTGTGCTGGTACCAGTTCCACGACAGCGTGCTCGGTATGCCCCAGGTCGCCGATCCGGACAACGTCGAGTACCACTACGGCCTGATGAACCGCGACCTCAGCCCGAAGCCGTCGCTCCTGGCGTACGCGACCGCGGCCCGCACGCTCGACCAGGCCACCTTCCGGGGCTGGCTGACCTTCACCGACCCCCAGGCGTTCGGCCTGTGGTTCGACACACCCGACGGCCCCGCGGTCGTGCTGTGGAACCGGGCCGACGGCTACCTGCTGAACACCGCGGGCCAGCGCACCGACTGGCACTTCCCCGCCCCCGAGGTGTGGAACGACCCCTGGCCGACCAAGTCCCCGCTCGCGGTCGCCGCCACGACCGCCGTACTGCAGGTGGACGCGATCGGACAGGTCACCCAGATCCCGGTGATCAACGGCAGCGCAACGCTGACGCTCGACGGCGCGCCCCGGATCTACCACGGCCTCGCACCGCACACGGACGACGCGGGTCGCCACACACTGCCGACGCCCGCCTGAGACACACCGACAGGTCCGAGTCGGACATGAAACGACCAAGGAGCAACAACACCGTGCCCGCCACCACCGCCATCACTCCCTGGTGGCGCAACGCCGTCATCTACCAGGTCTACATCCGCGGTGTCGCCGGCGGCGACGCCGACACCGCCGGCATCCGCTCCCGCCTGCCGCACCTCACGTCCCAACCCCCCTGGCTGAGCGGCTATACATGTGAGAACGGGAGTCGTAGACCGGCAACTCTCCGCTGTCAGCCCCACGTGCCACACTGCCGACCATGTCACTTGCTGAGCTCACTCTCCACCAATGGCGGTGCTTCGACCCGCCCACCGCCAGCCGCGCCGCCCAGGAAGCCGCCGATCATGTGGGCGGCCGGGTGACACTCGTCGAGACGATAGAGCACCTCGGTGCCCCGCTGCACCGCGTCCGGATCGAGCGGAACGGGCAGGAATTCGCTCTGATACCCGGAGGCGCGGCGTCCCTGGGCATGGATCTCGACAACTGGCAGCCGACCCCGGAGCAGGCCGCCGACTACGCCGAGAGCCTGGAGCAGGGCTTCGGTTACGGACCCGATCTGCGGGCCCACCTCGCGCAGGTACTCAGCGCTCGCCGGAGCGTTCACCTGGCCACCGTGCTCATGGCAGTGGAGGACGAGAATCTGACTGAGCCTCCTGCTGACATGCCGGCTGTTCTCTCAGGCCGTGGCCTGCGGATGCCGAGCTCCGACGAGTGGGAACACGCCTGTGGCGCCGGGGCGGACACTGTTCCGGTGGGGAAACGACTTCCCCCTCGACCGCCTCCCCTATGGGGACGGCGGCTCGCAGAACCAGCTGAACGCCTTCGGCCTGCACATCGCCTACGACACCTACCGCACGGAGCTGACGAGCGATGTCACTGCGGTCCACGGCGGCGACGGGGGCGAGTCGGTGTGCGGCGGCTACGGCCACTTGCTGGCCTGGCTGCCCCTGGCCACCGCTCACCGCAACCCTTCTATGGTCGAGTTCGTGTACGGACCGGACGGAGAAGACATGCACGAGGACTTGTCCACCCGACCGGTGCTCACGCTCTGATCCCTCGCCTGCATAACCTCGATCTCCGCGTGCGTGTGATCCATTGGGCTCGGTCGGCGAGGTACGGGCCGGGGGCCTCACGGTGTGGGCCCAGCCCATGGAGGCGCTGATGGCCGAGCGCCCGCCCCGGCCGGCCGGTACCGGCGATGGCCGGTACCGGCGCGATCGGGGCGGTTGTGCCTATGCCGGCCACCGTCATCGAGGGGGGCAGGGACCCGTCCTCGATGAGCGGCATCCTGGCCGACACCGACGCCGACGCCGACTACCGTCTGCCGCCGGTCTGACGGCCCGGCCTCACTTCAGGTGCCGGCCGAAGAACCGGTTCCCGTCCTCCACCTCGAACCACGGGGTACCGGTGTGCCCGCCCATATTGGCGTGCAGCGTCTTCTCCTTGGTGCCGAAGGCGTCGAACAGGTCCAGGGCCCGCTGCCTGGGGTTCCCTTCGTCGTCCCACTGCAGCAGGAACAACAGCGGAATGCTGACCTGTCGGGCCTCCTCGCGCTGGGCGCGGGGCACGTAACCCCCGGCGAAGAGACCGGCGGCCGCGATACGCGGCTCGACCACCGCCAGCCGAATGCCGACGGCGGTCCACCCCGAGTACCCGACCGGGCCGCCGATTTCGGGCAGCGCAAGGAGGGCGTCCAGGGTGGTCCGCCATTCCGGGACCGCCTTTTCGACCAGCGGGCCGATGAAGGACTCGAAGATCTCATCGACCGGCTCGCCGGCCTCCATCGCCCGGCGGAGGTCCGCGCGAGCCTGCTCATCGACGGCGGAACGGGGCCGGTCACCGCACCCGGCGGCGTCGATGGTGGCCACCGCGTAGCCGTACGCCGCGGATTGCCGGGCCCTGGCCACCAGCCGGGCTCCCCCCTTGGGCAGACCGTTGTTGTGGGCCATCAGGATCAGCGGGGCTGGTGCGGCGGATTCAGGCGTCCACAGGGTGCCGGGGATCTCGCCGAGGGTGAATTCGCGTTCGAGGACGCCGTTGTCGAGGCGCTGCTCGGAAGTGAATCGCATGGTCGTGCCTTTCGGGAGTGCTCAGAGCGGCGCTCCCGGACGACCTATCGCCCGGCCGTGACCCCGGAGGGGAGCACCCATGTCGATACTGAGTTCACGGGTACCACCTCCTCCTTCTCTTGCACGGCCTCCGGAAAGGTAACAGCGGTCGCGGTGGTCCGCCAACGGGTTTTCGCGGCGACTCGTGAGGTGACTCGGCCCAGGGGATCCCGCGAGCCGCGATGAGTTCCGCGGCGTCCGACGGTCGTACGGTCGAACCCGTTACCGAGGAGGACTTCTGATGCGCAGCGTGACCTATTCGATGAACGTCTCACTTGACGGCTACATCGTCGGGCCGGACGGCGGCTTCTGGATCGACGAGATTCGCGAGGTCGGCGTCCACCTGTTGGGACCACGGCTGTACGAGACGATGCTGTACTGGGAGACCGCCGACCAGGATGCCTCGCTCGACGACTCCAAGCTTGAGTGGACCGCGCTCTGGAAGCCGCTCCCCAAGGTGGTGTTCTCCACCACGCTGTCGGCGCTGCAGGGCAATGCCCGCCTGGCCTCCGGCGGCGTCGCGGAGGAGATCGAGCGGTTGCGGGCCGAGCCCGGGGAGGGCGACATCGCGATCGGCGGCGCGACTCTCGCCGCCGAGGCGGCCGCGTCGGGTCTGATCGACGAGTACCGGGCCGTGGTCTACCCGGTGCTGGTCGGCGGTGGCATTCCGTTCTTTCCCCAACGCGAGCGCCGGGTGGATCTCGAACTCGTCGAGACCCGCACCTTCAACGCGAAAGTCGTCTACCTCCGCTACCGCGTGGCGCGTTAGCCGGCTCGTCCGCCGAGCACTGGGAAGGGCGGGCCATGCCTTACGAGTCCGTGTGCCGCGCGGTGCTCTCCTGGACAACGGAGGACAGTGGTGGGGTTCCGGGTCGGGCGTCCGGAGGGGGCGGGAGCGGTGCCCAGGGTCAGATGTCGAGGAAGCGGACGTCCTTGGCGTTGCGCTGGATGAAGTGGCGGCGGGCTTCGACGTCCTCGCCCATCAGGACGGAGAAGAGGTCGTCGGCGACGGCCGCGTCATCGAGGGTGACCTGGCCCAGGACCCGGTGGCCGGGGTCCATGGTGGTGACGCGCAGTTCCTCGGCGTTCATCTCGCCCAGGCCCTTGAAGCGCTGGATGGAGTCGTCCTTGATCCGGCGGCCGTCCTGCCGGCCCCGTTCCAGAAGCATGTTGCGTTCGCGGTCGGAGTAGGCGTATTCGACGTGGTCACGGCTCCACTTGATCTTGTAGAGCGGGGGGCGGGAGAGGTGGACGTGGCCATCTTCGATCAGTGGCCGCATGAAGCGGAACAGGAAGGTGAGCAGCAGGGTGTTGATGTGCTGGCCGTCGACGTCGGCGTCTGCCATCAGGATGATCTTGTGGTAGCGGAGCCTGGCGATATCGAAGTCCTCGTGCACGCCGGTGCCGAACGCGGAGATGATCGCCCGGATCTCCTGGTTGTGCAGGATTTTGTCGATGCGGGCCTTCTCCACGTTGAGGATCTTGCCGCGGATCGGGAGGATCGCCTGGTACTGCGGGTCGCGGGCGGATTTGGCCGAGCCGCCGGCGGAGTCTCCTTCGACGATGAAGATCTCCGACATCGCCGGGTCCTTCGACTGGCAGTCGGACAACTTGCCCGGCAGTGCCGCCGTTTCCAGCAGGCCCTTGCGGCGGGTCAGGTCGCGCGCCTTGCGGGCCGCGAGCCGGGCCGTGGCCGCCTGGATGGCCTTGCGCACGATGTCCGCGGCCTCGTTCGGGTTGCGGTCGAACCAGTCACCCAGGTGCTCGTGGACGACCTTCTGCACGAAGGTGCGCGCCTCGGTGTTGCCGAGTTTGGTCTTGGTCTGGCCCTCGAACTGCGGCTCGCCGAGCTTGACCGAGATGATCGCGGTCAGTCCCTCGCGGATGTCCTCGCCGGAGAGGTTGGCGTCCTTTTCCCGCAGCAGTTTCCTCTCCCGCGCGTAGCGGTTGACCACGGTGGTCAGTGCCGTGCGGAAGCCCTCCTCGTGGGTGCCGCCTTCATGGGTGTGGATGGCGTTGGCGTAGGAGTACACGCTGTCGGTGTACTGGCCGTTCCACTGCAGGGCCACCTCGGCCGACAACAGCCGTTCCGCGTCCTCGGCGGCCATGGTGATGACCGAGGGATGGACCGGCTCGCCCTTGCGGGCATTGAGGTAGGCGACGAAGTCGGTGATGCCGCCGTCGTAGCGGTAAGAGACCGTCTTCGCCGCCGGGTCCGAGTCGGCCGCGTCGGCCGCGGCCGTCGCGCGCGCGGAGGGCCGTTCGTCGGTGAGGGTCAGGGTGAGCCCGCGGTTGAGGAAGGCCATTTCCCGGAAACGCCTGGCCAGCGTCTCGAAGGAGTATTCGGTGGTCTCGAAGATGCCGCCGTCTGCCCAGAACGTCAGCGAGGTGCCCGTCCGGTGGGTGGCCTCGTGACGGACCAGCGGGGCGGTGGGAGCGCCGTCCCTGTAGTCCTGCGTCCACCGGTAGCCGTCGGTCCGGATCTCCGCCGACAGCCGGGACGACAGCGCGTTGACCACCGACAGGCCCACACCGTGCAGACCGCCGGAGACTGCGTATCCGCCGCCCCCGAACTTCCCGCCCGCGTGCAGCACGGTCAGCACCACCTCGACGGCCGGCCGCTTCTCCACCGGGTGCGTGCCCACCGGGATGCCACGGCCGTTGTCGACCACCCGCACCCCGCCGTCGGCCAGGACCGTCACGTCGATCCGGTCGGCCACCCCCGCGAGTGCCTCGTCCACGGAGTTGTCCACGAGCTCCTGCACCAGGTGGTGCAGCCCTCGCTCTCCGGTGGAGCCGATGTACATCCCTGGCCGCTTGCGCACCGCGTCCAGGCCGTCCAGAACAGTGATCGCGTTGGCGTCATACGACGCCGCCCCGGCATGGCCGGGCTGCTGGGATTCGGGGGTAGCGCCGGCGGTGCGAGTGTCGTAAGTGGTCACAGATGTTCTCTTTCGGGCATGGCGGACCGCGCTCCCATACGGCGCGGGAGCGGGCGGACAGCTGGCGGGGACAGGGCGCGGCAGCCCAAACAGGGTCCGGGGCTCACGGGCCTCGGGACCTTCGACTACCGGGTCGCTGCCCAAGATAGCGGAGACGCCCCCGAGAGATGGGGCGAGAACACCTCCATGCGCCGCCGTGCAACTCCCGCACCACCCAAGCCAATCCCCCCTGACTCGACTCCTTGAAAATGCGGCAGAGGGTCACCCAGGGGCCTTTTTGACGCCTTGCCGCATAGAGCCCCAGGCACTATTTCCGGCGTGACCTTCCGCCGTCACCAGTCGCGCTGCGTAAGGTCGTCGGCTCCGGCTTCCCGCCGAACCCTGCCCCGGTGGAGGGTGCTGCTGAACGCGCCATCGGGCGTTTACGGTTGCCGCTGGCCGATGACGTTGACGAGCCAGGGGTTCAGTGGGGCTCAGTGCCAGGGGCGCGCATTGGCCAAACGGCCGCCGATCACGGCGGGATAGGGGCGGGAGCCCCTGCCTGGGTGGGTGTGGCAGGCCCTTCCTGCGCCTCGTCCGCGAGCCTAGCGTCGAGTCATGAACGATGAGCGATTGATCGCGGATCTGCACAGCAGATGGGTGTACGGCTGGGAGCGCGACGAGGGGGACGCGCCATTCGACTTCCGGCGCGCCTTCGGAGAGTTCTACGACTTCGGCTCTGCGGACCTCCGCCTCTACGACGATTTCGACCCCGGGCAGCGTGTCGCGACGACAGCCGCCGGTTACGGCTCGATCTGGGAGCCCCACTTCGACCGGATGATTTCCGCTCACCATGCCGTGGACGACGGCCCGCATGTCATCGCGAGCCATGATCTGGCCGCGTCGACCCTGGTGTTCGTCGCGCGGATCACCACGCCTGACGGTGTCACGGACATCCGTACCACCACCTCGCTGCTCTGGCGTCGAAGGCCGGAGGGGTGGCGGATCGTCCGCGAACACAACTCGACCCGGGTTCTGCCCGCAGGGGATCTGGACGGAAGGCTGCCGGTGTACGAGGCCGACTGACTTCATACACCGGCTCGGTCCTGGGAGGGCCGCGCTCGGCCTGTACCGGTTCCCTCACCGCGCATCTGGCAGACCCTCGCACCTCGCCGGTGGCGACCGCCCGAGCCCGGTGTCGTACCGCGGTGTCTTCCGCCCCCGGCCCGCCGTTCCCGGTTCCTCAGCCGAGCTGGGTGGGAACGACCGTCAACTCGGCGATGTTGACCCGGGCCGGGGCCGCCACCGAGTACGTGATCGCGTCGGCCACGTCTTCGGCGGTGATGGTCGTGATCGCCGACCGTATCTCGTCCAGCCCCACCCGAGTGGCCTCGTGTGCCATGGAGGCGCCGAGTTCGGTGACGGCGAACGCCGGGTCGACGGAGCGCACCCGTACGCCGCGAGGCCCGAGCGAGGCGCGCAGGTTGCGGGTCAGCTGGGTGACCGCGGCCTTGGTCGCACCGTAGACCGGATAGTCAGCGAAGATCACCTCGGCCGCGATCGAACCGAGGTTCACCAGGTCGGCGGCCTGTCCGGCGTCCGCCGCGGCGAGAAGGTCGGCGACGAAGACCCGGCCGGTCGCCAGCAGTCCTCGAAGATTCACGTCGATCATCTGGTCCCACTCGTCGGTGTCCGCCTCGTCGAACGGCGCTCCGAGCATCACCCCGGCATTGGCGACGACCAGGTCGGGTCGGCCCAGAGCAGCGCGGATCGTCGCCGCGGCGGTTGCCAACGCGGCGGGGTCGGTGACATCGACACCGAGGGGCAGGACATCGGCGGAGCCCTCCTCGCGCAGAGCCGCGGCGAGATCGTCCAGCAGCGAGGACCGTCGGCCGAGCAAAGCGACCGCCGCTCCGGCCGAGGCGAAGCGGCGTGCGGTCGCGGCGCCGATCCCGGCACTTGCCCCGGTGACCACCGCGACCCGGCCGGCGAGCGGCCCCGCGGACACACCGGGAGCGGGCACGGAGAGGTTTTCTGCAAGGTTGTTGGTCATGAGGCCGAGCATGTGCGCCGCACCGGAGGCCAGCCAGGCCCGGTCTCACCCGGGGTGCGCCACTCCCAGGCAACCGATCGCGTGCGCGTCTAACGTAGAGGGATGGACACTCGCAATCCGCTGGGCGAATTCCTGCGCGCCCGGCGAGAGATGACCAGCCCGGCCCTGGCCGGGCTGGTCTGGTCGGGCCATCGCAGGACACCGGGCCTGCGACGGGAGGAAGTGGCCCAGTTGTCCGGAGTCAGCACCGACTACTACCGTCGGCTGGAACAGGGACGTGAAAGGAACCCGTCCGCGCAGGTGGTGAACGCCCTGGCCCGCGCCCTCGACCTGAACACCGAGGAAACAGCGCACCTGCACCGGCTGGCAGGAGCGACAGGTGAACCAGTCCGGCGCGGCGGCGGTGTATCCGTCGGACCGAGTCTGCTGCGCCTGATGGACGGCTGGCTCGACACCCCCGCACTGATCCTCGACCGCCGCCTGGACGTCCTGGCCGGTAACCGTCTCGGATACGCTCTCTTCGCCGGGATGCTGCAACAGGGAGAGACCAATCTGGTCCGGTTCATCTTCCTGGACCCGGGCGCCCGGGACTTCTACCCCGACTGGGAACGGGTCGCCAGGTCCGGGCTCGCGGCTCTGCGCGCGGACAGCGGTGACCTGATGAACGATCCCCGGCTCACCGAGCTGATCGATGAACTGTCCTTGAAGAGCCGGGAGTTCCGCATCCTGTGGGCCCGGCACGACGTACGGGGCAAGGCCCACGAGGCCAAGCGCTTCCACCACCCTCAGGTCGGCGAACTGACGCTGACCTACGACTCGTTCACCGTCGACAACGCGAGTCACCAGCAACTCGTCGTGTACCAGGCCGAACCCGGCAGCGCTTCCCGGCAAGCCCTCGCACTACTCGGCGCGGTGGAAACCGGCCTGCCCACCCTGCCCGCCCTGTCCACCCGGTGACGTCCAGGACGGTCGCCCGCCGGCCGAGCGGGACGTGCGCCAGTCGGGGCAGCACACTGGTGGGTCTGGCCGGTCAGGTGCGGTCGTGGAGAGTGACCTGGTAGCCGTCGGGGTCGGCGAAGGTGAATGTCCGGCCGAAGGGGCCGTCGATCGGTGCGGAGACGATGGTGTGACCGTCGGCGACGAGAGCGTCGTGAATGGCCTGGACGTCTGTGGCGTGGAGCCAGATCGCGGCACCGATGCCGGGCTGAGCAACGGATGCGAGATCGGTGCCGGGAATGACGTCGCGGAGCGCGAACGCGATCGGCTTCGTCTCGAAGACGACGGCGTGCGGAGGTCCGGCCTGCGAGCGGACGAGGCCGAGGTACTGCTCGTAGAACGCCTGCGAAGCGTCGAGGTCGCGCGCCTGGAGCGAGATGAAGTCGGGGCCGGTTGCGGGCATGATGATGCTCCTTCTTTTCGTGTCAGGTTTCTGACACAGGCAATCTATGTCAGACTTCTGACATGAATCAAGACGGTGTCGACCTGGAGACGTCACTGGGCTACCTCCTGAAAGAGGCGTCGAGCGTCCTCCGCTCGGCCATGGAGGAGGTGCTGCGGCCACTCGGGATGAGCGTGACGCACTACTCCTGCCTTGAGCTGCTGGCTCAGCGGCCGGGCCTGTCGAACTCCGAGCTGGCGCGGGGCGCCTTCGTGACACGGCAGTCGATGAACGTGCTGCTCCAGGCACTGGAACGGGACGGCTACGTAATCCGGCCCGCGGAGGCACCCGTCGGGAAGGTCCTTCCCACACGGCTCACGCCTCGCGGCCGACGGAGCCTGGAGAAGGCGACCGTAGCGGTCCGGTCCGTCGAGGTCAGAATGCTGGCCGGCATGACCGAGACCGAGCAGGCCGGCGCGTTCCGGATCCTGCAGAGCATGATCCATTCCCTGCGCGACGGCAACGACGGTCCATAGCTCGCCCCCCGGGGCGCGTCGCGCCGCCGCGGCGGTTCAGCAGGCACCTCCCGCCGGCCCCGGCCGTCCCGTTGCCCGCACGCGGTCAGGCGGTCATCAGGCGCCGCAGGTCCGTCACGTACTTGCGGATGAGGGTGGGTGACAGGCGCGGCACATCCCGATCCGGTCCGATGCCGGCCTCCTGGACGGCCTCCCGGAAGCGGACCGACGGGACGTCCGAACCGGGCACGGCCTCTCCCGGTTCCTGGAGGCCCCGCAGCAAGGGAAGGACGGAGTACTGGCGCTGTGCCCCGGGCAGGTTGCGCAGGGCTGCTTCGATGCGGACGAGCCAGTCACCGTAGTCCGCGATCCGCTCGATACCGTGGCCGTCCTCGATGAGCCACTCCACGAACGTGTCGAGTGAGATGCCGTCATCGTGCGGGTTCACCAGGCTGAAGGTCCGGTACCCGGAGGTGCTCCGTCCCAGCGTGACGACCGATGCCGTGGTGAAGTCGACGGGCAGGCCGTCGTAGTGGGCCCGCGGCCCCTGGTCGCCGTCGGTCCGGTAGAAGGAGTTCGGGGCCACGCCCGTCGCGAGGAGACTGAACAGCAGCCGGCTGAACATGTCGTGCACGTTCAGCTGCCCGGTGTACCGGCTGTGCGCGAGGATCATGTTGGAGCGGAACACCGTCACCGGCAGGTCGCACAGGTCGTGCGCCTCCCGCAGCAGCACCTCCCCCGCCCACTTGCTCGTCGTGTACCCGCCGGCGTACCCGTCGTCGACAGGCTGGACCGGCAGCGCGGCGCGCACGTCGGTGTCCTCGTCGAGAGGCTGTCCCCTCCGGGATCTGGACACGGCCACGCTGGAGATGTACGTGAACGGCTTGAGCCGTTGGGTGAGGGACAGCCGGATGAGTTCCGCGGTTCCGAGGACGTTGGCGTCGAACAGGTGGCGGTAGGGCAGCACATGGTTCACCAGGGCGCCCGCGTGGACGATCAGGTCCACCTCACCGCTCAGCCGTTCCCACGTCGCCTCGTCCAGGCCCAGCCTTGGCTCGGCGATGTCTCCGGCCAGCACTTCCAGGTGCTCTGCGGCCAACTCCTCGAATGTGCACGTCAGTTCGGAGTCGTCGCTGCCGAAGGCATCCGCCAGTCGCCGTCTGGCGGCGTCCGGGTCCTTGCCGCGGACCACGACGATCAGCTTGCCGTCGGCCGGGGCCAGCCGATCGAGCCACTCAAGGGTGAGGAAGCGCCCCAGGTATCCGCTCGCGCCGGTCAGCAGAACGCGGCGCGGCTCCCCCGCGGGGCGCGGGAGGTGGCGGGCGGCGTCGAGAGTCGCCGCATCGATGAACCGGCCCAGGACGAGGTCCTTGGCGTGCGTCTCGGTGGCGTCCTCGCCGTGCACCGACGCGAAGGTGGGGCGCGTCGCGGTGGCCGTGCGCTTGGACTCGACGTAGGCGGCCAGCCGCCGCAGGTCGTGCGCGGGGCTGATGATGACGTCGACGGGTACCCGGACACCGAAGGTGTCGTGCAACAGGTTCGACAGTGACACCGCGGACAGCGAGTCGCCGCCGAGGTCCCGGAAGTGCGCGGTGGGACTCACCTCCGTCATCGAGCCCGCCAGCAGCGCCCGCGCGGCCAGCTGGACCGTTTCCAGCACCGGCCGGTCGCCGCCTGTGCGGCGCAGATCGAGCAACTCCTGGGTCTCGTGGGCCGATATCCCGGCGTACAGTTGCTCCAGTCGCTCGCCGTAGCGCTCCACGAGCTTGGGCCACAACAACTTTCGCTGGTCCGACAGCAGGCCGTTGGCCTGGCTGAACGGCTCGGCCTCAAGCAGCAGTCCCCTGGGGATCTCGTACGCGTTCAGACCTGTGTCCTTCGCGATCCGCCGGAGCGATTCGCTCAGCAGTTGTTCGAGACGTTCCCGGTCGTCCCCGTACCGCCGCAGGGCATCCGGGGTGGGCACGACGACAGCGAGCAGGTAAGAGCGCTCGCTGTTGCCGTAAAGGAAGATCTGCCGCACCAACGGGCAGGCGGCGAAGATCGATTCCAGCCGGGAGATCGCCACGAACTCGCCCTGGGACAGCTTCAGGACACTCTTGCGGCGGTCCACGACGGCGATACGGCGTGGACCGAGCTCCGCGACGATGTCGCCGGTCCTGTAGTAGCCGTCCTCGTCGAAAAGATCCGCCGTCAGCTCGGGCTGGTTGTAGTAGCCGGGGATGCCGTCGGCCTTCAGCAGGAGCTCGCCGCGCGGGTGTGGGAGGTCGGTGCGGAAGTAGCCGAGCTCGGGCACGTCGGCCAGCTTGTAGTCGATCACCGGTGGGCACAGCAACTCGCCGTCGACAGCGATGCCCGCGACCTCCGTGGAGCCGTACATGATGTGCAGGGGAACGCCGAGGACGGCCCCGGTGAACTCGGTCAGTGTGGCGGACAGCGGCGCGGAACCGCAGCTGGCCCTGCTCACGCGCCCTCCGAGAACCTCCTCGCGGAGCTGCTTGCGTACCTCGGTCGCGGCCCGCTCCGGGTCGGTGCCCGCAGAGGTCCGCCGGTCCAGTTCGCTCTGGTGGAGCTGGTGGAGCATCTCGCACACGCGCGGCACGAGGTACAGCTCGGTGGGCCGTACGAGGGCGATGTCCTCGAAGAGTGTCGACAGGTCGCTGCCCGCGGTGAAGTAGCTGGTGCCGCCGCGCGCCAGTGCGTTCGTCAGCAGGAAGTGGCCCGCGAAATGGCTCAGCGGCGTGTAGTTGATGGTGACTACGTCCGTGCCGGTCCGCTTCGCCCGGTCCTCCCACATCACCCTGGCCAGCCGCTCGGTGTACATCGCGCCCTTCGGCGTTCCCGTACTCCCCGAGGTGTAGACGAGCATCGCGAGGGGATCCTCGTCGTCGCCGGGAATGTACAGCGGCGCCTCGGGCAGGTCCGCGCCGCGGTCGAGAACCGCCGACAGGGCCACGACCTCCACGTCCCGTCCAGCCTCGGCCAGGCGGTCGCGGGCGGCGGCGAATCGCTCCGCCCGGTCCTCGGCGCGCGGATGGCAGTCGAACACGAGCAGCCGCTGGACTGAGGGCGTGCGCAATGACAGTTCGGTCGCGGCGTCCAGTCGCTCGATGCTCGCGGCGACGAGGAGCGGCTCGGTCTCCGCCATGATGGACATCAGATCCTCGTTCGGTGCGCTGATCTGCAACGGAACGTTGACGACGCCCAGATAGCCGCACGCCAGGTCCAGTGTCGCGTAGTCCCGGCTCGTGAAGCCGAGGAGGGCCACACGGTCGCCCGCGGCGAGAGGGCGCCGCGGGTGGTGGTGCCATTCGCTCGCCACTGCGCGGATACGGCTCCACAGCTGCCTGTAGGTGGTCATTTCGTAGCGCGGCAGCAGTCGGGCCGAGACGCGCCCGGTCCCGGCGTCCCGTACGAACTCCTTCGCACGCTCACCGACGGCGGGCCGGTCCCCATAGCGCTCAAAGGCATGTGCCATTACTTGCGCGAGTCGCACTGTGATCTCCGCGTCGCATAGTTGGCGGACTCCTCGCGGGGGTTCGTATAAAGCGTCCCCTCGGACCAGATGTAGCGAGTGCCGCCCCAACCGGCCGCTGACTCGACGTCGGGAAAGAAACCCCGTCCTTCAAGGTTCGCGCTCGTGTTGCACAACACGGGAACTCCGCTGATCTCCGCGTAGGCGGTGAGGATACGAGCGGTGTCGGTGTCCTGAGTGGACGCGATGGTCTGGAGCCGGGCGGTGCCGTCCAGGTGAACGACCGCCGGGACGCGTTCGGCCCAACTGGGCCGCATGCGGTGCTCGAAGATCATATAGGGGTCGGGCGTGCCGGGGGCGAAGACCTCCGGCGCGCGCTCCTCCAGGCAGATGGGCGCGACGGGCCGGTACGGGGCGCGGTTCTTGATGTCGTTGAGCCGGTCCTTCATACGGGTGTCGGTCGCGGGCGCCAGGATGCTCCGGTTGCCCAGAGCGCGCGGGCCCAGCTCCGCCCGGCCGGAAAGGACGACCACCGGTTCGCCCTCGGTGTGCAGGAGCGCGGCCAGCTGCCGTTCGTCGCAGGGCTGTGCCCGCCACCCGTCGGGAAGTGTGCCCGTGGTGATCCGCGGTCCGCTGTAGACATCCCACTCCAGCGCCGTCCGGCCGCGCCGGAACATCTCGCAGGCCGCTGTACCGATCGCCGCCCCCGCGTCGTTGGGGAAGGGCGGGACGAAGACCTCCTGGAAGACCCCGCCGGCCCGAATCGCGGTGTTCCACTTGATGTTGAGCGCGCAGCCGCCGCCGAGCACCAGGTTGTGGCCGCCGTCCGGGAAGCGGCTCCGTACCGCCGAGGTGAGCCGCGCGAGCAGGTGGTGGCCGATATAGGCCTGATAGGTGGCGATGAGGTCCGCGTTGGACAGGCCCGGCATCAGCTCGTCCCTGTTCGCGGCGACCTTGTCGCCCAGCACGCCCACCTTGTCGACGGGAAGGTCGCGGAACTCGGCCATGAGGTCGTCGAAGACGGCGAAGGCACCGGTCTCGACCCGGCCTTTGGCCGCGTACGCCATGGCCTTCCCCGCGACGGACAGGTGCTGGCGGATGTACGTGTCCGACGTGATGTCGTCGGTGTTGAGCACGTACGGCTCGAACCGCGAGCAGAAGGCCGCGAAGCTGCCCCCGAAAGCGGGCAGCAGAGACTCGACGAAGATCACCTCACGGGTCGCGGCCCGCACCCGGTAGAGGCGCGGCGTGATGAGGCCGTCCCAGACCAGGACGAACGCGTCTTCGCCCCTGGCGGCGAACGGGCTTGAGCAGTACGTGCCGATGAGGTGGTTGGCGACGTGGGTATAGCCGGCGTAGTTGTCGAAACCATGGCCGCTGAAGGTGTGGCGTTGCAGCGGCCCGTCGTCGCCAGGGCTCTCAAGGTACGGCGCGACCCGCAACTGTACCGGCAGGCCGCCGGCGTTCACCTTGACGGCGTGCTCGCCCGCGGCGTCTTTCGTGTACCAGCCGTCGACCACGAACTGGTCGATGTCGGCGGGTGACAGACCCTCCGCGGCGAGGATCTCGGTCACACGTTCCAGGTCTCCGAGGGAGCTGTAGCGTTCGCCGTTGTTCAGCTTCTCGATCTCGTAGCTGAAGAGAAGGCGACCGTCTTCGATGACGGCGACCCCGCCGTCGTGCGATGCCTTGATCCCGCATATGAGCATGTGGTCAGCCACACCTTTCTGGCCGCATAGCAGCCTGGAATGTCGTATTGACCGCTACCACTGGCGGCTGTTCAGCCGTACCGGCAGTGAGTCCAGCCCGCGAATGATCGTGCTGGTACGCCACCGCAGTTCCTCAGGGTCGACGGCGAGCCTCATGGCGGGGAACGCGTCGAGCAGGGCGCCGAACGCCGCCCGCACCTCCACCCTGGCCAGCGGCGCCCCGAGGCAGTGGTGGATGCCATGTCCGAAGGCCAGATGGCCGCCGTCAGTGGGCCTGCGGACGTCCAGCGAATGCGGATCGGCGTAGCGCTGTGGATCACGATTGGCGGAGGCGATCGCCAGCAGCACGAAGTCGCCGGCCGGGATCTCGACGTCACCGATGGTCAGGGGCTCCGTCGCACACCGGAAGGAGGCGTGCTTCAGCGGGCTCTCCAGCCTCAGGAATTCCTCGACCGCGCCGGGGAGAAGGGAACGGTCCTCGCGCAGCGCCTCCCACTGGTCCAGGTTCCGCATCAGGTGGAGCGTGCCGTTGCCCAGGGCGTTGAGGGTGGTCTCGAAACCGGCGATGAACAGCAGGTAGGCCGTCGAGACCAGTTCGAGCCCGGTCAGCTGGTTGTCGACGTCGTGTGCCGAGACCAAGGCGGCGAGCACGTCGTCGGTCGGCACGCGGCGTTTGCGCTCGATGAGTTCGCCGAGGTACGCGACCACCTCGGTCGTGGCGGCGGCGGCCGCTTCGGGGGAGTCGCCGGAGACGAGCGCCTTGGACCAGGACTTGAAGTTCTCCTGCTCCTCGATCGGCACACCCAGCAGCAGACAGATCACCCGGATCGGCAGCGGAAACGCGAAGGCGTCCAGCAAGTCCACCGTGTCGTCGTCCGAGAGGGCATCGATCAGCCCGCCGGTGATCTGCTCGATCTCCGGCCGGAGCAGTTCGATGGCGCGACTGGTGAAGGCCTTGCTCACGAGCTTGCGCATCCGGGTGTGGTCCGGCGGGTCGGCGTTCAGCATGTGGCTGGCGATGACCGGTGAGAAACCGGCGCGTCTGTTGCTGTCCGGCTCGTTCTGCGCGAACAGCCTGTCCATCCTGTTCAGATCGGTGCTCAACCGGGGATCCGCCAGTGCGGAGCGCACCGGCTCGTATCCGATGACGAGCCAGACCGGCAGTCCGCCGCACACGGGGACTCCGGGAGGCATCTTCACCCGGTGCACGGAGCCTTCGGCGCTGAGCTTCGCGTACACCGAGTAAGGGTCCTGCACGAACGCGTCGTCGAGTTCCAGAGGGGTGGAGTCCTGATCCATGGGCGCATCCTCGATTATGTTGTTGGGTTCACGCGCCGGACGAGGCGGGAGAATTGCTGTGACATGCGCGCCAGGCCGCGGCATTCACCGCCGCGTCCGGCGCCACGGCGCCGGTCGCCCCTGGGTTGAACATCTCGGCGACCAGGAAGGCCAGGTCAAGCGCCTGGTCTCCGTTGAGGCGCGGGTCGCACGCCGACTCGTACCTGCGGTGCAGGTCGTCGAAACCGAGTTCGGCGCCGCCGCCGACGCACTCGGTCACGTCCTCGCCGGTCAGCTCCACGTGCAGTCCGCCGACGTGGGTGCCGAGCGCCGCGTGCACCTCGAAGAAGCCGGCGACCTCGGCGAGGATGTCGTCGAACCGCCTGGTCTTGTGCCCGCTGGGCGCCTCGAAGGTGTTGCCGTGCATCGGATCGCACACCCACACCACCGGCGCGCCGGAAGCCGTGACCTTCTGCACGAGCTCCGGCAGCAGGTACCGCACGCGGTGCGCCCCCATGCGCACGATGAACGTGAGCCGGCCCGGCCGCCGGTCGGGGTCGAGGCGGTCGATCAGGGCCAGTGCCTGCTCGGGCGTGGCGGCAGGGCCCAGCTTCACCGCGATCGGGTTGTCGATGGTCGCGAAGTAGGCGACGTGGGCGCCGTCGAGCTGTCTGGTGCGGTCGCCGATCCACAGCATGTGGCCGCTGCTCGCACAGCTTCGGCCGGAACGCGGGTTGTAGCGGGTCAGCGCGGCCTCGTAGTCGAGCAGCAGTCCCTCGTGGCTGGCGAACAACTCCGTGGTGCGCGACGGATCGCCGCCGCCGCACGCGTTTTCGCACGACAGTGCCCGGCCGATTCGGCCGGCGAGTGCGTCGTAGCGTTCACCGGCAGGCGAGCGTGAGACGAAGTCCTGGTTCTCCTTGTGCAGTTGGAGTAGATCGGTGCCGCCGCGGGCGCATGCGCGCATGACGTCCAGGGTGTGGCGCGAAGCGTCGTACATCCGAAGCAGCCGGGCCGGGTCCGGCCGGCGTTCGGCCTGGCTGAAGCCGATGCCGTTCACCGCGTCGCCCCGGTAGACCGGGAGCGTGCGCCCGTCGACGGTCTCGGTCGGCCGGGACCGGGGCTTCGCGTACTGCCCGGCCATCCGGCCCACCGTGACCACCGGCACCGCCGACGCGTACGTCAGGATCACGGCCATCTGCCGCAGGAGGCGCAGTTTGCTGTGAATCGCCTGTTCCGAGAGGCGGTCGAAACGTTCGGCGCAGTCGCCACCCTGGAGCAGGAACGCCTTGCCCTCCGCCGCCTGGGCGAGTCGTGCGGTGAGCGTGTCGCACTCCTGTGGCGTGACCAACGGGAGCAGGGCCGCCAGGTGATCCGCCACGTCGCCGAGCTCAGCCAGGCTGGGCCACTCCGGCCGCTGGTGGGCGACGAGTGTCCGCCAGTGCGCGGCGGCTTCGCCGGTGAGGGTCAACGTGGTCTCCGTCCGCTTCTCATGGCTCGACGGTGCGGGGCCGTCAGCGCTGGACCATCTCGACGAGGTCGTGGCTGATGCCCAGGTCGTCGAGGAGCAGCTGCAACGGTCCGGTGTCCCGCGCGGGCACGGGACGGGACGCGGCCCACTCGCTCAGCTGACCGGTGTCGATCTCGAAGCCGCCCTGGGCCGCCACGGTCACCCAGGGGTCCAGGTCCGGGGAGCGGAACGCTGTCAGCCCGGTGACGAGTGCTTCGCGGAACGTCCGCTGCTGCGCGCCGTCCAGGTTCCGGTAGAGCGAGCCGCACAACTCGCGGAACACCACCGCGTGTCCGCTCTCGTCCCGCCGGTGCAGATCGGTGGTGATCCGGTTCATCGGCTGGATCTCCTGGGCGGTGGCGAGTGCGGAGAGGAACCCGCTGATCGTCGTCTCGGCGGCCAGGGAGAACGCGATGTCGACGATGTCGCGGTCGAACCCGGACAGCCCGGCGCGGACCGCGTCCAGTCCCTGGACGACCGACCAGACGCCCGGCGCGAACCGCATGTCCGCCAGGTCGCGCCGCCTGCGGGTGACGCCGACGGCGTTGTGGCACATCAGGATGTGGTAGTGCTCATCGATGATCGTCTGGTGCAGCGCGTCGACGGCGACGTCGTCGCGGCGGACGGGGATCCGTTCCTGGAGCATCAGCCGGCAGGCCGGCAGGATGATCTCGTCCTCGATGGCCGCGGTCTTGGCGTTGTAGGCGATCCACGCCGCGGACAGGATGTGCCCGCGAGCGTCCCGGTCGAGCCGGTCGGCGCCCGGCAGGCCCAGCACCGGGACGAGGTGTTCGGGGAAGTCCGGCAGCGCCGCGTCGAAGTGACCGTCGAGGTCGAGCTCGTCCTTCTTGACGGCCACCCGCTTCCCCCAGCGGAGCGTCAACCGCACCAGCAAGTCACGCTCGAACTCGGGCACTTCACGTGCCGAGGTCATCGGGAAACCTCCTTCATGGGTGCACCACAGGAATCAGGGAGGCGCCGACCGGAACGGCGAGCGCGGCCAGGCGCGACTGCCAGCGCTCGGCCACTGCGGCGTCCGTGTCCTGGAACCGGCCCAGCCCCTCGGTGACCGGCCGGATGCCGTGCAGGGCGTTCAGCGTCCAGACGGGCAGGCCGGCGAGATCCGGCGCGGTGGCCTGCTCGGTGACGACCTGGTGCCCTGCCGTACGGGCGAGCGCGCCGAGCAGGGCGCGGGTGATCCCGGGGAGCAGGCCGGGGCCGGGGGGTGGCCCGCACAGCGTGTCGCCCCGCCACCAGACGATGCTCGTGGACGCCCCTTCGACCACGTGCCCTTCCGTCGAGACCAGCAGCGCCTCGTCAGCTCCCGCCGTAGCCGCGGCAGCGCGCAGGGAAGCCAGATGGTCCAGGTCGGTGCCCTTGACGGCCGGCAGTCGACGACGGTCGGGTCCTGCCACGGTCCACAACCGGACGGTCGCGGTGCGCGGTGGCGCGGGGCGCAGCCACATCCGCAGCCGCGTTCCCGACCCGGTCTCCACGAGTTCGACGCGAGGAAACCATCGGCCTCGCGCGGGCAACGACTCGGCGACCGCCCGCAGGAACCGGTTCGTCTGTTCCGCTCCCGGTCCGGAGAGCCGGTCGCAGGCCGAACCGAAGCGTTCGGCGTGCCGGTCGAGTCCCCGCACCCGCCCTTCGTCCACGAGCCAGGAGTCGATGGCCAGCACCGTCCCGGCGGCGTCGGCCGTCGACCATCCGCCATCGGCGTCCCACCACCGGCGGACGCCCTGGGCGGTCGCTGTGCTCATCGCTGTGTTCATCGTTGGGAGCCGCCCACGTCCGACACCGCCGGCGCACGCCAGGCGCGGAGCGACGCTGCCGCCTTGAGCAGCATCTCCTCGTACTCTTCCCATGGGTCGGAGTCGAGCACGATCGCCCCGCCGGCGCCGATGGTCAACCGGTCACCGACGCGGACCGCGGTACGGATCACGATGTTCAGGTCCGTGCCGCCGGAGAGGCCGAAGTAGCCGAGGGCGCCGGAGTAGACACCCCGGGCCTCCGTCTCCAAGCGGTCGATGATCTCCATGGTGCGCAGCTTCGGCGCCCCGGTCATCGACCCGCCCGGGAAGCACTGCCGGGCGCAGTCCATCGCGCTGACCCCGGCATTGAGCCGTCCACGAACAGTGGAGACCAGTTGGTGCACGGTCTCGTAGCTCTCGACGGCCAGGTACGGGTCGACCTCGATGCTGCCCACCTCGCACACCCGGCCCAGGTCGTTGCGCAACAGGTCGACGATCATCAGGTTCTCGGCCTGAGTCTTGGCGCTCGAGGCGAGGGTGGCCGCCAGTTCGGCGTCGCGCGCCGGGTCGGCGGAGCGAGGGGCTGTGCCCTTGATCGGCTTGCTGGTGACCGTGCGGTCTCGCTCGATGCGCAGGAACCGCTCCGGCGAGGAGCTGAAGACCGTGATGTCGCCGAGGCGCAGGAGCGCGGCGTACGGTGCCGGGTTCGCCCGGCGCAGCCTGAGGTAGAAGGACGTGTCGTCGTCGTGGAACGGCATGTGCAACGTGTTGGTCAGGCAGATCTCGTAGCTCTCGCCCCGGTTCAGCTGCCGTTGGCACTCCGTGATGTCCGCCAGGTACTGGCTCCGGCCGCGGCCGAGGTACTTCTCGGTGTTCGGGGGCGGGCCGGCGGCAGGTTCGCGCGGCGGCTCGGCGTCGGCCGGGTTCGGGCCCGTCAGGAGCGCGGACGTCCGTTCCACCCACTCCTGCGCGTCGCGCCGGGTCTTCTCGTCGTGAACGGCCACCAGGTAGGTCAGTCCCTCCTGGTGGTCGATCGCGATGACGCGATCGGCGAACATCCAGATGGCGTCTGGCGTTTCGGCGGTGTGGCGGGCCGTGGCCCCGCATTCGGCCTTGAGTTCGTAGCCGAAGTAGCCGACGTAGCCGCCGGTCAGGTCGAAGGGCAGGTCCGAGTCGGGGATGCGCCGTTCGCGCAGCCGCTGATCGAGGACGTCGAACACGCTGCCGGTGACGCGGCGGACGCCGTTCGCATCGCGCACTTCCACTGATCCGCTGCCGGTGCGGTAGGTCAGGACCTCGCTGAGCGGACCTGACGTGTCGCCGAGGAACGAGAACCGGGACAGGCCTTCCTCCACCCGGCTGCTGTCCAGCCAGAAGCAGTACGGGATGTTGTCGAAGAGCTTGAGGAAAATGGCCTCGGAATCGGCGGCGGTCGACACGACCGTGCTGATGATTCCCAGTCCCTCGACCGCGCCTGGCGTCTCCTCGGACAGTGCGGTGACGGTGTCGATGTCGGTGACGGACGGCCGTTGTCCGTGCCGCGTCCGGCGGGTCAGTTCGGCGAAGTTCCGCAGGATCTCACGCCCGTACTGGGAAGCGATCGACTCGGGGTGGAACTGCACGCCCCACTGCGGCAGATCGCGGTGACGCAGCGCCATGAGCACACCGTCGTCGGCCCACGCGGTGGCGACGAATTCCTCGGGCAGAGGCTCCCGCACGCACAGCGAGTGGTAGCGAACCGCGACGAACTCACCTGGAATCCCGGCGAACAGCGGATCTCCCTCGTGGGAGACCTTGGCGAGGTGCCCGTGTTTCGGTTCGGGCGCGGCGGCCACCGACGCTCCGGCCAGGTGCGCGATCAGCTGATGGCCGAAGCAGACGCCCAGCACGGGCAGCGTGGCGCGGCGCAGCAGATCGCCGAGGAGGCCGACGTCACGCGGGTTCTGCGGCCGTCCGGGGCCGGGTGAGATCACGATGTTGTCGAAGTTCTCCAGCCGCAGGGTGGACAACATCGGATCGTCGTTGACCATGACGACGGGCTCCTGGCCGTTGATGTCGGCGATCAACTGGTACAGGTTGAAGGTGTACGAGTCGTAGTTGTCCAGCAGCAAGGTACGCATCATGGACCGTCCAAGATTTTCCAGAGCGCCTGGACGTCGCCCGGTTCCAAGGTGATCCCGAAGATCTCCCCGGGAGCGGAGAGCATCTCGTCCACATCGAGTTCCCGGAAGGTCGCGGGCTTCGCGGGACGTATTTCCGTGAGAGTGCTGCCGACGAGGAGGTGCCTCACTTCGGGCTGTGTGCGCTGGAGGACGATCCGGTGGTTGAACGGCGAGCGCGGATGCGTGAGGCAGAAGTGGTGGAGGAGTTCGAAGTCCGACGGATAGCGCACGTCCGTGGTGAAGCCGTAGAGCTCCGCCGGTCCCTCCGGCCGCAGGAACCGCAGCACGTGTTCACCGGTCGGCTCCCGCACGAGATCGAACGGCCAGTCGCCGTCCAGCCGCGCGTTCTCCGCGAGCCGAATCGGCTCGTGCAGCCCGTAGCCCCCGAAACTCACGTCGTGGAGCCAGCGTTCGCCGTCGAGCTCCACGCACAGGGCCACGTGCAGGGCCGGCCCGAACTTGCTCCCGGTGCGGATCCGCGTCCGGCCGGCGAACGCCGAGAACGTGAACCCGATGCGGTCCAGCACGGCCGCCATCAGCACGACCTGTTCCAGGCACCAGCCGCCGCGGCCCTGCCGCACGATCTTCTCCTGGACGCTCTCCAGGTCCAGCGGCACCGCCGTGCGCCCGAGCACCGCGTCGAGGTTGTCGAAGGCGATCGCGTCGACGTGGGCGGCGTGCAGGCCCCGCAGGGTGGAGAGGTCCGGAGCCACGGCGCCCTGGTAGCCCACGCGGGTCAGGTAGGCGTCCAGGTCGACGCCACTCCCCCGCCACATCGAATCTGTCACACGTGACTCATCCTTCATGTGAACTGCCCGGCGACCACGGCCGCGAGAACGATCCAGCCGAAGTAGGTGTTGGCGACAAAGGCGTCCCAGCACGATTTCGGATCATCCAGGTCCACACGTACGAGCAGAGAGGACAGAAAGACTCCCGCGACCACGACGATCAGGTAGAACGCCCACCCCATCGGCGTCCGGGAACCGGCCCACAGCACGCCGCCGACGCTGAGCACGACGAAAATCGCCAGCCACGCCTTCGTGGCTCTGCCGAAGAGCAGGGCGGAAGACTTCACACCGATGTTCCGGTCGTACTCCTTGTCCTGATGGGAATAGATCGCGTCGTGAATCAGGGTCCAGAAGGCCCCGCCGGCGTACAGGCCGTACACCGCGGGCGGGTAGTCGACGCTCCCGGTCACCGCCGTCCAGCCGATCAGCACGTAGACGCTCATCACCAGGGCCAGGAACGCCGAGGGCCAGAAGAAGACGCGCTTCATGTAGGGGTACGCGACGATCAACGGGTACGAGGCACCGGCGACCAGGGCCGTCTCCACGTTCGCCACCGCCAGGACCAGCAGTGCGACCACGGCCTGTGCGGCGGCGAACAGGAGCGCGTTCCCGACGCTGATCGTCCCCGACGCGACAGGACGCGACACGGTGCGGGCGACCCGGGCGTCGACGTCCTTGTCGACCACATCGTTGACCGCGCAGGCCGCGCCGCGCACCAGCACCGCGGCGACAGCGACCACCACCACCGTCAGCGGGTCCGGTCGTTGCCCGGGGGCGAGGGCGAGGGCCCACAGCCCCGGAAGCAGGTAGAGCACGTACCCTGTGGGCCTGTCCAGTCGCATCAACAGGAGATACGCGCGGATCGAATCCGGGCTCTTCGTGACGACGCCCGTAGATATCTTGTACAGCATCAGGATCCAATCACCATGTCACCGGAAGTTGGATCAACCCGCCGATCAGCGTGTGGTGGCGCAGCCTCAGCTCCTCCACACCGACCGCCAGACGCATGGTCGGGAATCGCGCGACGAGTTGGGTGAGCACCACCTGCAGCTGCATCCGGGCCAGCAGCGCGCCGACGCAGTAGTGCGCACCGTGCCCGAACATGAGGCTGCCCGTGGTGTCGCGCGTGACATCGACCCGGCCGGGGTCGGCGAAGGCCGTCTCGTCGTGGTTGGCCGCGATGATGTTCAGCAGGACGAAGTCGCCGGTTCGGATGGTGACCCCGTCGATCTCGAAGTCCGTCAGCGCATAACGGGGCATGCCGCCGTTGTGCGGGTTCGGCATCGACATCCGCAGGGTTTCCTCGACCGCGCCGGGGATGAGACTCGGGTCGTGCAGCAACGCCTGCCACTGGTCGGGGTTGGCCAACAACAGCGACACACAGGTGCCGATCCGGGCCACCGTGGTCTCGTAACCACCGAACAGCAACAACGCCGTCAGCCCGATGACCTCGTTGTCGTTGATCCCCTCGGTCGCGCAGATCCTGGAGATCGCGTCATCGCCCGGACTTCGCCGTTTGTCAGCGACAAGTTGCCTGCAATAGGCGAACAACTCGCCCATCCCCTGCTTGGATCTGACCGGGTCCCCGACGTTGGCGGCGTCCTGGGTCCAGCCGCCGAACCGGTCTTTGTCCTCCTGGGGCACTCCCAGCCACTCGCACATCACCTGAATCGGCAGCGACAGCGCCAACGCCTGGCGCAGGTCCACCGGCGGCTTCTGCCCGGCCAGTCCGTCCAGGAGTTGCCCGGTCAGTTTCTCGACGGATGGCCGCAGCGCCAGCATCCGCTCGGGTGAGAAGTGCGGCTCCAGCAGCGCACGCAACCGGGCGTGGTCGGTGGCGAAGCCGCCCAGCAGGCCGGCGAGAAGCGCCGACCCGCTGTCCTTCGCCGCGGCCTCCGGATCGGGATGGGAGCGGCCGAGCCGGTCGTCGTCGAGCAACTGCCGCACCCAGGCATGACCGGTGACCAGCCACGCCTCGTCGCCCTCGGCGGTACGAACCCAATGGACCGCGCCCTGGGATTGGAGCGTGCGCAGCTCTGGCGCGAGTCGCAGCACATTCGTCTGCTCGAAAGGCAATTGAGCTGGGGTACTCACTGACGGCCTCCGCCGGAATCGAGGTTCGGACCACCTTGTCGGGGCAGAAAGTCGCCCAGCGGCGGGTTGATCGGGTCCTGGGTCCTGGTCACGTCGTGGGCCTGCTGCGATGGACGATGCGGTCGAACAACGCGGTCAGTTCGGTGGACGCGGCCGGGGACAGCGCGGCTCGTCCGAGATACTCCAGGGCCGAGTCCAGATGTTTGCGGGACAGCTGCTCGGCCGTGTGCCGGCCGCCGGATTCCTCGACGAGGTCGGCCATCTCCCGCAGGTGCGCTGCCGTGGTGCCGTCGGCGCGCCACAGCAGGCGCAGTCGTTCGCCGGCCGGGCTGTCGGCGGATAAGACCGCCAGCACCGGAAAACTCGGGTTGCGCCGCAGGATGTCGCTCCGGACGGGCTTGCCGGTCACGGCGGGGTCGCCCCAGATGTCCTCGACGTCGTTGGAGATCTGGAAAGCGAGGCCCAGATGCCTGCCCGCGCCGCGCAGGGCAGCCAGGACGTGCTCCGGTCCGCCCGCCCGCAGTGCGGGCGTCACCAGTGCGCACTCCAGCAGCGCGGATGTCTTCTCCTCCACGATGCGGTCGTACTCCGCGATGCCGGTGCCCGGACCCAGCCGGACGGTGAGCTCGCGAGCCTGGCCCGCGAGAACCAGACTGAGGGCTTCGGTGAACACACTGGAGATCTCCGCACGGCCGGGGCCGGGATCGTCGACGACCATCCGCAGCCCAAGAGCCTGCAACGCGTCCCCGGCCAGGATGGCCAGACTGGCGCCGAACACCTTCCACGCGGCCGGACGGCCGCGGCGCAGTTCGTCCGCGTCGATGATGTCGTCGTGGATCAGGGTCGAGTTGTGCAGCAACTCCAGTGCTGCCGCCTGGCACCGCACGTCCTCCGGCCGCAGGCCGACTCCATCAGCCGCCGCCATCATGAGGGCGGCGCGGGTCAGCTTGCCGCGCGCCGCACCGCTGGGGTCACCGTGTTCGTCGATGAAGCCGAGGTGGTAAGAGCAGATCCGGGCCAGAGTCGGCTCCAGTGCGGAAACCCGCTGCCGCATAACGGACAATACCGTGGACTGCACCATCCTCGGCGGGAGGAAGGCTTGGAGCCCGGTCGACGAGGTGTCGAGTGCGCTCATCGAGATTCTCCTCCGGTCGCACGCCTTCCCAATTCCTGGTCAGAACTATGCGCATGGGGTTCGCGAATTGCACCACTGAAAATCACTGCGCGGGATATGTTGCGTAAATGTCTTCTCAGCCCTTGCCTCACCTCGCCGTGCGGTGAAACCTCGGCGAACCGACGATGACGAAGGCACTGGAATGTGCGTGACCGTTCTGATGACCGTTCTGACCGCCATCCTGAACGACCCTCTCCTGTCGTGTCAACGACACGGTGTGAGCCTCTTCGACTTTAGGAAAAACCCCAAAGAAGACGAAGTAGGGCCTGGATTGGACTGTTCTGCGGAATGGTAGCTGCGGGGCGGCATCAACGCCGTTTTTGAGTCCGTCCATTAAGCCGGCACCCAACGACAGAGCAAGTACCAAGACCGCTCAATGGTCCACTGGAAGGCTTGAGAGGCAGAACGGCTATGTCAGTTGATTCTGGGCAATCGCACGCAAGCGGAACGTTCGACCCGTACGGCGCACATCGCGACGACCCGTATTCATTTCTGGCCGACATCGGCGCGACGGAGCCGGTGTTCTACGCCCCCCTGCTCGACGCGTGGTGCGTCACCCGGCGCGAGGACATGGTCGCCGTGCTACGAGACGACCGCAACTTCACGGCGCGCGACCACAACCCCCGCTCCACGGTCGCGTTGCCCGACGACGTGAGCCGGATGCTCCGCACATGGCGTGGTGCCGGTGCTCTGGCCGTCGGCTCACTCGACCCTCCCGAGCACGCCAGGATCAGGGAAGTGCTCAACGTCGGGTTCACGCCGGCCAGCCTCCGAGCGTTCGAACCCACGATCCGTGCGATCGCCACCGACCTCGTCGAACGGGCCGCGGTCACGGCGGAGTTCGACTTCATCACGGAGTTCGCCGTGCCGTACGCCCTTGAGGTGATCTGCCGGCGCCTCGGGATCCCGGACGAGTACCTCGACCGCTGCCGCACCTGGTCCGAGCAACGCATCGAGCTCATGATGTTGCAGCGCGACACCGATCCTGACCGGCTGCGTGAATACGCCCGCGGGCTGGTGGACTTCGGAGCGTTCGCCCGATCACTCGTACAGGAGCGACTCGCCTCGCCGCAGGACGACCTGATCAGTGAACTGCTCCACGACGGCAAGGCAGGCAACACGCTCACCGCCGACGAGGCCGCTGTCCAGATTCCCACGCTGATCTTCGCGGGACACATGACCTGCGCCGAGGCACTTGGCACGATCCTCTTCCAGCAGCTTCGGTCACCCGGCGGCTGGGCCGAGGTGGTCGACGGGACGATCGCCCCACGGGACCTTGTCGAGGAGGGGTTGCGGTTCGACAGTCCACTGGCGGGCATGTACCGGACCGCGCTCCATGACGTAGTGGTCGGCGACGTCCACCTGGCCGCGGGGAGCCGACTGCTTCTGCTGTACGGAGCGGCCGGCCGGGACAGTCGCTCCCGGACATGTCCGGCCGGGTTCAGTCCAGGCAGTGGGTCTGCCACGCATCTCGCGTTCGGGCACGGCATCCATTTCTGCCTCGGAGCCGGATTCGCCCGCCTGGAGCTGGAGATCGCGATACAGGCCATCGCCACCAGGATGCCGGATCTGGCTATGGCACCAGGGCCGCCGCCGCGTCACCGGCCAGTGTTTCCGCTCCGGGCGCTGACCGAGTTGCGGGTGCGGCAGCGGGGACGGACAGCGGGGCGGTCGTCGGGAGACCTGGACGACACGTTGACCCCTGCGGAACTCACGTGACTCACGTGTCCGACGGCATTGAGGGTGAGGACCCCGGGTTCCGCGGATCAGGATGCCGGCTCGCCTCGGCATTTCGTGGCGGCCCGTCAGTTCAACTGGCGGGCCGCCGCACCCAGGGCCTGTCCGGCGTCATCACTCGCGGACCGCGGTCAGGAAGAGGTAGCCGCTCTCCGGGGTGACCGCGGACAACCGCATGAAGTCGATGAGCGAGGTGGCCTGTTCCTCGCCGACCAGATCGGCCAGCTTGTCGCGGACGGTCTCCACGGCGTCGGCCATGACCGCGAGGGTACGGGAGACGTTGTCGCTGATGTCACGGATCTCCACGTCGACGAAACCGTTGGCCGCCAACGCCGTCCGGTATTCGTCCACAGTGCCCAAGGAGCGCACCGCGTAGTTCTCGCAGATGTGGTCCAGGACCACGCGTCCCTCAGGGCTGACCGGGCCGCGCTCGATGACGTCGGCGATGGCGAGGCGGCCGCCGGGGCGCAGGACGCGGGCGGTTTCGGAGAGCACCTGGCCGCGGTCGGGCATGTGCCACATCGATTCAAACGCCCAGGCCGCGTCGAACGAGCCGTCGGGGAAGGGCATGTCCATCGCGTCCGTGAACTGGAACGTGGCCCGGTCGGCGAGCCCAGCCGCGGCCGCGAGTTCCTTGGCCCGCGCCACCTGGACGTGGCTGACGGAGATGCCCAACACCTCGACGTCACAAGCGCGGACGAGCCGCAGCGCGGGGTGGCCGATGCCGCAGCCGATGTCCAGGACCCGCTGGCCGGCCCGCGCGGCGATGCCCGAGATCATCATGTCGGTCAGACGGTCGGTGGCTTCCTCGACGCTGCTGTCGTCGGCGTCGTTCTCCCAGTAACCGTAGTGTTTGTTGGGGCCCCACGCGGAACCGTAGATCTGACCGATCCCGTCGTACATGCCGGCTACGTCGCTGGGAGCGGGAAACTGATCGAGCGTCATGAGAAAATCCGTATCTGTGAAAGTGAACGTGGCGGGAAGTCGGCGGCCGCGTCGAGTCGAAAGGCGGGCGGAAACCGGCTGCGCTCGGCTGGGCAACCCCGGCCGAGCGCCTGGGTGATCCACTGACGACCACGTGCGTCATTTTCCGGTATCCTGCGCCATTTCGCTCACTTGAGCTCGAAGCGCAAGAATCCCAGCCGCAAGCCCCCTGCTCGCCATTCAGCGCCAAGCGCCTGGTTCGCCAGCAGAGATATCCTCAGCTGCCTGCGGTCAACTGCTGAAAGGGTGCTGTCACTGTCCAGTACCGCCTTCGTCCAGGCGGCACTCTCATCCCAGAACGGCGAGGTCTCCGACGTGGCGTCGACGTCATCGACCAATTCAAAACCGGCGGACTCCGCGGCTTCCGCGTAGTCGAGCACCGTAGCCGGTTTTGTGTAGAAGTATTCGGCCCACACATCGGCCCCGTGCGGGCGGGTGGTGAATACTTCCTCGACGCACACACTCGCGCCCGGACGAAGCACGCGCGCCAGACGCTCGAACCACACCGGACGGTCGAAGTATCCGCTGCTCTCGACTGCCACCGCCGCGTCGTACGGGCCGCCGTCCAAGGGGAGACGCATCGCATCACTGACCAGTGTCCGGACCCTCCCGCCCAGACCGCACTCCTGTGCGAACCCGTCGACTATCGGCGCGTGTTCCGGCGCATTGGTGACCGCCGTGACGTCGGCGCCGTATTCCTGTGCCCAGAAGAGCGAGCCCCCGCCGAGACCGCAGCCGACGTCCAGGATTCTCCCCGCCAGCCGGTGTTCAGCGCCCCAGATCTTGGCCGCGTACCGGAGCAGACCCTCTTGATGAAGCCGTATGCTGCGGCGAATATCATCCGGCGTCACATCGTCCGCGTACAGCGGCGTTTCGGAGGAAGTGTAGTAACCCACATGATAGTGAACCCTGGGTCCAGGCCCGTATTTACGAACAAGCCTGGCCGTTTTGTCGTCGTAGTACTGGCCAACTGTTCTCACCTCATCCTGAAACTCCAGCACTGTTTGAGGTGAGCTTGAGATTTCATCCAGATTCGACACAGTCACTCCTCCAGAGCTCGGATGCCGACGACGTCGGCTATCGCCGGACCGGATTCCATGTTCATCTGCCGCGCCGGCACCTCCCACATACGGGAGTCACCCGGAACCAAGGCAGGAAATACAGAGCCGCCCTCATGATCCGGAATCCTGAGTCGCCCTGAAATTGGGTGGCCGCTATTGGATTCCAGCCTGGAGGAAAACCCTGATCGTGTCAACGACGCGGCGTGAGCATCTTCGACTTTAGGAAAAACCCCAAAGAAGACGGCGTAAGGCCTGGATTGGACCACCCTGCGGAATGATGGCTGCTGGACGGCACCAAGGCCGTATTCGAGTCCGGCTATTAAGCCGACACCCAACGGCGGACAAGACTTCCTGAGAAGGACTCGGTTTCTGCCGACCGGCGCGGATGCCCTGTTCGGCGACGCAGGCCAGGCGCTCCGACGCGGACGTCATGGCACGGAACGGAGTGGGAATGAGTGACAGTAAGCAGGTCCTGCTGGCCGAGCCGCGGAGTTTGTGTGCCGGTGTACGCCGAGCGATCGCCATCATCGACCTCGCGCTGGAACAGCACGGCGCGCCGGTCTACGTCCGCAAGGAGATCGTGCACAACCACTACGTGGTGCGCGAGTTCCAGCGCCGGGGTGTCCGGTTCGTCGACTCCGAGCAGGAGGTGCCGGAGGGCGCGGTGTGTGTCTTCTCCGCGCACGGTGTCTCCCCGCAGGTACGGCGGAACGCGGACGCACGCGGGCTGGACGTCCTCGACGCGACCTGCCCCCTGGTGGCCAAGGTGCACCAGGAGGCCCGCCGGTTCGCCCGCGACGGGCGGACGTTGCTGCTGGTCGGGCACGCGGACCACGAGGAGGTCGAGGGCACCTACGGGCACGCCCCCGACCAGACGGTCATCGTCGAGACGGTTGCCGACGCGGAGGCACTGGACCTTTCCCCCGACGCGCCGGTCGCCTACCTCACCCAGACCACGCTCTCGGTGGACGAGACCAGGGACATCATCGCCGTGCTCCAGCGCAGGTTCACCGACCTGCGCGGGCCCGCCACCGACGACATCTGTTACGCCAGCCAGAACCGCCAGGACGGCATCAGGGCCATCGTGGACCGGTGCGACCTGGTGCTGGTGGTCGGTTCGACCAACTCCAGCAACTCGATCCGGATGGTCGAGGTGGCGCGCAGGCTCGGCGGCAGGGCCGAACTGGTGCCGGACGTGACCCACTTCGACCCCACGTGGCTGGCCGGCGTGAGCACGGTCGGCGTGAGCGCCGGGGCGAGCGCGCCGGAGATCCTCGTCGACCAGTTGCTCGACCGGCTCGCCGAACTGGGTTACGCGGACACGTCCGTGGAACGGGTGGCGACCGAGGACATCGTGTTCTCCCCGCCCACGCGGCTGACCGGAGTGGCGGACGTGCCGTGACCGATCGAGACCGGGCGGCCCCTGTCGCTGATGGCGCCGGCAAGAACTCTGCCGGCGAGAGCGCGCCGTCGGTGAGCCGCGTCGGCCCTCGTTCCGACGTGTCCGACCAGTCGCGGCCACCACATGCCATGAGGGTCCTTCCAGGTGCCAGCCACCACACGAGGCCGCCGGCCGAACCGGCATCGCGCCGGGCAGTCGGCCCGTACTGACCGAGAGGGCGGCAGCGGCCGCCCATCACACCGGGTGAGGAGCACTGTTCGACATGGCGCTGCTGGAAACCGTGCGCGACCCGGCGCGGCTGCGTGAGCTGACCGCCGGGGAACTCCACCGCCTCGCCGGGGAGATCCGCGCGTTCCTGATCGAGCGGGTCTCCGCGACCGGAGGACACCTCGGGCCCAACCTGGGTGTGGTCGAGCTGACCATCGCGTTGCACACGGTGTTCGAGTCCCCGCGGGACCGGTTGCTGTGGGACACCGGGCACCAGTCCTATGTGCACAAGATCCTGACGGGCCGCCAGGCCGGGTTCGACCGGCTGCGTACGTCTGGCGGGGTCTCCGGCTACCCGAGCCGGGAGGAGTCCGAACACGACCTGGTCGAGAACTCGCACGCGTCCACCGCGCTGTCCTATGCGGACGGGCTGGCCAGGGCGGACGCCCACCTCGGCCGACGCGACCGGGCGACCGTCGCGATCATCGGCGACGGCGCGATGACTGGCGGCATGGCCTGGGAGGCGCTCAACAACATCGCGGGCGGGCCGGAGCGGCCGCTCGTCATCGTGCTCAACGACAACCAACGCTCCTACGCGCCGACCGTCGGCGGGCTGGCCGAGCATCTGGCCGGCCTGCGCGCCGGGCGCGGGCCGGGCGTGTTCGAACAACTCGGGCTCGGTTACCTCGGCCCCGTCGACGGTCACGACCTCTCCGCCGTCCAGGACTCCCTGCGCCACGCGGTCGCACTGGGCGGGCCGGTGGTGGTGCATGTGATCACCGCCAAGGGCAAGGGATACCGGCACACCGAGACCAACGACCTCGACCTCGGCCACGCCGTCAAACCGATGGACCCGCACACCGGGCAGGCGCTGAAGGCGTCGCCCCCGTCGTTCACGTCGGTGTTCGGCGAGAAGCTGGTCGAACTGGCCGAGCAGCGCGACGACCTCGTGGCGATCACGGCCGCGATGACCGAGCCGACCGGGCTCCTGCCGCTCCAGCGCAGGTTTCCGCACCGGGTGATCGACGTCGGCATCGCCGAGCAGCACGCGGTCACGATGGCCGCCGGGTTGTCCATGGGCGGCGCGCACCCGGTGGTGGCCATCTACTCCACGTTCGTCAACCGCGCCTTCGACCAACTGCTCATGGACGTCGCGCTGCACCGCCGCCCGGTGACGTTCGTCCTCGACCGGTCCGGGGTGACCGGCGACGACGGGCCGAGCCACAACGGCATGTGGGACCTGTCGGTGCTGCAGGTGGTGCCGGGGCTGCGGATCGCGGCGCCGCGGGACGGCACGCGGCTGGCCGAACTGCTGGCTGAGGCGGTGGCGTGGCACGAGGGTCCGACACTGCTGCGGTTCCCCAAAGGCCCCGCCGGTGAGGACCTGCCCGCCACCGCCACGTTCAACGGGATTGACGTGCTGCGCCGTTCCGGCCGGCTGGACGTGCTGATCACCGCGGTAGGTGGGCTGGCCGGGCTCGCGCTCACCGTCGCCGACGGAGTGCGGGCACAGGGCATCGGGGTGACGGTGGTGGACCCGAGGTGGGTCACCCCGGTCAACCCCGCGCTGGCCGACCTGGCCCGCCGCCACCGGCTCGCGATCACGGTCGAGGACAACAGCCGTGCGGGTGGTGTCGGTTCCGCGATCGCGCAGGCGCTGCGGGACGCCGACGTGCACACCCCGCTGCGCGAGTTCGGCATCCCGAGGCGGTTCCTCAGCCACGGCTCCAGGGCCGAGGTACTCGCCGCCTGCGGGCTGACCGCGCAGAACATCACCAGGGTCGTGGTGGAGCTGCTGACCGGCCTCGACGCCGCACCGGCGTCGGCAGGCATCGACGACCCCGGCACCTGGCCGGTTCACTCAGGGGAGGAACATTGACAACCGTCGATTTGGGGATGCCCTCGCCACGCAAGGACGAGGTCCCGCTCTCGGTGGCCACACGGCGGACGTCCCGCCAGATCATGGTGGGCACGGTGCCGGTCGGCGGCGCCGCGCCGGTGTCGGTGCAGTCGATGACCACCACGTCCACCGCCGACATCGACGCCACGCTGCGGCAGATCGCCGAACTCACCGCGGCGGGCTGCGAGATCGTGCGGGTCGCCGTGCCGTCGGCGGACGACGCGGCCGCGCTGCCGGTGATCGCCCGCAAGTCGGGCATCCCGCTGATCGCTGACATCCACTTCCAGCCGAAGTACGTGTTCGCCGCGATCGACGCCGGCTGCGCCGCGGTACGGGTCAACCCGGGCAACATCCGCCAGTTCGACGACCAGGTCGGCGCGATCGCCCGTGCGGCCAAGGACGCGGGCATCCCGATCCGGATCGGCGTGAACGCCGGGTCGCTGGACAAGCGGTTGCTGCACAAGCACGGCGGCGTCACCCCGGAGGCGCTGGTGGAGTCGGCGTTGTGGGAGTGCTCGTTGTTCGAGGAGCACGGCTACACCGACCTGAAGATCTCGGTGAAGCACCACGACCCGGTGGTGATGATCGACGCGTACCGCAAGCTCGCCGGCCGGTGCGACTACCCGCTGCACCTCGGCGTGACCGAGGCAGGCCCCCGGTTCCAGGGCACTGTCAAGTCCGCGGTCGCGTTCGGCGCGCTGCTCGCGGAGGGCATCGGCGACACCATCCGCGTCTCGCTCTCCGCACCACCGGTCGAGGAGGTGAAGGTCGGCGCGCAGATCCTGGAGTCGCTCGGGTTGCGGCCACGGGGGCTGGACATCGTGTCGTGCCCGTCCTGCGGCCGGGCCCAGGTCGATGTGCACACCCTCGCCGAGCGGGTCACCGCGGCACTCGAGGGGTTCCCGGTGCCGTTGCGGGTGGCGGTGATGGGCTGTGTCGTCAACGGGCCTGGCGAGGCGCGTGAGGCCGACATCGGTGTCGCCGCCGGCAACGGCAAGGGCCAGATCTTCGTCAAGGGCAAGGTGATCCGCACGGTCCCCGAGTCACAGATCGTGGAGACCCTCCTGGCCGAGGCCGTACGCATCGCCGAGGAGATGGGCGTGGACGTCGAGGCGTGACCGGCCGCGCCCGGTCCGACGACGAGAGGTGCCCGAAGGGGCGAGATAAATTAAACGCCCAGGAAACATGAGACGAAATACAGTTCGCGCATGGACGTACGGATTACTTACGATCTCGCGAACCACCGAGCGTTAATCCACGGTTTCAGACGAAATGCGCGGGGGCCATGAATCCGTGCGCAGAATCTGGAGGACGAACGCCCTCGAAACCAATGAGACACGATTCGGCGCCTGCAGCTTGTCGGACATGACGCGGACGTGATAATCAATCGTCTTCGAACTGAGGTGCAACTCTCTCGAAAGTCGCCCGCTGGAGAAGCCGGCCGCAACACCCTCCAGGATCCTGGCCTGTACCGAGCTGAGAACCCAGCCACCGACCGGCTGGGACGCTTCGTAGCCGTTCTGATCATTATCCATGGCACCCATCCATTCCGTCCAGCCGGCTAGGCCAGGACCGTAACCGGAGAAATGAAGACCATCAGTTCCCGCGCATCCAACCCCGGGGAGGAGACTCAGACTTGTGTCCACAGTGGAGCAGCTTCGAGGAACAGCCGTGACGAACTTCGCGCGCGATACCGAGACCGCAGCACCGGCAGAACCGGACGCCCTGATCCAGACCCTGTACGAGGACCTGAGCAGACTGCCGGCCAGCGCACAACTGGACGCGACGCTGTGCCTGCTGGAGGCGGCCAGGCTGATGCTGCCCACACTCACCCCGGCGCGTGGCGAGCTCGCCGGCGAAGACCTCGACGACATCCGCGCGGCCATGCGCGCCGCGTCGCTCTCGGTGCGCAGTTACCTGTGGCGGACCGGTGACAACGATCCGGTGGACCGGAAGTGAGATGGTCGAGCCGCCGCGAGAAGTGGCGGCTCATCTGTTCCGCGCAGGCGACCCCCACCCGGACGAAACAGTGGAGAAGAAGCCGGTTGAACCACTCGGCTGACGAGGCGCCAGTGCTGGTCGTACGTGCGCGACGCCGGCGTTCGACAGCTCGACGAACGCCGGTTTCGCCACCCGCTTCCGGCTGGGCTCACGGCCGACTGTCAGCTGCGTGTGCCACTGGGGCTCGCAACTGGGTCGCGCGCAGGTCAGGCAGGAAGGTCATGGCGATCGCCGCGCAAGCCATGAAGCCCGCACACACCAGCAGACCGGCACCGAACCCCGCGTTGACAGCCAACACACCCAGCGTCAGCGGAGCGAACGCGGACACACCACGCCCGATGTTGTAGCAGAATCCGGCACCGGTCGTCCGCACTCTGGTCGGGAACAACTCACCCATGTACACACCGAAGACGCCTGCGTAGGCGGCGAAGAAGGCGAACATCGGCCCCAGCCACAGCAACGTCGTGCGGTCAGCGGCGACCACGTACAGCGGCAAGGTCAGCGCCACACCGGCCAGTGACAGCACCAGTGCGTACTTACGGCCGATCCGGTCGGCGATCAGCCCGAAGACGTTGTAGCCGACGAACATCCCGAGATTGAGCACCGTCATGAACACCGCGACCGTCGCGGCCGGGATGCCCTTGTCGGCCTGCAGATAAGTGGGCAGCCACGTGGACGCGCCCCACGCCCCGAACATCGCGAGCGTTGCCACGGTCGCACCGAGCAAAGTGTTCTTGCGCAGTTCCGGAGCGAAGATCTCCGTCACCTTCACAGGCGTGGTCTTCTGCTCAGCCCACTCTGCCGACTCACGGAAGAACAGTCCGACAATGACCAGCGGGATCACCACGCCCACCCCGCCGATGAAGAACAACAGGCGCCAGTTGGGCAGCAACGCGCCCGACAGCACCGCGGCAACCACCCCGCCGATCGGGAACGAGCTGAGCACGAACGCGACCGCACGGCCCCGTTGCGCAGCCGGCCACGTCTCGACCACGTAGGTCGACACCACACCCCAGACCCCTCCGAGTCCCAGACCCGCCACGAAACGCAGCACCAGGAACACCGTGAAACCGTGAACCACCCAGATCGCCGCGGTGAACACGCCGAACACCGCGAGCGAAACCATCAACGCCCGCTTGCGGCCGTAGTTGTCGGCGAGCCAGCCGACTGTCACACTGCTCACCCCGATCCCGAGCAATGTCGCAGTGGCGAGCAGGCCGCCCTGTGTCGTCGTGAGTCCCAGATCGGCGCGGATCACAGGCAACATGAACGACAGCAGCAAGATTTCCAGCGCGTCGAACATGTAGGCCACGAACGAGCCGATGAGCACAACCCATCTGTTAGATCCACTCAATCGAACCAGTCCATTCAGCCATGAAGTTTCTCCGCTCCGGAGAACGAATACCAGGCGCCCGGGCAGGGTTCATCGTGACTCAGCTCCGATTTTCCGAAATTCGCGGAGGGGTCACAGCTCAGGCCTGAGGTTGACGGCGCATCGACAGCCCGTCGCTCGTGAATTGAACCAATAAACACTCGTGGATGTGCTGAGCATGCCGTATACACGGCACCACACCTCTTGACCTCCTGCTCCACTTCGCCGTGCAGTGAATTCTCGATACATGGAGGTTGAGAACAGAAGCCCGTGATCATCCAGGATCATCACAGGTTACCGGTATGCTGCACCGAGTTCGCATACCCGGAATCCGCCCTACCGGAATTGAGTCTGGGTGAAGTCCTCCAATCGTGTCAACGATGCGGTGCGAGCTGGCTGGAATCAAGCCCGGCACCGAGGAGCACCGGTGGATGTTCACGCTGCTCTCGATTCGGTTTCGACGATCAAACTTTCCCCGGCTTGGGTGGTTTGAGTGTCATGTAATTCCCCATCCCGAATTCTCCGAATTGGCCATGGGTGAGCGTTGCCTCGTCGGGTGCATCGACCCGAAGCGGGCGCGATTCGGTCTGAGAATTAGCGGATACGGGCAATGCGGCGCCCATGTGGCGGTGCGGGATGACTGAACCGGTGCCGCGGGAGCCACCGTTCGCGATCACCATGGTCCTGCCGACGGAGTTCTTCGCGCCGGACAGTTCCCCGCCAGCACACTGGAGTCCAGCGGGGGCGATCAAGGCTTGGCCGAAAAGATATACAAACTCCCTTACCTGCCCGAGTGTGAGCAGGTCAGTTTGCTGCGCTTTACATGTGTCTGGCTTGAATCACTTTCCCGCCTCAGCGCTTCCCCGCCCCACGCCGCCTCCATTTCCAGGACAAAAACGCCCACTACATCTCGGCGACCAAGGCGAATCAGCCGCTGGTACGGCAATGGCTCAAATGCTTCCCTGACGGGGTGTCAGGGCTTTGGCGCAGTCGCGTGCCGTCCGTTTCGCGATCATGTGAGTCCGAGCGCCGGCCTCACGCTCCGGCTAGCGCCCAGCTCCGGTCGTCGGTGATGTGAAGGTTTCCTTGAATCAGGCGCTCAAGTGGTGCACTGCTTCGTGGACGCGGGAGACCAAGCGCTCCAGGCGGCTCCGGCGGCTTGGGCACGTACGCGGATGGTGACCTTCTTGCCCGGTGCGCACACCCATCGGGTCACGGTCCCCACCGCTTCGGGGCCGAACTCCTGGCCCGGCGCGACGTTGGTGCGACTGTTGCCCATCTTCGTCCAGTCGGTGGCACCCTCGACCATCCCGAACGCCTCGTACGAGACGGTCAACGCCCTGTTTCCCGTGTTCTTCAGCTTGACGTACGCCGTCACGTGACGAAAGGGATGGTCAATGGTTCCCGTCTCCGAACTGATACAGCCGTGGACAGAGACGCGACCGGTCGACGCACCCCCGCCGCAGGCGATCGTCACCGCCTGCGCGTCGCTCGCCGGGACGGTCACCATGGTGAGCGCCACCGCTCCCACGATCGCTCCGATACGCATCGAATGCATGATTCCGTTCCTCCCTGTTGGTGGTTCCTCCGCCTCACCATGGAGTGGCCCGAGGGGCGCCGGGCGAGTCCGACGAGTTATTCACCCAAAGAGACGCCCCGCACAACACGGATTGAGGAACGGCCGGCTCCCCGCGTGACGGACAGCCTCCCCCGCTTCCGGAGCTGCGACCTACGGTGCGCCATCGACCTCGACGACCGCGGGCGGATCGGTTCCAGGTAGTTCGCGCGTGCCGCCCGTCGAGAGAAGCGAGTTGGGCCGACAGGCCCGGCGCTCCGCACGAAGAGGGTCCTTCCTCCTGCGAGGAAGGACCCTCTTCATCAACTGCCTGTCGTCGGCTGTCCGTCACACCTCGGGCGCTGCATCTCGCCGCGGGCTCACCGCTTGGTGTACTTCGCGAAGTCGTCGAGCTCGAACAGGCCGGCGGCTCGGGCGGCCGTGACATAGGTGTAGCGGCGCTCGCCGACCTGGGTCGACGGCTCGGGCGCCGTACCCCCTCCGGCGGCGTCGACCTTGATCTTCCACTGGTAGCGGTCGGCCAGGGCCTTGAGCGTCGTCACGGCCCGGGGCAGGTGCTGCACGGTGCCGACGGCGAGGATGTTGTGCAGGTCGTACTGCTGGAAGGCGGCGACCATGCCCATGGCGTTGCCGACCGTGTCCCGGGCCCGGTCGTCCTTGATGATGCGTGCCGGGTCGACGCCCTGCTGGACCAGCCAGTCGTACATCACGTCGGCCTCGGCGTACTGGGTACGGACCGCGGCCCCGCTGACGACGATCCACGCGTCGGGGAAGCGGTCGGCCATCTCCTTGGTCTTCGTCAGTCGCGTGAGCAATCCCTCGGACGGGGTTCCGTCGGCGTTCGGGGACTGACCGAACACCGCGATCGCGTCGGGGACGGCATGGGCCGACGGCTCGGAGCCGTAGGTCGCGTACTGATTGGCGTCGGTGGTCTTGATGAAGCGGCTGAGATCGTCTGCCGCGGCCGCCGACTGCCTCTTGAGGTGGGCGACGCGGCACCGTGCGTCGTCGCCGTTGCCCATGAACGACTGGATCAGCGACGTGACCGCCAGAGCCTGGATGTCATCGGGTTCGCGTCGCACGATCTGGTCGAGCTGGGCCAGGGCCTGGTCGTACGAGCTGTTCACCAGGTAAGCGTCGGCCTGGAGGCGGTACACGTCAAGGTCGTCTGGGGCCGCCTTCTGGCGGGCGTCGAGGGACCGGTACATCGTGCTCCACTGCCAGCGCCGGTAGGCGACGACCTCATCGGCCAGCTCCGGATCGCGGGCGTAGGAGCGGGCGTAGTCCGGCTGCATCCCGTCCATGACCGCGCCACGGCCGTCGGCCTTCGGGGCCGGCATGGGGAGCGGCGAGGACAGCTGGATCGCGCACTTCGCCGAGGTCTGAGCCTGTGCGTTCGTCGCGGTGTCCCGCTGTGCGGCGTTGGCGCTCAAGTTCACGCCGACGAGCAGAGAGACGACGGCAAGACTGGAGGCGACGACCGTCCAGAGGCGGCCACGCGGGGATGTGGACATGTGCATTTCTTTCGTAAGACGGCGAGATCCATCGAACGCCGAGCGGACCAGAGGAAGACGTCGGCGATGCGGAGTCCGGCCAGGTGGATGGGGTCTTGTGCGTGGTCGGTCCGCCGCGAGACCGGCCGATGGCGTGATCTCGCGGCTCGGGGGGGGGGGGGGCCCGTGCGCCGGGCCCGGCGCGGCGGGGGGGGGGGCGGCGGGGGGGTGTGGGCCGGTGGGGCCGCCGGGAGTGGGTGGACCGGGCGCGCGGT
>NZ_JBHTZS010000021.1:107361-128643 GCF_042790125.1 Streptomyces scopuliridis
GGGGGGTGGGGGGGGGGGGCCAAACTCCCCGGCCCCCCCCCCGACGAGCTGATGCGCGCAGCGGTTCGATTCGCGCCTATCGCACGTCAGTCAGTAGCTCACCCGGACGCACGATCAGATGATCCGGACGAAACGGCCTAGACCTGCCCGCGCAGGAAGCGCTCCAGTCCCGCGAGGTCATCTGTGTTGAGGTGGTCGACGCCCGCGCTGAGCAGTTCGGTCCAGAGCGCGTCCCGGTCCGGCCCCGGAGCGTCGGGCGTTCCCCAGAACCGGACCCGCTGACCCCGGTCGTGGGCGGAGCCGACGATGGTGTGCAGACTGTCGCGCTCGGCGGCCGGGAAGGGGCCGGCGCCCTGCCAGGTGAAACTGCTGCTCCAGTTGCTGGAAATGAGAGGGATCAAGGACGTGTCCGCGGCGGTGCCGAGGTCATCGAGGCGGCCGTCGTAGAACGCGTAGCGCTGCTGCTGCGCTTCCATGGGTGTCCGGGCCGCGCGGTCGCCGGAGATGACGGGCATGACAGCACCGTGGCTCACCCGCCCGTGACGGTAGGCGCTGAGTATCCGGCTGTACGGACGGAGCTGGCGGTCGAGTTCCTGGTAGCAGGCGACACCGTCGTTCTTGATGTCGATCAGCAGCTGGACGGGCCGGCTGCGGCCTCGGTACACGGAGCCGTGGTTGTCGCGGACGCGGGCGAGCAGCGGGTCCAGGTAGAGGGACTTCAAGGTGCGGCTCGGATCGATTTCCTCGGCCGTGTGGGCGACGAGAAGCTCGCCGTCGACCAGGAAGATGTCCGCCTCAACACTGGTGAACCCGTGGGCGAGGGCGTCGTGAAGCGGACGCTCGTGCAGATAGTCGTTGTGCGCGTGAGCATGACGAAGGGGCCGCACGGTGGGGCGGTTGCGCTTGTCCCGCACCGTCGTCGGCTGCTCCCCGGCCTGGGCGACGGCGGGGACGGCGACGGTTGCGGCGAATGCGGCGGTGAGAGTGGTAACTGCCTTGCGGCGCGTGAGCAACACGGATTCTCCAGTGGATGAGTGACGAGCACTCGGAGTCTCCGAAGTCGGAATGGCTGCACGCAAGGGGCGCCGATAGGTGTTAAGCCGCCGGCCATCTGCAAGATGGCCAGGCACGGCGCACAAGGAGAATTGCTCATCAACAATGAGCAATTTAGACGCTACCCCTCTCGCGTGATGTGAGGCGATCTGGCTCCCGTACTCCGCACGGCCCCCGGCCCAAGAACGCCGCGCGGCCAGTCAGGGCAGCGTGATCAACAGTGTCTCGACAACGCACGTGATCACACCGGGGCCGCACCGCTGTCGAGCCAGCTCTCAGCAGCCGACGGACGCCCACCTTCCCTTCCTCACAGGAGCGTTAGAGAACAGGCTCGGTGGGAGTCATTGGGATCTCCTTGCTGCGCAGTTCGGTCAGGGCAAGCGTCATGCCCGCGCTGGTGAACGTCAGGATGTCCACCCGTGCACACTGGTGGTCGGCGGTGATGACACCCGGCATGTCGGCCGGCCTGCTGACGAAGGAAGCGTCGCTCCTCGTGCCGGTGCGACACGACTCCGGTGATATCAGGACCGAATGAGCTCAGTAGCCCGTTCGGCGATGGCCAGGACAGTGGCGTTGGTATTCGCTGCGGGGAGTGACGGCATTACCGATGCGTCCACCACCCTGATTCCCTGAACACCGTGCACCTGCAGGTCCGAGTCGACCACAGCCTGTGATCCCGTTCCCATCGCACACGTGCCGGCCAAGTGGAAGTAACTGCCCGTTGCGAGTTTGACGTAATCCTGCATGTCACTCACGGTTTCCAGCGGGTGGCCGAAGGCTTCCTCGCCCTGGCGCAAGGAGGCCAGGGCATCGGCGCGGCCAATAGCCAGAGCGGCGCGGAGGCCGGCGACCATGCGGTCCAGATCACGAGATTCGGTGTAGAGCCCCAGGTCGATCAGCGGAGCCGTGGCCGGGTCCGGGTCGGCCAGGCGCACCGAACCCCGGCTCTCGGGTCGCATGAACGAGAACGCGATGCAGTAGCCGTTTGCACCGGGGAAGGTCCACGAGTCACTGCCCCAGGGTTCGAGTTTCGCGGCAGCGTCCCGGATCGGTAAAAGCAGCGGCACGGCAACGAGTTGGAGATCAGGCTCAGCGGTCGCTGAACTGCGGGTGAGAATGTACGGCGTGTACGGACTGGCGGCCGGGACAGGGGCCGACGTAGCGAACCCCACATGCGCATAGGTGTGATCCTGGAGATTACCTCCGACCCCCGGCAGATCGTGAACAACCTCGACTCCTGCTTCGCGGAGTTGAGCAGCCGGGCCGATCCCCGACAGCTGCAGGATGTGAGGTGACCCCACCGCCCCGGCGCACAGAACGACCTCCCGGTCAGCTCCCGCCTGGACGCTCTGGCCGTCGACAACGTACTCGACACCGACGCAACGGCGGTCTTCCATCAGGAGCCGATGGACCGTGGCGTCCGTTGTCACGGTCAGGTTGGGGCGGTGCTGGACAGGCCGCAGGTATGCATCCGCCGCACTCTGGCGTTTCCCTTGCACCAGGTTGATCTCTGTCGGTGCCACTCCCTCCGATTCGGCACCGTTCCCGTCAACGAGACTTTTGTGCCCGACCTCTTCTGCTGCGGTCAGGACTGCGCCGAAGAAGGCATCACGAGAAAGTGGGGCCGGAGGTTCAATCACCATGGGGCCATCGGTTCCGCGCCACTGGGTATCCATTCCCGTGGTCTGTTCGCTCCGGCGAAAGGAGGCCAGCAAAGCCTCGAAATCCCACCCTTGAGCCCCGGATTTCCCCCAGGCATCGTAGCTTGAGCGGTGGCCACGTATATGGTATGAGCCATTTATGGAACTAGAGCCGCCCAGCGCCCGTCCGCGCGGAATGGGCACCGTCACATCATCCAGATTCTTCTGCGGCACGCTGGTAAAGGCCCAGTCGAACCGGCTTCCCCACAGATCGGCGACGCCCTTTTCGTCGCCCGGCCGGTCACTTGACCCTGCCTCCAAGAGCAGGACACTCACGGAGGGATCTTCGCTTAGCCTGGCCGCCATAACGGACCCAGCCGTGCCCGCTCCGACCACTATGTAGCCGTATTTCTCCACAGCGAACCTCCTCGCTCAGTGACACCAGGTGCCCTTTAACGTCACCAGACGCGCGCTGCGTGGACTATAACTCGCTCCCCTGTACTACAAGCCGGACTTCGCTCGGGTCGTCTCAGCAGCACGCCCACCTTTGACGTGGCAAGCCATGATTCCGCCTGATGAGCGCAGTGGGGAGGCCAAGTTGGGGGCGGCGTTCTACGGGGCGCGGCGGTGCCGGCGGGAAGCCGGAGGCACCGTCACCGGAAGGCGGTCAACATCGCCATGGTGTTGTCACCTGTATGCGCGATACCTCGCTGATATCGGGTCCGAGACGATGAGTTCACGAAGATCGCGCCCCCAAGGAGAGGGAAATATGCCCCGTTCTCGTACTGCGATGCGGCGCCTCACCCGCATCGCAGTGACCACGACCTGCGCCGCGGCTCTCGCCGTCACGCAGGCAGCGCAGGCCCATGCGGCAAGCCGGACGGTGAACTTCAACTACAGCCACCTGTGGCTGACGCCAGAGTTCAAGACCGGCGGCGGCGCCGTCCACTTCACCGTCAAGAAGTGCAGCGACCCCAACAGGGACATGACGGTACTGCTGCGGGCCACGGACGGCATCAACGCTGACGTGGGCTCCAGGACCATCAAGTGCCGCGCTGGTGCGAAGGCTGTCATCGGTGACGGCCTCAAGCGCGGGACGTTCGAGTTGGAGCTGGGCAAGCTCGACGACAACACATACTTCAAGGGCACCGCCACCTACTCGTTCACCGCCCCCAAGTAGCCGGCACGTTGAGCGGTGGTGGCGGTCGACCTGACCTCGGTGGTGAATCCGAACTACGAACTTGCACAAGAGGGCCGTCACTCGTCGGCGCGTCCACGCCGGGTCGGCGTGGCGACAGATCCGAAGACCTGGGACCGGCGCGATGCCCGGACCCCGTGCCGGCGCCAGAATTGTCGGACACGGCCGGCGGGGCGAGACCCGACCGTCACTGAGCCACCGACTTTCGACCCCAACTAGCGCCCACCCACTGGACAGTTGGAGTTCTGCGTCCACACTCTCAGGAGAGGTAACCCGCCCGGCGGTCCGTACCGCCCGTTCCCGTTTCGGAAGGTGGCGCCCGTGAAATTCAGCTATGCGATGCTCCCCGACTATCCGCTCCAGGACTCACTGGCCTCGATCAGGCTCGCCGATGAACTCGGCTTCTACGCCTGCTACGCCGCCGACGAGACCTGGCACAAGGACCTGTGGTTGCTCTTCGCCGCGGCCGCCGGCCAGACCAGCCGGATCCGTCTGGGCCCGAGCGTGTCCCCGGTCACGATCCGGGAGCCCACCCTGATCGCGCAGGCGCTGGCCACACTCGACGAGTTGTCCGGCGGACGGGCGGAAGGCGTGCTGTCCAGCGGGAACTTCGGGCTGCTGGCTCAGTACGGCATCGACTGGACCCGCGCTCGGCCGTTGTCCCGGGTCAAGGAAGCGCTGCATGTGGTGCGAACCCTGCTGGACGAGGGAGCCATCTCGTACGACGGCGAGTTCTACTCCTACGACGGGCTGTTCACCTTCGCCCGCCCCGTCCAGGAGCGCGTGCCCCTCAAGCTCGGGGCGATGCGCGGGCCCAAGTCCTTCGAGGCGGCCGGCGAGTTGTCCGACGGCTGCCACCACGCGCTGAGCTATACGCGCGAGGCGTACGACTACGCGGTGCGGCACCTCCGGGCCGGAGCCGAGCGTGCGGGGAAGGACTGGCGGTCACTGGACATCGGTGCCTGGGTCGTTTTCGCCACCGGGCCCGACTCCGCGACCGCCAAGGACGCTGCCCGCAGCATGGTCGGCATCTATGCCTCCTCGATGCCCGAGGAGCAACTGCGCCGCAACGGGGTCGACCCGGGCGAACTGAAACCGGTCATCGACGCCATCGCCGCAGGTGACCTCGCCCGCGGCATCGAGTTGACCACGCCCGAGATCGCCGAACGTCTCTCCATCGCGGGCACCCCCGAGGAGTGCCTGGAGAAGATCCAGCGGGAGATCGCTCCCAGCGGCGTCAATCACATGATCTGCGCCATCACCGACCGCAGTCTCGTCAAGGCCTTCACCGGCCGTGACCTCGCGGGCGTGGCCGACGCGAACACCCAGCTCCGTCTGATCCACGACAGGATCATGCCCGCCTTCACCTGACCCGTGCCGCACCCGCCCTGCCTCCCCCGCCTTCGGCGTCGGGCGACGGACCGGACGCGAAAGCGCCCGGTCGACCCCGGTGACAGAGGTCAGGGGAGGAGGGACCGGCGCTGCGAGAATGGGTGGGGTGGGCGGCCCGGCCGCCCACCCCGGCCTGGGCTACTTCGCGAACTTGTCGTTGAACGCGGCGTAGTTGAGGGACGCGGCCATGGCCTTGTCCTGTCCGGCGAGGAACGCGCGGGCCGCGTCGGCGGCGGCGGTGTAGGCGACCGGGGCGATCGCCGTGCCGGCGGAGTACCGGGACACGCCGGCCTCGCGCAGCTGCTCGGGGGCGGGGGCGCCGGGCAGCCACATGGCGTTGACCTTCAGGCCGGTCTCGCGCGCGACCGTGCCCAGCGCGTCGAGGTCGAGCAGGCCGGGGACGAACAGGCCGCAGGCGCCGGCCTCCCGGTAGGCGTTTCCCGCGGGCGATGACGTCCGCCAGCCGGCCGTCCTCCTCGCCCACGCCGAGGAGGAACACGTCGGTGCGAGCGTTGATGAACAGGTCGACGCCGGCGTCGTCGGCCGCCGCGCGGGCGACCGCGATGCGCTCGGCGGCGGCCGCGGTGCCGTAGAGCGGCCCATCGGTGGCGCCGGAGTCCTCCAGGTTGATGCCGACGACGCCGGTGGCCAGGAACTGCGCCATCGTCGCGCGCAGTTCGTCGGCACTGTCGGCGTAGGCGTTCTCGACGTCGGCGCTGACCGGCAGGTCGGTGGCCGCCACGATGCGCTCCAGGTTCGCCAGCACGTCCGCCTTGGCCGGCGAGCGGCCGTCGGCGACGCCCTGCGGCCAGGACTGCGCGCCCGAGGAGGTCGCGATGGCCGTGGCGCCGGCCTCGGTGGCAAGACGGGCGCTACCGGCATCCCAGGCGTCGGGCAGCACGAGGAAGTCGTCGTGCAGGCTCCTGGCTTTGTCCACGAGAACGAAAGTCGTTTGTCGATGAGCGCGCGAGGCACCCCCGAAGGCGGCCAAGTCGATGTTCACGAGCTCGGGCTCTGGCTCAGGTTGTGTGATCCGCACACTGTGGGTGACGGCTGAACTCCGTGGGGGCCCTGGGAAGTTGCCTCAAAACGAGCAGTGGCACGAGTGACCGGGCCGACAGTTCGGGGCTGTGAATGAGATCTTGTTCCGGCTGGAAGAGCTGTTGTTCCCGTCGATCGCAGACGTCACGGTGCTGTCGGTAGACGTGAACATCGCGATAGTGCGTGTTGATGTGCGGTGCACCACAGCTGGTGCCTCGTGTCCAGGTTGTGGGGCGTGGTCAGCCAAGGTGCACGGCTCCTACCTGCGGTTTCCCGCTGATGTTCCGAGTGCGGGACGAAGCGTCGTTCTCCAGCTTCAGGTCCGCCGGTTCGCCTGCCGGAACGTTGAGTGCGGACGTCGCACGTTCGTCGAGCAGATACCTGGCCTGACCCGGAGAAACGGTCAGCGGACCGAGCGGCTCCGCTCGACACTGGCCGCGATCGGTCTTGCCCTCGCGGGCCGGGCCGGCGCCCGCCTGGCCGACATCATGGGTGCGGGGGTCAGCCGCAGCACGGTCCTGCGGTTGATCGACGCGCTTCCCGAGCCTGAGGTGCCCGCTCCGCGGGTGGTCGGCGTCGACGAGTACGCCACCCGCAAGGGCCGCCACTACGGCACGGTCCTCGTCGACGTGGAAACCCGCCGGCCGATCGACATGCTGCCGGACCGGGAGTCGTCGAGCCTGGCCGCATGGCTGGCCCAGCGGCCCGGAATCGAGGTCGTGTGTCGGGATCGTGCGCCGTTCTTTGCCGAGGGCACCACCGCCGGTGCACCGCAGGCTGTGCAGGTCGCAGACCGGTGGCACCTCTGGCACAACCTCAGCGAGGCCGCCGAGCGGAGCATCGCCCAGCACCGCCGATGTCTGCGTGTTCTGGCTCCCGAAACACCTGAAACGCCCGAGACGGAGCCAGAACCTGCGCAGGAGTCGTCCGGCTCGCCTTGGCCGACCGGCCACCGGTTCGCCGACCGGACCCGGACGGTTCACGCCACGGTCCACGCCCTGGTGGAGGCGGGGCACAGCCGCCGCGCAATCCAGCGGCAGCTCGGCATGACAAGCCGAACCGTCAAACGGTACGCGGACGCCGCCAGGCCGGAAGACCTTTTCACCGGGCAGTGGCAGGCAAGGACCTCGGTTCTCGACGAGTACAAGCCCTACCTCGACGACCGCTGGAACGAAGGCTGCACCAACGCCTGGAAACTGTGGGAAGAGATCGTCCCGCTCGGTTACACGGGCAGCTACCAGCGGGTTCGCGCCTACGTTCGCCAGAAACGCACCTCGCCACGGTCGGTGACGGCCCGTCCGCCTTCGCCCCGGAGCGTCGCCGGATGGGTCCTCCGCCGTCCGGAGAATCTCTCCGAGACCGAACAGCTCAACTTGAAGCACGTCCGGACCAACTGCCCCGAAATTGACGCACTCACCAGGCACGTTCGGTCCTTCGCGACCATGCTCACCGAGCGCCAGGGTGAGCGCCTGCCGGATTGGCTCACCGCCGTGAGACAGGACGACCTGCCAAGCCTCCACACGCTCGCCGCGGGCATCGACCGCGACCGCAAAGCCGTCATCGCCGGCCTCACCCTCCCTTGGAACTCGGGCGTCGTCGAAGGCCATGTCAACAGGATCAAGATGCTCAAGCGCCAGATGTTCGGCCGCGCAGGATTCCAACTCCTGCGTAAACGCGTCCTGTTGGCATGAGCCAGGGTGGGATGGGGCTGGCCGGATTCGAACCGGCGTCCTCCCACATGCGGTGAAGGCGCGACAGCCACTGCGCTACGAGCCCCATCCCGCCAACGATCATAGGAGCCACCCACACCCAGCGCTCTGAAATTTATCCCATAGGACTGGTCACTCAGCGCGACGACCTCACAGAACCTGAGCCAGAGCCCGTTCTCGTGGACAAAGCCAGGCTCCGGAACAGCTCGGCACGCTCCTGCCGGGTTCGGATGTCGGACATGTGTCGTTCTCCTTCCGGACCGCATCTCGGCCACACCTGGGAGACGCGCCGCGGGACCGCGTCGCCGGCGGGGAAGGTGTCAAGGTCGGTTCCGGCGCGGACAGCCAGGTAGGCCCGTGTCCACGGCCCCACCCCGTAGACCGCAGCGAGGGTGGCGCGGCCGGGCAGGTTCTCGGTGTCGCCGAGGTCGGCGAACAGTTCGGCGATGGCCAGCACAGTGCGGGCGCAGGCGCCGGCCAGGACGATGCGTGCGCGCAGTTCCTCGGCGGACTGACGGGCGATCACATGCGGGGCCGGGAGCGCGCGCAGACCGCCGCCGAACGCGCGGTTGGGGGCTTCGGCACCGTAGGCGGCGATCAGCCGCGAACCGAACAGCCGGGCGGCGGCCAGGGACACCTGCTGTCCGATGACGGTGAACAGCGCGGCTTCGTACGCGCTGTGGAACCGGGTGATCCGCACTCCCGGGCGCTCGGCCATCAGCGGGCCCAGGACGGTGTCTGCGGCGATCGCGGCGATGTCGACGTCGATCCAGCGCTGCAGCTCGGCGTGTTCGGGGGCGATCGCGTGCAGTCCTTCGATGCGGTGGGCGGCGAGGGTGGCCAGGGCGACGTCGTGATCGAACGGCCCGGCCGGGCCGGTGCGCAGGGTGGTCGGGGTCATGCCGGCCAGATTCCGGAGGAGCCACGGCGGTGGGAGCCCAGCAGGTGGGTGTCGATGATGCCGATGGCTTCCATGAGGGCGTGCATGGTGGTCGGGCCGACGAACGCGAACCCTTGCGCGCGCAGTGCTTCGGACAGGGCCCGCGATTCGGGGGAGATGGTGGGGATCTCGGCGAATGTGTGCGGCTTGGGGGTGTCCAGCGGCTTGAACCGCCACACGAACTCGACAAGGCCGCCGCGCTCGCGCAGCCGGATGGTCGCCCGGGCGTTGGCCACGGCCGCCAGGATCTTCGCGCGGTTGCGGACGATCCCGGCGTCGGCCATGAGCCGTTCGACGTCGGCTTCGCCGTAGCCGGCGACCCGGTCGGGGTCGAAATCGTCGAACGCGGTACGGAACGCCGGACGTTTGCGCAGGATCGTCGCCCACGACAGTCCAGCCTGGAAGGCTTCCAGGCTGATCCGTTCGTACAGGCCGTGCTCGTCGCGCACGGGCATGCCCCACTCGGTGTCGTAGTACTGGCGAAGCATCGGATCGGTGCTGGCCCACGCGGGGCGGGCGAGTCCGTCGTCGCCGACCACCACCCCGGGGTCGACGGGATGCTTCGGTGCAGGGGCGGTGGCGCTGGCCATCGGGGAACGTTCCTCGCTGTTCTTCAAAGGGACGGATGGGTCTCGCAAGGGACAGATGGGTCTCGATCGCCTGGGCCCAAGGCGCCTGTCGTGGCGCTGGTGCCGGACCTGGGCGTTGTGCGGCGCAGGGCGCCGGCGGCCCGCGTCCCCGCACGGGCCGCCCTCACGGGGGTCTGGTGTGCACTGCCGGACAGGCATGCCGTCTCGCCGGAGCGTGAAGTCGCGGCTAGAACAGCCGTCCGGCCCGTGTCTCGGCCGGCTCCTCCAGGTCCAGCAGGACCTGCTTGCGTTCGAGCCCGCCGCCGAATCCGGTGAGCTTGCCGCCCGCGCCCACCACCCGGTGGCAGGGGATGACGATGCTCACCGGATTGCGCCCCACGGCCTGGCCCACGGACTGCGCGAACCCCCTGCTGCCCAGCTCGACCGCGATGTCGCGTAGGTGATCCGCTCGCCGTATGGGATCTCCCGCAGCTGCGCCCAGACCTGCTCCTGGAACTCGTCGCCGTTCGTCACCGCCGCAACGTCGAACACCTGCCGCTTTCCGGCGAAGTACTCGCCGAGCTCGCTGTGCGCCTGTGCCAGGACCGGATCGGCCGATGTGTCGGCGCGGCGGCCCCATGCCGAGGGCGGGGGCGTGTACCGGTAGCCCTGGAAGTACAGTCCCACCAGCGCGTCGTCGCCGGCGACGACCAGGAGCGGCCCCACCGGGCTGTCCACAGAGGCGTGTCGGACGTCCATTTTGATCTCCTGCCTGCAAGGTGCTGCCTGTCCGTACTGAAGACGCGCGGGCGCCCTGAAACGTGAGACGCGTTCCGGCCGCGACCGGCCGGGCAGGACGGCGAGGCCGCCGAAGGCTGCGGCCAGGCCGGATTCTCGAAGGACGCGGATGCGCGGGATCACGAGCCGTGCGGGGACTCCCTGGGGGGTGCGGCGTCTGGGGCGGTCGTGCTCATCGGGGTGCAGGTTTCCCATGGGAGTGGGACAGGCCGGTCATGCGCGAGGTGCTGCTGACGTGGCCCGGCGGTGTTGCCGAAGCGGAAGGTGCGGGCCGTGCGGGCGTCGCCGGCGTGCCGGCTGTACCGGTAGGGCTGTCCGTGCCAGCCCAGGCACACCCTCTGCACGCTCATCCGGTGCCCGCGCACGCTGGGGGCGCGGATCGGGACCGGGCCGACTGCCCAGATGCGGAACTGGCCGACGAGCCACGCCTGCTGGGCCGAAGTGAGCCAGTCGGGCGGCAGGTGCGCACCGAGGACGGGACTGACCGGGCCGCGCGGCGCTTCCGGAAGCGAACAGCGCCGTCATCCCGGTGCTACAGGACCGGTGACCGCGAGGCCGCCGTCGCCGGTGACGGTCCAGGTGGCCGCGCCGTCATCCCGGTGCTCGGGGACCTGTGACCGCGAGGCCGCCGTCGCCGGTGACGGTCCAGGTGTCGCCGTTCGCACCGGTTCCGGTCAGACCGCGCAGCTGCTGGGCGCCGACCAGGGCCAGCGTGGCGGGGCGGCCGATGGCGGCGGTGGCCAGGGTGCGGTCGGGCCGCCAGGACGTGGACCACAGCAGCCGCCGGGCCACCTGGGCCCAGCCGACCTCCGGGCCGGTCATCACCCACACGTCGGCCGGCGCGTCGGCGAACCGGCGGGCCTGGCACAGCCAGGAGGCCGCGATCTCCGGCCAGGTGGTCGTGGTGACCACGACGCCGCCGGCGGCCCGCCAGGCTCGGGTGATCGCGTCGGCGGCGGCCAGCGCGGCCGGGGTCCGGCCGGAGCCGACAGCGATGCTCCGGGCGCCGCGCGCCGCGGCAAGCCCGGCCAGCGCGGCGGCTTCGGTGTCGGTGACCGTCAGGTCCGGGCCCGGCCGTGGAGGATCGACCAGCAGGGGGCTGGTCAAGGGGGCCGCGGGATGTCTTCCTCGTAGGTTCATGGGATGCCTTCCTCGCAAGCGGTCTTCCACTGCCGACAGGGGCCCGGACGGCACACCGCGCACGGCCGGTGTTCGGGCCGCCACGGCGCCGGCCGCCGAGGGCTTCAGGCGGCGTCGTGGAAGACCAGGGCCAGCGTGTGCCGGTGCCCTGAACGGATCGCCGATACGCCGTGCCGGACCGGGGCGGCCGACCAGCCGCGCACGGACCGCACGGGGCGGTCACGGGTGGTGAACACGTAGCCGTGGCCCTGCGGGAGCAGAGTGGCGGTGCCGCGGGACTGGGCGCGGGGGCGCTGCTCGACCAGCAGGAACTCCCCGCCGGTGTGGTCGGTGCCCGGCCGGTCCAGGTTGATCACGACCTGCAGCGGGAACACCAGGTCGCCGTACAGGTCGCGGTGCAGCGCGTTCCAGTCTCCGGCGCCGTAGCGCAGCAGGATCGCGGTGGACTTGGACTGCCCGGCCGCGTGGCACATGTCCAGCCACTCGTCCAGGGTGTCCGGCCACGGCGCGGTGCGGCCGAGCCGTTCCCACCACGTGCGGGCGATGGGCAGCAGCCGCGGGTACAGGGCTTGCTTGAGCCGCTCGACCGGCTCGGGATAGGGGGCGTGGAAGTACTTGTACTCCCCGGACCCGAACCGGTGCCGGGCCATGTCGACGGTGGACCGGAACAGCTCGGGCCGCTCGTACAGGTCCCGGATCCGGCCGGCCTCGTCCGGGGTGAGCAGTCGCGGCAGCAACGCGCCTCCGTACTCGTCGAGTTCGGCGGCCACCGTGTCCCAGTCGGCGGTCTCGACCCGGCCCGCCCACGGCCCGGCTCCGGCGGCGGCGTCCGCGCCGGGAGTCCTCTTCTTCGTCTTCGCCCTCGTTTTGACGACGGTGGTGGCGTTCATGCCGCGGCCTCCAGTTCCAGCAGTGCGGTCTTGGCTTCCGGGCCGCCGATGTAGCCGCCGAGGGTGCCGTCGGTGCGCAGCACCCGGTGGCAGGGGACGACCACCGGCAGCGGGTTGGTCGCGCACGCCGTGCCGACCGCCCGCACCGCCTTGGGGCTGCCGACGAGCTCGGCGACCTGGCGGTAGCTGCGGGTCTGGCCGTAGCCGATCTCCGGCAGATGCTGCTGGACCAGCTGCCGGAAGCCCTTGGACAGGGACAGGTCCAGCGGCAGGTCGAACGCCTGCCGACGACGTTCGAAGTACTCGGCCATCTCCCGGACGGCCGTGTCCAGTCGGCCGGGGGCGTGCAGGATGCGCGGGCTGACCTTGTCGGCCAGGGTCTGCAGGACCTTGTCGTGGTCCTCGACCGCGTAGGCGACGCGGATCAGGCCCCGGTCAGTGGCGGCCAGCAACAGCCGGCCGACCGGGGAGTCGACGACGGTGTAGGCGATGTCGACCAGCGCGGCGGCCTGGGCCTCGGCCTCCAGGCGGCGGTGCAGTCGGGCCAGGGTCTTGGCGTCGACGGGAGCCGACAGCATGCTCAGGACGTCATCGTGGGATCGGGTGCCGCTCATGTGGATGCTCCTCTCGCGGTCGCGCCCGGATAGTGTTTTCGTAGATTCTTCAGACCGTCCGCCGCCGCGCGGCGCGCCGCCGCGGTGTTCCCGCCCAGGACCGCGGCGATCTCGTCGTACGGCATCCCGGCCAGATAGCGGAACGTGACCGCCTGCCGCTGCTTGCCCGGAAGACGCCCCACGGCTTCCCACAACTCCCCGTCGTCGGCGCCCGGCACGCCCAACGGGCTGGGCGCCTCCGGCAATTCCTCAACCGGCAGCGGCTGGCGACCGGCGACGCGCTGCACGTCGATCGCTTTGCGTCGGGCGATCGTCACCAGCCACGCCTCCACGTTCGCCGTCTCCGGCAGCCCCGGCCAGGCCCGCATCGCCGCCAGAAACGTCTCCGACCAGGCGTCGTCGGCGTCATACGTCCCCAACAGCGCCCGACACACCCGCAACACGGTCGCGCCGTGCTGCTCGACCGCCTTCTCGAACGGCTCCCTCATACTCGCCCTGTCGTAGACCTTGATTCCGAACCGATGTGTTCGAACTCTCAAAACAGCCGGCCGGTCGCGGCCGGCCCGGACCCCTCCGGGCCCGGCCCCCTCCAGGCCCGGCGGTTTCCGCTCGGCCTTCGGCCCTTCGCCGTGCACGGCCGACTTCTCCACCGGCTATCTCACCTGGAAGACGGTGCGGGTGCCGTGAATGTGAGATCCGAATTCACCTGCCGGGGCACAGAACCCGACCTACCGGCGGCGCGGTGCCACCGGCACGTCCCGGGCGGCCGTCACCCGGGACGATCGCGCAGGCAGACCCCGGGATGGTGCAGCCTGGGCACGGCCACGCCTCCCGGCGGGATGCGGCAGCAACCGATCCGGTGGGAGTCTTCCCGGCGCGGCCCGCAGCCGGTCCCGTTCATCCAGCGGACGGGTGCAGGACAGGTACGTATCCGGCGGCCAGCACCCGCACCGTCATCTCGGGGGTGAGCACTTCCACCTGGAGATCCGAGGCGATCGCCTGCGCTGCGCCGTATCCGCCCATCGACCAGGGCCGCCAGCGCCCCTGCCCCATCAGCCCGATCTCGCCGTCCAGGCGGATGAACGTTCCGTCCGGCAGGTCGGCGGCCACCGTCTGAAAGGTGCGCTGCCGTCCTTCGGGCGTTCGCCGATCCGCCTGCAGCCTGCGGTCCATCTCCGGCGCGCCGGGAAGGCCGTCTCCCAGGGCGTCGGCCCAGCTCCGCTGGAACCGACGGTAGTCCGGGACGCGGCACATCCCGCACGGCCGGTGGCCGGCGGCGAAGGCCGTGGCCTCGTCGAGGAAGTACAGCTCCGTCAGCCGGCCCGGCTGCCACTGAACCCGCCACCAGCCCTTGAACTCCAGCACACAGCAGACCCAGGCCCGCGTAGACGGCTTGCGGGTCGGCTGGCCGGCGGCGCCGAGCAGCGAGCCCCGGTTCCCCCAGAACAGCCCACGCCCCGGGTCGGCCACGATCTCGCCGTCGGGCCGCACCCGATTGCGTCGACCCGTACGGACAGGCTCGCCCGCCCCGGCCTGGCTCCTCTGCTCGATCAAGCCTTCTTGCCCCGGCATGATGCGCTCCTCGCTTTATCGGATGACCGGCGGGCGACGTTGACCGCCGACATGTTGAGGACGCCCGGCAGCGGATCAGACGTGAGACACCCACGAAAGCGTCGCCGCCACCGAGGCCTGCGACAAGACGCTGAGCGCGGCGGGGTGGCCGACCCAGGTCAGGCCGCCAAAGCCGTGGAGGCGTACCAGCAGGGTGCCACCGTCGAGGCCCTCGCCAGGCAGCACCGGGCCGATCCGAAGGCGATCCGCCGCGTCCTGGACACGCCCGGCGCCCGCGCACTGCCCGAGCACTCAGCCCCCTCCCCCAGCGAGCGACAACCCGCCTTGGGCGCCGAGCCCGGAAATGGTGCTCGACCTGCCCGGCACAGACACAGCCGCCCAGGGTATGGGGCTGTTGTTCGTCGAGGGCTACCGAGGGCATCTGAGCAGGTCCGCTGGGCGACCAGCCGCTACGTGTCACCGCCCGAGATCGCACCGCACAGCGCCAGGGCGGCTGTTGACGTGACGCTATCTGATGACGACGGGCGCGAGCTCGACATGGGCACTCGTATGAGTGCCTGTTTCTGAACCCTGTATCAGCAGGTCAAGAGCTGTCAGCCTGAAATGGGAACTTTGGGAAAGCGTTCGGGGAACGGTCGCCGTGACCGATCCCCGAACGGGAACGGGGATTGCACCGTGACCTGCGGTTTCAAGGTCTCCACCAGGTTTACTCAATGTCGGCTGAGCAGAGTTGCCGCCGCGTCCCCAAACCAGGAGGTCCGCCGCCTGGCAAGAGGGGCAGCAGGCACACACCGCTCATTGACGTCGACGAAAGGCAACAACATGCGTATTCGCCGTACTATCGCGACCGCGGCCGTCGGTGCCGCACTTGTGCTGGGCGTCTCGGTCGGGCCGGCGTTTGCCGCCTCGTCCGAGGCGACCACTGTCGCGACGATCGGGTCCGACCGTGTGGCGCAGAGTGGGGAAAAGGCCAGTATCGCGGCAGGGACCGCGCATTATTGGGCCACTTACAACAGCCTCACCGACTGCACCGTGGCCGGCATTATGGTCGTGCAGTCCAATCCCAACCGCTACTACCGCGCTGAGTGCACACCTATTGCGGGCAGCCACCAGTTCAAGCTGTGGATCTGGTACTGAGTGAGTGCCTGTTTCTGAACCCCCGGAGCCCATGCCCGGAACCCCTATCTGACCAAGATCACCGGCTCGGCAGCCTGATAGCCGGCGGGACGAGAGTGAAGGCGCTGACCATCACCTTCGGATCGGTCAAGCTGCCGGGATCCTCGGAGGGCTCCGGGTGGCGGTCTTACGGACCGATGCACGGCGTTCGCAGCTTCCCCCGTCGCGCCGCATGAGCCGCAACGGTTTCAGTTCGGGGAGCGGTCAATGCGACCGCTCCCCGAACGCTCACCCAAAGCTCTCATTCCGGACTGACGGCCCTTGACCTGCTGTTATTGGGTTCAGAAACAGGCACTGAACGCGACCCGGAGGAGAGCGCCGGCGCCTGTTGACACGCAGGCCGACGGCATCGGCGATGAGGCTCGCTCCCATCGGGACATCCTGAGCACGGCACTCACTACTGCTGGCTTGGTCAACTACCCCACAGGGCGGTGTTGCCAGACACGTTCTTGCGTTCAGGCTTTGCCCGCGTGTGCAGGTGGCCTTCGTGAGGGAAAGAAGGAGGCGCCGCTGGCAGGACGCTGTCAAAGCCGTACCGGCTCTTTCGCGCGACCTGACACGATGCCAGGTTGCCGACTTGGTGGAGGAGTTCCAGACGCTCCAGTCCGTCGGCTTCGAAGGTGTCGAAGGCCCAGCCGGTGAGTGTCTCCAGAGCGCGGGGGGCCACTCCCCTTCCGCGTGCGTGCGCCGCGGTCCAGTAGCCCACCTCGGCCGCTGGTTTGCCGGAGGCGACCTCCTTGAGGACCACATTGCCAACCAACTGTTCGCGAACAGAGCTGGTTTGTGTCTCGCAGACCGCAAAACCGAAGCGGTTCCCGGCTGCCCATCCTCGCAGTTGGGCCCGTACCCACCGTGCCCCGTCAGCTTCGTTCTCCACGACGTGGCTCGTCCAGTGGCGCAGTACGGGATCCCGGAACACCCTGACCAATGCGGCAACGTCCTCCATGCACCAGGGGCGGAGAATGAGAGCGGGAGAGGTCGTTGTCGCGGCTGTCTGAAGGACGACGGGGGCGTGCACTGGCCGATCACGCGCGGCGGTGTGCTCGCCCGACGCCGACCATGGCTGGGCCATGCCGTCTTGTGGCCGCCCAGTCATCGCTGTGCCCGGACGCGCAGGGCCTCGACGGACCAGTCGAACGCGGGCGCCAGACTCTCCGGGGCCGGCCAGCCGTTGACGACCGCGAGGAGCCGGAGATACCGCTCCCTGCGAGGGTCGTTCACGCTCTCCAGCCGAGTCGACAGCCGGTGGCGAAGTTCGGCGTCGTCGGGGCGGCCGAGGATCTGGGCGTAGTGTGCCGTGAACGCCGCGACGATCGAATCGGCCTCGGGCGATGCAGGGTCGATGCCGACGGCCAGAGCCGGGCCGACCTGGTCGCGAATGACTGCCACCGCGTCACGGCGCGGCCCCGGAACGCCGTCGTGGGCCTGATCGGCGACCTGGTCTTCCGCGATCCGGCGCAGTCCGGCACGGAAGTCCGGATCCAGGGACAGCTCGGCCAGCTCCACCCACGCCTGGACTTGCTCGGCCTCGGGGTTGTCAGGGAGTTCGGGGGTCATCGAACGCATGACCCCCGCGAATGCAGGAGTGGTGTCGAGACCACCAAAAACTGCGTCGAGGAAATCTCCGATCAGACGTCGGCGTTCATCCTCGGAGAGCTGTGCCAGCTGGTGCATGAGTCCTGTCTCCTCAGGGGTAGACCCGCGCTCGGCCACTGCGGTCAGCACCGCGCGCCGCAGACGCAGGACGCCGATCTGCACGGCCAGTGCGTCGGCGTGCGCCGCGGCGACTTCGGGAAGCGAGAGCTCCCGGTCCATGACCTTGCGGATCGTAGGAAGGTCCAGTCCCAGCTCCCGCAGGGTCCGCACAAAGGCCAGGCGTGCGACGGCGTCGGTGTCGTAGAGGCGGTAGCCGGCCGGGGTGCGTTCCGTCGGCTTCACGATTCCGCGATCGGAGTAGAACCGAATGGTCTTGACTGTGAGACCGGTCCGCCGAGCGAGCTCGCCGATCGAGTAGAGCGTGTTGCCGTCCATGTCCCCACCCTTATATCTCCCCCTACGGGAGACTCAAGCCGTCTTGCCTGCCCCAGGGGATCGGTCAGAAGCAGGCTGATAGTCAATGAGCCTTTCCAACCTCCCACGTCACGCACAGCGCTCCCCGCCCCGCCGGCTACGGCGTGGCCGCCTCCCGCGGGCGTAGTTGAGGTGTCAGGGCTCTTCCGCGAACGCGTCCTGGCGCGGCTTGAGCCTGACGTCGGCCCGAGAGAGGCGGCTCAGCTTCCGAATTGACCAGGAAAAGGAACCTGGAACGGAGGGTGGCAGCACCGGGGGACCACGTTCGTACGCTCGCGCACGCCCTTGCGCCGCGCGTTGTCCCGTTGCGGGATCGTCAATCGGTCCGGGTGCGAAGGCTCCGCGTCAGGGTGGGGATCATCACCGTCGCGGGGACGAGGTGTAGCGCGAGGAGGACGATGATGGTGGCGGTGTTGGCCCCGGAGAGGAAGGGCGGGACCAACGAGATGGCGGTCAGCGACACTGCCGTCCACACGAATCGCTTGGCGGGGCGAGCGCTCCAACGAAGAAGAGTGACGGCGATGACGATGCCCACGACCGAGAAGAAGCCGGTCACCACGGCGAACCCGGGCAACGGGATCGTCTCGCCACCATCGGGGACCTCGAAGTCGACGCCAACGGCCTGGGCCAGCGCCGCGGCGAGGGTGGTGACCACCGTCGCTGCGAGCGCGGCGATGAAGCCGGTGCCGGCGAGCCTGCGGAGTCGGTGAGCGTGGCTGGTCCGGCCCGATGCCGGGCCTGCGACGACCCCGGTGTCATTCATGCTGTTCATGTCGTTCCTCCGTCATTCGGTAACTGGCCTACGGGTCCGCTGACCGGCATGTGACGGTCCTGGCCCAGGGGTGACGATGCGCGCCCGCGCCGTACGGCGGCCGGGGTTCCGCAAGGCGCGGACGCCGGTGCCGCGGAGCCAGAACCCGGCGCCGCGTCCGAGAACCGGCCCGGCCTCGCCGTCGCGCAGCTCCAGCTGCACCCGCCCGCGGGTGACGACGCCGAACGCGTCGCGCCATTCCGCCGGGACCACCGCGACACGCGCGCCACCGCGCAGCGTGAGCGTCCACACCGGGACTACTCCGTGCCGTCCGCCGGCAGGCGCTCCGGCAGCCCGAGCCGCGGGAACCTGTCGTCGTGAAACGCGACGATCTCGGTGATCGCCCCGCCGGTGACGCGCAGGACGTCGATCGTCAGCGGCAGGTACGCGCCCTCCCGCTTGCGCCAGAGGTAGAAGGCGACGGCGGGCTGCCGGTTCACGGAGGTGAGCACGGCGCGCAGGCCCTTCATGCCCTCGAAGCCGTGCTCGACCCAGTCGTTCACCACCGCGTCGCGGCCGACGTACAGGCCCAGCGTGGGCGGCATCGACCAGCGGACGTCGTCCCGCAGCAGTGCGGCGAGCCCGTCGACGTCCGTGGCCACGCTGGCGTCGGTATAGCGGCGCACCAGCTCGCGCGTCCCGGCGTCCTGTTCGCCGCCGGTCCAGTCCTGCCGCTCGGCGGGCAGGTGCTCCCGCATGCCGGCGCGGGCCCGCTGCAGCGCGCTGTTCACGGAGTTGACGGAATCCCCGAGGAGCTCCGCGACGTCCTTCGCCGGCCAGCCGAGCACGTCCCGCAGGATCAGCACGGCCCGCGGGCGCGGCGCGAGGTGCTGGACCGCGACCAGGTACGCCAGCTCGATCGTCTCCCGCGCGACGGCGACGGTCTCCGGCTCGTCCGCGTCGCCCGCGGGCAGTTCGTCGAGCAGCCGGTCCGGGTAGGGCTGCAGCCACGGCACCTCGCCACCGGTCGCGGGTTCCGGACGGCACTTGGCGAGCACGTCCAGGCAGGCGTTGGTGGCGATCCGGTACAGCCAGGCCCGGAACGTCGACCGCCCCTCGAAGGTCTCCCGCCGCCGCCAGGCACGGAGGAACGTCTCCTGCACGGTGTCCTCGGCGTCCTCGAACGACCCGAGCATCCGGTAGCAGTGCACGTGCAGCTCCCGCCTGTGCCGCTCCGCCAGCCCCGAGAACGCCGGCTCGTCTACTTCGCCCAGCCCGCTCACACCCAGCTCCTCCAGTCGCGTATCCGCATTCATCACGTCACCCTTCCGCCTAGTCGTGTCCCGTCATAGGTGTGACGGGTGCGGGCGCGAAAACTCATCACCAGGGTCGGTCGCATGGCCGAGCGTTCCTCACCCTTGGTAGGTCGGGTTCTCGACGTGGTGGAGCACGACGGCGCGTTCGCCGCGGCAGCGGGTCCGCCGTGGGCCTTGTTCTCGGCCTTCTGCCGGCGAGACAGCTTCGGCCGGTAGCGGTGCCTTGAACGGGATACGCACGGAACCGCCGGCGCCTTGATACGCCTTGTCCGCGAAGGTCATCACGTCAGTGCTGGTCAACGCAGCGTTGATGCCGTGGTTTCGTGCCCGGGGGACCCGGGCTCAGCAATGGATACCCGTCTGGAACTGAGTACTCCGCTACTCATGACATGACGGGACCTCAACGATAGTTTTATCGGCGCCCGCATGGGGCGCACGAAAAGACGCCTGGGTAATGCTGCCGACCGAACGCCCAGCAGCATTCCCGAATCTGATCGAAAGCGGAAAGCATCGCGCTACAGCCAGGTCGAGGGGGCGCGCTCGACTCTGCCTCTTCGCACGCACTCACACTCTCCAACTAACACCGCCTGGTCACCTGACCGGGTGGAACCGACTGATCGAGAGGTCCCGGAATGCGTAACCGAATAATTTCGATAACCGCGGCCATCGCTGGAATCGGGCTCGCGTTAACGGCGCAGCCGACCCAAGCGGCAGAGAAAACTCGACACTGCGTGACCAATGTGACGACTGGTGCGATGAGCTGCTACGACAGCTTCACCGACGCCATGGCCAAGGCCACTGACGGCCGTATCACCGACGCTCCGAACAACTCACGCGCGGCCGTGGCGGACCCGCGTCTCGTGGCGCAACTGAATTCCCCCGCAGCAACAGACGGCAACACAAGGGGCGTTGCTGGAGAAAGCACTGGAACGGCTGCCCTGGCGCCGATCAGCATCATGTACAAAGACGCGGACTACGGCGGCGACTCGCTGATCTATCAGGGTGATTTCGACTGCAGCGGTCCGACGGATCAGCCCGACTACTGGGTGGAACTGATCCAGCCGGGGTGGAACGACGAGATCGGTTCGTACCGCGCCTACAGAAACTGCTGGCTCAGCCTCTTCGAACATCGCGGCTGGACCGGCGGTTCGATCGCCTACGCCGGAAACCGCACCGACCTCGGCATCCTGGACGACAAGGCCAGTTCAATCCGCTGGTCCTGACATGTCGCCGGTGGTTGTGGCACGAGGCGCCACAACCACTCGCTCATGGCGCGCACAGCTCACTGATCCGCAGGCAGACCCCGGCACTGAGTCAGCCTCGGTGGGCCGGGGGGGGGCCCCCGGGGGGGGGGGCGGTGTGGGGGGCGGGCGGGCGGCCGCGGGGCCGCGGCGGACGGGCGCAGCATCGGGC